>NZ_MCIA01000015.1 GCF_003609635.1 Lacrimispora algidixylanolytica | reverse complement strand
AAAAAAATAGCCGCTCATTTACATTATGTTTTTTGTGAACATAGGTAAATAAGCGGCTATCTCTGATAATCTTACAATCCCATTTTTTGTCTCTTCTTCATAATGTGGCTTTCTATATCATTTGCCACCTGTACCGGATCATCTCCCAGTGCAATTTTACCACCGGTTAGTCCTTCCACATCCTCCGTGAGAAGCTTAACAAGTTTTGGTGCTCCTGTAATAAAAGGGGTAGGAGAAAGATGAGTATAGGCTCCGTATGCTACGGCAAATACACCATCGATGGTTGCCTTTTGCTCCATCCATTCTGGTGCTGTCACCGCGATGGGTAGATCCGGAATATCCACATTAAGATGATCTGCCAGGGCTGTTACAAGCATGGAAACTCGTCCAGTATCCGTACAGGTACCAAAACTTAATACGGGAGGAATCCCCATAGCTTTGCATATTCCCTTAAGCCCCTCACCAGCCTGTTCTACTGCATCCATATTGCACATCCCTGCTACTTCTAGTCCATGATTTCCGCAACCGCCTGCAACCACCAGTATATCCTTTTTAATCAATTCTTTTGTCAAATTGACTGTATTCCAGTCCTGAGGACCATTTCTTAAAGTTGAGCAGTTGGCCAGCGCAACAATTCCTTTTATCTGCCCTTTTGCTATTACATCCACTAAGGCATTTAAGTCATTCCCAACTGCATTTAAAACTGCCTCGGTGGAAAATCCTGCAATTGCTTTTTGTTTATGATGTGGTACCATTGGTTTGATTTTATTATGTCTTTTCTTGAAGTTTTCGATGGCTACGTGGATGCATTTTACCGCCATTTCTTCTGCCTTCTGGGGATAATAAGGCATCTCATGTTCTACTCCTGGAACTCCAATAATGGTACTGACGCTTACAAGGGCAACCTGATATTTTTCCGCATATTGATCAATGGCTGGAGGAGAACAGTTCTCTTCCATTACAAAAGCATCTACGGTACCTGTTGCCAGAAATGGCTCTATTGCTAACCAGTTTCCCATAAGACCGATGAAAACATCGTCTACTTCAAACCTCTGAAGCATCTCCTGTCCGGTCTCAATGGAACCTACAATATGGATGCCTTTGGCTCCTACTTCTCTTGCCAGTTTCTGAAATTCCTCTTTTTTGGCTAACTGTAAAGTGGCAACCCCGATCCATGGCTGATGTCCATTAAATGCTATATTCACATAATCAGGATCCATAATACCCAGGTCAACATCCACCTCATGAGGTTTTGGTGTTCCAAACAATATATCTTGTGTCATCTCAAGACCAATTTGGGCGGTATAGACGGTAGACAATCCTAATCGCAGCGCCTTTTTTGCCAAAGATACATAGTCTCCGTCTACGTTGGTCAGACAGCTTGCAATGGAGTTTTGCACTTCATGTTCAATTCCTGATGGATAGATATTAAGATCCTTCCATACTTTCAAACGTTTTTTAGGAGCAAACGCTTCTACCATAACACTATTGTGATCCGGATTTATCTTCATTTCCCGGTCCAGTAACTCTGCCAAACAGGTAGCCATCTGGTTTACGTTTTGATTGGTATCAATTCCTGTTTTTTCACACATCCATTTTAATTTATCCACATCTGTGATCTGAAATGTAGTATTGCCTTTTCCGGTCTCTTTTAAGGTTCGAAATGCTTCATATGCATGATGTGCATAAGTAGCTGCCCCCATGATGTTTCTCATGAGTAGATTTCTCATTGCCATCGCATCTGGTCCGATTCCACAGACCCCTTTTTCTGGGCCTTTCTGCTCATTGATTCTACAAGGACCGTTGGTGCATAACTGACAACTTAACCCTTGCAGGCAGAATTTGCATCGGATTTTTTCCTGTTCATCATATCTGGAAAATACACTGGATAATCCGTCATCTCGTATTCTGATAAGCATCTCCTCTACCGAATCATGATAGCTTACTCGACCCTTTGTCTTTTCTAAAATTGCTTCTGTCATAATAACCTCCATTTATAAAGATTAAAAATAGTATGCCAAATTTTAGAAATTCAATTCTTGTATTGATCAGTATTTGGGCCTTTATCATTCTACTTAATACGCGCATGCCAACAGTAATTTAAAAAATAACGAATCAGCCATCCCCATTCATGGCGACTGATTCGTTATTTATTCATTATACGATTACATATGATCATCATTCACACGCCAAACCTTTGGCCTTAAATGTGTACTCCCTCAAAAGCAGTTACTGAAACTTAAATAATGGATCCAGAACTTCAACCGCACCTATATGAGGCTGACTCATCGTGCCCAGTATGGCCGCATTAGGTACCAGTACCATAGTGGTTGTCTTATAACCCTTCTCTATGATCTTAGCACAATCGAATTCTACCAGCAGCTCCCCTGCCTTTACATGATCTCCCTGCTTAACAAAAGCCTGAAAGCCATCCCCTTCCATTTGTACGGTATCAATGCCGATATGGAGTAAGACCTCCATCCCATCCTCAGTTTTCATGCCAATTGCATGTCCAGTAGGAAATACGGATATAATTTCGCCATCCACGGGAGCATACAACTTTCCCTCTTCCGGTTCAATGCCCACGCCAGGACCCATCACTTCTTCTGCAAACACCGGATCACTCACCTGGGAAAGAGGCACTACAGTTCCCTTTAGCGGGCTGTAGATTGTTTTCGGCTCACAGATGATACTCTTTCCTACCGGATTGTCTATTTCCTTTTTTTCTTTACTACGAAATATATTATCTAAAAATCCCATTATATTCAGTCCTTTATATGCTTAGTCCATAGATTCCCACCGGTTTTTCAATACAAAAGCAGCACTCTTTGGTTGCCTTGCCCGGTCAAAAATCCCCTTTTTGTTTCCATTTACACGCATGATACCTTCTGTTGTTTGAAAATCAGCAAAATTCCACACCAGCTCGCCTTGTATAAAGTCAAACTGATCAAATATTTCAAAATTCATATCCAGATATTCATTTTGATACTCCTGGCTCCACATGATACTTGGAAGTTTATGCTCTGATGGCATTGTGTCAGTACCAAATTCCGTAAATACAAACGGAACATTCAAGTTTTTATCTTTCCACTTATTCATCTCCACTAAGAATGCTTTCCTAGCATCAACAAGCTCCGGACCTCCTTTGATATACCAACCGTAATACCGGTTCAAACAGATAAAATCACAAAGCTGATAACACTTACAAATTTCTGGCTGACTGTTCTTCTCAAAAGCTCCTGTCATGGGACGCTTTTGAGGATCCAAAGCTCTAGCTGCTTCAAAAATCGTGGTAAAATAATCCTTAGACTCTTCACTGGTGGTTTCCGGCTCATTGAACAAACTCCAGGCAATGACGGAAGGGTGGTTCTTATCCCTTACAATCATCTCTTCCACTGCCTGAAGATGGGCTTTAAGCAGATTAGGCACGGTTGGTGTTTCAAAAAATCTGGTGAATTGACCTGTACCTGCATCTGCAAAGTTTCTTGTAGACCGCATCATTCCAACCGCAGGAACCTCATCAATGATTAGAAATCCTTCTTCATCTGCAAACTGATACCACTCTTCTGCATATGGATAATGGCTGGTTCGAAAGCAATTGGCACCAATCCATTTCATGCATTCAAAATCTCTCTTTAAAACACCCCAGTTAAAACCCCGGCCAATTACTTCAAAATCCTCATGTTTACCAAATCCCTTCAAATAAACAGCTTTGCCGTTAATTTGAATTTCTTTTCCAACTATCTTTACTGTCCGAATACCGATTTTTGATGAATACTCATCAATCAGAGTTTCTCCATCCCAGATACGCATGACTGCCTGATAAAGATAAGCGTCACCTACGTTCCAAAGATGAGCCTTAGGAACAATCACACTTCCCTGACCACCTGTACTTTTTGACACCTGTTGCTTGGCTTCATCAAATAATTCAAAGGAAACTTCATGATTCCCGTTTGTCATAATCTGATAATGAACAACAGCATCTTCTCCATTTAATTCATACTCTACGCTGAAATCTTCAATGGATTCCTTTGGTTTTGAAACAAGCCATACACTTCTTTGAATACCGGAATAATTGAAGAAATCGAAATAGGGTTTGGCCAATTTTCTTCCATCGCTCAGCACTGTGGTTGTCCCACATGGAAGGCTCTCTTCGTTTAATTCGTTATTGGCTTTTATAACAAAGGTATTGACTTCACCAAATTTAACATAATCCGTCACATTGGCAACTACAGGCAAAAACCCACCTTCATGAGTTACGGCCAAATTGCCATTGCAATAAACGAAAGAGCGATGGGTAATACTTCCGAAGCGAATTTCCAGCTCCTGTTTCTCCCATTCTCTTGGTACAAATACTTCCGTCTCATACCAGAAATCTCCGCAGTAATCTCTTTCCTCTTTTGTCGTGAAAAAATCTGCAAAACTGGCGGGAACTGGCATGGAGATTGGGTGTGGCAGCTTATGCTGCCAACCCTCCTGCAATCCTTTTTCTTCCGGATCAAACCGGAACTTCCACATACCATCCAGCGAGTGTGCCATTCTGGCCTGGTTGCTGCATGGATATAATTCCGAAAAATTCAGCATCATTTATTCTCCTGTTATCTTTTTCTGTTTTTACATTTAGGCTTTATTTGGCTGTGCGTCATTCTTATAGGTAAAGAAATAGGTCAACAAAAATACTCCGACAAAGGAAACCACCATTGATATAACGATGGCCGGACCAGACATAGCATATAGGGCCGGAATCGTTAAAACATTGACAGGAACCTGAGTAGTACGGATACTTCCTGTAACAGCCGCAATAATACCGCTGATTCCGTTAATCAAACACATACCGATGAATATTCTCTTGTTTTTTAACAGAACACCGTAGATACCTGGTTCTGTAACACCACCAATCAAAGCTGATATAGAAGCGGAACCAGATATTAACTTTAGATCTTTATTCCTTGTTTTTAAAAATACGGCCAAACATGCTGCGGCAATACCGAAATTGGCGCCGAATGTAGGCGGCATAATATAATCATAACCTAATACGGAATAATTGTTCATAACAATAGGAAAAAATCCCCAATGTAAACCAAACACGATACACAGAGGCCATAACGTTCCTAGTGCAAATCCAGCAATTGCTGGTGAAAAGGCAAACGCCATCTGGATTCCTCCTGCCAAACCTCTGCTCACCACATCTGTAACCGGTCCTATAACAATCAGTGCCAGCGGGAAAACAACGATAAAATCCAGTAATGGAATTATCATACCCTGAACAATCTTAGGGATTACTTTCATTAAGCCTTTTTCCAGTTTTGACTGTGCATATACCGTGATTAAAATAGGCAGTACAGAGCTGGGATAGCTGATGAGCTTAACCGGAATTGACAAAAATGTAACGGCTATCTCTTTATCATTGAATAACCCTGTCAAGCTAGGATAACACATGGCGCAGGCAATCGCCATTGAGATAAATGGCTTAGCGCCGAATTTCTGTCCTGCACAATATGCCAGAAACACAGGCAGAAAATAAAAAATACTGTCTGATGCAGCATAAAGTATGGTATAAGTGGTGGAAGTTTTATCAAGAAGAGACAGCGTGGTGAAAAGAACCAAAAAGCCTTTTAAAAGTCCTGCTCCAGCAAATGCTCCCATGAACGGCATAAATATACCAGAAACAAGATCTGTTATTTTTTCCACAATGCTGCTCTTTTTGTTGCCTGAAACAGAATGATCTGCTTCCATTGGTTCCCCATTACTCTTGTCCCCAATTTTAGTACTCAATAAAATCTGGTCATAAACGTCTTCAACGTCACTTCCGATTACAACCTGATACTGACCGCCTGCTTGCATTACTTTAATGACACCCTGCATATTTTTGAGTGTCTCTGTATCTGCCTTGCTTTCGTCCTTTAATTTAAAACGTAGCCGTGTAATACAGTGGGTCAGGGAATTTACATTTTCTTCTCCCCCCACATGTTCCACAATGTCTTTGGCTAATTTTGAATAATCTGCCATTTTCATATCCTCCTACTATTTTTTATCAAAAAAGCCTGGTTATCCCCTTTAATAAGAGAGAATAACCAGGCTTTGCTGAACTTAATCATAACACTGCCAAATTCTAACTGTTTTTTAATTGCGACAAATGAACTGCCAAATATATTAATTCATCATGCCCTGCTTTGTAATGATATTTATCTTCAATGTATTTACATACCTTCTGGCTGCAATGATATTCATCAGGGTAGTTTCTAAGCAACTCTTCTAACATACGTGCTCCACCATGCTCTTTATAATAATACTTAGTCATGACACGCTGTGCGAAAAATTTCAAATGGGTCATATATCGGTAATACGGCAACGAATCTTCTTTTACCTGAAAATTCAGCTCAGATAGAATCAAATCGTTTAGCTCACTTACCATAACAATCATTTTTTTTGCATTTCCGCTTATTTGATTATGCCGTGCCGTTACAAAATGCATGGCTACAAATCCTGCTTCATCATTGGATAACCGGTAATCAAATTTTGCCTCGATTAAATCAAGCATCTTCTGACCAACCTTATATTCGTCCGGATAGAATCGTATGATATCATGAAGAATCGAATTCGGTACAACAAACCCCTGCTTAAAATTTTCAACCGCATGGTAAATATGATCGACCAAGGAGATATGAATGGTTTCATTCAGGGTCATATCATAGACCTGAACTGCATAATCAATCACATCCTCTGCCACCATGATGTATTCCTGTGGCACGGTATCTAAAATTTCTCGAAACTGACTTTTATGGTTTTTATCTTTTAAGATAAACTGTTTTTCAACCCGCTCCTGATCGATTACATCTCCGTTGCGACTTTTAAAACCAAGTCCACTTCCAAGGAGCAAGACATCTTGTCCATTTTCATCGTTCGATATCACAGCATTTGTATTTAATATCTGCTTAATAACCATTTTCATAAAAGTATCCTCAATCCCACTGTTTCAATGAATGATAAACGTTACAGATATATTTAAAAAACAAAAAAACAAGTATGCACCAAAAAAGCAGATGCAGACTTGCCTAATTTAATAGTAACACTCCTGTAAACTATCCCAATCTTAGCACAGGAGTGTTACAAAAACAACTGGAATTTTAACCAATAATATTCCGTGCAATTTGTATACTTTTACAGATTTTCTCCATTGGTTGCTATTACATTTTTATACCAATCAAAGGATTTTTTCTTATATCGGTTTAAAGTACCTGAGCCGTCATCGTTGCGGTCAACGTAGATAAAACCGTACCGTTTCTTTAATTCTGCAGTGGAGGCACTCACTAAATCAATACAGCCCCAACTGGTATAACCCATAACCGGCACGCCATCTTCTACAGCTTCCTTCACCTGAAGCAGATGATCTCTTAAATAATTGATTCGGTAATCATCAACAACGGTTTTTGTTCCATCTAACTCTGTTACCAGCTCATCAACTGCCCCTAATCCATTTTCTACAATGAACAAAGGTTTCTGCCAACGGTCGTAAAACTGATTGAGCACATAGCGAAGTCCCTGAGGATCAATCGCCCAGCCCCATTCACTTTGCTTTAAATAGGGATTTGTCACTCCGCCCATAAGGTTTCCTTCTCCAGCTTGTGCTTTGGTTCGGTCGGCTGCCTCACAAGAACTCATGTAATAGCTAAAGGATACAAAATCCACAGTGTGATTCTTCAACAACTCTTCGTCGCCTTCGCCCATCTTAATCTCAATGTCATTTTCTTTAAAATATCGCTTCATGTATCCAGGATATTGCCCTCTAACATGCATATCACCAAAGAATGTATTCATATGATCGGATTTCATCGCCGCAATCACATCATCTGGGTTTGAGGTCAGGGGATACATTGGCATACTTAAGACCATACAGCCAATTTTGCTATCAGGTATCATCTCATGGCCTATTTTCGTTGCCAGAGCACTTGCTACCAATTCATGATGAACGGCCTGATAAAGATCCTGTTTCTTTAATTTGCTCTTATCCGTATAGATTCCACCACTTAAAAACGGTTCATGTAGTACCGAGTTAATCTCATTAAATGTCAGCCAGTACTTTACCTTCTCGCCGTAGCGATTGAAAATAGTCCTGACATAACGCTCATAAAAACTTATCATATCCCGGTTAATCCAGCCATCGTAATTGATTGACAGGTTTAAGGGAGTCTCATAATGAGAGATGGTTACGAGAGGTTCAATTCCATGTTTGAGTAACTCATCGAATAGATCATCGTAAAACTGGAGTCCCTTTTCATTTGGTTCTTTTTCATCCCCATTTGGAAATATTCGGCTCCAGGCAATGGAGGTACGAAACACCTTAAATCCCATTTCTGCGAAAAGCTTAATATCGTCTTTATAGCGATGATAAAAATCAATTCCAATCAGCTTCATATTGTCTGGTGTGGGTTCTATTGTTCTAGGCCCTTTGATCCCCTGGGGAGTTACATCCTGAGTGCTTAATCCCTTCCCATCTTCGTTATATGCTCCCTCACACTGGTTCGCAGCTACTGCTCCACCCCATAGGAATCCATCTGGAAATCTTATATTCATAGTGAAACCTCCTTTTATTATAAACAGATGTTGATTATGATATCAGATTATTTCAAAAGAAACAACCAATATCGATTATTGCATCATTCAATAAACTGTAAAAATTTTTCTTCAACTCTCTATCGAAATTCATTCCGACTAAAGCTAACGTAGCATTTCCATTATATCCGTAAAGGTATTATTAGCACAAGCCATATCAATCCACAACTTGTCTAACAAAACAATTTGTTAGACATAATTAATTTTTCTCAAGTTCCAAATTTGTAATTTATTTATTTTCGCCTTATTCTTGATTTCAATCTCAAAATCATCACATTTAGGAAAATAAGCGAAAGTTGTAGTTTCTAATCCATCTTGATAATATATTTCTATCGTTGAATTATCTATAAACATATGCAGCTTTAGTGATTTATCAGCTTTTAATTTAAATTTCCTCACTCCTTTTCCACCAAGCTCCATACTATTTCTATCTAATATACAGATTTCCTCTTCTTTATTGTAGAATATCGAAATACTTTCATTTTCAAATTTCATCTTCAATTCCAGGTCATTGTAATCTTTCATATCCAAATCCAGGTTACATTCTATCGTTCTTGTGTCAAGAGTAATCTTATAATTATCTACAATTTCATTTTCCAAATCCACTATTTGTGATTCTCTTAAATTCTCCAAAAATTCAAGCGGCTCCTGATATATGACACCATCAATATATTTTAAAACTCTTGGCATGGTTAAACCAAAGATCCAGCCGTCTTGCGAGCTTACATATTCCCCCTCATTGTCAGGCATTCCAATCCATCCCATCATAATATGTTTTTCTTCATACCGAAAAACCTGGGGTGCATAAAAATCAAAACCTTTGTCAATTTCTCTAAACTCTGTGTGATGCTTCAAAGAAACATCATTTAAATCCAGCTCTCCAATCACATATCCAGATTGGAACGTATTTTGATATTTAAATTCTTCTTCATTTAATCCCTGAGGGGAAAACAAAAATGCAAACTGATTCCCGCTGATCTTAAATAAGTTTGGACATTCCCACATATAACCAAAGTCATTCATATTTGTTTTTAGTTCACCAGCAAAACTCCATTTAAAACTATCTTCCGAATTATAGATCAATGCTCTTCCCTTTAAATCTTCGGTCTGAGCTCCGAGCACCATGTAATATATCCCATTGCCTTCAAATACCATTGGATCTCTGAAGTGAGTCGTATAACTTTCCGGTTGTTTATCAATTATTACACCTTTTTTATCAAAGTTACCATCTTTCTTATATTCAACCATGCATTGATACGATTCTCTTTGACCACTCTCCCCTTTCACATTTCCAGTATAGAATAACTGCAAAGTATCATCTTTGACATATGCCCCCCCAGAATAGCAACCATCTTTGTCAAACCATTCCTCTGGCCTTAAAACTATCTCTGGCCTTGTGAAATTTACAAAATCTGTTGTTGTTACCAATCCCCAGTGTTTAGATTTGTGTTCGCAGCTAAAGGGATTCCATTGGTAAAAGATATAGAATTTATTATTATAGTAACATAATCCATTGGGGTCGTTGATCAAACCAAAGGGCATTTCAATATGAAAATTATTTCTCCACAGATTTCTTTTGTTATTTTTTACATTGTCATAATAATTCTTTAAATCTTGATTTATTTGCTCATATAAATGGGGATTTGTCATCCGATACCTCCCTTATCAACAATTTCTTTCACACTCTCTCTTTCTATTAATTCCAAAGCTATGTCATTGTTTTCTTCCAGTTCCTTCCCTTCAATTAAATCCAGGATCCCCTGAGCCGTCTTTATACCAATCAATTCATAATCAAAAGCTATCGTGGTAATCGCAGGATAGGAAACACCACCTATCTCATATCCACCGAAACCAGCAACAGAAATTTCATCCGGAACTTTTATGTTTCTTTCATGTAAATATCGAAGGATTCCCAGGCATATGTTATCCGTAGCACAAACAATGGCTGTTGGCTTATATTTCAATATTTCATCGCCCTTAAGATAAGCACTGGTGAACGTAAAATCTGTTTCCACAAATTGAACCCTACTGCCCGGATTATTTTCTTTTACTGCATCAATAAAACCACTTTTCCTCTCAATTCCTACTGCTTTATCAAATTCATTTATGCCCAGAAAAACGATTTCCTTATGACCTTTTGCTTTAAAATATTCCCCCATTATTCTGCCCGCTTTATAATCGTCTAATTTAATATAATTAATAAACTCACTTTTTTGTCCCGTGAAGATTGTTGGAATATTTAGCTTGCTTGTTATTTCTAAGTGCTTTTTGGTAATTGACATTGAATTAATAATTATCCCATCAACCCCTTGCTGATTAAGACTGTTGATATTATCCAATTCTTTTTCTATATCCAACTCACTGATTAAAATCATTCCCTGATAATCATTTTCTCTTAATTTTCTGTTAATACCATTTAAAAACTTACCTACCGTAACCGAATCAATTCTTGGAATCACAATACCAATCAATCCACTCTTCTTTGTTTTTAATCTTTTAGCAAAAAAATTGGTTTCAAAACCTGTCCTTTCAATTGCCGATTTTATTTTCTTAGCTTTGTCTTCGCTGATATATCCATTATTTAAATATCTAGATACGCTGCTTTTAGATACACCGGCCATTGTGGCAATATCCTGAATGGTGACTTTTCTTTCCATGATTTCCTCCAGATAAGTTTCAACTAACTCAATTTAGCTAATTGTTATATTAGTATTGAAATAATATAATAATTAGCTATTTTCTTAGCCTTATTTGATTTTAAAATTACTAATAAAAAGTTTATCAAAAAATAGTAATACAGGCCAGAAATCTTGGATGGTGTAATTCTTTATCCAGTGAATATCTCGGCAAGAGTAAAAGCTAACTATTTATCAATATATTTTCCCAAAAAATCAATGAGGACATTTAATGTATCCTGGCAATAGAATACATTTCCTCCATGATCCCCATCATCTACGCAATAAAATTCTACATTTTTATTATATTTGACACACGTTTCATACAGCTCTATGCTCTGTTCAAATGGGACAACCCGGTCTTTATTTCCATGCATGATAAGCAGCGGATCATTATTTGATTCGTTATCAACATAAGAAACAGGAGAAGCTTTTAACGCCAAATCCAGATTATCTAAAAGGCTGTCGACACCAATGATCATAGTTGCAGGAGAGGATTTATCATGGTCAAAAGCAGAAGGATATTTATGCATCGTAGATAGATTGCTTACTCCATATAAGTCGATAAATCCTCTTACCTTGCAAAGAACTTCGTGCGTATCATCCAAGCTGAAATTTTTCCATGTTGCCCAACACATCGCAGAGGTGTGTCCTCCGCTTGATTCACCAGATATAAATACATTATTTATATCAATAAGAAGCTCGTCACTATGGTTTTGTATATACCTCATTGCGCATTTTGCATCCAAAATCTGAGCCGGAAATAATGCCACATCGCTGGGACGATACTCTACAATAGCCAGAATATATCCATGTGTAATAATATCTTTAAAATCCAGAATGTGGCTATTAAGATTTTGTTTTTTCCAGGCTGAACCCTGAATATGAAAAAATAAAGGAAATTTTTTATTTTTATCAAGAGTTTCCGGATAGACAAGCCTTAGCTTTAAATCAATTCCATCCCTTTTCGTATATACAACATCTTCACCGATAAATGCTCGTATATTATCTTTATCCCCTTTGACTACCTTTGTTCCTTCCGGATAATTAACCACTTTAGGCATTTCTTCATATGTATATTTCATTTTAGGTTCCATGGTATCCCCCATCTTTAACACAAAGTTTTCCTCTACCCGTTTCAATTTTTAATGTTATGGTTGTCTTCTTCACTGCTCACAGCACCCCGAAAAACCTCCGATAAAAATCCCCCCATCATGGTCCACGCTCTGTCCGATTCTTCTTTATTATACTCTTTCAGCCATTTGTGTGTAAAGCCGTGTTGACAATTCTTAAATAGTTCAAATTTCACATTGTTTCCAGCAGCTTTAGCCTTCTTTGCAAAATCTTCTTCCTCTTTTAATAAGGAATCATACTCAGCCCCTATTATAAGCATCCTTGGAAGATCATGTAGATCATCTGACAGAGGGGAAGCCAGATGATGATCTATATCATTAAGATCATCGAAATACCAATTAATATATTGAAGCATTCTGTTGGGACTTAATGCTTTGTCTGGATCAAGTGCCTGCCTGTCTTCTTCACTTAAAGATTGTTTCAAAGGTGCGTAATCCAGAATCTGGCCACTAATCCCAATCTCTTTATTTTCTCGATCCAATAAACATAACGCAGCAGATATATTTCCGCCTGCACTATGACCGCCAACAACAATTTTTTTGTCATCAATTTTATATAAATGACTGTTTTTCTTTATTTGTACGATTGCCTCATACGTTGACAAAACCGGTTTCGGGAATTTAAATTCCGGAGCCAGACAATAATCAACATTAATTACAGCGCAATGAGCAGCACTTGCTAACTTCTGACAATATATACCATCAAGTTCCGGATAACCAAGGACATTTCCTCCTCCGTGAAGATTAAACATGACCGGCAGAATATCTGCGTCATTATAATTTTCCGGCCGGTAGATGTATCCATCCACATATCCTGAAACGCTTGTTCTGACTGAAATCTTTTCGAATTTCCCATTTAATTTTTCATTGTATACAATTTCATGATTTTGTATTTCTTTTTGCATCCGATATTCAAAAATAGAATAGTCCTTTTCTTTCATTTCAGCATCTCCTACCGGTTTATTTTCTGTTTATTGCTTACTTGTCCATATTCAATAAATTGAACATCTTTCTCTTTGCTATTAGTAATGATGAGCATTGTAGATAAATCTATATTTTTTTTCTTTAATAAGTCCAGGTTAAGTTTGATAATCGGCTCACCGCATTTAACCTCATCTCCCTGTTTGGATAAGATAGTAAATCCTTCTCCGTTTAGATTTACCGTGTCAATTCCTATATGAACCAATACTTCTACCCCATCTCCTCTTGTAAGCCCAAAAGCATGTCCGGTATCTTTTTTTTAAAAACCAAACATTTTATTCATCCCTGCTTTCTAAAATCTCAGATATAATTGAACCCAAAGAACCTACATACAAAAAATCTTCAACACGAAACCGAATCTTAGCTGACTTGACTCTTCTATTATAAATCATCATATGTTACTAACGCAACATCGTCACGGTTCAAATATTTTTTTGTAGATTCACTGCATAGCATCTCCACTTCATAGACTCTAGGGATATTTACCGATGAATGTTCCAATATATACGCATCAATATATCCAGGATGTGTGATGACCATGTCACAATCACCGTCATGTCCCTGCTCCACTGCTTCAATTAAAGGTTCTATTGATTTCTGCTCCACAGAGTGTGCAATATGAACATAAACATTCGTTTTACCTACAATCATAGGTTTATTTCCAAAAGTCGACCCTGAATATTTTAGATTGAATTTTTCAGCTACTTTTTCTAATCCTTTAAGAAAGTTCTGGCTTTTAATTCCATGACCATCTAAATACTTCGGTTCATATCCGCTCAATTCTACAAACCGCCTGTATTGCGCTTCAATTTCCATAATAACTTCTTCTAAGACAACAGTGTCCTGCTCTGAGTTACGATAATCACTTGATGATTTAAAATCGCCATTTGCCTTGACCAAACTGGAAATTAACTTCGGATCGCAAACTGGTTTGCCTATACAGATATTTGTATGCTGTCCCAAACAAATATTGTAATCTTTAATTAAATCAATACCATGACTTGCGGCTATCATGTTAGGCATCAATCCTATTGATTTAACCAGTCCATCTTTCACTGCTTTTACAATTCCATAATTCACTGCTTCACTATAACCAAGATCATCTGCTCTTATTAAAATTTTTTTCATATGGCAAGCCTTTCTTAATTACCTTTTACAATTGGATCGTTTTTATCAAAACCAAAGTAATAAGTAACCACTGCCGAAACAATTACTGAGATAATGCAACCGATAATTCCATTTACCAAGTTGCCTACTCCATTACCAGTAAAAGCTAATAAACCTACGAGATTGGTAGATGGTATCAGCGTATAGTGTCCAACATGCAGGATTCCCATATACAAGCCGCCTACAAAACCACCGGATATCAAGCCTAATAATGGTTTTTTATATCGAATACCTATACCGTACAGACCTGGTTCAGTAATTCCTCCCACTAACAGAGATATTAAGAATCCAAATGACAGAGATTTTTGTTCAGAATTTTTAATTCTTAACGCAGCTCCCAAACACATTCCTGCTACTGCATAGGTTGCTGCAGCCATACCCACAGCTACAAAGTTCTCGTGTCCAGCCGTTGCGAATATCTGGAATAAAAAGGTAATTAAAATCATATGCATACCGCTTATAACTAAAAATTCAAAAGTAGCACCAATGATTGCAACTCCTAGAAATCCTGTAACTGCTCCTATTGCTATAATACCGTTGCCAATGTAGTTTCCTAAGAATGAACCGGCTGGCCCTACAACGCATAAGGTAATCGGAAGCATAACTCCAATTGTAAAAGCTGGAGCAAAAACACTTCTTAATGCAGAAGGTAAATGTTTATGAAAGAATCTTTCAACGTATGACATTACCCAGACAGATAAAATGATTGGTAAAATCGTGCTTCCATAATTTTGTACGGAACAGGGGATTCCATAGACGCTGAATGTCTTACCTACAAGACCTGTAAATGTAGGATGTAACATGATTGCACCCAGTAAAATCCCCATAATTGGTGATGCTTTGAATTTTTTAGCTGAAGTATAACCAATTATAACTGGAAAGAAATAAAAACCTGCATCTCCTACAAAAGTTGCTAAAACATAAAAATCATTTTGTTCACTGATTAAATTCAACATGGTTGGTCCCAATATTGCTGCAAGCATCTTAAAAAATGCTGATGCCGTAATAACTGGTATAGCAGGTACTAAGCTTCCTGAAAGCGCATCCAAGATTCCATTTAAAAATGATTTTATAGTCGTTTTTCCCTTTGGTTTATCAGCCTCATTCACTACACTATTATTCTGTAATCCGCTTACATTGCAAAACTCATCGTAAACTTTTGACACATCCTGACCGATGATAACCTGAAGCTGTCCCCCTGCCCGAATAACCCCAAGTACTCCTTTTATTCCCTTGAGCGTTTCATCGTTGGGAATGGTTTCATCTTTTAAATTAAAACGCAATCTGGTGGCGCAATGAGTAACATTCATAATATTCTCTTTATCGCCGACTTCTTTTAACACCTCTTCTGCTAATTTCGTAAACTTTTCATCCCGAGCCATTTTCTTCCTCCTCAATTAAAACCTTGTTTTTGCTATTAAAACTCGTTTACTTACTTGGTGATTTTACATATTGACTTCTCACTCTTTATACCATACTTAATTTCTTGATATCATTGTACTCCACAGTTTATAACATATAGTTTCAAAGAATCGTTCCCTCATAACTATATAAATTATTTTTGCGGAACCGGTTCCACATTTGTATTATATTATCGTTTTTATTACATGTCAACACCTTCTCTATCAATTGTATTTTTATCTCCTTCCTCGGTTTTGATTCCATCCATTTACATTTGAATTCCGCTTTTGTTACAGTCCTGATTTAACTAGTTTACTACCAATCATTTCTTTTGTTTTTATCATAACTTTCTTCCCTTCTCAAAAACAGTACTCCCCCCCTGAAGCAAAGGAACCCTCTCCTTCTTTGAGCTTCATAAAAGCAATTTTGTCAAAATTATATGAGAATTCTAATAATATCAAAAACAAATAAATTACGCTTGACAATTGAGTGTTCGTTCAACTATAATAAACATATGAACAGTTGCTCAATCGTTCATTTAACAATCTGGACACTTGACACTATAAAAATTTAAAATAATAGGAGGATTTACTATGAAACAGACATTTATACTAGAAGGACTTGACTGTGCAAACTGTGCAGCAAAAATCGAAAGAGCGGTGGGCTCCTTAGACGGAGTTACTTCAGCTTCTGTTAATTTCATGACAACAAAGATGACCATTGAACTAAATGATAATGATACAGAGAAAACATTACAGTCTGTTAAAAAAACCGTCAAAAAAATAGAACCTGATGTCTCAATGAAATTGCACAGCAGGTAACTTGATAAAGGAGATGTCCTAACATGAAAAAGAGATTGATACGCATTATAATAGGCAGCATAATTTACTTGATGGCCTTTTTAATCAAACCAGAGATTAGCTGGTTTTCCCCTGCTATGTTTACCATTAGCTATATTATCATAGGTGGGGATATTGTATGGAAAGCCATACGTAATATCCTTAGAGGTAAGGTCTTTGATGAGAATTTTCTAATGACCGTTGCCACTGTCGGAGCCTTTTGCATCCGAGAATTTCCCGAAGCGGTGGCTGTTATGCTCTTTTATCAGGTCGGGGAATTATTTCAAAGTTATGCCGTATCTCAGTCCAGAAGATCTATCTCGGAATTAATGGATATCCGTCCTGATTATGCCAATCTGGTGATTGAATCAGGGGATACCACCCGTGTAGACCCTGATGATGTGAAAATTGGTGACACAATACTGGTTGCTGCCGGAGAAAAGATTCCTTTGGATGGCACGGTAATCGATGGCACTTCCATGATTGACACTTCCGCATTAACCGGTGAATCAGTTCCTAGAGAAGCTGCGGTAGGAAGCGATGTATTAAGTGGCTGCGTGAATATAAACGGTATTTTAAGAATTAAGGTCACCAAAGAATACGGGGAATCAACCGTAAGTAAGATTTTAGATCTGGTTGAAAATGCCAGCAGTAAAAAGTCAAATTCAGAAAACTTCATTACTAAATTTGCGGCTGTGTATACACCGATTGTTGTAATATCTGCGTTATTGCTTGCAGTAATTCCACCGCTCGTGATACCAGGGGCTTCTTTTGAGCAATGGTTATATCGTGCACTTACATTCCTAGTTGTCTCCTGCCCCTGTGCTTTGGTTATCTCCGTCCCTCTCAGTTTCTTTGGTGGCATCGGTGGCGCATCAAAAGCTGGTATCCTTGTGAAGGGCAGCAATTATCTGGAGGCACTTGCCCAGACAGAATTAGTTGTATTTGATAAAACAGGAACCTTAACTCAAGGAGTCTTTGATGTTCAAGAGATTTATGCTAAGGATATTACAAAAGAAGAATTATTAGCCCTCACAGCTTATGCGGAAAGCTACTCCAATCATCCAATCTCTCTTTCTTTAAAAAGAGCCTATGGAAAAGAGATTGACAAAAACCGTCTAAGTAATGTAGAAGAAATCTCTGGTCTTGGTATCATTGCTTCTGTTGACGGGAAAGTGGTGGCTGCTGGAAACAGTAAGCTTATGACAAGACTTAATATCTCCTACTCAGAAGATGTAGCTATCGGAACCGTGGTTCATGTAGCTGTTGATAACAGTTATGCCGGATATATCGTAATCTCAGATAAAGTAAAACCAGATGCGGCTTTGGCAATCCAGACCTTAAAGGCAGCTCACGTGAAGCAGACGGTGATGCTCACTGGTGATTCTAAGAGTGTTGGAGAAAAAGTTGCAAAAGAGCTACAGATGGATCAAGTTTATACCGAGTTACTACCAGGGGATAAAGTAGATAAGCTAGAAGAATTGTTTACTCAGAAGTCTGCAAAAGGAAAACTTGCCTTTGTTGGTGATGGGATTAACGATGCTCCTGTTTTAGCTAGAGCTGACATTGGCGTTGCCATGGGTGGTTTAGGATCCGATGCCGCGATCGAAGCCGCTGACGTGGTAATTATGACAGATGAACCGTCTAAGCTTGGAACTGCTATCAAGATATCGAAAAAGACACTTGGTATTGTACGGCAAAATATAATATTTGCCTTGGCTGTTAAAATCGGAGTCTTGATTTTAAGCGCATTTGGATTAGCAACCATGTGGGAAGCTGTCTTCTCAGATGTAGGTGTTTCTGTAATTGCTATTCTAAATGCACTGCGGGCACTGAATATAACAAAACTCAAATCCTAATGAAAACAGCGCTTGTGCTTTCGCTACAGGCGCTGTTTTATTATTTCTGGTGCTTCACATGAATCAAAGCATTCTCTATTATCTCAAAAACATGTTCATCGTCTAATGTATAATATACAAATTTCCCATCTTTCCTTGATTTCACCTGACCAGACATCTTGAGCAATTTTAATTGATGAGAAATTGCAGATTTGGTCATATTTAAAATCACCGCCAAGTCATTTACACACAACTCACTTTTTGACAATGCGTACATGATTTTAATTCTGGTATCATCACCGATTAATTTGAAGAATGACGAAAGAAGTGAAATACAGTCGTCGTCTTCCATCTCCGCTTTCACCTTGTCTGCTAATTCCTCATTAATTGCCTGGCAATCACACTTATTTATTGAATCTCCCATGCTGCACCTTCTCTTTACACCTTCTAAGTTTAATAGTTTTAATTATACTTAGCCACCAGCCAGAACGTCAAGCCTGTTTTCATAAAATAAGCTATTTAAGCTCCCTACATAACCAGGAAACGTGCCTTATTCTTACAGAACAAAAATCGTAGGCAAACCTTCATATAATAGCGTCACCATTCGAAATTCAAATACCACAAAAAAGTCATTAGAGCTTTTAGGATAAGGCATTCATTGCGTTATAATCTTCCTAAAAATCTTCACTCAAGAGATAGACTGCACCGGTAACTTCAGTCTGTGTATCATAATTAACGGATATGAAACCAGTTTTATATTTAAAATGCATATCGCCATTTTTATCACTGATTGGTTCTCCAAACGCAGTCTTAAATTTTTCTATCTTATCACCGATTCTAGCACCATTGAAATCAATATCTTTTGACTCAAAGAATATCTGACTGACGGCTCCAGTATCCGTATGAAGCCACACTCGAATTCCTGCCTTTTTAAATTCCATACCACCTTCATCAATTTTATTAGGCTCCTCGTTCATGGTCTTAATAAAATCCTCTTTACCAGTACCAAGTAAATTAAAATATGTTTCAAAAGAAGCAACTTCTGTATCTGAGGAAGGCTTTGGATCAGAAGTAGCTGACTCTAATTCGGAATCAACAATAAGAGGAGCCTGAGTCGTGGAATCCTCGCTGCTGCTAATTGAACTGGTTTGGATTTCAGTTGAAGTTGAGGGATTCTTATTGGTGTCAGGACTGGAGCAACCGGTTATTAAAACAAGGCCCAGCATTGAAACTACAGCTAATTTTACAGTTATTCTTTTGTATTGTTTTTTTATCATAAATCTCCTTCCATCTATTTCTTTGTATTTGTACTTATACGTTTTATACCAATGAAAACCAATGTTCCTATCAAACAACCAATGATAGCAGCACCCAGAACATCGCTAGGAAAATGAACAAATAAATATAGCCTTGAAAATGCAATCAGGCAAGCTAAGGGGATTGCAATATATCCAAACTTCTTATTGCTCATGGTAAGGATTGTTGCCGCAATGGCAGATGCAAGCGTATGCCCTGACGGAAATGAAAAATCCGTTGGATTTGCTATTAAAAGTGTAATCGTTTGTTCCATCCAGTTAGGCCTGGAACGTTCAATTAGATTTTTAAGAAACACATTTCCAAAGAGAACTCCTGTTAAAAGCCCTACTATCAGCGTAATTCCATACTTTCTATTTTGTTTTGTACAAAACAAAACGAATGCTGTCAGTATCCAGATAAACCCTTTATTTCCAAGTAACGTAATCTTAGGCATGACATAATCCAATGCGGGACAGGTAAATGTGTCACGAATCCAGTATAAAACTGCCCAATCCATATTTGTAATAAATTCCACCATTTCGTATGCCTCTTTTATCGTAATATATGAGGATTATTTCTCTCCCTCACGCTTTACCTATTATAACCTTTCTCCTCGCTAAATAACAATAAATGGTTTACATACTTTTGTTTGATTTAAATACTAATATCAGTCCAGTCATTCAAACGGTTATTGATAACCTAACATTCTCTAGATCTCCCTGAAAACAGACGAATGGGTTCAAACTCTCTTTTCAACCTTTTGACCATATCATTCTTTGATGAATTTTCAATTAAAATATCACATTGCTCAGGGATACTTCCAAAGATCACACTTTTCTCCATTTCCAGCATCGCTTTCAACCGCTTTAGCATGTGTTCCCGATTTGCTTCCTTATTATATATTTTCATATAAGAAAATCCTGGATAATCATTAGATTCGTAGGTGCGTATTTTCAGTTCTCCGGACCAATCCTGATTCATTAGGTTTTCATATGCCGTCTTGATCTGTTTTGTAGTATCGATCACCATGAGATAAACTACATTTTCATACTGTGGAAGCCTTCTTTTCACGTAATTGCGCAGAGGATTTTTTCTGAGTTTCTGGTAAATGCCCTGTTCTGCCAGATTATCCAGCTTTTCATAATAAATAACAAGTGAATCATCAATTACTACATTGGCAAAGTAATTAAGATTGCTTTCATTTAACAAATTTATTATTTTTTCAGCCTGATCGTAAGATAAGACATACGTCAAAAGATAGGAATTATCATTGGTATCATAAAGTGCGGCTCCATCCATAACAATCACCGGTAATTTTAGATTGATTCCGCGGACTGATTCCATCAAAGTTGCCGGTGTTCTGCCGGTGGAAAGCGTAAATTTCATCCCATTATCAAGAAGCCGGTTTAATTCCACCTTACTGTAAGGAGTTAATTTTTCCTCCCTGGTGAGCAAAGTATCATCTACCCCCGAAACATATAACACATCCAACTGCTTTTTTCTGGGTAAGTGTGCGAAATTTACAGCGATTGCCATGAACACGCCGATCAAAGTATCTGCCACACGATTCATAACAAACAAAAACGGACTGCTGTCTCCCATATGCATCACTGTAATGCTTAAAAATACCACACAGGAAAAATATGAGGTGTCTTTTTTATTCAATAAAACAGTTGTATACAGAACCACCCCGGTGAACAGGGAAATCATCAGGTAGCTGAATACACTTTCCTCAAAGATTCCTCCCCCCCAGTCAAAGATAAGAAGCAAAAGAAATCCCCATGCGGCACCGATAAACGTACCGGAACACCTTTGCTTTGCCATCTGGGTACTGCTTTCCTTATATGGCTGAATACACTGCAGTACTGCAAGAGCAGAATAAAAGGGAATCCCTTCTTTTCCACGAATATAATAAATAGCAAAACATAAACAAACTCCGCAGACAGAGCGGTAAATTCTCTGTCCCACTGCCGGCAACTTTACAGACTTTAAGGCCATTGTTTTCATAAGCTTATTCCTCCGTCTAAAAGTAAGAAAAAAACATTTATTTAGCGTACTATATCAGATTTCAGAGAAATTGTCCAATTCTCTTTTGTTATGACCGTAAAAGGAGATTTATGCATAAAATAATCCCTCCAAAGTAGTAGTACTTTTTATACTTGTACTGTCTACTTTAAAGGGATCATATCAAACTATTGGGTTTTTACAATATCTATATCCTATTACGGCTAATTACTTTTACGATAGCAATGAGGTCATTATACAGCAAATTTCTCCTTTTTAGTACGCTCGACGAGCTTAATTATAAGCTTGCTGGTTATGTGAATTCATTAAATAATCAATAAAATTATTTATCACCTGAATACAGAGCTTTCTGTCCATCTAAAAATTCAATCATCTGCTCTTTTAAAACACCAACACCGTATACAGCATTCAATCGCGCTTGTCCTAACCGATAGGATGGTACTGTATCCAGGTGATTTTCTTCCCAAGCGTACTTGCTTAATGCCAACTGCCGTTCCTTATAGGTTTTTGAAACCAACGCCTGCCGGAATGTATTTACTTCACCTCCAGCATAAGCAGCACAGTCACTCAGGACATCCAGATTTTCAATGTCCTTTCCATCGCGAAATACCGCATTATATACCGCATCATTATAACGTCTGATATCCGCCCCTTGTTCCTCCAGACATAATAAGCCCTGTATTGCCAAATAGGTATAATTGCCTGAGGGGTAAGGAGGATTAATGGTTAATCCGGCGCTTTCCAGGCGAGGTTTTAATTCAATAAGCCACGGAGCAGATTCTTCCCAGTCATAAAACCGGGGCTCAGGCTGGGGATTGAGTTCGCAGGGACTCCATGTTACTGAAAGTTCAGGATAATTTGGTAACAATTGATTCAATTCATGAAGAGCTAAATAGCAATATGGGCACGTATAATCAAAAAATACTTCCAGTTTCATCGTTAATTCCTCCTGTTATAGGCTTTTCCTAATAATAACATAAGCATACGATTAATCAAGTAGGCACATTCAAGTAATATACTTACCTAATGGTAAGTTTTATAAGTAGAATCTACTCATTCACATATTTTTCTGTCTTTATTGCTTCCATCTCTTTGCTCCATATTTTACGATTATTGGTTGCCGAAATTGCTGAGCGTTCATGGTTTCCAAATAAGAACTTATGCTTGATATTATTTTACCCGCCAGGGGTTATCCTTCCCCTCTAACTCATTTTTGCAGCTTAATATGGAATATTCCACCATATCACTCACCGCTTCTTCGGTATAAAAAGCAGTGTGGGGAGTGATGATTACATTGGGCATAGATTGCAAAATTGCCAGGTCCCGATTGGATAATACTTTATATTTCAAATCCTTATAAAATAATTTCCTTTCATTCTCTATGACATCCAACGCTGCAGCGCCGATTTTCCCGGATTCAAGACCCGC
The DNA here is from genome assembly GCF_003609635.1 of Lacrimispora algidixylanolytica. Lineage (GTDB taxonomy): Bacteria > Bacillota > Clostridia > Lachnospirales > Lachnospiraceae > Lacrimispora > Lacrimispora algidixylanolytica. The sequence continues at coordinate 107,257 of NZ_MCIA01000015.1, read as the reverse complement.
AATCAGGTGCGGAGTATCAATAAGTGTACCGCGGGCGGCATTAATGAGAACGACACCGTCCTTCATCTTCTCAATTTCCGTCTGTCCTATCAGGTGTTCTGTCTCTGCTGACGCAGGCGCATGAAGGGAAATAACGTCACTTTCCTGCAGAAGTTCGTCAAAAGAAACATAGGAAACAAAGGATGAGAGTTCTTCTTTCGGATGCAATGTATGCACCAGAATTTTACACCCAAATCCATGGAGTCGTTGAATTACAGCCTCTCCGATTCTTCCTGCTCCTATGATGCCCACGGTACAGGTACGAAGCTCCCGTCCCCGCACATTGGTGAGTGAGAAATCCTGCCCCAGCCCTCGAATCATAATCGTCTTTACTTTGCGCAGCGCCATCAAAATGAGCATTACCGTATATTCAGCCACACTGGCTGGCGTATAATTGACTGAGGAGACGGGAATCTCCAAGTTCTTAGCGGCCTCTATGTCAATATGATCAAAGCCTATGGTACGGGTGGATACACAGTGAATACCACTTGCTTTCCATTTTACAAGTATTTCCTTAGTAATGGAGGAGGTAACAACACTAACCGCTTCACAGCCTTCTGTATTCCCTGCATTCTCCAACGTGGGACTGTAAGGCAGTGTATGGAGTTCCACCCCGTATTTCTCAGCAAATTTTTGAAAAAACATTGATTCGTCCGTTCGGACATTATATGCCAGCAATTTCATGAACCATCACTCCTTCTCTTGATATGTTTTTTAATTTTATTCAAAATTTGCAATATTTCAACAATTCCTGCATGGACTTATCAGCTTCCTCTTCATAATATGAATGTATTACTTCATATAAGCTCCTTTCATGGGAGAAACTGCATGTTCAGAAAATAGCTTTAAAACCCCTGACGCATATTTGGACTCTTTGGGCTGCCAGTTCTTTTTTCTTTGCTCTAAAACCAGAGAAATCTCTTCCTGTGATTTCTCTATCCCATTTATACCTACAACATTTAGCTGCCGTTCAAAAATATTGATATAAATTAAATCCCTCTCTTCCACCAGTGCTATTGGTCCTCCCTCTGCAGCTTCCGGAGACACATGACCAATAGAAGGACCTGTGGATGCGCCGCTGAATCTTCCATCGGTTATTAAAGCAATACTTCGTCCCAGTTCCTGGTCAGATGATATGGCTTCTGAAGTATAAAACATTTCCGGCATTCCACTGCCCTTTGGGCCCTCGTATCGAATAATCACAGCATCTCCTGATTTTATTTCATGTTTAAGCACTGCCTGTAGCGCTTCCTCTTCACTGTCAAATGGTCTTGCAATCAGAGTTGCCTCAAACATTTCCTTCGGACATGCGGTATGCTTAATTACGGCTCCTTCCGGAGCAAGATTTCCTTTCAACACTGCTATGGCTCCATTTGTGCCAATTGCATTCTCGAAAGGATGAATCACATCCTGCCAAGTGATATTATGTTGTCTGCCATATTCTTCACATCGTTCATAAAACCCATTTTCTTTCAGTTCATCCAAGTTTTCTCCAAGAGTCTTTCCTGTAACAGTCATTTCATCCAAATGGAGCATTGACTTTATTTCCTCCATAACTCTTGGAACTCCACCTGCATAATAGAAATATTGAGCTGGCCATTTTCCAACGGGACGGACATCCAGGAGATAATGGGCTCCCCGATGTAACCGGTCGAATACTTCCCCCTCCAATTCTATATTAAATTCATGGGCAATTGCAGGCAAATGTAGCAGTGAGTTTGTTGATCCTGAAATTGCCGCGTGTACCATCACCGCATTTTCAAAAGAACGTTTTGTTACAATATCACGAGGCTTTAAACCAAGCTTTATAAGCTCAAGAACCTGTTTTCCTACCTTCTCCGACACTGTCAGAAGATCCTCACAGGTTGCAGGCATAAGGGACGTTCCCGGTAACATCAGACCAAGTACTTCTCCCATGATCTGCATGGTTGATGCTGTTCCCATAAAGGAGCAGGCTCCACAGGAAGGGCAGGCATTTTGTTTATAATAAGTGAGCGTTTCATATGTAATTTCTCCACGTTGGTACATAGCTGAGTATTTTCCAATTTGTTCCAGAGTCAACAAATCAGGTCCTGCATCCATAACTCCGCCGGTCAACAGAATAGACGGCATATTTACCCTTCCAATTCCCATCAAGTGAGCCGGTACCCCTTTATCACAGCTGGCGATAAATATACCACCATCAAAAGGTGTGGCACCAGCGTGTATTTCTATCATATTGCAAATCATATCCCGATGAACAAGAGAATAATTAATTCCATCATGTCCCTGGGCCATACCATCACATATATCCGTAGTAAAATACCTGGCGGCCTTTCCTCCTGCCTTACCCACACCAGAGACAGCCTTGTCCACCAATCCGTTTAAATGAGCACTTCCCGGGTGACTGTCTCCAAAGGTACTTTCAACCATAATCTGCGGTTTAGACAAATCTTCAACACTCCACCCCATCCCCATTCTGAGCGGATCCTGTTCCGGTGCAATCTTTCTGATTTCCTGACTAACCATTGATTCTTTCCTCCTAATCTATTGATATGGTTAACAAATTTCTAAACGTTAAATTCTATACTTACACTTCTCTTTCTTCTAAATTATATCATTGCAAACTGAATAATTTTATTTTTTAACACTCAATTCAAGCTCAATGACTTGCCCTTTTTGACCGCATTTCCTGTGCAATATGTTCTTCTTCCATTGTTATTTGATGATAATAATATAACAATCACACAAATTCTGGCAAATGTCAAGGACATGGGTTCCGTTGGTGAAAGAAAAAGATTTGGTACTCTATAATAAAATCAAATCTGATGATTGAATGCTTGGGCACAACAATTAAGGCCGCAGGCAAAAATGGCTGCGACCATTCCTTTACAATGTGTGGGTGCACCCATTTATCAGATATTATCAGAGGGATTCTAACTGTATCTGAATAATCCGGAACAAAAAAGAGGTGATGCTTCTGACATCGAATCGTGATTGATTACTTGTCAGAAGCACTGCCTCCTTACTTTATAATATAATGATCCAAAATATTCTCTAGCTGTGGTTGATTCTCTTCTATATATTCATTCAATTCTTTCCTTGTCTTTGAAAGATCTGACGCAATCTCATATAAAAACTCAGGCAAGCTCTCTCTTAGGATATCTCCGCAGTAATCAGCAAGCTTTGCATTTCCTACACCAAGTCTTCCCCCTAAATGCAGTTCAAAGGCATCTTTTACTTCACCCTGTACGTTCAACTTCTTACCACAAAAACCGATTTCGCCGATTTCATGGGCACTACAGGAATTGGAACAGCCAGAGATATGAATTTGAGGTAATACATCCTCGGTATAATTCTTCTCTTTAAAATAAGTGATTACCTCTTTTAATGTTTCCTGACTTTCAAGTATACCAATCTGGCAGGTGGGCACACCGATACAGGCAACAGATCTCTCCAGTCGGCTATCTCCACCTATATGCTTGGTAAGTTCCAGGATTTTCTCTGCTTCCTGTCCATCTAGATTTCTTACATAGAAGCCCTCGCTCATGGCAAGTCTAATCTCTGCATCTGGAATCTCCCTTACCTGATCGATTACAAGCTTTAAATCACTTAAGGATAACTGTCCTCCAACCGGATGAACATAGACACTGTATAATCCATCTTGTTTTTGCTCATATAAACGACTGCTTTTAACTTCTGTTTTAGAACCTACCTTGTTATATTCCTTATCGTTGACAGAAAGCCTCAGCACTTGGCTTTCTGTCACCTTTTTAAGATGTTCTTTGTAACATTTCATAAATTCTTCTGCGCCCATACGATCAACGATATATCTCATACGGGCTTTGCTTTTATTCTGATAATCCCCTTCACTTATAAATATCTGTGTAGCCGCTTCTACATGATATAACACATCTTCCAGTTCAATCAGTTCGGGGAATTCTAATCCAAGCTTTGAATTTCTTCCAAGTCCTCCTGCCACATAAACCTTAAAATATTTCTTCCCGTTTTCCTCTACCGCAAGGAATCCAAGATCAACCGCCCCTGCATGAGACGCATCTTCTGCATTATTAGAAAATGAAACTTTTAATTTTCTTGGAAGCTTATATGTATAAATCTTTTGCAAGAAATAATCTCCCACTGCCAATGCATAGGAAGAAACATCAAATACCTCATCTTTTTCCACGCCTGATAAGGGAGAAAGGGCAATGTTTCTTGGGAAGTTACCGCCGGAACCTCTTGTATATACTCCTTGCTTGATTCCAGCTTCCATTACCTCGCAGACTTGGTCTATATCAATTCCATGAAGCTGGATTGCCTGACGTGTTGTAAGATGTATATTTTCCGCACCATATTTTGTTGCATACTCATAAATAAACTGAAGCGCTTCTAACCGAGCGATTCCGGATGGGATTCTGAAACGAATCATTAATTCTTTGCCGTTTCTATGAGCATATACCCCCATGCCACCGGATGCTCCCTTAAAATCCATTTTACTTACTTCACCAGTTATAAATTTATGTCCTAGTTCTCGAAACCCATCAATTTCACCCAATAATATCTCGTCTAATGATTTCTCCATCCGCCACTCCTTATGCTTATTGCATCATATTCTTGGATATAGTATACTGTGTTTAAACCAATAAGTATAATACTTATTTTTTATTACACCCATTAATATTTCTAATGCTTTATGTATTATATAATAGAAAATACGAGGTATTCCTTTTGATCGAAGAATTGAAAACGTTCATTGCTGTAGTCGATAAGAAGAGCTTTACAAAAGCTGCTATTGCAATTAACATATCCCAACCAAGCGTAAGCCTTCATATCTCTAACTTGGAAAATTATTTTCACACTAGACTGATTGAACGCTCAAATAAGCAAAGGAATATATTTATCACCGCTCAGGGGGATTTACTTTATAAACGTGCGAAACAGATTTTATCTGTTTTAGAAGAAACGAAAGAAGAGCTTTTACAATCGGACCAATCTCCTTGTGGGACATTAAGAATCGGTGCCAGTATGACGATTGGAGAATTTCTACTCCCTTCTATATTAAGTGAGTTTATGAAATCCTATCCAAACATTAAATTGGATATGACAATTGAAAATACGGAGCACATCTATGAGAAATTTAAAAATCGTGATATTGATATAGCTTTAATCGAAGGCACTGTGCCGGTGGAGAATTATATCTACCATAATTTTTATAAGGATAGCATGGTCATAGTCGCTCCAGTTTCTTTTCAATACGATAAAGGAGCCGAGCTTAAAACCTCCTTGTCAAACCAGACCTGGATCCACCGGGAAAAAGGCTCTGGAACCGGCGAAAACTTAAATATATTTTTAAACAGCTATGGAATATCCCCCAAAAACTTAATTACGTTAGGAAGTAACTATGCCATTAAAGAGGCTGTAAAAAATCATATGGGAATTAGTTTCATATCCTCTTTAGTTGTCGATGAGTCGGTGAAACATAAAGAAGTTAAAATCATTCCGTTAAAAAATCAATATTATAGATATTTTTCCTATCTCATTCATGAAAATAATTTGCCAAAAGCAGTGGAATTGTTTCTTGAACGGTTGCATAAAAATGGGGGGAATATTTAAATATTATATTTTCTATAAAAGGAAACCCGGCCTTCATTTCCAGCCGGGTTTTTCCTGTTAAAATCAGATGTTCGGTTTAAAACTTCGACCAAATCGATATAAGGATCATTTGTAATGCCTCTTTCTGGTGATTATCATGTTAAATTAATCGTTATTAAAATGACTGCCATTCGTAGCAATTACCTCTTTATACCACTCGAAGGATTTCTTTTTCTTTCTGTCATAGGAACCATTTCCCTCATCATCTAGATCCACATAAATAAAACCGTATCGTTTTGTCATTTGACAAGTAGACATACTTACTAAATCGATGCAGCCCCATGGAGTATATCCCATCACTTCTACACCTTCTTCAATGGCATCTGCAATGGCCTGAATATGGTCTTTATAATACCGAATTCGGTAATCATCTTGTATGCTTCCATCGGCTTCTATCCGATCTGTACTGCCCAGCCCATTTTCTACAATAAACAGAGGCTTATCATACCTGTCATAGAGCTCAATAAGGGAAATACATAAGCCCGTAGGGTCAATCTGCCAGTTCCATTCAGAAGTCTCCAGATAAGGATTCTTTACCCCACTGGTAAGATTTCCGCTCACTTGCTCTTTATTTGTATCATCGATGGTTGAAACACGGCTCATATAATAGCTGAAGGAAATAAAGTCAACCGGATAATCTTTTAATATTTTCTCATCCTCTTCTCCAAAAACAATATGAATCTTGTTTCGTTTCCACTCTTTCTTAATATGACTGGGATATTCTCCTCTCACCTGAACATCCGAATAATAAAAATTCTTTCTGTTTTCTTTTAATGCAAGTAACATATTCTGTGGATGACAGTTTTCCGGATATGTGAGGGTTCTGGTGATCATGCAGCCCATTTGAGCACCGGGTATCATTTCATGCAGATATTTCGTTGCCAGGGCACTTGCAACAAATTGATTATGAATTGATTGATATACGATCTCTTCCCATTTTTCTTCCGGATAACGGTCTTCTACTAACCCAGCCGTTGTAAACGGATGACGAAACGCACTATCGATTTCATTGAATGTCAGCCAATATTTTACCAATCCATTGTATCTTCGATATACCGTTTTACAAAATTTCAAAAACAAGTCAACTACTTCTCTTTGATACCATCCATCATAATGGTTGGATAAATATAGAGGCATTTCATAATGATGTAAGGTCACAAGTGGTTCAATTCCTCTTTTTTGCATGGCTCTAAATAAATCTTCATAGTACTTAAGTCCACTCTCATTTGGAGTTTCTTCCATGCCACTTGGATAGATGCGTGTCCACTGTATGGATACCCTAAGGCACTTAAATCCCATTTCCTGAAACAAGTCCAAATCTTCTATATATCTGTGATAGAAATCAATCCCATGACGTTTCGGGTATCTAGCCGTATCATTACTTTCCATCGCTTCCTCAATATCTTTACTGGAAATCGTATGATGGCCTTTATAATCGCTTGGATCCAAATCACCTTTGTATCTGCTGCAGTCCGCAACTGACATCCCTTTTCCATCTACGTTCCAGGCACCTTCACACTGATTGGCTGCGGTGGCGCCTCCCCATAAAAATCCTTCGGGAAAAATAGTTTTCTGCATTTTATTTCCTCCTGATGTTTATTAAATTATCATTTTGAGTCACATGGTCAAATGATGCAATATCAATATCAACGGCTTCGCTTGTATTGGTAAGTAGCAACATGGTGGTGGTGTCATATCCTGCTCGTTTTATCTCTTTTAAATCAAATTCAACCAATACATCACCGCGTTTTACACTCTTACCCACTGTAGTCAATACATGAAACCCTTTTCCTTTCAGTTCCACTGTATTGATACCGATATGCATTAATATCTCTGTTCCTTGATCCGTTATTATGCCAATCGCATGACCGGTATCAAAAACCACAGCAATTTCTCCATCTGCTGGAGAATACAATATTCCCTTGTCTGGATCAATTGCAACTCCTTCTCCCATTGTCTTAGACGCAAACACCTCATCATTGACATCTTCTAATTTTACAACATTCCCCTCTGCAAAAGCCCCAAGAGAGAACTCTTTCTTTTGAACTGCATTCGAATCATTGACAACGTCAATCTTATCTTCCTTTATGCCATCCAATGATTCATCAATGCCAAGTATATAAGTGATTGCGGCCGAAACTACAAATGCAAGAGTGATACCGATTGCGTAATACACAAATGTGTCACCAAAGAAAGCAGGTAAGGTTGTCAGTGCCGGAAATACATAGACAAATGCCTTCGTATGCATGGCGCCCATAAATGCACCTGCAACAGCACCGCCAATCATTTGAGCGATAAATGGCTTCTTATACTTTATCGAAATTCCATATACAATCGGCTCTGTTACTCCGCCAAGCAAAGCAGGAATGACTGCAGATAATGCAAACGCCTTTGTTTCTTTCTTTTTCGCTTTTAAGAATACACCAAACGCAGCCCCCGCACTTCCGAAGGTCGCAGCTGCTACCATGGGGCGTATATAATCATATCCATAGGTAGATATATTATTGATCATAATAGGTGCAACACCCCAGTGAATTCCAATCATTACCAGCAATGTCCAGCCGCCTCCGATAATTAATCCGGTCAGAAGCCCGTTCAGAGTGCTCATAAGATTTACAAAATCACCAATTCCGTTTGCAAGATATACACCAATTGGTCCGATAACAATTACAGAGAGAGGTACCATAATAACCAGTGCTACAAATGACAGTGCAAACAGTTCAATACTTTTAGGAATAAATTTCTTTAATAACTTTTCTAACTTGGAGTAAACCAATACAGCTATAATGGCAGGTATCAAAGTGCCGGAGTATTTCATCAATACCACAGGAATTCCTATAAAAGATGACACATCTCCCGCATTTTTCATCAGGCCGGTAAAATTAGGTTCCATAAGGGCTCCTACCATTGCCACAGAGATATATGGATTACAATTAAATGCTTTTGCAGAAGAAAAAGCTAAGAAAAGCGGTAGAAAATAAAACACGCTGTTTCCCGCGGCAGACAAAATCAAATAGGTACTATCGGTATTATCTAAAACACCCAGAGTTGTGGTCAGAATCACTAATAGTGCTTTTATCATTCCAGCACCTGCCAGTGCAATTACGATGGGATTCACTATAATCGACATCATATTCAATGCATTGGAAAAAACATTACCACTTTTTTGTGCAGTAGTTTCAGTCCCTTTTTCACTTTTTATGGGATAACGCTGTAAAATTGTATTATAAATATCTTCTACTACCGTTCCCACAACTACCTGGAACTGACCATTGCCAATTACTACAGATAAAACACCGTCCAGAGCCTTTAATGCCTTCTGATCTGCTTTGCCATTATCTATTAGCTTAAACCTAAGCCTTGTTACACAATGTGTCAATTCGGAGATATTTTCTACCCCACCCACAAAGGTAATGATTTGTTTTGCTAATTCATCATAATTTTTTTTAGCCATAATAAATATCCCTCCTTGTATTACTATCTACTTCCCCCGGCCAAGGTGTTTTTGTTTGTAAACCAATCATAGCACATAATTTTCGGATTTCTAATAAGTTCGATTTTTGGAAACTCTGCTCTAGAATCATTAAAAATGGTACAAAAAAAGATAAGCGTCAGAGTCTAATCTGTCCGCTTATCTTATTCTTGTCAGTTTTCTGTATTCCATTATTATCATATCGTTAATCAAAGGATAAATTATGGAGTGAGTCTGGACGGTGGAGTTATGTGTAAAGCTAATACACAAATCCACATCAGGGTGATTCTCCATTTTTGCATTACCAGTTATTAAGACAATCTTTGCTTTGATATTGGAATAATCTTTTTTTGTTTGAAATTCTGAAAGCATGTTACGCTGAATATAGGAACCGGAATTAGAGAAAATAATAATCAGTTTATCCTCTCCTGCATTGTTAATGTAGTCATCCTGCTTTAAATCGTCTAAATTTGTAATGATAAATTTACCATTATAAGCAAGCTTCGCCTGCAAATCCATTGCTCCAAGCTCAGAAAATAGCAGACCAAAGCTTGCTACATTTTTGTAACTGACCAAATATCTGGCTAATTCTTTGACCTTCTCCATATCAATGTTTTTCTTACAGGAGGAAACATCATCTAAAATACTATCAATATAAGAATCCATACTATTCTGCTCAATATATTCCGCAATATTCCGATTGTAATTAAGTTTGAATCCACTCCTGTTTTCTACAAATGGTGCAGCCGCTTTGAATTCTGAATAATCTTCGAAATGAAGTTTTCTTATAAATTTGGATATGGTTGACTTGGATACAGAACATAAATCAGCCACCTCTCCTATGGTCATTTCATTGATCAGATAAAAATTTGATAATAAGGTAAACGCAATATGATAATCCGTTGACTTTAAATCACTGTCATTTAAAATAATTAATAAACGATTTAACAAAATCCCCATATGCGCCTCCTGAATTTTGATTGGTATTATTCTATCATATTACTTTCGTTTGCGAAAGTGGAATCTCAAAAAGCGGTTGCAACACGACCTAATATTTTGCTATGTCATTTCCATTGCAGATTGCATCGTCGCAATGTTATAAACCATGAAATGTTTTAATGATCTACTTCTAACTTGTATTCATAGACGGGTTTTAAGAAGATCCTCTCAACACTGGAAACCTCTTTATCCACTTCTTCTTTTCTTCCTGCCATTGAAGATTCTACATTGATGTTGCTTCCTTCCTTTAAAGGAGTGATTAGAAGGGTCATTATATCACCTGTCAGACGTTTTTCAAACAGTTTTAACCCCGTTTCCCACTGATGCCCGTTGCAGAAATTATCGGCTATCATATCTCCATCGATGAACAGATGAGCAATATCTCCTCTATACTGGATCGCGAGAATCAACTCTTTGACTCCCTCCATGTAATGATCCGGAACTTTTATGGTATAGCGGGACGGTCCAATTTGCCTTACCTCCACAGGTGACTCCTTTTTCTTTCTAACAAGAAGAAACCCTTTAAATATTCCCATAATTAGAGAAGTCTTAACCTCATCATGATCCTGATTCCGATCCTTATCCTGATTCGATTCCATTTTCACTTCCGGCCATAAAACAATGGATTCTTCTTCTCTTTCTGATTCGATACGCAGTGTATTCCCTTCCTGGAGAAGTGTTCCTGCTGTCAAAACCGCAAATTGCTTCTCAGCTAACTTGATTTTATAAAAATCCAAACTCTCTTTTGCGGTTAGAGTAACAACTCTTATTTTTGATTTGATTCCTTTTATAATAAATATATCCATTTCATTTTGCTTTGGATATATCTCTATCGTTTTATCCTTTCCTTCCTGCCTATACTCTCCTTCCACTCCTTTTACTGTTTCTGCATCAAAAACATAGCGAGGTTCTAACCCCTCGGGTGAAAAGAAGAAATAAGTGACATCGTCTTCTTCTCTCACTATGGTCAGCGGCTGAACCGTTGCGTATTTTAATTGGATTCCCATCATATCCATTCCAAGTGGAAGAATTGCATTTTCCCCAGCAGCCAGAGAGATATCAGAAATTTTTATCTCTTCTTCCTTCACCAGAATGGAGATGGTACAGCCCTTTTTCTCCTTCAATGGAACATGATCCTGATAATTATTTAGAAAGACAAAACCGCTTGTTCCATCATACCGAACTGCAAAACGCAAGGTATCCACATCCGACGGATCAATGTTCTCCCCTTGATTCGAAAGAAAGGTCTTCATGTGACATAGTTTTTCTCCCCATTCCCCGACAAATAAATGAATCCTCTTTAATCTGTCATAAGAAGGCCGCTTCTGGCCGTATTCTCCTATTGGTGCCTGATAATCGTAAGACAGTTTAGGTACCTGGCTTTCATTTAAAAACGGAGTCTTCTGACCCTTAGGGTTCGTGCCTCCCTTAAACATATAGTATCCCAAAAGGTTACAGCCAGAAGCCAGTTTTACATTTGCCATGGCATCCACACTTTCAAATGGAAGATCAAAACGGTAATTATAACTACACATCATACCGCCGCCCATCTCGCAGCATGCGTATGGCATGGATTCCGGCTGGTAAAAGGGTTCAAAGTTATATGTCTTTGGAACTTCATTATTATGAAAATCCCGATAGATATATTCTGGGGTCACTGGATGTTCCCCTTTGTGGGAATAAAAAATCCAGGGCCAAAACGCATATCCTCCCCAAAGAGGAAGCATTTCTTTGGTAGGAGTTGCCGCACCTCCCCACCCCGTACAGGTATAGAATGGGACGTCGATTCCTGCCTCCTTTACCATTTCCTTTATCTTTCGCATGTAATTGTTTCCGTCCGCTCCTGTGGGAATCCATTCCTCAGAAACTCCCGTTGTTATCTCCCACCCCGCCGCAGAATGCTGGTATTCGTTATCAATCTGGGCTGCAATGATGGCCCCTCCATTTTTGTAATATAACCCGTCAAACTGTTTTCCCAACTCCTTAAACAAACGATGCACATAGAATAAATACGTTTCGTCAAGGCTTCTAAGTTCACAATCCATACCATACAGCCAGTCTGGAAAGCCACCATTGCGCACCTCTCCATGATTAAATGGACCAATCCGAATAATTACAAACATACCATGCTTATTGCATAATTCAATAAAACGGCGGGCATTACGCCTGCCATCAAATCGGAATACTCCTTTTTCTTCCTCATGGTGAATCCAGAATACATAAGTGGAGATGATATTGATTCCATTCATTTTCATTTTGATTATCTCATCTTCCCAATATGCTTCTTCACATCGGCTGAAATGAAATTCACCGCTGATACCATAGAAAGGCTTTCCGTTCATTTCCATATAATAGTTTGTGAACGAAATCACATTCCCTTTTGGATCAGTGCCCCGAAAATTATCCGATAGTTCAAATATGTTTTTTTCTGTGAAATTTTCTAAAGAGATTATATAATTGCTCATTTTTCTCCTTTGCCTTGACCTTCCCCGACAAGTACCTATGTACTGTTATCATTATGGGATTGTTGATAGGGTTGTGGAACCAATGGGGTTTTAATTCTGTAAATATTCAGCTGTAAATTTATCTAAGAACATAAATAAATTATGATTCATTGTTGTATAATCATTTTGCCTTAATTCATTTGCTTGCTGAACATACTGCCTGTCTTTATTCTTTTGCAGTTCTATTTCCGAATGTTCAATCAACAGTTCCACCAGTTCATGAGTGAATTCCATATGACACTGGAATCCATAGATAAAGGTATCATATTGTACGATCTGCCTTGGACATCCTTCACTGTAAGCAATTAACTGGCAATTCTTTGTTAGCCCTGGCATATCATTATGCCAATGACCTACCAAACTAACATCGTCGAAATGAGAAAAGAATTTATTATCTCTTCCCGCTTCTGTTAATGTGATTGGAAAACAACCAATTTCTTTCTCAGGACTCTTCTCGCATTTGGCGCCATATGCTTCACCAATAAGCTGGGATCCTAAACATACCCCTATGACTGCTTTTTCTGAATCAATAAACTTCTTAATTAGTGCTATTTCCGCGGCTCCATCAAAATGAGGACACAGTTCAACCGTTGTACTTGGTGATTGGGGACCGCCCATTACAATTAATAAATCTATATTCTCTATGGAAATCGGAAGCGGTTCCCCTTGATATACTCTTGAATAACCAATGCTGTGTCCTCTCATCTTTGCCCATGTTAAAAATGCTCCAGGTCCTTCGAACACTTCATGAATAATAAATTGTATATGCATACTAATCACTCCTTTCATTTTTCTTGTATCATAACACAGGAAGATTGATTTTTATATTTATTTCAACAGAATTCTATCTTCTTTTAACATAAATGTAATCTATTGCATAATATCACTTTACGCGTAAATAATAACCCTAATAATCGTAAAGGTATAAATAAACGATTGATGCAAAGGAGCAAGTTATATGAATCGTGATGAACTCATTTCCCAAGTAAAAAACGAATATGCACGTATCGCCTCGTCGGAATCCCAACAGCATTTTACTCAGACTACAACCGAGGTTACCCCGGAAGCTTATTATGAAAAACTGTTAAGTAAAGTTATCAATGAAATTAGCAATGGAACCTTTGATAACTTCAAATCCGGCGAGGAAGTGGTAACTGCGATTGCAAATGACAAGACATGGCTTTCCGATTGGAAATAGATATCTAATTACAAATAAAACCGCAGTCCTTTTTATCAGGGATTGCGGTTTTATCGTGATACGAACAATCCCCATAGGAGATTGCGCTATATCCAGTTAGAAATCCATTAATTACATACGATTTCCTTAATCATCAAGTCATTGCCTTCTAAAATCTCCATATCATTGCTGCCGCAGTCAGGGCAATTTAAATCACTGTAAACAGCATTAAATACCCTGCCGCAGTCTTTGCATTTAACAATACCTGGGATCACAATTAGTTCCAGCTTAGTTTCTTCCATAAAAGTCTTATAGGAGGCAGCGGGCCAGCTTTGCTCTAGATACCTGGGCACGATACCGGAAAGCTCGCCAACTTCGATGACAAGCTTGTGGACTGCTGTTACATTCTGCTCCTTTACAATACGCTCGATGGTATGAACCATTGAGTTTAATACACCAAGCTCATGCATTGTTACCTCTTCTTTTCTCGCTAGCTTCTTCTGCTAACGCTTTCTTTCAGGGTGGTAGCTGCTATCTTTCCGGTACGTACAATTGCGTTGGTGGCAATCTTCACAGGAAGTTTTTCATAGGTATTAGGAACGGTGTTATAGATTCGCTCTAGATGGATTGCATCAAATTTACATTTGGTCGTACACATACCACAGCCAATGCACATATAATTATCAATTTCTACCGCTCCACAGCCAAGGCAGCGTTCTGTCTCCTTCTTTAACTGTTCCTCTGTAAATGTCATACGTTCATCATAAATGCTACCTTTTTTCTCAGGAGAATGGCCTGGTCTCTGACGGGGAGTCATATCAAAATCTTGTAAACCAATGGCAACGTTGTTTTTATCAAACGCATGGTATTCACGACGGTCCCGACCAAATACAAGAGACTGGCCCGGTTGAACATAACGGTGTATGGAGATTGCACCTTCTTTACCGGCTGCAATGGCATGGATGGCAAACTTAGGTCCGGTAAAACAGTCGCCCCCCACAAACACATCCGGCTCCGAAGTCTGTAGCGTCAATGAATCGGCTATGGCAGTACCATTACCTTTTTGCTCAACTTTGCTTTCTGAGAGTAGTCCGCCCCACTGAATGGATTGACCAATGGAAAGCAGTACTGTATCTGCCTCAACAATGATGGTATCATTTTCTTCGTACTCTGGCGCAAACCGCTGGTCTTTATCAAATACACGGATGCAACGCTTAAATTCCACGCCGGTCACCTTACCATCTTCCGTCAAGATTCGTTTCGGTCCCCAGCCGTTATGAAAGAACACGTTATCTTCCTCTGCCTCTGCAATCTCATCTGGTAGTGCTGGCATCTCACTTAAATCTTCCAGGCAGTAAAGATGAACCGAATCGGCCCCCTGTCTTGTTCCTGTACGGGCAACGTCAATCGCTACATTACCGCCGCCAATAACAACTACATTTCCAGAAAGCTCAACCTTTTTCCCAAGGTTTACGTCACGAAGGAAATCAACGCCTGATATTACGCCCTTCGCTTCTTCCCCTTCAATCGAAAGGCTTCTACCACCTTGCGCTCCAACTGCCAGATAAAAAGCCTCATAACCTTCGTTTCGAAGTTCGTTCAGAGTGATATCTTTTCCTACTTCAATTCCAGTTTTAAAGGTGACTCCCATCTCACGCAGAACGTTAATCTCAGCATTGATCACTTCCTTTTCTAGACGGAAGGAGGGAATTCCAAGAGTAAGCATACCACCAAGCTTTTCTTCTTTTTCAAATACGGTTACCTGATATCCATCAATTGCCAGGTAATATGCGCAGGAAAGACCGGAAGGTCCTGAACCTATTATCGCAATCTTATTACCAAGATGATATCGCATGGGCGGAATATAGCGGATAGAACCATCTAACTCTTTATCCGCAATAAACTTTTTGATCTCGTCAATGGAAACCGGCTCGTCAATATCTCCCCTGGTACATTCGCTTTCACAGCCATGAGGACAAATTCGTCCGCAGACAGCAGGAAACGGATTTTCTTTCTTTATTAATTCTAATGCTTCGTGGTAGCGGCCAGAAGCAGCAAGCTTTATGTAGCCTTGAACGGAAATATGAGCCGGGCATGCCGTTTTACAAGGGGATGTGCCTTCTTCGGTAACATCTTTCCGGTTTTCTCGGTAATCCACATTCCAATTGCTTTCATTCCAAATATGGTCACGGGCGGTAGGTTCTGCCTTTATGGTAACAGGTGTTTTGGAACAGAGCTTCTGACCAAGTTTTAATGCATTAACCGGACAATTTTCCACACACTGCCCACAGGCCACGCAGTTTTCTTTATCTACCTTGGCAGTGAAGTTGGAGCGGATGGCATCTGGAGTATTAAAAAGTGTTGCAAGTCGTAAGGAGAAGCAGGAGCAACCACAGCAATTGCAGATTGCCGCGGATTCACCAAGTCCGTCAGTATGAGGCATTTCATGCATCAGGCCGTTGTTTTCTGCAAATTTAATAATTTCTTTTGCTTCTTCCCGTGAGATCTGGCGGCCTCTACCTGTTTTTATATAATACTCGGCTCCTTCTCCCATCTGGATACAGATGTCCTTTTCCAAATGTCCGCAGCCTTCATCGATTACCCGGCGTGACTGGCGACAGGAGCAGTCTGATACTGTAAACGTATCATATTTGTCCAAATAATAGGAAAGATGTTCCCAGGGCTTTGTACCGGGAATATCTTTGATGGCCTCTTCTACCGGAATCACACGCATCATTGCCATGCCTTGTGGGAATTTTGATGCCATAGGTGCAAGACGGAGTCTGGTATATTCTTCAAACGCCTTGCCGATTTCAGGGTGTTCGTTAAGCTGTTCCCGGTTGTTCACCATCATTTCTAACATACCAGGTGCAAAGATATTCACAAAGAACCTTTCTTTATGATCTTCTTTATCCTTCCATACCTTGGCGACACCGGTATAGGCTAACTGCTCTAAGAGGGCCTTTGTCTCTTTCTTGCTCTTTCCAGAGCGCTTAGCAACATATTCAAAGGTTCGAGGTTTTCGCAACCCCATAATCATAGCAATATCGGCCATGTCATCTGTGACAACGCAGTCTAGCGAATAGTATTCGGGAGAATTTTCATCAATTTTATTCATAGCTCCAGCAATACCGCCTACCATTTTAGCCAGCTTTACGATTTTAGGTCTTAATTCACTCATAATTTCCTTTCCCGCGCATGTTTGCGCCTTTGAAGTTTATGATTATCTTTTTAAGATCTTTTTTTGTTATTCACACCAAGAGTTTACTGCATTTTCTAACCAGTCGGTCCATTCCTTTATGCCTTCGTTTTTTTGTGCACTGATGGGAATGACAATCGCGTTGGGATTCCGAAGCCTAATATTGGCTTTGCATTTTTCCATATCAAAATCAAAATATGGCATTACATCCATCTTATTAATTAGTATTACATCACAAATAGAGAACATCAACGGATATTTAAGAGGCTTATCGTCTCCTTCCGGTACGGAGAGGATCATAACATTCTTTACTGCTCCGGTATCAAATTCCGCTGGACATACCAGGTTGCCCACGTTTTCTAAAATTACAAGGTCAAGGCCGTCCGTATCAAGCCCTTCTAATCCTTGACGGGTCATTTCTGCATCCAGATGGCACATACCACCGGTATGAAGCTGAATTGTCTTTGCACCAGTTTTTAAAATGGTACGGGCATCCACGTCGGAATCGATATCCGCTTCCATAACACCAATAGTAAGACGGTCTTTTAAGGCATTAATCGTACGAGTCAAGGTGGTAGTTTTACCAGCACCGGGGCTGGACATGAGATTAAGAAGAAGGACCTTTTTATCCTTTAATTCTTCTCGAAGCTTTCCGGCTTGTATGCTGTTGTCAGCAAAGACACTTGTTTTTATCTCTAGAATCTTAAAATCTTCCATGTTTCACGCTCCTTTCTTTGCATTCTCTTTTTCTTTCATCTGTTGTCCTTACAATCAAGTTTTGGCATTTTCCTTATCTTTCATGGGTTTTCGACCATAAGGATGAAGGAATGTTTTTTCATAAGTGTTTTGGTTCAACCAGCTAAATTATTTAGATAATTTTTCCATCAATACTATTATAAAATAAACATTCCAAACTGACAATATTGCAAAAAATAATAGTCATTATAGTGCATTTCCTTGTTTGATTTTTGTGAGAATGTATGAAAAAATTGGACTAATTCCTGGTATGACCAATGCCAGAGTGTCCTTACCTACTTATGTATTTGTTTTATCGGCTTTTAAGAAACAAAAAAGCCCGACTGAAAAATAGTCGAGCATTCGTACCTTGGAAGGATCTTATTTTCTATTTTATATGTTTTCTCCAATGCCATTCTTTCCAGAAAACCTGATAACCTTATCGCTCTATCTCACTCTCCGGCAGGACTTTAAAGGTGGATTTTTTATAAAAGGCCCTCACCGAGCTGCGGAAAATACATTCCTTCCAATCCACTGACCCATAAGCCTCTGTCATCAAAAAGATGAAATATACAGCCTGTTGTCGTGTCAATAATAAATATTTTAGATGCTAATTCATATTTACCGCCGATGTCAGATAGAATGATTTCCAAAAACAAACGTTGTACATCAATATTCTCTGCTTCGTACAGTATGCGAGTGCAATTATATACTTCACGATTGCAAGCAAGTGCGGCGGGATAGGTCTCATCCATATGGGGGGACTTCCATGAAAACGAGTATGCCTCCTTTTTCTTTACTCCATTGAGGCAGCTTTCTACAAATTGAATTTCCTCTTTCTCGTTTTTGCTATAACAGGCTTCATATACTACAAGAAGTTTTGATCCGAAATTCAGGCTACGATATATTTCAGAGGAAATATCCATACACCTTGTTACATAAGTTTTGTTCACTCCATCATCCGAGTAGGGACTGCCCTTTGCTAAATCCTTGTATATGCAATAGGGGAAAATCATATTAAATAGCACGTCATCCGGTGTGTTTGAGGGTTGATTGTGCTGTTCTAAAATTCTTTGAAGCGTTTCCTTTGGTGTCATATGTATCCCTTGGCTTTCCGATTTCAATTTATTATTTATAGTTTTTGAATCAACATTCTGTAGAACCTATATTTAATATAGAAGCAGTGCCTTTTGATTGGAAATTATATTGATTCCTTCGTGATGACAAGACAATACTGTGTTGAAGGCTGGGAGAATACATCCGAGTTTTCAAAACAGACTAAATCATCAGAAGTGAACGCTTCAATAGAAATTAAGCGTTTATCTATTTGAGGTCTGCTTTCGCTTCCCTTCCAAATGTTCCATATTTCAATTTCATCTGTATATGTTAGCTGTTCTCTTATATATTCAATTACTTTTTGTGATCGTCCCTTTGTGCAGGTCCATTCCATATAGGCCTTGTATTTTTTTTCGGTATATATATCGTCAGTATCACCGTCCAATATCAGAATCGCTAGATCATCATCGAAATCGCCATCAACTAAGGCTCCTAGCTCAGTATCTAATTTGGTTTCGGTATCCAACCACAAGATTACGCCGGGTGCATCCCTATTGCTGTCTGAATTTAACAAAAAATCTGGCACGATCATTCCCATAGACAATGCTTCGTTCACAGACATCGATTTGCAATGGGGGTTTTTCACTTCCGGAAGCGGAGTATTTGAAGCAATATAGGTACATGAACTCAATGTTTTACCTCCTGCTATTCCATATTAACAAACATCGTGGTTAAAAGTATTGTAATGGATTGTTATTGTGAATGCAATGGAATAACAGGTAAGAACTATGTCTAGCCATCTAGTTATGAAGGAACTGGAGCGTAAAATGGTCAAATTCAAACCGCTGATAAATCCCCACAAAGTCTTTCTTGTCTTTTACAATCGATAACTAATGAAATTTACACATATTAGCACTTTTATATTATTAACCAAAGTGATAGCAAAACAGGAACAGCAATCATTTAAAATTGTTGATATAATGTAGTTACCGTACGGAGGAAAGGCAAGGTGGTTCATTGAATTATAATGAGGCAATAGAACAAAGTATACACTTCATCGAGACGAATATAATAGATGAATTGACATCAGAACGAATCGCAAATCATGTGGGGTATTCTGTATTTCATTTTTGTAGAATCTTTGCTAACAATCAAGGGATACCTTTAATGGAATTTGTACGCAAAAAAAGACTATTGATTTCTCGTGAAGATCTTCTCAAAAACAATAGAATTTCAAGTTAATCACCACCACTAAAAATCATGGGCAACTTCGCTAATTCGAAGTTGCCCACATTCTTTTTATGATCATAATCCATATACCGTTCAGACTATACTTCTATCTTGTATTTCTAAGATAAACTTATGGCTCCTCTCCCCAATTTAGGCTGTCAGAGATATATCCTGTAACTTTAGACCAATCCATATAACCAGTTCCGGTACCTGCGAATGAATAATCATCTGTTTGGTCATAATTGGTCCAGTCATTTTTAGTTACTCTCGTCTGTATCTCTACGGATTGTCCTGCTGCCAGATCTCCTGCTCCAGATGTAAATCCGATTTCCAGATAATGATCGGCATCTGTCTCAGCATTAGACAACTTAACAAAGGATCCTGTAATATTGCTGCTGCCAATTGAAGACCAGTCACACCAGAAGCTTTGACCTACATTTCCATTAGCCGTATAGTAATATCTAAGTTTAACATCAGAAAGATTGATGCTGCTTGTACCAGTATTGACGAGCTTAATTTTCGGGCTCAAAGAATTGGTCTGTTCTGCCGACGTTATATTAAACATCTGTACCTTAATACTACCCTGTGAAACGGAAGTATCTACTACAGTCAGAGTCAACACTGGATCTGTTCCTGCACTTAAATCAAATACGATTTTATAGGTCCCTTTCTTAAGACCAGCCAGAGAATCTTTTAAGAATGTAACTGTGCTTCCTGATATTGTATAATCTACATCTTCAACTAACTGAAGGCCTCCCAGTTTAATGCCTTTTAGAGTATTTCCAGCCTTATCTAAGGTAGTTACGATATCAGCCTGCTTCTCAATATTCTTATCAAAGGTGGCTGTGGTTGGTGAAATGGTTCCACCTAATGTGGTATCTGTAATTGATACCGTAAGTGTCGGATCAACGCCCTTACTAAAATCAAAGGTAAGCTTTAACTCACCAACACTCTTATCTGCCAAATAATCTTTAGACAGTTTCACTGTTGTGCCAGTTACCGTATAATCGGTACCTTCTGTTAAAACAGTGCTTTCATCTTTAATTCCAGTAAAGGTATTACCATTTAAAGTAAGTTCTACTGATACATCTTTTTGTTTTGTAAGATTCTTATCAAAGACTGCTGTGATAGGAGTAATTGCAGAATTATTTACGGGTTCATTGCCCTCACCAAAAAGGAGAGAGTAAACACCATTTGCAATAGCAATATCACACTGTGCCCAGAAACGGTGATAAGTAAATACCGGATCTGTATTATTATTATAGGCAGTGAGCAGCTTCTGATAATCTGGATCAGTTTTGTATTTAGAACGAATGTCAATAAATTTAACGCCAGGTTTGATTACATCGCCATTAGGCATTTTTCCTGTCCAACCGGCTGGGATAAAGATTTCCTGATTAAAGATCCGCTTGTAGTCAGCTCTTTTTTCTGGTATCGCGATACCCTTATCATCTCTGTATGACGTCCACATACGATCTAACAGTTCCTTAGCCAATACTCTTGATTCGTCATCACCTGATGCTTTGCTATAGTACAGTAACGCATTTGCAAGAGAACCTGAGACTCCAAGGTCTGTACTGTAACTAGTAACTTTTACATGGAGTTTTGGATTTCCGGTATAAGTTCCGGTCCATGTGTCAGGCTGTCCAGACCAATCAAGACCGCTTGGAACTTCAAAGGATCCATCACTATTAAGTTTTACTACTGTCTTAATCCAGCCTACCCATTTATCCAAAAGGTCTTTCGCTCTGGCATCTCCCGTCTTATAATATAATTCAGCGACACGCTGCATGGACCATGCCTGGAATCCAAACCAGGTATTGCTTCCTGGATCTGCATAAACAGGGTTGGCATCATAACCCATACCATAGAAGGTTGATAATCCGGCTGGCAATGCTTCATAGCGGCCATTCTGAGAGTTTGTAGCTCCGCCTGCAATTGCACCTTCGGAAGTCTGCAGCCACTGATAGAATTCAAGCTGCCTGTCAAGGCTCTTTCCCCAGTCTCTGGCTCCATTTTGTGATTGAGGTTTTAATTTACTATCTTCTGATAAAATCCAGGCTGCCATTGGATTCTGATAACCAAAGTGATTATGGCTGCTACCGATTTTCCATGACCAGTCAGCGTTTACTCCACCACCCCATGCATAATACCAGGACATCAGGTAAGTTGCTGCATCATATCCGGTACCTGCTACGGTAGGAGAACCAATTTTTCTGAAGTATTTATCAAACATGGAATATCTTAAATAGTCACCCATTTTACTGGCTTTCTTGTCATAAGTTCCAAGATTAACGCCATGGTCTTTCGCCCATTCGTCTGCCCAATAAGTTGCCTGAATGGCTCTGGCATCTGCATCTGGTGCATCCGTATATTTAAACTGAGCTGCATAGTTGCTGTCTCCTGTAAAAAGATCAAGATAGCCATTCTTGCCACCAAATTTCATTGCGTCCCAGCATGGCTGTGGAACTGTCTCAAACACAGATTCCTCTTTGCCTCTCTGGAATGTATTGATGTAGGATGGAGATGTGACACCATCAGCTCTGCTTCCAAAACCATACCAGTTATCAACATCTAACAACCAATGCATTCCATACATAGTACCCTTACCGTAGGTTGAAACCAGATCACTGTTAATCGGATCAACACCAACCGCTGCACCTGAGTTTAATGGTGCAGGATATTTGTCCGGTAATTCAAATTCCGGGGCATAGGTAGCAGGTTTGCTAGCGGAATACTTACTCATACTGGATTCGGGCTGATCTTTTTCCGTCGGGATCATGTACGTTTCTGCTTTATCCCAGGCAGTTTTGAATTCATTGAAATCTCCTGAGAATTTACCATACATAGCCTCCAGCCATATATAATAACTAAAAGCTTCACTGGTAGTTACATGTCCATAATCCGGAGCCTCCACATTCAATGTCTCAACAGAATGGTATGGAATCCCCTTCGGGCTGAAATACCCATTTTTCGGATCTGTAATATCCTCTCTTAGTTCTAAAAATCGGTTTTGATATTCGTCTGTTGCTGTCGCTTTTGCTTTGCTTTCGGCTGCATGACTTTGCATCGAAGGTCCGAAGCCTGTAGATAGAATGCTAGGTAAAACCATAGCTGCTATCAATAGCTTAGCAATACGTTTTCTCCTTTCTCTGGTTAAAAAAGCATGAACATGAACCTGGCAAGTTAGCTTGTTACCTTTAAATAAATCCTTATGCATCATACTATAACCTCCTCATAGTTTTTATCTAACAATTCCTTCGTTAGCCAGATCCTTACCTGCGTAACACCCCTCGCTTCTCCCCTCCTTTTTCGTTTTTTTACAGGATAAAATCCACCTATCTGTATGAATTGAAAGTTCCAATGAAAACTTCTTACTCCTTTCTTGTCCGTAATTATGTGTCTAATTATTGTATATGTTAAGTGTTTTATTAGTCGTATAATGAAATACAATGGTGTATGAGTAAATACATATGCTATGGCTTATGGTTATCTTTGTAATTGCTGTATTATTTAGCCATTTAACTAATATTTATTCAACTCATCCATCTGTTGCTCAATATTAATTTATCACTTTATCATCAAAAAGCTAATTGTATGTAATAAATCCGATTCTATTTGTAATTTTCAACATATTTTTCTCTATTTTAGTTAGCTTATCTTATCCTTTCTTTATAACCGCAATAGTAATTACTTACATAATTACCATTTACCACGAACTGATCTATGCAAATGCTTTCATTTGTACTGATACTATGGCAAAACACGTTGTTCTCTATAAAAATGTTTGAAAATTGGGCCAAATGATTCTTTTTATTCTGCCTGATTTATATAAAGTTATATACTTGAATTTTTCACATATGTTTCGTATGCTAATATTAAAATTATTTATATAAATTTGTAAATCAAATTGGAGGTACGCTATGTATAATCACGCACCAGAAGGATACGTCTGTCCCTTTTGTCAAATAGTTGACGGTGTAGAGAGCGAACATATATATACAAAACAGAATGATATTATATATAAAGATAACTACGTTACTGCATTTATTTCATCCTGTTGGTGGAAAAACAACAAGGGTCATGTCATCATAATTCCTAATGAGCATATAGAGAACTTATATGACCTCCCATCTCGACTCTCTTACCGGATACATGATTTAGAAAGAGAAATCGCTCTCGCATTAAAAGAAACGTATAAATGTGATGGAGTATCTTCCAGACAGCATAATGAACCTTGCGGAAATCAAGATGTATGGCATTATCACCTTCATGTGTTTCCTAGGTATAAGAACGACAATTTATATAAGACAAACAGGCAGAATACAAAGCCAGAAGAACGCTTAGAATACGCTCAGATATTAAAAGATTATTTTATCAAGTAGAATAACAAATGATTTCAGCAAAATAATTCAGAATATTAAGATGAGGAAAACTTTGAGAAAGGTTTTCCTTTTTTATGTTTTGATTATCATGACTTTTAAAAAATCGAATAAATTCAATAAACTGAACTAAAATAAATCATTCAACTTGAGAAAAAATTATATCTTCCATGTTTCTTTTAAAATAAGGCTTGCAATTGATTTTTAATGGATTTATCCTTTAGTCAAGGATATCCTTCATAACTAAATAGGAGGAAAATAATTATATGAATCAAGAAAAAATCAAAGAGCTAGATAAAATAATAAACAAAGACTACAGTAATATCACAGGCCTGGTGATTCAAAAAAATGGTACAAAAGTATATGAGAACTATTTCAATGAATATACTGTTGATAATCCCATTCATATCTACTCAGTGACAAAAAGTATTGTTTCCACATTAATTGGTATTGCCATTGATGAGGGTGACATCAAAAGTGTTGATCAGAGGGTATTGGACTTTTTCCCGTATTACACCGTTAATGCAGGTAAAAAAACAATTCAAGAGATTACAATTAAAAATTTACTCACTATGACAGCTCCTTATAAATATAAGACAGAACCATACGAGAAGTTTTTTGCAAGCCAGAACCCAATTCAAGATGCGCTTGATCTATTAGGAGGGGATGGTTCTATTGGGGAATTTAATTATTCCGCTGTTGGAGGAACCCACCTTCTATCAGGAATCCTTGCAAAAGCGACCGGACGCTCCATACTGGATTTTGCTACAGAAAAACTATTCTCTCCCTTGGGAATCAATGTACCTAGCAATATTGTGCTAAGGAATAAAGAAGAACATTTCGCCGTTATGAGTGATAAAAACACCAGTGGCTGGGCTGTTGATCCAAAAGGATTGAACACGGCAGGCTGGGGGCTTTTCCTGACACCTGTCGAGATGGCGAAAATAGGCCAATTATATCTAAATAACGGGGTTTGGAATGACAAGCAGATTGTATCGGCCGAATGGATGTCTGAAAGCACGAGGGAACATAGTTGCTGCGTTCAATGGGGGAATCTCGCCTATGGCTATCTTTGGTGGCTTATTGATGAGAATAGCTATGCAGCTATGGGAGACGGCGGAAATATAATTTATGTGAATACCAAGAATCAAATGGTTATTTCGATTGCTTCTCTTTTTATACCGGAAGCTAAAGATCGAATAGAATTTATTAAGGGATATATTGAGCCGATGTTTGAAATTTGACAATAACAAATCCTAACCTAGTAATCATATCATAGATAGAAATGGGAAATCGAAACTATCATTCTTGGTCTCCCATTTCTATTCTTTCGCTCATTCATTGCTTTAACAAAATAATTTAAGCTTATGGATAACTATTTATTACGATATTATGCTTCCGTCAAGATTTGTTGATAATAAACAAATAGTATTGCAAGAATTTAGGTTTTGAATAAATAATCAATTTTGTAATGGGTTAGTCTTTGGAAGAAGGATTTTGTCACACACATTTGCTTTTACTTTAAAATAAAGATATAATAGCAGGAAATTAGGTTTAAATTAGTCATCATTATTTTTAATCTAAGTAATTGTATCGTTAGTTAATCCCCCATTTTCAAGCAAAACTGCTGCTTTCCATGAGTACTTACTATGGCATTTAGACCTAACTATCTATTTTATGAGGTGAAAAAGATGAATAAAAGAACTGTTTTTGCATGTTTTTGTCTATCCACTGGACTCCTGTTAAGTGGGTGTGCAAACGAGACGAACCAAACGACCCAGACAATAGAAAACACCACGGAGCAAGCAACAAGCGTAGCTGTTCCATCAATTAGCGTAACCCAAAAGCCCACCGAAACTGAGCAGGTAAAATCAAATGTTCAATTATATGAAGGATCTTATTTTGATGAAGGTGTCTACAAATATGTGGATATTCCAGCGACAGAATCTCCATTTGTATATTGTGAGATCATAATCAGTAACATTACTGATACGTCTTTTGATTTTGCTATATCTGAAACGGTTATGGCCACCAATGAGAGTACGGTTATTTATCCAACTAGTACTGCTTTCTTCACAGGAGACGGCACCGAAGCCACATTTTATGGAAAGGACCAAACCCTTCATTTTGAATTTCCTCAGGATCAGGATCTTTATCCCATCATCCGTGATATGAAGGTTACCGGCTTCCCTAAACTAGAAGGAAATACTTATATTAACAACAGCATACCTGGACATGAAGCTGGATAAGCACAGCTTTATCAGAAAAGGAGGCAGTAAGGGTTCGACACCTTATTGCCTCCTTTCTCTTTCGTGTTCTCTATTACATGGAAAAATGTTTCAGTGCATGATTATGTATGTTATAAACCTGTCTTAAACTATAGTTGGTCATTTCACTAATTTCTTCCCATGTATATCCAGAGATATATTTTAACAATAGGATATCTTTTTCTATTTCAGAGTCCATAAGGCTCACATCTTTCACAATTCTTTTACAAATCTGATTCTTTTCCCTAAGCTGCTCTCTAAGACAAGAGCATATGTCCGACATTTCCACCTCCACCTGACCTATACCAGAAAACCTTGATAGAATAGAAAACAATTGATTTTGCTCCTCCTCAAGACGAACCAACAAATTTCCCAATGTCTTTATGGAAACAATGAGTGCCTGATAAGATTGTAAGAAAGCTTTCTTCTGGTCTATTTTTTCTATGTTACCATTCATCAAGTAATCCTCCTTAAAGGTATTTACTAAGAAAAAAGAAAAATGGAAACGATTTGTAAACCAATATTCATTTTAACCTTAGTAAAGCACTTAAAACCATTGCATTGTATTGCATGCTGCACTGGCTGTAACCTTTAGATATAGAAAACACGGTCCGATTTTCTGTAACTAAATAAATTAAAATAGGAGGTTTTTGGTATGGGAAAAATTGAAACTGCTACACAATGGATGATTAATCTGGCAAATGACGACTCACACGGTTACGATCAGACAAATCGGTGGGGGCCTGATTACGACTGCTCTTCTGCTATCATAACTGCATGGGAAAATGCAGGAGTGCCCGTGAAAAGTAAGGGCGCTGGGGCTACCGGTACGATGTACAACCCGTTTCTTAACTGTGGGTTCTCTGACGTTACCTCTAAGATAACACTGGCTTCTGGCAAAGGATTAGAAAATGGTGATGTACTCCTAAGAACTGGATCCAGCGGACATACTGCCATGTATATCGGCAACAGTAAAATCGTACATGCCAGTATAAATGAAAACGGAACTACCACTGGAGGACAAACTGGAGACCAAACCGGAAAAGAAATCTGCACCCGTTCTTACTACAACAGCCCTTGGACTTATGTTCTCCGTTACACAGGAGGCGGCGGCGGCTCAACTGGGGACAGTACAATCAAGAGTTTTCAGACCTGGCTCAATAACAATTATTCCGCTGGATTAACCGCTGATGGTATTTACGGTTCTAATACAAAGAAAGCTGCAACGATTGCTTATCAAAGATTTCTTGGTGTGACTGCCGACGGTATTTTCGGCGCAAGTTCTAAGGCGGCAGTGAAAACCTTATCGTCCGGCAGTAAAGGAAATGCAGTTTATCTGCTACAGGGTATGCTCTATTGCCGAGGATTTAATCCCAATGGGGTAGATGGAACTTTTGGAGCTGGAACGACATCAGCTGTTAAAAGTTTTCAGTCAAGCGAAGGGCTTACTGCGGACGGTATTGCTGGTGCCAATACGATGTATGCTCTTTACAATTAGAGCCGACTTATCAATGACTTATATATGACTTATCTTACACTTAACATAATAGTCTTTCATAAAAACAAACGAAATAAATTACATTACAATTAGGGCTGTGCATCGAAACTTGATGCACAGCCCTAATTGTTACTTTGTTCTATTCCCCAATGTGATGTTTACTCATTGTTTCCACATAAATCGTTCTCCTCAGCATAACCTTGGTACTATTTTTGATTTATTTACAAATTATTATTCTTGACAAATAAATAAGAACTCGATAATATATGCATATACATATATATTTTCTTTTGCTGGCAAGTAACTCAAATATATGCGGCTTGAACGTATATAAAATAATTGTTTTCGAGGATTAATCCATGATGAAATCATTATTTGATATCACCACATTGGCCAGTGTTTCAGTCAAAATCACCTGATTCGCTCTGCTACTTATAAAAGGATTGCAGATAAGAAAGGATTCCGAGGTAGATAAACTATGAGTAATGTAAATTTTTCAGATAACTCTATGGAAAACCAGATACAAAGAAAAGCTCTTGAGTTAGGATATGAGAAATGTGGCATCATTCCTGTCGACATGATGGAAGGATATGGAGAAAAACTAGACGAACGCATCGAAAAAGCAACAGGTTCCGGCCAATTTTACCAAGGACAAAAACGTCTAAAAAACTTTCAAGAGCAATATCCATGGGCGAAATCCATTATCGTATTAACGGTACCCTACTCACAATATAAAGTACCAGAAGAGATCTCTGGGCATATTGCAAAAGCTTATTTATTTGATACGCGCATTGATGAACAAGCCGAGGAATATCAACACAGTCAACTTCTTGAAAACCACCTAAAGGAACTTGGTCTTCGGGTAGAGACAAACCGAAAATTTGGTGTTGTCGCTTTACGTTGGGCGGCGATGAAAGCTGGGTTAGGCATCATTCGTCGCAACAATTTTTTCTATACGGAATCTGGTTCCTGGATACGCATTGAAGCTTTCCTAACTGACCAAAAAATGGAACTTCTACAACAGACCACTTTGCCAGCCTGCCCTAAACATTGTGATCGTTGCATCAAAGCCTGCCCCACCACTTCATTATGTGAAGCATACACCATGAACCCACTAAGCTGTGTTTCGTTTTTAACAACCTTTGGAGGACGTGATCTCCCGAATGAGCCTATGGCCTCTAATTTTGGCGACTGGATTTATGGTTGTGATATCTGTCAGGAGGTTTGTCCCATGAATCAAGGTAAATGGAAAGGGGATAAAGATTTCCCAGGCGTTATGGCGCTCTCCCCTTATCTGACCGCCGAAAACATTTTGAAAATGGATGAATCATATTATCAGCAGAACGTTCAGCCTAAATTCTTCTACCTGTCACAAGATGAACTATGGAAATGGCAAGTGGATGCATTAAATTTTATGGACAACCGATACCAAGAACATTTCAATTCTTCCATTTTGGAGGCTTGCGAGAGTAAATATGAACAGGTTCGGGAGATGGCAGACACCGTCTGCAAGAAGCATGGTCTAACATAATACTTTGGCATATGAAGTTCTACAAACTTGACAAAACTCCTTTTTTTAACTATGGTTATATGCATATACAAGGATCGGAGGAATAGAAAATGGAACTTCAAAACGATCACGGTTTAAGCTTGGCAGATTGTGCCTGCCGAAACCTTCGAATGACGACTCGAGTAATCACGCAGTATTACGACAAGGCTTTTCATTCTTCTGGGCTTAAATCTCCTCAATTCGCATTGTTAAATGATATTAACTCAAGAGAAAATGGGATTTCCGTTAATGAACTAGCTGATTTTGCAATGATGGACCAAACAACAGTAACCAGAAATGTGGAAATTCTACGAAAAAAAGGATATGTTAACGTTACTATAGAGGATGCAGATTCCAGGAAAAAGTGTATCACAATCAGTGAAGAGGGGAAAAGCAAGCTTGCACTTGCTATGCCTCATTGGCAAGAGGCCCAGATGAAATTGGAGCAAATTGTAGGGAAAGAACAGTATAATACTCTTCTCAAGACACTTTACGATTTAAGGGAAATAAAATAAAGATAATATTTTCTAAAAGAAATATGTTGTAGCATTTCTATAAGATAACTTTACACAAGCAAAGCCATAAGATCTTGACCTTATGGCTTTCGTTTATAATGGAGATAAGCAGACAAAACACTTAACCACTTGCACGATATTCAAGCTCTCTCACAACATGTCGGTTGCTCACCTCAAAGAAGCAAATCTTTGTATGTAAGATATATTTACTCCGTTGTAAATAGCTTATTGAGAATGCTCTTTTAATGTTTGCAAGGAACCGGTTTTTTCGGACATTTAGGTTTATCCGCTCTTGCCCTTATAATTGCATTTTCCTCACAGGCTTCTATACAGGCACCACACCCGGAGCATTCATTCTGGTCGATGACATGGATAAATTTCTTTTTCCCAAGAATGGCATCATCCTCACATACATCAAGACATTCCATGCAGCCGGTACATAAATCCGGCAGAATGTGAAACGTGAGAAATTTCTGGCAGACTCCTGCTTTACAGCTTTTCTTGGTGATATGCTCCTCTATTTCACTTTTGAAACAGTCTAGAGCACTCTTCACCGTATTGGCAATGGAAAAACCCGATTCACACAGAGACTGTTGCTTCATCTCATGGCATAATTCCAACATTAAATCTACATCAGACATCTTCCCTTTTTTTAAAGTCATATCCGTTAAAAGCATCCGAATCTGGAAAACACCTTCATAACCAAATACACATCTCCCACAGGCCTCTTTTTCGTATCTGTCTGCGGTTTTAAGAAGGAAATCTAGCATGCAATCTGTTTCATTCAGGATTTCAATATAATCCGTGGTCAGTTCAATTGGTTGATCCATCGTGGTCTCATTGATGAAAACTCCCATTGGATGACCGAAATACATTGCCTTGAATATCCCCTTCACACCAGCGGCAGCCAGTATATCTCTTGGAGTTATGTTCCTATCAAAATCAAGAAAACCCTTTTTCTCCGCCTTACCTCCGACATACACTTTCTTCTTTTCGGCATTTAGTAATTCTTCAACCGTTATTACTCTGCTTTCACCGCAAATACCCCCATCGTTGCGGCATAATGGAATCGGTTTTTCTCCCTCAGTTACCTTTATCAGAGCAGAATTATTTCCATAAGTAAAACCGGATTTATGACGAGTCTCGATGACTGTCAGACCCTCAGGTTTATCCCATTCCCAGCCACCTTCCGGCACAATCAGGTAACGAACATCAGCAGGTTCCTTTAATAGCGCTTCCATGACCTTTTCCGTGTTATCTTTTAAAAGCATAGGAGAAACAGGTGCCTCATGATATACCGGCATTGCATTGCAAATAATCGTATCCATCATCCTTCGTTCCTCCTAATATTCGTTCCAAAGCTTTGGATTTGTCACATTCAACCTCAGATCACATTGCAAGCAGCGTCTGGCCTCACATTTAGCTTCCTCGCAGGTAAATGTTTGTTCCACGGCATCAAAGCTATTTTTCCGCTCCTGGGGATCCAGAAGAGGCGGTGAGAGCCGCTCTAAGTTTCCAAAGTCTTTCGTCCTTCCAAGAAAAGGATCCGCTGTTTCCTTTTCTAGTAGTTCTTCTGAGATATCTCCGTCTCCCCCAAGGTAACGGTCCATCTCTACGGCAGACTGTCTCCCGGCTGCAATTGCTTCTATTACTGATCTTGTTCCGGTTACCACATCTCCGGCTCCATAAACACCCGGCAAATTGGTAGCAAAAGAACTGTTTACCTTTACATAGAAACCGTGGTTTAATTCCACTCCTAACTTCTCCGTCTCATCAGGTGCCTGTCCCACAGCAAATATCACATGATCCACAGGTATAATCTCCCTAGACCCCTCTACAAGCTCTATGACCGCTTTTCGGTTTTCGTCAAAATAAAACTTCTCCACTTTTTGAAGCTCAACGCCCTGTACTTTCGTGTCGCCTGTAATACGAAGAAAGGAATGACCGGAATGAAGAATGACTCCCTCGTCGCATCCTTCCTGGATTTCTTCTGCTGCTGCAGTCATTTTATCCCTGCTTTCTAAGCAGGCAATATGAACCTCCTCTGCCCCCAGGCGAAGAGCTGTTCTAGCACAGTCATAAGCAACATTTCCACCGCCCAGCACCATCACTTTTTTACCAAGATTTCTGATCTGGTTTCTTCGTGCATTTTTTAGGAAATCCGTATTTAGAATGACTCCGGAAAGCTTATTTCCCTCCAGAGGCAGCAAGGTGCCCTTATGGGTGCCGGTTGCAATTAAAACGGTATCATATCCCTGTTTTAAAAGAACTTCCGGTGCTTCTGCCGTAGTATTTACCTTCAGCTGGACTCCTACTTCCAGAATATCGTCGATTTCACGGTCCATCACCTCGTCTGGCAACCGATAGGATGGGATTCCATAACGACACTGTCCACCGGCTTTTTCGTTGATCTCAAAGACGGTTACTTCATGACCTTTCTTTGCCAGATAATAGGCCGCTGTCAGACCCGCCGGACCCGCTCCGATAACAGCCACCTTTTTTCCTGTGGAATCTGCGATCTTTCTATTTTTCTTCCAATCATCGGAATGAACAGAAGCGGCAGCTCTTTTTAACTTGCAGATAGACAACGGCTCTCCAAGCTCATTGCGTTTACAGGCTGTTTCGCATACGTGATTGCAAATACATCCCAGTGCTTCCGGAAAAGGCAGCTTTTCACGAATGACCGCCGTTGCTTTCTCATATTCGCCCTCTTTTATGTACCTCAAGTAACGGGGAATGTCTGTGTGTGCTGGACATGCCGCCTTGCAGGGAACCACACGTTCCCCATAAGACGCTTCTTCGTTAATCTGTCCCAAGGCATCCATAATGGATCCGGTAGGACAGACTTCAATGCATGCCCCACAAAATTTACAACCAGCTTCTTTTAAGGAAATGTTCCCACCGGTTCCGATGCGCACTCCCTCCTGTGTTCTTTGAAAATCTAACACCTTCACCCCACGAAGTTCTCTGCAGGCACGCACGCAACGTCCACAACGAACGCATCTGGTAAACAAATGCCTGATTAGGGGATTGCTGTCATCGGTTGGGACTGTTCTGGACTTCTTTTTCCACCGCTCAGGACCCACTCCCAGATACTGATACATGGACTGCAATTCACATTTTCCATACTTCGGACAGCCGGTACAGTCAGCCGGATGAGTTGCAAGAATCAGTTCCATGGCTGTTTTTCTAGTTCTTTCTGCCTTTGGTCCATGAACAGTAACCTTCATCCCTTCCTGCACCTTTATCATGCAGGAAGGAACTGCCTCTTCCATTCCATCAATCTCTACCGAACACAGGCGGCATCCACCTACAGCTTCCAAATCAGGGTGTCCGCAAAGATGTGGAATGTATATACCTGCCCCCAAAGCAGCATTTAAGATTGACATTCCTTCGTTTGCCTCTATCTGCTTATCATTAATTGTTAACCACATATTTCCTCCATCGAACGAACCTGCTCTCAGATGCTAAGACATTAATATTCAACCGCTTCTTCTGCTGCATTTTCTCCTGCAATTCTTCCGCTGTTTAAACAAAATCCCATTGAATTTCCAGAAAGGATAAAAGGATAGCTATCTCCAAAAATATTGCACGCATCTGTCCCAACACAATAAAGTCCAGGAATGACCTTTGCCTCTTCATTCAACACCTGTGTCTTATGATTGATCTTTACTCCGCCCAAAGTACCGTAAGCCCCTACATTCTGACGGCAGCAATAAAACGGTCCTTTTTCAATGGGCTGCATATATGCACGGTCTTTTTCAAAGATCTCATCAAATCCTGCCTCACACATTTCATTGTACTCTTCGATCTGCTTTTCCAGCCCTTCCAGATCAATTCCGGCTTTCTCTGCCAATTCCTCAATGGTATCCGCCTGACAGATGGGCTCATATCCATCCGCCAGATCTCTTTCCCACTGATCGTCAAAGTGGTCAAATAGATCGTGGGGATGCACATGAGACATAATGTCCGAGCCTTTTTTCTTATATTTCTTTAATAGCTTACTGTCAAAGATGGAATAGGCCACATAACCCGGCTGAGAGGAAATGGCATTGCCTGTGAATGTAGTATTGGCAATCTGATCTTCTGGCATAAAACGATTTCCATTTCGATTGACCCAGAGACACGGCTGGCGGAATGCTCCGTCTAGGATAAAATGATTCATGTTATCCGGAAGCTGGTACATCAGCTCCATGGTACAGGGGGCATGTCCGGCACCAGCTTCCCATGCCATTTTAATTCCGTCCCCCTTCATTCCAGGTATGGCAAAATTAAAGATAGTCTTACCAAATTCATATCCAGTCTGTTCCTTAATCATTTCCGGATTATCTCCAAAACCTCCGGTTGCAAGAATCACCGCCTTAGCTCTTGCCTCTATTTCTTCCCCGTCTGGGTCTTTGGCAATGACTCCCACCGCCCTTCCATCTTCCATAATGATTCTGGCAACAGGAGTCTCCATGTAAAGTTCGACTTCCAGCTCTTTCGCCCGTTCGGTCATTTTCTTTATCATGGCCGTTGCACATCGAGGGCCTGGGGCTCCACCGCCTTCCGGTTTCACCACATGCCAGGTAAACTCTCCATCTGAATATGCCCTTGTTGCTTCCGGTGCATTAAACGCCCTCTGTACTCCCAAAAATTCCACGCCCATGTCCATAAGCCATTCAATGGTCTCTCCAGACTTGAAATAGTAATCCCGGACCAGACGTGCATCCACTTTGTAATGGGTATAATACATGTGCTTGCGAAATGCCTCACCAGCTGTTAGGGAAATCATATGCTCCTTTTGTATGGGAGACCCCACCCCAAGAGGTCCCATTCCCATATTAGCAGCGCCACCCGTTGTATTGGATTTTTCAAATATCATTACCTTTGCCCCATTTTCTGCTGCAGCGATGCCTGCTGCCATACCAGAAAGTCCTGCTGCTACCACAATAACATCTGTCTGTAACTGCTTCATCGAAATACCTCCATTTTTTGTTATGATATTGTTTTAAAATTTAGGTTTTTGTATTTTTCAAGCTTTTCACTTGCGATCTTACGTTTCTCCGGATCGGAGAAGAATCCTCCCTGTGTATGGATAATTTCTTCCAGGTGCTTCCCCCTTCCTTCCAGGGTGTTGCGGTCTCTTATGAGTCCATCTTCCTGAATCACAAACTTCCATTTCCCCTCATCTGCTTTTTCAAGGGTTCCGCCAGCACCGCATACCTGGCATTCAACTGGAAAATGAAGTCCATCCCACTGCACTTCTCCCAAAATCAGTGCATTGGAATGGCAGTTTGGACACCAACCCATGTCTTCATCTCCCAGCCATTTGCGTTCTTCCACAGGAGTATTGATTGCGGTAATGATGTTTTTCCCCATTTGCCCCACTCGTTCAATCATCTCATCATGAAGCAGACATTGTGCAGGAGCCGGAACTCTCGTAGCAAGATACATATCCACTACCTTAAAGTCCGATGTGAACATAGCTGCCTGCATGGATTCTAAAGCCATGGACTGCCAGGAACGGGTAGAACCGCCTACGGCAATCAAAGCGCTGACTCTGTCCTTATGTTCAATTGCCCCAATGGCTTCCAGAAATGAGTTCTCATAGCTCAGACTTCTCTGGGCGAACTTTGCAAATACAGAACAGGCTTGCAGATCATAAGTGGGGGCTGCAAAAATAACTCCGTCAGCTTCTAACAGCACTTCCATAATCTTTTTCTTATCATCTTTTTTATCCAATACGCATCCAGTATTCTTTCCCTGTGACATGCCTATGGTACATGAGGTGCAGCCAGTACAATCTATGATGTTATAATCTCTTAAATTGATCATTGTAACATCGGCTCCCTCCTCCTGACATGCAAGAAGTGCCTCCTTTAACAAGATATCACTGTTGCTGTTTTTACGCCCTGCGCTGACTCCCAAAATTTTTACTGACATGAATATTCTCCTTTTCTTTTTTCCTGAATTTTAGTACAATCATTGAAAGTGATTATAAAAAGCTTTTGTCATATAAATATCTATAAAATATAGATATTTCCTACTTGTTAAAATAATAACACAGCTTAACAGAAGAAGCTTCCATCAATTATCGAATTATTTTCTCATATTTACTGGGTTGTTTCCTACATTTGTCTCAACAATTAAAAAGGAGTTAAAATGGCTTGTTTAAAAAATATAGCACAAAAAATACAAGATAAATTTCAGGTCAATATCCACGGATCTGTTTTTTCCGAACGGCGGATTGAAAGCGTTCATTATTTGTTGCCCCCTTATGACGATCAACTACAGCTTGATCCTGATACCCTGTACATAGGAAACTATGAGGATTTTCACACTCTCAATTCGGATAGCTGCGTTCTCTTGCTGGGCTGCTGTATGGATAATGGAAACGCAAACCAATTGTACGTAAACCAGGCCTTGGATCCGTTTGCAGTTTTAAACTGCATACAGCAGGAATTATATGATTGTCGTAAGGCAGATCTAAAGAGAGATGAAGTATTTCAAGTATTACAGGCAGGTTATGGTTACCAGAGTATGCTTGACACGGCAAGGTCATATCTGAAAAATCCCATAACATTATGTACCACAAGCTTTTCCATTCTCGCCTCCAGCCCCGAGGATTATTTTGATGATAAATTTGATGTCTATAACAATAAATTCTATTTAAAAAGCAAGTTTATTCGAAATATGAAAGAAAAAGAGGTTCTTCAACATTTGTTCACCTCTTTTTCTCCCATCATTGTGGATATTGATGATTCACCCGAAATTTCTTATCTGTTTTGCAGCATTCATATTAGACGTGCCGCAGTCGGATACCTATGTATAAGCTCCCTTTACCGCCCTTTTGAAGCTGCTGACAGTGCCTTTGCCATGAACTTGTCCAAGTTGTTCTCCCTGGAAATGCAAAAGGCCGAGTGTTATGCAGAAAAAACAGGTCTGAGATATGAGTGTTTTTTAACCGACCTAATCGAGCAGAATCTACACAGCGAGAACATTGCAGCCCGGCATCTGGCACAGCTGGGAGAGCCCTTTTACCAGTACTTCTGGGTACTGGGATTCACCTTTCATGGTTTTTCCAATCTCCAGTTAAACCCTAATTACTATATTGACCAGCTGTCGGGGATTTTTAAGCGCAGCATGGCTTTCTTTTATAAAGGGACTTTGATTCTTTTGCACACCAGCAACTACAAGGATCCTTACCAGTCAATTGACAAACATAAGCTGTCTCTTTTTCTTCAGCTGAACCAGATCAATGCTGCGATTAGTTTTCGGTTCGAACAAATACTGGACACCTGGCGTTATTATAACCAGGTAATGTTCCTACTGAAAAATGAAAAATGTATTATGAAGGAGCGCTGCCTTACTTATGAAGAAAACTTTCTGAACCATCTTCTGCAAGCCTCTCAAGATGAAATCAACGCAGAAACCATCATTCACCCGGATCTTTTGTTTCTCCAAAACTATGACCGGGAAAACAATACAGAATACATGAAGACGCTGAAGGCATATTTCCTAAATAACCGCAATGCCTTAAATACTTCCAATTACCTGCATATTCATAAAAGCACCTTTTTTTATCGCATTGGTAAAATCGGGGACTTGACAGAATTCGATCCATCCAATGCACAGATTCTCTTTTCCTATGAGTTTTCCTTTCGGATATTGGATCACTTATAACATTACCAGTCTCAGGCTTGACCACCAGCTTGTTCTCAATGCTCCATTCACTATCAGTTTTTAAAATATATCTTTGTTTTGTGCATACACTTCCGGCAAAATGGCGGCTAAATTGCTAAATTCTTTGATATTGTGTGCAAAGAGACCCTTTGGAACGATTTCCGGGATTTTTACGCCTTCGGGCAGGGCTTTCTTTATCATTCCATTATCTAGTTTAAAGCCGATCCAGAAACGAGAAGAAAACATAACCCCTTCTTTATATGGGAACCATTTGTGAGTCATAGCAGCGGCGCAGGTGCTCTCTCCGATGGCACAAACCATAGATTCACATGCTTTACTTCCAACGATGGAAGGATCATAGCCGAAATCAGACGGACTTTTAAAACATAGCTTAAGGAATTCAGGGCCGGGGCCAATATCTTCCATTATGTAGTGGTTGACCCCCCAGGTTTTCTCCTTCATTGGTACTTCAGGGTCACAGACGTAATCTACGCGGTCAGCCCTAGCAAAGTAATGATCCTCTGGGTCCCATATTTTGTAGCGAAGGTCGGAGCCTACACTATGCCAAGGGAACCACCAATCAAGCATCTCTCCCGTCACCCCGGGCATGTAAGTGGTATTGCATACATAGCCAGTTCCATCCTCATGGACACCGTAGCCGCTCTGACAGTATTCTTCATCATTTCCAGCAAGATAGAGGTTTCTTTGTTCGAATGGCACTCCCGTTTTTTTGTCTCCTTGGTCCTCTTTTAAGATGACAAGCTTTTCTTCTGGAATTTCAGCCAGAGGACGCTCAAAAAATTTATAATACGATAAGTTCTTTTCTTCCTGGCTTACGCCAACTTTTTTTTCCATATTTCTAACTCCTGTTCTTTGTTTTTTAATTGCTTATTAAATAACAACCCCAATAGTTTCATTTAAACTATATATATAATTCATTTTATAAAAATCTTCAAGCCCCGATGAATATAAAATATATCCTTCGGGACTTATTTTTCTCATCTTAAAAGTGCCCAATGTTCTCAGCCATAATAAGAGGCGCTTCTGTTTTTGCTGCCACCTCTTCTGGCGTCGTATCCACGGAAACCTCCTTTAGGACAAGACCTTCCTTCGTCACTTCGATGACAGCAAGTTCCGTCACAATTTGATGAACCTTACAAACTGCCGTTGGCGGCAATGTGATGTTGTTTAAAATTTTAGGGGTACCGTCCTTTGCCGTATGAGTCATTGCAATAATTACCTTTTTTGAGCCTGTGACCAGATCCATGGCACCGCCCATGCCCGGAACCATCTTACCGGGAATGATGTGGCTGGCAAGACTGCCCTGCTGATCCACCTGCAAGGCTCCCAGCACAGTCACATTGACGTGGCCGCCACGGATGATAGCAAAAGAGAATGCGCTATCGAAATAGCTGGCTCCTTTTTCTACGGTTACAGGTTTTCCGCCTGCATTGACAATATTGGAATCGTAGCCATCGGCTCCAGGCACAGCTCCCATGCCCAGGATTCCATTTTCAGACTGGAGGTGAATGGTGATTCCATCCGGTATGTAATCGGCAACCATGGTCGGAAGTCCAATTCCAAGATTAACCACATCCCCGTCGTTCAATTCCTTTGCCACACGCCTGGCAATCTTTTCCTTAATCGACATAAGGTTCACCTCCTACGAGAAAGTCCACAAATATTCCCGGTGTGGCAACACTTTCCGCCTGAATATCTCCCGCTGCCACAATCTCTTCTGCCGCAGCAATGACTGTTTCTGCCGCCGTTGCCATCATGGGATTAAAATTCCTGGTGGTTGCCCGGTAAAATAAATTGCCCTTCTCATCGGCAATCGAGGCACGAATCAGAGCGAAATCTGCTTTTAAGGGCTTTTCAAGGACAAAGTTTGTTCCATCCACTTCAATTACCTGTTTTCCTTCTTCAATCTCTGTACCCAGTCCCGTAGGGGTTAGGATGCCGCCAAGACCTGCTCCTCCCGCACGGATCTGCTCTGCAAGGGTTCCCTGTGGTACAAGCTGCACCTCCATCTTTCCCTCGTTCATGAACTGTCCGGTAAGCGGGTTTAAGCCGATATGGGAAGCGATTAGGCGGCTGACCGCTCCAGTTTTGATGAGACGGCCAATTCCTGTGTCAAGAGTCCCCCCGTCATTTGCTATAATTGTTAAATTCTTAAGGTTTTTCTCTATCAGCGCATCAATCAAGATTTCCGGGGTTCCGTTTGACATGAAACCTCCAATCATGACAACGGCTCCGTCGTTGATGGAAGCAACCGCTTCCTGGGGCGAAACTTTTCTCATGCGCTTTCCTCCTATCGTTCCACTACGATTGCTGTACCCATACCGCCGCCAATGCATAAAGTGGCAAGGCCTTTTTTTGCATCCCGTTTCTCCATCTCATAAAGGAGGGTGGTCAGGATTCTTGCGCCGGAAGCGCCGATGGGATGGCCTAAGGCAATTGCCCCACCATTTACATTGGTCTTTGACGAGTCAAGTCCTAAGTCACGGCATACAGCAATGGCTTGCGCTGCAAATGCTTCATTCGCTTCTGCTAAATCTAATTCTTCAGCAGTAATTCCAGCATGTTTCATGGCAAGTGTTGCAGCCGGAATAACACCGAGACCCATGACCTCAGGTTCCACGCCTGCAGAGCCATAGCCTGTAATTCTTGCCATAATCGGAAGCCCTAATTCCTCGGCTTTTACTTTGGAGCAGAGAATCAACATGACTGCTCCGTCATTTAAGCCGGAAGCATTACCCGCTGTGACGGTTCCTTCCTTAACAAAAGAAGGGCGAAGCTTTAAAAGGGTATCCTCAGTCGTTCCAAACCTTGGAAATTCATCGGTATCAAAAATCTTTGGCTCCCCTTTTTTTACGGGAATTGAGACCGGCACGATTTCTTCTTTAAAACGGCCTGCTTCTATTGCTTTTTGGGCTCTTTGCTGGCTTTCTACTGAAAATGCGTCCTGTTCCTGTCTGGTGATTTTGTACCGATTTGCAATGTTTTCTGCTGTGACACC
This sequence comes from Lacrimispora algidixylanolytica, assembly GCF_003609635.1. Lineage (GTDB taxonomy): Bacteria > Bacillota > Clostridia > Lachnospirales > Lachnospiraceae > Lacrimispora > Lacrimispora algidixylanolytica. The sequence continues at coordinate 66,320 of NZ_MCIA01000015.1, read as the reverse complement.
CATGTGGTAATCGTTATATGCATCCCACAAGCCATCCTGAATCATGGTGTCCACCAGAGTTTCATTTCCCATCTTATGGCCAAACCGGTGATTCTTTAAGACATAGGGAGCACATGACATGCTCTCCGCTCCGCCTGCCAAGATAATATCTGCATCTCCAGCCTTAATAATCTGGGCAGCCAGAGTGATTGCTCTTAAGCCTGATCCACAGACCTTGCTAATACCCATGGCGGGAACCTCTACCGGCACCCCTGCCTTTAAGGATATCTGGCGAGCCACGTTTTGTCCTAAGCCTGCACTTAATACATTTCCTATAATGACTTCATCAATTTGTTCCGGATTGATTCCAGCCCGTTCCATCGCACCCTTTGCAGCCGTGGCTCCTAAATCCACCACTGGAATGGAAGCAAGACTGCCACCAAAGCTGCCAATGGCTGTCCGGGCAGCACTTACGATAACTACTTCTCTCATTTTCCCTTTTTCCTCCCCTTACTACACCCCAAGGATCTGTCTTGTTTCCTCTGGTGTGGCAACCTCTTTGCCAAATTCATGAATGATGCGCTTTGCCCGCTCTACAAATTCCACATTGGACTTTGCCAGCTCACCCTTGCTGTACATGATGTTGTCTTCCATTCCCACACGGATATTTCCCCCAAGTGCTAGGGCAGTGTATAGAATGGGAAGGTGGCCTTTCCCAATCCCAAGAGCGCTCCAGGTGCAGCCCTCTGGAATCAGATTCTTCAGATAAACCAGGTTGTCTACGGTAGCAGTCATTCCCCCTGCCGCTCCTAACACAAACTGAAAATGGAGAGGGGCTTTCAAGACACCCTTTTTCAAGTAATAAAGAGCATTGTAGATCATGCCGACATCGAAAATTTCAATTTCAGGTTTTACACCAGCTTCTTGCAGGGTGTTGCCAAGTTTCTCTAAAAAAGCAGGGCTGTTTTCAAAAACGCAGTTATTCTGCCAGTTCATAGAACCGCAGTCATAGGACGCCAGCTCCGGTTTTAATTCTTTAAAAGGCTTGATTCTCATTTCGTCATCTAATCCAATTCCCCCGGAGGTTGTTAGATTTAAGACAATATCACAATCCTTCTTGGCTCTGATGAGACGCACAGTCTCTTCAAATTTATTGTAATCCATAGAAGCTCTTGCTTCGTCATCCCTTACATGAATGTGGGACATGGAAGCTCCAGCTTTCCAACAGGCGTAAACCTCTTCTGCAATCTCTGGGGGCTGAATTGGCACGTAGGGGGTGATTTCCTTTGTGGGCCAAGCTCCCGTAGTGGCTACGGTCAGAATAACCTTATTGCTCAAATCTCCCATTTTAAAATCCTCCATACTGATAGGTTCTTTCAGGAACATCGTTTAAATCGTCCTCATCGATTTCTGCCGCACAACGGGCCATGGAACCGTCACCTAAATACCAGCGAAGAGGGAAGCAGTAGAAACGGAACCTTTTTCCAGAAACTTTGTCTAAGTTGCCACCTAAGTTCTCCACGCCCACAATGCCGTGTCCCAGCATTTCCTTATGGCATGGTTCCCAGGTGCCCCAGCAACCAATTGCTTCCAGTTCACCGAATTTCTTGTCATAGGCTTCCTGGCCGTGAAGCTTTATGTATAATTCCTTATCAAATTCTGCATAGGCTTCTTCACCAAATTTCTCAATATATTCCTCGGTAATAGGTCTTCCGGAAGCACCTACTAAATTCATTCTTGTCATGCCGTTGTTGCCCATGGCCGTGTGAAGGGGATGGTCTAAAGCCTGCATATCCATGGCAACGCATTTTACCTTGTGCTCTACAAACCATTTTCCAGCTTCAATTCCGGTGCCACAGGAATAGTGGTAATACTCCTTGGAATCGTCAAATTTACGGTGCATTCCTGTGTTTAGGCAGACAATCATACCTTCTAATTCTTCCGGTTTGATGTTGGCTCTCCTACATGCATCATCTAAATGCTTTCCTGTGATGAGTCCCCACGTCTCGATTTCAATTTCCAGACAAACGGCATCTCCCGTATAAGCGTCTACCGGCATCTCATGGGTATAACGGGCACGCTTTCCGTCAAATTCCTTTTCCATGACATGTCTCGGTGCGTCACAGTGAGTTCCAGTGTGCATGGTACATCCTATGTACTGAGTTAAGACACCACCCTTTGCCAAGGAGTGCTTATTGTCGATGACTGGCTTATCAAAATATGGCCAGCGAGGAATATCGGCACTGAATGGATGGGTTAAGTCTACGAATACTTTCTTGCTCATGGGTGTTTACCTCCGTAATTTCACTTTATATTTTGTATGTTCGAATGATTTGGCCACAATTAGTTAGCCCAATACCCGCCATCTGTGGCTACATTGGCCCCCGTCATAAAATCGCTGGCCTTTGATGCAAGAAAAATGCATGGTCCCACGAAATCTTCTGGCTCGCCTAGGCGCCCGATGGGAAGGCGCTTTAAGAAATTCTGGTAAACAGCACTTTCCGGATCAAACATCCATTCGGTCAAATTAGAACGGAACACAGTGGGATTGATTGTATTGACATTGATTTGGTATTTTGCAGTCCACTCACAAGCCAGAGATTGGGCCATCAAATCAATGCCGCCCTTTGCGGTACAGTAACCTGTATAATTCGCCATACCCATTTTGGAGCGGGCTGAGGAAACCATAATAACCTTTCCGCCCTTCCCTTGCTTTATCATCTGTTCGCCTACATATTTGCAGAAGAGCCAGGTTCCCTGAACGTCGGAATCCATAATCTGCTTCCATGTGGATAAATCCTGTTCCATAATAGGCTGAGGCTTGTTATATCCTGCTGCCGTCACCAGCACATTAATTTCCCCAAATGCCGTGATGGTATCGTTGACCACTTTAATAACATCTGCTTCCAAAGCCGGGTCCCCCGTGGAATATGCACATGGAATGCCCTGTGCCTCTAACTCCTCACAAAGTGCCTTGCAGGTTTCTTCCTTGCGGCCTGTGACCATGACTTTCATTCCTGCTAGACCGTAACCGATGGAAACTGCCTTTCCAAGAGCTCCTGTCGCTCCTGTCACTAGAGCAACTTTGCCAGATACGTCAAATAAATTCCCCATAAATTCCTTGCTTACCATACGGATTCCCCCTCCTATTGCGGATAATTGATGATGACCAGCATACTTGCCGGGCGGTTGGATTCATTGACCAAATAACGTCCTTCATTTGGCAGGAAGGATATGCTTTCGTTTTGATGAACCACATACTTTGTTCCCGCTTTGTCCGTCACTGTCATCTCCCCTTCCAAGACGTAATAAACCTTCTCTAAGGGATTGTCTTCATAGGCATATTCCGCTCCGCCTCCCGGTAAAAAGGTGGACAGCCCCATCCAGAACTTCTCCGCTCCTGTCTCCTCTTTTCCATGAATCCTCATAGCCGTCATACCAAAATGCCCTGGAGCATTGTAGCTTTTTAATTCTTCCAGCGTTCTCTTTATCATGATTACCCCTCCATCTTATCTATTTTAGATGCTTTTAATCGTACTTCTTACTGGCCTGCAGCTGACGAATTAACCGCTTGTGAAACTGATTCTGAATCTCCTGTTTTTTCTCCTCCGGATAAGAAAAGAACCCTTCTCCAGTCTTAAAACCCAACTTTCCTTCCATGACCTTTTCCCGAAGAAGGGGGCTTGCCTCCGCTGAGCTGTCCATAACAGATAAAAGGTTATCCCCCACGGTGCACCAGATATCCAGCCCCCCAAAGTCTGTTACCTCAAGCTGGCCTGTGGTAGCATATCGGAATGCCGGGCCGTATTTCAAAGCAATGTCAATATCCTTTGGGTCAGCCGCCCCTATGGCCATGAGAGAAAATACCTCTCTTGCGATTCCTTGTTGAATCCGGTTGGCCAAAAGTCCCGGAATGTCTTTTTTTACCTTAGCCGGCCGTTTTTCGATGGAGTGGTAAAGATCTTCCACCTCCTGGTATCGGCTTTCTGTCATATTTCCAAAAAATGACAACTCCACCAAAGGAATCAAATGAGCCGGATTATACCAGTGGCATACCATGATCCTGGCCTTATCCTTTTCCTCTATTTTGGCAGTCAGATCGGAAAATGCGATACTTGAGGTGTTGCTGGTGATAATGGCATCAGCCGGAGCGTACTTGATGAGATTTTCAAAAAGCTGCTGCTTTAAATCTAGTCTCTCGGGGATTGCTTCAATGATGTAATCTGCATCCTTTACCGCAAACTCCAGTTCATTGAACGTCTCAATATTTGCTAGGGATTTCTCAATCCTTTCTGGATTAATCACCCCTTCCTCTTGGAGAAATTCATACTGTTTCCTGATTTTCTCCTTGCAGGTACTGCGCACCTCTTCAAAACTTTCGTATATGGAAACATGATACCCATATAAAGCAAAGCATCCTGCAATGGCATGGCCCATGGTTCCGGCTCCAATGACAGCAATCGTTCGAATCATATGTAACACCTTCTTTTCTTTTTGTAGATTGTGACGATTATCAGTATTTTACTGTTACTTTTTTTGTATTTTTAGTCTATCACCTTTTTGCTTTTATCAGAAATTGATAATATTCATTACAGTAATAACATTTTTTCATGTAATATATCTATTGATTTTTCATAATATTAAGATTTCAGAGAGAACTCATGATATACTGGAGAAGTAAAGCAAGAATTGTTCAGAGAATAAGGAGAATATAAATGAACCTTTTTCAATTAGAATACTTTATCGTCCTGGCCGAAACCCTAAGCTACACAAAGGCTTCCCAGCAGCTCCATATCACCCAGCCCACCTTAAGCAAGCTGATCATAAACTTAGAGCATTCCATCGGTTCCCAGCTCTTTATGCGAAATAAACGAGACGTAAAACTGACCCCCACCGGAAAAGTTTTTTATGACGAAATCAAAAAAACGCTACATTCTTATGATTCCGCCGTAAAAAAGGTAAAGGATCTGGAAAACGGGACCACCGGAGTCATTAGCATTGGACTTTTAGGAACGGCCCTGGTCCATCATTTTCCCAAACTCATCAAACGATTTCATGAGCTTTATCCCACCATCAAGGTCAACCCCATGGACTACACGTACAATCACATCATGGAAACCTTAGCAAGTGGCCAGATAGATGTCGCCATCCTGCCGGATATTGAAATCGACTGCCCCCCTCACATTTTAAAAAAGACTGTTTTTACAGATCAAATGTGTGTCGTCCTGCCCCAGAATCACAAGTTTTCCGAGCTAAAATCCGTTTCCCTTACGATGATAAAAGACGAGCCCTTTATACATATGGATTCAAAGTTTTCAAGAATTGACCACAATCTCATTGACAACATTTATTCACGAGAAGGCTTTTCTCCAAACACGGTTTACGAGGCCAACTCTCTACTTAATATGATGCTCATGGTGGATTGTCAGATTGGCATCTCTCTCCTAGCCAGCCATATGAAGCAGTTTGCAAATGATACGGTACGGTTTGTTCCACTGGTAGGATTTGAGGATTATTTTAAGGTGACATGCCTTTATAATAGGGAATCCAATGATTGTATTGAGAAGTTGCTGGAGGTGGCAGATGAATATGCTAAAAGCTGCATCGTCTGAGCGTTTATGTATCCGACGTATCTAATCCTTTAAGAAATTTTTTATAGATCACTTTATGAGAACATGCACCCCTATCATTTATCCTACTTTTTTAATAAGTGTCCGGTCTATTTAGGTAAAAAAATAGCCACAGGGATTTTACCCTATGGCTATTTTTTTGTGTAGATAAGTATACTTGAATTCATAATATTAGTTTATTTGGGGGAATGTCGAACGAATCATCTTACTTACAACTTGAATAATAATGTTAGTATGTGTCTCATCAAAATGAGACTTTGTGGCTGTAGCAGCAGTAATACAGCATTGTACTCTTACTCGATTTTCAATGGTATCTTCAACACAGTTTACAGACATAAGTCTATTTAAAAGTACTTCCGTTACATAATATGGTAGAAAAAGACTATGAGATCCCTCATTATAAAAGGGGAATTTTTTTTTGATGTCATTATCCCTGAAATCACAAAGAAACTTTTGAATAAAACGTTCTGGTTCTGTAAAGAAATCTTCATAGTAATCCAGGGAACCAAGTGAGTTCTCAATAAAATCAGACACAAGTTCCTGATATAAATCATAAATATCGGAGTAATGATGATAAAATGTCCCTTTGTTTATGATAGCCTGGGAGGCAAGTTCAGTAACCGTGATCTTTTCTACGGGCTTTTTCTGCAATAATTCCATCATTTCACTTTTTATGTTTCTTCTCGTCTTAACAACTCTCAAATCTTCTTTCATAAAACCCCCAACTTTAAATTAAATAGTTTATTTGCTTTGTAATAATCAACGATTTCTCGAATTCGTTTCATATTGAACTAATTATAATCATTGATCATTGACTAAACAACGATAGTTCAATAAAATAATACTCGCTTATAAAACAAATGTAAAGGAGAAAGTAACATGATAAAAACGTTAATGAAGAGTATTAGAGAATATAAAAAAGCTTCTATATTAACACCATTGTATATAACTTTGGAAATAATATTAGAATGTTTATTGCCGCTGGTTATGGCTAGTTTAATTGATAAGATGACCGGTTCATCAATGACACCTATCATACGTTATGGAGTTATTTTAATTATTATGGCAATGTTATCCCTATTATTTGGATACATGTCAGGAAGGATTGGTGCAACGGCATCCTGCGGATTTGCCAAGAATTTAAGGCAAGATGTGTTTTATAAAATACAAAACTTTTCTTTTGCTGATATTGACAATTTTTCAGCCGCATCTTTGGTAACAAGAATGACAACGGATGTGACCAATGTACAAAACGCATATCAAATGATTATTAGAATTGCAGTAAGAACACCACTTATGCTTATTTTTTCGGTCATCATCAGCTTAACCATTAGCGTAAAAATGTCCCTCATCTTTTTAATTATGATTCCCTTTGTTGCAGCTGCATTATTCTCAATTGTCTTTACCGTATTCCCTATTTTTAAACGTATTTTCAAAAAATATGATGCTATGAATAACTCTGTGCAGGAAAATATACAAGGAATCCGTGTTGTGAAGTCTTTCGTAAGAAAGGACTATGAACAAGAAAAGTTTCATAATTCAACCGCTGAGCTGTGTAAGGAATTCACAATCGCGGAGAGAATTATTGCTCTGAACAATCCAATCTTGATGTTTTGTATCTCTCTTGCTATCTTTCTTGTAAGTCTCATTGGAGCAAAGACCATCATTAACAGCGGAGCAACCGAATTAACAACTGGACAGTTATCTTCACTGATCACCTATGGGGTTCAAATTCTTTCTTCTCTTATGATGTTGTCAATGGTTTTTGTTATATGTTCCATGGCAACTGAATCTGCCAATCGTATCTGTGAGGTGTTAAGTTATGAGAGCAACCTAACTTCACCTAACAATGGTGTGACGGAAGTAAAAAATGGAAGCATTCAATTTGAGAATGTTTCATTTAGCTACTCTAAAAAGAACAAAAAGCCCGCATTGACGAATATCAATTTGGATATTAAATCCGGACAAACTATTGGTATCTTTGGTGGTACAGGTTCTTCAAAGACATCGTTGATTCAATTGATTTCCAGACTTTACGATGTCACCGAGGGTAAGGTCACTGTTAGCGGAATCGATGTTAGAGATTATGATCTTGAATCCCTTCGCGATGAGGTTGCAGTGGTATTACAAAAAAACATCTTATTCTCCGGAACAATTAAGGAAAATCTGCGTTGGGGAAAAAAAGATGCTACTGATGAAGAACTTGTCAGAGTATGTAAGCTAGCTCAGGCAGATGAATTTGTTGAGCAGTTTCCTGACAAATATGATACCTATATAGAACAAGGTGGAACCAATGTTTCAGGAGGGCAAAAACAGAGACTCTGTATTGCAAGAGCCTTACTGAAAAAACCTAAGATTTTGATTCTGGACGATTCTACTTCTGCAGTCGATACAAAGACCGATGCTATGATCCGAAAGGCACTTCGTGAAGAAATTCCGGAGACAACCAAGATCATTATTGCACAGAGAACATCATCTTTGGAAGACGCAGACCAGATTATTGTATTAGATGGTGGTGGGATCACCGAGCAGGGAACCCACAATGAATTGCTTTCTAACAAAGGTATCTATTATGAAGTTTATCAGTCACAGACCAATGGAAAAAAGGAGGACTAACGCATGAATAAGAAAAAACAACACAGCTTTGGGCGCCTGATCCAATATTTATTTTTACATTATCAAATTCAATTAATTGCAACTATTATCTGTATTGTAATCAGTTCCTTTGCTTCTACAATTGGAACGATCTTTATTCAGAGGTTAATTGATGAATGTATCATCCCTGGTGTGAACCAAGGATTTGAACCTGTCGCAGGTAAATTTACATCAATACTAATAACCATGGGCTTAATCTATATCTGTGGTGTTATTGCATCGTTGACTTATAATCAGATTATGGCAATGGTCTCACAGGGGACATTGAAGAATTTTAGAAATGATATGTTCGACAAAATGCAAACGCTTCCTATTAAGTATTTTGATACCAATGCACACGGAGATATCATGAGTACTTATACCAATGATGCTGATGCCATAAGACAGTTCATCGGACAGAGTATTCCGACACTAATCCAGTCTATTTTGTCTGTAACTGTCATGTTCCTTACTATGCTTTACTACAGCATCTGGCTCACCTTCGTAGTGATGCTTGTAATCTTTTTTATGCTAAAGATTGCAAAGAAACTGGGCAGTACCACTGCAACTTTCATGATAAAGCAACAGAAATCTTTAGCAAAAGAAGAAGGTTTTATTGAAGAAATGATGCAGGGAATGAAAGTCGTTAAAGTATTTTGTCATGAAGATGAGAACAAAGAAGCGTTTAAAAAATTAAATGAACAGCTTTTTAAAGATGGAGAAAAAGCAAACCAGAACGGAAATGTTCTAATGCCGATTCTAGGTAATGTGGGAAACCTCATGTATGTTCTGCTCGCAGTCGTTGGTGGAATAATGGTCTATTTAAAGACACCAAACCTGAGCCTTACAGGTATCAGCATCGTTTCCATTGGTATTATTGTTTCGTTTTTAGGCATGTCAAGACAGCTTTCACAGACGATTGGTCAAGCATCGATGCAGGTATCTATGATTGCTATGGGACTTGCTGGTGCAACGCGTATATTTGAGTTATTGGATGAACAACCTGAGGAAGACCATGGCTATGTAACTCTCGTAAACGCGAAAAAAGATCTCAATGGTAACTTAATTGAGACGAAGGAAAAAACAGAAATGTGGGCATGGAAACACCCTCATCAGGATGGAACAACCACTCTTACGGAATTAAAGGGAGATGTCAGACTAGAAGATGTTGACTTTGGCTATGTGCCTGAAAAATTAGTGCTAGATAATGTTTCTCTCTTTGCAAAACCAGGGCAAAAAATTGCATTTGTTGGGGCAACTGGTGCAGGGAAAACCACCATTACAAACCTAATCAATCGTTTTTACGATATATGGGAAGGTAAGATTCGTTATGATGGAATTAACATTTCTAAGATCAAAAAACCAGATCTTAGAAGTTCACTGGGGGTGGTATTACAAGATGTCAATTTATTTACAGATACTGTCCTTGAAAATATCCGCTATGGCCGACTGGATGCTACTGATGAAGAATGTATGGCTGCAGCAAAATTAGCCAATGCAGACGATTTCATAACAAGACTTCCGGATAGTTATCAAACAATGTTGACAGGAAATGGTTCAAGCCTCTCCCAGGGACAAAGGCAGCTAATTTCGATTGCACGTGCAGCAGTCGCAGATCCACCAGCTATGATCTTAGATGAAGCAACTTCTTCAATTGATACAAGAACAGAAGCCTTAATTCAAACGGGTATGGATAACCTAATGAAAGGTAGAACTGTATTTGTTATTGCGCATAGGCTCTCGACTGTGAAAAATAGTGATGCGATTATGGTTCTAGATCATGGCAAGATTATTGAAAGAGGCTCCCATGAAAGCTTGATTGAACAAAAAGGAACGTATTATCAGCTTTATACGGGCGCATTTGAACTGGAATAAAGATTCATTTATAGAGTAAATTAAGGGCCATTGCATCATAAGTTTATATATTACTTATGATGCAATGGCTCTTTTTATCTCGGTTTGTCATGTTTAAAGAAATGTCCGTATGGCAGTACTAAACTTTACTCGCTTCGAAAGTTTACACCTTTATTTTAAATGTGTGGATATAAACTCTTCCGTCATTTCGGCAATTTTATCAGCATTTGTCCAATGTAAATAGTGCCCTCCACTAAGGGGTTCTATCTTTTGAATGGCAGCATTTGAAATCACTTCTTCATGAAGTGGTAACCAATCAGGTTCTGTGTCCACTGTATCTTTTGATAAAAATGCTAGAACAGGTAAATCATTTGGATATTTCACGTCGTAAAGTTCTTTTGTATTTGAATTTACCGTATTCAATTCATTTATTATAGAGACATTTAGACTATTCCAAAGGGTTGCCTTGTTTTTCAATTTAACTAGTTCCGCGGAATAATAATTGTTTTGGTTCATACCGTCATCAGCACTTGGTGAAAGGTATGAAAGATCCCTCATAATTCCTAACGTGTTAAGTAACGTCAAATTGTGTGACATATCCTCATCTTTATTGGTTTTGGTTTGATTCGGCACAGATTCATCAATTCCGATTATTGCTTCCACTTCATTTGGATAATTTTTTGCATAATACATTGAATATATACCCGATATGGAATGAGGCATCAAAATATATGGTCCGCTAATATCTAATTCTTTTAGTGCTGTTCTTATTTCATTTACTATATTTTCATTAGATCGATCTTTCTTCGTCGTACGGCTAAAACCATACCCAAAGGATTCAAGGATTACAACTTTATAATCCTTACTTAATCTTTCTGCTAAAGGCATAAAATCAGCAATTGGTGATGCGGTCCCTAAGCCACTTAGTAACACGATTGTTTTTTCTCCTGAGCCGGTCACATACGCATGCATATTTTTACCATCAACTTCTATCGACTGACCGATTTTGTATTTGTTTTTTTCAATTGAATTCTGAATGTTATGCGATACTGCTGAGATTATTACAAATCCGACGATAATCCCTAAAATCAATAGGAATATCTTACCGATTATTTTAAGTCCCTTTTTCATCTATTTTTCCTCCATGATTTTCATTTGCCAAAAGAGTTACAAGTGCATTTTTTTCATTTTCTTCTATCATAAATATTTCTATTATAAACCCTGCATCAGCTGCCCGTATTCCAGAATGTTAATAACAAGTACTTATTTTATTCAGCTTTGTTTACGTAACATGCCGTACTTATTTTGTGGCAAATACTCAAATTGATACTTATGATATAACAAATCTGCAGGACTGTTCGCTATCAAACAGATATAACTATCTTCAAACGTATTTTGTTCAAAGTAGTGATTGATTTCTTTCATGATTAGATCTGCAAAACCTCTCCTTCGATAATTTTCATCCACCATAATATCACTCACCACATAAGTGATTCCTCCATCACCTACAATTCTTCCAAATCCAATCAACTCTTCTTTTTCGTAAAGAGATACTGTAAATAATGAATTTGCTAATGCTTTTTTGCTTCTATCCAAATCCTTATCACCCATTCCTGAACGAAGTCTTAAGCTAACATAATCTTCCGCTTTCGGTTTTTCATAGACCATCTTCATATCTGTATTCCTCCATCTATTCTCCAATTGCTTTTATCGTTGTAGTTTTCATATTCCTATTTTAATTTATACAGCGCTATGTTACAATGGAAACAAACTCAATGTGTACCGGTACAGAAATGAAGGTGTGTACTATGTATAAATATCTATCATTATTAAACGATATTGAAAACATGATAAAAAGTGGCGACTATCGACAAGGTGAGAAAATCCCTTCCATTCGCATTTTATCGAAATCCTATCACTGTAACAAAAGTACTGTTATTCGTGCATTGGCTGAACTGGAACGAAAACATATAATTTATTCTCTTCCCAAAAGCGGTTATTATATTGTAACATCAAAAACCGAATTAATTCAAGGGGATAAACTTATATTGGACTTTTCCTCTTCTTCTCCTGATCCTGCGGTGTTTCCGTATCTAGATTTTCAGCACTGCATCAATCAGGCAATTGACATCTATAAGAATGATTTGTTTATCTATGGTACTCCCAGGGGATTACCTTCCTTGATCGATGTGGTCCAAAAACAGTTAACCAATTATCAGGTGTTTGCCAAGAAGGAAAATATTTTTATAACATCTGGAATTCAGCAGGCATTATCCATCTTGGCTATAATTCCTTTTCCTAATAATAGAGAAACCATATTAATAGAGCAACCAGGTTATCATCTATTCATTGAATCCTTACAAGCACTGCAAGTACCAGTACTTGGTATCAAAAGAACCAGTAAAGGAATTGATTTATTTGAATTAGAGAGAATGTTTAGAGAAGAAAACATTAAATTCTTTTATACAATGCCAAGATATCATAATCCTTTGGGAACGTCCTACTCTCAAGAAGAGAAAAAGAAAATTTTAGAACTGGCACGAAAATATAATGTATTCATTGTAGAAGATGATTACTTAGCTGATTTTGAACAAAATTCAAAAGCTGACCCAATCTATTCCTACGATAATTTTACACATGTCATCTATTTAAAGAGTTATTCAAAAATCATCTTCCCTGGATTAAGAATTGGCATTGCCGTAATCCCCGATTCATTAATCAAAATATTTAGTCAGTACAAAAGGATTCTTGATATAGACAGTTCTATGCTTTCACAGGCAGCATTAGAAATCTATATTAAAAACGGCATGTTTGAAAGACATAAAGAAAAAATGAAAGCAACTTATTATTCAAGAGCGAACTGTTTAATATCGGCATTGGAAAACGAACAAAAAAAGCGGAATCTGGCTAACTTTTCGTATGCTCCGGTAAAAAATATTGCTTTTCATACTTATATTGAATTGAATGAGCAGATATCATGTGAGAAGGTGATACACCGACTAAAAGATAAATCAATTATAGTTGATGGAGTAAATAATAATTATTTACGTTCCTTTCTAGAAAGAAACTCTATCTTAAAACTTAATATCTCAAATGTGGAGAAGGAATATATTGAAGAAGGTATTTCGGAGATAGTGAAACAAATTTATTAACAAATTAAGGTGAGTTATTATTAATGTAAAAGAGATTAATTAGCCTAAGGCTTTTTGATACTATAAAACTAAGGGGAATTATTAAGTATGAAAAAATCAAAGTTATTCACAACTGCTATTCTTATCCTTACAACGATTCTAGTAGCTGGATGCAGCAAAAAAACAGGTACTGTTTCTACGACATCGGAAACGACCATTTCTGAAAGTTCCATCGAGGGATCTGAAGATGAAACCAAAGACAACTTAGAAGCCATGGGAGGTGTCGAAGTAGAGAAAGGACTTTTCAATGTCGAGCTAACGATTCCTGCTCAATTTGTTGGCGAACAAACACAAGAAGAATTAAACGAATTAAGCAAAGAAAAGGGTTACAAGTCCATTACCTTGAATGAGGATGGAAGCGCAAAATACATATTAACAAAACAGCAGCATAAAGATATGATGGCAGAATTAAATACCAATATCAATACATCTTTATCGGAGATGATCGGCTCAGAAGATTATCCGAATTATACAGATATCACAGCCAATGAAAACTATACCGAATTTGTGATTACTACTAAGTCTACTGAGTTATCCATGACTGAAAACTTCTCTGCACTGGGTTTGTATATGTACGGTGGTATGTATAACATTTTTAACGGAACACCAGTTGATAACGTATCAGTTAAATTTATAAATACAGATACAGGAGCCGAAATCACGACCATGAATTCAAAAAATATGGGGCAATAATTTAACATTGAGACTAATCCAAATTGGGTTAGTCTTTCTTTTGTCACAGCTTGGTGTATTGCCCAGTTTTGTGCCTTTTTCCATTTCTCTAAAAAAATTACATACGATCTATTTTAAATGTGCACAAACATTATTCTTAAAAAAGAGAGACCGTCCATTCTCAATTAGCTTGAAAATGAACGGTCTCTCTTGAACACCTTTCTGACTTAGTTGGTGTCAAATGTATCCCCATACAAATCTGTATAGGGAGAATCTGTTTTTATTATATCAAAACTAGAGCAACTGGTTAAGCTTACTTTCAGGCTCTTCACCATTTTCTACACGCTTTATATTATTCACAAAGAAATCATATCTCTTTTTATGAAATTTAAGACCGTCAGGCAGCCCAGCTGTATGAGGCGTAAGTATCACATTACTCAAATTCCGAAGCTCACTGTCAATTGGAAGGGGTTCTTTTTCAAACACATCAAGACATGCACCTGAGATATCTTTGTTTTTTAACGCATCTATTAAGTCTTTTTCATTTACAATCCCACCACGAGATGTATTGATAAACAATGCAGTATTCTTCATTTTCTTGAATACTTCTTTGTCAATTAGTTTTTGGCTTTGCGGATTCAAGGATGCATGTACAGTTACTATATCTGATTTGCTTATAAGATCATCGAAATTTATTATCTGAGCAAACCCATCATACTGTTTAACAGGATTTCTTGCATAAACCAGCACATTCATATCGAAAACCTCGCAAAACTTGGCTACTTTTTTACCAATAGCGCCAAACCCAATAATTCCAACTGTTTTGCCTTTTAACTCACTCCCTGTATAATTCAATTGATTTTGATCTATTTTGTTTTTCATGAAAGCATCAAGAAACGGTATGTTTTTATAATAAGATAATATTAATGCCATTACATGCTCAGCCACTGCCTGAGCATTCACTCCTGCTGCATTGGCTGCCCAAATGCCGAGTTGTGTACAGGCATCGATATCTACATTATCATATCCTGCACCTGTCTGAACTAATTTTAATTCTTTTGCTATAGAAAGTAGATTGTAGTCAATTCTAACATGTTCTGGTATGATTACTTGGCAATCTTTCATATGATGCAGCATTTCTTCTCCAGGTGGAACTATAATGATGTTCCATTCTTCGGGAAAATGCCTTATAATATTCAATTTAGAGGACTCCGTGAAATAGCCGACAATGAGAATTTTCATTACCATCCCACCTTTCATACTTTATATATTTAAATAAAATCTATTTCTTGTTTGTACTTGCAAATCAGGAAACATCATGGCCATATACTACAAAAAAACATAAGTTTAAATATTTTACTCTCTAAATTTAGTATAGTTATTCCTCCTTATATAGTCAAGTGCTTTCGATTCAGCCTTAACTTCTTAAATTCAACCTCTTGCGTATCCGTTTCTCATTCTGTCTGAACCTCTTTTTAGGAAGAAGAATACCCCTTCATTTTTGCACCTAGACCCTAGAACCACATCCTTTATAGAAAAACAAATCTGGAAACAAAATGAGGACAGCAATTTGCAAGATCTTCACGTGCAACTACCCTAAATCATCTATGAGAAGGGAAAAAAGAGGGCTGCCATAAATCATTTTTTAATATGCTAGCGATCACTTGGGCGAGGTGCTGTCGGACCAAGCCCGATGGAGCAGAGCCAATTCAGCGCTACCTCATGGAGAACATTGATGTTGTCAACCTGACAATGTTCTAATCCGCCAAGTCGTCTGTCCTCAATTGGGAAAAACGTCTTGTTTTTCGAACCGGCCTGCTCGTAATTCTTCCAGGCTTGTGATAGCGGATTTGGCTGTACCAATATCTCTTCCACACC
This sequence comes from Lacrimispora algidixylanolytica, assembly GCF_003609635.1. Taxonomy (GTDB): domain Bacteria; phylum Bacillota; class Clostridia; order Lachnospirales; family Lachnospiraceae; genus Lacrimispora; species Lacrimispora algidixylanolytica. The sequence continues at coordinate 50,482 of NZ_MCIA01000015.1, read as the reverse complement.
ATGCATCACAAGAAGCGGGCACTCTATTTGGTGGAGCACGCCCTCCAGATCATAGGCAAAACGCGGATTGCCCGCAAATTCATCCAAACTTTTGGCGCCCAAAATTCTCATGCCGTGGGCTGCCAGACTCGGTGGCATCCATTTAAGCATTGCTTCCCAGTCGAACGCATGCGTACCACCGTCGGAAATGACGGCAGCTATTCTGTGATCAAATGAAGCAAATCGCAAAGAGTCGTATGCCGCAAAGCTCTCACCGTGCACGATGATTTTATCTGGATCGACTTCCGGACGTGTCAGAAGAAAATCGATTGCCCGTGAATGGAAGGCCTCGCTGTCAGCCCGTCTCCCCTTCCCCTTCTCATACATTGACAGACCAGTTCCAGGCTGGTCATAGACCAGAAAGTTGTACCCACACGAAAGAAAGGCAGGGCCCAGCCAGAAATAGTTCTCGATTGACCACTCATCCCCACCGTTGAGAGCGAAAATCGTTGGCTTCGGGCCTTTTATCCAAGAAGGCGAGAAGAAATATCCATTCAGTTTAACATCCTCATAATCAACTTTGATCTTCTCCGGAGGAACATCAAAGTATTTTCCTGCAGCCTCAAAGAGTTCATTTACCTTATTAAATAGAGATATTTTCTCAGCGTCATCACTCATCACAGAATACTCCGCAATTCGGTAGTAATTACAAGAGCGAATATAGCAGTTACGTGCTGTATACCAGTTTCCAATGGCTTCGGCCTCCTTTCCGTGCTTTTCCAGGGCCTGAGCCGTTATAAGCCATTCTCTATGCCACGTATCCTTATCATTTGGATCTATTTTTTTACAGGCTTCGTAGATCTCGGTGACATCCGTAGCACCGAGGCTTGCCATACCCAGGGCTTTGGTAACCTGGTATGACATCATGTAGTTATCAGGCCAACGGCTGAATTCAACTGACATTCCAATATCCTCCTTTTTCAGTTCTAATGATTACTCCCCTCGTCACTTCAATAGACAAAAAAGTGCAGATTCCTAAGTGGGATCTCTTGTCTATGGCGACATCAAGAAAATTATCTTTAGTCATATAGTTTTACTCCTTTCTATTCTTGTATTGTTTTTGGCTACAAGAAAATATTACAATGCAAAGATAAAGCTTCACTTAAAAGAAAATAAATGTTAATAAAGAGAATATAAAAAACTATGAAGCAATGGCAAATAAAAATAGCCGCTGCCTTTGTATTCACAGCTGGCAGCGACCTTTAACTTTGTTGTAAAGAAAATGGATGAATGAGTTAGTATTATGTCATAAGAGGAAGGCTGAACTTTATCCCTAAACCTCCATACTCGGAATGATATGCAAAAATTTTGCCACCATGATGTTCAATAATGGATTTACAACTTGCAAGACCAAGTCCCATCCCCTCGTTCTGGGCTTGCCTTGATTTATCCACAGTGAAAAACTTGAGAAACAGGGATGATATATCCTTATCTGGTACACCAATTCCATTATCCTCAATTAGAAAGAATACATGACGCCCTTGTTGATACCCGGTCATGTACACTTTTAACTCTCTTTCCCCTCCATATCTTACCGCATTACTGAAGAGATTACCGAAAACCCGACGTATCATCGTTTCATTGGCCATCATCAGCATATTTTCTGCAAATGAATGATGACAAGTAAACTCATAGCCAAGTCCATCCAGTTCATATTCATATTCCATTGCAATATCTTCGAATAATTTTGAAACATCTATAGGTTTAGTTCTCATAGATTCTAAATCCATTTTTTCTTTGGTAAAACTGGAGAAGTCATTGATGAGTTCTGTCATATATTTCGACTTCTTTTGAATCAGCTCATAATATTCCTGCCTTTCAGTCTCTGGTAGATCCCTGTGCGTACCTAGCAGTTGAGCAAAACCATTCATAGATGTTAAAGGTGTTTTTAGATCGTGAGTAATTGCCGCAATGATATCTATTTGCTCTTTGTTTGCCAGTCGAAGCCTTTCCTCCATATTATTAAAGTGTTTGTAAAGAGCACCAATTTCATCATTACTCCTTCGTGTAAGCGGATGCAATGTATGTACTATATTGACCTCTTCCAACCTGGCATTAAGTAATTGAATTGGTTTCTCTATATTAAAACGTATATAGAGAATGAGAATACTAAATATGATACAGGCAATGGCACATATGGGCAGAAGCAAAGAAACATACTGTGGAATCAGCGCTGAACTTCGTATCGGTGAACCTGCTGCAAAAATAATCTTCAAATATATTCCTATTGAAGTCATAAAAACAAGAAACATTATCAGGAATAAAAGGGAAAGCTTTATTTTTAGTTTCATGCTAATTATTCTCTTTCTGTATACTTATATCCGATACCCCAAATTGTTTTAATAAAGTCACACTCAGGATCAAGTTTCTTACGAATATTTTTTATATGAACAGTTACGGTATTTATTTCTCCGTATTCGTCTCCCCAAACATTTTCATAGATCTGCTCACGAGTCAATACATTATTGGGGTGGTTCATAAGAAAAAACAATATTTGAAATTCCTTCGTTGATAAATCGAGCTTCCTGCTATTAAGGAATGCTTCAAACGTCTTTTCGTTTAAAATGAGTGGAGAAATCAATTTTTCTTTATCGAAATCAATATTATTCCATTCTTTAAACAGCCTGTCTACTTTTCTGAAGTGAGCCTTTATCCTGGAGATAAGTTCCTGACAACTAAATGGTTTGGTTATGTAATCGTCTGCTCCTATTTCGAGACCAACAATTTTATCGATCTCCTTATCACGCGCACTTAAAAACAGAATTGGAACATTATAAGATTTTCGGATGCTTCGGCAGGCATCAAGACCATCCATGCCAGGCATCATTATATCAAGAATAATGAAATCAATGGAATTTTCTTTCAATGCAGATAATGCCTCTTCCCCAGAATATGCCGAAATTGTTTCAAATTGTTCGTATCTTAAACTCTTTGTGATAAGTTTTACGATATCTTCATCATCGTCTACAACTAGTATCTTTTTTAGCATTTTACACCTTCTCAACGTTTTTACCAACTACATTTTTTCTTATGTGTAGTTCTATCCACTCGGCTTATTTATGTGCCATATATATCGGAAGTAAAATATTATCTATGATATCTTCAATACTCGATTCTACTAGTGTGCCATGCAAAACAATCTCGTTAATAATTAGAAGATAAGGTAAATTTAGAGCTTTTTCAGAAATAGTATTAATTGAAAGTGAAACCTCGTTACGATAATTAGCTCTCAATATAATAGCCTCAATTGATTTACGAATACTGTTCTCGTGATTACTACCACTAAAAAAATCATAAGAAGCTATATTGGAAAACATATCTGAAATTAAATCTCTTAGGTCATCAGGCTTGATAATATTAAAAATAGGATTTAAACTTTCAAATAATGCCGTTAAATCTTCTTTCAGGGAGCCATGATCTGAAATTTCAAAATTTATTTCTGGTACTTGTCGGCTTAAAGCAGTCATAACAAGATGGCATTTTTGAGACCAGCGGCGATAAATCGCATTTTTATTGGTTTTTGCAGCATGTGCTACATCAATCATAGTCATGCCGCCATATCCCGTTTGTTGAATCAGTAGCCAAGCCTGATCTAGAATTGCATTTTCCAGTGTGGTACCCCGGCGTCGACTAACATTTTTATTCACAGTACAACCTCCTATTGTTGGTCATTGAACCATAACGCATATTATGTTATTATTTTAAATGCCGTCATATATAAGGTACTCAAGTACCTTATATCGATAGCATATCACAACGAATTGTAATATGCAAATACTATCTTTTTACTTTCAAATCTGCTTCAATGATCTCTTCAGCAGTCAATGTCTTAGAAAGTTGTTTTAATGTCTGCTCCCCATATTCAGTTCGAATACTATCATTTCGCTCGTAACGAATTATAATATCTCCTATCTTCTAATCGTTCAATTTCTCTACTTTTCGTTTGTATATTTTTTCTTAATAAAGTCTAGTTCATCCTTACTGTGATACGAACCTGCACGTATCACAGCGTTTATCTTATGAAGATTTTGAACGCTCTCGATAGGATCTCCATCCAAAAGTACTAAATCAGCATTCTTGCCAGCTTCTACGGTCCCCATATCATCCAGCCTCCCTAGAAACTCAGCTCCGCTCAAGGTCGTCATCTGAAGAACATGAAGTGGGGAGATGCCAGCTTTCTCAAGCTCGTCAAATTCTATGTGAATAGCATCACCTTCGCTCCCATCGGTCCCAACCATCATCTTAACGCCTTTCAGATCATAGGTCCTTACGAGACTTAAATATAGATTATAGAGGCTCTGTGAAGTGGTTTCACTGTTCCCACCAAACAGGCCGCCAGAATCAGATAAGCAAACCATTGCTCCCCACTGCTGATCATCAGCACTAGAACAACGCCGAACAAAAGCACTAATAGTAGTGTAAAACCAATAGTCATTAAAATATCTCTTCGCTTCATCGTATTATCCTTCCTTTTTCTTGATACCAAAAACGAGATTATTTTATTATTGAGTCACGCCAGAAGAGCAATATTTATAATATGCACCACCAACCGCGACAAACCAGCACTATTTCTATGACTATGAAAGATTACACATTATAAAATTGATGAACTTTACGATAAATCTACTATTTGTATTTTAACTTCATCCGTATATTAGATAGCGTTTTGGAATATTCACGGACCTTTTATTTTGGTGTTTTAACGTGTTAAACTTTTCGTGTCCACACTTATATATTAACACCATGATATTATCATAAGATTATGATTAAATATATTATTTTTATTTATTATTTGATGTTTCTTGACATTTTTCCATCTATGTAGATTTTATAAATTATTTTTGTGTATTCATCAATAAATATTTCTTTTTTATTAAATATAACATAGATTTTACATAATAACTCACTTGCAAATAGATGTGTTTAAAGAATTTTTAACATATATTTGTGTTTAGGCAATATACATTAAAAAGATCCAAATAAAAACGAAAGGAAGTACTTAACTATGCAGAAATTATCAATTCAGGAACAAAGAAATATTATTGGAGGTGGCTGGGGATTTAAGGCTTATGACCAGTATGGAAATTTAGTATATTTCAATTTTAACTTTGGATCACAAGGGGAAGCTACACATTATAGAAATCTCACACAAAATGAGAATCCAAGTTGGAACGTCTTTAGTGTAGAATTTAGATAAGTATATATTTTCATATACACTTTAAAATCAAAAAGCTGATTTCATATGAAATCAGCTTTTTAAAAATAATTATATTTATGAAGTACATATAATCCAAGGAAGGAAAAAGATGAAATACATTACTAAATATCCCTGTATAAGACAGCAAGATTTGCGTGACTGCGGTCCCGCTTGTTTGGCTACAATATGTGAAAGTTATGGATTAAAACTACCAGTTTCAAAAATAAGAGTACTATCGGAAACTGATTTAGAAGGAACTTCCATCTTTGGTATGATTCAGGCAGCTGAAAAACTAGGGTTTCAAGCAGAGGGAGTTCGTACAAACAATAAAAACGAGCTTTTTAATTCATTACAGGTACCACTTATTGCCCATATTATAACGGATAAAATGTTACTTCATTTTGTAGTTATACACAAAATAACGAATAACTATATCACAGTTGCGGATCCTGAGAAAGGTATCATTCGTTATAAGCCAGATGATTTTTTCAAATTATGGACTGGTATCCTAATTCTAATGACCCCCACAATAAGATTTCGAAAAGGAAATCAAACGAAGAGCATTTATAATCGTTTTTGGAATTTAATATTTGTACAAAAAAAGTTACTCTTGGGCATCTTCTTTGCCTCCATCTTAGTTACAGCTTTTGGACTAGCTGGTTCTCTGTATTATCAAATACTAATAGACAATATAATACCCAGAAAAACTCTGTCTGGCTTACACATACTTTCTATATCAATGTTAATATTGTCCATTTTCAAAGTATTATTTGAATTTCTAAGAAAAATATTATTACTATATATGGCTCAGAAAATAGATATACCGCTTATGTTAGGATATTATAATCATGTTGTTAATTTACCTATGAACTTCTTTTCTACTAGAAAAGTCGGTGAAATTATATCCAGATTTAGAGATGGAGATAAAATAAGAAATGTTATTTCTCAAGTGACGTTGACTCTTATGATTGATACATTGATGTCAATTATCGGAGGGGTAATCCTTTATATGAAAAATAGCAAATTATTTTTCCTTTGTTTTATCCCAATTACTCTTTACATGATATTCATCGTTTTATTCAAGAATAAGTTGAAAAAAGTAAATTTAGAAGTAATGGAAGATAATGCAGTTTTAACTTCTTATTTAGTCGAATCATTAGAGGGAATAGAAACGATTAAAGCGTACAATAGAGAAGATCTTGTAAAAGACAAAACAAAAAGTAACTTTCTAAAGTTAATAAAAAGTGGTTTTACTCAGGGATTAACATATAATGTTCAGGAATCCCTAATGGGTGTAGTCAGCGGAGGTTTTGCTGTTGTTTTACTATGGTTTGGAGGGAGCTTAGTTTTAAAAAATGAAATAACCATTGGTGAACTTATTACCTTTAATGTTCTTTTAGCATATTTTATTGAGCCGATCAGTAGAATAATAAACCTACAACCTCATCTTCAAGAGGCAATTGTAGCAAGTGACCGCTTAGGAGAAATTTTAGATCTAGAGCTGGAAAAACAAGGAGAAGAAACTGAAAAACCTAATAGCTTATATGGTGATATTGTATTAGAGCTTGTTGATTTTGCTTATGGTTTTAAAGATAACATTTTAAATAATGTAAATATTCATATTAAGCAAGGACAAAAAATTGCACTAGTAGGCGAAAGCGGATCTGGAAAAACAACCATTGCAAAATTATTAATGGGGTTCTATAAAATTAAAGATGGGAAAATTAGCATTAACACATATAATATAAATGATATAGACAGAGATATTTTAAGAGATAGAATAAGCTATATATCACAAGATTCATTTTTCTTTACCGGAACAATAAGGAGCAATTTAGAATTTGCTTACGAGAACGTAACATATGATGATATGATAAGTGCCTGTAAGAAAGCTCAGATACACGATTACATTATGAGTTTACACGCAGGCTATGATTTTGTATTAGAAGAAAGAGGAATGAACTTATCTGGTGGTCAGCGGCAACGCTTATCAATTGCAAGGGCATTGTTAAAAAAACCAGACATAGTGATAATGGACGAAGCAACATCAAATTTAGATTTGTTAACAGAAAGCGCGATACAAAAAACGCTAGAGGAATGTGTTAGTGGAATGACTACAATTATAATTGCACATAGATTAAGTACGATTAAGCAGTGTGATAGTATTTATGTTATAGATAAAGGTAATATTGTTGAAGAAGGTAGCCATAATGAATTAATAAACAAAAAGGGGATCTATTTTAAGCTTTGGAGTGAACAAGGGTTATAACGAAATGCTTATGGAACATTTTAAGCAGGACAAGGAAATGTTAAAAGTTGTTTTCCTCGCCGCGTTTTTGCACGTCCCGTCGTTCGGAAATTTGTGCGCTTACGACTGTCGATGTTCACAGAAACATTGTGTCTTTTAATAAAGCAATGGTAAGAGTGTCAAGGGGAGAATGGACTATAAAAACGCTATACCGTGACTTATTTTCTTTCTATACCAAATGACTATTAAAGAAACATTTCTCTCATTATACCCTATGTCATCCGTGGAAGAGCCAAAAAATAAGGCTAAAAATCGCATTTTTTAGCCCCATTTTTCACTCAAAAGCTATAACTTCTTGTGGTGAAACCCTGCAATTTTACCGTTTTCATCCATTCGCACATATCTAAATCGTAACCTTTCAATAACCAAATGATTTCTCCAATATATCAGCTATTCTTTCACTTGCATGCCCATCACCATATGGATTGCTCGCATGACTCATTTTTTCATACTCAGCTTTATCATCAAGGAGCTGTTTACATGTTTTATAGATTACTCCTTCATCTGTTCCAACCAGTTTTAAAGTGCCGGCAGCTATGCCCTCGGGCCGTTCTGTTGTATCACGCATAACCAGAACTGGCTTTCCCAGACTTGGTGCTTCTTCTTGTATTCCACCGCTATCAGTCAATATTAAATAACATCTTGAAAGAAAATTGTGAAAATCCAAAACATCGATTGGTTCGATTATTCTTATTCTATCATGTTTACCAAGGATTGTATTGGCCGCTTCTCTCACCACTGGGTTCATATGAATAGGATAGAGCACTTTGATATCTGGCGTCTCATCGACAATTCTCTTTATTGCTCTGAATATATTGTTAAGTGGTTCTCCAAGATTTTCTCTGCGATGAGCAGTCAACATGATGAGTCTGCTATCTTTTGACCACGTAAGCTGCTCATGAGTATAGTCCTCTCTCACCGTAGTTTTTAGTGCATCAATCGCAGTGTTTCCAGTCACATAAATCGTTGATGGGACTTTCCCTTCATGAATCAAGTTATTTTTAGATAATTCCGTGGGCGCAAAATGATACATTGCTAAGATACCGACTGCCTGACGATTAAACTCTTCCGGATATGGGGAGAAAATATTATAAGTTCTAAGTCCAGCCTCAACATGTCCAACCGGAATTTGCAGGTAGTAGCAAGCCAGAGCAGTTACAAAAGTAGTAGAAGTGTCGCCATGTACTAATACCAAATCAGGTTTAACTTCTTCTAAAATGCTTTTAATGCGATTAAGAATGTTAGTTGTTATATCAAATAGCGTCTGATTATCCTGCATAATTGACAAATTGTAATCAGGTACTACATTAAAAACTGTCAATACCTGATCCAGCATTTGACGATGCTGTCCAGATACACAAACTATTGTTTTTATTTTTTTTCGAGATTTCAACTCATTCACCAAAGTACACATCTTAATTGCCTCGGGGCGCGTTCCAAAGACCAGCATAACGGTTTTCATTCTGCTATTCCCTCCTTTTGTGTTGTCAGATCATTTGTTCATTTTTTTATTTCATTTTTTTGATATATTTTCATTAACTTTTAGAAATTTAATTACCTTCAGCCATGCCAATTTTGTATTTTCAAAATCTCTATAGTGTTGTTCAACATGTGAGTGATAAAATTCAAGTTCTTCTAGTATATTTTTAAACTGATCATTTTCAAAATAATTACAAACCTTTGGGATAACTATAGATAAGTTATCCTTCATTTTTTTTATTTCAGCTTCATAATTATCTCTTTGAGTAATATAAAGCAAAAGCGGCTTGTATCTAATCCAGCCTATGGAAGCTTTTAAAAATCTCATTGAATTAGCCCCTGAATCTGCTTTCAAAGCTTTTAATTTGTTAGGAAGTACTCCTAGAAGTAAATGCTCATAATTAGAGAAACCGTCGTGGAAGGTGTAACAAGGTACTTTTCTTATATTACATTCGCCAATGCAGGTACTTAAAAAGGTATCTTCTCCTCTTGCTCCCGGTGGGTTATAAAACGGAAATAATTTATCAAGATTTTTGAGATTAAAGCCCAGATTAGCACCCGAAATAAATTTCATTCCATTTACTTCTTTAACTGTTTCAACTGTATCGCTATTAATAATATCAAGGTTGGCATAGGTAACGCCGCCATCCTTCATCTTTTCTTTTATTGAGTCCCAGTTAATAATATCATTGCTTATGGACTCAATGAAAATTCTAAACTCGTTTTCGGAAAGCTTTTCGTTAAAATCCAACTGAGGTATTGGTGAAATATAACCGCAATGATGCCCATGTGTCATATCAGCATATTTTATATTGTTAATATGCGTTGATAAGACTTCTTGACCTTTCCAAACAATACTATTGTTAATTTTAATCGTTGCTATTGGATATTCGTCATCATCAAGGAAAATGAGATAGTCCATTTTGTTTTTTAAAGCAAAATATAAAACTGCATTTCTTTTCATCGCATAACCTTCACCAAAGATCAGTTTCGCTTCTTTTAAGGTGATGACATCTTTTTCAACCAGAAATTGTACTTCATTTGCTATTGCAGAATTTCCTAAATAATAAGCGGAATCCACCAACGTCAATATCTCATCATCTGTGATTTTATAATCGCTCACTTTTGTTCTGTAATACTTTAAATCATATGCTACAAACAAATGGATAGCAATTTTTTTATTATCAATCAGTCCGGATTCATTCCAGTTATCGACATAAGTTTTTACAACATTTTTAAAATTTTTTCGTCCTGTTACGAAACCCACACCAACATTTATCTTCTTTTTTTCAATTTTCATTGTTTTTGGTCCTCATCCCATTTTACTAAATTGGGATTGGAATCTAGGATGGAATCGTATTGTTCCTTAATTCCAAATATAGCATCCGAATCTAAAAGCTGATACCTTTTATACTTTTCTTCTCGATCGACTGGCGTTGCCCAGCCAAGATGTTTTACTCTGAATTCCGATGTTGCCTTTGGAATAGAAGAAGTATTGATAGGAAATCTTCCACAATGTTGTGCTGCTTCATTCCATATATATTTAAAATCAGGTTGATATCTCATTAAAAATGGTCTGTAAATGCTATGTGCATTCCAATATTTATCTTCTCGATATTGAGTTTCATTCCACATATCATATAGTCTAAAACAATACAAATCATAATCCTGGTCATTAATGAGCTTTTTTGCATTTTCCCAAAAATTATTTTCTAATATTTCATCAGCATCTATGTTTAAAATCCAATCCGGATTTGTTTTTACAGTTTCATCCCACTGCTTTTTTCTAAGTTCGATCTCACTCGCAAACATTGATTTATCATTTTGTATCAAATGCACTGGAATTTCTTTTAGTATGTCTCTACACATATTTATTGTATCATCTGAGCTTGCGTCATCTATGATAACAGCTTCATCAATATGTCCCTTTAAACTTTCTAACACCTGTTTGAGGTAACGTCCTGCTTCATTTTTTACTATCATGGAAAGAGTGATTTTATTTCCTTCTTCTTTATATTGACGTACAAAGGCAAGGTCAGCTTCGCAATCTTTCACATATTCCTCAACTCCAGCTAAATCTGTCTCTCTATAAATATGATATGCTGGATAAGTAGTATCAACAAAAAGTTCAATGCCAAGTACAGCTGCACGTATACAGAAGAATCTGTCTTCACCATGTATGGTTAAGTTTTTAATTTGCTCGAAATTAACGCCTTTCACCAATGAAGCTCTGCTTAGCAATGTGCACGCTCCCAATCCGCCCACTTCATACACGCCAGGTATCCTAAGCTGGTTTAAAAACTTTGTTTGTCGTATTTCCATCTCTTTATCACTTAAGACTTCGCCTAATTTCTTAGGAACCAAATCATATTCATCGAACATCCAAACATTTGGTTCAAAAGGTCTGTTTATATGCCATTGAGACCAAAATATTTCAGAAATTATATCCTTATTTTGAATTTTCAAATGCTCTATCAAATTAGGATGCAAAACCAAATCGGAGTCCACAAAAAACAGATAATCATAATTATAGTCTATTGCGTAATTAATGATAGAATTTTTGTAATTTGCTACTTTTAACATTAAGTTGTCGTCCCATAGATGAGATTCGTCATTACACTCATACACTCCCAATTCCTTACCTCGAATGATAATAACCTTGGATTCTTCTCTTTCAAAGCCAGCTAACAACTGACTGGATTTATCATCAATATTGTCATCAACAAACATATAGTCAATCGAAATAGTATTACGTTTAAGATTTTTTAGTGACGTTAAAAATGCCTCCAAAATTTTTGTTTTTTGATAAACCGGGCTTCCAACTAATACTCTTTTTATTTTCAAATAAGTACCACGCTTTCGTTTTATTTTATTATTTTTTCTTCGTTTTATTTGCTGCTACTGTTTCTACTGCAACGTCCGAAAGTACAGAATCTTTATTAACTTTTTTCTTCTTTAGCAGCTTCTTTGGATTTTTATCTCCCATTTATAATCACCTCTTTCCCTTACTTCATTTTATTAGATATATTTAATTAATTGAAATCGTGATAGTATCAAATAATTTATTAAAAAAAAGCCACTTTTATACAAAGTGACTTTTATTAGCTCTATTTATTTGCATTTTGTTAGCACTCGCAATTAGAGAGTGCTGACACATCTAATATATCACTAATTCAATATAATGTCAAGTTCGATACCTAATCACTGTCCCTCTTTGACAAATTTACCTTTTTATCATCAGATTCATTGCTTTGGCTCTTAATGTCTATATCTATTAATACAGAAAAAATGTGTGATATAAGAAACCTTTTTGATAAGTATTTACTTTTCTATAAATAGTTCGGGAGAAGCCTCTTTTAAATCATTTAGAAGAAAACATTTACTAATTACAACAAAACAGAAAAACACAGGCTCCTATTACGCGCAAGACCATTTGAATTAGCATATTGTTTGGATAAGCATCAGGACAGCTTCAACGTGCTTTGAACGGTTTAAGTGGAGATAGTGGGATTTGAGCCCATAATCTCTTGATTGCCATTCAAGCGCTCTTCCAGTTGTACGATCTCAGGATAGCAGTATATTGATTGAAATGGATAGTGTTACAAAAACATTGTTAGAACTAATATCCACGATGGTTTCGCCTCCTATTTGGTGATAATGTCGAATGATTGCTTTGATGATGTTTATGTTCCCGAAGACATTGGTGTCAAAAAATGCTACAGATGGCATCCATAGATGTCGCTTCAAATATAGTGCCAAAGCTACTTTCTGTATTGTTTACATCAACTTCTATATGATTAAACCGGGCGATACCTACCACAACTGGCTCTCCTTCAATCCCCCAAAATGTTTTAATATCTAATGGCATAAATATTCTCCTATTCAGTTTGTCAATAAAATTCTTTCACATACTACAAGGGAGGCCTAACCGCGTTACTTCTTTAACATAAGAATAAGGAATCTTATGATATCTCTCTGAGCACCAAACGTAATATTTTTTATTTTATCAGGTACTCACTTGTTATAGTTTTATCTAATCTGACGGTGACTCCCGGCTGCTTCTGATTTCTGTAATCATTAAAATTATTGCAACTATATTTGACAATGCACACTACATGCCTTCAGTAGACAATCGTGATGATGACATAAACTGGTCATTCCTTGTCGGCAGATTATGCCTATGTTTGTGTCACGATTTTGCTATGACTCAGGTTATATCAATCCATATTGCATATCCTTATTCATAGTTATATACAGCAATTTAAACCTCTCAAAAAGGATTCAAAATCAACGTTCCAGATGTCCACTCTATCTTACCGCCATTTCGTAAGTAGGGCTTAAGCTTCCGTTGCAAGGATGTATTCTCTGGCAATTCCTCTATTGGAATATTTCTGCTTCCATATATCCAATCCATAAAACCCAAACTATCATCTTCCATAATACCAATATCAAATGATTTTTGAAATTGTAAAATTTTAGAGTTTTCAGGTAAAACATGCTTTAATGATGGTGCAAGTAACCATGAACTGCAAACCATATCAGCGCCTATAAATTCTGGATAGTACTTCTTAAAAAATTCTAATGCTTCTAGATATGAATTACGCAGTTTGCTTATTGTCATATCAGCATCTGCCGGAATATGTATATCAATTAAATGCTTATGGTTTTCCATTCTTATCTCATATTCAAGCTCTCCAATTCGAAATTCCACCATTGAAATCTGACGAACTACCCACCATGCCCAGACATAACGATAACTTCCATGTCTATCTTTATGGTCCTGCAGAAATCTCGGAAAAAATTTCATGGTATCAATAAATATTTCTTTTGATATACCAAGTTTCTCGTATTTAGCATAAGTATCACATACACACTCCAACTGACAGGTTAAAATTTTCATTCCGTCCTCATCAGATCCTAGCAAACTTTTCAGGCGCTCGAGTGCACCCTCCCAACATTCTGGGTGCTTCATTTGCTCCATTTCCTTTTCCACGCCTTTAAAATCAATATGTTTCTCGCACTCCATTAATTTTTCCTGAACTTCTTTTTGAATCTCTAGCATGTTGCAAAGCTCAATTAGTTTCATTCACTTTTCCTCCCATTTCATTATTTACTGCATAAAAACTATTTGATACCCATCTTCAAAATTCATTTGATTATCTGTGTATAGAGAACTTTATAAATTTTAAGCACATTCTAAATTCATTTGGGGATTTGCGTAAAGAGAACTTTTTAAATTTAAACTTCCTGATAATCATTTCCTAATCCTGTTAATTGTTATAACAACCTGGCAGTTATTCGGATTTGGGATAAAAATCCATCACTCTTCTTTCAACGTCATATACTGTAATGTTGCTTGGAAGAAAGATCCTATTTTTCTGATATAAGCTTGTATTGGTCGCCGCGAAGATCAATTCTTGGTTCAATATCAAAATCGTTGAGCAACGTATGAAAAATGCCATTTATCATAAATCCTTTTGCCATACGAATCATTTCATCGGCAGAAAATACACCCGTATCTGCCCATTGAATAAACATCTCGACTAAAGCAGATAAAGTCATATCAATGGCTAGATTTGTCTTGGAATCATCTACTTTTGGATGAAATACATTAGGAAATTGATCTTTCAACTTTTTTTTGTATTTCATTGCAAAGACTGGCTGTTTGTTTTCAACAACAAGATAATGGATATATTCTCCATTATCCTCAAAGATTTTCAAAAGTGCTTTCGCATAATTGTTCAAATCATTGGATGTCTCAAAGTATTCCATTTTCACTTGATTCAGTGAATTTATCAAAATATCTTCTATTTCCTCTAAAACAGCATAAACATCCTGATAATGCAAATAAAAAGTTGCCCGGTGTATTTGGCATTCATCAGTAATACCTTTTACCGTGATTTTTTCAATCGGTTTTGTTTTATATTGTGACCAGAATGCATCAATAATTTTTTTTCTGGTTTTCATCCTTGCGTTATCATAAGTCTGCATAACAACCACCTCAAAATACGACATTTTGCTTTATATTGTAAATTGCTTTTCCGTGTAGATAAAATTATACTATGAGCAAGATATACGACACAGTGTCTATCTTTTAATGTTAGCTAACATTCCATATAATGTCAAGAAAAATAACAGAAATGAGGTAAATGATATGAGAAAAAATTTAATGGTTAATCATGGTTTTCCAATGTCAGTTAATGCTTTAGATGATCTTAAAGCGGTACCAGAAGCACTGATCGATTCATGGTATCTCAAAACTGAATTTGAAGCTGACGGTAAACAACTGGGTTTTACATGGCATCATATGGTACAGCCATATGATAATGAGATAAAAGTCAGTGTAGAAAGCCTTTTTATGGATGCAACAGATGATATCTGGTTGAATAATAAGATTCTTTCTTCTGTGAATGAAGAAAATGGTATTGCTACCGATCATATGTATTGCTTCTCATCCTGGGGTGATTTCAGTGGTGATATGAATCATATGTCTCTGGATTTGAAGATTGGCGAGAATGAAATCCACATGAACTTCATCCCCAATGGAGAAATCCTTTACAATGGTGGAACCGGCTTAATTAATTTTGGTAACACTGGGTCCTATCAGTATTCATTCCCCAATATGAAAATGGAAGGGACTTTTATTCTCCAAGGACATGAATATAAAGTAAATAATGCTTATGCATGGTTCGACAGACAGTACGGTATCGCTCAAACCCATACTGAAGAAAATTCATTTGGTCCAGGAAATAGTAGTTGGCTTTGGATTGGTCTGTCCTCTCTACAAAATGGCCGCGGAGCCGTATCACTTTGGGACGTATATCTTCCAACACAAAGACATGCTTTTGCAACATTTCTACTCCAAGACGGTGTCATGAAAAATGCATCGGCAGACATTACCTATGATGATATTTGGAAAAGCGAAAGATCAGGACATTCTTATCCAAATATCATCAATATCCGCATCCCAGCGGAAGACTTTGATGTGAAGCTTACTAGTCTTGCTACAGGTCCAGATGCAGAGTTTGTCCATGAAGTAAAATTATTATCCGGCTGTCAGTGCTTGTATCACATTTCAGGTACGTATAAAGGTAAAAAAATAGACAGTGCTGTTGATGTGGAAATGATTGGAGACGTGTGCGGCGAAATCTAAGCTTTTCGAATTTGAAGGTTTATTGGTAATTTAACCATAATAATATCCCCACCAAATATAATTTTTATTTGGTGGGGATATTATTAATTTATTTCGCTTCTAAGATAATTTCAACTTTATATAGGTAAAAATCTTACATAACGAAAATCCGTTGTATAAGGTGAAGATTATGAAATAGCACATTTTATTGTTTTTTCATAATTCTTTAGTCAAAAGAAGTTACAGCAAAAAACATCAACTAACTATTTGATATCTTTCCAATTTCTAATATTTTGTTCCCAAATATAACTATAATTCAATGCTATCTCTTTCGCGGTTTTTGGTCTGTGACCAGTTAATTTTTCCACAGCATCACTTTTTACATCCGCTAATCCCTCTGCTATGCTAGCCTCATTTGTAACCATATCATTTCCGCACCATGGAACTGGTGATTTTGAAAAATCAGCAGAACAATCTCTGGGAATATTCATGGAATCCAAATATTCAAAAAACTCCTCATGGTTAACAGGACAATATTCAATTTTTATACCCGATAACTCACTGACTAATTCTACGATATCCCTCTGAGAAATTGATTCGGAACCACATGCATTATATGCTGTATTCAATTCTCCCTTTCCCAAAAGCAAGGCAGTTGCAACTCTTGCGCTGTCATCCTTTGGAATGAATGTAGCTTTTCCTTCCCCCGCAGTAGTATACCACTTATTATCGGACATCAGCGCCAGCATGACAGATGTTGTAAAATAATTTTCCATATACAAATTATTTCTCATAAAGTTATATGTAATGCCCGTTTCTTCTGCTCTTCCTTTAATATACTTTTCTGTTTCTGTATGATCTGGAGTTACATATATATGTTCATATGCTGGATCGCTTGCACCGAGGAATGAAGTATATGTAATATGCTTTACTCCGGCCGCAATAGCAGCATCAACAACATTCTTATGTTGCTGCACCCTAACCTCTCCAATAAGTACGCCAGATACAATATATATTCTATCTCCTCCTGTAAATGATTTTGTCATTTCTTCAACATCATCATAATTCGCTTGTTTTACGCTTATTCCAAGCTGTTTCCAATATTCTTTCTTCTCCGGATTTAATTTTTCAATATTAGGACAAGTAAAAATCAAATCTTTTGGATCTACCTCTTTCAACATATTTTCTGCAACTCTTCCACCAAGTTTCCCATCTGTACCCGTTACAATATAGCGCATATTATAATCTCCTTTTTATTAATTTATAGTAAAGTTATGTACGATATTAAATCTTTCAAATACGATTCTACCTATAGCACTTACCACAACAATAATGATTATTGATTGTTTGGTTCATTCTGTCTGTTTTTTCTGTTTCTTTGTATGGTTCTTATTTTTTAGTGTATTGTTCTTATAGTAAATTACTATATTAAATGTAACACTATAATAGTATAAAGAGAATTTCAAAAAACGTTATAACATTAGATAAAATCTAATGTTGTATTGAAATGAACGATCCATTGTTTTATAATAAATTATAATAAAAAAGGAGATGGTCTTTTGAATACCCAACAATTGCAATGCTTCATAAGCGTGGCTGATAAATTAAATTTTTCTAAGGCTGCAGAAGAGCTTTATTTATCACCGCCTACAGTCACGCATCACATTCAAACTCTGGAAGCAGAACTAAATACTAAATTATTTATCCGCACTTCTAAAATGGTGAGATTAACAGAAGCAGGCACATTCTTTTATGGTGATGCAAAAGAAATATTAATGAAAATTGATATATCCAAAAAACGTGCCGAAAAAGCAGCCACGAGAAATATCAGCTTTCTTCGTATTGGTTGTACAAGTAATGCGGAACTGCAAAGTTTATCTATCATTTTATCAAATTTACAAATTGAATATCCCAGAGTTTATCCAGTTATTATCATAAAAGATTATTCTCAGCTTATAGCTTTATTTGATGACAAACAATTAGATATTATGCTTTTAACAAAAGAGATGATTAAAGATACTAGAGATTGCACGTTTAAAAGATTAAAAGTCATTACAAAATATGCTGTTATGTCAGTTGATTCTCCGTTGAGTGCCTACAAAAAATTGACGTTTGACGATTTAAAAGAAAGCTGTCTGATTACCTTACATCCCGATTTGATCCCTTTTCAATATAAAGATAAAGTACAGCAGAAATTAACATTTCACTCACAACAACATTTAGGTTTTATATGTGAAAACGACCAGGTGGGAATTTTGCTTGCAAAATCAGGTTACGGAATCGCCATTTTGCCAGCATATTGTATTTCTGCTGACATAAAAGATATAATAGCTATTCCTATACAGGAACAGGAAACCATGGAATATGGAATTGCATACCAAAGCAAACCAAAGGAAAAATATATAAAGTATTTTATAGACAATTTTTCACTGCCAGAAATATAACTTAAAACTTTTAAATAGTAAAAAGTGGACGTTTACTTAGATAGAGAACTTTAGAAAAAACAATAAAAGCAGTTTGCATTCACTATAGGCCTGATATTTCATGCAAGTTCTTTTATTATGCGTTTACTATTATGACATGCATTTGATATCATGTAGTTTATAGGAATATTCTAAAACGTCAGTTTTGCAGACACTTTGGATTATATAATAAAAAAACATATAAAAAGGTGGAAGCAAGAGTGGATAATCAGGAACAAAAACATCAGCATCGACCTAGGTATAAGGGTACTCACCACAAAGCTTTTAAAGATAAATATAAGGAACTGCAACCAGAGTTATATGCTACTGATGTCGATCCCATCGAATTGCCACGAACAAAGGAGCGTTTAGAGCTTAGATTATGGCCCGGAAATTTTAACAGTGAAACAAACAAATTTTTCCAATATAGATCAAATTACTTCTGAATCAAGACCATTGGACCTACGGCTCAATCCATCCAAGGGCATCTCTGCAGCGGAACGTCTTAAAAGTATTTCACAAGATGAATTACACGGTATGTTGTTAGAAAATGCGGACGAGCCTCATTCCGAAGAAATCGCTCGAGCCATTATCTCCGCAATAAAAAAAGGAACAGACATTATAACAACAAGTCTGCTTCAACAAATTATTAAAGATACGCTTAAATTCATTCCAGAAAAAGACAGAGATAATGAAATAAAAAAATCCTGTCAAAGATGCTTTCAAGCGCTGCGAATTGATGTCAATAAAGAATTTGAAGTGTTGTATGAATTTTTAGACTTCCGTTATGTACAAATCCATATAGTGTTTCATCCGCACCACCATCGAATAAATCGCCAGTAAGCAGCCATAATGAATTTCCCATCTCTTCTCCACAAAAGAAAGTGAATGTTGACAATACAGCAGCGATATACTTAATGTTATCAGAAATTGAGTATTTCCTATTATACAAAAAAGGCTGTGCACTAAATACTTAGTGCGACAGCCCCCATCTTTCCTTCCTAGCCATAACTATACCAGGATGTGGAATACTGGATCGTAAATACCGTAAAATAGATAGTCTTTGAGGCAGAAACCTACATTTTCAGGAAATCGATTTTTGATCTTTTTTTTCTCAAAATTCACCATCAATCCCCCTCCACCACGATTCCAGCCACCGCCCATTGGTAAGTATCATAGGCCTGATACAAATCATTATAAGAGCTCTGCTTTTCGCTCTCCGCCTTTAAATAGCTCATCTGGGCCTGTAAGGAGTCATTTTTGCTGGTAAGTCCGTGTTGAAGAGAACGTTCTGCCTTTCCCCATTTCAGCTCAGCCATTTCATAAGCGGTGCAGGCAGCTTCATAGGCGGTCTTGGCCTGCCAAACGGCCTGGTAATCGGACTGCATGGTCACGGCGATTTTCTGTTCTCCTTTCGTAATGCTGGCGTCTTTATATTTCATTCCGGTGGTGGTCTTGCCGGAGGAGGCGTGCCGTTCGGATATCAGGGAGTAATTGTTATTGACGGCCTTTTCCGTGTCGGTTTCCAAGTCCATGGAAGATATCTCTGTCATGTCCAATTGGGGGATTGTTCCGATAGCCGGTTTTGAATCTGTGGAATATCCCGTCATCAGGCACAGGGAACGGCGCAGGCTGTCTACGGTGTTTTCCATGGACAAAAGAGAGGCCTGGGCGGTGAGAAGCTCATTCTGGGCGGTAATGACATCTGCCTGAGCAGCGGTTCCCATAGCATAACTTGCTTTGGCCGATTCTAAAGAAGCGCTTCCGGCCTCTACCAGTTTCTGGAGCGAAGAAAGGCCTGATTGGGCACTGTTATAGCTGACCATGAGCTGGTTCGCATAGTAAGTATAATTTTTAACAGCATAGGTGATATTGGATTTTGTGGAGGAATTGCTGCGGTTCATATGGTCCAGGGTCCGCTTCATAGTGTCGGCCGAGGTCTTCAAGCCCTTTATCGTCATATTCAGCACATTATATTGGGCCATGCCTTCCGCACTGGAGGTCACGCCGGAATCCTCCAGCTCATCGGCATCATCCCCCAAATCCCTGATATAGCCTCTCATTTCATCGTAGATGTACTGGCTATTGTCAATAGAATTAGTTATAGAATCGGTTGTATCCTGCACATCTTGGTTGAAGTAGCGTACCAGGTCGGGCAGCTCGTCAAATTCGATGGTCTGGTCGTTGAGCCTGGCCCACTGTTCTTTTGTCACTCCGTCAGGAATAGATTCTCCAGTCTGACCAGGACCGGCTGCATAGGCAAAACCGGCGCCGGGAATTGTCAGAACAGTCACAGCGGCCAGAACAACAGCCAGTAATAATGAAACCGGGAAAGATATTGCACCGGCAGGTGAGCGGGTGGGCACAACACCAGACGGTCTAACCGTCGTGAGTTTCGCTGTAGGCGTATCCCCTGAATGAAAATGAAACCATCTTTTTCTCATATTATCATCCTCCCGTAGAGGCCAGACCGCTGACCCTATTTTCATAAGTCTGGACCGCTTCGAATAAATTCAGTTCCGCAGTCTTTACGGCAATGGCTTTTGTATTATAAGTGTTCTTTTGTTTCAGATACTCTAAACGACTGGCGGTACCAGCCTGGTATTTCCGTTCTACGGTATTAAAATTCTTCTTTTCCAGTTCCAGCTCCGTTTCCGCCTGCTGGCAGGAAGATTTGGCCAGAAGAACCGATTGATAGGACTTTACAAGGTCCGTACTGATGTTCTGCTGATTGTTTGCTATGGTCTTTTTCAAGGATTCCTTGGTCACATCGGAGCTGGCATTTTCCAGTTTTCTCTTATTGATGTTCAAAGTGTAATTATTCTGCAGTGCAGCTTCCTGATCCGCTTCCGGGGCCATAGCGTCAATTTTTTTACTGTCTACAGTCGGAAGATCTCGTATTTCAGGAGTATCGTTGTATTTCCAGCCCAGCATAATACAGAGGCCCTGCCTCGTTTCCTCAATAGAGGCCGTCAGCTTCTCAATAGAAGCGTTGGCGTCCTGCAAATCTTTCTGGGCGGAAAGCACATCGATTTGGATGCCCGTTCCTAAGTTTTTCTTCGCCTGGGCAGAGTCATAAGCCGCCTGTAAATATTCCAGGCTGTCCTTTGCGCTCTCCAACTCATACTGCTGTTTAAAATAGAAAATAATGGAGGTCTGGGCAGTGGTTACAAGATTGGCTTCCTCTTGGTCGTAGGTAATCTGGTACACCCTAATGTCCTCTACATTTTTGTCAGCCTGGGCAGCGGCGTTGCTGGCCCCTACCGCATTCTGAGCATCTGAAAGGGCATCGTCTCCTGTGATAGCACTCCGGTAATCGCTGGCCGCATCCCGGTAGTATTGAGCGTTTTCGTCGCTGGTAATCCTCCCGTCCTTTTTCTTGTCGCTGATATCTAATTGGTTCTTTTGGACCGTTACGTTATATTCGTGAATCAGGCCAGCCAGCTCGCCGTATTCCATCACATTATCCTGAAGCCCTGCCCATTCCTCTGCGGTTCTTGCAAACTCCGGACTTCCTGCGAAAGCCATCCCAGGGCTTAAAACGGCTAAAGTGGCTACAAGGCAGAAAGCGCCTATCTGTTTTATTTTCCTCATGTCTGTCCTCCTCATTTATTGAGCCGGTATCCCGCGCCCCATACGGTTTCGATGATTTTGGGGTTTGCAGGATCCTCTTCTATCTTTTCCCGGATGCGGTTGATGTGTACCGTCACCGTTGCGCTATCTCCCACATACTCATACCCCCAGATCCGCTCAAACAACTGGTCCTTAGAAAACACGATGTTTGGGTAGGTTGCAAGGTATTTGAGCAGCTCGAATTCACGGTTGGGAAACCGCACCTCTTCTCCTGATTTGTAAACCTTCCAACTTCTGGGCAAAATCTTTAACTCTTCCACCAAAATGGCGGCGTCCGCTTCCTGACTGTCCTTTCCTGCTCCTGTCAGCCTTTCATACCGTTTCAAATGGGACTTAATTCTGGCCACCAGCTCCGCAGGATCAAACGGCTTTGCTATGTAATCATCAGCTCCGAGCCCAAGTCCCCGGATCTTATCAACAGATTCCAGCCTGGCCGTGACCATAAGAATCGGAATTTCCACCTGATCCCGGATTTCCCGGCAGATGTCGTATCCGTTGACTCCAGGCAGCATAAGGTCCAGAAGAATCAGAGCGTAATCGCCGTTTAAAGCAGCGGCGGCGGCCTTGCTGCCGTCGGATATGATATCCACCTCAAAGCCGCTTATCTCTAAGTAATCCCGCTCAAGCATGGAAATTTCCTTGTCGTCTTCAATAATCAATATTTTCTTCATATAGTCCTTTCTCTGATCGGTAAAAGAATGTCAATGACCAGGCCGTTTTCATTTCTCGCACGGACAGAGCCGCCGTGCATTTTCACGATGTGCTTTACGATGTTGAGTCCCAGGCCGCTTCCACCGCCTCCGATCCTGCTACTTCTGGATTCGTCGCCCCTCCAGAATTGGACGAATAAGCTGGAAAGCTTATCCTCGGGAACGCCTTTTCCGTTGTCCGCGAATACGAGGTGAATCTTGCCTGCCTCATTCCAAACAGAAATCGTCAGGGTCAGATCCTCTGCATCGGCGTATTTCAATGAGTTGTTCGTTAAGTTCATAAGGAGTCGGTGTATCTGCTCCGTTTCCGCCATGATGGGATTTTCTTCGGTCCGGATGTCCAGCCTGATGTCGACATTTTTCTGGAGCAGCTCATCTCTTGACTGGCGCACAAAGGTCCTTACCAAGACGCCCATGTCCTCCTCTGTGAGAAACAGGGGCAAGTTTCCCGTCTCCAGCTTTGAAAAATAGAACAGGTTCTGAAGCAGGACCTCCATTTCCGTGGCCTTGTTGTATGCAATGGTCAAATACTGCTCCCGCTTCTCCGGAGTGGTTACAATGCCGTCCCGCAAGCCCTTGATATAGCCCTTCACTGAGGTCAGAGGC
This sequence comes from Lacrimispora algidixylanolytica, assembly GCF_003609635.1. Classification (GTDB taxonomy): domain Bacteria; phylum Bacillota; class Clostridia; order Lachnospirales; family Lachnospiraceae; genus Lacrimispora; species Lacrimispora algidixylanolytica. The sequence continues at coordinate 26,916 of NZ_MCIA01000015.1, read as the reverse complement.
GTCCGCAAATCGTGAGAAATACCTGCTATCATATCAGTACGAGACTTTTCATAGGCTGCTTCTCGTTCTTTTTCGTCTTTTAAATGGCTCTGCATCTGGTTAAATGCCTCACAGACACGGGAAAGCTCATCCCTTCCGTCATAGATGACCGGCTCCGACAAATTCCCGTCCATAATTCTCTGAGCACCATCTGTCAGAACGCGGAGGGGGCGAAGGCCCCTTCTTACCATCCAAGAGGAAAGGATTTGTCCAATGAGCAGAATCACGATGATGGTGGCCGAACCGATTGCGAGAAAAGCGTTGAGCACAGTTTCAAACTGATTCACTCTGTGGCCGGTGGCGTCGGTTACATTGTTCATTTTTACTGCAGTTATTCGATATCCGCCAATTTCTTTTCCCACAAAAGTGACTCCTGCCACATAGCAGGACTTTCCTGTTTCCAACCAGGGAATTTTTTTCAAGATTCGAATGATGGGCCTGGCTTTCTGGTCTAAGTTTGAAAAAACCACCGCCTCTCCGTTGGTAACGTAAAGTCTGTAATCGTCTTTTTCAAGGGTGGCGGCGATACCTGCCCAGTCGGAGCTGTCATTGTCTATGGCAGTTATGGTATCTTCTATCAGAAAGGCTTTCTGATCTAAGGTCGGCATTCCCACATCGTCGACATCACCGGAAAACAGCCAGACCACCAAGCTTCCGATTCCAAAAAACAGCACCAGTGAAAACAGCATGACTGAAAAGGTGAATAATAGAATCTTGTTTTTTATCTTCATATGGCATCTCCCAGGGATTTTATTGTTTTTATGTACATCTTATCAGTAAAATCCCCTATTTGGAACCATTTTTCACTGAAATCAATCGGACCGCAGGGCGTCGATGGGCTTTAGTCCGCTGGCCTTTTTTGCAGGCGTCCAGCCAAACACCAGGCCTACTGCTACGGAAAATCCGATTCCCAAAGCAATGGCTCCCCAGGAGATGGAAAATGTCGTCCCGATGATCAGGGTTGCCACCACGGAGATGATGAGTCCTAAGGCAATGCCGATAGCTCCCCCAATGAGGGACAGGGCCAGAGCCTCTATAATAAATAGAGCTTGGATCTGGGCGGGCTCAGCCCCTAATGCTTTACGCAGGCCTATTTCCCTGGTTCGCTCTGTAACGGAAACCAACATCATGTTCATGATTCCGATTCCTCCTACTACAAGGGCAATGGACGCGATTCCTGCAAGTAGGGTTGTAAGAAGGGACTGCATACTGTTCATAGTATCTAAAATACTACCCAAATCCACGATTTTATAGCTGTCGTCCTTGTAGTTAAATGCGGCGTCTAAGACAGTCTCCACATCAGAGGTGGTTTCATCCGACAAATTCGTGTCCTCTAAAAAAACATCAACATTGGAATAGGTGGATGAGCCGGATAAGGACAGGGCATTTTTATAGGGAATGATAATGGTTCCGTCAGAAGTAGAACTGGCATTGATTCCTGACATGACATCGTTGCTGCTATCCGTGTCCCTTACGCCCACCACCTCATAGCCCTGGCCGTTGACCATGATTTTCTGACCGATGGGATTTTCATTGGGAAATACTGCCTTTTCAATGTCTTGGTCAATGATACAGGTATAGGTGTGACCGTCCATGTCAAGGGCCGTCAGTTTCCTGCCTCTGGTCAGCTCTGTGGTGTCTTGCTGAAAATATTTTTCATTTTTCCCCATGATGGAAACTTCGTCCAAAAGGATTCCCTGCTTTCCTGCGGAGCCGGTAATGGAAACGGAGGGAGCTACGCCGGTGACGTTGGGGATTTCTTCCAATTTTCGTAAATCGCTTGTAGTCAGACCAGATTTCAAGGGATTTCCCGTAGCTATAACCGTGATTTTATCAGCTCCCATACTTTCAAACTGTGACATCATTTCTCCGGTAACGCTTTGTACAATAGTAATAAGGGCGATGACGGAGGCAACACCGATGACTATGCCCAAGGAGGTAAGAAATGACCTCATCTTGCTGTTTATGATATTATCCCAGGCCATCAGAAAATTTTCTTTGATCACCTAGATCACCTCCTCGCTTATGTTACCGTCCAGAATGCTGACCACCCTCTTCGCTTCTTTTGCAAGTTTCACATCATGGGTGATCATGATGATGGTCCGGCCTTCTTCGTTCAGTTGATGGAACAACTCCATAACCTGGCGTCCAGTCTTTTGGTCCAGAGCCCCTGTTGGCTCGTCGGCTAAGAGGATGGTAGGGTCGTTAATCAAAGCCCTTGCAATGGCGACCCTCTGCTGCTGCCCACCGGATAACTGGCGGGGAAGATGGTGCATCTTATCACCAAGTCCTACCTTTTTCAGCATATCGGCGGCTTTTTCGTAGCGGAGCTTTTTATCCGTGCCGGAGTAGATTAAGGGCAGTTCTACGTTTTTTAAGGCGGACTGCCTGGAGAGCAGGTAAAAGGATTGGAAAATGAAGCCGATTTCTTTCCGCCGGATCTGTGCCAGAAGCTTTTCCTCCTGTCCTGACATTTTCCTTCCAGATAAGTGGTACTCCCCGGAAGTAGGCACATCTAAAAAGCCGATGATATTCATCAATGTAGATTTTCCGGAGCCGGAGGGACCCAGGAGGGAAATAAATTCGCCAGATTGAACGCTTAGGTTGATGCCTTTTAGTATGGTGGAGGTCTCATCACCCATCTGGTATTCTTTAACAATATTTTTCATAGTTAAAATTTCTTCTGGCATTATGCTACCTCCAATGGGAGTGATAGAATGGTCTCCGGGAGGTTGCTTCCATAATATGAGCTATTTTCCTGTTCTACCTCACCCATGGGGCCTGCTCCGCCGGGGAGGCCCCCGCCTTTATCTTCCGAGCCTACGTTTGGTACATAGGACACACGGTCCCCTTCGCTTAAACCCTCTTTAATTTCTACGTTACTTCCGTCGCTGATGCCCACGGTCACATAGACCTTTTCCAGGTTTCCTGCGTCATTATGGCGTTGGACATAAGGCGTGGTGCCCTCATAAAGGACGGCCTCCACAGGAATGGTAATGGCCTGACTGGCGCTTTCCGCTACTACCTTAACCTCCGCCGATAATCCTACTCGTAGCTCATCGTCCTTTGGCAAGCTCAGGGTCGTTTCAAAATAAGAAACGCCGTTTACCACGCTGGCTCCCCTTGAAATCTCAGTAACAGTACCGGAAACGGTTTTCTCCATTGCTTCGAAATACACCTCTGCTTCCATTCCCACGGAAACGGCGAATAAATCGTACTCATCCACCTTTACATTAACCTCCAGGTCATCATAGTTGATAATGTCCATGATCTGGGTTCCCTGGGTGACGGAATCATTTTCGTTCACATAGATTTTAGAAATTTCTCCCGATACCTCCGCATAGTACTTCGTGTCCTCCAGCTCCTTCTCAGCCTGGGACAGGCGGGATTGTGCATCGGTTATGGCATTTTGAGCCTTGTTGTATTCGTCCCCGGCCGTCTCCAGCTCCAGAAGAGACACGTCTCCGGTGCCGTAGAGAGACTGGCTTCTTTCATAGCTTGACTTTTTTGCGGCAAGGGTGGTCTTGGCGTCAGCCAGGGTAGTGTTGGCACTGGTTAAAGTGGACTGGGCGGAGTCGTTGTCCACCTCATATAGGAGGTCACCTTTCTGGATCTGGTTTCCTTCCTTTACATAGAATTTTTTTACTGGCTTGTTGGTGGTGGAAAGAACGTTCTGGACATCGCTGGACTCAATATTTCCGCTAAAGCTGTAATACTTTACAATATCCTGTTTTACTGCTACGGCTTCCGTAAGATTTGCATTGGAATCCTTTGCCATGGTCGGAACGATGATAATTCCCAACAGTAGGGCTACTACTGCAACTGCAATCAGAATCTTGATTTTCTTATTGTTAAAAAATTGTTTTCTCAACCTCATACCTCCTGGTTTATATGTATATGAATTATTTTAGACAGTTTTATCATAAATTGGGAGGATTAACAGGGGAGGTATAAAAGATAAACAAACTATAAACGAAAAGGGAAATTTTGATAGACAATATAAAGATTAGGCAACCAGACTAACAAATGCGGTAAGGAAAATGCTTCTGCTCCGAGTGAATGAGTGTTATTCGGTAATTCTTACAAAATAGTAATTGATGATCCAGGAAAGAATAACCTGACAGCCTGGTGTCCTTATTATCTTATCAGTAGCAAGCCTAATACTTTTTGCTTGCTGCTGATAAAAGCTGATATGTCCCTGAGTATATGTTTGAATCGATATGAGCTGCGTTAACGTATCATTTTTGAATTTCATCGTCTTTGATGAAGAAAATTTGACCATTAACATTTTCGAGTGACTGAAGTACTGTTTTGAGTTTACTTTGTTTATTGCATCAAGAAATTGTCCAATTCAATCCAGACCGTCTTTGATCTATAACAGCTTTTCATTCACCTGTGCCAAAAAAGTTCAGAAAAACGTGTATTTATCGGCAAAGGCTTCCAACTTTGTACCATCAATAAATACCATGTATTTCTCCAGTTCTCTTGGTAGCAAATATCACCAGATAAATCAGTAGGAATCATTTTTATCCAAAACCCAAGAAATGGTGGTATTAATTTGAAGTTGCAAAATTGGTCCTAAACATCATAAGTAAGATTATTTTCCCAAAAAGACTTTGAACAAATCTAGATCAATCAGTTACAACTCTAATCTTATTTTTTTAGATTTCTACATATACAAAATAAACAAGATTAATGACTCTCATTATATAAAGCACCTTGGTTTTTTTATATATTTTTAATTATAAACTTTTCATGACTTTACTACACACACGATCAATCTTTCTAAGCACACTCTTGTTCTTCTCTGCTGCTTCTTTTTCATTTGCAAATCCAAGCCTAACAAGTCCAAAAACATCGAATCCAAAACTTTTTATAATACGCTTTATATTTCTACCTGCGCCGCGAAACATGATGGTAGGTGCACCTTGTGTCATTATAATCATGCACTTTTTACCCGGATGTCGTTTTGTATATCTTCCTGGTTCTCCTCCAATCATTGGGTACATACGGTTTATCATAAGTCTAAAATCACCTGATGCATCATACATATATACCGGACTACTAAAGATAACAAAATCACTTTCAATCATGTCCTGAAGCAAGTTGTTCATGTCATCTTTTCTTACGCACATTTCTTTTTTTCTGCAAGCAAAACATCCCAAACATGACTTAATATCCATATCTGAAAGATAATATCTCTTTAGCTCAGGATTTTTATCTGCAAAATTACTAATTGCACGTTCAACTAATGCTGCACCATTTCCATTTTTCCTTGCACTTCCATATATCGCTACAACCTTCATATCTATTTCCCTTCGTTTTTAATATTTTGAATATTCCCTTTTTAATTGATACATTTTGCTAAAAAATCATGTAATGCAATAGTTCCACAATATATAGAACTGAAAGGATTTAAGCTATTATTCAAGCTGCAGGATTGCTGCATTGCGTCCGGCCAACGCATCCAATTTTGATGCTATCGGTCTCATTTTTATAGCCCAACATCTTTGATTGAACTGTCCTCAGATTGTCCGGATGCCTCAGGAAACAACTGGAATTGTAAGAGTTGACTGATATTTTCCACCAGTATATATGACATGTTTTCCTTTATTGATTGTTTTCGTAGAAAGCTGACCAGGTAACTCCGGTGTTTGAGGATCATATCCGCTGATTCCAATTGTCAAGACCTGGCCCTTTTCAAATATCATACCCATTGGACAGAGTTCAATTTTTACTGGAACAATCTGGCCGGCTTCAAGAAAATGAGGTTTATCATCAGAGTTACGCATTGATACTCGCTGATGACCGTTTCCCCATTCATATTCAGCAGCGCCATTTACACAGTAAGGAGCACCGCTAACTTCTACAGGCAACGAAATTCCAGATGCTGAGGTTTTATTTGCCATAACAAATAAATCCATATCATTATTTCCTACACTCTCGACCCAAAGTGTTAATTCCATATTTTCTCCAATTTCGGTACGCTCATCAAATTTTACTGAAAATGAAATACTGCTTTCACTGTCATCAGACTGATAGGTTACCAGCGATTCTTCTTCAACAGGTGACCAGCTTAAGGAAAAATCATTTGCATTAAGATATGTGGTTTTTTGTATTGTACGAAATAATGGATATTCTTTTTCTGGACGATCAACAATGTCATCACCACCAGGATTCAATACTGATAACCTAACTTTAGGTGTTGTTTCCCAACCATTGTCAATCCCCTTGCAATAGTGGTCAAAAAATCTACACAATTCATCCTGATGAATATAAAAGTCATGCCATTCATGTGTATTGTGAATTCTCAGCCATTTCTCTTCCGATGCACATTCTATATAAGATTTTAACGTTCCTCTGGTATGGACTTTACTTGCATAGCTTGCGACTACATATGCAGGAACAGATATTTTTGAAAGGTCAGCAACCTTATCTTCCCAATACGAATTGTAGAGTGGGAAACGTTCTGTCATACTTGCTACATTTTCACCACTGTTTCTTCCTCGAAAACTGGAAAATACCATTCTACCAAACTCTGGGTTTGGTATACCGCCTAAGACAAAATAATCGTGATAAATATCAGAGGAGCCTTCCCATGGTGCAATGGCCGCTAGCGCCGATGGCTGCTGTTCAGCAATGAACCACTGGACCATGGAAAGATATGAATTACCGCAAAAGGCTACTTTTCCATTACACCAACTCTGCTCAACTACCCACTGAATGAAATCAACTCCATCTTTTCCCATCTGTCTTCCCCACTGGCAGAAATCCCCGTCAGAATTGCCAATTCCTCTTGTGTCAGGATTCAGTACAGCATAGCCCTTGTTAACCCAGTAAGCCGGATCGGGTCCTTCAAATTTTTGCAGACCGGAAAGAGCGATGCCTTCCACAGGCATACCGTGGAATTCCTTACCATATGGGCTCCATGCAATAACAGCGGGTACTTTCTGACTATTATCGGGTCTGAATACATCCGTAAAAATTTTAGTGCCATCACATAAAGTCGCTGCTACATCTTTTTCTTCGATGATATTGCAAGGCAGTGTTAAAGCTTTATCGTTAAGTTTTGTACCAGCCTTCCATGTGTTCTTTCTGTAGACCGCTTCCTCTACAGGAGGTAATTTGTCATAAATTACAGGTATATCGTTTCCATTTGAATCTTTAAATATTTTCTGATTCATAATTTATCCTCCATCGGATTATTGAAATTCGAACTTTGTAATCTCATCAAAACAAACCTTTGCACCTGCTATTGTGTTATCAATAATATCAATTACTGCTTCTTCTCAATTGATAAGTGGCACTATTTGTCCAGCTATAACTGCTCCATGTTCCATATCTTCCTCAGACATTACTCTCATAAAAAAACTTTCAGCAACTGGGCAGAGTGTTTCTGACGCTACAGCTTTACCATGCCATTAATCCCTGTATATTCGGCTTTTCAATTCCTGATACGTCGCAAGCTCTGTTTCCCATTTGTAATATCCTCCTTTGGTATTGATTTCTATTATTTTAACAAGCATAAAAATAACCCAAAAGACAGAATCATAAAATGTGTCGACCATTAAGATTTCTTGTTTTCCAGTAAAGAAAGCAAACCTTTCTCATGACAATCTTTGATTACTCCATGTACGTAACCAATCGTGAAATCTTGATAATTATAGATCCACCATTTTACTGTTGCCATCACATTTGCTGCGTATAGATTTGCAAAAAAGTCTGCTTGACCGCCATTTTTCATTTGAATATTCTCTTTTTCCAAAAACTGATAAACTGTGGAAGCCACAGATTTCTCCATGATTTTATAAGGATTAAACGTTTCCTCCTGAATATTCCATAATGCTTTTATTACTTTCTCATGTTTGCTTAAGTTTTCGAAAGCCTTCTGACAACTCTTTACTTCCTGCTCTTTTGCATTTTTATCTAATGCATCCATAAAAACCTCAATAAATTCATCTAAAAAAGTATCGCAGATATCATAAATCAATTCTTCCTTTGAACTATAAAACAGATAGAAAGTGGTCCGATTTAAACCTGCTTCTTTTGCTATTCCTGCAACTAAAATTTTTTCATACTCCTGTTTTTTCAATAGTCGGATCATCGACTGATGTAGTTTCTGTACTGTTACAATTGATGACTTTAATTTTCGTTCCATGACTATTTCCTCCTATGTTACTACCATACCTATATTTCATAGCCGCCTTATTGCTTCACTGGCACCAGCGTTGCCATTCGTTCTTAGATGAAGGTTTCTGGCTTATGGACTAGAAGGATCCCCCCTTCATCTCTTAAAGGAAACTTAACGATTATAGGTTATATATTTCTTTCATTCCATACCTTGGCAACTTCTAATGATATCCTCGACTTTAACATTGGGATTGCGATATCTTGTACGTCCGATTGTATTTCTGCCATACTCAATAGCTTCACAAGGACACCAGTGAATACAAGCAAGGCATTGTTCGCAAGTATGCTGCCAGCATGGATGATGATTTTCAATTTTAATATTATTCACAGGACATATTTTAGCACACAAGCCGCAGCCTACACACTTGTCGGTAGCTATAAATTTTTCATCCAATTTATGCGTATTTTTATATAAGAAATGGTGATTGATTCGTTCACTCCATAGTTTTACTTTTTGTTTGGCAGGCCGCAACTCACAGTTAAGAATCGCTTTTGCAATTTTCTTTGTCCTGATAGAAGCATCTGTGATCAGCCTTTTGACTTGGGTCGGCTTAGGGGAATTATGTGAAACAATATAATTTCCCGGCATTTTAATCTCATCTGCGAAAGATAAGCGAACACCTTTAGACATAAGAATATCATCAATCATTCCTAATGGATTTGATCGTGTGCCTCCAGAATTAGCAATCGCAAAGCAATAAGTGTTAGGGGATATGGTAAGCCCTTCAACGAAGCGCTTAACTAATCTTGGCAAACCATAGAAATAAACGGGAAATATAAAACCAATGGATTCACCTAGGCCGCCCAAAGGTTTATTGGGTATGTAAGCTGCCATTGACTGAATTACACAGTTTTCTAATTCTTCTGCTATATTACGGGCAATTTGCAGAGAATTCCCCGTGGCGGAAAAGTAAAAAATCTTAATCCTCATACAAATCTACTCCTTACTTGGTTTATAGAAAATTTTCCTAAGTTCCACAAAGTATTCATCAAGTCTTGGAGTGATAAGGCCATCGTCTAAAGGGGAAGTTTCTGAATTTCGGATATCGTCTAAAATTTGATTCGTAAAACCAATGTTAGACCAAAAAATAAACTGCTTGCACATTTCAATATTCAGGCCGTTCCTAAATTTAGTTTCATCTAACCCATCAAATATATGATTATAGCATGATGATTGCTTGTTGTTGGTTCTTTCTTCAAGTTCTTTATTTATCTCATTAGAATTAGTTGCAATAGAGAGTTTATTAAACTCAAAAACCCAAGGATATTTTTTTATCAATTCAAATTGAAGAAGATATGACTGATGCAACCTATCAAAAATATCTTTTTCGCCCAAATTCATCAATTCGAAATATTCTTTGTCCATGAGTTCAGTAAAAAAGTCGTATACAAACAGAAAAAGATCTTTCTTACTATTTACATAATGAAACATTAGGGCTTTGGAAATTTCAGCTTCCTTTGCAATTACATTGGTCGAAGCGCTATCGAATCCCTTCAATGCAAACTCTTTTAATGCGGCATTCAAAATAGCGTCACGTCTTTGAGGTTCTAAATCTAGTAATTTTATAGGCATATGTGACACTCCTTCATATTATCTATTCTATATTGACCTAATGGGTCAATATCAGTATACTTCCATTTACCTAATAGGTCAATAGATGAAGTCAAATCCTAAATCTGTATTTTTTACTCACTTTCTAACCAGCAAACATCTTCGGCAGTCTGGCAGTCATGAAAAACCATAGTTCCCTTTTGCAGTGGTACAGGCTGTGTATCTTTTCCTATCGGCTGCTTCTCTTTGGCAATTATTTTATCACCTTATTATTGTGTTTTGCTTAGAAGCCATCTATGTCATCCATGGAAGAGCAAAAAAAAGGCAAAAAATTGCATTTTTTAGCCTCGTTTTTTGCTTATTTTCCGCCCAAAAGCCACAATACTGTGATGTTCATCCTATTTATTCTCGTTATCACAATACGGCATCATTATTACTACTTAACATGTGTAGACGCTGTAATTCAAATAACCATCTAACCCACTGAGTCCTTGGCGTCAGCAATAAAAAAAGCCTCACATCTCCGGCAATCTGCCAAGGAGACGAAAGACTTAATCTTACGCGGTACCACTCCGATTCATAATACCTAAGTATTATGCACTTATTCAGATACGGGCACTAATGCCATATATCATTCCCATATAACGGTGGTCTTCCGTTCTTAGCTACTCTCTAATTTATTATATAATAAATTTCAATTTGACTAAGACTGCTCAAAGGTGAGTTCCCTGTATTCTTTCTATTGCTTCGCATCAACCTGCAACTTTCTAATACCAGTTTACAGATACTAATCCTTTTCTCAGCATTTTCAATATTTATTTTTATACTATCAGATGTACGTTAAATTGTCCAGTGAGACATATGTCTTTATGAGTTGATGTTTTGTGTGTTTATTCATTTGTTGATTTTTCAAAATGTTAATTATCAAACATGTCATCAGCGGGTCATTTAGTTATACCGATTGACCATTCTTGATTCGAATGGCCAATCGAACAAACGATGTCAAATCGCCGGTAGTTTATACCGCACTTTGTCCAGGGAACGTCGTTATAATACCGAGTAAATATTGTTTGAGCAGTGAAAAATCGAGTGCGTCAACGGTACCACCCAAGCTTCCTTAATTACTTCCTGTAGCAAATTTGAACCAGTTCAGGTTGAATAAGTATCCGCTTCCTCCCGTAAATTTCAGATATAAGTCATGCTTTCCGCTCACCCCACTAACATTGCACGTTGCAGCCGCCCAAGTCTGCCAACCCCCGGTCCCGGCAACCGGACAAGTCCCTATCAAAGTTCCGGTAAGACTATCCAGCCTGATCTCAATATTCCCTCCGCTAGTGGCACTGGCGACTCTGGCCTGAAAGCTTGCAGAACCACTGCCGAAATCAATATTGCTGTAAACTGCATAATCCCCGTTTTCGATATATCCGACACTCTCCCCACCTTCAGTACAGCTTTCGGTTTGAACTCCCGATTGGTTATTGTAACTCTCCGATTCGATCTGTGTAAAGGCCGATCTTGGGTCAGGAGTTGGCAGAGCACCCCCGGAATCTAATCCGGCACCGTCAAACGGAATGACGATAACCTTACTGCCATGACTGTCGTTGCCCAAGTCTTTGTCTTTTGCAACGTCTATCGCCGCGAGTGTCATCGCAACCACATGGCCATTCTCCATATACACATTGGGACGTTCTAATTTATTCCAATGATTGACCGTGCCATTTGAATAGCGGATAAAATTCGCTGTCGGGTCATAGGCGTATCCCGGTTCTAATTTCCAGTTGCTGATACCATCTTTTGAAGTGATATGATACGCCTTACGTGTGTCCCACTTATTGACAATAATATGATAAAGGCCACCACTATACCACATAACCGGATCTTCCATGTTGCCTGTCGGACAACCGGGAGTCTTCGCATAAATATTGGTTCCTTGAATGGTGTAAGGTCCAAGGACATTATCAGCAATACCAATTACCCCATCTCTTTCAATCAACCCATAACGTCCATCCGGACGAAGCATAATGTAAACATTCGACGCTGTATAATTGGATGAGTAAGCATTTGAAGTAATCGATACACTACCCAGCTTTGACCATGGCCCATCCAGGGAATTGGAGACAAAAATGTCCGCCGGCCGCCTGGTTTCACTCACGAGGATAGCAAACCGCCCGTCTTTCAGTTGCAACGGAACCACGTTGTGACCTTTACCGCCCTGATCGTTCGGCCAGCACATACCCTTGTCCGTATAAGGTCCATACAGATTGGAGCTCGTCGCATGAACAGCCACAGAGCCAAACCACCCGTTGTGACCGGCAGATTGATTCCACCGGCTGGCAAACATATGATACGTGCCATCCGGCCCCTTGATGATTCCTCCATCCCAATAAGCATACTTCGACATGGTCCTGTCTTCCAAACCGTTCGATTGATCACGAGGGCCCACTGCCGCGGCACCCCAACAGGACGACGATAGGGAATCTATTATCGGCGTCGCTTTAAAATAATCAATGTATGATGAAGCAGCATGTACTACCTTGAAAGATACCAGTGATAAAACTAATCCAATAATAAATATCGAAACTTTTTTCATAATCCACAATTTCCTCCTTATTTGAATTTAACGGTATTGTTGTAAACAACTTTAGAGCGCACGTCTTTAAGGCGAACAAGGTAATTTCGTAATAGTACCCAGCAGCTATTTCTTGAAAACGGCAAAATCAGGTGCATCAATTGTACCGTCAAGATTCAGGTCCCCGGCCGCAAGGTCATTTTGTACCGGGAAATCCGTAATAGACCCGAGAAGGTACATTTTCATCAAGGCATAGTCTGTTCATCGACACTCACATCTTCCTTGAGTTCTCCGGCGGTTACACTTCCACCGGTAAACTTGAACCAGTTAAGGTTGAATATGTATCCGCTTCCTCCCGTAAATTTCAGGTATAAGTCATGTTTTCCGCTTACTCCGTTGACACTACACATTGCATCAGCCCAAGTCTGCCAACCTCCGGTTCCGGCAACCGGACAAGTCCCTACTAAAGGACCGGTAAGACTATCAAGCCTGATCTCAATATTACCTCCGCTGGAGGAACTGGCTACCCTAGCCTTAAAGCTTTCTGCACCATTGCCGAAATCAATATTGTTGTAAACTACATAATCCCCGTTTTCGATATACGAGGCACTCTCCCCTCCTTCACTGCAACTTTCGGTTTGAATTCCAGACTGGGTGTTGTAGCTTTCCGCTTCTATCTGTGAAAAAGCCGATGTCTGGCCAGAAGGTGGAGTTTCACCTGTACGGGTGAACTTCCACCAGTTGAAGTTAAATAGAGAACCGCTTCCGCCGGTAAATTTCAGGTATAGATCATGTACTCCTGTTGCGCCGCTTACATTACAGGACTTAGTTGTCCAGGTCTGCCAACCTCCGGTACTTGGAACAGCACAAGTTCCCACCAGTTTCCCTGTCTCGCTGTCAAGACGGATTTCAATATTCCCGCCATTAGTTGCCGAAGCTACTCTTGCGTCAAAAGATGCCGCACCGGAACCAAAATCTACACCTTTTACTTTTATCCAGTCCCCGTTTTCGATATTACTTACATTCATTCCGCCTTCACTGCATTTTTCTGTCTCAACACCGGATTCCCAGCAAATTGTTTCAGCTTCTGTTTTGACATATGGGTCTAGATTACTAAGCTGGTTCGGACCATTTTTGGTAATTGGAATACTGGGAATTGTGCCATCTGCATTGTATTTGAATTGTTCTAAGCCAACAGAACGATGGTAGCTTCCGCCTCCCGGTAAAGCACCGGTATGGTAAAAGAGGTAGGAATTCCCCTTATAATCGGTTACTCCCGGATGGTTTGTATAGCTGTTTTGCGACCCCATAATTGTTCCCTTAGAGGTCCATGGCCCGGTAGGACTGTTGCTAGTAGCATAGGAGATATTTTCGGATCCTCCAGTCATACCTGCGTATACCATGTAATATAAATTATTACGCTTGTAGAACCACGGGCCTTCAATAAAATTCGCTGGTTTCGGAGATACTTGAACAATACCGCCTGAATATGAAATCATATCTTGATTTAATTTCACATAATAGAGGTTACCATTCCCCCAGTAGAGATACGCCTGTCCGTTGTCGTCAATGAATACGGTAGGGTCAATATCCTGCGCCCCGTGATTGGTGATTAAAGGTTTCCCGATAGGATCCGTGAACGGCCCGGTCGGGCTGTCTGATACCGCTACACCAATTACCCTTGCGCCCCCAGCGTTTTTGCGGGTCATTGGACCGTAAAAATAAAACTTCCCGTTCCTATTAATAACCTGGCCTGCCCATGCATCGCCTTGCGCCCAACTGAATGTATTGTAAGACAACGGTGATCCATGATCCGTCCAGTTTTGCATGTCGGTGGATGAATAGCATTTCCAGTCATTCATGGTATAAAAATTATTGACGATGGTGTCCTCGTCATGACTGGTATACAAATAGCAAGTCCCGTTATAGACCATCGGTGCAGGATCCGCAGTATAGTTCGTTTGTACGATTGGATTGTCTGCATAACATTCTGTTGAAAGAAATAGGGAAATAGCCAACAGAGAAACTACAACTTTACATACTTTTTTCATAGATTTACCCCCAATCAATATGATAATTTCGTAATAGTACCCAGCGGTTACACCTTTGCTGGCGGCGCAGGCTTCTATAGCCTAGAAGCCTGCCGCACCACCGCTCAAATCGTTATTGTTGTAGATTGCTTAATCCCCATTCTCCATATCCCCGATATTCTGTTCGCCCTCGTTACAAGTTTCGGTTTGGGTTTCGGTTTGGGTCTCGGTTTGGGTCTCGGCTTGGATTCCAGACTGGTTGTCATAACTCTCTTCTTCGATCTGTGTAAATGCCGATCTTGGAGTGCCATAATCCGTAAATCCTTTCGCGCTCGCCATTTGTGCAAAATTCCACAGACTTGGTTTCCAAACAGTCCAATCGTGACCTCTTCCTGGAATTTGATAATAGGTGCAAGGGATACTATTGTTCTTACAAAAATTAGCTATGCCGTTACTGTAAGATAAATTATCATTGGTTCCAATGCAAAGGAACAATAGCTTCATCTGCTGACGGGTAGCTGCAGGATCGGGAAACAACTTGCTGGTCGGATAGGCAACAGGTCCGCCGCCTGAAAAACCTCCAACATAGGCGAATTTGTTCATATTTGTACACCCAATATTATATGCTTGTGGACCACCATACGAAAGACCGGCAATTGCTCTATGAAGGCGGTCAGTATAAACGGAATAGTGTGAATCGATGTATGGTATAAGACTGTTGAGTATATCATCCGGAAGCTTATCATCAGATATTGACGATGTATTAGCATTTGGTGTTACAATGATAAATGGCTGAGTATTGCCATTAGCAATAAGGTTGTCCATAATGACGTTGGCTGCACCTCCGCCTGTAAACCAATCACCTTCACTCCCGCCGTAACCGTGCAATAAATACAGAACGCTGTATTTTTTGCTTGTTGAATATCCTGGTGGCAAGTAAATTCTCGCCTTCCTCTGGCCTTTTGTTGCTGATGATTGATAAGTAATATTGTTGATCTGCCCGTGCGGAATGTTGTTCTTAGCTTGGTCATATCCTGTCGGCGGCATGGTTGGGAGCGCTTGCGCCGCCATTGAATTTAAAGGCATTGCTAAAAGTACTGCAAGAGTGAAAAAAGCCGGTACTATTTTTCTGCCAATTTCATTCATTAAGGGTTTTAGTCTCATATTTTATTTCTCCTTTCTTTTATATCGCCGTGTATCTCAAACAGGATACACGGCAGTATGATTAGAGTACACTATCTTTAAAGCGAATAAGATGATTTGGAAATAACACCGTCAAGATTTAAGTCCCCTGCTGCAACGTCATTTTGTACGGGGAAATCTTGAGATCTCTACCCACATATTAGGGAGTTGGCGCTTTAGTCGGTGTGGAAGTTGCACTTCCCCCGGTAAATTGGAACCAGTTTAGATTGAATAAGTAACCGCTCCCACCGGTAAATTTCAAGTATACGTTATGCTTCCCGCTTGCTCCACTGATACTACAGGTTCTGGTAGCCCACGTTTGCCAACCGCCAGTCCCGGTGATAGAACAAGTTCCTACTAAAGGACCAGTAAGACTGTCCAGCCTGATCTCAATATTCCCTCCACTGGCACCGCTGGCTACTCTGGCCTGGAAGCTTGCCGCTCCGGCGCCGAAATTGATATTATTGTATACGGCATAATCCCCATTTTCAATATACCCAATGTTCTGTCCTCCTTCGCTGCAGGTTTCCGATTGAATACCCGATTGGTTACTGAAACTCTCC
The DNA here is from genome assembly GCF_003609635.1 of Lacrimispora algidixylanolytica. Classification (GTDB taxonomy): domain Bacteria; phylum Bacillota; class Clostridia; order Lachnospirales; family Lachnospiraceae; genus Lacrimispora; species Lacrimispora algidixylanolytica. The sequence continues at coordinate 10,791 of NZ_MCIA01000015.1, read as the reverse complement.
GCTTCAATCTGTGAAGGCGTTCCGCTTACTCGGAGCAGTGCCGCCGATTCACCCAGCTTCATGCCTTGTGAATTTACTACACACAACCGGTACGTACCGGCAGCGACTGGGGCAGTAGTCGTTGTCGCAGTTCCTTCCGCTTTCGTCATCGTAGGTCCCTCGACAAAACTGGTTGTTCCAGCCGGGGCAAACCAAACCGTATTTGAAGAATTCCCGCTGCTCCTTATACTTATGCTAGTTCCGGCTTCAGCCGCACAACTTGCGGGGAACACATAATCCTGTGTTGAAAGCAAGTTTGCCGGGATAATATCCCTGTATGCTTCCTGGATTCCCGAATTCAAACAGGTGGTGTACTGTGTCAAAGGCCATACGTTATCCGGTACGACAACCGGGGGATCAATTTTACTGTTTGGAGGATTAACGCCCATTTTACTTACGGTGGCATAGGTCCGCAGTATGGTTAAATCGTGTTTTTCTCCAAAATCCTCACAGTTGATGGTATACTTTACCCCAGGATCAATATCCAGTACGTTGTCATTTTCATTGATATAGGCAGTTCCTTCATCGTTATGCAAACCATAGGTCGGACCAGAGGTTGCAGGAGGAATTCCCTTGACATAGTTCTGGTTAATGTTCGTGTCCGGCATCTGTCCGATGGTATAGATGGCTCCGCTGTCATGAAGTCTGGTTAAGGTATTAATAATCCGGTTATTGCTTACTGTGTTGTTTTTACAGGTAGTGGAGTCAGTGAAATTACGCCATCCCCATCCTAAATGAATTCCATTGTATGCTGTTGATTGAACATGGTTATTCGTTATTTTGAGGGTATCCACAAAGTAAGCCGTGATGGCGGCACATCCCCAAAATCCGTGAGACGTGCTTATGTTGTACAACATATTATTGTTAATGGTGTTATTCTTACAAATCCCTTCTACTCCGGGAGCATATTTTGCATGGTTTCCACCATCTCCGATATAAACATGCTGCGGATGCCCTACCGTGATGCCGCTGGATGTGATGTCCGTGATGTAGTTGCCGATAAGACTGGAATTTATAACATCGTTTACCATGGTAATTCCATCATTGCCGCTGTGCTTTACTATATTTCTTATAAAGTTGATGGAATCGCTGCTGCTTACGTTGACCATTCCCGGCAATGTATCAACAAGATCATACTTGGTGTTGTGCCAATTGTCGTTATAAAAAGCGGTAAATGCCTGTGCAGCCTGACATGTAGATTTACCGTGTGAGCCTGCAACATTCACAAGGCTGTAATCCGTATTTTCAAAAGTAATACCCTGAAAGGTGATATTTTTGACCCTGTTAGTCGTTGATGTTCCTGCGATGTCGATCAGCTTCTCTACAACAGGAGCCTCTACATCGGCAGTGGTCATATTCTCACCTGGACGGATATAGTAATAAAGCGTTTTGGCCGACTTGTCAAAATAAAATTGTCCAGGAGAATTTAGGAATTCGAAGGCATTATAAATCGTATGGGTACCGGAAGCACCAAAGGCTGCCCCCCACCCCGGAGTCTGTGCTATCGCCCCATAAGGCTGCTGCAAAAGAAGCACTCTATAACTGCCGGATGTAATGACATCCCTAGTACAAACTATATTCTCATTCCAGGTAGTACCGTTTACGATCTCAAGATCATCTTTGTTTCTGGAAATTGCCGGTATATCCGATGTATTATACTGAACCCCATCACTCTTACTGCCACTTGTCCATGCCCAACTAGCCTGTCCTGCAGTTACAGAATATGTCCCGTATCCTCCACGGGCTGTGACGGTTTTGCTGGTCATAGAAGCCCTCTGGTCATTCACATAAAGGTTTCTCAATTTGGTCGAACGATTGAGCGTAGCCTTATAAATATTGCCACTATGCTGAGTCCAACCTGTAACTTTTGTTGCACCGTTCAAGATAGGCGTTTCACCCGGGTATGCCTGGTAATAGATCCTGTATCCGTTTGTCCCTGAATCCTGTGGTCCGAAAGTAACGGTACTGGTAATGCTGTAGTTTCCGCCCCGCAAATAAATATAGATATCTCCGGTCATATTGCTGTTGATCATGCGTACAGCGTCGCGCGCCTTTGCGATTGTTTGGAAGGGTGCTGCAAGCGTTCCTGGGTTGGTGTCGCTTCCTGTCGGTGAAACATAATAGGTTGCCTGAGTCGCAGCGGATGTAGCTATCGGAAAGACAGTAAAAGTGAATATACTGCATAATACAGTTATCAAAGAGAGAATTAATAAAACACTTCTTTTGGAAGCCTTCTTTTTTAACATACCCGTTTCCTCCTTGTTTTTAAAACATACTTTTTAGCGTATAAGCTAACTTGGAAATTGTACCCAACAAGTACTTTTTAAAGACGGTAAAATCATAGGTTTTACATGCCAACTCACCAGCCGAGGGCTTGAATCATTTTTTCAGCATATCGCTTGCCCAGGGTAACTGATGAATCATGACTAAAATGGAGACGGTATTGTGTATCGCCAGGGTCTACTACCAGACCACTTGCAGAGACTACCGAGCAATTCGTAATCATGGAAGGCAGTTTGTTTACCAACGTATTGTGACCTGCACAAGGACCGCTGTAAAGCAGTTCACCAGGAATAAAAGGAACATTCCCCAGGTTCAGATCTTTTCTAAGGTCTTCCACCAGTGTTTTTACCTTGCCGGGCCAATTTGGGTCGCCGCTGTTGGATTCGCCCTGGTGAAAAATGATGCCTTCAATGACGCCTCCATTTTGCTGTGCAAGTTTTGCACGGTTGAGGATCCAATTATATTTGGTGCCTCCCGACTTCATAAATGTCTCGATCCTTTCACCGCTAATCGCGCAGGGTATCAGTCCGATCGTATCACCAGCCGGGACTTTCTTTATCATGGTCTTGCCAAACCAATCTCCAGGGCCGATAGCATTAAGCCAGGAAGCATGAAGAGGTGGAGATGCCACATCCCACTTATTGGCTACCCGTCCGAGTGCAGCATTATTATCATACCCCAATACCAACACGCGGGGATCTTCCACTTTATCAGAAGCTTGTGCCAAAGCATAACCTGCCATATTGGATTGACCTAATAACAGAAAACAGTGGAATTTAGCAGCATTTGGTGTTGGAGTTGTTGTCTGTACGAGTGTCATTGCAGGCGTAGAGGTGAGACTTTGTTCGTCTACACCTCCTAGGATTTCCATGCTGTATTGCGTCGTAAATTTAAACCAGTTAAGATTGAATAGGTATCCATTTCCGCCTGTAAATTTCAGATAAACGTCATGTTTTCCGCTTGCCCCGTTGGCACTGCTCTTTACATCGGTCCAAGTCTGCCAACCACCGGTTCCTGCAACCGGACAAGTCCCGATCAAAGTACCGGTAATACTATCCAGCCTGATCTCAATATTACCACCACTGGCGCCGCTGGCTACTCTGGCCTGGAAATTTGCGGCACCGTTGCCGAAATCGATATTGTTGTAAACAGCATAATCCCCATTCTCGATATACCCGATATTCTGTCCGCCCTCGTTACAAATTTCGGTTTGGATTCCAGACTGGTTGTCGAAACTCTCTGCTTCGATCTGTGTAAATGCCGATCTAGGGTCAGGGGTTGGTGTTGGGGTGGTCTGATCCGTAAATCCTGCTGCGCACGCCATCTGGGCAAAATTCCACAGACTTGGCTTCCACACACTCCAATCATGGCCCTTACCCGGGAGAAGCCATTCCGTATAGCGTATATTATTGGACTTGCAATAATCTCTTACCCTATTGTTATTGGATATAAGTCCATCTGAGGTTCCGCAGGAGAGAAATAGCAGTTTTGAATTTGCCTTAACCTTAGTCCCACCGTCAGGAAACAGCTGGTTAACCTGTTTGGTGATGGGCGAGGAGGAAAAGCCACCGGTATAGGGGAATTTATCCGCGTTCGGCAATCCGATATTCAGCGATTGGGCGCCACCCTGTGAAAGGCCGGCAATCGCCCGGTGTTGGGCGTCAGTATAAACGGAATAGTGTGATTCGATATAGGGTACAAGAGAATTCATCAAATCTTTCGTGAAATTCTCCCAGCCATCCCTTACTCCAGATCCCGTCGCATTTCCGTTTGGTAATACAAGGATAAAGGGTTGAATTTTACCGGCAGCGATGAGATTGTCAAGGATGACATTCGGTGCGCCGTTGTTGTACCACTCGTCTTCATTCCCGCCAATGCCATGCAATAAATACATGACGCTGTATTTGTTATTCGTTGAATACCCTGGTGGCAGGTAAATTCTCGCCCTCCGCTGGCTGTTTGTCGCCGTGGACTGATAAGTAATATAGCTGACCTGACCGTGTGGAATGTTGCTCTTGAATTGGTCATAGCCTGACGGCGGAGAGGTTGGGAGCGTTTCCGCCGCCACTGAACATACAGGTCTTGCGAGAAGTACAGCAAGAAGTAAAGCGAGTATGGAAAATGTTTGTCTCAATTTCCTGCTTATTTCTTTCTTTAAGGTTTTTGATTCCATTTTTACTTTTCCTTTCTTTTTTGGTTATTTAACAGAAAACCTACCTTTAGACTTAATTCATCGTTACGTCATCATTTTAACCTCCTTCATTTTTAGTAAGTACACTGCATTCGTATTGCTTATCTTTAAGTTTTCACGCCCCCCTTTCACTACCTTATTGTGTAATATAAAATAAACTTATCTTTAAACCGCCGATATCCCGAAGGACAGATGCACGGCAGCATGATTAGAGTATATGATCTTTAAGGAAAATAAGGTAATTTTGAAATAACACCCAGCAGGTACTTTTTTAAAACGGCAAAATCCAGTGCATCAATGTCACCGTTAAGATTCAGCTCCCCCGCTGCAAGTTCATTATGTACAGAAAAATCCTTAATTGACTCAAGAAGATACATTTTCATCAAGGTATAGTCTGTTGTATCTACACTCGCATTTCCATATTCTGTTTCGGATAACACCTACTGCCATGGTTCTTCCGGCAATGGCAACAGGTATCTCACCATCTAGTTGGAAATTCATTCTAAGAACTTCAAATCGATGAATTAATTCATTTACTGCTACTCGAAACCGCATTACATCCAATTTTCTATCAACGATCATAACTCTTGGCATATTATAATCAAGGCTGTCTTTATGCAGCTGATAAAACCTGTATAAACTCGCTTAATTGCACTAGAACCTTTTTGTCAACAATTATTATGATTTTTTAAGGAAACCTCTCAATTCCACTTACTATTAACCTTATTTGTGGAAATCCTGGTTTTGATAATTGATCAATGCACTCTTCTATCAATAATGGCGACACCTGTGGTATTAACACCGGCACTTCTATTAATTCCACATCTTTCTAAATAATTAAATTGTACTTTTTTTGCTCTACATCATGTTGTTAATTCATTATACGATATTTACCCAATATTTATATTACATGTAAGAAATGCGGCACAGCGCGCCATTTTTCGCTACTATTCACCCCATGATTTATATGCTATTTCATTAAAACATTATTTTTAAGAAAACTAATATCTACCAAAAAGCGGAAAGTATATTTGACATTTTACTTTTTAACGAGTATAAGAAAGTTATGGAAAGCAAACTTTACATCAGAAAGGAGGATCTATTGAGAAATCAGTTAGAAGAATTAAGAAAACAAAAAGATATTAGACAAGAAGAATTAGCTGCCGTTTTGGAAGTATCCCGACAGACAATAGGTTCTTTAGAAAACGGTCGTTACAATCCATCAATACTATTAGCTTTCAAAATCGCTCCATACTTTGAAATGAGTATTGAAGATCTATTTATTTATGAGGAAGAAACAAAATGAAAGAAAAGAAACCATTTATTTCGGACTTATCGTTGGTATTACCCTAATTGTAATAGGTCTCATCGTAAATACTCATTACTATTCTATTTTAATTTTGGCGATGGGATTTGATTTTGGATTTAGTTCAATTGTGCAACTAATCCGTATTTCTTATTATCAACTCCCTACCCATCAGTCCAAATATGAAAGCAAAAAAAGAAACCTATATTAACAGCGTTGATGAACGCAAGTATATGGCTCTCAGTATATTAATTTTGGATTTTAAGCTGGCTCTACTTCGTGTGGAAGCATAGGTAATAGGGAAGATATTTATACTTTTCATATTGCAGCGGGTAATAAACTCTATTGTTTATCACTACCTGGAAAGGCGTCAGTAATAATATATCTTTGAGTGTTTATTATTGTCCACCGAGCAATTTGACTTTGTTAGGTTAACCAAATAATACCAATAGAATAGAAAAATACATGTTAATAGACTTAAATGAATGCTTTTTTTTTGTATATAACTTTCATGTTAGGTTCTACAAGGCAAAATAGCATATTCCAGTAATCCTGACTTGAAAAAGTAAATTCCAGTGCAAGAGTAAATGGGGATGCAGACGTATTCTTGGACTTAACTTGCCAGTCCCAGACTACGTCTGCACTGCTATCAGCTCATTGCCCCGAGTGACATTTTGATACATTTCTCATTGTACCAACGTATATAGCAGTCTACTTCCTGGATAAAGTCATCAACAGATACACCTTCCCAGGAACGGCAATAGAACATTTCATTTTTGAGAATTCAGCTACTAAAGAAGCAAGTCAAAAAAACAATACTAACTATACTACGAATGTTATAGTAATGAAATTTACGATTCCCTACTTTTTAATAGTCATAATGATCTTCCTTTTTCTGCCCAATGATCCAATTTCCAACGTCTTTTCTATTGTGTTGACTAATAGGTAATACTTTCTTATTAGACATCTCTATATTTTCGTATTGATAAGACAATATGTATGTATAATTTATGATATAAGATTTATGTATTTGTAAAAAAGCTTGACAAGGAAGTCGCTTTATTACATCTGTAAGCTTACCATAAAATTCATAGACCCCATCTATTCCAAATATTTTTACTTTTTTCTTGTTACTTTCTAAATAAATTATTTCATTAAACGGTACTCTTATGTATATACGGCCAGTTTTAAATTCAAAACATGGATTTTCATTATCAATTAACATAATTGCTGTTTTTAACACCATTTCAATTTTTTCATTTCTCAATGGTTTTACTAGAAAATTCAACGGTCTAATATCAAATAATCTCATAGCATATCTCTCATTTACTGAGACGTAAACGATTTGTGTTACATTATCATTTCTCTCCTCTCTAATTCCTCGCCCTATTTCAATACCATTAATTGTATCAAATTCTATCCCTAGAAATATCAAATGATAAAATTTTTCATTCACAATGTACTTATATAATTCTTCACCTGAATAGAAAACATCTACCTCAAATTGCCTTCTCGTGCTATCTTGAAATACCATTATATTTTCTTCTAATTGAGTGCATATTACAGGATCATTATCACATATTGCAATATTTAACAAGTCACTCCCTCCCCCCAAACTCTATAAGTATATACGGTTCAATATATCAAAATCAAATAAGTATGAATTTATTGTTTCCTTTTCTTATTATCAAAAATATAATAAAAATAATGAACATATTATTTACGATATAAGTTACGTCGGGACCTATAATACTAGAAATAAATCCAGAATAAAGGATTCCAAGTGGTACAAATAAACTAGCACTAAAAGCCAGTAATGCAAAAAAACGGCCTTGGAATTTTAAGGGAGTATAAATCTGAAAATATGAATTTAACGGCACATTTACGCACGTAGTAAAAAAACCTATTAGAAGCTGTATTGTTAGAAACAAACAAAAATATACTGTTTTCATCGGATATAATAATATGGATAATGAACCAGTCATTATCATCAGTATGCTGTTTATGACAATGAAATAATACATATATTTTTGTAATTTAATCTTCTGGTTTTTAAAAATAAATATTCCAGCAATAATTGTTCCAATAATTGCTGTAGTTGAGGTGAAACCAAATAATAAATCAGATATTTCATATTTTTGTATTAGAATTCCTGGATTCATTATCTCTTCACTACCGCCTACAAAAAAATTCAAAGCCATTACTAATATAAAAAATTTTAAAATGTCTTTATTATTCCAAACAAAATGTATTCCTTGGATAAAATCATTAAACCAATTTAATTTCGCAGACATATCTAGTTCTATGGAATTATATTTTATTAAATATTCTAAAACGGCAGATATAAAATACAGAAACACCATAATCAATAAGATTATCTTAAATCCCCATAAACCATATAAAAGTGCTCCTATAACAGGTGCAATAATAGAGGCTGCATTATCACCGAAACTTTTTACACCATTATATCTTTCGATTGAGTCTATAGGTACAATCTCTGTAAATAATACTTTTGATGCTATCTCAAAAATATTATTTATTACATTTAGTAGAATAGTTACAAATAATAAGATCCATAAAAAGAAATCTTTATAATTATAGGCAATTAATAGTATAATATACAATATTACTGCTAATAAATCGCATATAACAATAATGTTTTTTTTATTAATTCTATCCACAATTATGCCTAAAAATGGAGTAACTATAATTGCGGGCAACGAAGATAACGTAAAAAAAATACCCGACCATGCTAGACTCCCTGAACTTTTTAGAATAAATAAAGGTAAAACAATAAGATAAAAAGCCACACCAAATTTCGAGGTTAACCTTCCCATAATTAATAAAACTATATTTTTTTTAAAGTTAATATCTTCTACCATCATTTACTCCTTAATCCAATATTCCGAACAAGAATCTGTTCGATCTAAAAAGCCATATTCAATTAGCAAACGACGAATGTATGGAAAATCAGTATGTATTTTTTTTAAAGTATTATTGATTTCAATTTCTTTATAATGTATTCCAGGTGTAAAATTGTTGGCAATTTCTCTTAATATTATAATCTTTGCCTTTTCTTTTGCAGGCATCTGTTTTATAATACCGTCTTGATCTAAGTATTTTTCTATGATTTTTTTCTTCTCTTCAACTGTAACATTATATCGATCATCAATCATTGTAGCGGTTTTATGTGCATCATAAAATTTAATTGTTGAATCTTCCAATTTCATAGATTTCTCCTTATTTTTGAATAATTCCATTGTTCCTAAAAACAATTTTGCTTGCTTTTCATATTCGTGCATTTTATACCTATGATTCCTTACTGTAGAACAGGATATGCCTTTTTCTTCACTAATTTCTTTATCAGACTTACCATCTGCCATTAATTTTAAAATAAACTGTTGAGCTGACGAAATCCCTAAAAATTTACAATTCAAACTCAAGAGATAATCTAACATCGAACCATGTTTATCTTTACTATGTATCTCTATCATTTTATATGCATCATAAAAATGATTCTCATATAAATATATTTCTCCTTTGATGTAGGTCTCTTTACATATTAAACAATATACACAATTACAATCTTCGTAAAAACCTTTTATTAACTCATCTTGTGTAGCTTCCCATAATGACTTTCTTTCTTCAAATTCTTTCATCATCTCTTAATACCCTTTCCATGAGTTCCTACTTCGCTTCATTTATATTTCAAAAACTAAGAAATATAAATTGATATAAATATTGCTCTTGCATTCAATTATATGCTTAAAATGTAAAAATGTCTACATATTTACAAACATAATCATATTACGTCTATGTATTTAGCAAGTGCTTATTTTATATAAACATTTCTTAAACAGATAACCGCATTTTTGAGTTTAATTATATTGACGATTGTTGAGATGTTTTACTTTCCTCTTCAGCTGTAAAAATCTAAATTCTTTCCACACAAAAAGAACTGTTGTCCAACTGATATATTATCCATTTTTACAACAGTTCTTTCTTTATAAAACAATAGTTAAGGCCAAGTACTCTTAGATGAAATCATTAAAATTTCAATTTGCATACTTCATTACATAATCTTGGTTATCCAAACTCTCAGCAATTATTTCATTTTCTACAAGTTCTTTAAGTTTTTCTAGTAACTGTTTGTCTATATTTTCACCTCCATTCATTATAATTATTCTAAAGGTATTAAGATCTTTGAATGTAGCATAATGGAAAAAAAATTCCTTAGATCTTTTCCTTCAAAACCTAAATTATTTCTTTTTAACTCAGATTTTAAATGTTGAAGAGAACACTTATTATTAAAAAGCTCCAATAACAAAAGAGATAATTTATTGATTTTACACATATCATAAGTAATTAAATTTAGCAAATATATAATCCCAGAATCATTTGCTTCTTTAACAACATATTGATCATTTAATATACAATCAGTACTTTCAAAGTTTAACAAGTATTTATCACTATGATCTTTATTATTGATATTTAAAAAGTCAAAGTATATCATCTTATTAATTTCATCTACCAATTCTCCTTGTGAATTACTTATTAATTCTTTTATAGAAATACCTTTCATTAATTTTTTTATTACATATTCGTATTTATTATCAAGATAAAATATTTGGTGATTCAAACTATTATATAAAACTAAATTCCTTTTTAATGATAAATCATGATTATCGATCATCTGGAAACTTACATTTTCATTTAAATATATAAATAAATCCTTATTCTTTTTCCTTAAATCATACATTAATTTCATTTTTGAATTTTCATAATGAGTTTTATTTACAGAATCAAGTATCCATTTTACCTCTGAAACATGAAGTCGTTCTGGCAAAATCATATATTGAGTAAATAATTTATCTGATTGATGTTCAAATTGGTGCTTACTTACTATTTTTTTACTTTCTTCAGTTGATAAACCTTCTAATATATCAAAAGTAACACTTGTAGATAAATCTCT
>NZ_MCIA01000014.1 GCF_003609635.1 Lacrimispora algidixylanolytica | reverse complement strand
CAGTAGGTCCAGTAGCACCAGTAGGTCCAGTGTTACCAGTAGGCCCAGTATCTCCAGTAGGCCCAGAGGATCCCTGCACATCATCCTCTACAATAGTCAGGCTTCCTTTCAGTGGAACCAGCATAGAGAAAAATACGGTATTAGTACTAACATTTATAAGAGATAAAGTAACGGGTGTAGATAAAACTTCTATAATACCTATCCCGTACACTTCACTTGTTTTGATGGGTGAATTTCCCACCAAGAGATCTCCCTGTGATGAAGACAAGGCAAAGGCTATACCGTTAGTGGATTGTGAAGACTGTGTTGCTAACCACCAATTTATAATATAACGTCCAGTTTCCTGGAAAGTCACCGTGCCTGTCGATGGATTGTAATTGATATTTCCAGAAGAATAGGAAATTGTATCAAATAAGACATTGGATCCCACCTCCACTTCATTGGATAATATTAAATCAAGTTGCATTGCAATATCGCTCATTGTAGCTCTCCCTTCGTTTGAAAAATTGGTACCGTGAAAAAGCTTTATACTGACTGCTTCGTAAGAGGAGTAATCAACCATAAAAATTAAAAGCTGCTATAATCCATTTTATAGTTTAAAGTTGCTTCTGTTATTTCATTTCAGGTATATCATTGGGTTTTCACTATGGATTTCAAAAATTAAAAAGGTATTATAAGATGGCCATGCTTCTATTGAGATGGGGAAAGTGAAAAGCAATTTATTAAAATGATTACAAAATGGATTATGTAAATCTAAAAGAAAAGCCTTATTTTGAATTGAACCGAAAATCAAGAGATTTAGGTTTATCTTCTCTATTAAGATATGAAACAAGGAAGCAACGATTGCAAAGGCACATTTATTTGATGTGTACAATCATAAACAATATGAATAAAATAAAAGATATACAGAATGAAGATTAGGCTATCCATACTGTATATCTATGTACGATTAAGAAGACAGAAGAGAAATCGAAAATAAAGGTAATTAACAAAATACTACATGGGAATAACAGTTGTAAGTTGCCCGCGATTTTAGAGTATTACAGCAATCCAGGAGTGGTATTTACATTAGATCTCTTATTAAGTCATATATAATTACCAATAGAATCTTATAGTAATTAAATCTATTGTAAAATGAGATTTGATTACTATATAACCAATTGACAGCATCTATTCTTGACAAAAAAATGGATTCTGCCCATAATGGATATATATTGCGATACGTGAGAGAAGTTTAGTGTGAAATCAGGTCATAGATTGATTTTGCCATATTTTCACATCACGAGTGAACCAGAGAAAGCAGGAAAGTCTACTCAAAATGCATCTTCAAAGGCATAAGTACTCATGTTAGACCGCAGATGAATTTAGCTGGTATATCCCCAAGAAAGACTGAAATATAGGAGAGTGAAAATGGACTTATTTGATTATATGAGAGCGAATACTATGGAAAAGGAGTCTCCTCTTGCGTCCCGGCTTCGCCCTACAACGCTTGAAGAGGTAGTTGGACAGCAGCATATTATTGGTAAGGACAAGCTGCTTTACCGGGCGATTAAAGCTGATAAGCTTGGATCTGTTATCTTCTACGGACCTCCAGGAACCGGAAAGACGACGCTTGCAAGGGTGATTGCCAATACCACCAGCGCGAATTTTAGGCAGATCAATGCAACGGCCGCTGGTAAAAAAGACATGGAGGAGATCGTTAAAGAAGCAAAGGATGCCCTTGGAATGTATGGGAAAAAGACGATTTTGTTTGTGGACGAGATTCATCGCTTTAACAAAGGGCAACAGGATTATCTTCTTCCTTTTGTAGAGGATGGCACGCTGATTCTTATCGGTGCTACCACTGAAAATCCGTATTTTGAAGTAAATGGGGCTTTAATTTCCAGGTCAAGAGTATTTGAATTGAAATCGCTGGAAAATGATGATATAAAAGAACTAATCCGTCGTGCCGTATATGACAGGGAAAAAGGAATGGGTTCTTATGATGCAGTGATAGAAGAAGATGCATTGGAATTCCTAGCAGATGTATCAAACGGTGATGCCAGAGCGGCCCTAAATGCAATCGAGTTAGGTGTTATGACAACGGAAAGAAATGCGGAAGATGGGAAAATTCATATTGATATGGAAGTGGCCCAGGAGTGTATTCAAAAACGGGCGGTCCGATATGATAAAAATGGAGATAACCATTATGACACCATTTCAGCATTTATTAAAAGTATGAGAGGCTCTGACCCAGATGCGGCAGTTTATTATCTGGCCAGAATGCTTTATGCAGGAGAGGATCTTACATTTATTGCCAGAAGAATTATGATTTGTGCTTCCGAGGATGTGGGAAATGCGGACCCCCAGGCCCTGGTTGTAGCAGTATCAGCCGCCCAGGCTGCCGAGAGGATTGGACTTCCAGAGGCTCAGATTATACTGTCGCAAGCGGTTACTTACGTTGCATCGGCTCCGAAAAGCAATGCAGCCTGTGTGGCGATATTTGAGGCACTTCAAGCGGTTAAAGATCATAAAACAATGCCGGTTCCAGTGCATTTGCAGGATTCTCATTATAAGGGAGCTGCAAAACTGGGTCATGGGCAAGGATATCTTTATGCGCATGATTACCCTAATAATTATGTAAAACAACAGTATCTGCCTGATGGGATGGCTGAAACTGAATTCTATCGACCTACGGAAAATGGCTATGAAAAGAAAATCAAGGATCACTTAAGCTTTCTGAAAAAATGACTTTTCTTTTTTTCTGTTAAGGTATATAATAGGCGTATCGTACGACCTGATCCAGCTTGATTTGGGCCGGAAATACACTTTCGGCCATCTGTTTGCGATATTCTATCGTGAATCATTCCCAAGATTACGAAATAAGTGTTATATGGAATCATGAAGGAGAATAATATGCGTGAAAAATTACAGACACTCCCCCTAGCGGAATTGAAGGAGCTTGCCAAAGCCAAAGGGATTAAAGGCTGCAGTTCCATGCGAAAAGCTGAAATTATAGATTTACTTTGTCAAAAAGAAGAGGAAACTTCTCCGGTTCGTGTTTCAGACGGGAATGTTTCACAAGATAATAAAGAAGATAGCAAAGAAAATATAAAGACTCCTGATACGGTACCCTCACCAGAGGCCACACCTTCTAGTCAGAGTCAGGTAACTGTGGATCAGCAGGGGATTTCTTCCGGGAATAATCAGAGAAAGACAACCGTTGTTCGTTCTTATCGCCCTGATGCACAACAGAGACCAGCAGCATACCGTCCAGCTCCTGCTAATACAACGGAAGCTCCAGTGCGAAATGAAGCACGTCCGAGCTCTGTTTTAGAAGAGCCAAAACCGGATTTTCAGCCAAGTCCTGAGTTACAGGAATTGGATAGCGGAATCGATGCACATGGCATTTTAGAAGTTATGCCGGATGGCTTTGGATTTATCCGCTGTGAGAATTATCTGCCTGGCGAAAATGACGTTTACGTTGCGCCCTCCCAGATCCGTCGTTTTAATATGAAAACGGGAGATATTATTGATGGAAGCAGAAGAGTGAAGACCGCGACTGAAAAGTTTGCAGCCCTTCTGTTTGTGAAGAAAATCAACAACTACCCAGCCAATATGGCAGAGCGCCGTCCTAATTTTGAAAATATGACTCCCATATTTCCACATACAAGGCTTCATATGGAGACAACTGGTGATAAGAATACCACAGCCATGCGGGTGTTAGATCTTCTTTCCCCTATTGGAAAGGGACAAAGAGGAATGATTGTGTCCCCTCCAAAAGCCGGCAAAACCACTCTGCTTAAACAGGTTGCAAAGGCGATAACTGTTAATCACCCAGATATTCATCTGATGATTCTTCTCATTGATGAGCGTCCGGAGGAGGTAACAGATATCAAAGAATCTATCGTTGGAGAAAATGTTGAAGTTCTTTATTCTACGTTTGACGAGCTTCCAGATAGACATAAAAGAGTATCTGAGATGGTAGTAGAGCGTGCCAAACGTCTGGTGGAGCATGGACGTGACGTAGTCATTTTATTAGACAGCATCACTCGTCTTGCAAGGGCTTATAACCTTACCGTTGCCCCTAGCGGACGTACCTTATCCGGTGGTTTGGATCCTGCAGCTCTTCATATGCCAAAACGTTTCTTTGGTGCAGCCAGGAATATGAGAGAGGGCGGAAGTTTAACCGTTCTTGCTACCGCACTGGTAGAGACTGGAAGCCGTATGGATGATGTTATCTATGAGGAATTTAAAGGTACCGGAAACATGGAACTGGTTCTTGACCGGAAGTTGTCAGAAAAGAGAATTTTCCCTGCCATTGATATCTTAAAGTCAGGTACTAGAAGAGACGATCTACTGCTTACGAAAGACGAGGCGGAAGCTGTGGACAATATCCGTAAGGCAACCAACACTCTTAAGCCGGAAGATGCAGTGGAAAAAATTCTTGATTTATTTTCAAAGACAAAATCCAACTGGGAATTTGTCGAAGCTTCAAAAAAAATGCGGTTTTTCTAGGAATTACAGGTTTTTATACAAATAAATGCTTGCATTAAGAATTTTTCCATGTTATACTATACAAGCTGTTTATTAGACAAAGTCGGTTTAAGTACCGCGAAATAATAGAAATCAGAGTATGCGAGGTGAAAATCATGAAAGAGGGAATCCATCCAAATTACTATCAGGCAAAAGTTAATTGTAACTGCGGTAATGAATTCGTAACTGGTTCTACAAAGGAAGATATCCACGTAGAAGTTTGTTCTAATTGCCATTCATTCTACACCGGTCAGCAGAAAGCTGCTTCCGCTCGTGGACGTATTGATAAATTCAATCGTAAGTATGGCGTTAACGCTGAATAAGTTTAGAGCAAAGAAAAGGTTGAGTTTAGTGGAAACACTTTAGCTCAACCTTTTTTGAAATTTTGAAAAAAGTAAAAGCTTCGGTTTAAATAGAGAGGTGGTTGGCGTATGAAGTATTCAGGAATCGGCGGTCAAGCCGTAATTGAAGGCGTTATGATGAAAAACGGGGATGAGTATGCCACAGCAGTCCGAAAGCCGGACGGAACCATTGAAGTAAAGAAAGAATCTTATGTCAGTATGGGAGAAAAAGTTAAGTTTTTCTCACTTCCATTGGTTCGGGGAGTATTCAGCTTTGCGGACTCTATGATTTTAGGTATGAGAGCTTTGACATTTTCCGCCAGCTTTTTTGAAGATGATGAAGAGGATATGGAACCATCCAAGTTTGAAAAGTTTCTTGAGAAGATTTTTGGAGAAAAGATGGAGAAAGCTCTTATGAGTATGGTGATGGTCTTTTCAGTCGTAATGGCTATCTGCATATTTATGGTGCTCCCCATGTTTCTTGCCAGTATTTTTCAGCGTTTTATAAATTCTCATACAGTTATGGCTATATTAGAGGGCGTTATACGAATTGGGATTTTTGTAGCTTATATTAAGCTGGTTTCCCGTATGGACGACATTAAGAGAACCTTTATGTACCATGGTGCAGAACATAAGTGTATTAACTGTCTGGAAAATGGCAAAGAGCTTACGGTAGAGAATGTTAGAAACAGTTCCAAGGAACATAAGCGGTGCGGAACTAGTTTTCTACTGATTGTTATGATCATCAGTATCTTGTTTTTCATGGTAATTCAGGTAGATACCATTCCTCTTCGAGTTCTTAGCAGAGTGGTTTTGATTCCTGTTATTGCAGGTGTTTCTTATGAATTTTTACGCCTTGCAGGACGCAGTGATTCTAAATTGGTTAATTTGCTAAGTCGTCCAGGTATGTGGATGCAGGAACTTACCACGAAAGAGCCAGATGATTCTATGATTGAAGTTGGAATCGCTTCTGTGGAAGCTGTATTTGACTGGAGAGCATTTTTAGATAAGAATTTTCCGGAGAAACGCTCATGAGTTTTACCTTAGATTCATTGCTTATAGAGGGTACAAAGGTACTGTCGGAGGCGGGAGTCGAGGAAGCGTCTCTAGATGCTAGATACTTGCTGTTTGAAGCATTTCACACGGATTTGACTCATTTTATTCTGGATAGGTTCAACGCGATTTCTGAGGATGAATTGATTCTAAATCGAATCGATCAGTACCGATCTATGATAGAAAAAAGGTCTCAAAGAATTCCATTGCAGCAGATTACAGGAAGCAGGGAATTTATGGGCTTGGAGTTTTATGTAAATGAACACGTGCTTATTCCAAGGCAGGATACTGAGACGTTAGTTGAGTTGATTTTAAAGGACTTTAAGGGTAGTAAGCCAGTGGTCCTTGATATGTGTACAGGAAGCGGCTGCATTGCCATAAGTCTTACGAAACTTGGCTTGTTTGAATGTGTTACCGGAGTTGATATTTCCAAGGAGGCTCTAAGCGTTGCAAGAAGGAACGTGGAAGCCCTTTTGGGAACGGGTGGTATTACCCTGATAGAAAGTGATCTTTTTGAGGCAATTGGACCTGGACAAAAGTTTGATGTGATTGTTTCAAATCCTCCTTATATCCCTACAGAAATCATTAAGGGGTTACAGCCGGAGGTAAGGGATTTTGAACCCATGCTTGCCCTTGATGGCAGGGAAGACGGACTGTTTTTTTACAGACAGCTTGTTTTAGATGGACGCAGATTCTTAAATCCTGGGGGATCGGTATATTTTGAAATTGGATATGATCAGGCAGAAGCTGTTAGCGGATTATTTATAGATGCAGGTTTTGCTGAAATAAGAGTAGTGAAAGATGCGGCAGGATTAGATCGTGTGGTGTGTGCCGTTTTGAAATAAGTTAGGGCGAAGCCCGCTTTGTAAGATTTTGGAGGTTACCTATGTTTGACAGGTTAGATGATATTTTAGTTCACTATGAGGAACTGATGCAGGAACTTAATAATCCTTCCGTTGCGGAAGACCAGAACCGTTTTCGTAAGCTGATGAAGGAGCAATCAGATCTATCAGCTCTTGTTGAAACCTACACTCAGTATAAGAAGGCGAAGCAGACAGTTGAAGACAGCTTACTGATTCTTAATGAAGAAAATGACGAGGATATGCGGGAAATGGCAAAGGAAGAGTTATCCGATGCTAAGAAGCGTATTGAGGAGTTAGAGCAGGAGCTTAAGATTTTACTTTTACCAAAGGATCCTAACGATGATAAGAACATTATGTTGGAAATCCGTGCGGGAGCTGGTGGTGATGAGGCTGCTTTATTTGCTTCTCAGTTATACCGTATGTATATTAATTATGCGGAGAGCCAGCGGTGGAAAGTAGAAATAATTAGCTTGAATGAAAGTGGGATCGGCGGCTTTAAGGAAGTAGTTGCAATGATCACAGGAAAAGGCGCATTTTCAAAGATGAAATATGAAAGTGGTGTACACCG
This sequence comes from Lacrimispora algidixylanolytica, assembly GCF_003609635.1. Taxonomy (GTDB): domain Bacteria; phylum Bacillota; class Clostridia; order Lachnospirales; family Lachnospiraceae; genus Lacrimispora; species Lacrimispora algidixylanolytica. The sequence continues at coordinate 125,585 of NZ_MCIA01000014.1, read as the reverse complement.
CGTTCAGAGAGTTCCAGAGACTGAGAGCGGTGGAAGAATTCATACTTCTACAGCTACGGTAGTAGTTATGCCTGAGGCTGAGGAAGTTGATGTAGTGATTGATGATAAGGATATTAGAATCGATGTAATGCGTGCTTCTGGAAATGGAGGCCAGTGTGTTAATACCACTGACTCTGCGGTTCGACTGACTCATAATCCTACAGGAATTGTTATTTACAGTCAGACAGAAAAATCACAGCTTCAAAATAAAGAAAAAGCATTCCGCCTATTGCGTTCAAAGCTTTACGATCTGGAGTTAGAGAAACGCCAGAATTCTGAGTCAGAGCAAAGAAAGGGCCAAATCGGAACCGGAGATCGTTCCGAAAAGATCCGTACCTATAACTTCCCTCAGGGTCGTGTGACAGATCATAGAATCAAGCTGACTCTATATAAAATTGATGCCATTATGAATGGGGATATTTACGAATTACTGGATTCCATGATTGCAGCAGACCAGGCAGAAAAGCTTACAAAGCTTAATGAGATTTGATCAAACAAACAGGAATAACTTGTAATTTTCGAAATATGTAACATTGGTGAAAATGGCAGTAACATGCTTAATAACTCCATTGTTTTGAGAGCGATTCAATCAATTATGGAGTGACCGCAAAACAATTTCATTTACTTGTAATAATTCGATTATTTGTTATAATATACTTAACATAGGCAATCGCCACAGGGTGGTTGACCGATTGAAATTTAGAAAACCTTCCCTACCGGCCAAAGTACAGGGGAGGTTTTTTGCTTATTGACATTTCATAAAAATGAATGTCAGTAGTGCTAAGATGAACATGCCAAAAGACATCATGTCTTTAAAGTCAAAATTCTTCATAAGCGACCCCTCCATTCTATGTAGAATAGAGGTCAACCAACCTATACACGATTGCCAGCAGATATTATCTGCTGATATAATTATATGCAGACAAAGTACAGAATACAATTAAATTTAAAATCGTAACAAAATAATAAGAATTTCATGTAGTCTTTTAGGGATTGTTATGGGGATGTACGGGAAGCATGGGTGATTGTGTTGGTCGTGATTTGTGTAGAGAGGGTGGCTTGTACTGGGGGGAGTGGTGAGGGGAAGTTATTGTTTGGTTTTTAGTGGTATAGTATTTGGGCTCTTGGTTTTTATGGTTTGGGAGAAGCGGTTGTTTGCGGGGGGTATTTTGTTGTTATTAATAGTAAAGTGTTTTGTTTGTTAAGGTAAGGAGATTGTTGCTGGAGGTTTAGATATGATAGGTGCAAATGATCTTATTAGCAATAATTTAAAAAGGCAATTGATTATTTTGGGAAAATCGTTTATACTTGGGGTGAGTTTAAAATTCTATTATCATATTTTTTATCTTTGAATCTGTTTTATTAATCTTTTATTCGGAATGAATCCATATTTTTTTAATTAGTATTTTAGGAAATGAAAATTCTTAATTGAATTATGTTATCTTGATTTGCATAATTGAGGTTGGTATCGATCTATATTATTTTATCTTGAATAATTGAGGTTGGTATTGATCTATATTATTTTAACTTGAATAAATGAGGTTGGTATTGATCTATGCTATTTTAACTTGAATAATTGAGGTTGATATTGATCTATGTTATTTTAACTTGAATAATTGAGGTTGGCATTGATCTATGTTATTTTAACTTGAATAAATGAGGTTGGCATTGATCTATGTTATTTTAACTTGAATAAATGAGGTTGGTATTAATCTATGTTATCATGACTTGCATAATTGAGATTGGTATTGATCTATGTTATTTTAACTTGAATAAATGAGGTTGGTATTAATCTATGTTATCATGACTTGCATAATTGAGATTGGTATTGATCTATGTTAACTTAACTTGCATAATTGAGGTTGATATTAATCTAAGTTATCTTAATTTGGATAAATGAGGCTGATATAAATTTTGTTATTAGTTTATGTAGGGATAGGTTTCTTTTTTGGTTTTGCGATTGTATATGTAATAATCTGAGAATTAATTTAGTTTTTGTTTTAGACGTTATTATAGATTGAAAATTTATTACGATAAATAATTTTGTCTTGGACTTTTATTTATATGCTTTTTCTTTTGCATTTTTTAATATATCTCATTATATTTTTATCTCTTTTCTTGAGTGAGTAAGCAACTGCTTAATTCGAAATCTTGTTATTTTCTATGTTATTATCATCTGTTTTTTAGTCTGAATATTAATCCATAATAATTGTGACTTTTTAAGTAATTGATTCATAACTCTATTCAAATCCATCTTTAGTTCTATTCATGTTTTATTTTCTTACCTCTAATTTATTATTCTTGTTTCATTCTAAAAAAATTCAAAGTGTTTCATATTATGTAGGGAGGGGGTTATTTGTTTGTGGTAAAAAAGACATTTTTTCTGTTCTCAATTATTTTATTCATTTCCCTGGGGGAGACGAATGTTGGATCTACTTGGGCTGCGGAGAGTTCTCAGATAAAAAGAGAACCTCAAAATCGTGAGGTAATTATCACATCAGGAGTCTTAGCTGAAGAAAAAGAAGACTACAGACCAGATGAAAAATATACGGATCAAGACGGTAAAGAATTTTGGTTGAAAAAATGGCAGATTGAACCGATTCAGATGCCGGAGCGGAGGGAATGGACGGAACAGGAAATAGTTTATGAAGAGGTGGAGTGGGAGGGACAGATTCCGAAGCAGGCTCCATTAATTATAAAAGATAAAGTTACCGGACAAACCTTGAAACAAAACTTTTCAATAATACATATGGAACAGGATAAGCAACAGTGGGTTCCTGGGTTTTCATTTACGGCAGTGTTTCATTCGTTTGATGCAGATTATTATCAATTAGGTAGTAAGAAGATTCCTTTTGATAATAAAAAGCCCCAAATAAAGGATTGTTATCAAGAACTTCTAAATGAAATACAGGTAGATCCGGAAGATTATAGGATTAATGATGCTACATGGGAGGGAGAAGCTTATGTGGATGATTCAGGCACTGTTTGTAGAAATGCTTTGGTAACAGGTGAAAAAAGAGTGTCCGATTACCGTGTTATTTATGGAGGTGAGGCAGTAATTCCGTCCTTTCAGGGATTTCAATGTGTGTCCGTTTATCAGGGATTTGACTCGGTGACAGATGGTTGGGACCAAGCAGGTGAACACCTTGTTGAATCAGAAAAGAATACTGGAAGTGATAATAAAGGGAGCTGGGTAATTTTTCGTAGAAGCGTTGTTGTAACATTCTCTATTTTATTAGTGATAGGAGCAATTGTATTTTCAACATCCGTAATGCAAAGAAATAAACGTAAAAAAAGAAGCAAGGAGATAGAAGATGAGGAAATCTTTTGATAAGAGAGAAAGGGGTAACCTAGTAATATTGGCTGTGTGTCTGTTATGTATTTTATTCCCATTTGATGCAAAGGCTAGTGATATTTCACAAAAGGGGGAGTGGAGAAGTGCGGAGGACAATTGGTTCTTTTATGATGGAGACAGTATAAAACTCACCGGTTGGCAGCAAAGTGAGGGGAAATGGTATTTCCTCAGTAATGGATTGAATGACCTAAAGGGGAAAATGTTAACTGGTTGGCAGTGGATTGACGGACGGTGTTATTATCTGGCAGAGAATACAGGTGAAAAGTATTTAAAAGGAGCCATGTACTTGGGTGATGCGACACCAGATGGGTACAGAGTGGGTGACACGGGGGCCTGGGTAGAAGAACATCAAATTATTGAGGTCCCAGGGAAAGGAATACAGACGGCAATTAAGAAAAACACTTCTATGAATACAACCACATTAGTAAGTGGATCACGAGGAGGTGGAGGGGGTGGTGGAGGCAAAAAACATGGAAGCACAAATGTAGCTCCAAATAAAAATGTAGATATAAATCCAGTAGTTAAGCCAGATCCAGGAAAACCAATAAACCAAGAGCCGGAACATGATAAAGATGAGAATGAGTCATCTGTGATTTCAGATAACCAATATGTTTATACCATTAAATATTTGGATATTGCGGATAAAGCAACGCTCTATGTGGTGACTGGAAAAGGAAAGGGGGGCGATACCATACAGCTAAAACCAGTGGATATTGATGGCTATAATATTTGTAAAGGTCAAAAAGACAGTATTACGTTAACTAGCAATAATATTACCGTATCCATCTACTATCAAAAGGAATTTACCGCTTCCCCATCAGAGGCCAAAGAAGTTGAGTGGAATTTGAAATTTATTGAAGAAGGAAATCCTGAAAAAGAAGTTCTAAAAGGACAAAAGGGGCAGTCGGAGGAAGGGAAGGAACTTGTTGTTGATTTTCCTGAGACAATTATAGGTACTGATAAGTTTTATTATCATTCTGTTGTTTCAAGTCCCTGGAACGTGGTGATAAATGGCAATGGTATTCAAAAGTATTATATTGAGTATCGAAAAGGAGAACGGATTCCGGAGGATTCTGACCCAGACGCAGATTCAAAAGATCGATTAAACAAGTGGCTTGAAATTGCAAAAGAAGCTGATTATTCCATAACTGGTGAGTACCCAACGGATATGCAGATCATTACAGGGAGTCAGTCTGAAGGTAATGAGCGGCTCCTTAACCTGGTATCAATGATAGATGGGACGGACCGGAAAGAGATATACCTAATTGCAAGGGGGTATTACCCTAACGCAGGTATTATCAGTCAGAAATTTCAGTCAGTGAAAAATATTTCTGAACTGCAAATGGAAGAAGTGAAAATTGCTGGTAACACTTACATTATATTACGAGTGGGGGTTGAGAAAATATATGTGGAAGGTTTATGTGGTCATGATTATAAAGTAATAGATGAAGTATTAGCCACTTGTATGGAAAATGGGCGTCTGACTACGCGGTGTAATAAATGTGGAAAAGAACAATCAGTTGTAACTTCGGCTGTTGGTCATGTGGACCTAGATCATGATGGGATTTGCGATGTGTGCCAGGAACCGTCAGATGAAGTACCAGAAGGGGTTCATTATAGTATTGGAGATGTACAGGTCAGAACTATTGGAAATAGAACTTATTTGTTTCGTTGCATTGATGATGATTATGAGGATGCTATGGGAAACAGCCAGAGGTTGGCATTATTTTTATGTGATAGCGTAATTAGGTCTGATATTGGGGGAGTATCTAAAAAATTGAACTTTGGAGATAACAATAATTATAAATATTCCAAGGTCAGGGAATGGCTCCTTGATAATGCTAAGGCTGATTTTGTACATGAAACCTACATAGGAATTACAAATTCATATATGGGGGCGACTAGTGCCGGAGCATATGAGCAGTTTTCAGAGAGCAGTTTACTGGGTCAGTCAAGATTATTTCAGCAGTTAGAGGACGGGGTGTTTATTCTATCCGTGGATGAAGCAATTAAGTATAAGGATTATCTATGGAAGTTTAACGGAAGTGAGGAAAACAATCCGGAGTCTCAGATATCCGCTTATTCAAAGGGATTTTATCTTCGGACACCGCAAGATAGTGGAATTACGGATTTTCGGTATGGTACTGGGGTTTATACGGTGAGTCTGATAGATGGAAATATCCGGCCTGTGGAGGTCTCAGAAACAAGTATCGGATTTCGGCCAGTGATGGCAATTCCTCAAGGAGATTAAAAAATGAAAATTATTAAAAACTAAAATTAACATTTCATAAACTAGACTTTGCTGAAGGCATTGATTATTTTTATGAGCTTATGCGAATGTGGCTGAACTATTATAGAATTTTTGTGATGGTTGTTGGCTTATTTTACCTGTTAGAGTTTATACCGGGCAATATTTTGAAAAAATTATGGGGTGAGATTCCTCTCGAATTAATTGGTACTCAATTTCAAAATGGAACATTTTCTCAAGTAGTAATGAGCATTTTATTTTTATATGTAATTTTTAAATAGCAGACAAAATGCTGGCGAATTATCCCAGAAGAGCAAAGATGTTATCAATATTAGAAATTTGGATTAGCTATATTTTGGTCAAAATTGGTGTTAGTCGACAACCTATTGTTACCCCTGTCATAATATTGACGTACGTTTGTTGGTGTTTTGTGATTAAACTGGCATTAAAGGCCATTACAATGATATTTAAAATATCGACAAGGTATTTTGGCTATTTTATGGAAATAGAATGTCCCACACTTGAAGTAGCAGTAAAAAAAATAAATAGTGATGAAGATACAGGAACAAAAGAGGAATAAAAAATGATAGTTTTTTTTGGTTTTTTATTATTCAGTTTAATTCTCTTCATTCTTAGCTGCATTATAGTGCTAAGTTCGAACGAAAAAAACATGAGGATAAGGAACAAATTCAGTGGATAAGAGAATTTAAACAACAAAGGGTACAGGAGAAAAAAACATGAAAGGGAATGGAAAAAGAATTTTAAGTATTTTTCTTGCGGGTGTGATTGCAGTAACCACAGTATGGTATGCACCTCCACAATTCACGTCCTCGGCATCGTGGAGGACAAATATGGAGAAGGCATTGGAATTGCTTGCTTCTCCTTCTGAAGCATCTAAGCAAGAATCAACGGCTACACCTTCAGAAGCAGAAAGCCCAGGGAGAGAAGCCACACCTTCGGAAGCAGAGATACCAGACGGAAAAGCAACCCCATCTCAGGCAGTTAAAAAGTTTGTGAGAGTGGAGCCGGAAGAGATACCGGAATATTACTTCCAGGTATCAGCTTTAGGAAAGAAATTCTGGAAATTTGAGGACCGCAATGGAATGGTGCAATACCGGGATTATGGTTATGTGCAAGGGGATGCAGAATTTCCCTTATGGTATGTGACGGATCTGACCGGGACGGTAGATAATACATCGGATTCAATTAATCTGGATGAGGAATATTATAGCATGGCTCCGTATATTTACAGGAGCGTAGCACCAGATCAAATGGCATGGACTAATCTTTCCTGGAAGCTATTTTCTAACGGAGAAGATATTGATGGCTATACCAAAAATAAGATAAGTGGTTTTGAAAATTGGGACTTATCCAGATATTATATCTGGCATTTATTAAGTAAAGGTGAGGAAGAGGGTGTAGAAGACCAGGGATATCACTTTTACGGAACCATAGTCAATGAGGAAGAGGGAGAAGGTCAGCCTGGCTGGTTTTATTCCGATGAAGATGGAGTAATAAATGTAAATAATATGTTAAGAGCCAGTTTGATGGCCACTACTTATTATGATTATGAGTGGTATTCTGACGCTCCTGGAAATCTTAGGTTAAGTATTCCGTCTAATCAATACCTCATAAAAGACCATCCATCTATGGGAGGTAGCACAATATATCCTCAAAGGACGAATCAAGCGGCTATAGATAGAGGTATGGACTTTTATTCAACATTTGTAGCGTGGGCAAGTGGTAGAAGTAATGACAATAGTTTTTCAGTACCACAATATAATACATCTGGAGGCATAGTAGGGTACACCTTACTAAACGGAGACCCTGCAAATATAGATAGTTATTACAGTGGTGTCACTTTACTATCTCAAGGATTTATATTTAAGTCTAATGAGTGGTATCCTAGGTCAATATACGGTGTGTGGTGTCCATATAATGCAGACATGTATATTTTTGCTAGGGAGGGGGAGGATCGTGAAAATAAAAGGATAGAGTATTTCAGTGTAGGTAACTATACTTATGCGATTCAAGATATTAAAGTAAGGAGAAATAGTTCATTCAATGTAGACTCAATAAGTACACCGACAAAATCTGGATACACTTTTGAAGGTTGGAGACTAGGTAGTGGATCTGGTGATTATATAGCTAGTGGTACAGAGATTAATTGTGGTAGTAGTGGTAAGGTTACTTGGGTATTTCCATCATTTAAGCCTCTTGAAAATACAGTAACTTTTTTAGATATAGATGGTAATAAACTAAGTGAGCAAATAGTATTAACAGGTAATTCAGCCACAGCACCGGAAGCTCCAAAAGTAGCAGGTAAGCTGTTTAAAGGGTGGGATAAAAATTTCACAAATGTGAGTAGTACCTTAGTAGTTAGGCCCATATATGTAGACTCGGTTACAGTGACTATACTAGGTAATGGTGGAACTATATATGGGGGGAGTGAATACACAGTAGAATTACCTAAAGGATCGGACTGTAGAAGGTACTTTGATAGTATTATAGATAATGTTAAAAGAATTGGGTACACAACAGAAACATATAAATGGGAATCTGTAGGTTTAGACGGTAGTAAAGATAAAGCACCTTATTATTTTAACGATGATACTACTATATCGGTAGAGTGGACTGTTAGTGAATATACTATAGTCTTATATTCCAACTACCCTAAAGGAAATAAGAGTGACTGGAGTAGAAAATATATTAAACATGGAGAAGAGTTAGGGGCTGTTACTGGAAATGCAGTTTCAGTTGGAAAAGGTATGAGACTCAAGGGGTGGTATCTAAATGAGTATGGCACAGGCGAAAAGATAGATAGTAGTTCTATAATAACAAGTCAAGTTGCGTTATATGCTCAATGGGAAAGTTTTAATGTCACTTATAGATTGCACTATGGGTTAGATAGTGATGAAGTATCTGAAAGTAGAGTTATAAGCTCTACTGTATCTGAAGAAGATTTAGTTAAGAAATTGCCCACATCTAGTTATAAGCCGTTAAATTTTCCAGGGTACTTAAATAATTATTGGACAAATAGTAAGGGTAGTATATTATACTCGCCTTTAAATTATCCAACAGAAGATGTAGTAGATTTATACTTTAAAAGGACTGTTAAAGACTTAGACAGTAGATTATTTTATCCTAGCACATATTCTAGTAGTTGGAACGCTTCTTGGGATCCTTTTAGGGGATACGGGAATATAAAGTATGGGGCTGTAATAAAGGAAGAGACATTGGATAAAGTAAAAAGTTTTGTAAATAGCTTAAGTTATCCAAATAAAGTGTTTAAAGGGTTCTATACTGATTCAAGTGGAACAACTCTTATTGACTTTTCAAAGCCATTGACACCAACAGATAATAGTAGTAATTCAACTATAGATTTCAGCGTGTATGCTTTATTTACAAATGAGAGTAGTGAATTAACATTCAAAGACTATGATGGAAGTGTGATAAGCAAAGAAACCGTTAATTATAACAGTGAGATAGTTTATCCGGAAAATCCTAAGAGAGCAGGATATGTATTTACAGGCTGGGACAAGAACTTAGGTAATATAAGTAAACTTGAGAAAGACACAACCGTAACAGCGCAGTATGTCAAAGGAGTTGGAACATTAACTTTAGACGCTAATGGAGGAACTCTAGATGGTACGAATACTTCATTAGTTTCTGACATACTATATGGTGAATTATTTGATAACTTGTTATACACCTATAAATATAAAGTGAGCAGACCTGGATATAAATTTTCAGGTTGGTATACAGCTCCAACCGAAGGCAGCAAATATCCAGAAAGTGGAAATACTATGCCAGATACGGATCTAACTGTATATGCACAGTGGGAACGAAGCTCCAGCGAGGTTACTTTTAAAGATTGGAATGGAGCTGTTATAGACAGGCAAGAGGTTTTACTTGGAGCTAATGCAACGCCCCCAGAAGCGACTGAGAGGGCTGGATATACCTTTACTGGCTGGGACAAGCCAACGACTAATATTCAGGACCATACGGAAATCACCGCCCAGTATTCCATCAACGGATATTTACTAACACTAGATGGAAACGGTGGAACTCTGGAGGGAAGCCCTAAAAAAGAAGTGGTCATTTCTTTTGATCAATCCTTTGATCAGATACTAAAAGACGGAAAAAATCTTGTTGAAAGACCAGGATATCAATTTGATGGCTGGTACAACAGTGCTTCAGGAGGGACCAGTTATCTTTACAGCGGAAACAAGATGCCGTCCATAAATGTGACTGTGTATGCTCATTGGACTCCCAATACCTACAAAATAACATTTGATCCAAATCATAAGAAATGGGTGGGGGGAGAGTTTAAGGAAGATCATACCTTTGATACAAAGCTTGGAACCCTTCCAGCTCCTGAAATTTACGGTTGGAAATTTAATGGCTGGTGGACCGGAAAGAATGGGACAGGAACAAAATTGACGAGTCAGTCCATGGTGGAACCCAAAGATGTGATTTATTACGGAAATTGGTCTACAGTATCTTATGAGATCCCCTTCATTTCAAAAGTGGAACAACCAGAAGGAGAGTCAGTACAGACCTTTACGGTTAACCAGACCTATGACCAGGCATTTGGAACTCTTCCGGAGCCGGAGGAGAAAGGGTATACCTTTACAGGATGGTATGATGAGGAAAACAATAAAATTAATCCTCAGACCATCTTTCAGCCACAGTCTGGAGCAGAGAGATATACCTATCATGCAGGCTGGAAAGAAAATTCTTATAAGATTCAGTTTGTTTACTATGATGCAAATGGTAAGCAAGTTGTAATAGAAACAAATCAGGATTATCCTTCCCGACTTGGTACACTGCCCGTACCGGAGAAGCCAGGCTATACCTTTGTTGGCTGGTTTAAAGACAACGGGGAGCAAGTGACAGCCGGGAGTTGGGTAGAAGCTGGTGATACGCAGTATAAAGCCAGATGGAAGGCAAACCAGTATACGATTCATTTTGAGCGAAATCTACCAGATTTTGAAGCAGCAGAAGATCCGGAAGATAAGACTGTGACCTATGCTCTCCCTATTGGTACACTGCCATATCTAAACGAGACAGGTTATGTGTTCCTTGGTTGGTTTACTGATCCAGAAGGAGGAAACCGGATCAAGGAGACCACACTGGCAGCACTGGGAGATCAGACCTATTATGGACACTGGAGCATCGGAATTATTGACAATGGAAACGGGACTTACAGAAGACCCGGAGCTGATGGAACATGGAATACAGCCGATGATGAACTCTGGTGGAAGGGACTGGATGGAATTTCTCAGACTTCCGATGACAAACAAATCTTCACCTTCGCAAATGGTACAGGGGCCTATGAAGATAATGGGAACGGAACCCATTACCGTCCATGTGCGGGAGGAAGCTGGACCAGTGGAATTGAACTATGGTGGAATGGTCCGGATGGAATCCCAGGAACCGATGATGATGTTCGGATTTATACCGGGGGGAGTGGAAGCAGCGGAACACCGATTTATTACATTGACAGTGGAAATGGAATCTATATCAGACCGGGAGTCGGAGGAAACTGGGGAAGCGGAACACAGTACTGGTGGTATGGGCCAGATGGAAATTCAGGAACCGATGATGATAGGCAGATTCATTTACTGCCCGGAGGCGGTTACTACATCGACAATGGAGATGGGGCCTATATAAGACCAGGGACCGGAGGAAGCTGGACAAGTGGAACGGAACACTGGTGGTATGGGCCAGATGGAAATCAGGGAACCGATGATGATAGGCAAATTCATTTACTGCCTGGAGGCGGTTATTACATCGACAATGGAGATGGGACCTATATAAGACCAGGGACCGGAGGAAGCTGGGCAAGTGGAACGGAACACTGGTGGTATGGGCCAGATGGAAATCAGGGAACCGATGATGATAGACAGATTCATGTACTGCCCGGAGGCGGTTACTACATCGACAATGGAGATGGTACCTATATCAAGCCAGGGACCGGAGGGAGCTGGACAAGCGGAACCGAACACTGGTGGTATGGGCCAGATGGAAATCCGGGAACCGATGATGATAGGCAAATTCATGTACTGCCCGGAGGCGGTTATTACATCGACAATGGAGATGGAACTTACATCAAACCAGGGACCGGAGGAAGCTGGACAAATGGAACAGAACATTGGTGGTACGGCCCGGATGGAAAGCCGGGAGCCGATGATCGCCAAATTCATACAATGCCGGGAGGAAACGGTTATTACTTAGACAATGGGGACGGAACGCATATCAGACCAGGGACTGGAGGAAGTTGGGATCACGGTACTGAAATCTGGCAGGATGGACCAGATGGAAAGCCAGGTACTCCTGATGATTATAAAAAAGTTGATAATGGGAATACCGATCCGGAACCGACAAAGCCAGATCCAACCGATCCAGGCCCTATAAAACCAGAGCCAACTGATCCAGAGCCGACAAAGCCGGAGCCGTCAAAACCAGAGCCAACCAATCCATCAAAGCCCGAACCATCAAATGAGACAAAAGCTGGCAAAGAGGATAGTGTGGCCGTAACAGTACCAGAGACTCCTTCTATCGACAGTACTTCAAAGCCAAGTGTGCGGGATGATGGTGGTACCTTTAAGGTAGATCCAGAGAACCCAAAGGATGTTACCTATATTAAGCCTGACGGAACTCCTGCAAGTAATGAGTGGGTCGGAGATGGAACCAATTTATATCATGTAAATGAAGAAAGTAAGTTAAATTACAGCTGGTTCTTAGAAAAAGATAAAATGTGGTTCATGCTGAACCAAGATTCTGGAGAGCAGTTTGGAGCAGCACTTAGGGGCTGGTATAGCGAATCAATGGATAAAAAGAAATATTTCTTTGATCCAAGCACAACGGTAATGCTCACTGGATGGCAGCGTATTGATAATAAAGAATATTACTTTACGGAAAAAAATGAACGTAAGACTTATACGGGGGACAACAGGATAGGGTGGTTATTTGATTTTGAGATACTTAACACACCTTTGAGTCGGCTAGATCGGCCGTATGGCTCCATGTATCGAAATGAATATACCCCTGACGGATATTGGGTAGATGAAAATGGTGTTTGCGCATACAAACAATAGGAGGAAGAATGTTAGAAATTAGTATAGGAAAACAGAAATTAGAAGCAAATAATATTGTTGGGATTCATGGGGATACAGGGACGGGTAAATCTTGTCTCATGGCGCAGATCTCATATTGTTTAACAATGGATTTTTTAGGAATGAGACCATTGCTACTGGATGGTGTGATGATGAATTCCTTAACAGATGATACAAAGAATAGTTATATCCAGGCAATAACGGCTCTGGCCAATGAACATCCGGTGATCCTTTTAGTTGATAGCCTTGAGCTGTTAAAAGAAAGTGATATGAGTTTTTATGAAACTTTGGTAGACAAGTCCAATAAAGGTGAATGGAACCTTATTTATACGTCTCAAGAACCAGCAGAAGACTTTAATTGGGATAATAGTATATTACTCCATACGACTAAAAATGCTGGTAGGTATCAAGATGAAATTGTCCTTCCCACAGGATATGGAGCGGAAGATGTAACAGTTCCTTCTTTCTAAACTAATAGGAGAAAAAGAATGAGAAAAAGAGTAACAAAATGGACGGCATACACATTGTGTGCCGCCCTGACAATGACATCACTGCCAAGCCTGGCAGTTTATGCCAATACAGATCTACTAGCCGGAGAACCGGTGTATGCCCGGATGGGGACTCCATCCCAGGCTGAGAAGATCCAGGATGAAGAAGAAAAAACAGTTGATACAACCAAAGAAACAGAACCGGAAATTGATCTTCCTGAAGGTGAAGTAGAAACCGAGCCAGTGCAGGAGCCAGACATTGACTGGACCGAACCGGCCACACCGTCTCAGGCGATTCCGATATCCATAGATCCATTGCTGCCTTCCTCCCTGGTTGCTGTGAAAAAATTAGCTTTAGAGACTTCCAACTCCCTTGGTGATATATGGGATTCTTGGTCTGGAAAGACTAGCTTTGAATTTCTTAGTGGAAGCCAAGGCGAGGGAACAGAAGAGAAGCCTTATCTCATTAAGAACCGGGAACAGCTCATGGGATTATCCGAACTTACGGCCATGGGCATGATGGTTCCAGAGGCAGAGGGAGCAAAATATGCCGGAGATTATTCCGGATGCTACTTTGCCCTGGGAGCAAACATTGACCTTCAGGGAGTAAACTGGATTCCCATTGGATTTTACCAAGATTCCTCTGAAATTGCTGGAGAGGTATCCCATCCATTTAATGGTTTCTTTGATGGAAGTGGAAAGACCATTAAGAACTTAAAGCTGACTTCCTTTGCCGTTTATAATAACGTGGGCCTGTTTGGTGCCGTAACGGATGCCAATATCCATGACCTGACCATAATCCCAGATAGCAGTTCCATCAAAGGAAATGACCGCACTGGTGTGGTGGTAGGATATGCACAAGACAGCCAGATCCGAAACGTAACGATAAAAAATGCAGACATTAGTTCTACTGGAATTTCAGGAGGAATTGCAGGAGAGATCAGTAGCACTGTCATTGAGAATGCTATCTGTGAAAAAGTCATGATTGATGCCAAAGGAGGAAATGAGGTCATTTATGCCGGTGGAATCGCCGGAGTTGCTTCTAATTCCTCCATCGTAGACTGTGAAGTATCTACCGGCACAAGTAACACGGCAAGAATCCAGGGAACTGGATTTATCGGTGGAATTGTGGGATATCAGAATGCTTCCAATGTATTTAATACCTATGTAAGTGGAATCATCGGAGGCTATCATTCCACCGCCATTGGTGGTGTTACTGGAAAATATGCTTCTGGAAAGTTAAAAGTAGCCCGATTTGTTGGGACCATTGGAAACTCTCAACTTGGTTCTAACGCAAGGGAAGGAACCTTTATCGGAACCAGACAGGGCGCTGTCACTAACTTTAACTATATCGAAGATGTGGCGTACCTTTTTGCTGATTCAGAAAGCAAGATAAATTCCAATGTGTGCGGATCAGAGATTGAGGATGACAATGATTATACATACGATGCCCATATTGGCTTCTGGAACACCGGAGATCTCTATTACACTCTGGTGCAAGGAGGGGCAAAAAAGGCCATATCAAACCAGTACTTTTACGAGGAGCTGGAACAAGGTATTTTAACTGTCCTTGATGAAGAATCAGGAGACTATACCCTAGATCATTTTGCACCAGATTCTTTAGGGAGGCCCTTAAGAGGATATCTATTAAATGTCAATCAGATTGATACCATAGCAAACGGCCAGAACTTTTATGACATTGCTACCTTAGAAGTCCGTGGAAGTTCCCAGTATTTCAAGTCTCTTGATAAGGAAAACCGGGGAGCCATTGCAGCCGGTAGCGCAGTTACCGTCACGACAGCGCCAAAGAATACAGATACAGAAAAGTTTCAGATCGAAGGCTCTCCTTTCTATGTAAATAGCAAGGGAATCAAAAAGAGCAGTACTTATTCCGATAGCAGCCATGCGTATGCGTTTACCATGCCAGAGGATAATGTTACCCTTTCAGCACTTTATAAAAAGGTGGCCGTATCCGTAAAGGTAGATCCTGAAAGTTATACCTTTAAAGTCACTCAGACAAGGACTGGAAACCGAAAGAATCCGGTAAAAACAACAGAGATTAAAAACGGGGAAGGAAAGCTGGTTGCCAGATATATCAATGGTGTTCTAGAGCAGGGAACCCAGGTGCAGCCAGTAAATATCAAGGCTGTGATCGATGCCAACAATGACGTGGAAGATAACAAGGTGAAATGGAGCATTGATGATCCTCAGCTTATCACCCTGGAAAAGAATAATGACGAAGGAACAGATGGATATACCGCAAAGTCTGCCAGCCTTTCCCTAAATCTTTCTTCCTCCTTCTTTCAAACCATTATAGAGGAAGCAGAAAAGAAACAGGCAGATGAAAATTATCAGTATAAGATCCCTGGTACCATCTATGGGGCAGGACACCAAAACGGAGGCGTTGCAGTTTTAACCGCACAGACCAGACCTTCCACTTCCTTTGAAGGAAAGCCCTGTAGTGCCAATAGTCGAATCAACGTTACCTTTCAGGTCATTGATAATACCTTAGTTGCAACGGAAGGCGCTGCCCTGGACAAACAGGCGTTGACCTTTACGGTGACGAGAACATTGACCGGAGACCGGAAAGCTCCAAGCGAGAGCATAACGGTAACAGCTCCTCAGTCCTTAACGGCAACGTTCACTCCTGACTTTTTTTCTAAGGATGAAGTGGTATGGGCCAGTTCTGATCCGGCAGTGGTACAAGTGGCTCAGGATAATGAAGCATACCGGGAAGCATCAATTTCCGCTTTAAAGGATGCTGCCTGGATTCGTAACATCATGGCAACCGACAATGGAGTAAAAAGCAACGATCCCTATGCCAAAGTATCCGGAAGCGGAAACCGAGATGTGGTTATCACAGTGGATGGAAAAGATAAGTTAGGAAATAAAGCTTCCGCTACATGTCAGGTGAATGTGAGCTTTGTAACAGATGATCAGACCAGAGTGATCCCAGAAGGAATCACCCTAGATCAGAAAGAAGTATCCTATACACTGGGCTATCACATGGTAGGGGATATTCATTCTCAGATTGTAGTAAAAAAAGGATTTGACGCAAAGAAGCTGACTGCAACGGTTCTTCCAGATTTAAACGAATCAGCAGAACACAAACCATATGATCGCACGGTAATCTGGACTTCTTCAGAACCGGATTCCGTATCCGTAGATGATCAGGGAAGAATATCCCCAGTAGAAGGGGCTGCCTGGATCAAGGAAGCACTGAAAAAGGCTCCATACCAAGCTGAAAAAGATGTGGAGATTACAGCCACCACAAAGGACGGGAAGAAAGCAACTACTTGTCTGGTGAGGCTTACATTCCAAGCAGAATGCCTGGAAGCAGACCGAGACAGTGAAACGTTTGATCTGATTCTCACCAAAACAGGAAGAAGAAACAGTCCTTCTTATACCTGGAGCGGATTGGAGGGAAAGAAAATTTCCGCTTCTGTTTATCCAGAATATAGAGAGAAAAAGAAAATCCAGTGGCGTTCCTCTGATTCAGGAATCCTTTCCGTAGATTCAGATGGAAATGTAAAGGCTATGGTAATCAATGAAAAGCAGGAAGTTATTTCTGGCTGGATTAACCAGGTCATTGGAAAATCACAGTATTCCGGAAGTACAAACGCTGTTATCTACGCAGAAAGCAGCGATGGAAAGCTATCTGATTCAGTAAATGTAACATTGAACTTAAAAGTCATTGACAATACCACTTCTGGAGGCAGCTCCGGTGGAGGAGGCGGTGGAGGCGGTGGCGGTGGCCGATCCGTAGGAGTCACAGCTACAGGAAATATAAAAGGGCCGGAAGCTCCTTCTGGATCAGTAACTGGAACATGGACCCAGGCAGGAAATGGAAAGTGGATCTTTGCTTCTGATCGAACCTATACCAATGAATGGGCTTATATCAGTAACCCATTTGCACTAGGAGAGCAGGAAAAGGCTTCTTGGTTCCGGTTTGATAAAGATGGATTCATGGTGACGGGCTGGCAGACAGATATAGATGGAAATACCTTTTACCTAAAGACAGCTACTGATGGAACTCAAGGACAGATGTTTACTGGTTGGCAGGCAATAGAAGGAACTTGGTACTATTTTAATCCAGTGTCTGATGGAGTAAGAGGAAAGCTATTAACAAACACGACCACACCAGATGGTTATAAGGTAAATGAAAAAGGCCAGTGGATTCAATCATGATGAAAAAATGTGTCATAGCAATAACAATAATTCAAATCACTATAATTACCTGTCTGATATTGTTACTTCTTATTTTTCTTTTTTGTAATGAGGAAATAAGATGGCTGTACATGACGTTAAGTGAAGGCATTGCTCTACTCATTGTAGCCTTAGATATTATATGGCTAATGAGAGTAATGGAAAAGATGAAGTTTCTAGTGGAATAAAAGACACATCCTCTGCCCTGGTGGGCAGAGGAGAAACGGAGGGAAAATGAACAAGGTAATTTTAATGGGTAGGCTGACTCGTGATCCTGAAGTTCGATATTCTCAGGGAGAAAGGTCCATGGCGATTGCAAGATATATTCTAGCTATTGATCGAAGGTGGCGTAAAAACCAGGATAGTAATGAACAGATGGCTGATTTTATTAACTGCGTTGCATTTGACAAAGCAGGGAGTTTGCGGATAAGTATTTCCGTCAGGGAATGAGAGTATTGATTTCAGGACGTATCCAGACTGGAAGTTATACGAATAAAGATGGCATAAAAGTTTATACAACAGATATTGTTATAGAAGATCAAGAATTTGCTGACAATAAACATTCAACTACTGATAATTCCAGACCAGAACCATTAAGTGTGGGAGGTGGGTTTATGAATATTCCTGAAGGCGTAGACGATCCAGGACTTCCATTCAATTAAGAGGAAAAAAAAATGAAGATTTCTATTAAACAAAAAAGTAAGAAGATACCTGTGGAAGTTACTTTAAATGGTAAAAAGATATACGGAATCGTGATATGAAGAGACAATAATCTTATATGTGTTTTACTAAGTACTGGAGAGTATGTAGACGTACAAGAAAGTAATGTGAAAAGATATAAAAAGGAAATTAAACATTAGTACAGAGACAGTTATAGCGTGAAATTGAAATACTAATGTTTTCATAGATAACTACGAACTTTGATAATCGAATATGTTTAACCGATAAAAGTATCAAAACCCTCTTTGAATTAGTAATATAGTTTGAAAAACTTCCAAAATATGGTATAATATTAAATAGGTAGTCAATCTGCCGGGTGGTTTCCATCTCCGAGAGGAGGTGGTTGTTATTAGCACATATGAAGAATTTATGATTATTATAAATGTTACGGCATTGGTCATTACGATCCTTACATACGTGAATAACAAAAATAAAGATACAAAAAAATAACCACCCCGCCAACCAAGCTTTGGGTGATTATTTTTAAATCAAACAAATAAATTGGAAGCCACTCTGTGGAGATGGCTACCCTTTTGTATCTTTAGAATAACACGAATATAAAAAAATGTCAAATATCATATAGAATTAAGGGAGGACTTGAATATGAAAAAGAGACTATTAGGGGCAATATTATCAACGTTACTTACCGTGACCATGGCAACACCGGCTTTTGCGGAAATTATATGGACAGCAGATAAGCTTCCAGCAGGATATACGACAAATGAGTTGGAAAATAAGGACTTTAGCTTTTATTCAGGAAATGCTATAAAGAAAGATACTTATACTTATTATGTAAAAGATTTACAAGGAAACTTTATGAAGAATGCCACATTCGCAGGTGGTTCAAGGACAGATGGTAATGGTGCTTTCATTTATGCAGATGGTTTTGTTCCTTCATTTGGGACAAAAGATGTAGAAACTAACTATATCCTTTCTCAACCATATGAAAAGGATACTTGGCGTCAAGATTCATCAAAGTCAACGAATACAAATGGAATAAGCAATAATTGGTATGGGGATAGCAAAACGTCAAGATATAAATGTAATTGGGCTTGGTTAATGGTGGCTCCAGACGGAAAGAAAGACGGTTTAAAGTATGCTTACTGTTTTAATGAATATGGTTATCTTTACACCAATACTATTACACCAGATGGCTACATGGTCAATGAGTTTGGACAATTAATGATAGATGGAAAGGTAAAGACAATTAATCCAAGGGAAATTATAGCGAATTACAATAATTACCCTATAGGACATTTGATTTACGATCCAGTAACAAGAGCGCAAAGGGAGCAAACTCCAAATCCATTTTTTTAAATTGAATAAAAGATTTTGTAAAAGACTATCGGTTAATTCATAATCGGTAGTCTTTTTTTATTGCAAATTAGAGGATGAAAAGAATGAAAAAACTGTTACAAAAGATTGATATTAAGAGAAAAACAGCCGGATTTATGGCTTTAATTATAACCACGATGTCCTTCTTACCATACATACCTGGAAACATGGTTTCCTTTGCAGACTATGCACAGGTGATTGAAGCAGTGTCCTTACCTTCTTGGGATTCATCCAGATATGGTGATGATATAAGTATCAATGGTTATCAGCCTACAGGATTAATGTATGAAAATAAGGTGTTTCACTTAGGGGCACCAGTAAAAGATGGAAATTTTCCGGCGGGGGCGAAGCAATATCTTGTTGAAAATAAACAGCACAGCAACGGAACTTATAAGGAGTTTGATAAAACCTTTATCTACTGCGTAGAAGGTCATACAGAAAATGAAATGATTCACCTTGGTAGCCAAGCTTTTTTAGAGAAAGTATGGGCACCAGAAGATCCACCCCAGGCATTTCCCAAAGGAGATAATGCAAACAATCCGGTTCTTAAGAATTTTAACTTTCTTATGATTGTTTATGCGACTCATATGGGAAGAAATGATAGCATTGAAGCCTGTAATGATGCCAATGCAGGGACAGCAAAATATATTGTTGCATCCATTGTTAACTGGATGGCTGCAGATTATTGTAAGTTTACTGGCGATTTTAAGACTGACCTGGACTTATTTCGTGATGATGCAAATTATAAATCAGTCATTCAACAGATGAATCCCAATGCCGTAGGGGATAGATCTGTATATCGGCAGTTATCCAGTACTCAGATACCGGAAAGTTATAAAGCTAAAGGCTGTAATAACTGGGCAGAATGGATGTTTGGAAATATATGGGATGCAGCCAATCTTACACAATATTTTAAAACTGATTCAGAAGAAACGGTCTACTTTGCCAAGATGGATCATTCTACAGATGCATATACCATTACAATTCCTTATCCCAATGAAGCGATAAAAGCTTTTTATCAAGGTTTTTCAGCCAAGGATCTGTATGGTGATTGGACATACAGCGGTCCTACAGATGCTGGTCTTGTGTTTACTTCACCGTCAGGTGAGGTTCCAGAAGATGGGAAAGGGATTGGTATCCTTTACTGGGCTAACCCTACGCAGGTGGGGGCAGAGTTAGCCAAAGACCTTGGATCAGCCCAGCTTGCAACCTTTAAATTTTATACTCAAATCCCAGGTGATAATAAGTACGTTTTTGATCGTTCTCAAACTTACTTTGCAGCCAAGCTTGACAAAGATTTAGAGGTTCACGTTCGTATTGGATCAGGTAAAGGCGGACAAGTAAAACGATACAAACATACGGAAGGGTTCGGAGCCAGTTATAACGTGTCCCTGTCTACCTTTGATTCAGAAACCGGAAAGCCTATGGCTGGTTCCCAGTTTGATATCTTAGAGAAATTTGATGATTCTCAGCTTGATGATACAGACCTGGACCTTGATGATTCGGGGAGCTATTCTTCCAACCTCGGCTCTTTATCTGGGGCTTCCTGGGAAGAGGATGCGGGAGGGGATGAAGAGCGGATCTCTAACAATTACAGCGGAGATACCGGATTAAATGATTCAGATTCAAACCGTTATAACCAGGGGAATTCATCCGGCTCTCAGTTTGAGCGATGGAGTGATCCGGAAAAAGATCCTTGTCCAGCAGATAAGCATATTACAGGTGAAAACGGAGAACTTCACTACGTGGATTCCCAAGGAAAGATAGTGAATAAAAAAGCCCACTCTGATAATAAAAATTATACCTATGAAAAAGGGTATTGTTCTGGCCATCCAGCTCCGGTCATTGAGTACGAAGAAGTACCAGAACCAGAGTATGACGAAGAGACAGATGAACAGACCAATGCCGATGAGATTGAAGCCGTGGAACAACGGAACCAGGCCCTTCATGATACCAAATGGGACGAGTGGCTGGCAGGAGTGCAGGAGTGTGAGCGCCTGGTAGAAAAAGGCGGTTTCTTTCATGCCATTGATACAAGCGGCGCACCACAAAAGGAAGCATTAGAACAGGACCGGGATCAGTTTTATAAGGACTTCATTTCCTTAGATTATGAGTACTCGGCCAAGGAAACCACACCGGCTCCAGGTTATGCCCTTCATGGCAGCCACCCCGATGATATCCCGGTGGAATGGAGAACCGTTTCCTCCAGTGAGTATAAGAATTATAGTTCCTCTGGTTTTCGCTCTGGAAGCATGGAGGAAGGATCAGATTTGGAATCAGAATCCAATTCTTTTGATACTTCCTTCATTCAGCAAAATGATTTCACCTCCAGACAAGATTTACTAATGGGCTTTGGTGCCGTAGAACAAGTAGATCTGGTTGACGAAAAGGAGTTCATTGTATCTCACCATGAAGAAGAGACGGAAATTGATACAGAGGTAGAAACCTCTTCAGATAATGAAACAATGGAACAAACGGAAGCAGAAACACAGCTAGAAACCGAAACTGAGAGTCAAACGGAAACAGAAGCGGAAGAAACAAAAGAAGCAATATCAGAATCAACGGAAGCTACAACGGAAGCAGAAACAGAAATTAGAGCAGAAGCAGAAACGAAAGCAGATGTACCGGAGGAAACAACGGTACAATGGGTAGAAGAGACTCAGGAGTCCCAAGTGGAAACGCTGGCAGAGACGATACCGGAAACACTTCCTGTGGAACTTCCCCAACCAGTCAAGAAAAAAAAGGCCACTTTATCCCAAGCAGATGCTATTAACGGTGGAATCTCCTTCACTGGCTTTTTTGAATACATCAAGGCGAACATTACATCAAGCCTTCGAATGGTAGTGGATAAAACAAACTCTCTATTTAAACTTACCGGTAAGAAAAAGGGTTCTGGAGGAAGCTCCTCGTTATCTTCACTTCCAGAATCCACGGAGACCAGCCGGATCTCTCCACCAGATTCTTCTATCGTTGACTGGACTTTTATCGTTTACGATCAACGGGTGGAGGGCGATATCCATATCAATAAAAAAGACATGGATCTAAAGAATGGGGAAACTGGTAACTACAACGCTTACGGAGATACTCAGGGAGATGGCAGCATGGAGGGAGCCGTTTATGGGCTGTTTGCAGCCACGGATATTTCCCATCCTGACGGACATTCCGGAGTTGTCTTTCAAAAGGATAACTTAGTTTCCGTAGCAACGACAGACCGGAACGGAGATGCCAGTTTTTTAACCATTACCCAGACCCCTGGCTATACCTTTAACTATCAAACGGGAGTCATTGAAAAATCACAAGGTGGGTTTGCAGATCATGCCCCCACAAATCTCTATACCTCTATGGGAAAAGCTATTAATAAAGAAGCAGATATGGAGCGGTTTGAAGGCCATACCTCCCGTGGAAGCAATATTTCCATGACAGATAGCCGAAATGAGACTTCTTCCGGATATCAAAAGCTTTCTTCCAACCAGGGACGGGACGGGACCGGAGAAGGAAGTCATTTCTACCCCATTGAAAACAATGAGGCTCTAAATGGAAATGCCTGGATTGGCCGGCCACTTTTAGTCGGTGCAGACGGAACCCAGTATTACATTAAAGAACTAGCCCGCTCGGAGGGGTATGAACTTTCCGTTTATGGAAAGGATGCATCTCTCACAAACCGGGAAGCTTTTGAAGCTGGAGGAAATCCATCGGCAGTGGGAACGGTTACGGCAGGAAGCCTAGAGGTGGACCGCTTAAAGAAAAGCAATTCTTTTACCATAAAAAGCAGTGGTACCACCAATGGATATCAGATCTATGCCCAGGGAATCCCGGCAGGAGCTTCCTTTTATGAAACAAGAAGCCAGATTGTAGAAGATCCAAAGGGAAGCCATACGGAGTATGTATCAAGAGAAGAAACTGCCCTGGCAGAAGAAGCAGGAGCCAAGGTCATTATAAACGGCCAAAGCGTGGCTGCAAAGGCAGGGGATACCATTTCTCTACCAAATGGAGAGAGCGTTGTGGTAAGCCAGGTATCCGATCCGGAATATGATTACACTGCAGTTCGTCCGGACAATGCTTTGCGCTATACCATTCCTACCTTTGAAGATAAGAAAAACACAGAAGACTTAATGGATGATGCCAATGCAGCATTAAAGAAAGCTTCCTTTAAGGAACCAGATGAGGGAGCGCCCTGGATGTTAGTCCCTGTGGAGGGGGAAACCTTTGAGGAACAGGCGAAAAGCCTATATGAAGGCATGGAGGAAGCTGGACTTTCCGTTTTTAATTGCTTACGCATTCAGGAAATCACCGATGGAAATGCAGTGATCCGTTATTCCTACCGGGTAGGCACTTCGATCTCTTCCGGTATTTACGATGAAGCCAGAAAAATAGTCTTTGTCAAACAACCAATTATTTACAAGATCAAGGGAGCTGAAATTTCTGGATATGTATATCTTTCCTACACCGTTGATCAGCTAGAGGATTATAAGGAAAATAGTAACGGCTTTCTTACCTTTGCTAAGGTAAAAGCCGGAGAACTTTCAAAGAAACAGGCTATTTTCCCAGAAGATCTAAACACAATCACGTTGCAGAAAAGCCCGGAGCGCACTTACTGGACCTACAACCAAGGAGAACCGATCCGAAACAATGACGGAAGTATTAAAAAGGTCATGGTAGAGGGAGAGATCCAAGTAGCACCGGGCTATGAATTAAAGGACGTAGACACACCTGTAACTGCCATATATGACGGAACGGGATATACCATAGAAGCATCTGGAAGTGATGAGACCGAAACAAAAGAGTACCGGATCAAATATAATACAGAGCTGGTAGAAGGGACCTATATAACCTCAGAGGAATATGCAGCGTACTATGTTAACATTTCTGTCACGTCAAAGATGGCCAGTGCTGGAAGCTACATTGAATCAGTGACGCTTCGCTATGACCGGACCCGGATTGATTCTGACGGCGGGACCAGACAAGCCCCCGTTTCCTTACAAGGACGGGCCATTATGCAGAAGGTAAAGATAACAAAGGATATATCAGTTCAAGCGGATGGAACCTATGAAGATAATACTTATGCAAACGCTGGAGGAACGGATAAGTATACCAAAGAGGGCGGTGGAACAGAAAACAACGCAGCATATAAGAAGAACTTCCGGTTTAAAGCCTATTTAAAATCCAACTTAGAACGGCTTTACTGGACAGAGGATGGAAGCATTCTCTGGCAAGATCGGAATGGAAATACCGTGGATATTAAGTCTTATCGGGATTCATTCCCAGAAATAGCACAAAAGCTATACACCAACGTAGACCATGAGACCGATCCGCTTAAAAAGGACTCTAACAAGGCAGCAATCGCCAATCCTGAACTTTTTAGTTACACAAATAATTATATCAATGCAGATCAAAATCCAGGATATACAGCTATTTTAGAAAAAGGCTTGCAGAAGGTTAAGGATGAAGCAGGAAACGACCGGGAAATCAGCGGTTACAATTATGAGAAGTTTTTTGAAGGAATAAAAGTAGCCAATGAAGATAAATGGGACCGGACAGACAATGGCAGCACGTCATTCAAACCATTTGCCTGGATCAAACAACTCCTATTCGGAACAGAAGGAGGAGAGAAGGAATACCCGGCCATTCATAACAATTTGAACATGAGAAATAACATCAATACATCAGGAGACGCAGAAAGCAACTCCCAGCGTTCGGATCATGTTCGCCAGTTTGCTATTACCTGGTACTTAGACGATGAAGTGGCAAAGCTGGTAAAAAAGAATCCGGCCGGAGAAACAGAGGGAGCTCCAGGATCGGAGAAATATCCGGATGAGATTTATGATAAGGCTCTGTCCGAAGCCATTAAGAAAGCAGAGAACTATTTAAAACCGTTCTTCAGCTATGACCTTGATGAAATCTATTCCATTCACTGGGACAGTGAAGTAGAGGGAGGAAAAGATAAGGATACGACAACCCTAAGCGCTGACCAGGAAGATGGAGAGGCAAAGTATTGTTATGGCGTATCAGAATATCTCCCCTACGGAACCTACGTGGCAGTAGAACAGCAGCCCTTTAACAAGGAGTTAGGGGATCTTTTCAACAAGCATTATAAGACAGATGTTCCAAAGGAGATTGAGCTTCCAGCCGTATACGAAGGTGGGAAATCCGGATCAGACAAAACACCGGAGGAGCTGGCCAACTATTATCGTTACAGTGTGGCAGATACCGCTTCTCAGCTTTCTTCCAAATACCACATCCGTTTCAATGAGGAATGGCCGGGAGAGAATGGAGAGGATAAGCGTAAATATGTGATCCGGTCACACAGCCGGTTAGGAGATTATGAGATTTATCCTTATGGGTTGGACCTTCAGGCAATTTCTGGCTCTGCTCCTGGAGATCCATCCGGGAAAGGGCATTTTACCATCACCCAGGAAAAAAATGATCCAGGAAAGGATTACTATAACACCATGATTCACCCCAAAGAAGCCGGAGGTAGCCCTAGCAGCCATTACCTGGCAGACGATGGAAACACTGGAAAGACAACGCCAAACGGTTCCACTTATGAGACCAATGGCGTAGAGAAAATCTATCGTTATGGCTCTATTTCAGAGGACAAACAAATCTATGACCAGGTTGCCTTTCCATCAAATGGTGGAGTGGCCTATCGGGATCACGTAACGGCCATGGAGGGAATGCAGACCGCCTATGATGGCAAGTATGCTTCCATGTTAGTCCCCTGGTCTGTGACAGAACCAGCGAATGAGCAGACGGATACCAATCAGAATCAGAATGGTGCCTCCAGCTATAAAGGGTATGGATACCGGAAGTTTACAAACACCTTTTATAAGAGCCGGTTAAGAGTCGAAAAGCTAGATCCAGAAACTGGAGAAAACATCTTGCATGATGGGGCTATTTTTGCCCTGTATGCCGCTTCCAGAGAAGACGGAGAAACCATGGATGGTCTGGTAAAGTTCTATGAAACAGATACCAAAATCAAAGGCTCTAAGGAGTTTTTAGAAGCCATGGGAGCGGAAAAAATTAGTAAAGTTGATAATCTACAAGGGGAAGCGGATCAGGTTCTATGGACAGGAATCGTCCCGGCAGGGACTCCTATCTGTGAGGAAGCAAAGCAAGTGATTCTTTCCGATCAGGAAGGACGAAGAACCGGACAGTTTGTAGCATTTACCACCATAAGGGACGGTCTTCAGGCCAAGGAAGAGGATAACACAAGAACAGGGAATCAGGATCAAAACACCGGATATCTTGTTACACCAGAGCCACTCGGAGCAGGAACCTATGTCTTATGTGAAGTCAAGCCTCCGGCTGGTTATGTGAGAACAAAGCCAGTAGCCATTGAGATCTATTCCGATCAGACCACCTATTACCTAGCTGGTAACCGTAATGAGAGAGTGGCCGCAGCCATTTATGAGAATAAAGATTTAAAGGAAGATACCGCAAGGGTCTATGTTGGAAATACGCCAATCCGCTTAGAAGTATCTAAAATTAAAGATTCTGCGCAAACCGTCACCTACCAAACAGAAACCAGAGTGGAAGGAACAGAGCTGGAATTAAAGCAGAGATATGGAACGGAGAATTTAGAATTTGGCTATAAAAACGGAACGTACTTAGGATATGGCTGGTTCAAAGGAACCTTAGAAGCACTTCTTGCTAGAAAAGAAGCAGGAGAAGATGTGGAGCCAGTTTACTTCAATGGCGTGTTTGCCGGATATGGCCTGGTCTCAAGACCATTGGACACCGCTGACGATAAAAACCGTTACGCAGCCGGAGCAAAGATGGCGCTTTACGATGCCATTGAGATCAAAGAAAACGGAGACAGTGGCGATTACGGATATGACGGCGTGGAAGTGATGAGGGACCGGAACAATAACGTTCAGTCCATGAGAGTGAAAAAAGGATACGCTGGAGATACGGTAGAATTTATTAACAAACAGGATCAGGAAGGAAGCTTGTCCGGAGGAACCGGGGAAGGTACCTGGACGTATCAGACCATTGACCGGGAGGATACTGACATTCTCTTTTATTCTCTGGCAGATCTTACGGTTACAGAGACTAGACCCAATGGAGCAGTCTACGGCTATGACAGAAACAGCAATAAGGTATCTGTAAAAAACCGGGAATCCATCTTTGTGTTAAAGGCCGGGAAGCCAGTCTTTGAACTGACCGAAGGAGATTTAAGTAAAGTTCTCTATACAAAGGCAGATAAGCGCCTGACACTTCCTTCCGGTACAATGCTTTATCACATAGATGAAGAAGGAAACCGGGATGCATTTGTTAATCCTACCACCGGTATGGCCTTTACCCGGAGTATCGGGGCAGACTCTGCCAAAGAGGGAGACAAGCTTCTTGTATGGCCGATAAAGCTATCAAAGAATAAGACCGGGGCCATCATAGCCAGGGAAAAGATTAAAACCTTCCGGATTGCTACGGTGAATGCAGACACAGACCAGGAGTATACCACTGGAACGTACCAGGGGAAAACCTTTCAAAAGAGCATGAATCCCGTATTAAATGGTCATGGCCTACCAGAGTATTATCAGAAGTCCAACGAAACCTATAAAAAGGGAGATCCTATCTATGATATTGATGGGGATTACGTGCGCTATAAATACGATGATCACTTAGATGCATTCAATAAGGTAGCTTATCGGATCAATAATAAATCAGAAAGAGACTCCATAGGTGCGGAGGAAAATATCACAGACGATCCAAAGCTATACCATCGTCAGGGCGAAGCCTGGGTAATGGAAAACACCTGGTTTACTGGAGAAAAATATCCGAACAATCCGTTCCAATCGGATATGACAGTGGGACAAGCGGACATGTTAAAACGTGTTATCCCAGGGAAGTATATTATGGAAGAGCTAAAGGCCCCTTCTGGTTATCAAAAAGGGCTTCCCCAAGGAATCACGGTGAAGGAAAGCAAAGAGGTACAGACAGCCAGTTTGGAAGATTCAAAGATCAAGGTAGAAATCACAAAGACGGATGCCGCCAGCCAGTACCGAATTCCGGTCATACCCGATGGTGCGGGGGATGCTGTCAGTGACTATCATCAAGGGACAGACCCCCAGGGGAACCTTGTACCCGTTGAAGCGGGGCACGCAGTGGTGACAGAGCCAAAAGGTGCTTACAGTTACAAACAGATTACTGGGGCGCATCTGTTGCTTTACAAGGCCAAGAGGGTCTTCACTACGGACAGCAACGCCTATCCAAAAGGTTATTACCTAGTAAAAGCGGAAGACAAACCGGCAGAATGGACCACAGAGAATACGGCAGACAACGCTCCGGTACGAATCGTAGCCGACTGGATCTCAGATGGAAAGGCCAAGTACTTGGAAGGTATTCCGGCTGGAGATTACATTTTGGAAGAGAGCGAAGCAGCAGGCGGATATGTAAGAACATCAAAAGAGGTTACTGTAAAGCCCGCCGGTGATGTTCAAACCATTGATCTGACCAATGATCACACAAAGTTGGAAATCTATAAATACTACATAGACAGTAAGGGAGATAAATCTCTACTACCAAATGATCACCCTGCAGGGCTGGCTCTTTACGAAGCTAAGACAGATCAAGACGGAACCATTTTGATGGAAGGAGGAAAACCACAGTACGATCCAACAAAAAAAGTAGGGGACTGGACTACGGACAATCTGAGCGATTACACAGATCTGACACAAAAGAGCACAAAATTTGCAGACCGCATAAAAGGCTTCCTGGGCTTTACAGACAACAAATCCAGTTTCCTCACCGATTTTGAAGCCTCATACAGGGAAAAGGGAGAAGGTCTTACCTATCTTACCTGGTACACCAGAAACGGAAAACGGAGCGCAGAACGGGCAAGTAGCATATTAACCGGAAAGGGAGAAAACACGACTCAAACTTGGACTACCGATAACGGGGCGACAATCCGAATTACCAGCTATCGTAATGTGACAAATGGTGCCTTAGATTCTGACGGAAAACTGCCTTTGATCTTTGAATACCAGTTCAACTATAAGGAACATAACGCAATAAAATCCTATGATACCTTAGAGGGAATGCACCGTTTCGATTATCTGCCTCTAAACGCAGAAAAGGATGGAAAGAAAATTGGAGCCTATGTCCTGGTGGAAGAAAAAGTCCCAGACGGATTCGAACCAGCTGATCCAAAAGCAATTACCCTAACAGAAACAGGAGCCGTACAGCGATTTAGCTTACAGAATGTAGAGAAATTTATCAATGTTTTGAAGGTGGTAACAGATGGAACCAATCAGTATGCAGCGGAAGGAGCAGAACTTGCCTTATACATAGCTTCGGAGGATGGAAGCTTGCTAAAAGATCAAGTGCACCTTATAGAGACCTGGTTTTCCGGATCTGACGGACGTTATACCAAAGAGGATCAATTCAACAACAAGATCATCGAAGGATTTCAAGTGGGAGATCTAAAACCTCACCAGATCAGCAAGATAGCATACGGAACCTATTACATCGTAGAAATCACTCCACCAGCTTATATGCAAAAAGCAGATCCTCTGAAAATAGAAGTAGAGACAGAAAAAAATCCAGTTTACAAAATAACAAATATTCCAACCGTTGGAGCGTTGGAAATTAATAAAAAAGCTTCTGACACCACGGAGGGCTTAGAAAATGCCCGATTTAAAGTAACAAACACCAATACAGGAGCTTTCTGGCACATGGCGACCGACAAAGAAGGAAGTGCAGTTTTAAAAGATCTCCCTGTAGGAATTGTGCTGGCAAACGGAACTATAAAACCCTATACCTATACAATAGAAGAAGTATCCCCACCTGACCTATACCAAATCAAAGGAGGAATTAGAACATTTCAATTTGATAAAACCCAAAGCGAGAAGATAGTAATTGATACCCAAAGCGTAATTAACGACCCAACAAATATCATCATAAAAAAGACCAATTTTAATACAGGCCTAGCATTAGAAGGTGCTGAAATAGCAGTTTATAAAGCTACCGTAGTTGATGGTACATATCAAAAAGTGGGAGAACCGATTGAAATGACCATATCCGGTCAAAATGGATTCACTCTATCTAAAAAACTGTCTGCGGGTCAAGTTTACATCCTTGAGGAAACAAAAGCACCAACTGGATATACAACATCAAACCCAATAATCTTCACCATGAACAAGTCTGGGACAGGAATCCAAAATATTTCAAATGATTTTAATGTTATCAAATTGGCACAAAGCAATGGATCCATCCAAGCACTTACAATAACTGGCCGGGTACCCGTAAAAGTTTATACCGCATTAAAGGACCTTGATAGTGGAACAGAATTACCAAGTATAATAGGAACAAGCGGCAATCAAACTTTATCAGAGAAAAACGGGATTGAAGATGGTCATTTATATGAGATTACAGAGTATACCAAATATTCTGATGGAAGAACGTTGAAGACAAATAAGGAAACGAAACGGATTTATTTAAATGAGAGCAGAAACTATAACCTTCCAACCAGAACGTATTTACAAACCAAACAGGAGCTGACAGATTTTAATGGAAACATTCTTTCAAGCTGGATCATAAATGAAAATAACTATGATCATACCATTTATAATCCATTAATAAAAGAGATTCCAATCGCCCAGGTTACTAGTGACATTGGAGCAAATCATAGTGCAGTTAAAAATGGAAATGTTATTAGATACAGCATTTCTTACGAGAACTCCTACAACCAACCGACTGACATTTCCATAAAGGCAGTGCTCGGTGATAATTTGGAATACCTGCGTTCTAGCAAACATGGAAGTGAATTAAACAACATCATCACCTGGAACATATCAGAAGTTCCACCTCATGAAAAGGGAACTGTTGATCTGGTAGTGGTGGTAGATGGAGAGGAAGGAAAACAGGCAACGGTACATTTTAATACAACTGCCAAAGAAATAAAAAATCAAACTACCCTTACCAACGTGATTGCTCCCCCTGGATCAATTACATTAGTGAACAAATTGACTGGAATGGGTAAGAACCAGGCAGATGAATTCACCTATCATAT
The DNA here is from genome assembly GCF_003609635.1 of Lacrimispora algidixylanolytica. Classification (GTDB taxonomy): domain Bacteria; phylum Bacillota; class Clostridia; order Lachnospirales; family Lachnospiraceae; genus Lacrimispora; species Lacrimispora algidixylanolytica. The sequence continues at coordinate 94,063 of NZ_MCIA01000014.1, read as the reverse complement.
AAAGCTAATTGATCCGTCACAGGTATTATTAAGTGGGTATCAGGCTTATAGTGGATCTGTCAAAGGGCGTATAAAAGGAGAAGGAAGTATTACTCTTAAAGGCAATGAGTATTTGACTCTACCAGGACTACCTTATGGCACTCAGTATGAAATTACTCAAGAACCCGCATCTGGATACGACATTGTACCTGATATAAATGGTCAACCCCAGAATAATATTATAAAAGGACAAGTAACAAAAGATCTTCAAAGTGCAGTATTTAAGAATAATAGGGATGACAACACCATTCGCGATATTTTGAAGACCGGAGAAAACTATAGTCTGAAAGAGACAACGGTATATAGTGATGGAAGTAGAATCACAAGCGGTATCTACCGATTTGCAATCAACAATCTTGGTATGATTGACAATCTGGATGTGGAAGATCGTCCGGTTAATCTAAACTTCCTAAAGGTAGACAGAGATACTGGAGGATTAATTACTGGTGGACACTACAGTCTTATTGATGCAATAAATGACAGTGTAATATACGAATTTACCAGGAAGGAATTAAAAGCAATAAGTATTCCGTTTCACCTAATTAACCCTGGCAATCAATATATTGTACGTGAGGACATTTCTCCTGAAGGTTATGCCTATGAGAACGATATTATTTTTACCGCAGATACAACTGGTATTTCAGAGACCATAATAATGGAAGATAAAAAAACGGAGGTGTATATTCAGAAAATAGATGAAGAAACGGGTGAGATATTACCCGGTGGATGCTTTTCCATTCGTGAAAAGGGCACTGGAAATCTTATAAAATCATTTACATCAGAAGGAAAGCCGTACTTGCTAAAAGGGGTCCTTATTGCAGGAAAAACATATCAACTGATAGAAGATGAACCTCCCGCTGGATATTCCTACAGTCAAAGTAAAGAGTTTACTGTTCCAAAGAAAGCAGAAAACCTAGTAGTTACAATGAAAGATAAGCAAACTAAAGTTTACATAAAGAAAATAGCAGATAAATTAATTGAAAGTACACCATCAGAAGCAGAGATTTTGCTACCAGGCAACGTTCTTCAAATACTAAATGAAGACAAGTCACCCACAAAAGCCATTAAAGATTCCAGTGGTTTAAAAAAAGGTGAAGATCTGATTTTCTCAACCACAAAGGATATAAAAGAGATAAAAGGTCAATTAATGCCTGGAAAACGCTACTTGCTCCATGAAGTATCTCCGGCAAAAGGATATTCCTTTGGAGAAGATGTTTCGTTTCTAGTAAGCTTGGACGGAAGTCCTGATGAGGTTATTATGACGAACTATGAAACCCACGTCGTGTTATCTAAGAAATCTGTATCAGACAATCAAGAACTCCCCGGAAATCTCATGAGTGTGAGAGATAAGAACGGCATAATTGTAGAAAAATGGATCTCTACAGAGGCGCCTCACCATATAATTGGAAAGCTGGCAGCAGGAGAGCCCTATTACTTCTGCGAAGAAAAGCCTCAAAAAGGATATTCCTATGCAAAACCAGTATTATTTACGGTAGAAAGAAACAACGAAGTCACAATGGCAGAGATGTCAAATGACACGACAAAAGTAAACATTCGTAAGGTTGATTCAAAGGGAAAATTGCTGGAAGGTGCTATATTAAGAATTATAAACAAGAAAGGAGAAATCATTGTCCCAGATTTTACTTCTGGATCGGAAGAATTTAAAATAGAAGGGCTGTTGGAAGCTGGAGAGACATACATACTAAAAGAAATAAAACCACCAGATGGATACCAATTTTCTGAGACTGTAGAAATTATTGTTCCAAAAGAAGTTAAAATAATAGATGTATATATGACTGACCTAAAGAATCCAGGAACAGATGACGGACATCCAGTGCCGGTGCCACCCACTCAACCACAGACAGTACCTCCTGACGAAACGGTAAAGGTTGGAAAAATCACTGCGTCCTATCACAAATCACCTTTCAATCCCTCTTGGCTGGATATGATATACGGGAAGACGGGAAAGAGAAGAGGAGAGAAAACCGGAGATGATTCCTCCTTAGCATTCTGGACAATAGGAATGTTAATTAGTTTAACAGGGGCAGCGATAACATTAAAAAAGGGAAAACAAAAAAGACGTAAGAAGTAAGACAACCTCTAGATTTTATTAAAATAATGCTATGTTCCCTTTTGGGAGCATAGCTCCTTCAAAGCACTTGAAAATAAATATAGTGATAGAAAAAAACTAGGAAATGAGGAGGACTATTTCAATATTTCACTCTATGAATCAAAAGCATATAAAACGCAGTAGAAAGCCCTTGCCTCCATCTTTGCACTTTGTAAAGTCAATAAATCTGTTCAAAGTCTGCATGTTTACGCTGTGGCTTACTATGTTTTTGGTATTTGCCATGAAACTGATTTTGCGTGTAAATACATATAAAGACGCCAGAAAAGAATACACAAATTTAGAAAAAAGCATTTGGAATAATCAGTCCAATATGCTCAGCCCTAAGGTTAATACCAAAACAACAGAAGAGTCCCTGAAAGAGATTAATCCGGATTATTTATTATGGATCTCCATTCCAGGAACGTCGGTTAATTATCCAGTGGTAAAAAGCCGATATCCTGGCTACTATTTAAGCCATACTTTTTTTTGCACTGAAAACCCCAGTGGCAGCCTTTTTATACAGGAAGATGCCACTCAACTTGGAGATGGTAATTTAGTGATATTCGGTCATAATATGAAAGACGGAACTATGTTTGCAGATCTAAAGCAATATAAGAGCCAGGAATTTTATAAGGACCATCGTAATGTTCATATTTATAATAAGGGACGGTGGTATCAGGCTGAGATTTATTCGGTTCAGATCACAGACGAAAATGACCTGAATAGTTATGAGACAGGATTTGGCAGCCAGAAAGAAAAAGAAAATTTTATACTTAATATGAAAGAAAAATCCATCTATTCGACTTCTTGCATGCCGCCCCCCATCGATACACTAATCACCTTATCTACTTGCCATGGGTCAGCAGAGAGAATGATTGTACAGGCCGCCTTAATATGCTATACTGAAAATTAACGATACTTGGTAATAACCACAAAATCAAGGAGGTCAATAACCATGGAAACAATAAAAATAGGAATTATAGGAGCAGGAGGAATTGCATCAATTTTAGCAGATACGATGGTGAAAATGCCTGATGTTGAACTTATTGGCATCGCTTCCAGAAGTATTGAAAAAGCACAGGAGTTTGCAGCGCGATTTTCTATTAAAAAGGCTTATGGAACTTATGAGGAAATGGTAAAAGATCCGGAAATTGAACTTATCTATATTGCAACTCCCCATTCGGAACATTGCAAAAATGCAAAGTTATGTTTGGAAAATGGAAAGCATGTGCTTTGTGAAAAGTCTTTTGCTGCTAATTATATGCAAGCAAAAGAAATGATCACTTTGGCAGAAGAAAAAAATCTTTTAATTACTGAAGCTATGTGGATACGTTATATGCCTATGGTTGAAACCATTAAAAAAGTATTAAGTAGTGGTGTGATTGGAGAGCCAATGACCCTTACAGCAAATCTCTGCTATCTGATTTCCAAAAAGCCTAGACTAATAGAGCCTGAGCTTGCGGGAGGTGCTCTTCTTGATGTTGGTGTGTATACTCTTAATTTTGCTTCTCTTATTTTTGGCGATGAGGTTACAGATATTCAATCTAGCGTGATAAAAACGGAAACTGGTGTTGACGCACAAAACAGTATTACTCTTTGCTATCCAGGTGGTAAGATGGCTGTGCTAAATAGCTCCTTACGGGTTCTCTCAGACCGTCAGGGAATTATATATGGAACAAAAGGATTTATGGTGATTGAAAATATCAATAACTTTGAAACAATAAAAGTTTACGACGTGGACCGAAAGTTGATTGAGTCATATGAAAAGCCAGAGCAGATTTCAGGATATGAATATCAGATCACAGCCAGTGCACAGGCTATCAAAAATGGCTGGACTGAATGTCCGCAGATGCCTCATAAGGCAACCCTTGACATAATGAAGATCATGGATGAACTGAGAAAGCAATGGGGAATCCAATATCCATTTGAATCATAGATTTTATATTTCTGAGATAAAAGAATGAAATAAAAGGCGCAGATAAAAGACCCAAATATAAAGCGCAGATAAAAGACGCAGATATAAAGCGCAGATAAAAGACGCAGATATAAGGCGCAGATAAAAGACGCAGTATAAAGCGCAGATAAAAGACGCAGATATAAAGCGCAGATAAAAGACGCAGATATAAAGCGCAGATAAAAAGTGCAGATAAAGGTCGCAGATAAAGAATTCAGATAATAGGCACAGGTAAACGAATGAGATAAGCTCTATAATAAAAAGCCAAGAAAAAAGCTGCTGAAATAATTTTTATAACAGATATTGCAAAAAACATCTACATGCAATTTCTTTTATAAATTCTTATTTCAGCAGCCTCTTTTATGTCAATCTTTAAACCATCTCACCCCAAGTAATCTTATAACCCCACATATCACCGTACTTCATTCATTCGGCCTTTTTCATCAACATAAGAGCCATCTATCATACGATTCGTAGCCATAAGTCCGAGTACGCCGTCCTGGTTTTGGTTAAAATAATACCAGGATCCACTCACTCGATGCCAGCCAGTTGACAGTATGCCATATTCATTGGTATAAAACGAGCCATTATAATCTGGATCATGAACCCAACCGATTGCCATGGCCCCTTCTTGTTTCCCTTTTTCAGTGTTGAAAAAGTACCAATGGTTGTTTAAACATTTCCAACCGGTGACCATATATCCGTTGTCCATAAAATAATAGGAATTGCCCTGGTATTCCACCCATGCCCCAGCAGGGGAAGAAAGGTTCCACTGATTGACAAAACGCCAGCCGACTTCATCTTCTACCCAATTACCCGAAATATAAACGGATTCATCTTTTGTATGAGCAAAACTTAAGCTGTGTTGTGAACCAGTAAAGAGAAATAAAAACAGGGCGGTCATTGCCACGAAGGAGCGCATAAGAATCTGGCGTTGTAGTAATTTCATAAGGACAGCAACCTCCTAACTTTTGTAATAAACGTATCTTTGTCTACGATTATAATGGAAGAAAGTATAAAATACAATGCAGAAAAGGGAACCGTAAGATTTTTGACGGAAATCCTTTTGAATTTAAGAGAAAATATCTTGACACTTAATAAATGGTTTGTTATATTACATATAGAACAAAGAAACAACGCTTCTAAAAGCCGGATAAAAGGAGGAAGCTAATATGAATATCAATAAATTCACACAAAAATCCATGGAGGCCGTACAGAGCTGTGAAAAGCTCGCTTACGAATACGGGAACCAGCAAATCGAGCAGGAGCATTTACTGTATAGTCTTCTGACCATTGAAGATAGCCTGATATTAAAGCTCATCACGAAAATGAACATACAAAAAGAGCAGTTTTTAAATGAAACGATTCAGGCCATTCAGAAGCTGCCTAAAGTAAGTGGGGGCCAGCTCTACATCAGCAATGATCTAAATAAGGTGTTGATCAGTGCAGAGGATGAGGCAAAGGGAATGGGAGATGAATACGTTTCTGTGGAACACTTATTCCTCGCCATTTTAAAACAGCCCTCAAAAGCATTAAAAGAACTGTTAAAAACCTATGGAATCACAAAAGAGAACTTTTTACAGGCGCTTTCCACAGTCAGAGGGAATCAAAGGGTAGTAAATGATAATCCAGAAGCAACCTATGACACCTTAACGAAATATGGCTATGACATGGTAGAATGTGCCAGGGAGCAGAAGCTGGACCCAGTCATTGGAAGAGACAGTGAGATTCGTAACGTGGTCCGCATTTTATCTAGAAAAACCAAGAATAACCCGGTTTTAATTGGTGAGCCCGGAGTCGGCAAGACTGCCGTGGTAGAAGGGCTTGCCCAGAGAATTGTCCGAGGTGACGTACCCGGAGGACTAAAAGATAAGATGCTGTTTGCCCTGGATATGGGAGCCTTGCTTGCAGGTGCCAAATACAGGGGAGAATTTGAGGAGCGTCTAAAAGCAGTTCTTGACGAAGTGAAAAAAAGCGATGGGCAAGTCATCCTATTCATTGATGAGCTCCATACCATAGTGGGAGCCGGAAAAACAGAAGGCTCTATGGATGCAGGCAATATGCTAAAGCCAATGTTGGCAAGAGGAGAACTTCACTGTATCGGCGCAACCACCCTTGATGAATACCGACAGTATATTGAAAAAGATCCTGCCCTAGAGCGACGGTTCCAACCAGTTATGGTAGATGAACCAACAGTAGAGGATACTATCTCTATCTTAAGGGGGTTAAAAGAACGGTATGAAGTCTATCATGGAGTGAAAATCACAGACTCAGCACTGGTATCGGCAGCAATCCTTTCTGATCGTTATATCACCGAAAGGTTTTTGCCAGATAAAGCCATTGACCTTGTTGACGAAGCCTGCGCTATGATAAAGACAGAGCTTGATTCCATGCCAGCGGAGCTTGATCAGCTTTCCAGAAGAATCATGCAGATGGAAATTGAAGAAGCTGCTCTCAAAAGAGAAACCGATCATTTAAGCCAGGAACGTTTATCAGAGCTTCAGAAAGAACTTGCTGAACTACATGATGAATTTGCATCACAAAAAGCCCAGTGGGAGAATGAAAAAGCTTCTGTGGACCGCCTGTCTTCTTTGAGGGAAGAGATCGAGAATTTAAACCGTGAGATTCAAGACGCTCAGCAAAAATATGATCTAAATCGGGCGGCAGAGCTTCAGTACGGGAAGCTGCCACAGCTTCAAAAGGCATTGGAAGAGGAAGAAGAACGAGTTAAAAATCAGGATCTCAGTCTGGTCCATGAAAATGTGACGGAAGAAGAGATTTCAAAAATTGTCTCCAAGTGGACCGGAATCCCAGTATCCAGGCTTACGGAAAGTGAGAGAAATAAGACCCTTCATCTAGATGAAGAGCTCCATAAGCGGGTCATTGGCCAGGAAGAGGCGGTTATAAAAGTGACTGAGGCCATCATCCGATCTAAAGCTGGAATCAAAGACCCAACGAAACCCATTGGTTCGTTCCTATTTTTAGGACCTACCGGCGTGGGTAAGACAGAACTTGCAAAAGCATTGGCGGAGAATTTATTTGACGATGAGAATAACATTGTCAGGATCGATATGAGTGAATATATGGAAAAGCACTCTGTATCCCGTTTAATTGGAGCACCTCCTGGATATGTAGGTTATGACGAAGGAGGCCAGCTAACGGAAGCAGTTCGAAGAAAACCGTATTCCGTGGTGTTGTTCGACGAGGTAGAAAAGGCTCACCCAGATGTATTCAATGTGTTGTTGCAGGTTCTTGACGATGGACGAATTACCGATTCCTCAGGCAAGACGGTTAACTTTAAAAATACCATTATCATCATGACTTCAAACATCGGTTCCCAGTACCTACTTTCAGGAATCGATGAAGGCGGAGAGATTATGGAGAATGCAAAGGTTATGGTCATGAATGGCTTAAGAGACCATTTCCGCCCTGAATTTTTAAACCGTCTGGATGAGATTATTCTGTTTAAGCCGTTAAACAAAGAAAACATTGGTGGAATCATTGATCTTCTCATGACAGAACTAAACAAACGACTGCAGGATCGTGATTTCAAGATAGAACTCACGGAATCTGCAAAAGAAATTGTGGTAGACCAGGGATATGATCCTGCGTACGGAGCACGTCCATTAAAACGGTACCTGCAAAAGCATGTGGAAACCCTGGCAGCAAGGATTATATTAAGCGATGAAATCCGAGCAGGCAGCCGAATCGTAGTAGATGCTTCTAAGGACAGCACCGGGCTGACCGCCTATCTGGATTAAGGCATACTACCCCTATATAGGACAATGAAATTAAAAAGTCCTGTATGGGGGTAGTTTCATGTTATGCTTTCCACAAAATATCTCTGTTCACCGTGTGATAAAACATCTCCCGAATCGTTTCTTGATCCTGAGTATGTCCTAGAATCCACATAAGCTTTGTGACGGTAGCTTCCAGAGTCATATCATAAGCTTCTAAAAGTCCAAATTCTTTTTTTATGGAATGCCCCACTTCATAAACGGACATATTGCTTCCCTCATTGGTCACCTGAGTGGTCATGACTACGGTCTTTCCAAGAGAAATCCATTTTTCAATGGCATTGTAAAAGTCTCCGGAATCATAAGAAGGAAGACCACCGACTCCAAAAGATTCAATGATGACCGCATCATAATGTTCCGCCATATAATCAAGCGCATTGGCCCCCATAGAAGGGATCAGCTTCATAAGAGCCACATTAGGATTTAGATCCTGATAAATTTGTAGTTCCCCAGAGTATGTTTTCTTGTCATCAAGGTAAAATATAACATGTCCATCCTGAATGGTCGCAATGTAAGGAAAGTTTATGCTGGAAAAGGCATTATAGCTTTTTGTCCGAACCTTCTTTCCCCGGGTTCCAGCAATGGCCTTGCCATCAAATACGATCGTCACCCCATGAGCTCTGTCATCGCTTGCAAAGCAAAGACTGTCAAAAAGATTGGTGCGGGCATCTGTATTTTCCATATCAATTGGTTTTTGAGCTCCGGTAATCACTATGGGTTTTTGTGAATTTTGAATGAGGTAAGACAAGGCAGCCGCTGTATAAGCCATGGTATCTGTGCCGTGACAGATGACGAAGCCGTCATAATCATCATAGTGGCTTTCAATTGCCTTCGCTATAATAAGCCAGTGCTTAGGCTGCATATTGGTGCTATCGATATTTAAGATTTGAATGCTGTCTGCCTGACAAAAATGTTTTGCGTCCGGGACGTATGAGAGAAGTTCGGTGGAAGTTAAGAGGGGTTTTAATCCGGAATCGCCCCGCTTACAGGCGATGGTTCCACCTGTTCCCAGCATTAGTATTTTTTTCATTGAGTATACCTCCTGAAAGATTCTGAACCTGATTGTAGCACTTCTTTTTCCATTCGTACAGGTCATTTGTTGAAAATCAAGGATAACTATGCTAAAATTAAATATAATTAAAAGGCAGGAGAAAATTTATGACTCATATACCAAAGGACCCAGTTATTTTATTAAGCTATATGAATACACAATTAAGAGACTTTTATCCTTCACTGGAAGATTGCTGTCAAAGTCTTGGCATACTGGAAACGGATATTATCCATACATTAAAAGCCATTGATTATCATTATAATAAAGAGAAAAATCAATTTATATAAGCTAGGACATTCCCTAAAAGGGATAGGCTGGGGGTCGTCGCTAATGCGGTGGCCCTTTTTGGAAAAAAACAATAGGACAGGAGGGATTATCATGCAAACCATAGCGATACAAATGCTGGTAGTGTGGAACTGGATGATGTCACATTTAATCTATATCAATTTAGTTCTTTCTATTATTATAGTGTTTTTTCAGCGCAGGGACCCAAAAGCCGTCTGGACCTGGCTGCTCGCCCTGTACTTTATACCGGTTTTTGGAATATTGTTTTATCTTCTTCTCGGGCAGGATATGCGGAAAAATAAGATGTTTCGGGTAAAAGAAATTGAGGACCGGATGCGTTACTCCATTAAAAACCAAGAAGAATTTTTAAAAAGCAACGATATGAGCCTTGTAACTTCCTTATCTCGTGACTACGCGGATCTGGTGTATTATAACCTGGAAACCTCTGGTTCCGTATTAACCGTAGATAATGATGTCACGATCTTTACCGATGGAGAGAAAAAATTCAGTGATCTGCGCAATGAGCTTTCCATGGCGATACATTTTATTCACCTTCAATATTACATCATAAAGGATGACGAGGTGTTTGATTCTATCATTCCAATTCTGATAGAGCGGGCAAACGCAGGTGTAGAAGTAAGAATTCTATGCGATGGAATGGGTGGCCGGTTTATGGCCAAATCAAAGTGGAGAATCCTTAAAGATAATGGAGTCAAAGTGGGGATCTTCTTTCCCCCCATTTTGGGAAGATTGCAGCTTCGAGTCAACTATCGAAATCATAGAAAAATCGTGATCATTGATAACCGGGTGGGTTACGTAGGAGGCTTTAATATAGGAAGAGAGTACATTTCAAAAGATCCCAAATTCGGCTATTGGCGGGATACTCATTTAAAGCTAATCGGTGGGTCGGTCTTAAGCCTTCAGATCCGATTTGCTTTGGACTGGAATTATGCGGCAGGAGAAAACTTATTTAAGCACATGAGATACTTCTGTGAAAGTGATAATGAGAACTGTTTGGAATGCCTTGGAGTAGTTGATTTAGAACGAGGAAATAAAAAACTTGGAATACAAATCATTGCCAGTGGTCCCGACGCAGGAAGCAGACAGATCCGGGATAATTATATTCAGCTCTTTTCAAAAGCCAAAGATCATATCTACATTCAGACCCCTTATTTTGTACCCGATGATGCCGTGCTTACCGCTTTGCACATCGCGGCCAAGTCTGGTGTGGATGTCAGGCTCATGATTCCATGCAAGCCAGATCATCCCTTTGTTTACTGGGCTTCTTATTCTTATGTAGGGGATCTCCTTTCCGCAGGAGCTAAATGTTATACTTATGAAAATGGCTTCCTTCATGCAAAAGGGGTGATGACCGATGGCAAGGTCAGTTCCTTTGGTACCGCTAATATGGATATCAGAAGTTTTGAGCTTAATTTTGAGGTGAATGCTGTTATTTATGACGAAGAAACAACAAAGAAGTTAGAAGCGTTATTCATAGAAGATCTTAAAGTATGCAAAGAAATCACCAGGGAAATTTATGAAGAAAGAGGTATCTTGATTCGAATAAAAGAGCAGGGCAGCAGGCTGTTATCTCCTCTTTTATAGAAATATTTCCAGCTAACATAATTTCAAATGAACCGGCGCATAATGAAGATTATGAAGACACTAACTAGAATCGATTTAAAACAATTACCCATCAACTTCTGCAAATGCGGAGTGACAGGCTGGTGCCTGGAGGTTATTTTTACCTCGACGGAATCTATATTGCGACAAGACTGGAGGCTCATGGGACAAACCTCTCTTTTGATGTTCCCTATCTATGGGTTAGGCGCGTTGTTAGGGCCCATCGGAGGTCTCATAGACCAGTGGGTGAGTCCTGGTCAGCGGCTTATGACAAGACCTTCGGATCTGGCGATCCGGCATGGATTCCTTTATATGGTTCTTATTTTTATGGCAGAATATATCGCAGGGACATTGCTTCGAAGCACGGGAATGTGTCCATGGGATTATACGGGACGAAGCACCAATATTGACGGGATCATTCGTCTTGATTTTGCACCTCTTTGGTTTTTTACTGGACTGTTGTTTGAACAAATCACAAAAAAGAGAGGAGGGTAGTATTGTAATTAAAGTCACCATTTTATATAATAGATGAAATGGAGGACGAGATCGATGATACGTTTTATATTTGTAGCGGCAACAATCATTTTATTTTTGATATTCAGCATTCCGGTTATCCTTTATTTGTGGCTGACGGGAAAGAAAAACCCAGGTTTAAGAGATGAGAAGAGTATAGCAGTCATACGTGGCGTTTTTAAGACACTTCTCTTCATGGCAGGTGTTAAGATTACGGTAAAAGGAAAAGAAAATATTCCAACAGACCGAGCCGTTCTCTATGTAGGAAATCATAGAAGCTATTTTGATATTTTGGTTGGCTATATGACCGTTCCTGGACTTATGGGATTTGTAGCCAAAAAAGAGATGGAGAAAATTCCGTTGCTTTCCATTTGGATGAAGTATGGAAACTGTCTCTTTCTTGATCGAAAGAATTTAAAGGAAGGCTTAAAAACCATTCTGAAAGGAATTGAGCAGGTAAAGAGCGGGATATCGGTATGGATTTTTCCTGAAGGGACCAGAAATAGAAACCAGAATCCTACCGACCTTATTTCCTTTAAGGAAGGAAGCCTTAAAATAGCAGAAAAGAGCGGTTGCCCTGTGATTCCAGTTGCGATGACAGGAACGGCAGAGGTCTTTGAACAGCATCTTCCTTTCATACGGCCATCTCATGTAACCATTGAATTTGGAGAACCAATTTATTTGAAAGAACTTGAACCTGAGCTTCGTAAATTCCCGGGGGCTTATACAGAAAAGCGAATTAAAGATATGCTAAGAGAGCAGTTAGGACTAGATAACAGCCAGGAGTCATCATACAACGGATAAAGGGAAGATAAGACCAATGAAAAATTTAGACTTGCAGGAAATCAGGAAACAACTAGATGAAATTGATCAAGAGATGGTGGCCCTTTTTGAAAAACGCATGGAGTTGTGCAAAGAAGTGGCTGATTATAAGATTGGAACGAATAGGCCGGTCCACGACGGAGTGCGGGAACAACAGAAGATTGAAGCTGTGACAGGAATGGTGGAAGGAGAGTTCCTAAAGCAGGCGGTTAGAGAGCTGTTTACCCAAATGATGACCATAAGCCGGAATTATCAGTATAAGCAGATGGCAGAAAACGGCCTTCAAGCGAGCCATTCCTTTCAGCCCGTAAAGAACCTTACTGTGGATGGAGTTAAGGTCGTGTACCAGGGAGTGGAAGGTGCTTACAGCCATGGCGCTGCCTTAAAGTATTTTGGAAGTAAGGCGAGCCTCTATCATGTATCCACGTGGGATGATGCCATGAAGGAAGTGGAACTGGGAAATGCGGATTACGCAGTTTTACCCATTGAGAATTCTTCTGCTGGCGCGGTAACGGATAATTATGATCTCTTAATGAAATACCAAAACTACATTGTAGGAGAGACTTTTTTAACGGTGAATCACGCCCTCTTAGGATTACCTGGAGCAGAAGAAAAAGATATTAAAACTGTATTTTCCCACCCTCAGGCACTGATGCAGTGTGGAGAATTTCTAAATTCAAACCGGGCATGGAAAAAGATCAGTGTAGAGAATACCGCAGTAGCAGCTAAGAAAGTGATTGACGAAGGTGATCTTTCTCAAGCAGCGGTAGCCAGTGAGACTGCCGGGGAACTTTATGGACTTAAGGTATTAAGGTCCCAAGTTAACACCAATCAAAACAACACCACTCGTTTTATCATCCTTTCAAAGGAAGCCGTTTACCAGGACAAGGCAGGCAAAATAAGCATCAGCTTTGAGTTGCCTCATAAGAGTGGTTCTCTTTATAACATACTTAGTAATTTCATTTATAATGGTGTCAATATGTTCATGATTGAATCAAGACCAGTACCAGGAAGTAATTGGGAGTACCGGTTCTTTGTTGATATTGAAGGAAACCTAAGTCATGCCTCCATTTTAAATGCCTTAAAGGGTATTTCAGAAGAAGGACGCAATTTAAGAATCTTAGGAAATTATTGAGTCTAATAATAAGTTCGGTCTGTTTCAGACCGGACTTAAACTTTACATCAGGAGGAAATTATGAAATCCAAGGAATTAATTCTTTATCGGAATTTAGAATTTCGAGAGCTTTTTGACCAGATTGCAATGCTTTTTACTCGTTCAAAAGAGAATAGATTAGAAGCGATGCCAGATTCCTATGCCTTGGCCGGTAAACTTACTGAGCTGGCAGCTTACTATGGGTTAAGTGGGAATCTTTGGCATTGCTTTTTAACATTATGCCTGGTAGACAATGAAAACGCCTATAGCACTGCCTGTGAAATCACTGGCCCAATCAAAGGTACCTTAAATGAGCTTGCTGCCCACGATTTTAACGTATTCCGAGAACTGTTTCAATATGATATCAGTCTCTTAGACGCTTCCTCAGATTACGGCATCTGGACCGCTCTAAAAAATTATCAGGCGCCGGAAGAAGGAAATGGAGTCTATGATAAACAGATTAGAGATCAAATTCTATTACTTTCGGTCTCACTTTTAGCTTCTACGGATGTCCAGGAATTGAAAGAACAAGTCACGGAATTCTACCACAAGTTTGGAGTAGGAAAGTTTGCATTAAATAAGGCATTTCGTATTAACGAAGAAGGAATGGGACCAAGCATTCTTCCCATCACAAACATCGAACCAATACGATTATCCCATATCATTGGGTACAAACGCCAAAAGCAGAAGCTGATTGAAAATACAGAAGCCTTTATTCAGGGAAAGGCCGCTAACAACGTTCTTTTATTTGGAGACAGCGGTACCGGAAAGTCTTCAAGCATCAAAGCAATTTTAAATGAATATTATGACAGAGGCCTTCGAATCATAGAAGTTTATAAGCACCAGTTCCAGATGCTTTCAAAACTCCAGGAACAGCTAAAAGACCGCAATTATAAATTTATTATCTATATGGATGATCTGTCTTTTGAAGACACGGAGCTGGAATATAAGTATTTAAAAGCAATCATTGAAGGAGGGCTTGGGATAAGACCGGGCAATGTGCTCATCTATGCCACCTCAAACCGCCGTCATCTGATTCGGGAAAAATTCAGTGACAAGAAAGAACTGGATGATGAATTACATAATAATGACACCGTCCAGGAAAAGCTTTCTCTGGTGGCCCGTTTTGGAGTTACCATTTACTACGGCTCTCCAGATAAAACAGAGTTCTTAAATATTGTAAAAGAATTGGCAGATCGTTTTGACCTTGGAATACCAATGGAAGAGCTTTATGCAAAGGCAAATATCTGGGAATTACAGCATGGAGGTTTATCTGGAAGAACGGCCAGTCAGTTCATTACGAACATCATGGGGAAAAAAGAAGAATCTTGAAAAACTTTGTAATATTTTACCTGGATTTAACACAAAAATACCAAGGATAGAGTAAAATAGAAGCAAACGCCTGCTACTAGGCGGTAAGGAGGACAAGTATGGCAATCAAATTATTTGCTGCCATCGATGTGGGGTCGTTTGAACTGGAACTAGGCATCTATGAGATATCTGTCAAAAATGGAATCAATAAGATCGATCACGTTCGCCATGTTATCGCCCTTGGCAAAGATACCTACAACAATGGAAAAATCAGCTATGAGCTGGTGGAAGAGATGTGCGATGTAATCAAGGATTTTGCTGGAATCATGCAGTCGTATAAGGTGATTGGGTACCGGGCCTATGCCACCAGTGCCTTACGGGAAGCAAAAAACAACCAGATTGTTCTGGATCAGGTTCGTGTCAGAACCGGCATAGAGGTACAAATTATAAGCAATTCGGAGCAACGGTTTATCAGCTATAAGGCCATTGCATCAAAGGACGCAGAATTTAGCAAGATCATTGAAAAAGGAACTGCCATTGTTGATGTAGGCTTTGGAAGCATGCAGGTATCTCTCTTTGATAAAGATGCCTTAGTTTCCACTCAGAATCTCATGCTGGGAGTATTAAGAATTCGTGAAATGATGACTGATGTACAAGTCAGCACAAAGATGCAAAATACCCTGATCGAAGAGATGGTAGACAACGAGCTATACACCTTTCGAAAGGTATATATAAAAGATCGGCAGATCAAAAGTTTAATTGGCGTTGGTGAAAGCATTCTATACTTATCTAGAGGCAGTAACGGCGGAAAAGCAGTTGAATGGATTACGGCCGAAGAGTATGTAGGTTTCTATGAAAAGCTGTTGAAGATGTCTGTGGATCAGATTCAGGAAAGGTTTGGAGTCAATGCAGAGTATGCGGCTCTCTTGGTTCCTGCGGCAATTATTTATAAACGCGTTTTGGAACTGACCGGAGCCGAGATGTTTTGGATTCCAGGCATTCGCCTTTGTGACAGCATCGCAGCGGAATATGCGGAGGAGACAAAGGCAGTTAAATTCCATCATGATTTTTCCGAAGATATTTTGGCCGCCTCCAGAAATATGGCGAAACGATACAAATGCCACGGCCCTCACACCGCCATCATGGAAAAGTATGTGCTTGATCTCTTTGACAGTATGAAAAAATACCACGGCATGGGAAAGCGAGAACGGCTGCTGCTTCAGATTGCCGCTTGTCTTCACGCCTGTGGAAAGTTTATTTCCATGAAAAAGTCCAGTGAATCCGCCTATAATATTATTATGTCCACAGAAATCATTGGATTGTCCCACATGGAACGGGAGATCATAGCCAATGTGGTTCGGTATAACGGAGTAGAATTTGACTACAGCCGTATGCATTTAAATGAAGAGCTGTTTCGCAATACAAAAGGCGAATTATCCAAAGAGGACATCACCATATTAATGGCAAAGCTCACCGCCATATTAAGGCTGGCAAATTCCATGGACAGAAGCCATAAGCAGAAGCTATCAGACTCCCGTATGAATGTGAAAAATGGGCAGCTTTTAGTGACCACTTCTTATGAAGGGGATATCACCTTAGAATCCGTGGCATTTAGCCAAAAGGCAGATTTCTTTGAAGAGATATTCGGAATCAGACCAGTCTTAAAGCAGAAGAGGAGGTTGACTTAATGGTAGACATCAATGAAATATATAGCAATCCAAATAATTATGTTAACCGGGAGCTGAGCTGGATCGAGTTTGACTACCGGGTACTTGGAGAAGCAAGAGATAAAAGCATCCCTCTGTTTGAACGGCTTAAATTTTTAAGTATTACCGCTTCCAACTTAGATGAGTTTTACATGGTCCGTGTAGCCTCCTTAAAGGATATGGTTCATGCCAAATATACAAAACCAGATATTGCTGGTTTAAAACCAGGAGAGCAGCTAGAAAAAATCAGTGAGAAAACCCATGAGCTTGTGGCTCTCCAGTATTCCACCTTCAATCGATCCCTGCTTCCTTCCTTAAAACAGAATGGACTTCATTTTATTTTAAATCATGAAGATTTAAGTGAGGAGGAAGGCCAATTTGTGGACAGCTATTTTGAACGTGACGTTTATCCGGTTCTTACCCCAATGGCTGTGGATTCCTCAAGACCATTCCCACTTATACGCAATAAATCCTTAAACATTGCCGCTCTTCTCAAGAAAAAAAGTGGCGAAGAGGAATTGGAGTTTGCCATGGTACAAGTTCCAAGCGTGCTTCCTAGAATGATTAAGTTGCCTGGAAAGAAAGGGGAAGGGCAAAAGGTTATATTACTGGAACAAATCATCGAACGCAATATTGGAAGTCTGTTTCTTAATTATCATGTAGTCACTGCCAGCCCGTTTCGCGTCATGAGAAATGCGGATTTAACCCTAGATGAAGAGGAAGCGGTGGATCTTCTGGAAGAGATTCAAAAGCAGTTAAAGAAGAGACAGTGGGGAGAAGCAATCCGTCTGGAGGTAGAAGAAAAGATTGATAAGAGCCTGTTAAAGATATTAAAGCGGGAACTTAGCATCAGTTCTAGTGATATCTTTCTAATTGGGGGCCCTCTTGATCTTACCTTCTTAATGAAGATGTATGGATTAAAAGGATTCGACCATTTAAAAGCCATCCCTTATATTCCCCAGCAGGTGCCGGAGTTTATGAACGAGGAAGACATCTTCACGAATATTCGAAAGGGAGATATCTTACTTCACCATCCTTATGAAAGCTTTGACCCTGTAGTGGATTTCGTAAAAACTGCCGCAAAGGATCCTGAGGTTCTGGCAATCAAACAGACGTTGTACCGTGTCAGTGGAAATTCTCCCATCATTGCTGCTTTGGCGGAGGCTGCCGATAACCGGAAACAGGTATCGGTACTGGTAGAATTAAAGGCTCGTTTTGACGAAGAGAACAACATCAACTGGGCAAAGATGCTTGAAAAAGCAGGCTGTCATGTAATCTACGGACTCGTGGGCTTAAAGACTCATTCAAAGATCACCCTGGTGGTCCGAAGAGAAGAGGATGGAATCCGTCGCTACGTCCACTTGGGAACCGGAAATTATAACGATTCCACAGCAAAGCTTTATACGGATTTTGGCCTTATGACCTGCAATCCCCAAATCGGAGAAGATGCCACAGCCGTATTTAATATGCTGTCTGGTTATTCCGAGCCTCTACAATGGAATAAGCTGGTGGTAGCTCCCATTTGGCTCAGAGCGAGATTCCTAAAGATGATTCGGCGGGAGACAAAGAATGCCAAGGTGGGCAAATCGGCTCATATCATCGCTAAGATGAATTCCCTTTGCGACAAGGATATCATTGTCGCTCTTTATGAGGCGTCCTGCTCCGGAGTGAAGATCCAACTTATCGTTCGTGGAGTCTGTAGCTTAAAAGCAGGGGTCCCTGGATTAAGTGAGAATATTTCCGTCCACTCCATCATCGGTAATTTCTTGGAACATGCCAGGATATTCTATTTTGAAAACGATGGCAGTACAGAGTTATACTTAGGTAGCGCCGACTGGATGCCAAGAAATTTAGATAAACGGGTGGAAATCATGTTCCCGGTAGAGGATGAGGATTTAAAGGAACGGATCTGCGATGTCCTTAAATTACAAATAGAAGATAATGTAAAAGCCCATATCTTGTTACCGGATGGAACTTATGAAAAACCTGACCGAAGAGGCCGTATCCAAAGAAACAGCCAGGAGGAATTTTGCGAAGAAGCAAAGCTTGCGGTTAAAGATGAACTTAAGAAATTAAACCCTCAAGCAAACCGGGTATTTATCCCCACAGAGAGTCATAATTAAATGGTAAGCTTAACCTATAATTACCGTTTTATAGGTTTTTTGTAAGAAAATAGTAAGGCAAAGATACCTTTCTTGTGGTAAAATGAATGCAGGCTTTTCTGTGAAAAACGAAGAGCCGCTTACATAAAGACAAGGGAGGTATTTTTCATGTCCGAAACAATAAACGTACTGGTCGTGGATGATGAGAAAGAAATTGCAGAACTAGTTGAAATTTATCTGGTCAGCGATGGATATAAAGTATATAAGGCAAACCACGCAGAGGAGGGTCTTGAGATACTTGAAAAACATCAGATCCAACTAGTCCTTTTAGATATCATGATGCCTGGAATGGATGGGCTATCCATGTGCAGGAAGATACGAGAGACGAATAATATACCCATTATTATGCTCAGTGCCAAATCAACCGATTTAGATAAGATACTTGGTCTGGGAACCGGAGCAGACGATTACGTTACAAAGCCTTTTAATCCTTTGGAATTGACGGCACGTGTGAAATCTCAGCTACGTCGTTATACTCAGCTAAACCCCAACAGCTCAGCCAATGAAGCGGCAAAGAATGAAATTGCCATCAGAGGGCTGACTATTAATAAAGACAATCATAAGGTCACTGTTTACGGAGAAGAGGTTAAACTCACCCCAATTGAATTCGACATACTCTATTTGCTGGCTTCCAATCCAGGAAAAGTGTTCAGTACCGATGAGATTTTTGAAAAGGTGTGGAATGAGAAGGTATACGAAGCCAACAACACAGTAATGGTACATATTAGGCGTCTGAGAGGCAAGATGAAGGAAGACACCAGACAGAACAAGATCATTACCACTGTTTGGGGGGTAGGATACAAAATTGAAAAGTGACATCAATCGCCGGTTCCATACAAGGGTCGTAGCCAACATTTTTTACAGTGCGGTGGTTACGGTCCTCATAGAACTTTTTCTTGTAACCAATATCTCATTGATTGCATCCTATATGAAAAACACAGATAGGGACAATGCATTCGTGGAGCTTCTTACCACGTTTGATGCCGTAGTGATTCTTATTTATGTTGTATTTGGAATCGGTATTTTTACGGTTACCTTTCTTCTTTTGCAGGAAAGTTCCATGCGATACATTGCCAAAATATCCGACGCTATGCACAGTATTTCTGAAGGAGATCTAAACATCACGGTGGATATTGAAGGGGATGATGAATTTTCTGTCATGGCTGCCAGTTTAAATAAGATGGTAGGAGATCTAAAGGAGCTCATGGATAAGGAGAGGGAAGCGGAGCGGACCAAGAATGAGTTGATTACCAACATTGCTCATGACCTAAGGACTCCCTTAACTTCCATAACCGGGTATCTGGAACTTCTTTCTGGTGAGACGAAACTTGATTTGGAGGTTCAAAAGAAGTACATAGGAATCGCATATGTGAAGACAAAAAGATTGGAAAAGCTCATTGAAGATCTTTTTGGATTTACAAAGTTAAACTACGGAAAGATGTCCATGCACGTAGCAAAAGTGGATGTGATGAAGCTTTTAAGTCAGCTTTTAGAAGAGTTTTATCCCAGCTTTGTGGATAAGAACTTATCCTATGAGCTACAAAGTAATGTCCCGGCTATGGTCATCTTAGCTGATGGCAATCTTTTGGCGCGCCTGTTTGACAATCTCATTAACAATGCCATCAAATACGGAGCCGACGGGAAACGGATTTTAGTAAAGGTCAATGGAAATGAGGAACAGGTAACCATATCTGTAGTCAATTACGGTTATGTGATTCCTGCGGATGAGTTGCCATTAATCTTTAATAAGTTTTACCGGGTGGAGCAGTCCCGTTCCACGGATACTGGAGGAACCGGACTAGGGCTTGCCATCGCAAAGAACATCGTGGATGTTCACGGCGGAGTCATAGATGTGACCAGTGATTTATCTGGTACCGTTTTTACAGTGAAGCTAAAAGTAGAATTCGATGTGAACAAAGAGAATTTTGGAAAGATAGGATGAGACAGGATGAATATTAGAAAAGTATTCCTGGTTTGTTCCATAGCGCTTATGATAGCAGGCAGCATAAAGCTGCCTGTTTTCGGCATGAACGCAACGGATGCCAACGCGCAGGAAAATGAATATAATACGGTTTCCGAAGCAGGGATTTCCATGGATGTTTCCTTTGGATACGATGGAAATACGAAAACCGGACGTTTTGTACCTGTAAACGTAACCTTAAAGAGTAGTATTAATACTCCCTTCTCCGGCACAATTCGTATAGAAGCTATGGAATCGGATTATGATATTTATCAGTATGACTATCCGGTTTCCTTAGATGCAAAGGAAGTACTTGATCAATCCTTTGATACTCCGGCAGGTAGAGCAGATACCCTTTATGTAAAGCTCTTGGACAAAAACGGAACCGAGCTACTTCGAAAACGACTCAAAACCAATGCTACCCCTGAAACAGCAGAGCTTTTAGTCGGGATTTTATCCGATAACCCTGAAAAGATGTCTTATCTAGATGGAGTCGGGGTTAACTATAGTTCCGTTCGTATTAAGACGTTTAACATGAAGACAGAAAAGATGCCAGATCACGTCATTGGACTTGATATTCTTGATGTTTTGGTCATATCAGATTACGATACCAAAGTGCTCTCCAAAGAACAGATGTCAGCAATCTGGGAGTGGGTTAAGGGAGGCGGAACGCTTCTTCTTGGCACAGGAGCAAGAGTCGATGAAACTCTCTATGCCTTCCGGTCAGAGCTTCTGGAAGAGTCCTATATGCCTCCTGCAGAACGGTCAGTGGATATGGGAGTGGAATACTCCACCAACGGCCCTGGAGATTCCTTTTTAAGCCTTGTGTGTGCGGATATTTCTTTAAAGGGCGGTACTGGAGTTCTTTCCAATGACCAGTTCTCCGTTCTTAGCTCTGTATCCAAAGGAAAGGGAAGCGTGGGAGTTGCTGCCTATGATTTTGCAGATATTGCCACCTTTTGTGAGACACACAGGTCCTATGTAGATAAGCTTTTCACAGCCCTGATTGGGGATACAAAATTAAGCAACTTATCTTCCTTTTTATACAGTGGTAACTCCGGTCAGTTTTGGTCCGTTCAGAATATGCTCAATACAGGGAATGTAGATAAGCTTCCTAGACTGTCATTTTATATCGTTCTTATACTGGCTTATATTATTTTGTTAGGGCCTGGTATTTATCTCTATTTAAAAAAGAAAGAGAAAAGGGGATATTATCGCACCGCAGTGGTGGTGGTTTCCTTTATCTTTACGGCTATTATCTATTTGATGGGAATAAAGACCCGGTTTAAGGACACCTTCTTTACCTATGCCACCATATTGGATTCCACAGAAAATTATGTGGATGAGTATACTTATATTAATATGAGAACGCCTTATAACAAAGCTTATACCATTTCATTAGATCCCTCTTATGAGATCCTTCCCATTACAAGGAGCAACAACTACGAGATGGAACCTGTACCCAAGTTTGTGGGAGATGAAGATTATAAGGTAAGGGTAGGATATGGCAAGGAAGAAACCAAGGTTTCTCTTCAAAATGCAGCTGCATTTACTCCTAAATATTTCTCTATGCAAAAAAGAACTTCCAACAAGGACCATAGAGGATTGCTTGGAGATATTACGTTGACAGATGGATTGGTATACGGGACTGTGACTAACGAATACCCATTTCCAGTGGAAAAAGTGGGAATTCTTATGTATGGGAAGATGATTGTGCTTGACGAATTAAAGCCCGGTGAGACCGTGAATCTAAAGGGCGCATCGGTGGTCAATTATCCTTTGAATAGCTCCTTTATTGTATCTGCTAGAGTGACGGGAAGCTATCTGTATCCGAAGGCAGATATTAATGATCCTGCGTATATGCTGGCACTTTCAAGAACTAATATTTTAAGTTTTTATATGGATAAGTATTCTTCCGTGTATAATCAGGAAGCCAGAATCGTGGCTTTTAGCAAAAGTCAGTCAGACAGCCAGTTTTTGTCTAAGGGGAATTTTGAGACTTTTGGAATGTCTATGTTTACTTCAACCATTGATGTAAATACAAGAATGGCGGGCAGGGTTTCCCATTCAGCTCTCATTAAATCACCTACTGTAGTCAGTGGACAATATTACTCCGATTCCAATGCGATTTATGCAGTGGATCCGGTAGCTCTTGAATATTCCCTTGGAAATGACCTTGAAGTGGAAAAACTAGAATTTGAAAACCCTTCCGGAGACTTTTCAAACAACGAAAATGTTTCCTATATTAATTTGTTCAAGGGAGATATTTATTTCTATAATCATGACACAGGAAATTATGATGTTATGGATTCTGGAAAAACGGTTTATTCTGCTGGGGAGCTGACTCCTTATCTGTCACCAGGTAATACCCTGACCGTAAAATACGTATGTGATGATACGGAAGGGAAAAACTGGTATATAACACTGCCAATGCTTACTGTTACAGGAAGGGATAAATAATGCTGGAAATCAAGAACTTATGGAAAAAATTTGGCAAGTTTCATGCCTTAAACGGCTTAGACATTATGATTCCTCAGGGCTCTCTCTATGGATTTGTAGGGCCCAACGGAGCTGGGAAGACGACTACTATTAAGATCATGACCGGGCTTTTGTCCGCAGACAGCGGTCAAGTCTTGATTAATGGCAGGGATGTGACTGGAGGATTAGAGGATTTAAAACTGAGCATTGGATATGTGCCTGATTTCTTCGGTGTTTATGATAATTTAAAAGTCAATGAATATATGGAATTTTTTGCGTCCTGTTATGGACTGGATGGGTTAAAGGCCAGAAACCGGTATATGACACTTTTAGAGCAGGTGGGATTAGAAGATAAGTGTAACTTCTATGTGGACAGCTTGTCCAGAGGTATGAAACAGCGTTTGTGTCTAGCAAGAGCCTTAATTCATGATCCTCTTTTGCTGGTTCTTGATGAGCCAGCTTCCGGATTGGATCCTAGGACTCGATTTGAGTTTAAGGAGATCTTAAAAGACCTAAAGGAGCAGGGGAAAACTATATTTATAAGCTCTCATGTTCTTTCTGAATTGTCAGAGCTGTGTACGGATATCGGTATCATTGACCAGGGAAAGATGGTTCTGGGAGGAAGTATAGAAGAGATTCTTCACAGGGTTAATGCCACCAATCCTCTCATAATTGCTATTCTTGGTGAAAAAGAAAGGGCTCTTACCATCTTAAAAAGCCAGCCCTGCGTCCAGACCATTGCAGTTAAGGATCAAGATATTCGGGTTAATTTCATCGGTGACGAGCAAGATGAAGCTTTGCTTCTCCAGCAGCTTGTAGATGCAGATGTAATGGTCCGTGGTTTCTACAGGGAGCAGGGGAGCTTAGAGACTCTGTTTATGCAGATAACCGATCATGATAAAGAAAAGGCGGTGCTTGTACATGAAAATGAACCCGGTCTATAAGCGGGAAATAACGGTCAGTTCTAGAAGCTTCCGTCTGGCCTTAATATTGGTGCTGTTCAATTGCATTCTGGCTCTGGTGGTTCTTCTTAATATGTATTCCGTAGTAGAACAAGTCAAGATGACGGCTGAGATCCAGTATTCCTCCTTTATTAACATTTATGCATTCGTAGCGGTGGTGGAATTTGTTATGCTCATGTTCATTATGCCAGCTTTGACTGCCGCCAGTGTTAGCGGGGAAAGGGAACGTCAGACCCTAGATCTTCTCTTAACCACCACACTGAAGCCTTGGGAGATCATATGGGGAAAGCTTATGGCTTCTTTTGGAACCATGTTTTTGATGGTCATGTCAAGCTTCCCTTTGATTTTCGTATCTTTTGTATATGGTGGAGTGACGGCTTACGATATATTCATTTTACTTTTATGCTATCTTAGTGTGGCGCTTTTGTGTGGAAGCATGGGGATATGTTTCTCCTCTATATTTAAACGTTCCACCATTGCCACCGTGGTGAGCTATGGAGTGCTGGTGATGATCGCAGCCGGTACCTACGCTGTTAATATGTTTGCCTTGTCTATCGCCCGCCTTAATGTGGTCAATACATATGCCTCCTCAGTCAGTGGCATTGCAGACCAGGCGAATTCAGGCCCATTCCTATATCTTTTACTTTTAAATCCTGTTGCAACTTTTTATGTAATGATAAACAGCCAAGCTGGAGATAATCAGGTATTAAAGAGTCTTAATAGTTGGTTCGGCCCTCATCCTCAAAATGGGATTATGAAGCATTGGGTGGTTTTAAGCATCTTTATTCAGCTTCTTCTTGCGGCTATTTTTCTTTTTACGGCAGTAAGAGCCATTAGTCCTACAAAAAGAAAGCGAATGAACAAATAAAATTACAGGAGGTCCTATGCTTACAATCGGATGTCATCTATCATCGGCCAAAGGTTTTCTTGCCATGGGGAAGAATGCCCAGGCCATTGATGCAAATACGTTTCAGTTTTTTACTAGAAATCCAAGAGGTACCAAAGCGAAAGCCATGGATCCGGCCGATGTGGAACGTTTTCTTCTCTTTGCAGAAGAACACGCCATCAGCCGGATTTTGGCTCATGCACCCTATACCTTAAATGCCTGTTCCGCGGATCCAAATCTTCGAATCCTTGCAAAGGATACCATGAAGGATGATTTGATGCGAATGGAATATACCCCTGGCAATTGTTATAATTTCCATCCTGGAAGCCATGTGGGTCAGGGAATCGAAGTGGGAATTCAATATATTGCTGATATGCTAAATGAGATTCTTACCCCAGAGTTTCACACCACAGTACTGCTAGAGACCATGGCAGGAAAAGGAAGTGAGGTTGGCCGGGAGTTTGAGGAACTAAGAGAGATTATTGACCGGGTCCATCACAAAGAGCTTATGGGAGTTTGCCTTGACACCTGCCACGTGTGGGATGCCGGCTATGACATCGTTCACGATCTTGACGGAGTGATTCACCGGTTTGATGAAGTGATTGGCCTTCACCGACTAAAAGCCATTCATCTAAATGACAGCCAAAACCCACTAGAGGCTCATAAGGATCGTCATGCGAAAATAGGAGAAGGTTTTATAGGAGAAGATGCCCTAAAACGGATTGTAACCCATCCGCTATTAAAGGATCTGCCGTTTTATCTGGAAACGCCCAATGAATTACCTGGATATGCAAAAGAAATTGCTTTGATGAGGAATGCCTAATAGCGAATGAACCAAACTTATAGTATAATATAAAGATCTTACAGTTGAGGAGGAACAGACATGGGAATTGTTAAAGCACTGACAACCGCATTAGGCGGATCACTGGCAGACCAATGGCTTGAAATAATAGAAGCAGGAGAGATGGGAGACCAGACCGTATTTGCTTCCGGAGTAAAAATCAGGAAAGGATCTAACACCAAAGGAACAGACAATACCGTATCAGACGGTTCTGTTATCCATGTTTACCCCAATCAGTTCATGATTTTAGTGGACGGAGGAAAGGTAATTGATTATACAGGAGAGCCAGGTTATTTCACTGTAAAGAATTCTTCTCTCCCCTCCCTTTTTAATGGTCAGTTTGAAGAAGCATTAAAGGAATCCTTTGACCGAATCCGTTTTGGTGGTCATACACCTACGACACAGAAGGTTTATTTTATCAATCTTCAGGAAATAAAGGGAGTTAAGTTTGGAACTCCCAATCCGATTAATTATTTTGACCAGTTTTACAATGCAGAATTATTTTTGAGGGCTCATGGAACCTATTCCATTAAGGTAACGGATCCCTTGTTATTTTATTCAGAGGCCATTCCTAAAAACGCAGCCAATGTAGAGGTAGATGATATCAATAGCCAGTATTTATCTGAGTTTTTAGAGGCATTGCAGTCCTCCATCAACCAGATGTCTGCAGATGGAATCCGCATCTCCTACGTATCCTCCAAAGGAAGAGAACTTGGGCAATACATGTCAGATGTTTTAGATGAACAGTGGAAGGCGCGCAGAGGAATTGCTGTTCAGTCCGTAGGAATTGCAAGTATTTCCTATGATGAGGAATCCAAAGACTTAATTCATATGCGAAACCAGGGCGCCATGTTAGGCGATCCCTCCGTCAGAGAAGGATACATTCAGGGAGCTGCTGCCAGAGGAATAGAGGCAGCGGGTGGGAACTCTTCTGGTTCTATGGCAGGATATATGGGTATGGGCATGGGAATGAATATGGGGGGCGGTATTATGGGCGCTGCCTCTAGTGCCAATCTCCAACAGATGCAGATGAATCAGAACAAGCAGCCAAGCCAGAATGCTCCTTCCAGCGCTCAGCCAGACAATAGTTGGACTTGTAGCTGTGGAAATGAAAACACCGGAAACTTCTGTCCTCAATGTGGAAATAAAAAACCAGCTGGACCTTGGACCTGCGAATGTGGAGCCGCTAATACCGGGAAATTCTGCTCAGAATGCGGCAAATCTAAACCATGAGTGGGATTATAACCTATCAGTGCCCCAACTGCGGGGGGCCCCTAAAATTCAATCCAAAGCTTCAAAAATATGCCTGTGAATATTGCCTTTCAGAATTTACAGAAGGGGAAGCAAAGGAAAAGGAAGCAGAGAAAAAAGAAGCAGAAAGAGTCGCCAGGGAATCGAAGGAAAGCCCGGGAGAACCGGTTCTTTATTCCTGTCCTAGCTGCGGTGCTGAAGTGGTGACAGATGAAACCACTGCAGCAACCTTTTGCTACTATTGTCACAATCCGGTAATCTTAACCCGCCGAATATCCGGAGAATATCACCCCGATTATGTGATTCCTTTTTCCATAGATAAGAAAAAAGCCGAAGAGATGTTTCGGAGCTGGATGAAGAAAAAGCGTTTTACACCAAAGGCCTTTTATAGTGAGGATCAGATTGAGAAGATCTCTGGTGTTTATTTTCCCTATCTCCTTTATAGCTGCAAAGTAAATGGAAGTCTGGTAGCAAGGGCAGATCGCCTGCGCATCTGGGTCAGCGGAAATTATCGTTATACAGAGACACAAACCTATGAAGTCAAACGAGAAGGATTGATGCCCATAAAATATGTTCCCCGCAATGCCTTAAAAAAGGCCAGCAAAGAGCTGACAGAAGGCGTCTTTCCGTTTGATACCGATGTCTTAGAGCCTTTTTCCATGGGATATTTATCTGGTTTTGTAGCGGAGCGCAGAGATATGGAGGAGACGGACTTTTCCGGTGAAGTAAAGGAAGAAGTTCGATCCTTTGCCAGAGACACATTAAAAAACAGCATCGCTTCCTACGATTCTGTCAGGGTTGAGGATGAATTGTTTGACTTTACAGAGGAACGCTGGGAATATGCCCTTCTTCCAGTATGGGCACTTACTTATTTAGATCGTAATAAAAATAAGATGTATTATTTCACCATAAACGGACAGACCGGAAAGGTCTGCGGAAAGCTCCCTGTAGACAAAGGAAAACTTCTTCTACTGTTTGCGGAAATTTTCATTCCAATGCTTTTAGCCATGCTAGCTGTGGGGTATCTAATATGATGAATATAAAATCGATTTGCTTGAAAAAAGGAATGCCAGTGGTTATTCTATTTGCTGTGTTCTTTTTACTTGCTTCCCTGTTGATGCCGTTCCATTCCTTTGGGGAAGAAAAACGGGTCTTTGATGATGCTGGTCTTTTTACTACAGAAGAGAGAAACAGCTTTGAGTCACAGATCACATCCATGAAAAAGGAAATGAACATGGATGTCTTAGTCGTGACGACGGATGAAACTGGTGGTAAGTCGGCAAAACAATATGCAGAGGATTTTTATATCAATGGGTCTTACGGCGTTGGCTCTGATTACAGAGGCGCCTTGTTCTTAATTGATATGAATAACCGGGAGATGTACATTCTTCCTGTGGGTAAGATGAACCGATTTCTAACAGATGAACGCTGGAATGCAATTCTTGATAAATCCTATGAAAGTGCGAGTAAGGGAAATTATTCAGCCAGTGCCCAAGCCTTTTTAGACGGAGTGGTAAAGTATTACAGAGCGGGCATTCCTGGAGGGCAGTATAACTACGATAAGGAAACAGGAGAGATCAGCGTTTACAGAAGCATTCGCTGGTATGAGGCTCTCGCGGCGGCAGCAATCGCCTTTTTTGTTGCTGGGACGGCCTGTTTAACGGTAACTGGACAGTACTCCATGAAAAAGGAGAGAAACCGGACCGGAAACTATTTAAAAGCCTATCGTGGTGCCAGTGACTTTCGCTATTCCGAGAAGATGGATAATTTAATTAATAAGACTGTGACCCATGTGATTATTCCAAGGAATAATAATAATGGAGGCTCTGGAGGAGGTTCTGGCGGTGGATTTTCACCCGGCAGAAGTACCACCCATTCCTCTTCTGGCCGTACCATGGGAGGCGGAGGTCGTAAGTTTTAACGTTAAAAAGTCTGGGAAGAAGAAATTCTTACCCAGACTTTTTGATATCAATCGTTAAGTTCATTCATCCAACAAAACGGGTACTGGTTGGTTTATGGTCATAGAATTTTCTGTGACAATACAGTCATAGGCCAGGATATGGACTCCTGCATCTTTTGCCGCTTTTAGTGCCTGCGCAAATTCCGGGTGCGTTTTTATATTTGGTGTAAACCCTTTCATCCCTTTCATCTGGATCACAAAGAGAATATAGGCTTCATACCCTTCTTTGTGAGCCTTTACCAGCGCTTCCACATGTTTCACTCCCCTAAGGGTAGGTGCATCAGGAAACATGGCTAAGCCATCTTCCTCTAGAGTAACGCCTTTGACCTCCATAAATGCGGAGAACCTAGGTTCTAAAGATTGAAAAGCAAGATCGAACCGGGATTGTCCAAACGTTACCTCCCGCTTTAAGTTCTGTATTTTTAAGAGGGAATTAGTACCTTTGTTGCCATCTTCATCGTAAGGAAGAGGGATCCCTGTTTCATTTGATAAAAGCCATTCATAGGCTGCTTGATTCGGGGCCTGGGAATCCATATTAATAAGAAGAGGACCGCTTTCTCTTTCCTTCCACACTCCGATTAAGGAATACTGTGTTTTTCTCCCAAGGAGAGCAGCATCCGGGTGAAACTCTACGACCACGGTTACCCCTGGCATCAACAGTTCTTTGCAGCGTCCTGTATTTTTTACATGGCAGACAACAGATTCTTCCTGACCGTTTTCTAAAGATATTAAAACATGGGCAATAAAACGATTGGGACGGCTAAGAAAAATTCCTTTCTGCATATGTTGATATTTCATAAAAATCTTGTCATCCTTTCTGTATCCATGGGAGTATCTTACCATAGATAAATGGAAATGAAAAGCGAACGACTGTGTCTTTGTAACGAATACAAATGTCCGCATAAAGGGCACTTTTTGCTTGCGCCATCTCATAAAGTGTGCTACAATGCTGGCAAGGTTTTTATCCACTCATAACAATGACAAAGCAGGAAAGGAATCAGATACTATGGAAATATCCTATCAAAGCACCCGGGGCGGCGAAGCCGGTGTGACGGCATCTCAGGCAATTTTAAAAGGACTGGCAGCAGACGGCGGTTTATTCATGCCAAGCTTTATCCCAAAGCTTGACAAATCCATGAAGGAGTTTTCCCTCATGACATACCAGGAAACAGCATATGAGGTTATGAAGCTGTTCCTTACGGATTACACCGAAGCTGAATTAAAAAGCTGCATCGCCAAGGCCTATGACAGCAAATTTGATACGGAAGAGATCGCACCTCTATCCAAGGCAAATGGTGCTTACTATCTGGAGTTATATCATGGAAGCACGATTGCATTTAAGGATATGGCGTTGTCCATTTTGCCTCATTTGATGACCACCTCTGCAAAAAAAAATAAGGTAAATAATAAAATCGTAATTCTTGCTGCCACTTCTGGTGATACGGGCAAGGCAGCCATGGCGGGCTTTGCTGATGTAGAAGGAACGGAAATCATTGTATTTTATCCAAAGGATGGAGTAAGTCCTGTCCAGGAGCTGCAGATGGTAACGCAAAAAGGGGACAATACCCATGTGGCGGCTATTCACGGTAATTTTGATGATGCCCAGACAGGAGTAAAGAAGATCTTTGGAGACAAAGCCTTTGCTGAGTTATTGGAAGAAAAAGGATATCAGCTTTCTTCTGCCAATTCCATTAACATAGGAAGACTGGTTCCTCAGATCGTTTACTACGTTTATGCTTATGCAAAACTTCTTTCAAGCGAAGAGATTAAAGATGGGGAAGAGATCAATGTAACGGTTCCAACCGGTAACTTTGGCAATATTTTAGCCGCTTATTTTGCAAAGCTTATGGGAACACCGATTAAGAACTTAATCTGCGCTTCCAATGAAAATAAAGTTCTGTTTGACTTCTTTCAGACTGGAACCTATGACAGGAATCGAGATTTTATTTTGACCACCTCTCCATCCATGGATATCTTAATCTCAAGCAATTTAGAGAGACTCATTTACTTAAGCACCGGATGCGATGGATCAGCGAATGCGGATCTGATGAATTCATTGGGAGAAAATGGTAATTACTCCGTTAATGGTGAGATGAAAGAGAAGATGAATGGTTTCATCGGTGGATTTGCTTCGGAAGCTGAGAATAAGGCTGTAATTA
The DNA here is from genome assembly GCF_003609635.1 of Lacrimispora algidixylanolytica. GTDB lineage: Bacteria > Bacillota > Clostridia > Lachnospirales > Lachnospiraceae > Lacrimispora > Lacrimispora algidixylanolytica. The sequence goes on along the minus strand of NZ_MCIA01000014.1, from coordinate 63,040 downwards.
AGAAACTCTTTGAAGATACCGGTTACTTAATTGACACCCATACAGGAGTTGCCTCAGCGGTATATAACAAATACAAGGAAGAGACGAAGGACGACACAAAAACTATTATTGCCTCAACTGCAAGCCCATATAAATTCTCCAGAAGTGTCTTAGAGGCCATGGAAGGAAATCAAGAGACTGAGGATGAGTTTCAGATCATTGATCACTTATCAAACGTGTCTGGAGTTTTAGTGCCTCAGGCAGTTGAAGAAATCCGCACCGCAGTGGTACGTCATACCACGGTTTGCGATGCGGATCAGATGAAAGAAGCTGTTTTAAATTTCCTGGATTAAGAAAGAGTACGAAGGGCGAACCGTCGCCATTTTCCTCTCAGAACACGAGTGGAGAAGAAGATGGCGCGGACCAGCCAGTCGATGGTCATGGCAATCCAGATACCCATGAGTCCCAGCCCAAGGTGAAGGCTTAAGAAGTAGGCTAAAACGATGCGGCAGATCCACATGGAGCAGATGGATACCACCATAGTGAATCGGACATCTCCTGCGGCACGCAGTCCATTGGTGAGACAAAAGGCCAGAGGATGAATCATCATGCAGCAGATGCTGTGATAAAGCATCAGCCTTACCGCCAGAGCACTGGTTTCTGGGGAAAGTTGGAACAAGCCAGTTATACCATTTAAAAATGGTATAATGCAAAGATTTAATACAATGAGCCAGATATAAGCCGTTTTTAACAGCTTGCCCATATATTTCTTGGCCTGATCAAGTTCCCTAGCTCCAACACACTGTCCTACTACAGTAATCATGGCAATACCGATGGCAGTAGCCGGAATCGTTTCCAGTCCGCATATGGTGCTTGCCACAGCGTTGGCTGCAATGGCAACGGTTCCAAAACTGGAGATAAGGCTTGATAAGAGCAGCTTCCCAAGCTGGAAGATGCTGTTTTCCACTCCATTTGGTACACCGATGTAGAGAATTCTACGTAGCATTCCCTTATCTATCTTAAGCGTAAAATCAACGGTAAGTCCTGCGTGTCTGTGAAGGAGAATCAGTATGATCACCGCACAGAGGATTCTGGAAATCAAGGTGGAGAGTCCGGATCCTGCCACACCCATATGGAATCCGAAGATAAATATGATATTTCCTACAATATTAAATACATTGGCAATAAGCGAAACCCGCATGGAAATTCCTGAATTTCCTACGGAGCGAAAAAGCGCTGCCGCACTGTTATAAAAGGCCAGGAAGGGATACGATAAAGCAGATAGTAAAAAATAAATTTTTGCATTATCCATAACATCCTGACTGATTTTTCCATAGATCAGACGCAAAAGCGGCTCGTTGAATATCAGAGCAATTGCCATGAGAACGATGGAGAGCCCTCCAACGGCAAGAAAGAGCTGTCCTGCAGCCTTTGCTACATTCTTTTTATCCTTTCGTCCGATGTATTGAGCGGCCACCACAGATCCTCCAGCAGCCATTGCACCGAACAAACCGATCAAAAGAATATTAATCGTGTCCACGATGGATACGCCTGATACAGCGGCTTCCCCGATGGAGGCCACCATAAGGGTGTCTGTCATTCCCATAGCTACGGCTAAAAACTGCTCAATGACCAAAGGAAAAATAAGTTTTTTCAATTGTTTGTTTGTAAACAGGTGCTTGGTTTCCTGAGCCTGGGGTACTAAATTAGCCTCCACATCAGGAGCTGTCAATCGATCTTCTTCTGTCGTCTGATTCATAACATATCTCCCATTTTGTATTTATTCTAATACTATTATAATGCATGTACCCTATGAAAGCAAAATGTAACTTTGTTATAAAAAAAACAATCATTTTTAAATTATTCTTTTCAAATAGTACAAAGTGGTATATAATGAAATAATAAAAACTTAAATAAATGGAGGTTCGTGATATGTTAGTTTCAGCGAAAGAGATGCTTGAAAAGGCAAGAGACGGAAAATATGCAGTCGGACAGTTCAACATCAACAACCTTGAGTGGTCAAAAGCCGTTTTACAGGCAGCACAGGAGTTAAATTCCCCAGTAATCCTTGGCGTTTCCGAGGGTGCTGGAAAATATATGACAGGTTATAAAACTGTATCTGCTATGGTAAAAGCTATGATCGAAGAGATGAACATTACCGTTCCAGTAGCACTTCATTTAGACCATGGCTCTTATGACGGTTGCTATAAATGCATCGAAGCAGGATTTTCATCTATCATGTTCGATGGCTCTCATTACCCAATTGAAGAGAACGTAGAAAAGACAACCGAGCTTGTTAAGGTTTGCAAAGAAAAAGGCATGTCCATTGAAGCTGAAGTTGGTTCCATCGGTGGAGAAGAAGACGGTGTTGTTGGTATGGGAGAATGTGCTGATCCAAATGAGTGCAAGCAGGTAGCTGATTTAGGCGTAACCATGCTGGCAGCAGGTATTGGCAATATTCACGGAAAATACCCAGCAGACTGGGCTGGTTTAAGTTTTGAGACTCTTGCAGCTATTAAGGACAAAGTAGGCGATATGCCATTGGTTCTTCATGGTGGTACAGGCATTCCTGAGGATCAGATCAAGAAGGCCATCAGCCTTGGCGTTGCAAAGATTAACGTTAATACAGAGTGTCAGCTTACCTTTGCTGAGGGAACTCGCAAGTACATTGAAGCTGGTAAGGATTTAGAAGGAAAGGGCTTTGACCCAAGAAAACTTCTTGCTCCAGGTACAGAGGCAATTAAGACAACTGTAAAAGAAAAGATGGAATTATTTGGTTCCGTTGGAAAAGCATAATTGTTTTTTCTTTCATAATATTTGAAAAAGTACTTGATTTTTTTAGGAAAATGATTTATTTTAATTAAGAACGATGGCGTTCTCCTTGCAAAAGGAGGGCGCCATTTCTGCTATTTCTGCATATTCAGTTATTGAGGAGACAAAAAAAGGGCGAACTGACTTAATTTTATTAAGTGGTAATTCATATGAGAGGATGGAAAATTTATGAGTGAAGTTGTAAACGTAGCCGAGAAGTTTGGCAAGAATGTATTTAACGAGACCGTTATGAGAGAGCGTTTACCAAAATCTGTTTTCAAGAAATTAAAGAAAACGGTTGAGGATGGCGCAGAGTTAGATCCTTCCATTGCTGATGTAGTTGCACATGCAATGAAAGACTGGGCAATTGAGAGAGGTGCTACTCACTACACCCATTGGTTCCAGCCACTTACAGGCATTACAGCAGAAAAGCATGATTCTTTTATCTCCGCACCAACTATTGAAGGAAAAGTCATCATGGAATTTTCCGGCAAAGAGCTGGTAAAAGGAGAGCCGGATGCATCCTCATTCCCATCTGGTGGACTTAGAGCTACTTTTGAAGCAAGAGGTTATACTGCTTGGGATTGTACCTCACCTGCATTCTTAAGAGAAGATGCCATTGGCGTTACCCTTTGCATTCCAACTGCTTTTTGCTCTTACACTGGAGAAGCACTTGATAAAAAGACACCTCTTTTAAGATCCATGGAGGCTGTTGATGAGCAGGCTTTAAGAATCTTAAAATTATTTGGAAATACCACATCAAAGAGAGTTACCCCTTCCGTTGGACCGGAACAGGAGTACTTCTTGGTGGATCACAATAAATATTTACAGAGAAAAGATTTAATTTATGCTGGCCGTACCTTATTTGGTGCTATGCCTCCTAAGGGTCAGGAACTTGAAGATCATTACTTTGGAGCCATTCGCGAACGAGTTGCTGCTTACATGAAGGAAGTAAATGAAGAGCTTTGGAAGTTAGGCGTTCCAGCTAAGACACAGCATAATGAAGTTGCTCCCGCACAGCACGAGCTGGCACCTATCTTTGAGCAGGTAAACGTAGCAGTAGATCATAACCATCTGGTTATGGAGATACTTAAGAAAGTGGCAGGACGCCATGGACTTAACTGCCTGCTTCACGAAAAACCATTTGCAGGTGTTAATGGTTCCGGTAAGCATAATAACTGGTCCTTAACTTCTGACAACGGTATTAATTTATTAAATCCAGGTGAGACACCCCATGAAAATATTCAGTTCTTACTTGTATTATCTTGTATCTTAAAGGCAGTTGATAAACATGCAGACCTGCTTCGTGAATCTGCAGCAGATGTAGGAAATGATCACAGACTGGGAGCCAACGAGGCACCTCCAGCGATCATCTCCGTATTCATTGGCGAACAGTTAGAAGACGTTGTTGATCAGCTTTGCAGCACTGGTGAAGCTACTAGCTCCAAGTCAGGCGGTACATTAAAGACTGGTGTAAGAACATTACCTGATTTATCTAAGGATGCAACAGACCGTAACAGAACTTCACCATTTGCTTTTACAGGCAATAAGTTTGAATTCCGTATGGTTGGTTCCGCTGACTCCATTTCTTCTCCTAACGTAGTGTTAAACACGATTACGGCAGAGGCATTTAAAGAAGCGGCTGACGTTCTTGAAAAGGCAGATGATTTTGATACCGCAGTACATGATTTAATTAAGGAGCAGTTGGCTGCTCATAGAAGAATCATCTTCAACGGCAACGGTTACTCAGATGCATGGGTAGAAGAGGCAGAGAAGAGAGGACTTCCAAACCTTAAGTCCATGATTGATGCGATTCCAGCTCTTGCAACAGAAGCTGCTGTTAACATGTTTGAAGAATTCAAAGTATTTACAAAGGCTGAGTTAGAATCTCGCGTTGAGATCGAATATGAAGCTTACACCAAAGCCATTAACATTGAAGCAAGAACCATGATCGATATGACTGGAAAGCAGCTCATACCTGCAGTTGTAAAATACACTACCATTTTGGCAGATTCCTTAGGAAAGATTAAGTCTGCATGTCCTGATGCAGATACCAGCGTGCAGGAAGAACTTCTCATTGAAGTAAGCGCATACCTTTCTGATATGAAGGTAGCCGTATCTGCTCTGATAGAACTGACTGATAAGTGTTCTGCAATTAGTGAAAACAAAGAGCAGGCAACTGCATACCATGATGAAGTAGTTCCTGCTATGGCAGCTCTACGTGCACCTGCTGATAAGCTGGAAATGATCGTAGACAAAGATTTATGGCCATTACCAAGCTACGGCGATTTGATCTTCGAAGTATAATATCAAATAATAAACCATATAGTTAATCTTAAAATGCGTTTTGAACGGTTGATAAAGTCCGTTCAAGACGCATTTTTTGTGGAAATCATTAAGAAAGGGATTGATAAAAAGAAAACGAGTGTAACTTAAGGCAAAGGTGTAATAAGGATTTGTTTCGGGAAAAGTTACAAATAGTACCGTTTTTATTACGACTTATGTTATGATGCTAACAGTATTTATTATGATAAAGAGATTACGCAAGATATAATGATTGGAGGTATTAAATGAATCAAAAATTAGTGTTACTTAGCGTTATCATATTTTCTTGCTCTCTAATTGCTGGTTGCGGGGAAAAGGCAAAAGACGTATCACAAACCATAACCGTTGAACAAGAAACAAAAAATGCAACAGCGACTAAGGAGTCAGAGGTTAAAACTAGTACGAAAGAGCCGGAGACTTCAGGTAATACAGATGAATCAAAAACAAAAGATGAATTAAAGACCACGGAAGAAATAGAAGCTAAAGATGGTAGTATTACAATGTCAATTTATACAGAAGCGCCTAATAAGAATAGTTCCATAAAAATTCAATATCCAATGTTTTCGGATAATGATGCATTAAATGCTAAGATTTATGAAAAAGTACAGAGCTTTGCCAAAATAGATACTTCATTATTTTCAAGTGATGCCAGCCTAAACGTTGATTATCAATCTGAAGTTACATTGAAAAATAATAAGGTAGTGAGCATCATTTTTTGGGGACCAAGTTATATTGATGATGCTGCGTATCCAAGCAATGACCTAATCACGCTGAATATAGACTTGCTTTCTATGAAAGAAATTACGCTCAAAGATCTATATACAACAAATGCAGATTTTGCAGCAGTATTTTTTAAGAAAGCCTTTTTTCCTGAGAATCCAATAACTTCATATGACAAAAAAAGTTTCCCAGATATGCTTAAGCTTCAATCGCCAGAATATCAGACCGTGGATCCATTTAGTCAGGCAGATAATATTTCAGTCTTTTTAAAACCTGACGGCATTGTGCTGAGTATGCCTGCTTTACATGCAACTGGATCTGATCACTTTGAAGCACAGCTTAACTATAGTGATATACAACCGTTTTATCTACTTAAGCAGAATTACTGGGAAGATAAATAATGGCTGAAGATTATAATGCGGATACTTATTTCTAAGTGAAAATTTTGATACATTTAGGAGCTATTGTGAAAATAGAGGAAAAATCTATTTGAGCAATTGCTCTTTATTATAAATGAAAGCAAAAACGGGTATCGTACTCCTATAATAGAGGAATGCGATACCCGTTTGCTTATATTCAGGAGGTGCAGTTTGGTGTCGTTAAGTTAATGTTTGAAACCAATAGGTTCCCTGATTTCCCCGTGTCTCATCCTGGGATGCATTTTTCGGTCTTTCGTAGTTATGAAGGAAAACGCAAGCTAGGTAGTATGCACTTTCTGTGGATTTGGTAAATTGTGAGAAGGACATATTATACTTAGAAGTTGCATAAAACTGTACATTATTGCTTACTTCATAAAGAATACGTTTTAACTCACTGTCCATGTTAGCAACAACCAAACTATTGCTGTTGGCCCAATTTATATAATTTGTAGCTGGTGTCCACTGGACTAAACCAAAACCACCACTTAAGTTGCCTTCATCTAGACTCTGCCAAATACCAGGGTTAATGCTACTTTCCGTCTGCATATTTCCAAGCATACCGCAAATGGCATTTTTGGTCCAACCTTTTTTTCTCAGATAGTTAAGGATATACTGGGCATTCACTGTCATTTGCTTTGTGGATAAATAACTATTGCTACAATAGATAGTTCCGTCACCGGAAGAACCACCAAGAGCTGCAAGAGTAGCTTTTCCAGCCTTACCATCTACCGTAAGACCTTTTGCCTTTTGGAAATTTCTCACCGCAGTATTGGTACCGCTTCCAAACTTACCATCAGGAGTGCCACAGTTATATCCTGCCGCATTCAATTTTTCCTGCATTGTTTTTACGCCTGCGCTGTAACGCAGTTTATCATCCATCATATAATATCCGGTGCCTGCAAGCACCTGTGCATAAGTGTAACTTGAGTTGTTGTAATCTGCCATAATTTTTCTCTCCTTCTTTTTTCGTGGTTTGTTTTTAAATGTGAATTCAAATGAATGGGATAATGGCATAAAAAGTTTATCCCCAACTTTTTTGCCAATGGTCATTTGAGTTAATTTGAAAGAACGTTATGTATCTTTCACCTATTACAAATAAATTTCCGTTTGTTTTGTAAACCATGATTTAATGAATCGATATTAACAAGGAGATCAGATTTAAGTCTTTTACTGGGAAGCTAATAAGAGAATTGATAATAAGAAAGGTTGAGAACAAGTTATACATGGGTCCTCTAGCCATGGGAAAGAAAATCTGCTAATATAGATAGAAAGAATGGTATCGACAGAGAAAATACAAAGAAAGAAGGCAATACCTTATGGAAACCATGACATACGTGACTGAAATTTTGGAGAAGATCGTAAATATTCCAAGCCCCAGTGGCTATACCAAAGAAGTATTAAAGGCAGTTGAAGAGGAAGCAAAGTCATTTGGTTATTCCTCAACTTACAATCGAAAAGGCGGCTTAATCATTGAGGTTCCTGGACAAACCAAGGAAGTATTAGGACTGTCCGCTCATGTGGATACCTTGGGCGCCATGATACGTTCTATCACCCCAGAGGGAAGATTAAACATTGTTTTAGTAGGCGGATTTATGATGGAAAGCATTGAAGGCATGTACTGTAAGGTCCATACAAGAACAGGAAAAACCTATACAGGCACCATACTAACGAAGGAGCCGTCGGTTCATACCTATGACAATGCTAAAACCCTGGAACGTAAGGCAAAGAATATGGAAGTGCGCTTAGATGAGCTGGTTGATAGCCCGAAAGATATAATAGATCTTGAGATATCAACAGGGGATTATATCAGTTTTGACCCTATGTTCGTCCATACAAAAAGCGGCTATATAAAATCCCGCCATTTAGATGACAAAGCCTCCGTGGCAGTTCTTCTTGGTGTACTTAGGGACATTTCCCTTTCTGGCGCTCTTCCAAAGAGAACCTTAAAGCTTGTAATCAGTAATTATGAAGAGGTAGGCTTTGGTGCAAGCTTTATTCCGGAAGATATAGAAGAATTCATCGCTGTGGACATGGGTGCACTTGGAGATGATTTGACGGGAAGCGAGCATAAGGTTTCCATCTGCGCCCAGGATTCCAGCGGACCTTATGATTATGAGATGACCAGCCGTTTAATCTCTCTTGCAAAAGAGCATAACATTGGCCATGCCGTTGATGTGTTCCCTCATTATGGATCTGATGTAGGGGCAGCCATCCGGGGTGGAAATGATATTAGGGGAGCATTAATTGGACAGGGCGTCCATGCTTCACACGGAACAGAAAGAACTCATATAGATGGAATGGAACAGACATTAAAGCTGATAAAAGCATATATCGAGCGATAAGAATGAAACAATAATGCAGACGCCCCCGCCGGCAGGTATCTAAAGATACTGGCTGGCGGGGGCAAATTCTTTCAATATAATGAATATGGTGGAATGTTTTGTATCTTTTATGGTATAATCATAGCCAGACAAAAACAAGCATTATCAGAGGATTATAATATGAAATTACACTCATTTGCAATCTGTGCCTATAAGGATTCCCCCTATCTGGAATCCTGTATTCGTTCGTTACAGGCTCAGACTATGAAATCAGATATTATACTGTGTACATCTACACCCAGTCCTCATATCAAAGAACTGTGTGAGAAGTACCATATTCCCATGTTTATCAGGCATGGGGAAAGTAATATAAGAGATGACTGGAATTATGCCTATCATAAGGCTGATTCCCGTTTCGTTACCATCGCCCATCAGGATGATTTATATCAGAAGGATTATGTTGAGACACTTTTGAAGTATGAGAAAAAGTATCCTGACATGACCCTTTTTACTGGAGGTTATGCAGTCATTAAGGATGATAAACTGGCTCGCTTTGAAGCGGTTGAGTTTATCAAACGAATCCTTCGCCTTCCTCTTCGACTAAAGGCAATTAGCCATTTGTCCTTTGTGAAAAGAAGCATCTTACTATTTGGCAACTCCATCTGTTGTCCAGTATGTGCTTATAATAAAGAACGGCTGGGAGAACCATTATTTACATCTCCCTACCGATTTGCACTGGACTGGGATACCCTTTATAAGCTGTCTTATCTTTCAGGTCGCTTTGTCTGTGAAGAAAGACCTCTGATGTTCTACCGCGTCCACCAGGAGGCCACTACAAAAGCGTGTATCGCTGATAACAGCCGCGCAAGGGAAGAAGCAGAGATGTTCAAAAGAATATGGCCCAAACCTGTTGTGAAGGTACTCATGCACTTTTACCAGAAGGCCTATAAAGAATACGAATAAACAGGAGGATCAGAATATGAAAGTAGTATTGTTAGCAGGAGGTCTTGGAACTCGGATCAGTGAGCAGAGTCATTTAAAACCAAAGCCAATGATCGAGATCGGGGAAAGACCTATTTTATGGCATATTATGAAATATTATTCCCAATATGGATTTCACGATTTTGTAATCTGCCTTGGATATAAGCAATACGTGGTAAAAGAGTTTTTTGCAGATTATTTCCTTCATACCTCAGATGTTACCTTTGATCTCACCAATAACAGTATGGAGGTACATAATAATTATTCAGAGCCATGGAAAGTAACCCTTGTAGATACTGGTCTTAATACCATGACCGGAGGCAGAATCAAGCGCATTCAGCCTTATATCGGGAATGAACCTTTTATGCTTACCTATGGTGATGGAGTCTGCGATGTGGACTTAGATAACCTCCTTGACTTCCATAAGAGCCATGGAAAGACAGCAACCATGACAACGGTTAATATCGCACAGTTAAAAGGAGTTTTGGATATCAATGAAGAAAATGTGGTCAATTCCTTCCGGGAAAAGGCAGAGACAGATGCCAGCTTAATCAACGGCGGTTTCATGGTCTTAAATCCAGATATCTTTTCTTATATTAAAGATGATGCCACAATCCTAGAACAGGAGCCTCTCCAGAGATTGGCACAGGAAGGCCAACTTATGAGCTTCCACCATAACGGCTTTTGGCAGTGTATGGATACGCAGCGAGAGATGAAGAAACTAGAAGACCTATGGCAGTCTGGCAAGGCTCCTTGGAAGATTTGGGAGAATTAATATGACAGATTGGACAAGTATAAAATGGGAAGAATTTTCTGAGTTTTATAAAGGAAAGAATGTTCTTATAACAGGCCATACAGGATTTAAAGGCTCTTGGCTCAGCCGGATGCTCATAAAAGCAGGTGCAGTCGTCACAGGTTACTCCTTAGAGCCCCCCACGGATCCCAGTCTCTTTGACGTGACAGGGCTTTCCGATGAGATGCATTCCGTGATTGGTGATATCCGTGATTTGGATCATTTAAAGAAAGTATTTGAAGAGACCAAACCGGAGATTGTCTTTCATCTGGCGGCTCAACCCATCGTGCGGGATTCTTACAAGGAGCCAGTCTACACCTACGAAACCAATGTGATGGGTACCGTTCATATTTTAGAATGTGTGCGCCTGACACCATCTGTAAAATCCTTTTTGAATGTAACCACCGATAAGGTGTATGAAAATAAAGAGTGGGAGTATGGATACCGAGAGAGCGATCCGCTTGATGGTTATGATCCTTATTCCAATAGTAAATCCTGCTCAGAGTTAGTGACCCACAGCTATGCAAAGTCCTTTTTTTCTCAGGGAGAAACAAGGATATCCACATCCCGCGCCGGCAATGTAATCGGCGGTGGAGATTTTGCCAACGATCGTATTATCCCGGACTGTATCCGAGCCGCTTCCAGTAAGCAGGAGATCGTTTTAAGAAATCCTCATTCCACAAGGCCATATCAGCACGTGCTGGAACCCTTAGCCGTTTATATGACGATTGCCATGAAGCAGTATGAAGATATAAAATTTCAGGGATACTATAACGTAGGCCCGGATGATAGGGACTGCGTAACCACTGGTAACTTGGCAGATATCTTCTGTGAGGCATGGGGAGAGGGACTTCGTTGGGTAAACCGTTACGAAGGAGGCCCTCATGAAGCCAACTTTTTAAAGCTGGATTGTTCCAGAATCAAGAATGTCTTTGGCTGGGCTCCCAGATATGGAGTAAAAGAAGCTGTAGAAAAAACAGTCCAGTGGGCGAAAGCATATCTAGAAGGTGAAGATATGCTAAAAGTGATGGACCAACAAATTAAAAATTTTTTTCATGAATAGAACCAAAAGGAGAATATATTATGTTTGAAAACAAAACAGAAAAACAGTCCAGAGAAGAAATTCTGGAGCTGGTAAAAGAATATTGTGATACATTCCATAATCAGAAAAAAACATTTGAAGAGGGAGATCGGATTTCCTATGCTTCTCGTGTCTATGATCATAAAGAGATGGTAAACTTAGTAGACAGTTCACTGGAGTTTTGGCTTACTTCAGGACACTATACCGATGAATTTGAGAAGAAGTTTGCAAAGTACTTAAATGTCCGCTTCTGTTCCCTTGTTAATTCCGGTTCTTCCGCTAATTTACTGGCATTTATGACACTCACCTCCCCACTTTTAAAAGAGCGTCAGATCAAACGTGGAGATGAAGTCATAACTGTGGCAGCAGGTTTTCCTACAACCGTTAATCCAATCATTCAGTACGGAGCAGTTCCTGTATTCGTAGATGTGACCATTCCTCAGTATAACATTGATGTAACTATGCTAGAGGCCGCATACTCTGAGAAAACAAAGGCGGTCATGATTGCCCATACCCTTGGTAATCCATATGACCTTACTGCAGTTAAGGCATTTTGTGATAAATACAACTTATGGCTGGTTGAAGATAACTGTGACGCTCTGGGAACGAAGTATACCATTGACGGAGAAGAGCGTTTTTCCGGAACCATCGGAGATATCGGCACCTCAAGCTTTTACCCCCCTCATCACATGACCATGGGAGAGGGCGGCGCTGTTTACACCAGCAATTCTTTGTTAAACAAGATCATTCGTTCCTTCCGTGACTGGGGACGTGACTGTGTTTGCCCGTCTGGTACGGACAACTTATGCGGACACCGCTTTGACCGTCAGTACGGACAACTTCCAGTTGGGTATGACCACAAATATGTGTATTCTCATTTTGGCTACAACTTAAAGACCACAGATATGCAGGCAGCTATTGGTTGTGCCCAGCTTGATAAATTTCCTTCCTTTGTAGAACGTAGACGTTATAACTTTGACCGTCTTTATGAAGGAGTCAAAGCGGTGTCTGATAAGCTGATTCTTCCTGAGGCATGTCCAAATTCAAAGCCAAGCTGGTTTGGTTTCTTAATCACCTGTAAAGAAGGAGTGGACCGGAATAAAGTGGTGCAGTACGTGGAATCAAAGGGCGTTCAGACAAGAATGCTGTTTGCAGGAAACTTAACAAAGCATCCTTGTTTTGATCAGATGAGAGAAGCAAACGAAGGTTTTCGTATAGTAGGAGAACTTAAGAATACAGACCGCATTATGATGGATACCTTCTGGATTGGTGTATATCCTGGAATGACGGACGAGATGATCGATTATATGGCAAAGGTCATCAAAGAAGCAGTAAGGCAGTAGAGTTACAGGCAGAATGGAGATAACATGGAAGAATATGATTTATCAAAGGTTCATCATGCCAATCTTTCCATATTAAAAGAGATTGACCGCATCTGCCGGAAATACCGGATCAAATACCTTTTGGATGCTGGAACACTTCTTGGGGCGGTAAGGCATAAAGGCTTTATTCCCTGGGATGATGATGCAGATGTAGCATTTACCCGATCTAATTACGAGGCATTTGTAAAGGTAGTACGCCGGGAGCTTCCAGAGACGATGGAGCTTTTAGAGCCAAAGGATTTAAGAGGAGGCAAAGCATTTTATGACTTTACTCCAAGAATCCTTTATAAAAACAGCAAAACCCATGAGGACACCAAAGAGATGGAGTATTATGAGGGAAAGCTGAATCATCTGTGGGTGGATTTGTTTATCATTGACGAGCTGCCAGAGAAGAAGGCCGCTTCCACATGGACCTTACTTCTTCATACCGTAATCTATGGACTGGCAATGGGTCACCGCTACCGGTTGGATTTTTCAAAATACAGCCTGACCAATAAGATCTGTGTGGGAATGCTTGCTCTCTTAGGAAAACTCATTCCTATGAACGTGATAGGAAAACTTCAGCATATGGCTGCAGTAAAAGATCGGAAGGGGAAAAGCAGACTTCGTTATTACAGCAATTACCAGCCAGACTATCTTTATGTGACCTTACAAAAAGAATGGTGTGAGGAAACGGTGGACTTAGAATTTGAAGATACGAAGCTTATGGCCCCTAAGGGCTGGCATGAGGTCCTGACCTGGGTTTATGGAGACTATAAAAAGCTGCCTCCCAAAGACATGCAGCACCCCACTCACTCCAGTACGGAAATACAGATTTTTGACCAATAAATAGCAGTTTAAATGGACTGGCATGGATTCCTAGGTAAAAGAAGGGATCCATGCCAGTAAAATTTGGATGCAATTGTGAAGATTTTCTGACTTTTTTCCAAAACTACTACTAAAAAAACAGCGTATCCGCTATAATGTAATTTGTTCAAGAAGGAGGAAATTATGATGAAGAACAAAACAATCATGATATTTGCTGTGTCAGCCATGTTATTAACCGGTTGTACAAAAAGCAATATTCTTGCATCAGGAGGTCCGGCAGAGCCGGTTTTCGAAACACAAAAGGGCATTCAACTGGATTGGACCCAGATTAACACTGATATTGATGAGGAATTTGTAGAGAACGAGCAGTATCCCATGGCCTTGAGCGTGAATTATGACTTGGATAAGGAAAAAAAGACCATGAATATGACGCTGATGGTAAAACACGGGACAACCCCGGATCAGGCGGTGGAATTTGCCAATGCTGCTGTTAAGTTTTTAAATGACGAAGTGGCAACCCAGGATTTCTCCTATGAGAAATCAAGCGATACCTCTTTTGGCGGTTTTTTTAAAGAGTATGACTTAAAGCTGATTGTAATGCCTGACTACACTATGAAAGAGAATAAGTACTGGCTGGTGGATATGGACATTCCAAAGGGATCTAATCAGACTATCGTTCCCAAAGAAGGTGCCGAGGTTATGGAGACAACGGTTGCCGATGAGGAAGATACAGAGGAAAAATCATCGGAAGAAGTAACGGAAACAAAAGTTCAAAAGGAAACAGAGACATCTGCACCATCGAAATGAGAAGTTTGTCTTGAGATATAAGAATCTACTGTAACTGAGATTCCATATGACATTGAATCAAAAGAATGAAATATATTACATAAAAACACGTCTTGAACGGGGCCATTGGCACCCAGTCAAGACGTGTTTTTATGTTGCCATTTAATCTTGATCCACAGCAAGACCGCTGTGGTAAGAATAATTTCCAAGTTCTTTTAATAACCTGTTGTGGTCTAAATTCTTTAAAGGAATGGGAGAACTTAACTCTTCATTAAGAAGATAGAATGCATCTCCGCATTTCATCATGGTTAGATGGAAAAGTTCTGGGAATGAAGCGTTTGAAGCCAATCTGCGGTTCCATGGGTTACTCCAGGTCTCATGATTTAGATTCATGGTTACAACCGCATCCGGGGGTGCGTCGGTTACCAGTTTTTTTGAAGCAATTGGAGTACGAAGAAACAGAGATTCCACAAATTCTATGCTGTTCTTCTTTCGGCTGCTGGGATCCGCTAGGGTCCGACAACCAAGACGCATGGCAAGAATGGATCTGTGAACCATTCGTGAGGTTACCTGATAATTGTTCCGGTAATTTAATGGATAATAAGTCTCATTGATGCACCCGGATAGAAATTTAGAAATAAACTGCATCTCCTGGCCATTTAAACAGATGGTTGCGGCCTGGTTAAACTGAGAAGGCTTTTTCTTTTTATATTTCATAAGCAGCAGGGCATCAATATCATTCTCCAGCATAGCATGGAGCCCGTGGTGATAATTGGTGGCATTTTTTACTTCATATTCAATTCTGCCGTAAACGTAAGGATGGCAGATAGAGTCTCCGATGTAATGGCAGAAGAATCCGCTCATATAGGCAATGGCCTGTTCCCTTTGTTGTCTTGATTCTATCTGGGAGAGATGGCTTAAACAGGTGACAAAAAAATCATGTACATGGTTTTCATGCATGTAGGAACCAACGTTGCGGTAGTCCCTGTGGCGCAGAATAGGAATATTGTAAAAAAACATATCCGGACCCTGGAGACCAAGTTGATACAGCCAACGATATTTAGAAATGATGCGCTTTAAAGGATTGTTGGGCATATCGCTAAAAACCTTGACTCCCAGCAGATAGTGGGTTGTAAAACCGGGCATATTGTTCACCTCGCATTTTTATTAAGTAGAATGACGCATAATTTGATTATACCATACGATTTTTTATTTTGTGCGAAAATCATTGGAAATTTTCATACTATGCAGCTTCAAAGAATATGTGTTAAGGAAAGCATTCAGGAGATGATTCTATGATACATCGCATACACGAACTCGTATGGGGGCCTTGGCTTCTAATTCTCTTTCTTGGAATTGGAATTACATATACCATAAAAACCGGATTTTTCCAAATTAGAAAACTACCTTTTTGGTGGATGCAGACCATTGGAAGCATAAAGGAGGAAGACGACGAAAAAGTCGGAGTCACCAAATTCCAGACGGCTTGTACGGCCCTTGCAGCGACCATTGGCACTGGTAATATCGTCGGAGTTGCAACGGCTCTCACGGCTGGAGGACCTGGAGCCATATTCTGGATGTGGGTGTCGGCTTTTATTGGCATGATGACAGGTTATGCAGAAACCATGCTTGGCATTCGTTACCGTTACCGGGATCATAATGGAGCTTGGGTCTGTGGTCCCATGGTTTACATAGAGCGGGGATTAAAAAAACCTATTCTTGGAATGGTCTATAGTTTCCTTTGTATCATGGTATCCCTTGGAATGGGAAGTATGGTACAGTCAAATTCCATTGCAGAGACCATGGAATACTCCTTTGGCATCCCTCCTGCCTCCATGGGAGTTCTTCTGACCGGAGTGGTATTTTTAGTGATTTTAGGAGGAATTAGCAGGATTGCTTTTGTCTCAGAACGCTTGATTCCCATATCGGCAGGAATCTATATGTTGTTTTCCATGGTGGTTATTATGTCCTGTTTTGATAAAATTCCATATATTTTTCAGTGTATTTTTAAAGATGCGTTTCAGCCCATTTCCATTTTCTCAGGAACTGCTGGTTATGGAATCAGCAGAAGTCTGCAATACGGCATATCCAGAGGTGTTTTTTCCAATGAAGCAGGACTTGGAAGCATGGCAGTGCTACACGGAGCAGCAGAAGACACGACGCCGGAACAGCAGGGCATGTGGGCCATGTTTGAAGTGTTTTTCGATACTATCTTAATCTGCACCATGACAGCACTTGTAATCCTTTGTATGACAGAAGGAGATGCAGCCGGATCCGGGTATGACGGAGCCGCCCTCACTGCCTATAGTTTTTCCAAACGACTTGGTCCTCTTGGACAGTATATTGTGTCCGGCGCTATGCTAATCTTTGCATTTGCTACCATCATTGCCTGGTATTATCTAGGACGTCAGGCGGCTGCTTATCTGGCGGAAAGCCTAAAAAAACGCAATATTTTATACATCTTGCAACGGATTTTAAGAGGAAAGATTTATACCATTCTCTATTTGGGAGCCGTGTTCTTAGGCTGCCTTGCTAAACTTGAGACTGTATGGGAGTTTTCTGATATCTGGAATGGTCTTATGGCATTGCCAAATATCATTGCCCTTATATTCCTGATGAAGGAAGTGCGGGTTCCCAAATAACAGATCTTTATAAATAAGCATTTGAAAGGGGGTATGTGATATGTGTACAGCAATTTCCTTGCAATCAAAGCAAGGGGAAACCTTTTTTGGGAGAAATATGGATTTTTCCTATGATATTGAACCACATCTTTATATCGTCCCTTCGGGATATGAATGGAACAATGTGGTGACAGGAGGAAAGTTCCGTGATCGGTATCGTTTTATAGGCATCGGTCAAGAACTTGACGGCTTGCTGGGATTTTTTGATGGTGTGAATGAAATGGGACTCGCAGCAGCAGCTCTTTACTTTGCAGGGTATGCCGATTACGATTCCGTCGCGCAATACGGAGAAGAGGAGGAGGTGGCATCCTTTGATCTCCTTCATTATATCTTGGGGAAATGCACAAATGTAGAAGATGTGGTCAGAAAACTAAAGCAAGTCAAAGTCAGTGGAGTCATTGACCCGGTCACAAAGACAGTAGCACCACTTCATTGGATTGCTGTAGACCGAGGTGGCAACTGCATTGTAATCGAGTTTACAGCAAACGGTCTTGAGATCTGGAGAAACCCAATAGGAGTGCTTGCAAACAGTCCAGAATTTACTTGGCACATGACAAATTTAAGAAATTATACGGAAGCAAGTCCTGCTCAGGCAGAAGAAGCATATTGGGGAAGTTATCGCCTAACCCCGTTTGGACAGGCGGGAGGAACTCAGGTCCTTCCAGGAGGCTATACGTCTCCAGCACGATTTGTGCGCACTGCATATTTAAAATCCTTTGTACCGGCTCCCGAAAACCGGAATGATGCAATTGTATCCTGCTTTCATATTATGGAGAGCGTTACCATACCAAAAGGAGTTGTCTTAACCAGTAGAGATCAATACGACTATACCAAGTACACTGCTTTTATTAATACAGCCACCTGTGAATATTTTTTTAAAACTTACGATAATCTTCAGGTGATATCGGCAAGTCTTTTTGAACATGCCTCCTCAGATCCTGCACTTATGAATTTGGGAGGAATTTAAACGGAGTAGTTAAATGGGAACAAAAAAACATTGCATGGATTAGAGGAAGCTAAACCATGCAATGCATCTGGCAAAAATATTTCAAAAAGGGAGGAGGGCTGGTAACTAGTTACCAGCCCGTATTATGAAAAAAATCTTTTTAGTAATTTTGTTTACATTGTTATTATATCCACCAAACATGAAGAAATCATGTTAATGGTGTAAAAGGTTTTTGAATGAAATTGAAACAAAATATGAACAACTAGACAAAAACAAAAGGATTTGATAAAATACAGACATACGTGAGCTTAAGCGGCGGGAAAGGAAGAAAGATATGAAAAATCCGGTTATTACAATTACAATGGAAAATGGAGATGTGATCAAGGCAGAACTTTATCCAGAGATCGCACCTAACACAGTAAATAATTATTTAAGTCTTATAAAAAAAGGTTTTTACGATGGTTTGATCTTTCACAGAGTTATTAATGGTTTTATGTTACAGGGAGGTTGTCCTCAGGGTACAGGGACAGGCGGTCCTGGATATTCCATTAAAGGTGAATTTAGCCAGAATGGCGTAGCAAATGATATTAAGCACACAGAAGGCGTACTTTCTATGGCAAGATCCATGCATCCAGACTCTGCAGGATCTCAGTTCTTTATCATGCATAAGGCATCTCCTCATTTAGATGGCGCTTATGCTGGATTTGGTAAAGTAATTGAAGGAATGGATATTGTTAACAAGATTGCTGATGTTAAAACAGATCACGGCGATCGTCCTATGAACGAGCAGAAGATCAAGTCTGTAACAGCGGATACCTTTGGAGAAGAATTTCCAGAACCAGAAACCGTTTAATTCTATGACTCTGGAACGGGAAATCATAATAGAAGGAACTAAATATAAGATTACCGTGTCTGACGATTCAAAGGCCCTGTGTTCTGCTTATGCAGAAGGCAGGGCTGTTATTGGCTTATGGGATAGAAGTGATCCAGGGCAATCCCTCTCCCCGGCTGTCTATATAGTGGAATCGATAAAAGACATTGATACTGAGTTTTTAGAAAAGGTAGTAAGAAGAAGGCATGGACTTCCCTTTCAGATTGTAAAGACAGACAGGCTTATTGTCAGGGAATTTATATCAGACGATAGCCACAAGGTTCCTCGTGAGCCAGATGGGGGAGAGAACGGAGCGGTTTTTTACCATCAAGATTCTTTAAACGATTATATTCGGTGTCAATACGGATTTTTTGAGTACGGCATATGGGCGCTTATGGATCATAAGACAGGAATGCTTGTAGGAAAAGCTGGTATTATTCCAATGGATCTTTCCGGTATGGAAGAATTTCTCCCCTTTATAAAAGAAAAAGATACCCCGCTAGAGCTGGGATATCACATCTTTTCTTCCTATCGAAAGAATGGTTACGCCAAAGAAGGGTGTAAGGCTATCGTCTCTTATGCCAGTGAAAGAATCGCTCCCAAAATCTATGCAAGAATCCTTCAGGACAATCTGCCTTCCATGAAACTGATAGAAGCCCTTGGTTTTACCCTTATAGCCCAAACATGTAACGAATCAGGTCATGTGCTGTGTCTTTATGAGTGGAGTTTATCATAACCGAAAGAATAGGTCCGTCAATGAGTAGTCCGGTTTTTTTCTCAAAATCTGCTTCGTCGATTAAGATACCTGCGGCTACCTTTTGTCCGGTTTCATCAGAGGTTACAAAATAAATTTTATCTTTTACTTTCTCATATTCTTCGGGGGAAAGGATTTCCTTTAAATCCGTAAAGCCGTCCATCTTACCAAAATGATCGATGGAATCTTTTCTACCGATCATTACATCTAGTTCCTTGCTGGTGATCATGGCAGAAAGCTTTGCCAATTCTGCATATGTGAAATCATTCATCGCAGACTCTTCAAAAGAGAGGGACATGGAATGATTCACTTCGATCTTTGTATCCTCTGGAAGATTGATATATTGACGAAAGCCTTTGTCAAAGTAATCATCTGGAGAGGTGGATTCGCTTGTAAACTGGCTGTTTAAGATGACACAGTTTAATGCTGTTTCAAACCGGTTGCTATAGATGGCAGAGGCAATGGATATGATAAGAAATAGGGATACAAATACGCTGATAATAGGGATTTTATAGTATTCCCAGATGTACCAGAGCTTGTCCTTGCCATTCATATCCTTAAGCTTTTTTCTTTCCTCACGCAGGGAATCCTTTATGGTCTTGTCTTCGTATGGGGTCATGATGCGCTCCTTTTTTTTATCATATTCCAAATTATTTAATGATTATATCATATTACCGGGAGTTATTTAAGAATAAACTATAAATTTTCCATGAAATAAATAAGAATGTTTGATTTTTATTAGTAAATCCGCTATAATGACATTTGACGCTAAAGAGAGAAGGGGTATGACATATGCTATCTGGTTTTTTTAATTATGATAATCCGGTGTGGCGCTTTATAGGCAAATTCGGAGATTTAATCCTATTAAATATTTTGTGGCTTGTATTTAGTATACCAATTTTTACCATTGGGGCTTCCACAACAGCCGTTTATTATGTGACGCTGAAGCTTGCAAGGGATGATGACGGTTACACCATTCGATCCTTTTTTAAATCATTTAAGGAGAATTTCAAACAGGCTACGGCGATTTGGTTGGTGCTTTTGGCAATTGGAGCAATCCTAGGAGTGGATTTGTATTTCTTTGCTAGATTATTCACTGGTTCCGGCACGATAAAGACTGTGATGTTGACTGTATTTTTAGCCTTGGCAATTGTGTATGCTGCGGTTTTTATGTACATCTTCCCACTTCAGTCCAGATTTTTTAATTCAGTAAAGAAAACCTTTTTTAATGCATTTTTTATGTCCTTACGCCATTTATTCCGTACCATCGGAATGATTGTGATTAACGTAGCACTCATAGTTATGGGATTTGTATTCGTAGTACCTCCTGTACTCATGATTTTTATGTTGTTTGGATTTCCTATTCTTGCATTTATAAATTCTTATATTCTGTCTCCGGTTTTTGAAAAGTACATGCCTAAAACCGAAGAGCCTACGGATGATCTGAAACCACTTTTTTACGATGATGAGGTTCCAGTAAACAGCATACTATTGGCAAAGGGTGATAAAAACCCTACCAAAGAAGAAGATGAAAAGCAGGATTAACCCCTTCTTCTAATTCATAGTTTGTACACCAGTTAGACACAAAAAAAGGTTATACTTAATTTCCGTGATAAGGAATTGCCAGGGAGGTGGAATATGACCGAAGAAGAGTACCTATGCTTTGTCCAGCCATATGAAGATGCGCTTAAGAACATTCTGGTCAGAGTGGATGTACTGAATCAGGATTATAGAAGAAAGTATCAAAATTATCCCATTCATCACATTCAGCATAGGCTTAAGCAGAAGGAGAGCATAGAGAAGAAGCTTCAAATTAACGGATATGAGATCAGTACAGATTCCTCCAGGGATTATTTGACGGATATCGCAGGAATTCGTATTATCTGTTACTTTGTAAGAGATATCTATGCGGTCGTAAGCCTTTTAAAAAAACAAAACGATATTGTAATTATAAAAGAGAGTGACTATATTAGAGAGCCAAAGGCCAATGGATATAGGAGCTATCACATTGTATTTGGTGTTCCAGTCTATCATACGGATGGAATGGAGTACTACCCGGTGGAGATTCAACTTCGTACCATGTCTATGGATTTATGGGCCAGCATGGAGCATAGAATCTGCTATAAAGGGAAAAAGGAGTGCGAAGCCGAGGACGCATTTAAGGATTATGCCTCTGATTTAAAGGCAATGGAAGAAGAGATGGAAGAGTTTTTATAAGAGAATTAGAGAAAAGAGGCTCCGCAGTATGACTGCTGGAGTCTTTTTATTTTATAGGAAAGTTCTACGAACTCCCCTATAAATAAAAAGCACGACCTGCGGGATGCACATGACGCTTAAGAGGAAGATGTCACTAAAGTGACAGCGCGTCAGCGCCAGAGTCTGACAAGTCAGACTCTTTCTTATTTGAGAAAAATTTTCATGAATTTCACCTGCCTTCATGTTAAAAGAATAACACTTGTACTTTTCCAATTTTGGGTATATACTAAATACTGTATACAAAAAAATGCAAAAATACAATCCATACAAAAGAGAGGGCTGTTTGCCTATGATAAGACATCTGGGATTAAAAGCATATGGAAAAATTAATCTGGGGCTTGATGTTTTGCGGAGACGGGAAGACGGATACCACGATGTTCGCATGATCATGCAGACCGTGGGCCTTTACGATAAGATCGATATTTACTTAAAGGAAACACCAGGCATTGAGATTGTTACTAATTTGTTTTACTTACCAGTGAATGAGAACAATTTGGTATACAAAGCGGCTAAGCTCTTAATGGATGAGTTTCATGTTTCTCACGGAATCCGGATTACTTTAAAAAAGTTTATACCGGTATCCGCTGGAATGGCAGGAGGCAGCAGCGATGCAGCCGCCGTATTATTTGGTGTGAATAAGATGTTTCAGCTTGGACTTAGCAGGGAAGAGCTTATGAAACGAGGCGTTAAAATTGGTGCAGATGTTCCCTACTGCGTGCTAAGGGGAACTGCATTGTCAGAAGGAATTGGTGAGGTTCTTACCCCTCTTCCAGATATGCCTCAATGTCAGGTGTTGATTGCAAAACCTGCTGTGGGGGTATCCACTAAATTTGTTTATGATAATCTTAATCTGGAAGGACTTAAGGCTGAGGACCACCCAGATATTGACGGAATCATAGAGGCCATTAAAAGTCACAACATCCATCAGGTGTCCCAGCGCCTTGGAAATATCTTAGAGACGGTCACTATAAAGGAATATCCAGTCATAGAACAGATTAAGGAAAAAATAAAGGAGCTTGGAGCTGTAAACGCATTGATGAGTGGAAGCGGTCCTACGGTGTTTGGCATATTTGTAAGCCCCAAGGCAGCGGAAAATGCTTATGAAGAACTGCGTTACGGTGAAAGCAAAGGTCTGGTGAAACAGGTCTATTTAACGAATTTTTATAATACCAAGGAGGTTACCAATGGGCAATGATTTAAAGGTCAATATGAATGAGTATCTGCCGCTACGTGATGTGGTTTTCAACACGCTAAGACAGGCGATTTTAAAAGGAGAACTGGCACCAGGTGAGCGACTGATGGAGATTCAGCTTGCTGACCGCCTCGGAGTTAGCCGTACTCCAATAAGGGAAGCCATCCGTAAGCTTGAACTGGAAGGACTTGTCCTCATGATCCCAAGAAAGGGTGCTGAGGTAGCGAAGATTTCTGAGAAAAGCTTAAGAGATGTATTAGAGGTCCGCAGATCCTTAGAGGAACTGGCCATTGAACTTGCTTGCCAGCGTATGCTTCCAGATGCGGTAGATGAGCTGGAGCAGAGACAGGAAGAATTTAAAAATGCTGTATTAAACGGAAATCCTATGGAGATTGCAGAGACAGATGAAGCATATCATGATGTCATCTATAAAGGAACCTGCAATGACAGACTAATACAAATGATCAATAATTTAAGGGAGCAGATGTACCGCTACCGATTAGAATATATTAAGGATAAAGATAAGCGACAGATATTATTGCTGGAGCATGATAATATATTAGAAGCTGTCAAAAAACGCAAGGTGGATGAAGCCAAGGAAGCCATGCGGGAACATATTGATAATCAAGAAATTACAGTTTCAAGAAATATCAAAGAGCACGAGTAAGGAAAGGAGTTTGTATATGACATTTAAGGAAAAATATCTGGCCGGTGAGATTGAATTTGAAGATATTGATGATTATATCAATGAATGGAACGGCAGTAGCTCATCGGAATCCCTTGCCGGTTTTCTGGGGCTTAATGAAGAAGAAGAAGATTTATGGATTGAGGAAAGCGATGAAGCCTTAAAAGAGCATCTGGACAAGAAAAAGTGAAAATTTGAGAAACTATATTAAATAAACGTAACCTTTCTTGACAAGGTGACAACGTGTCATTATAATAAATGGCATGTTGTCACCTTTTATATTGCGCAAATATATCAGGGACATGAAAGAGGGAGGTGAGGAAATGCCTACGGAACGATTTTATAACCTTCCGAAGGAAAAAAAGGAAATCATTATAAAAGCGGCCAGGGATGAGTTCGTCCAGGTCCCATTTGAAAAGGTTTCAATTAATCGAATTATAAAACACGCTGGTATATCAAGAGGAAGCTTTTACACTTATTTTGAAGATAAGCATGATTTGCTTGCTTACATATTTGAAGATGCTGGTGATAACTTTCAATGTGCTTGGGAAAGTAACGCCAAAAAAAATCATGGGGATCTTTGGAAGACTATAGATTCTTTTGTAGAAGACAGTGTTCTCTATAATGATGGAAGTATGCTTCAATTAGTTAAGAATATTGTAGATAGTGTTCAGATGTATGGAGTGACCAATCATTTGTGTCACAACATTACTCCGGGACAATTTTGTATGCTTAAGGTTATGCATGAATCCATTGATAAGTCAGATTTTAGGGATCAGAGCATTGAAACCTTTGGTATGTTAATCTCTACAATTTTCTTTGAGTTGGGAAAAGGCCTTGAGTGGTATTACGCACATCCGGAAGACAAGGAAAAAATTAAGGAAGTTTTCCGTAAAAAATTAGATATTTTACAGTATGGAATTCGTAAACAGAATTTAAAATGATTATGAGACATGAGGAGTGAATTATGACAAAGAAAAAGATCGTAATAATTGCCGGAGCCGTAATCCTGATTTTGGCCATGGCAGGTCTGGTAGTTCCGAGAATACTTGGTGGCAATAAAGAAGAGATTGTAGCAGAAGTGCCCCCTACTGTAACAGTCGTAAAGCCGGAAGCTCGGAATATTCAATTGAGCAGCGAACTGATTGGAACCATTGAACCAGACAGCATTGTTTACGTAACCCCACTTGGGAGCGGTGAGATTACGAACACAGGAGTTCAGACCGGTGACATGGTAAGTGCTGGACAGTTGCTTTGTGTCATTGATACGAAGCAGGTAGAAAGCTCCAAAATCACGGCTGAGACTGCAAGAGTCAGCTACGAGGATGCCAAGAAAAATTTAGACAGAATGACAGTCCTTTATCAGGCGGGAGATGTAGCTGAGGCAGATTATCAGTCTTTGGTAGACAAAGTCCAGCTTGCAAAACTTCAATATGATAATGCAAAGATAGGCTATAACATCCAGCTGGAAAGCAGCCAGGTGACTGCACCAATCTCCGGACGGGTGGAGAGCTTTAATGTAAAGGTTCATGATATGGTTTCTCCAAGCACAGTTCTTTGTGTCATTTCTGGAGAAGGTGGGAAAGCAGTCACATTTTATGTGCCGGAACGAATTGTAAACGGACTTAAGACAGGAGACAGTATAAAGCTTGAAAAGAATGGAACTGACCGTTCCGCCGCTATTACAGAAGTAAGCACCATGATTGATCAGGCTAGTGGATTATTCAAAGTAAAAGCTTCCATTCCAGATGGCAATACTCTGGCAACCGGAACTTCAGTTAAGCTTTACGTAATTTCTCAAAAGGCAGATAATGTTATGACCGTACCAGTAGACAGTGTTTATTATCAAGGTGGAGATCCATTTATCTATACATATGTAGACGGAAAGCTTAAGAAAAATGCAGTTAAGGTAGGCCTGGCTGATAACAGCTTTATGGAGATTAAAGAAGGAATCCAGGTTGACGATCAGGTCGTTGCCACGTGGACGAGTGAATTGTACGATGGTTCTGTCGTAACTCTTTCCGATGCTGGTAGCAAGGAGAATCAGGCAGTACAAGAAACGGCACCGGAAACCAAGACTGAGACAGAGGGAACTACTTTAGAATCTTCTGTAGCAGCACAGTAAGGGGGCAAAGAGATGGGAATAACGAAACTTGCTCTAAAGCGCCCCGTTACCACAGTTTTAGTGGTCATATGTCTTATCGTGTTTGGCTTATCCTCCATACTTTCTTCAAAGCTTGAGCTGTTTCCGGAGATGAATTACCCGATTCTAACCATAAGTACTATTTATCAGGGTGCCAGCCCTGAGGATGTAAATGATTTAATTGGTAAGCCTATAGAGGATGAAGTAGCAACTCTATCGGGAATTAAAAACATTCAGTCCACTTCCAAGGAGAATGTATCCATTATTATGTTGCAGTATGAATACGGCACCAACATGGATAAAGCATACTCTGACTTGAAAAAGAAGATGGATAACATAAAACTTCCAGATGATGTAAAGACACCAACCATTATGGAGTTAGATATCAGTGCTATGCCAGTCATGTCTCTGGCTGTCAATGATACCACTCAGGAAAATCTTTATAATTATGTAAAAGCTGATATTGTTCCGGAATTAGAAAAAATCTCCTCCATCGCAAGCATCGATACCAACGGAGGACGAGAAGGATATATCAAGATCCGTTTGAATCCAGAGAAATTAAATCAGTACCATTTGAATATGAATGCAATTGTCCAGTCCATTAAATCCGCCGATTTTACCTATCCGGCAGGTACCACTGGGGTTGGAAACAGGAAACTGGCAGTAAGTACAGCCGTAGAGGTGAATTCTGCGGAGCAGCTTAAGAAAATTCCTGTCGTAGCTGGAAATGGTAAGACCATTTACTTAGAAGATATTGCAGAGATTGGTGATACGGTTAAGGATCAGGATGCCATTGGTCGATACAATGGAAAAGATACCGTTACCTTATCCGTCAACAAGCAGCAAAAGAGCAGTGCTGTTGAAGTATCAAAGCAGGTAAAAAAGACAATTGAGACTTTAAAGGCAGAACATAAGAATCTGGATATCGTGGTCATCGACGACACCAGTAATCAAATTCAGGCTTCCTTAAACAGCGTATTAGAAACTATGATCCTGGCAGTTATTATTTCTATGATCATTATCTTTCTGTTCTTCGGAGATATCAAGGCTTCCTTGATTGTCGGTAGTTCCATTCCTGTATCCATTTTAGTCGCCCTCATTCTAATGTCTGTTATGGGATTTTCTATGAACTTAATTACCATGAGTGCCATCGTCCTCGGTGTAGGTATGATGGTTGATGACTCCATCGTTGTATTGGAGAGTTGTTTCCGAATCCATAAAGACGATGATTATGAGTACTCTGCGGTAGAAGGTACCAAGCTGGTGCTTCAGTCTATTTTAGGCGGTACCATTACCAAGTGCGTGGTTTTTATTCCACTTGTATTCCTTGCAGGTATGACAGGTCAGATATTTAAGCCTTTGGGCTACACCATTGTATTTTGTATGATGGCGTCCCTGATTTCGGCGATGACCATTGTTCCTCTTTGCTATTTTAAATACCGTCCTGTTGAGAAACATAATTCTCCTCTAGGTGGTATTGTAAAAGCATTGCAAAATGGCTACCGGAATTTAATTGGAAAGCTTCTTGATAGAAAGGCAATGGTTTTAATTGTTGCCGTACTTCTTTTAGTAGGGTCCTTTATGCTAGCAGGAAAGCTTAAGTTCGAGCTGATGCCTGAGACAGACCAAGGTACCATTTCCATCACTACAAAAGTGAAACCTGGCCTTAAGATCGAAGAAGTAGATAAGGTTCTTAAGCAGATAGAAACCATAGTTAGCGATGAAAAAGATTTAAAATCCTATACATTAACCTATGGCGGTAATGCCGTAAGTATGGACAGTTCCTCTAATGCAACTCTGACTGCTTATTTAAAGTCTGAAAGAGAACTTAGCACCAAAGAAATCATGAATAAATGGAAGAAAGTAATGGGTCAGCTTCCGGACTGTAATGTCACCTTAACATCAACTTCCAGCATGCAGTCTTCTGGTAGTAAAAATGATTTTGAAGTTATCTTAAAGGGTGCAAAGCTTGATCGGCTAAAAGATACAGCAGACCAAATGGTTACAGAGCTTACGACACGTCCAGAGCTTATTAAGGTTCATTCTGACCTTGAAAATGCGGCACCAGTCGTAAAGATAAAGGTTGATCCCATTAAAGCAGCAGCAGAAGGGATTGCTCCGGTAACCGTAGGTGGAATGTTTAACAGTATGTTAAGCGGAGTCGAGGCCACTACCTTTGATAAGGATGGTCAGGAAATATCTGTTAAAGTGGAATATCCAGAGGATGCCTATGATACTTTGGATAAAGTAGAAGGAATCATGGTCCCCAATGCAACAGGTGGTTCTGTAGCAATTACGGATATCGCTTCTATTGGTTACGAAGATAGCGCGTCTACCATTACAAGAAAGAACAAACAGTACCAGGTTACTGTAACTGGTTCCTTTACCGATAAGGTTAAGACAGAAAAAGACAAACAAATGGTTACCAAAGAAATTGATGATCAGGTAGTTAAAAAGTATTTATCCGATACCATTACAAGAGGGCAAAACAGTGAGGCAGAATCCATGTCTGATGAATTTGGTGGTTTGTTCCTTGCTATCGCAACGGCAATATTCCTTGTATTCGTTGTATTAGCGGCTCAGTTTGAGTCCCCTATCTTCTCCCTCATGGTAATGGCTACCATTCCATTTAGTTTTATTGGTGCCTTTGGGCTCATGCTCATCACCAATGTAAGCATCAGTATGACTTCCCTTTTGGGATTCTTGGTGCTCATCGGTACGGTTTTAAACTCTGGTATTCTTTATGTTGACTGTGCAAACCAGTATAACGAAACCATGGATACCAGAAGTGCAGTTATTGAGGCAGGATTTACACGTCTTCGCCCCATTCTTATGACCGCATTGATCGCCATATTATCCCTGATTCCTCTTGCAAGAGGTGGAGAGAATGGAGAGATGATGCAGGGGCTTGCGCTTGTTAATATCGGAGGACTTGCGTCTTCCACCCTTTTATCCCTTTTGGTACTCCCAGTACTCTATTCTATTTTGAGACGGAAGAAAAAGGATAAAAAAGTACCTGAATAATAACCAGTTACCCTGCCAGATATGGAAGAAAGTGGATTGGTGGCAGGGTGACCATTGTGATATCATAGAATTACCAAATAAGGAGGATTAAGGATGAGAAAGTGGAAACTGATCAGTGCATGTTGTCTTAGTGCTGTGCTTGCTTTTTCCGGACCGGCAGCTACTGCATGGGCCGGCAGTCCGGAGTTTTCAAGAACCCCGGAAGAGTGGGCAAAGCTAAGAGACAATGTGATGGAATACGATGAGCTGTCAGGCCTGATTCGGGAGTATAATGTAACGATCCAGAAAAATCAGCTCGATATCAATGATAAGAAAAAGGACGACAAAATCACTAGCGATCAGTATGCTCAGTACTACCGGGATGCGGCCAGTGATGCCAGAAGCAATATTTCAGGTGATAACGCAGCAACAGATGCCCAGAGTGCAGTGGCAGCGGCTCAGGCAGATGAAGCTGCTGATAAGAACACAGAAGACTTAACGGTACACCAGCTTACTTACGATCAGCAGGAAGCTAATCTTGTGGCTTCGGCACAGTCCTCTATGATATCTTACTATCAGCAAAAATTGGAATTAGAATCGGCGAAAGACGGTGTTGAATTTTTAGAAGCTCAGTACCAATCTGCTCTTATAAAGCAGGGAGCGGGTATGGCAACACAGTCTGATGTACTGGGCACAAAAGAGAGTGTTCAGAGTGCTCAGGCTTCCATTGAAAAACTGACTGGGACAGTAGAAGAAACAAGGCAAAAGCTTTTAATCATGCTTGGCTGGAAATACAATGACGTTCCTGAGATCCTAGATATTCCAGCAGTCAATTTTGATCGAATTGCAGCTATGAATCCGGAAACTGATATAGAAGCAGCTCTTAATAATAATTATACTTTAAAGATCAATAGACGAAAGCTCAATAATGCCACCGCAGAGATTACGAAAGAAACATTAAAGAGAACCGTTTCCAACAATGAGCAGACCATAAAATCAGAACTTGTAAAGTCTCAACAGGCTGTACTGCAGGCTAAGGCATCCTATGATCAGGCAATGGCTGAGCTTGAACTGGAAAGCAAAAATATGGAGACAGCAGAACATAAGCAGCAGGTAGGAACTTTAAGCAGACTGGATTACATGAAACAAAAAAATGCATTCAATACAAAAAGCATTTCCTTAAAAAAAGCACAGCTTACACTGTTTCAAGCAGTTCAGACCTATGACAATGCAGTGAGCGGATTGGCTTCGGCAGGGGGCGCATGATATGAAGCGTAGAAACGTTTTACCAGTTTTTCTTGCAGTAGTGATTTTTACTACTCCGGCTCTTTCCGTCTATGCAGCGGAGGGACCGGGGCAGGCCCAAAAGCCACTTCCAGAAGGGATTACAACAGAGCAGTGGAGCCAGCTCAATGATCAGACCATAAAGTTTGATGAGCTTTCCAATCTGGTAAGATATTTCAATCCAGATGTTCAGAACATGGCAGATAGTCTTAATATTAATGTGGAAAATGTAGAGTATGTCCATGATAATCTTAGAAAGTATATCAAAGATCTGGAAGATGATGCAAAAGAAGTAAAAGATTCCGGGGGAACCAGTACGCCAGAAGGAATGGAACAGTACATGACTTTAGTTGGAACAGTGAAAGTATTGAAATCAAATGCGGAAACTGCCCAGAAGTCCATTAAAAAGCTAAAACAGTCGAACTCAACCATTAATTTTAACATCACTCAAATGTCCAGACAGTACGAAAACATCGCAGATCAGGTAATGATTGGTTATAACAATGCATCGGCAAACAGAGCACTGCTTCAAAAAGTAGTTGAATTAAGCAATGCAGCCTATGAGGCGCAGGAGCTTGGATTAAAAATAGGAACTGCGACTCAGACTGACGTATTGTCAGCAAAAAAGGAGTTACTGTCTGCACAGTCCTCCCTCATGAATCTGGATAATACCATTGATGGTCTTCGTCGTTCCCTGGGGCTTCTGACAGGATATTCAAGTGAATCCATACCAGCAATCGAAGGGCTTCCAGAGCTTGACCTTCAGACCCTTTCCTCCATCGATCTTCAGGCAGATACTGCCAAGGCCATAGGCAATAATTATGACCTTATCAATATGCGCCGGGCGAATTCCAACAAGACGACAACCGGCATGGAGAACAAACAGGCAAGTGTATCAGAAGGAGAGCAAAATGTGGCAGTCACCATGCAGTCACTCTACCAGAATGTAAAGCAAGCTAAAACAGCCTACGAAGCAACTCTCACTTCCTATGAGAAGGCAGGACTAGACAATGGAAAAGCCGAGCGCTCCTTCCAGATGGGTATGCTAAGTAAAATTACATACCTTCAGTCTCAGATGGC
Organism: Lacrimispora algidixylanolytica; assembly: GCF_003609635.1. Classification (GTDB taxonomy): domain Bacteria; phylum Bacillota; class Clostridia; order Lachnospirales; family Lachnospiraceae; genus Lacrimispora; species Lacrimispora algidixylanolytica. The sequence goes on along the minus strand of NZ_MCIA01000014.1, from coordinate 31,740 downwards.
ATTTTTACAGGCAGAGGGAGCCAAGCAAAGCGCATATTCAGAGCTATATCAGGCCTACACCACATATCAGTGGGCAGTAAAAGGTATTATTTCCGATTCTCAGAAATAGGCTCTTTCGACTCTTTCTGTTTCTTTAATAGATCCACAAGCTTTAGCCGAACATGGATCTTTGGATTTTCCGTACTTAATTTTAAATAATCCGATGGATCTAAGGATTCTCTTAGTATCTCTTTTGAGGTATCTGGAACAACTGCATAAGACGAATCCACAAAACAGAGCGGAGGATAAAGGACACACCACCAGTTGCGTCCTTTGCCTTCGCCTATTTTTACCCTGACAGCTTCATAAGTGCCACAAGGGAATACCATATCACCATAGGTTTTGGTAGGAAAATAAGTGTTGGCCAGTTCCATATGTGCGGGATAATCGTATCCCAAATTCTTCATGTACATTTCTGCTTTTTTCTCTAAACTGTCCTTATGGGTCCGGACGTATTTTTTTGTTTCTTCTAAAGATGCATTTTCTCCCATTTCCTCATATATTGTGTTTAAGAGTAGGGTGCGTACCTTTAGTTTTAAATTCTGATCTTCTGTGCTGTCACTATTAGCCAAAACATGGAAGCGAAGAATTTCAGGTGCAATTCGTGCGGCCATGGCTTCCTCTGCGCCTCTTTCCTTTGACATAGAAAATAAAAGTGCAAGCAATAAGCATGTAATACATAAGAATAAATCACGTTTCTGTTTCATGGGTGTTCTCCTTTTTTATGGATTCTATTTGTAATTGTAACCATATGTGCTATAATATAAACGCTGTAAAATCAAGAAATTGGTGAGGAGATTAAAATGGGCAAAAAAAATGCGGTTGTACTATTTGGCGGCCAGTCATCAGAGCATGTGGTTTCTTGCATGTCGGTCATCAATGTCATTAACCATATTAATAGAGAAACATACGATCTAATTCTCATTGGAATTACGGAAGAAGGACGTTGGATCAAAACAGATACAATAGAAGCGATTCAAAATGGAACATGGAAAAGTGGCAGCGTATCTGCGATTTTATCTCCAGATGCAACCATGAAGAGCGTGGTTTTCCTAGACGGAGATAAGACAGAGCTTGTAAAAGCTGATGTGGTATTTCCAGTGCTCCATGGATTATATGGAGAAGACGGAACCATTCAGGGGCTTATGGAGCTATCTGGTATTCCATATGTCGGCTGCGGAGTTCTTTCATCAGCGGTATCCATGGATAAATTATATACAAAGATTATCGTAAAAGATTTGGGAGTCAAACAGGCGGATTACGTAGCAGTGATGCGTCGTGAATTACAGGATTTGGACCCAATCGTTAAAAAAGTGGAAGATAAATTTACCTATCCGGTATTTGTTAAGCCCTCCAATGCAGGCTCTTCAAAGGGAGTAAGCCGTGCAGAAAATGGAGTGGAATTAAAAGAAGCACTGATTTTGGCGGGAGAACACGATCGCAAGATTTTAGTGGAAGAGATGATTGTGGGCCGTGAGATTGAATGCGCAGTCTTTGGGGGAGGGAATACACCAACCCAGGCCTCAGGCGTAGGTGAGATTGTGGCAGCAGCCGAGTTTTACGATTTTGATGCAAAATATTATAATTCCGATTCTAAAACAGTAGTAAATCCAGTACTTCCCGATGGAGCGGCAGAGAAGATTAGAAGTGCTGCAACTGCTATTTTTGAGGCAGTCGATGGTTACGGCCTAGCAAGAGTGGATTTCTTTGTAAAAGAAGATGGAACCGTAGTTTTTAATGAGATCAATACCATGCCTGGCTTTACGGCTATCAGCATGTATCCCATGTTATGGGAAGCTGCAGGCATTACAAAAGAAGAACTGGTGAACCGCCTACTGAAACATGCAGCGGACCGCTCCCAGTCCTAAAGGAGAGGTAACATGGCAGATAGAAATTCACCCATCGGAGTATTTGACTCTGGAGTAGGTGGACTTACGGTAGTGCGGGAGATTATGAGGCAGATGCCCGAGGAGAGACTGGTATATTTTGGTGATACGGCAAGAGTACCTTACGGCACCAAATCAAAAGATACCATTGTCCGCTACACTAGACAGAACATACGCTTTTTAATGACTCAAGATGTAAAGGCAATCGTGATTGCATGTAACACTGCCACCGCTTTTGCTCTAGAGATAGTGGAGCAGGAACTAAAAATCCCTGTGATGGGAGTTATCCATGCAGGGGCAAAGACTGCAGTGGAAGCCACTAGGAACGGAAAGATAGGAATCATCGGAACAGAAGGCACCATCCGAAGTGGAGTATACACGAAGATGATGGAAGAGATGAGAGATGACATAGAGGTAATTGGAAAATCCTGCCCCTTATTTGTTCCCCTGGTAGAAGAAGGTTTGCTTCACGATTCTGTGACCGATGAAATTGCTTCCAGATATTTATCTGAATTAAAAGGGAAGTTTATTGATACACTGGTACTGGGATGCACACATTATCCCCTGCTTCGTTCCACGGTTGGAAGAGTTATGGGTCCTGAGGTCACATTGGTAAACCCAGCTTATGAGACAGCCCTGGAATTAAAACAGGTGTTAAGTGAAAGCCAGCTATTAAATGATACAGATGAGCCTTTCCAGGACAAATATCATTTTTATGTCAGTGACCTGGCGGAGAAGTTCACAAACTTCGCCTCCTCGATTCTTCCAGACCAGATAAAGCAGACAAAGAAGATAAATATTGAAGATTTCTAAAGGAGTTTACTATGACTAGAGATGTCCTAATCAGTATCAGTGGGATACAGATTGCAGAGGGAGATAACAACACCGTTGAGTTGATCACCTCCGGAGATTACTTTCTTAAAAATGGAAACCATTACATTCTATATGATGAGGTCCAGGAAGGACTTGAAGGAGTGATTAAAAATACCATAAAAATAAGTCCTTACGGTCTGGATATCATTAAACGTGGAAGTTCTAGCGTTCATATGACATTTGAAAAAAACAAGAAAAATATTGCCTGCTATGCAACACCTTACGGGGAATTGATAATAGGATTAAATACTAACGACATCCAAGTCATTGAAGAAGAAGACCGCTTAAGAGTCCATGTAGCATATTCGTTGGATATTAATTATCAGCATATCTCTGAATGTGATATTGATTTAGATATTCATTCAAAAGCCACCGCTGATATACACCTATTAAATTAAAAGAAACATATAAAAAGGGAACCGTCCGGTATTTATATACCAGGCGGTTCCCTTTTATTCTTTATTTGTAATGTCTATTTTGGAGGAGTACATAATTTGAAATCACAGGTTATCACAGTTTTTGTTAGCCCTTAATCACGTTAACGTAATTATCAGACACGGCCTTCCAGTCAACAACTTCAAAGAAAGCTTTGATGTAATCAGCTCTTAGGTTCTTATACTTTAAGTAATAAGCGTGTTCCCAAACATCAATGCCTAAAAGGGGAACATGACCATTGCCTTCCATAAGAGGATTATCCTGATTTGGGCTAGAGGAAAGAATTAATTTTCCGTTTCGGTCACTTGAGAGCCAGCCCCAGCCAGAGCCAAACTGTCCGACGGCCAAGCCGCTTAATTTATCCTTAAAATCAGTGAAGTTACCAAATGCCTGATCAAGAGCTGCTTTTAGATCGCCTTCCGGTTCGCCACCGCCACTAGGACTCATTGTTTTAAAATACAGGTTATGGTTGTAAAAGCCGCCGCCGTTGTTGCGGATTGCTTTTCTCAATGCTTCATCAGAGATCTTATCTAAGGAAGAGAGTAAGAATGTGATATCTTTATCTTCAACTCCAGCTTTTTGAGCTGCATCGTTTAAATTTTTTGTATAAGCTGCATGATGCTTGGAATAATGAGTCTCCATTGTAAGAGCGTCGATATGGGGTTCTAAAGCGTCATAAGCATAAGGTAATTGGATTTGATTAAACATAGTAGTTCTCCTTTCGGTTCCGTAATTTATTTTCAAAAGTTCATATTTATTATTTGGTTAGTCGTTGCTAACTTGTTTGTAAGTTCATTATATCATGAATTCATGCAATGTCAAGCTGATTTTTCAGATTATTTCAAAGTTTATAGTATATAAGCACACAAAAAAGCCCAGGTGCGAGATATCTCGCTTCCTGGGCTTTCGCCTCAAAACCTTTGGGTAATGGGAATCACTTATTATTTTTTGTTCTTCTTAAACCTGTCCCAAAATGATTTCTTCTTTGGAGCTGGAGGAACTGCTTTACCTCGAAGACTCTTGATCTCGGTTATGTAAATACCGCTTATCACAACCTTTGCTTCTGTCTTAATAGGAAGGACTTCGAAAACTTTGGCATCTGCAATCAGTGTCATTACCTTTGGTCCGATCTTAGCCTTTACAATGGGCAGCTTTGTTCTGCGCATATACTTTGGTGTTTGTTCGTACACAATCTTAGGAAGTCCGGCATCCTTTAGCTTCATCTTTTTCTTATCAATAACCAGCATGTTAACGGTCTGTGCTGCAGCTTCTAATGCCTGCTGCTGTTCCACCTGACGCTTTTCCAGCTTCTTGCCAAGAAAGTAAAGGACTGCCAAAGCCACAACTAAGATGAAAAGAATCACGATTAATACGTTTAAAAATGTGCTCACCGGGAATACCTCCAATAGTTCATTTTGTAAATTGGGCCTATCTGTGATAGTATATCACGTTTTCTTGGTAAATACAAGCAAAAAATGCTTGACACCTTGACAACGCTATGATATTATGGAATGTGCACTATTGTGGCTTTGTGTGCCTTGTAGGGACATCTATGCCCAAAAGAAACAATTAGAAAGAAAACAGGGGTGAAACGTCAATGGAGAAAAGCAGAATGCGTCCGGTCCCAGCCGGTAAGAGCCTGAGAATGAGTTTCTCAAGACAAAAAGAAGTGCTTGAGATGCCAAACCTGATTGAGATTCAAAAGAATTCCTATCAGTGGTTCCTTGATGAAGGATTGAAGGAAGTCTTTGAAGACATCTCTCCGATTGCAGACTTTGCAGGACACTTAAGTCTTGAATTTGTCGACTTTACACTATGTAAAGATGATGTCAAGTACACAATAGAAGAATGCAAGGAAAGAGATGCAACTTACGCGGCTCCTTTAAAGGTAAAGGTAAGACTTTGCAATAAAGATAAAGATGAAATTAATGAACATGAGATCTTCATGGGTGATTTACCACTTATGACGGATACCGGTTCCTTCGTTATTAATGGTGCCGAACGAGTTATTGTAAGCCAGTTGGTACGTTCCCCAGGTATATATTATGGTATCGAACATGATAAAGTAGGTAAAGAGCTTTATGCGTGTACCGTTATTCCGAACCGTGGAGCATGGCTGGAGTATGAGACAGACTCAAACGACATTTTCTATGTACGTGTAGATAGAACCAGAAAGGTCCCTGTAACAGTACTGATCCGTGCACTTGGTTATGGTACCAATGCAGAGATTATAGAATTGTTCGGTGAAGAGCCAAAATTATTAGCCAGCTTTGGTAAAGATACTTCTGATAATTACCAGGATGGCTTATTAGAGTTGTATAAGAAGATTCGTCCAGGTGAGCCTCTATCTGTAGATAGTGCTGAAAGTTTGTTAAACAGCATGTTCTTTGACTCAAGAAGATATGATCTTGCTAAAGTCGGAAGATATAAATTCAATAAGAAGCTTCATTTTAAAAATCGTATCTCAGGCCACACTTTGTCTGAGGATGTAATTGATACAACAACGGGTGAAATTCTTGCCCAGGCTGGAACTATAGTAGACAAGCAGCTTGCCGAAGCGATTCAAAATGCAGCGGTTCCTTATGTCTGGCTAGAAGGTGTGGAGCGCAAACAGAAGGTTCTTTCTAACTTAATGGTTGATTTATCTACTCATGTAAGTTTTGATCCTAAGGATGCAGGCGTTACAGAGTTAGTATTCTATCCAGCTCTTGAAAAAATCCTGGCAGAAGTTGGCAGTGATGATCAAGAAGCTCTTAAAAAAGCAATTCACAGAAATTTAAACGAATTAGTTCCTAAGCATGTTACAAAAGAAGATATTTTAGCTTCTATTAATTATAACATTCATTTGGAAGAAGAAGTTGGTATGGCCGACGATATTGACCATTTAGGCAATCGTAGAATCCGTGCCGTAGGCGAGCTTCTCCAGAATCAGTACCGTATTGGTCTTTCTAGAATGGAGAGAGTGGTTCGGGAAAGAATGACAACTCAGGATATGGATGGCATTACACCACAGTCCCTGATTAATATTAAGCCAGTTACTGCGGCAGTTAAGGAATTCTTTGGAAGTTCTCAGTTGTCTCAGTTCATGGATCAGAATAACCCGCTTGCAGAGCTGACACATAAAAGACGTCTTTCTGCCTTAGGACCTGGTGGTCTTTCTAGAGACCGTGCCGGATTCGAGGTTCGAGATGTTCACTATACCCATTACGGTCGTATGTGCCCTATCGAGACACCTGAAGGTCCTAACATCGGTCTGATCAACTCCCTTGCTACTTATGCGAGAGTAAATCAGTATGGATTCGTAGAAGCTCCTTATCGTTTGTTAGATAAAACAGATGAACAGGATCCTATTGTTACGGACGATGTTATTTATCTGACTGCTGACGAGGAAGATAACTTTGTAGTCGCTCAGGCGAATGAGCCTCTTGATGACGAAGGTCATTTCATTCATAAGAATATTTCCGGTCGTTACCGCGAAGAGACTTCTGAGTTCCAGAAAAAGAACATCGATTTGATGGACGTTTCTCCTAAGATGGTATTCTCTGTTGCGACTGCTATGATTCCTTTCCTTGAGAACGATGATGCGAACCGTGCCCTCATGGGATCAAACATGCAGCGTCAGGCCGTGCCACTTTTAACTACCGAGGCTCCAGCAGTAGGAACCGGTATGGAAGTGAAGGCAGCTGTCGATTCTGGTGTTTGTTTAATTGCAAAGAATACTGGTGTGGTAGAGAGATCTGCTTCCAATGAGATCATTATCCGCAGAGATTCTGATGGTGGAAAAGATGTTTACCGCCTTACTAAGTTTAAGAGAAGTAACCAGTCTAACTGTTACAACCAGAAACCAATTGTCTTTAAGAACAACCACGTAATTAAGGGCGAAGTAATTGCTGATGGACCTTCTACCCAAAATGGTGAGATCGCTCTTGGTAAGAATCCGTTAATCGGATTCATGACCTGGGAAGGTTATAACTATGAGGATGCGGTTTTATTAAGTGAGAGACTGGTGCAGGAAGATGTTTATACCTCAGTTCATATCGAGGAATACGAAGCAGAAGCTCGTGATACCAAGTTAGGGCCAGAAGAGATTACTCGTGACGTTCCTGGTGTTGGAGAAGATGCGTTAAAGGATCTTGATGAAAGAGGAATTATCCGTATTGGTGCGGAAGTTCGTGCTGGTGATATTCTGGTTGGAAAGGTAACTCCAAAGGGAGAGACTGAACTGACAGCAGAAGAGAGACTTCTTCGTGCCATCTTCGGCGAGAAAGCAAGAGAAGTGCGTGATACTTCCTTAAAAGTACCTCACGGCGCTTATGGTATCATTGTTGATGCAAAAGTATTTACAAGAGAAAACGGCGACGAGCTGTCACCTGGAGTCAATGAAACTGTCCGCATTTATATTGCTCAGAAGAGAAAGATCTCTGTTGGTGATAAGATGGCTGGACGTCATGGTAACAAGGGTGTTGTTTCCCGCGTGCTTCCAGTAGAAGATATGCCGTTCCTTCCTAACGGTCGTCCTCTTGATATCGTATTAAACCCTCTGGGTGTTCCTTCCCGTATGAACATCGGGCAGGTACTTGAGATCCATTTAAGCCTTGCAGCAAGAGCTTTGGGCTTTAATGTTTCCACTCCAGTATTTGACGGTGCAAACGAGATTGATATTATGGATACTTTGGATATGGCCAATGATTATGTAAATATGAGTTGGTCTGATTTCCAGGACAAATATAAAGATATTTCAAAGCCTGAGGTTCTTGAATATCTTAACGAACACTTAGAGCATAGAGAATTATGGAAGGGTGTTCCACTTAACCGTGACGGCAAAGTACGCCTCCGTGACGGACGTACTGGTGAATATTTTGACAGTGCGGTTACCATCGGACACATGCATTACTTAAAACTTCATCATCTGGTTGATGATAAGATCCATGCTCGTTCCACAGGACCATACTCTCTGGTTACCCAGCAGCCTCTCGGCGGTAAAGCCCAGTTCGGCGGACAGCGTTTTGGAGAGATGGAGGTTTGGGCTCTCGAGGCTTATGGCGCATCCTATACACTTCAGGAAATTATGACAGTGAAATCTGATGATGTAGTGGGTCGTGTAAAGACTTATGAAGCCATTATTAAGGGTGAGAATATCCCTGAGCCTGGTATTCCGGAATCCTTTAAAGTATTGTTAAAGGAGCTTCAGTCCCTGGCACTGGATGTAAGATTGTTGCGTGACGACAATACCGAAGTTCACTTTAATGAAAACACAGACTACGAAGAGACTGATTTGAGATCCATCATTGAAGGTGACAGACGTTATCGTGAAGAAGAACCCTTTGCTGAATTCGGTTATCAGAAGCAGGAATTTAAAGATAATGAACTGGTTGCTGTTGTTGAAGTAGAGGAAGCAGACGAAGTCGAAGATTCCATTGAGGATTTCGATGACGTAGAGCTTGAGGATTCAGACGAAGAATAATAGAAGGGAGAACCGCTTATGCCTGATAATAATGAAACTTACCACCCAATGACGTTTGATGCCATAAAGATTGGTCTGGCTTCTCCGGAAAAGATTCTGGATTGGTCCCACGGCGAGGTAAAAAAGCCTGAGACAATTAACTACAGAACTTTAAAGCCGGAAAAGGATGGTCTGTTCTGTGAACGGATTTTCGGACCAAGCAAGGACTGGGAATGTCATTGCGGTAAATATAAAAAGATCCGTTATAAAGGTGTTATCTGCGATCGATGTGGCGTTGAAGTAACAAAAGCCAGCGTTCGTAGGGAACGTATGGGCCATATCCAGCTTGCAGCCCCTGTTTCCCATATCTGGTATTTCAAGGGAATACCAAGCCGTATGGGTCTCATTTTGGACATTTCTCCAAGAACCCTGGAAAAGGTGCTTTATTTTGCATCTTATGTGGTACTGGATGCCGGTAATACCGGTCTCCAGTATAAGCAGGTCTTATCTGAGAAGGAATACCGAGAAGAGAATGAAAAATACGGTCATGGCGCTTTCCGCGTAGGAATGGGTGCAGAATCTGTTCTGGAATTGTTACACTCCATTGATCTTGAAAAAGAGTCAGAAGAGCTGAAAAAAGGATTAAAGGATGCGACTGGTCAAAAGCGTGCTAGAATCATCAAACGCCTTGAAGTAGTAGAAGCCTTCCGTAATTCTGGTAACTTACCTGAGTGGATGATTCTGAAAGTTGTTCCTGTCATACCACCAGATATCCGCCCGATGGTACAGTTAGATGGTGGCCGTTTTGCTACCTCTGACTTAAATGATCTTTATAGAAGAATCATTAACCGTAACAACCGTCTTGGTCGTCTGTTAGAGCTTGGCGCACCTGATATCATTGTACGTAACGAAAAGCGTATGCTTCAGGAAGCGGTTGATGCTCTGATCGACAACGGAAGAAGAGGAAGACCGGTAACCGGACCAGGAAACCGTGCATTAAAATCTCTTTCCGATATGTTAAAGGGTAAGCAGGGACGATTCCGTCAGAACTTGTTAGGAAAGCGTGTTGATTATTCCGGACGTTCTGTTATCGTCGTTGGACCAGAACTTAAGATTTACCAGTGCGGTCTTCCAAAGGAGATGGCAATTGAGTTATTCAAACCATTTGTTATGAAAGAGTTGGTTGCTAACGGAACCGCTCATAATATAAAAAATGCCAAGAAGATGGTAGAGCGTCTTCAATCAGAGGTATGGGACGTACTTGAAGATGTTATCAAAGAGCATCCGGTTATGTTAAACCGTGCGCCTACCCTTCATAGACTTGGAATCCAGGCGTTTGAGCCAATTCTTGTCGAAGGTAAGGCAATTAAGCTTCATCCTCTCGTATGTACCGCGTTTAACGCCGACTTTGATGGAGATCAGATGGCGGTTCATTTGCCTCTTTCCGTAGAAGCTCAGGCAGAATGCCGTTTCCTTCTTTTATCACCTAACAACCTGTTAAAACCGTCAGATGGTGGCCCTGTGGCCGTTCCTTCACAGGATATGGTTCTTGGTATTTACTACCTGACACAGGAACGTCCTGGTGCAAAGGGCGAAGGCATGATATTTAGAAGTGTGAATGAAGCCATTCTCGCTTATGAAAATGAAGCAACCACCCTTCATTCCAGAATTAAGGCAAGAGTTACTAAGAGAATGCCAGATGGCACCATGATGAGCGGAGTCGTGGAATCCACAGTAGGACGTTTTATCTTCAATGAGATCGTTCCTCAGGATCTTGGTTTCGTAGATCGTTCCATTCCAGGTAATGAGCTCTTAATGGAAGTAGATTTCCATGTAGGTAAGAAACAGTGTAAGCAGATCCTTGAAAAGGTTATTAACGTTCATGGAGCAGTACAGACTGCAGAAACCCTAGATGATATTAAGGCGATTGGTTATAAATACTCAACCAAGGCAGCCATGACCGTATCCATTTCCGACATGACCGTGCCGGAGAGTAAGCCAAAGCTGATTGCAGAGGCTCAGGCAACGGTTGATCAGATTGCAAAGAACTTCCGCCGTGGTCTTATTACAGAGGAAGAGCGTTATAAAGAAGTTATTAACACATGGAAAGTGACCGATGATCAGCTTACCCATGACCTGTTGACTGGACTTGATAAGTACAACAACATCTATATGATGGCAGATTCCGGAGCCCGTGGTTCTGATAAGCAGATCAAACAGCTTGCAGGTATGCGTGGACTTATGGCCGATACAACTGGTCATACCATCGAACTTCCTATCAAGTCTAACTTCCGTGAAGGCCTTGACGTACTGGAGTACTTTATCTCTGCCCATGGAGCTCGTAAAGGACTTTCCGATACAGCTCTTCGTACAGCCGATTCTGGTTACCTAACCAGACGTCTGGTAGATGTATCACAGGATATGATTATCCGTGAGATCGATTGTTGTGAAGGCAAAGATAGTCCGTTTATGGAGATCAAGGCATTTACAGATGGAGAAGAAGTTATCGAGGGCTTGGAGGAGCGTATTACAGGTAGGTTTATTGCAGAAAACATTATTGATCCGGACAGCGGTGAAGTGATTGTAAAAGCAAACCACATGTGTACTCCAAAGCGTGCTTCTATTGTAATGAAGGTGCTTGAAAAGAACGGACGTGACTCAATTAAGATCCGTAATGTACTAACTTGTAAATCCCATATGGGTGTTTGCGCAAAATGTTACGGTGCAAACATGGCTACCGGTCAGCCTGTTCAGGTAGGGGAAGCAGTTGGAATTATTGCTGCTCAGTCTATCGGTGAGCCTGGAACACAGCTTACCATGCGTACCTTCCATACTGGAGGTGTTGCGGGTGGTGATATCACACAGGGTCTTCCTCGTGTCGAGGAACTTTTTGAGGCAAGAAAGCCGAAAGGTCTTGCCATTATCGCAGAGTTCCCTGGAGTTGTTGCTATTAAGGACACCAAGAAAAAGCGTGAGATTATCATAAACGAGAATGATGCTGAAAATTCCAAAACCTATCTGATTCCTTACGGTTCCAGAATTAAGGTACAGGATGGACAGATGCTTGAGGCTGGTGATGAGCTGACCGAAGGTAGTGTGAATCCTCATGATATCTTGAAGATTAAAGGTGTTCGTGCCGTTCAGGATTATATGATCCAGGAGGTACAGCGCGTGTACCGTCTTCAGGGTGTAGAAATCAATGATAAGCACGTAGAAATGATAGTACGACAGATGCTTAAGAAGATCAAAATCGAGGAGAGTGGAGACAGCGATGTCCTTCCAGGAACCTCAATGGATGTTCTTGATTATATTGACTTAAACGATGGACTCATTGCACAAGGCAAAGAACCGGCAGACGGAAAGCAGGTTATGCTTGGTATTACTAAGGCATCTCTTGCAACTGACTCCTTCTTATCTGCAGCTTCTTTCCAGGAGACCACAAAAGTACTCACCGAAGCCGCAATTAACGGCAAGGTAGACCACTTGATTGGTCTTAAGGAAAACGTTATCATAGGTAAGCCGATTCCGGCAGGTACTGGTATGAGACGTTACCGTAAAATGAATTTAAGTACGGATGTTGTATTGGAAGAAGATGAAGAGATTATGTTATCTGAGGATGATGAAATCTTATTATCTGACGACCGTCTTGAAGAAGCAGAAGAGATTTTAACCATCAGTGAAGATACAATAGAAGAATAAATAATAGGAATGCCCTGACAGGTTTCGACTGTCAGGGCATTTTTTTATTTTATAGGAAAGTTCTACGAACTCCCCTATAAAATAAAAAGCACTCCGTGCAGGATGCACATGACGCTTAAGAGGAAGATGTCACTAAAGTGACAGCGCGTCAGCGCTAGAGTCTGACAAGCCAGACTCTTTATCTACATTAAAAGACAATATTATGTGGTATTTGCATAAGTAAACTGGATTTTTACTATTTTTTTCATGCTATAATCATAAAAAAGGAGGTAAGACAATGAGGAAGTTTGAGCGGAGTGTGTTTCCTTATCTGCTGCTTGCACCCACTTTAATTATATTTGGCCTGTTTTTGTTCTTTCCAGCTGTAAATGGGTTGTGGATATCATTGACAAAGTGGGATGGGGTAAATCCTCAGAAATTTGTGGGGATTAATAATTATATTAAGTTGTTTTCAGACCGGGGATTTTGGAGTTCTTTTCTTCGTACCGTGTTTTTCACTGCAGTTTCCGTTCCATTGGTTTACGTCTCAGCCATGGGACTTGCTCTGCTTTTAACAAGTGCCAGAAAGGGAAATGACTTTTTTAGGGCTGTATTCTACTGGCCGACCATGATTTCAAGCATTATTGTTGGATTGACCTGGAGATTTCTCCTGGGAGAAGAATTTGGTGTCATCAATTATCTGCTGACTGCTATGGGAAGGTCTCCAGTCAAATGGCTGACAGATCAAAATTATGCCATGGGTGTGGTAATCTTTGTAACCGCATGGAGCATGTCTGGCTATTACATGGTCATGTTTATATCCGGCATTAAAGCAATATCTGAGACTTATTATGAAGCTGCAAAAATAGATGGTGCTGGATTCTTTCATCAGTTTCGTTATATTACACTGCCGCTATTAAAGCCAACTAGTCTTTTGGTTCTGGTTTTATCCACGGTAACCATTATTAAAACGTATCCTCTTGTGTACGCCCTAACTCAGGGAGGTCCGGCAGGAGCTACAAAGTTTATGGTACAGACCATTCAGGAAACTGGATTTGAGAAAAATCAGATGGGTTATGCCAGTGCAATGACTATGATTTTATTTGCGCTGCTGGCCATATTCACAGTGGTACAATTTAAGGCAAATAAGGGAGGGGAGCAGGATGCAGACTAATAGTAAGAAATATTTATTTGCCGCAGGAACATGGGTGCTTTTACTGCTACTGACCTTTTTATTCCTGACACCAATTCTTTGGGTCATCGGTTCCTCGTTTAAAAGCACAGGAGAATTATTCTCTTGGCCTCCCAGTCTCATTGGAAAGAATCCATCTCTTTATAACTATAAAAAGGCACTAGAGGAAGGACATTTTGGTATCTACTTTTTCAACACAGTATTTACCAGTGTGGTGGCCACCTTTTTAACTGTAGTGGTAAATGTGATGTCTGGTTATGCCTTTGCAAAGTACCGGTTTAAAGGAGATAAGATTATCTTTGGCATCGTACTTGCCACTTTGATGATTCCTTTGGAAGTTATAATGATCCCTATATTTAAGGTGATCGTAGCGACGAATCTTTATAACAGCTTATGGGGACTGATTATTCCTGCGGTAGCATCGCCAACAGCGGTCTTTTTGGTCAGGCAGTATTACGTGGGAATCCCAGATGCTTATATGGAGGCGGCCAGAATTGATGGAGCATCGGAAGCTAGCATCTTAATGCGGATCATGCTACCGCTTGCCAAACCGGTAATCTCTGTCTTATGCATTTTCTCCTTTATGTGGAGATGGAATGATTATCTCTGGCCAAAGCTTGTAATTAATAGCAAGGAACGTTATACCATTCAGCTTGCACTTGCAAACTATTCTGGTGAATACTCCGTGGATTGGAACAGTCTTTTGGCGATGTCAGTCATTTCCATGATTCCGGTTATCATCGTGTTTGTGACACTGCAAAGTTATATCATCGGTGGAATGACAGCCGGGGGAGTGAAAGAGTAAACAGGAGGAAAAAAACATGAAATACTTGGAGTATCCGCTGTTCGCGGAAGGATTTGTCAATCGCTTTCTTATGAGCGAGGTACATACTCAAATCCGAAAATTCACCAGGTCTACATTAAACGGCAGAGTGAATGAATGGCTGAAGAAGGGATTTGCCATTCATGAAAATCCCTGTAGGAAAGAGTTCATTAAAGAGCGGAAAGGCGAAATACCTGGTTGTCCAGATTTTAGCCATATTACCAATGGGGATATGCTGACATTCTTTGATGAGGAAAAGCAAGTAAAACAATATTTCCCTTTTGGGAATCCAGGCGTGGATGGGTCAGGTTTTTATTATCAGCCTACTTATTTAAGAATGTATGGCTATACCATACTCCTTTCCGAGGAAAATGATTGTGTTGATTTTGAGCTTGAAACATGCGGAGGCTTAACTCTTTGGGTCAATGATCAGTTGATCACAGACTTTACACCATTTACGAGAAATCTGGTCAAGAAAACAGTAGTATCCATTCCACTTCAAGAAGGCAAAAATCATGTGGTAGTTTGCTTAGATGATCTGGCAGAACGAGATACCGATTATTATTTTCGGATGAAGCGTCTGGGAGATGCTGATTTAAAAATTCTTATTCCTGTAAAAGAAGACGTAGAGGAAGACATCTTAACTCAAATGGAGTTGATGTTAAATGGAATGTGCTTTGATAAAGAAGCTTATTTCAGTGAAGACATAAGAATGAATCTAAACAACCCTCTGGATACGACTCTCAATCTTGAGGTCGTGATAACTCCAGGAGAATTTATAGAAAAGATGGAACAATCCTGGAAACTTATAAAAGTCAGAAAATACACCATGGAACCAGGACAGAAGGGACTCCCCCTATTCCATACTGATGAGATATCTCCGGGGTATTACTATTTTACGGTGGTGCTTGAATATAAGGGAATCATCATAAAACGAAAGATTGGAAATCAGCTTGTAAGAAGGGAATTCTTATTAAGCGACAATGATGATAGCAATGTCCGTAAAAAGCTAGCGCTGGATGCAGTAATCCGGTTCGCCCCAGAAAATGCGTATAAGGCAGCTGCCCTGTTTCAACGGGAACGAGAATATCAGCGTGCAGAGGATATCATATTAGAGGAACTAGAAGGAGTCAGAAACAGAAAAGATTGTTCTGATTTTCATTTCATCATTATGATCTATATTTACCGGACCTTTAACAGCCGAATCTCCGAAACCTTAAAGGGGGCAATAGAAGAGGCCATGTTAAATTACCGTTACTGGATTGATGAGCCAGGTGACGATGTGATGTGGTTTTTTAGTGAAAATCATGCGCTCTTGTTTCACTGCTGTCAGTACCTCTCTGGAACTTACCTTCCAGATCAGATCTTCACAAACAGTGGTAAGTTAGGAACCGAGGTGAAAGCAAGAGGAGAAGAACTGCTTCACCATTGGTTTGATGAATTCTTTCGGGAATTTATTACAGAATGGAATTCAAACGCCTATATACCGGTAGATGTTTTGGGGATTGGTACCCTATATAATTTGACAGATGTGGATAATCCACTCCATGCGAAAGCAAAAAAGGCTTTGGATATGATCTTTTATTCCTTGGCAGTTAATGCTCATAAAGGAGCAGTTATGACCAGCTTTGGTCGCAGCTACGAAAAGGAAATGAAAGGCAATTACAATGCAGGCACCACTTCCTTACTCTATGTTGCATACAATGCAGGTTATTTAAATAGAGCCTGCATCGGATACCTGCCTTTGGTGCTAGGAGATTATCAGCCACCAAAGGAATATGAGAAATTGGTATCTCTTAAGGATGGAGATGAGATGATCTTTCAAAATACCCAGGGATTTGAAAACCACGCCAATCTCTATCTCTATAAGAACAGCAAAGCTCTTCTATCCACAGCAATTGGTTTTAAGCCATTTCAAAAGGGATATCAGGAACACATTTTACAGGCAACCATAGATGAGACGGCTCAGCTGTTCATCAATCATCCGGGAGAATCCTTTCCATATGGAAGCGGAAGACCAAACTTCTGGGCAGGTAATGGCGTTCTTCCTCTGGCAGTCCAGTATGAGAATACTGCAATTTTAAGATTTCATATTGGAGAAGAGGAGCGGATTGGCTACACACATGCTTATATACCAATTTCTGCATTTTCCCGCTATCAAGGGGAAGAAGGAGTTTTGGTATTGGAAAAAGATGGTGCTTATGTGGCAGTGAAAGCCCTTTGTGGACTCACCATACAAGAACAGGGACCAAACCAGTTTAGGGAATTCATCAGTCAGGGAAGAGACAATGTCTGGGTCGTTCGAGTAGGAAGTATCAAAGAGTGCGGTAGCCTGGAAGATGTATTGCATGAGTTTAAAAAGATTGAGATTACCCTAGATGGAGAACGGACTCTGGTTAGAGATGAAAATGGAAGGGAATATGATCTCGATGCAGAAAACGTATTAAAGGTTGATGGAGCGTCTGTATATCAGTATCCAGAAACCGTAGAAGGAAAAATCACATGGAAGGAGACAGAAAATTGATTGACACAAACACCATGGAGGAAAAACTGAACCTGGTATCAGAAAAGATGATGGCTCTTAAAAGTAACGGAATGAAGGAAATATATCCCATTAGCCTGATTGATTTTAACTGCTGGGAATGGCCTCAAGGAGTTGGAATCTTTGGACTTTATAAATATTATGAAGTTAGCCAGAAGAAAGAAATTTTGGATTTCATAGAGGATTGGTTCGATCATCGAATCAAAGAAGGCATCTTAGAGAAGAATGTTAATACCACATCACCCATGCTGACGCTCACTTATCTATACGAGATAACAAAAAAGCCGGAATATTTGGAATTCATCAAAGAATGGTCAGACTGGATTATGGAGGATAAAAAGCTGATTCGTACTGGGGACGGATGCTTTCAGCATATGATCACAGGAAGTGCCAACGATGATGAGATACTCATAGATACCCTCTTTATGACAGTTTTATTTCTAACAAGAGCTGGTAAGATTTTAGGTAGAAAGGATTACTTAGACGAAGCCAATTACCAGATTCTCAATCACATCAAGTACTTGCTTGACAAAGAAGAAGGGCTGTTCTACCATGGCTTTAACTTTAAACGAAACGACAACTACGGTAAAGTTTTGTGGGGAAGAGGAAACTGCTGGTATACCATTGTGATTATGGAGCTTCTAGAGGACATTACTCTAGATGAAGGCATAAAGCGGTATTTCCTAAGTGTATATGAAAATCAGGTAGCAGCGCTGAAACAATATGCAGACCCAGAAAGCGGTTTATGGCATACCATTATAAACGATGATTCTTCCTATTTAGAATTATCCTGTAGCGCAGCATTTTTATATGGTATTATGAAGGGCGTGCGTCTTGGTATACTAAATAAGGAAGATTACCAGGGACTGATTGAACGTGGTATGAATCACCTTATGGATTATATTGAAGAAGATGGAACCGTTAACAATGTTTCTTACGGCACTCCCATTGGATTAGATGGAGAATTTTACAAGACAATTCCGTGCTGTCCGATGACTTACGGACAGGCACTTATGATTTTGGTACTTCAAGAAGCAATGCTTCCTTATTGGCATTAGAAAGGACTGGTTGTGAAGATGAAAGAAAGAGTATTTTTTGAAGAATTTGAATCACTTTATTATTTCCATGGCGGCTCGGAGAACTGGGCCATGCAGGGCTTCCATTTTCACAACCAGTATGAGATCATTTTATTTCTCACAGATGGAGCGCTCATGGAGATCGGCAATCGCACCTATCACGCCAAGTCAGGAGATCTATTCCTGATTAATAACAAGGAATATCACCGCACCAGCGGGGGTGCAGATAAAACATATCACCGGTATGTTCTCATGTTTGAGCCAGAGCTCCTTTTGCATTTGGAGGAAGCCTTCCATTATGATTTCACCATGTTTTTTGAAAAGCGCCCGGACCCATTTCTTCATCGCCTTCACTTAGGTGGAACTAACTTTGAAAAGGTGGAAAAGCTGTTTGAAAAAATTGAACAAAACATTCATTCAGAAAACAAGGGCAGCATTGAGACTAGTGTAAGAATCAAACTTTCCATTTTGGAGCTTATCGTCTCTGTCAACGAGATGTACCAGTTCTTTATGGAAAAGGAAAAAAGCAAAACACTTCTGGACTATGAGGCCAAATGTGAAACCCAGGAGTTTAAAGACCCGGTTCTCTACCGGGAAAGAATTGAGCAGCTTAAAAAGTACATTGCGTCTCACGTAGAAGAGCGGCTGGATCTTCATGAGATTTCCCGGAAGTTTTATATGAACCGGTATTATTTAAGCCACTATTTCAAAAAGGAGACAGGGTTTACTTTGACCCAATATGTGTCCAATCAAAAGATTATAGCGGCGAAAGCTCTTTTAAAGGAAGGACATTCTGTTACTGATGTGGCGCTAAGACTTTCCTATAATAGTGACAGCCATTTTATCGCTGTTTTTAAAAAAATGACCGGGATTACACCCAAAAAATATGCCCAGTCAAAAAAGAGCAAGAAAGAATGATTTCCTGTCTGAAATATGAAATTTTTTACGTGAGGCAAATGATAAAATGAGATTACCATTTAAGAAGGAGAGGTATTTATGAAAAAAACAGTATCATGGTTACTTATGGGGATGCTGGCGCTTACAACCCTTGTGGGTTGTTCCGGTGGGGGAAAGCAAGCGAACAGTAAAGAAAAGAATCTTGATGTAGTATGGTTCAGCGATGGAAAAGAAGGGGAATCCTTTATGAAGCTTGCTGATGGATACATGAAAGAGCATCCAGGTATTAAAGTTAATTTGATTGAAGTTCCATACTCCGATTTGGAAAGCAAAATCAAAAATATGATCAATGGTAAGGAAACACCAGCCATTGCAAGACTTACTAATTTAGGACCATTTCAGAATCAGCTTCTGGACCTGGGAGAATACGTATCAAATAAAGATGAGTTTGTAAACAGTTTTGGAGAAGGGCTGAAGTTTGTCTTTGATGATAAAGTATTGGCGGCTCCAATGGATGTGACTTCTAATGGACTCATTTATAATAAGACTGCATTTGATAAGGCAGGAGTTAAAGTACCTCAGTCAGAAGATGAGGTATGGACATGGGATGAATGGAAAGAAGCCATGAAAACTGTAATGGAAAAGGGTGGTTGTAAATACGGTCTTGTTTATGATAAGTCCCCACAGAGATTTACAACGCTTCTATATCAATCAGGTGGCGGATTATTAAATCCAGAATTAACAGCTGGTGATTTTAATACTCCAGAAAATAAACATGCCATAGAGTTTTTTAAAGGTCTTCATGATGATGGCATCATTCCATCTTCTGTTTGGCTGGGTTCTGAAAATCCAAACAACTTGTTTCGGACTGGACAGGTTGCGATGCATTTTTCAGGAAGCTGGATGATTGCAAATTATAAAGATCAGATCACTGACTTTGAATGGGGAGTGACTTACCTTCCAAAAGAGTCCATACGCTCTTCTGTACCAGGAGGAAAGTATCTGGCAGCGTTCCAGAATACCGGAGTGGAAAAAGAAGCGGCTGAGTTCATTGAATGGATCTCCAAGCCAGAGAATAATGCAAAATACTGTGAAGAGAACAGCTACTTATCTCAGGTAAAAGGAAATGAAAGCTTAAACTATGCATATGGCAAAGAATTTTTTGATATATTTTCAAAAGAGCTTGCAGCTACTTCTTCCCGTCCGGGAGCAGAGTGGGGATATCAAGCACTCACCGGGGCCGTACAAAGTGATCTTCGTGATAAACTGGTAGAAGTTTTAGCTGGCAAGATGACGGTAGATCAGTATACAGAAGAAATGGATGGTCTGATTAACGAAAAATTGAAAGAATTAAAAGAATAAAAACAGAATAAAAATAATCATGAGGCTGCCGCAGATCCTTTGCGAAAGCCTCATTTTATGTCCAAATCTTCGGAAAAGAAAAACTTGACAAAAAAAAACTATATGTATATAATAATTAGGCGTGCATAAACGCGTCATGTTTTTGTGCGTAAATTAAGCTGAAGTTTACAGCAACCACAGACAATATCACAGGAGGTGAATGGAATGCCCACATTTAACCAGTTAGTAAGAAAGGGAAGACAGACAAGCGAAAAGAAATCTACAGCACCTGCTCTTCAGAAGGGTTTTAACTCTTTACAGAAGAAGGCGACTAATATTTCCGCTCCACAGAAGAGAGGCGTTTGTACTGCAGTTAAGACTGCTACCCCTAAAAAGCCTAACTCAGCTCTTAGAAAGATCGCTAGAGTTCGTCTGTCTAACGGTATCGAAGTAACAAGCTACATCCCAGGAGAAGGACATAACCTGCAGGAGCATAGCGTTGTTTTAATTCGTGGCGGTAGAGTAAAAGATTTACCAGGTACCAGATATCATATCGTTAGAGGTACTCTGGATACAGCAGGCGTAGCTAACAGAAGACAGGCTCGTTCCAAATATGGTGCTAAGAGACCTAAAGACAAGAAATAATTAGAACCACACATTTGAATTTCTAGTGCCGGACTTTTGATATTGAACCTGTAGGTTGCAGGATTATATATAGGAACCGAGCGCGAACGCAACTTGAATGTTTGTGAGTACCTGAGATCTAATGAATAGCTGGATTATCCAGTAATGAGATCCAGCCATATTAAGGAGGGAAGTAACGTGCCACGTAAAGGACATACTCAAAAAAGAGACGTATTAGCAGATCCATTATACAATAATAAGGTTGTTACAAAGTTAATCAACAACATTATGTATGATGGTAAAAGGGGTGTTGCTCAGAAAATCGTATACGGTGCATTTGGCCGTATGGAAGAAAAGACAGGCAAGCCAGCAGTTGAAGTATTTGAAGAAGCTATGAACAACATCATGCCAGTACTTGAAGTAAAGGCAAAACGTATCGGTGGAGCAACATATCAGGTACCGATCGAAGTTAGAACCGAAAGAAAACAGGCTTTGGCCCTGAGATGGATCATTCTTTACTCTCGTAAGAGAGGCGAAAAGACTCAGGAAGAAAGACTTGCTAATGAGCTTTTAGATGCAGCTAATAATACTGGTGCAGCCGTTAAGAAAAAAGAAGATATGCATAAGATGGCTGACGCTAACAAGGCATTTGCTCATTATAGATTTTAATTAGGAGGAAAAAGCTTTGGCTGGAAGAGAATATCCATTGGAAGCAACCAGAAATATTGGTATCATGGCCCACATTGATGCAGGTAAAACTACATTGACAGAGCGTATCCTCTATTACACTGGTGTGAATTATAAAATCGGTGACACACATGAAGGAACTGCTACCATGGACTGGATGGAGCAGGAGCAGGAAAGAGGTATTACAATTACTTCTGCTGCTACCACATGTCACTGGACTATGCATGAAGATAATAAAGTAAAGGCTGGCGCTCCTGAGCATCGTATCAATATCATTGATACTCCAGGGCACGTTGACTTTACCGTAGAGGTTGAACGTTCCTTACGTGTACTTGATGGCGCTGTTGGCGTTTTCTGTGCAAAGGGCGGCGTTGAGCCACAGTCCGAAAATGTATGGCGTCAGGCTGACACATACAACGTACCTCGTATGGCATTCATCAACAAGATGGATATCATGGGTGCAAATTTCTATGGTGCAGTAGAGCAGATCAAGACTCGTCTTGGTAAGAACGCTATCTGCATTCAGCTTCCTATCGGAGCAGAAGATGAATTCAAAGGAATCGTCGACTTATTCGAGATGAGAGCTTATATCTACAATGATGACAAGGGTGATGATATTGTCATCGTTGAAATCCCAGAGGATATGAAAGACGATGCAGAGCTTTATCATGCAGAGTTAGTTGAAAAAATCTGTGAGTTAGATGATGAATTAATGATGGCTTACCTTGAAGGTGAAGAACCATCTATAGAAGAATTAAAGAAAGTATTAAGAAAAGCAACTTGTGATTGTAAAGCTATTCCTGTATGTTGCGGAAGCGCATACAGAAACAAAGGCGTACAGAGACTCCTTGATGCAATTCTTGAATTTATGCCATCTCCAATTGACATTCCTTCCATTAAGGGTATTGATTTAGACGGTAATGAGATCGAGAGACATTCCTCTGATGAGGAGCCATTTTCCGCTCTTGCATTTAAGATTATGACGGACCCATTCGTTGGTAAGCTGGCATTCTTCCGCGTTTACTCAGGTATCATGAACGCTGGATCTTATGTATTAAATGCAACAAAAGGTAAAAAAGAGCGTGTAGGCCGTATCCTTCAGATGCATGCCAACAAGAGATCTGAGTTAGATAAAGTTTACTCCGGTGATATCGCCGCTGCTGTTGGTTTTAAAGTAACAACAACAGGTGATACTATCTGTGATGAACAAAATCCGGTAATTCTTGAATCCATGGAATTCCCAGAGCCAGTTATCGATATCGCTATCGAGCCTAAGACAAAAGCTAGTCAGGGCAAGATGGGCGAGGCGTTAGCTAAGCTTGCAGAAGAAGATCCTACCTTCCGTGCAAAGACCAACCAGGAAACTGGACAGGTTATCATTTCCGGTATGGGTGAGCTTCATCTTGAGATCATCGTAGATCGTCTGCTTCGTGAGTTTAATGTAGAAGCAAACGTAGGTGCACCTCAGGTTGCTTACAAGGAAACCTTCACTAGAAGCGTTGATATTGACAGCAAGTATGCAAAGCAGTCTGGTGGACGTGGACAATACGGACACTGTAAGGTTCGCTTTGAGCCGATGGATGCCAATGGCGAAGAACTGTTCAAGTTCGAGTCAAGCGTTGTCGGAGGATCTATTCCTAAAGAATATGTTCCTGCAGTCGGTCAAGGTATTGAAGAAGCAACGAAGGCTGGTATTCTCGGCGGATTCCCAGTAGTTGGTGTTAAGGCTACTGTATACGACGGTTCTTACCATGATGTCGATTCTAGTGAAATGGCATTCCACATTGCTGGTTCTATGGCATTTAAGGATGCGATGAACAAGGGTGGATCCATTCTTCTTGAGCCTATCATGAAAGTTGAAGTAACTATGCCTGAGGACTACATGGGTGATGTTATCGGTGATATCAACTCTCGTCGTGGCCGTATCGAAGGTATGGAAGACATCGGAGGTGGAAAGATGGTTAAAGCTTTCGTACCACTTTCTGAGATGTTCGGATATTCCACAGACTTACGTTCCAGAACACAGGGACGCGGCAACTTCTCAATGTTCTTTGAGAAATATGAGCCGGTTCCAAAGAGTGTACAGGAAAAAGTTCTTGCAGATAAAAAGGGCAAATAATTCCTAACTGGTTCCATTGGGTTTCAGGTGGTTACGACTGCCTGAAACCCGTAAATAGGCTTGAAAATAGTGCACAAATAGCATATAATAAAAAACAGCCTAACATATAAAAACAAAGCTCGAAGAGAGCGTAAATTAAGGAGGACGTTATAAAATGGCTAAAGCTAAATTTGAAAGAAACAAAGTTC
Organism: Lacrimispora algidixylanolytica; assembly: GCF_003609635.1. Taxonomy (GTDB): domain Bacteria; phylum Bacillota; class Clostridia; order Lachnospirales; family Lachnospiraceae; genus Lacrimispora; species Lacrimispora algidixylanolytica. The sequence goes on along the minus strand of NZ_MCIA01000014.1, from coordinate 7,897 downwards.
ATTGTAACATCGGTACTATTGGACACGTTGATCATGGTAAAACTACTTTAACAGCTGCAATTACAAAAACACTTCACGAGAGATTAGGTACTGGACAGGCAGTAGCTTTCGAGAACATCGATAAGGCTCCAGAAGAAAGAGAGCGTGGTATCACAATTTCTACTTCTCACGTTGAGTATGAGACAGAGAAGAGACATTATGCACACGTTGACTGTCCTGGACATGCTGATTACGTTAAGAACATGATTACTGGTGCTGCTCAGATGGACGGCGCTATCTTAGTTGTAGCTGCTACCGATGGTGTTATGGCTCAGACAAGAGAGCATATCTTACTTTCTCGTCAGGTAGGCGTTCCTTACATCGTTGTATTCATGAACAAGTGCGATATGGTTGATGATTCTGAGTTACTTGAGTTAGTAGACATGGAAATCCGTGAGCTGTTAAACGAGTATGAATTCCCAGGCGATGATACACCAATCGTTCAGGGTTCTGCTTTAAAGGCTCTTGAAGATCCTTCAGGCTCTTGGGGAGATAAAGTTCTTGAATTAATGAAGGCTGTTGACGAGTGGGTTCCAGATCCAGTTCGTGAAACAGAGAAGCCATTCTTAATGCCTATCGAGGACGTTTTCTCAATCACAGGCCGTGGTACTGTTGCTACAGGTAGAGTAGAGCGTGGAACATTACACGTATCTGACGAAGTTGAAATCATTGGTATCCATGAAGAGACTCGTAAAGTTGTTGTAACTGGTATCGAGATGTTCCGTAAGTTACTTGACGATGCTCGTGCTGGTGATAACATCGGTGCATTACTTCGTGGCGTTCAGAGAGCTGAAATCGAAAGAGGACAGTGTCTGGTTAAACCAGGTTCCGTAAAATGCCATAAGAAGTTTACCGCTCAGGTTTACGTTTTAACAAAAGATGAAGGTGGACGTCATACTCCTTTCTTCAACAACTACAGACCACAGTTCTACTTCAGAACAACTGACGTAACTGGCGTTTGCGATTTACCAGCTGGCACAGAAATGTGTATGCCTGGCGATAACGTAGAAATGTCTGTTGAACTTATCCACCCAATCGCTATGGAGCAGGGTCTTCGTTTCGCTATTCGTGAAGGCGGACGTACTGTAGGTTCAGGTAGAGTTGCTACTATCGTTGAATAATTAAAATTTAAAGCCGAGCCCTTAGTTTATAAGGGTTTCGGCTTTTTCTTTTTGTCTTGTGGTACTAAAGAGGAGAAAACCTCCCAAATGGAGTAGAAAGCTGTTATTTAAAATTAATAATTAAGTGAATCCCATGTCCATTTATACTGCTCCATTTTTGAGAACGCCTGTTGATTTATCGTCGATGGGTGTTTTCTTTTGGCAAAACATGTTGTATAATGGAAGAAAATGGGAGGAAATTGTATGAAACAAATAAGAAGAATTTTTTATATTACAACGATACTAGCTACTAGTTTTACCATAACATCATTTGCAAATCGTTATAATCCAGAAACACAAATTGGACCATTGACAGAAGAAGATATACAAAATATGAATGCAGATCTGTCAGAACAGGATTATTTAAATAATCTGCCATCTATAGGATATGATGAGAACACGGATAGTTACTATGAAGACACTTGCTTAAAAGCAAAGCCGGGAAGTTGGATGAGTAATGATATCGGAAAATGGTATCAGTTGGAAAATGGAAAATATTATAAAAATGGCTGGGTTAGAATTGAAGGAAAACGTTATTATTTTGATGAGAGCGGATATATGAAAATTGGTTGGATTCAAATAGGAAACAACTGGTACTATACTAATGATACAGGAGTCATGGTAACAGGAAAACTCCAGATAGATGGGGTGACTTATGATTTTAATGCATATGGCGTTATGAAAAAATAATGAATAGATTTGAATATATTGAGAGGCGGCCAACTCCGTCTCTTTTAATATAAAAGTGTTAACAAGATTGATGAGAACAGTTGGCAGTAAAAAAAGATTGTTCACCTTGGTAATTTATGGTAATATGTTTTTAGGAGTAACCGAATACAGGGTGGGACCTTCCAGCTTTTATGTCTTTAAGTCATAACGAGATGGGAGGTGGTGTCAGATATGTTTTCATTTGCAGACGTACTTTTATTTGCAACTTTTATCTTGGCATTGCTGACTTACATAGATAAGTTAAAAAAATAGCCTACCCTGCAGCGAACAGGATAGGCGGTGTCCATTAGGACATTTGTCGTTATACTGGGAGCTTCCACCTTGTGTGGCGGTTTCTCTTTTATAATTTAAATATAACATTAGTACATTGTGATGTCAAGTTTAAGTTAAAACTGTTGGAGAAGAATAAAGAATAAGGATCTTTATCAGTTATTGAGGTCAAGTAAAAAACTAGTACACCTGTTGAAAGATAGGTGATTTCTTTTAACCTAATTTAGTTTATAATAATCAAAAACACAAGAGGAATATTAAATGGAAAATGGAGAAAATTTTAAAAAATTAATTGATAATCTAGTTGAAAAAGATGATAAATATGAAAACGCCTTACGGACGTTTTTGAATTATTTAATAGAGAATGGATTAAGTGATTATTGTTTTGATCTATCGCTTCGAGATATTGATAAGTATTTTGAATCACTTATAAAAGTGAAAATAGATTCACCCAGTACTTTAAATTCTCATATTGCTGGGCTTACAAGCTTATTTGTTTATCTAATGGAGAATTATTTTAATTTCCGTGAGTTATACGCATATATAAATACTCCTCAATTCAAAAATAAAATATTAGTAAAATTGATACGGGATCAAAGTAATCCGTTATGCCAATTGACATTCTTACAGATGTGCTAAGCAAAATAGAGAATTATTTAGATGGAGACCTGACAAGACAAAAGGATAAGAAAATTTATGATGTATTAATAGCTAGGTTATATATTAAATTATCTCTCTTGATTCCGCTTAAAGCGAGTGAAATAATTACCTTGCAAATAGGTAACATAAAAAAAGAAAGTTTCAGAGAAATAAACTATAATAACATAACGATAAAAATCCCAAATGGTGTAAGATCGGAAATAATTAATACGGTTAATTTCGCAGAGAGGCACTTTAATTTAAAGTATGATAATAGTATTTCATTATTTGAATTTTTATACAAGGCAACAAATCTAAGACCGTCTACGACGAAAATATCTGAAACACTAATAAGAGCTTATAAGATAATTGGGGCCAGCGCATTATTAGAAACATATAAATCTGGAACTAAAAATATATCCTTATACCCTCCTGAGAGCTATAAAAAGACTGCAATATTAGAAATGCTCAATAGAGGAGTTAACATAGTTTATTTAAGACAATTAACTGGATTAGATATTAATTCACTTATATCCGATTATGACATAGACAGTACAGTGTCCGATGTTGATGTAAAATCATATAACATTAACAGCGGTACAATTAACACTGAGTATTATGCTTATTTATAGTTTTGACACAGAGGCGGCCAACCCCGTCTCTTTTTGGTACTATAATGGTACTACAAAATTGTTCATATTCTAATTGTTTAATTAACCCACTATAAAAAATGCAGTGAAGCTAACAGCTTAAAATGGAAAATAGTAAAATTAATTGTATCATAACTTATTATGTAATATACTGATTAAGACGAGATTACTTATTTTACAACTAAGGTTAAATAAGGAGTCTCGTTAATTTCTTTTACTGGTTCCGGTAAAGTATTAGTATGAAATAATGCAATTAAGAAATCGGGGGATTACAATGGAATCTATTTTTAGTGAAACAATGGCAAATATGAATTGGAAGGAAATTGAGTTACTGGGTAATCAAGATATACCTGTACTATTTCCATTAGGGGTAATTGAGGAACATGGTCCCCATCTACCGCTAGCAACAGATATATATTTAAGCTATGCCGTATGCAAAAAGGTTAAAAAGAAAATCGAATCTTTGAATGGTAAATGTCTGATAGCACCACCATATTATTGGGGGATTAATAATTGCATGGGGGCATTTCCGGGATCCTTTTGCTTTAAAGAGTAGACTTTAAAGAGGGTCTTAGGTGACATTTTTGAGAATCTAAGTAAATTTGGTTTCAATCGTATTTATTGTGTTAATCAGCATGGTGACCCTTTACATATAAAGACAATACTGGATTCAATTAAAGAGTCAAATAAAATACATGATATGAATATTAAAATATTAATGGAACCTTTTGATCTAAGGAACTACAATCTAAAAGGAGATGAACCATATATTTTATTAGATGAAGCCAATTATCCACAATCTCTTTTTCCGGCTGATAATGGGCTATTGGATATTCATGCTGGAGCATTTGAAACTGCTGCCATGGAACACTTTTTTAAGGATCTTGTAGATACGGAGGCTGTAAAAAATCTGAAAGACTACTCCTTAAACTACGATAGTATTAAAATATGGTTGAGGGGTGGAGAAAGCACGAGGGAACTAGTACCTTTGGGATATGCTGGAAATCCATCAGAATACGAACAAGAGAGACAAAGTATAGAAGCCACCTACTCCATATTGTGTGACTATGTGGCTAGAGCAATAATGAGGTAAGAATTAAGTAAAAGAAAATGGAGCCGATCTCTGATGTTTTAGGAGACCGGCTCTAAACTATTCTCAAGTGAATGACTAGAAGTACTGAATATTAATTATGATATTCCAAGCTGCTCATTTAACCATAAAAGTCCATTCCGGTAACGCTGACCTGCAAAGGAATGGTGGCCTCCATCATCCTTAGTAACAGTGACCTTTCCCGGCAATCTTTGCGACAGAAGTTCTCCAGTTTTCTCGGCATATTCAGCAGCTCTCTCCATCGGACCTGATTTTCCTTTGCCTTCCCCAGTGCCATAGTGGACGCAAAGAGAGATCAGGTCTTTGCTTATGTTTTTGCTCTCAATCCAGGACATCCAACCATCGTACCAAAAAGAACTGCAAATACCAGCCACATGACGCCAACAGTTTTGTATGGTAAGTGCGTATACGCTGATCAGACCTCCAAGTGAGTAACCTAGCAAAGAGACGTTTTCCTGATCTACCTTGTAGTTATTTGATAACCAGGGGAGCAGTTTTGTCTCAAGAGAAGCAAGGTATTCATTTCCCCCACCTTTAAAATCAGGGAAGCGGGAGGACATGGCATGGGCTGACCATGGAGTGTATTCTGAGAGTCGGTCCAGAGGACATATCATGACCAGAACAAACTCTCTGCCCTTTTCCTTACTCCAAAGTTCCTCCAGTTCTGAAAGTACAGGAGTGACTGCCTTTAAGGCCTGATCCCCATCTTGAACCAGGACGGCTGGATAGACTCTGCTTCCCTTTTTGTTCCAGGAGGGAGGGAGATATATTATGACCTTGTGATTTTCCCATTGAGCTTCTATTATAGAAGATGCTCCTTCGTAAATTTTTGAATTCATGATTCTTTCCTTTCTGAAACGATTCCGCTATTTATTTTGCTTATAAGGATTCCTATATGTTTTTTTAAATAATATGTTGAAAAAAATCAACTTTATACCCAACGGTTGTTGTTGCTTGTCTAACGCAGTTTTTGAGAAAGTCAAAGGTCTCATATATCAATTCGGTTTTAGAAAGCAGCTTATCGCATTGTCAGTGGATACCTTGCGTATTCTTCTGCTAACTGGAGACGAAATTTAGGCATTTGGTACATCCTATTTCATAAGTCTACATTTAAAATATTATAGGGGCAGTATTTTAGGAAGTCAATAAAAGCAGGATTGGTGATATTTTTTCTCGCTTTTGATTTCGTAGTGGTCCATGTCATTTTGTTTCATGAAGATTGTGCATTACCATACCTACGCAATTTAATTAGAAAAGCTTTCTTGTATTCAGGTTGATCCAACTCTTACCAAATATCTTTTTGAAGTGAACATAATATGGGAGATAAGCTTTCCCAGGATAATCCTTGTAGCAGCCGTAGGAGCCGAGATTCCATAAAAATATGTGCACCGCCTATTATTATGTGACCGCAAGCCTTAAGGTTTTATTACGAATAAGTAATAATTTCGTTATTGTAAATATCAGGGAAATTGGTTATCATTGTATAGGATCTGGAAATGACGTGAATATGACAATATGGAGGAACATGAACATGAAGAAAATAAAGATAGGCAGGGCCTTAACTGGACTTGTTGCCGCTGCATTTCTGTGCTGTGGAACTGCTTTTGTTTCACTTGCAGATGTAGGTCAGGCAGGAGTGCAGGCTGATATACAGTCCTGTTTGATTAATTCAGATAAAAACAATGTAACGGTGAAAATCTCAAGCACTGCTAATATGGAAGGAACGGACGGAGTTCTTTATCTGGTTGAGATGCAGCCCTATCAGAGTAACTTAGATGGAAGAACGGATTTTGCTGCAAAGGCTTCTCCTAGTGGCACGGTCACATTTACCTTTCCTTTAAACCGTAACACAGCCCAGGATAGACTTTTTAGTAAATTCGTTGTGGCAGTTTGGGATGGCGCCAAATACATAGAAGTCAGCAAGCCTCATTACATAACAAACCCTGAGATGGTTGCATCCAATACGGCAGTATTTAACTCTCCTCTTACCAAAAAAGGTCTGAACATTGAATTAAATATGCTAGGTGATGCCTTTGAATTAGGTGTAAAGCATGTTGCAACCAACATAGCATTTCACCAGATCCTTGGATCAGGAATTGATTATCAGTTTGATGGAAAGACCTATCACTTTGATAAGAATGTCATTGCCGGCTATGATGACACAATCAGTGCCTTGTCTGGAAAGGGAATGACAGTAACAGCCATCGTTTTAAATGGTTGGAATGACAAAACACCAAACCTTCTCTATCCTGGAGCAAAGAAGACTTCCAAAGCATTCTATTATATGTTTAATACAGCTACTCAGGAAGGCCTTGATGAAACCAGAGCCATCGCATCTTTCTTAGCAGAACGCTATAGTGGATCCCACCCTAATTACGGAAAGATCTCCAACTGGATCATTGGAAATGAAATCAACAACCAGCAGTGGAACTATATAGGGCCTAGAGATATAACAAGTTATGTTCAGACGTTCCAGGATGCATTCCGAGTTTTCTACACAGCCATTAAGAGTACCAGTGCCAATGACAGAGTTTATTATTCTCTCGATTACAACTGGAACAATGAGATTGATAATAAGTTAAAATATGGTGGAAAAGCCATTGTAGATACCTTTAACTCCATTGCTAACGAGCAGGGACAGATGGATTGGGGACTTTCCTATCACCCATACCCATGCCCAATGACAGAACCGGAATTCTGGGATGATGACAATACCGGCCTTGTGAAAAATGATTTTAACTCCCCAGTCATTAACTTTAAGAACTTAACCACTCTTACCGACTACATGGCTCAGGATGCACTAAAGTCCCCAACCGGTCATGTGCGCCATATCATTTTGACGGAACAGGGATTTACGGCTACAAGCCAGTCAAGAGGGAATATACCACAGGTACAGGCAGCGGCATTTGCATATTCCTATTACCTGGTTGACAGCAATCCTTATATTGATGCTTATATCTTAAGCCGTCAGGTAGATGCTCCTTTGGAAGTAAGAAGCGGACTCTCCTTTGGTCTCTGGGAATGTGCCATGGATCGGGGTGACGAACTTGTTGCTACAAAGCGCAGAAAGATCTGGCAGGTATTTAAAGATATTGATAAGAAAAAATACACTTTGGAAACCACAGAGTTTGCAAAATCCATTATTGGAATTCAGAAATGGTCTGATGTAGTTCCAGATTTCCGTTGGAGATCGATTGAGAAATAATTATAATGAAAAAAGGGGCTGTAAAATAAGTCCCTAAAACAAGAATCGCCAGTTCCGGCAAATGCCGGTTCTGGCGATTCTTGTTTTTATTACT
>NZ_MCIA01000013.1 GCF_003609635.1 Lacrimispora algidixylanolytica | reverse complement strand
TATATGCCTTGAAGAGAATAGGCGCGAGTGGCTCAGTGGTGGAGCACGACCTTGCCAAGGTCGGGGCCGCGGGTTCGAGTCCCGTCTCGCGCTCTTATACGAAAGATAAAGGCGGATTTCCAGCGATGGAGGTCCGTTTTTTTGTGATTTTAATATTTTTAATAGGAAACAGACAGAGTATAATGGAAAAAATGAAAAATAAACCAATGATAGCAATGTTATTTAAATAATTGGGTAAAATCAGGTATAAGAGAAATAAGGTATACAGGATTTTTCAAATGTGGTAAAATGCGGATAAGGATAGATTTTTGCATCCCTTTGGCAAAAGAGGAGGAGGTAATATGTTGGAAAAGGTAATAACCATAAGCAGAGAATTTGGTAGCGGAGGCAGAGATTTAGGGATTTTGCTGGCTAAAGAATTAAAGATTCCTTTTTATGATAAGGAACTCATTGCTCTGACTGCAGAAGAATGTGGTCTGTCGGAAGAAAGCCTTCTACACTATGATGAAAGGATTCCTGTTATAAAAGAGTCTCTGGATCAGCAGATATATACCCCATTTTCAATTTCTTATGAAATACCAGTCTCAGACCAGGTATTTCTTGCCCAGACTCGTATTATTAAGAAGCTTGCAGACCAAGGAGCTTGTATTATTGTGGGACGGTGCGCCGATCGAGTACTTGATAGTAGCGTGAATCTTTTTATTTATGCAGGAATTGAAGAACGTATACAGAGACTTAATTCTTTAAATACAGGGGTAGACCCTATTACGATGGAAAACAGGATCCGGGAGATGGATCGGAAGCGAAAAGATTATTATCAGTATTACACTGGATGTGAGTGGGGAAAAGCACAAAATTATCATTTATCTCTTGATAGCGGAATCGTTGGCGTGAGAGGATGTTTCCATGCTGTAATGGCATATTTAGAATCAATTTAATCTGGTAACGGATAGAATCGTAAGAAAAATGTAACCCATGATTTTCAAATTAAATGATATACTGATAAAAAAGAAAGGGGAAAAGCAGTGGATTGGATAAAGAAAAAATGCAGGACCCTGATAGCGGGAGTACTTATTCTGGCTACAACATTGTCTTTTAGTGGTCCGGTATTTGCAGAGCAGTCTGTAGGACCTGGATCTGGTGAACTCCATTCAACCAACGGAGTGACCATATATGTTAGTAAAAGATTGAAAACGCTTTCTTTAAAACAGAATGGAGTTCTTATTAAAGAGTATCCCGTTTCTTTAGGGGCCTCTTCATCAGAAGGAAATAAAAATGTAGAGGGAGATATGAGAACCCCAAGCGGAGAGTTTTACGTCTGCCTTAGGAATGATAAAAGCGTGGCTTATCTTGCTCTTGGAATTTCTTATCCAGGAATAAAGGATGCAGAAAGAGGATATGCAGACGGTATAATTACAGAGGCGCAGCGTGATGATATTATCAGTGCCAATTTGGCTGGTAAGCAGCCGCCCTGGGATACCCCTCTTGGAGGTTTCGTTGAGATCCATGGATGCAGAACCTCAGGTGGAACAACTCGCGGCTGTGTGGCTCTGGACAATGATGCCATGGACGTGCTTTGGAGTTATTGCAATTTAGGTGTGCCTGTCACCATAGGACCATAGTAGAAATGTTCCCAATATGCGGTTTTAGGCCGTTTTTGGGGACTTTTTTAGTGAGTATCCTTGTATTATAAGAGGCTTTGTAATATAATAATTTAGATTATGGAAATTACCTAAAGACAGAGGTGAACAACCCAATGCATTTTTCAGAAAGAATGAACCGTTTTGGAGAGGGAATCTTTTCAAAACTTCTAGATTTAAAGAGGCAAAAGGAAGAAAAGGGTGAAGAGGTAATTGACTTAAGTGTAGGAACACCGAATATCCCACCGGCGTCTCATATCAGACAAGCTCTTTGTGAGGCAGCAGCAAAACCGGAGAATTATACTTATGCCATAAATGACCAGAAAGAGCTTTTAGAGGCTGTAGCCACCTGGTATAATAGAAGATATAGCGTATATCTTGATCCTGATTTGGAGATTTGTTCCCTTCTTGGTTCTCAGGAAGGACTGGCACATATTTCATTTTCTATGATTGATGAGGGAGATACGGTCCTTGTTCCGGATCCCTGCTATCCTATTTTTGCAAACGGGCCACTGTTAGCTGGAGCAAGTCTTTTTTATATGCCTCAAAGGAAAGAGAATCATTATGTAATCGATTTTTCTGACATTCCGGAAGAGGCTGCAAAAAAAGCAAAATTCATGTTAGTTTCTTATCCCAATAATCCGACCACTGCAATGGCTCCTGACTCTTTTTATGAGGAGTTAATTGTATTTGCTAAGAAATATGAAATTATAGTTCTTCATGATAATGCGTACAGCGAACTTGTTTTTGATGGAAGAACATGCAGAAGCTTTTTGCAATTTAAAGGGGCAAAAGAGGTTGGTGTGGAGTTTAATTCCCTTTCAAAAACATATGGACTGGCAGGGGCGCGAATTGGATTTTGCGTTGGGAATAAAGAAATTGTTGATAAGCTAAAAACATTGAAGTCCAATCTGGATTATGGAATGTTTTTGCCAATTCAACAGGCGGCTATTGCGGCTATTACTGGAGATCAGTCATGTGTGAACGATACAAGAGGTGCCTATGAGAGGCGGCGTAATGTTCTTTGTGACAGCTTTAACCAAATTGGTTGGAAAATGAAGCCACCAGAAGCTACCATGTTTGTGTGGGCAGAAATACCAGATGGTTTTCCAGACTCCATGACGTTTGCCTTGGAACTGATGGAAAAATCCGGTGTCTTAGTAACCCCAGGGAGCGCGTTTGGGACGTTAGGAGAAGGATATGCAAGGCTTGCCCTGGTACAAGATGAAGAGATGCTTCATAGAGCCGCAGAATTGATAGAGAAGAGTGGTATATTGAGGAAGTCTATATGAAAAAGAAGCATCTATGGATATTGATTGTGGGACTTTATGTCCTGTTTATATATTCAAATTCCATGAAAGTCGCAGATACCTCGTCAAAGGATAGTGGCAGGGTGCTTTATCTAATTCATGATATGTTAAATAAGTTTGAAATAAATGCCTATTGGCTTACGGAACATTTTATTCGTAAGATGGGGCATTTTTCAGAATATTCCTTACTGGGGCTATTGCTTTATTTTTGTATGAAGTCTCAGGGATTTCAGGAGGAGAAAAGGTGGCTTTTTCATAGTGCGGCAGGGTTTTTAATACCGTTTATGGATGAGACCATTCAATTGTTTGTAGAGGGACGTTCTGGTCAAATTTCGGACGTCTGGTTAGATTGTGCAGGAGTTACATTTGGTACCCTAATCATGGTTGGAGTTTTTATATTATGCAGAAGAATGGAGATATTAAATGTTGAAAAATTATCGAATCGTACTGGAATATGATGGAAGTCGTTATGATGGCTGGCAAAAACAAGGAAATACTGATCGTACCATACAGGGAAAGATTGAAGGAATATTAGAGCGATTGGCAGGAGAACCCATAGAGGTACACGGATCAGGCAGAACAGATGCAGGAGTTCATGCCTTGGCGCAGACAGCTAATTTTCATTTGAATGTAAAATTGTCTGATTTAGAAATTAAAGAATATTTAAATCAATATCTACCTGAAGATATTTCGGTAATTCGTTTAGACAAAGTTCCGGAGCGATTCCACAGTCGCTTAAACGCAGAGGAGAAAACATATCTTTACCAGATTGAGACGGCAGGGAAGAAGAAGGTTTTTGAGCGAAAGTATTTTTATGGCTTTGGCAGGCCTCTTGACGTGAATGCAATGAAACGTGCCTCTGAATATTTAATAGGAGAACATGACTTTAAAAGCTTTTGTTCCAATAAAAAGATGAAGAAAACTACGGTAAGAAATGTGAAACGGATCGAATTTCAGGAAAAAGGCAGCCAACTTTTTATTCGTTTTACTGGTAATGGATTTTTACACCATATGGTTCGTATACTAATGGGTACACTGATTGAAGTAGGGGAAAGAAAGAAAAGCCCTGAACAGATGAATGTTATTTTGAAGGCTATGAACCGCAGTGAGGCAGGATTTACAGCGCCTGCAGAAGGATTGTTTTTGGAGAAAGTCAGCTATAAGGCATAAAGGTAAGGTCAGAAGGGAGCTCTATGACTGAATTTTTAGTAAAGACTTTTGTGAAGAACTACAAAAATACAAAGGATGTTCAAGTTCGCACCAGTTATGGACTGATGGCAAGTATAATAGGAATTTGCTGCAATATTCTTTTGTTCAGTGCTAAGTTATTTGCAGGTCTGCTAGTTAATAGTATTTCAGTTATGGCTGATGCGTTTAATAACTTATCAGATGCTGCTGCTTCTGTCATAGGTTTTATTGGAGTTAAAATGGCGGGGAAACCAGCCGATGAGGATCATCCATTTGGGCATGGAAGGGTGGAATATATCGCAGCATTTATTGTTGCCTTTCTGGTCATACAAGTTGGATTTTCCTTGTTTAAAACCTCATTGGGTAAGGTGTTACATCCAGAGGAAATGTCGTTTAAGATGGTGACAATCCTTATATTAATGTTATCTGTTTGCGTAAAGCTCTGGCTTGGATTTTTTAACCGTAAATTAGGAGAAAGGATTCAATCCTCGGTTATGAAAGCTACGGCGGCAGATTCTCTGGGGGACGTCATTACAACCTCTGCAACGATATTATCCGTCGCCGTTTACGGAATATGGGGGCTTAATATCGATGGGATCGTAGGTCTTATCGTGTCTGTGGCCGTTATGTTGGCGGGAGTAAACATTGCAAAGGAAACTCTTACCCCTTTGATTGGCGAACCTATTGATCCAAAGCTCTATCAGGAAATAACCAATTTTGTGGAAAGTTTTGAAGGCATTAAAGGAAGTCATGATCTGATTGTTCACAATTATGGACCTTCCAGAAGCATGGCCTCTATCCACGCAGAGGTGCCAAATGATGTAAATGTTGAGATATCTCATGAGGTAGTGGACCGGATTGAGCGGGAAGTCTTAAAGAAGTTTGGGATTTTTCTGGTTATTCATATGGATCCGGTGGAAACTAAAAATTCCAGAGTTATGGAATTTGGTAGCATGCTGGAAAATGTAATCCATGGAATTGATTCTAGAATATCGTTTCATGATTTTCGTCTAATTGACGGGGAAGAACGGATTAATCTTATTTTTGATCTGGTATTTCCCAGGGAATATGACAAAAAGAAAAGAGAACGTTTAAAGGAAGAAATCATAGGTAAAGTGACTGAAACTGATAAGCGGTGCTGTTTGGTTATGACAGAGGAAAGTGGTTATGAGGTGGAAAAATAAGGAAATAATATTTTTCCATTTTATGCAATAAGATGACAGTATTCCGCATTAACTAAGTAGAAAGGAAATCCATACCATGCTATTTATGGGATTGATGAGCCTTGACCGACCGGATGATTACGGTCGTTTGAGTGATGAAAAGCTTCTTATCAAAGTCGCAAATGGGGACCAGGAAGCCTTTCGCCAGCTATATCAGAATACGGACCGTACAATGTACAGCTTTATACTGTCCATTGTTAAGAATCCCCAGGATGCAGAGGAGATCATGCAAGAAGTTTTTTTAAAGATCTGGACTTCTGCAAAAAGTTATAAGTCTCAGGGGAAGCCGTTGGCCTGGATGTTTACCATTGCACGGAATTTATGTTATATGAAGTTTCGAGATCAAAAACATGATTCGGATGTCACAATAGATGATTTAATGGGCGTGGAAGCAGGAGAGGTATGTCAGGAGATTGAGATGGCAGCAGATAAGATGGTACTTCTTGCTGCCCTTCAGATTTTAAAGGAGGAGGAGCGGGAGATCGTGCTGCTTCATACTTCGGGTGGGCTAAAACACAGAGAGATTGCTGCCAGCTTAAACATTCCTTTGGCTACCGCTCTCTCTAAGTATAACCGCGCCATGAAGAAGATGGAAAATTATTTGAGAGAGGAGTAGGCTTTGATATGAATCAGTCAGATCACAGACAACTAAATAAAAAACAAATCGAAGCCTGCTTAACGTCTGCTACTCAGGATTTGATTCCTGATGTTTTGGACCATATTGATTTGAGCACCCCTCAGGAAACGGTAGAATTACATACAAGGTCTATATTTGTGCTACGACGAAGAGTCATAGCATCATTAATAGCTGCCTGCTTTTGCATGATTGCGTTAGCGGGAGGAACTTATACGTATCAAAATGGCAGGGTAGATTCCGTTATTGGAATTGATGTAAATCCCAGTGTTGAATTATCCGTTAATAAAAGGAATAAGGTACTGTCTGCCCAGGCGTTGAACGAGGATGCCAGGAATATTATGGAGCAGATGGATTTAAAGGGTGTGGATTTAAATGTTGCGGTGAATGCTGTAATTGGGGCTATGGTCACCAATGGGTATCTTACAGACGCGGACAATGCTATTTTGGTTACAGTTGCCAATGACAGTGTAAAAAAGGCCAAGAACCTTCGCTCTACTGTAGTCGGGGATATTAAGACTGCATTAAAGGAACAACAGTTAGAGGCGGTTGTATACGATCAGCAGGCGATAGAAGAGGATCAGGTAAAGAGTTTCGCTCTAGATTATGGAATTTCTTATGGAAAGGCCTACTTCTTAAAGGAGCTGATGGATCAAAATTCCTCTCTGACTTTAGACGATATGAAAGATTTGGCATCTCTTAATATGGAACAGATTGCAAAGGTTATTACGGAACGTTCCTACGCGGTAGGAGGGAGAACCGAAGTAACAGAGGAGACGAAGGAGTCTACTTCAGCTTCAGAGACTACCACCCAGAAAAATACGATGGAAACAGTTTCTACGGAAGAAGCAACTTCTACTCAACCCTCTTCTGAAACAGAGAGCCAGACAGCCACACATAACAATCCGACTCAAGTTCAAACATCTTCAGCAACTCCTTCCTCATCAGCAGAAGAAGATACAACATCTGAACAGGACAACAAAAGTGGTGAGAAAATTAAGATTGATTATGTGGATTACGAAGATGGCGTAGTTATGGTCTATTTTAAAACAAAGGTTAAATGGAAAAACCCTACGGTTTCTGTGAAGGATGAAGACGGCAATACCTATTCAGCCAAGGTTTCTGACACAGATTCGGAGTCTTGTGAGATCGACGTTACTGGTCTTTCACAAGGAAAGGAATATACATTTGTTCTAGGTGGAATTTCTCCGAAGATAGGAAAGCAAGTAACGGTAAAAGGAGTTTTTGAGACTCCAGTTGTCGGGGAAGAAGATTCTGAGTCAGAGGAAACGACTGAGACTCAGGCGACGACGGCTGCCAGCACTGCTCCTACTGAGACAGAGAAAATCGAACAAAGCACCGGAAAAATCACCTCTCAGTAATAGAGAACCAAATAAAAATTATTTACTGAGAGGCGATTTTAACATAATATCAAGAATAGTAAAATAAAGCTTGACCAATTAGTGAAACAGTAGTATAATACACTCGTTGTGTTAATGGGCTATAGCCAAACGGTAAGGCAACGGACTCTGACTCCGTCATTCTCAAGGTTCGAATCCTTGTAGCCCAGTCAGCATATAGCTTTGGTTTTCTGATTAATCGGGGAATCGAGGCTATTTTTTCGCAATAAGTAAAAAAATAGAAAAAATTGGCATTAATGCTTGACACTTTTTGTCGTTTCATGTATAATAAATTTCGTTGTAGTGATGGGCTATAGCCAAACGGTAAGGCAACGGACTCTGACTCCGTCATTTTCAAGGTTCGAATCCTTGTAGCCCAGTTAGTAAACGGAACCTGGTTAGGTTCCGTTTTTTGCATATGTAGGAAATTTTAGAAGAGCATGTGGATGTTCTTGATAGAATTTTTATAAGAAACCGTTTAAGGATGTTTTTGGGATGTATGGACAAGAGCAAAAAAATGCTTTATAATGTTATATAATTTTGATGAGAGGTGTAAGATGTATTATTTCGGCAGCAGGGTCCGTTACAGTGAGACAGATGAATATGGAAAACTGACATTGACTGGTGTCTTGAACTATCTGCAGGATTGTTCTACTTTTCAGTCTGAAGACAACGGATTGGGTCTCTCATACTTGGTAAACCGTAACAAAGCTTGGTGGCTTTCTTCTTGGCAGATCGTGATCGATCGCTATCCAGTTCTTGGGGAAGAGATTATAATCAGCACCTGGCCTTATGATTTTAAGGGCTTTTACGGGTACCGTAATTTTACCATAAGCGATAAAAATGGAAACTATCTGGTGAGAGCCAATTCAGTCTGGTTTCTGTTTGATACAAAAAAGGCTAGACCGGTTAAGATCGAACCGGACGACATCAAAGGATATGGAGACGGCTGGGAAGAGAAATTGTCTATGGATTATGCACCTAGAAGAATTGAACTTCCAAACGACTTCAGGCAGCTGCCTCAAGTTACCGTAGAAAAGCATCATATTGACACGAACCATCATGTCAACAATGCGAAATATGTGGAGATTGCCAGAGAAGTACTTCCAGATGATTTGGAGGTAACGGAACTGAGAGTGGAATATAAAAAAGCGGCAGTCTTTGGTGATGCATTGTATCCCCGCATCAGCCGGACAGAGGATGGATATACTGTTTCTTTGTGTGACGGGGAGGGTTCAGCCTATGCAGTCATCTGGCTGCAGGGAAAAACAGAGAGGATATAAGATGATAGAATTAGGAAAGATGCAGACCCTGGTTGTTCAAAGGGTCAAGGAGTTCGGCGTATATCTTGGAGAAGATGGCACAGGAGATGATTCCGTCCTTCTTCCTAAAAGACAGGTTCCAGAAAATACGGCACCTGGTGACGAGATCCATGTTTTTATCTACAAGGATTCTGAAGACCGGCTAATTGCTACTACAGCAAAGCCAAAGCTTAAGGTGGGGGAAACTGCTGTACTTAATGTAAAAGAAGTGGGAAAGATCGGTGCCTTTCTTGACATGGGACTTGAAAAGGATCTTCTTCTACCTTTTAAGGAACAGACACATATGGTCTGCCAGGATGAGCAGGTTCTGGTAGCTCTCTATATTGATAAAAGCAAGCGTCTGGCTGCAACCATGCGAGTATATTCATATATGAGCGATCAGTCCCCTTATAATAAGGATGATCAGGTTACAGGTATCATTTATGAAATCAATGAAACCCTTGGCGCTTTTGTGGCAGTTGATAATCAGTATTATGGTTTGATCCCACACAAGGAGTTATTTGAAACCTACAAAGAGGGTGACAGCGTAACGGCCCGAGTGACAAAGGTACGAGAAGATGGTAAGCTGGATTTAAGTCCAAGACAGAAGGCTCATATTCAGATGGACCAAGACGCGATCCGTGTGTTAGAAATCATAGAGACTCAGTTTAAGGGAAGTCTTCCATTTACGGATAAGGCAGATCCTGAGATTATTAAACGGGAATTTTCCATGAGTAAAAATGCATTTAAGCGTGCCATCGGACATCTTTTAAAAGAGAGAAAAGTTAACATAACGGAAAGCAAAATCGAAACGATTAAATAGCTGGTAAGCGGATAACAGGAGGATTATTTTGGACTCGATAGACTATTATAATAAGTATGCGGCAAAGGAATTTGAGGAAACTGTAAATCAGGATATGTCAAAGATCATGAAGGAATTCACAGACCTTCTCGATGAGTCTGATACTATTCTGGATTTAGGCTGCGGATCAGGCAGAGACAGCCTGACATTCTATGACCTTGGATATGACGTGACGCCACTTGATGCATCGGAGGAGATGTGCAAGTTGGCAGAGATTCATACAGGTCTGGAAGTGCTTAAGATGACATTTGAGGAAATGGATTTTGACAACGTTTTCGATGGAATCTGGGCATGCGCATCATTACTTCATGCTCCTAAAAAAGAACTGTCTGACATTCTTACAAAGATAGCAAGGGCCTTAAATGACAGGGGAATCCTTTATATGTCATATAAGCTTGGAGATTTTGAGGGGTTTCGGGGAAAACGTTATTTTACGGATTTCACAGCTGATTCCATCACTGAGCTTTTAAGGGATAATGGACGTTTTGAAATCGTTAAGATATGGGAAACCGAGGATATACGCACTGGTCATTCTGACGTAAAATGGTTGAACGTTCTTGTTAGAAAACAATAAAATGACAAAATTATACACAAGGCGGAGTCGATTAATTCGACACCGCCTTGTACTTTATTACTAAATATTAATTAAAATCAGCACATGCTATCGAATATAGACAGAAAAAGCCAGGCCATTCTTTTGTTATTTTGACGTTTCAGTCAATTTTTTTGTAGGTTATACAAATTAGCCAAAAGGCAGAAAATCTTTTTGGTAAATAGCAATATGGTAAAAGAAATTTAATTCATGTATGATGACTTTAAGAAACATGAGCCAAGGCTGTGGGGGCTTTTGGCTTTTACATGAGGTTTAACATTATATTTTAGGAGGATTAATAAGATGGCTAGTTTATCATTAAAGAACATTGTCAAAAGATATCCGAATGGCTTTGAAGCAGTTAAGGATTTCAATCTGGAAATCGCAGATAGAGAATTTGTTATTTTCGTTGGACCATCTGGCTGTGGTAAATCCACAACTCTTCGTATGATCGCAGGCCTGGAAGACATTTCTTCCGGTGAACTCTACATCGACGGAAAAATGGTGAATGACGTTGAGCCAAAAGACAGAGATATCGCAATGGTATTCCAGAACTACGCTCTTTATCCTCATATGACAGTATATGATAATATGGCGTTTGGTCTTAAGCTTAGAAAAACACCTAAGGAAGAGATCGAGAAGCTGGTTAATGAAGCAGCAAGAATTCTTGACCTTGAGCATCTTTTAGACCGTAAGCCAAAAGCTTTATCTGGTGGACAGAGACAGCGTGTTGCCATGGGACGTGCTATTGTACGTAATCCTAAAGTATTCTTAATGGATGAGCCTTTATCAAACCTTGATGCAAAGCTGAGAGGTCAGATGCGTATTGAGATCTCCAAGTTACATCAGAGACTTCAGGCAACTATGGTTTATGTAACACATGATCAGACAGAGGCTATGACACTTGGTACCAGAATCGTAGTTATGAAAGATGGAGTAATTCAGCAGGTAGATTCTCCTCAGAACTTATATGATAAGCCAGGCAACAAATTCGTTGCAGGATTTATCGGAGCTCCTCAGATGAACTTAATCGATGCTACTGTTGCTAAAAATGGTAATGATGTTACTCTTTCATTTGGTGGCAATACGATCGCTCTTCCAGAAGCAAAGGCTAAGAAATTAGAAGCTGGCGGCTATGTTGGAAAAACCGTAGCATTTGGAATCCGTCCTGAAGATTTACACGATGAAGAAGCATATCTTGCATCTTCTCCTTCCAGCATTATTGATGCAACCATTAGAGTTTATGAGCTGTTAGGTGCAGAAGTTTACTTATACTTTGATGTTGAAGATGTAAACTTTACAGCTAGAGTTAATCCTCGTACAACAGCTAGACCTGGCGATACAATTAAGCTTGCACTTGATTTAACTAAGGTACATGTGTTTGATAAGGATACAGAGCTTGTTGTTATAAACTAAATCATATAAAAATTAAGCAAGCGAGTATGATACTCGCTTGCTTTTTTTTTCTTTTTGCATTAATATAGAATAAGGTAAATTTACGAAAAAGGAGATATGCCATGATTTCGAATCAGATACTTCAAACGACCATTGAAGGATTAAAAGGGATTACAAGAATTGATCTGTGTATTTGTGATACAGAAGGAAAGGTTTTGGCGACCACATTTCCTGATGCGGAAGATTATGAAAGTTCAATCCTGGCGTTCGTGGATTCTCCGGCCGACAGCCAGGTAATCCAGGGATACCAGTTTTTTAAAGTGTTCGATGAACACCAGTTAGAGTACATCCTTCTTGCAAAAGGAGGAAGCGATGATGTATATATGGTAGGCAAACTGGCTACGTTTCAGATTCAAAGCCTTTTGGTTGCGTATAAAGAACGATTTGATAAAGATAATTTTATTAAAAACCTACTGCTTGATAACCTTCTGTTGGTTGATATTTACAACAGGGCTAAGAAACTGCATATTGAAACAAACATCAAACGAGTTGTCTTCATTATCGAGACCCAGCATGAAAAGGATGTAAATGCGCTTGAGACTGTACGCAACTTATTTGCAGCGAAAACAAAAGATTTTGTTACTGCCGTAGATGAGAAGAATATCATTCTCGTAAAGGAAGTAAAAGAAGGCGAAACTTATGATGATTTAGAAAAGACAGCTAATACCATCTTGGACATGCTTAATACAGAAGCCATGACCCAGGTTCACGTTGCCTTTGGTACTATCGTCAGTGAGATCAAAGAAGTTTCCAGATCCTATAAAGAAGCCAAGATGGCTATGGATGTTGGTAAAATTTTCTACAGCAACAAAAACGTGGTTGCATACAGCAAGCTCGGTATTGGCCGTCTGATCTATCAGCTTCCATTGCCATTATGTCGTATGTTTATTAAAGAGATCTTTGATAGCAAATCTCCAGATGATTTTGATGAAGAGACTTTAGCAACCATCAACAAATTCTTTGAGAACAGCTTAAACGTATCAGAGACTTCAAGACAGCTCTATATTCATAGAAACACTCTGGTATATCGTCTTGATAAACTTCAAAAAAGTACAGGGTTGGATCTTCGGGTATTTGAAGATGCGATTACTTTTAAGATTGCTTTAATGGTAGTAAAGTATATGAAATATATGGAGAATCAAGACTATTAACGCCAGCCATGAGCAGTGTGAAAAGAGGCAGCAAAACGGCTGCGTTACGCTAGCGTAAAAGCAGCAGCTTTGCTGCCTCTTTTCATAGGGCGAAGCCCGAAAACTGAGATGTAGCGAAGCGTAATCGAAGTTTCACTGCGGCCTAACGGAATCCAATATTATTCCGCTAGCAAAAAAGCAGCCACTTTCCGATCTCTAATGATAGGCAAAACCCCGAAAACTGAGATGTGACGAACCGGAATCAAAGTTCCCCTGCGGAGCAAACACACACACATGTAGCAATCCTTTCATGCAAAAGTACGTAAGCACAAAGACTTAGAGGACTGAAATGATAGAATTATGGAATGTAAGTAAAACATATGAAGCCGGCAACAAGGCCCTTCGGAACGTAAGCATGAACGTGGAAGATGGAGAATTTGTTTTCATCATCGGCCGCAGCGGTTCCGGAAAATCAACCCTTTTAAAGATGTTATTAAAAGAGATAGAGCCCACATCCGGCAAGATAATCGTTAATGATATGAATTTAGGCAAGATGCCGAGAAAATTTATTCCAAAATACAGACGAAAGCTTGGAATGGTGTTCCAAGACTTCCGTCTATTAAAAGACCGCAATGTTTATGAAAATGTAGCGTTTGCCCAAAGAGTCATAGGGGCATCGACAAAGAGCATCAAAGAATCCGTTCCTGCCATCTTAACAATGGTAGGCCTTTCGTCAAAATATAAATTTTTACCACAACAGTTGTCCGGTGGTGAGCAACAGCGAGTCGCCATAGCCAGGGCATTGATTAACCGACCGGAAATTCTATTGGCTGATGAGCCCACTGGTAATTTAGATGGGCACAATTCCATGGAGATCATGAAACTTCTAAATGAGATTAATAAGCAGGGAACTACAGTAATCGTAGTCACCCATAGCCAGGAGATTGTAGATCGAATGAAGAAGCGAGTGATAGTAATGGATCGCGGAGCCATTATTAGTGATGAGAAAAAAGGCGGTTATACATATGAGAATTAGTACATTTTGGTACTGCTTAAAGCAGGGCGTAAATAATATATGCAGAAACATCTTGTTTTCTCTTGCATCTATCGCTACGGTTTCCGCATGCATTTTTCTATTTTGCCTGTTTTTTTCCATTATGATAAATGTTCAGCATGTGATTAAAAATACAGAAGGAACGGTTGGTGTTACTGTATTCTTTGAAGCCGGACTGGATAAAAATAAGATAACGGAAATCGGCAATCAGATTAAGGCTAGGGAAGAAGTAAAGGAAACAAAGTTTATTTCTGCAGAGGAAGCTTGGAATGAAGCGAAAAAGGAATACTTTGGTGATATGCAGGATCTTGCAGAAGGATTTGAACAGGACAATCCTTTGGCTAATTCCTCTTCCTATACCGTGTTTCTAAAAGATCTAGTAAATCAGGATAAGGTTGTTGATTGGCTTAAAGGCATTGAAGGTGTCAGAAAGGTCAATTATTCTAGGACTGCAGCAGAAGGAATGAACAGTTTAAATAAGGTGGTTGGTGTACTTTCTATGCTGATTATCGGTATCTTACTTTCTGTGGCCATTTTCCTAATAAGCAATACCATATCAGTGGCTGCTGCCTTCCGTAAGAATGAAAACCACATTATGAAGCTCATAGGAGCTACCGATTATATGATACGGGCCCCCTTTGTGGTGGAAGGTATTATCATCGGGTTAGTTGGAGCATCCATTCCTCTGATTGCCATCTATTTCCTTTACCGATCTACGGTTGAGTATGTAGTTACAAAGTTCAGCATTTTAACTGGTTTGTTTCAGTTTCTTCCTGTAGAGGCCATATTCCCTTACATGGCGGCAACAGCGCTGTCTTTGGGACTTGGAATTGGTTTCTTTGTAAGTTTCTTTACGATCAGAAAGCATTTAAAAGTTTAAGGGGAATTGCCCATGAGTTTAAAAAAGAAGATGTTTGCAGCAGGACTTTGTGGACTATTAGCGATATCATGCATATTTCCTTCTTATGCTACAAAGACTGAAATGGAAGAGGCAAAGAAAAAAGCATCTTCATTGGAAGAAGAAAAGAAAGATATAGAGACAGCGATAAATGAACTGAAAGGTTTAGAAAATGACGCTGCAAGCTATATAAAAAATCTAGACACCAGTCTGGATTCCTTAAATAAGCAGGTGAATGCACTTAAGTCACAGATGAGTGCGAAGGAAGTTGAATTAAAAGCAGCCAGTGAAGATCTGGAGGCTGCTAAGGAAACTGTCTCCCGCCAATATAGTAATATGAAGCTGAGAATTCAATATATGTATGAAAAGGGTGAGACGAGTTATATTGACTTATTATTAAAGTCAGGCGATCTCACCCAGCTTTTTAACCGTGCGGAATATATCAGCAGCATTGCTGCATATGATAGGAGAATGCTGGAGAACTACAAAGGATCAAAAGAAGAGGTCGAGCAGCGGGAACAGATACTTTTGGCGGAACGGGAGGAGCTGGAGGCTTTTCAGACAGCAACCAGTCTAAAACAGCAAGAGGTAGAGAGTCTTATTAATAAGAAGAATGCTGACCTTGCCATTTACCAAAAGCAGATTAGTGACGGCAGAAATAGTTTAGATGAGCTTAACCAGGATATTGCTGATCAGGAAAAGCACATTAAAAATATGGAGGCAGAGATCCGAAAAAAAGAGGAAGAAGCACGTAAAGCAGCCCAGAAAACAGGAAAAACGTATAATACGGTTGCGATAGGGAATATTAAGTTTATATGGCCCTGCCCTTCTTCAATCAGAATTACTTCTGGATTCGGTGACAGGGATTCCCCTACAGAGGGTGCATCTACCAATCATAAGGGAATTGATGTCAGTGCTTCTACTGGAAGTGGCATCGTAGCAGCGGCTTCAGGTACAGTTACCATATCTACATACAGTTATTCTGCTGGCAATTATATCATGATACATCATGGAGGTGGTGTTTATACCGTCTACATGCACTGTTCGGAGCTGTTGGTTTCCGCTGGACAGGAGGTATCACAGGGGCAGGTAATTGCAAAAGTGGGTTCTACCGGATATTCTACCGGGCCTCACCTCCATTTTGGAATAAGGGTAGATGGAAGTTATGTAAATCCGGCGAAATACGTTAGCCCATAAGGAGCTAGATAGGAGAATGACAGTGGAAAATAAAAATAAATTTTGGAAGGGTGCCCTAGTCGGGGCTTTGTTAACTGCATTAGCAGGACTTGTTATTGTAGGTATGTCCTTAGGGATATTTTTAATTGGCAAAGCCGCAATTGATGGAAATGGACAGACTGCAGAATCTGCGCAGACAGAAAATCAGCAGGGAAATTTAGATTTAAACCGCATCGCTTCCAAGATACAGACGATTCAAACAGTGATCGACAAATATTATCTCTTTGATGAAAATATGGCTGATGTGGAAGACTGGATTTATAAGGGGATGTTAAATGGTTTAGGCGATCCCTATACGGTTTATTACACGGCGGATGAATATAATAAGCTGAAGGAAGATACGTCCGGTGAATATTGTGGAATTGGTGTCATGGTCAGCCAAAGTGCTGATACAGGAATTATTACCATAACTAAAGTATTTGAAGGAACCCCAGGAGCACAGGCAGGTATTCTTCCAGGGGATATTCTTTATAAGGTTGGAGACAGAGAAGTTACGGGCATGGATCTGGAGCTTGTAGTCAAAGATCACATTAAGGGAGAAAAGGGTACTCCAGTAACCATTACGGTTCTTCGGAAAGATACAGGGAAATACATCGATATGACCATGGAACGCAACCAGATAACGGTTCCTACGGTAGAGTATACAATGCTTCCAGATAAAGTGGGTTATATATCAGTAAGCCAGTTTGATGAGGTGACAACAGATCAGTTTAAGAGTGCCATAGATGATCTGGAAAAACAGGGAATGAAAAAAATGGTTGTAGACTTAAGAAATAACCCTGGTGGTATTGTAGATTCGGTAGTATCTATGCTTGACTATATTCTTCCTGATGATTTGCAGGTTAAGGGAGATCCAAAGCTTGTAAGAAAAAAGAAGGATAAGACACTCCTTGTTTATATGGCCGATAAAAATGGCAAAGGGGAACAGTATTATGCCAAAGACGGACATCAGGTTGATGTGCCAATGGCTGTTTTGGTCAATGGTCAGTCCGCTAGTGCATCCGAGGTATTTTCTGGGGCATTAAAGGATTATGGAAAGGCAAAGCTTGTGGGAACTAAAACCTTTGGAAAAGGAATTGTTCAGACCTTATTCCCTCTTGATAAAGGAACTGCCGTTAAGATGACAATCGCTCACTATTATACACCAAATGGTTTTGACCTTCACAAAAAGGGTCTGGAACCTGATGTTACTGTAGATTTAAAGGAAGAATTAAAAACAAAAATTAAGATTGAGCATGAGGAAGATAATCAGCTTTTGGAAGCGATTAAAGCCTTAAATTAAGTGTAAAATGAAAGGAAGCCCATTGGCCGGTAGGTATATGCCGGTTACAGGGGCTTCCTTTCTTGTTCACGTATCAAACTGTTCTTGTTTTTATTATGATTATGATAGATATGTCTTTAATGATTTGATGAAATTTCGGCAAGCATCTTTCTTTGTTGCCCATGAGGTTACTAATCGAACTACGGTATGGTTATTATCAAGTTCTTTCTCCACAGAGAAAAGAAAATCCTTTTCCAGTTTTGCAATGACTTCATCAGGAAAAATAGGAAAGAGCTGATTGGTCATGGAGTTTGAATAAAAGGAAATGCCACATGCTGTGATTCCGTCTCGCAACATAGTTGCCATTTCATTTGCATGTGCGGATAATTCATAAAAAAGGTTATTTTGAAATAGCTCTTCAAACTGAATGCCAAGAAGCCAACCCTTTGCCAGCATCGCTCCTCTTTGCTTTACGAGGAAACGCAAGTCCTGTTTTAGATCCTGATTAAGTATGATAAGAGCTTCCCCAAATAGTGCGCCATTTTTAGTTCCGCCAATGTAAAAGGCATCGGTAAGATTCGCGATATCTGCAAGGGATAGATCGTTGATTGAACTTGTAAGTGCAGTACCTAAACGGGCGCCGTCCAGGAACAAATATAATTCTTTTTGGCGACAGGTGTGGTGGAGAGATTCTAATTCGGCCTTGGTATATTGGGTGCCGATCTCCGTAGAGTTGGAGATGTATACCATCTTAGGCTGAACCATGTGTTCGGTTGAGTGATCATCAAGAGCTTTTAAAATATCAGCAGGAGTCATCTTACCATCTTTGCATGGCATGGCAATGACTTTGTGACCTGTGGCTTCGATGGCACCAGTCTCATGTACGTTGATATGACCCTTATCGGTAGAGATTACTGCTTGCCAGGGGCGGAGAGCAGCGGCGATGGTAGTTAGATTGGTCTGGGTACCGCCTGTAATAAAATGTACATCCGCATCACTACGGCTAATTTCTTTTTGAATCAGTTCTCTGGCATGGGCGCAGTGGTCATCAAGGCCATAACCGCCGTTCTGGATTAAGTTTGCCTGGATCATGGCTTCCAGAATCTTTGGGTGAGCGCCTTCGCTGTAATCGTTATTGAAGCTGTACATGAATAATCCTCCTGCTTTTTATTTATTTGAATAGTATCATATATCAAACCCATATGAATTGCAATCAAATTTGCAGAAAGGGAATATCTGTATAAGCTATGGGGAATTCTGGAAGGTAGATGGTAGTTTTTATGCAAGAACTGATGTTCTTTCTGGCTATACATTTTAAAATGCTTATGATATAATTGATTTAAGAGATTTTGGAGGTGAAACACTATGGAGTTTCAATTACATTCGGAATATGATCCCACTGGTGACCAACCACAGGCCATTGAAGAGCTGGTAAAGGGGTTTCAGGAGGGGAATCAGTTTCAGACACTGCTTGGCGTTACGGGCTCAGGTAAGACGTTTACCATGGCCAATGTGATTCAAAAAATTCAAAAACCGACGCTGATCATTGCTCATAATAAAACCCTAGCTGCCCAGCTCTATGGAGAATTCAAAGAATTTTTCCCGGAGAATGCGGTAGAATACTTTGTTTCCTACTATGATTATTACCAACCAGAGGCTTATGTACCATCTACGGATACTTATATTGAAAAGGATTCCGCTATCAATGATGAAATTGATAAGCTTCGCCATTCAGCGACTGCTGCTCTTTCGGAACGGCAGGATGTGATTATCGTTGCGTCCGTTTCCTGTATCTATGGTCTTGGTAGCCCTATTGATTATAAGGAGATGGTTATTTCTCTGCGCCCGGGTATGTTAAAAGATAGAGATGAGGTCATTCATAAGCTGATCGAAATACAGTATGATAGAAACGATATGGATTTCAGGCGAGGAACTTTCCGGGTCAGAGGGGATGTACTTGAAATCTTCCCGGCTAATTCAACAAGTGAAGCTTATCGCATAGAGTTTTTTGGTGACGAGGTGGAACGGATTACAGAAATTGATACCCTTACCGGAGAGATTCGAGCAGAGCTTTCTCATATCGTTGTTTTTCCAGCTTCCCATTATGTAGTATCCAAAGAAAAGCTGGAGCATGCTGCTACTGCAATACTCACAGAACTTAAGGAGCAGGTTTCTTATTTTAAAAGTGAGGACAAGCTGTTAGAAGCTCAGAGGATATCTGAGCGAACGAATTTTGATGTGGAGATGATGAAGGAAACTGGTTTTTGTTCTGGTATCGAGAACTATTCCAGACATTTAACTGGAAGCAAAGAGGGAGAACCACCTTCTACCTTAATTGACTTTTTCGCGGAAGATTTTTTGATCATAGTTGATGAGTCCCATATTACTCTGCCTCAGGTAAGGGGAATGTATGCAGGTGACCGTTCCAGGAAATCGACTCTTGTCAGTTTTGGTTTCCGCCTTCCTTCTGCTATGGATAACCGCCCTCTTAATTTTCCAGAGTTTGAGTCAAAAATTAATCAGATGCTTTTTGTATCTGCCACACCTTCTGTTTATGAAGCAGAGCATGAACTATTACGAGTAGAGCAGATTATACGTCCTACTGGGCTTCTTGATCCAGAGATTGACGTAAGACCGGTGGAAGGTCAGATTGATGATCTTGTCTCCGAGGTGAATAAGGAAATTCAGAAGAAAAACAAGATTCTGATCACGACCCTGACCAAACGTATGGCAGAGGATTTGACCGACTACATGAGAGAGATAGGCATTCGGATCAAATACCTTCACTCAGATATCGATACTCTCGAGCGTTCTGAGATAATTCGAGATATGCGTCTTGATGTGTTTGATGTGCTGGTTGGAATCAACTTGTTGCGTGAAGGACTTGATATTCCAGAGATAACCTTAGTGGCTATACTTGATGCGGATAAGGAAGGATTTTTACGCTCTCAAACCTCCCTCATTCAGACCGTCGGCCGGGCTGCTAGAAACTCAGATGGCCATGTAATTATGTATGCGGATCGTATTACAGATTCCATGCGGGTAGCAATCGAAGAAACCACCCGCAGAAGGGCAATTCAGCAGCAGTATAATGAAGAACATGGAATTACGCCAACTACCATTAAGAAAGCTGTTCGAGATCTAATCGCCATATCTAAGGCTGCGATTGAGAAAGATAAGGGCTTTACAAAAGATCCGGAATCCATGGATGCTAAGGAACTGGAGAAGCTATCAAAAGAACTCACCAAAAAGATGCATCAGGCAGCGGCGGAGTTAAACTTCGAAGAAGCGGCAAGGCTGCGTGATCGCATGGTTCAAATAAAAAAGATGCTACAGGAAATAGATGATTAGAAGAATATAAATTAGGACAAGTAAGCGGCATTGACATTGTTTCTCACTAATAGTAAAATTTCTATGGATCAAGAATTAAATATTTCGCATCCATGGGAGATATTCATGAAGCTTTATGAAGGAGAGATCGGAAAGACATATATTGTATATAGCGTCATGGTAAAGGCTGGGATTACAAGGCGGCTGGAAGCCTTGGGTGTCACGGAGCTGACACCAGTAACTCTGATGAATAAAAAAGGGAGTGGTACCGTAATTATTAAGGTAAGAGGTACCAGGCTTGCACTTGGAAGAAAGATATCAGAGGGGATTGAAATTAGGGAGGCTGCCGACCATGAATGAAGGAAATAATGGACTTCGTGTTGGATTTGTCGGAAACCCGAACTGCGGAAAAACCACTTTATTTAATGCGTTCACGGGAGCCCGTCTAAAGGTCGCCAACTGGCCAGGTGTTACAGTAGAGAGAATGGAAGGCATGACAAGTTTTAATGGCATTCCGATCCGTGTGATAGACACACCTGGCATCTACAGCCTTTCCTGCTATACCATAGAAGAGAAGGTTACAAGGAAGTGTCTGGAGGATAATGAAGTTGACGTTATTGTTAACGTGGTGGATGCCTCGTCTTTGGAACGAAACCTATATCTGACTTTACAACTTCTAGAACTGAATACTCCTGTGGTTTTGGCTCTCAATATGATAGACATTGTAGAAGAGAGAGGAATGGAGATTAACATTCCAACACTCTCTAAAATGCTTGGAGGAATTCCGATAGTGGCAGTATCCGCACGAAACCGAAGCGGACTCAAACAGCTTCTTTTGGCAGTCGTCAACCATGTGAAAGATCGACCAAAAGCATTTGTAGTTACTTACACTCCTCAAATTGAAAATAAGATTTCTAAAATAGAAACTACATTAAAATCAAGTTATAAGAGCCTGGAAAATGTAAGATGGTATGCCATTAAGCATCTGGAACATGATGAAAAAATCATGTCCGAGTATCCAGCGGCTCTGGAACACATCATTGACCAAAACTATGAAAAGCAAATCATTAGCCAAAAATACAATCGTATTGAAGAAATTATGGAAACGTGTCTGGTAAAAAGGGAGCAAACGTCTTTACGAACGGATCAGGTTGATCGGTTTTTGACCCACCCGTTGTTTGGAGTTCCTATTTTTCTGGGCATTATGGCATTGGTTTTCTTTTTTACATTTACGGTTGGGGATTTCTTAAAGGGATATTTTGAGATCGCCCTGGGTTATCTTTCTGTTTTTATGAGACAATTTATGTTGGAGATTCATGCCTCTGGTTGGATCACTTCTTTGGTAGTGGACGGGATCATAGCAGGCGTTGGAGGAATTCTTACATTTTTACCGAATATCTTTATCCTGTTTCTTGCGTTGGCGTTCCTAGAAGACAGCGGATATATGGCAAGGGTTGCTTATGTCATGAATGAAATCATGGGACGGGTGGGTTTGTCTGGTAAGGCATTTCTTCCTATGCTGTTGGGATTTGGCTGTACGGTGCCTGCAGTTATGGCAGCGAGAGCCCTTCCTAGTGAAAGAGATCGAAAGAGAACCATTCTTATAACACCATTTATGTCTTGTTCGGCCAGGCTACCTATCTATGTATTATTTTCTGAAATGTTTTTTCCAGGTCATGCGTTGATTGTAGCGTATTCCCTGTATTTGGTGGGGCTATTGGTGGCGATTACCATTGCATTTGCAACTCATCATATGTGGGGTACTGGGGAAGAAGACGTACTTCTTATTGAACTTCCAGAATATAAGACACCGAATGGCAGAACGGTTGGGATTTATGTATGGGATAAGGTAAAAGATTATTTAAGTAAAGCAGGAACTACCATATTTCTTGCTACCATTGTCTTGTGGTTTGTACTAAATGGAGGACCATCGGGGTTTGTGACTGATGTACAAGATAGTTTTGCGGCTATCATTGGTCGTACTCTTATCCCTGTTCTGCGTCCTGCAGGACTTGGAGACTGGAGAATTGCTGTGGCATTAATCTCAGGACTCTCTGCAAAAGAGGTGGTGGTATCGAGCTTTTCTGTTTTGTTTCAAGTTAATAATATAAACTCTGCAGCAGGAATGAGTGCCTTGCTTGGTAGTCTTGGAAGCTTTGGGTTTGGCAGCCTAAATGCATATGCGCTCATGATATTCTGCCTGCTTTATTCTCCTTGTATTGCTGCGGTTGCTACGATTAAGAAAGAAACTGGCTCTTTAAGCTGGACGATTGGTATGGTTCTTTTTCAGGTTTTTATCGCCTGGGGAACGGCTGTATTGGTATTTCAAATTGGAAGTCTTATTTTATAAATGAGACACAGAGGAATCCTTGAATGAATGATAAACTGCTTGTGGAAACTGCCGTATTGGCAGGTGAGATTATGTTGATAAGCGGTGCAGAGATATTTCGCGTGGAAAATACCATTGACCACATCTTGCGAAAAGCAGGACGTAACACATGTGAGGCCATTGTTTTTTCTACGGGTATTTTTGCTTCTCTAAATGATCCTTCCATCGAGGCAATTACAGTTGCCAGAAGGGTGACAGTCAGAGCCACCAACTTAAATAGAGTCTATCTTGTAAATGACGTATCAAGAAAGCTTTGTGGTGACCAAATGACGGTGGAAGAAGCGTATGAAAGACTGAAAGAGATTCAGACTGTCATGCAGTATTCCAGATGGTTAAAGAACGCTGGTATTGTTGGAGTCTCCGTGTTTTTTACTCTATTGTTGGGTGGAGGCAGCAGGGACTTTCTAGCAGCGGCTATCACTGGAGCTGTTCTTGCTGTTGCAATGGAAGCTTCCAGCCGTCTTCGCCTGAATGATTTTTGTATGAATGGAATCAGTGCGTTTTTAATCGCATTTACAGCTCTGTCTGTAGAGCGGTTCTTATTGCCGGGAATTAAAAGCGATATTATTATAATCGGTGCCATTATGCCTCTTGTACCAGGTGTTATATTTACCACTGCAATTCGGGATACCTTAAATGGTGATTACGCGTCAGGAACCGCCAGAATGATGGAAGCGGTAGTAATTGCTTTATCCGTAGCAGCAGGGGTAGGAGCCGGAATCAGGCTGTTTCAGTGGATTATGGGAGGGCTTATATGGTAATTCAGACGATTGGCGCATTCTTTGCAGTAATCAGCTTTGCTTTGGTGTTGGAACTGCCGAAAAAGTACGTGGTTTTGGCAGGAGGGATTGGAGCAGCTGGGTGGTTAGCTTATCTTTTGGTGGTTGCCGCAGCAGGTTCCGTCACGGCTGCGGCCTTTTTGTCCACGCTATTGGTTGCCCTTGCAAGCCATGTATCGGCTCGTATGTTTCGAGCCCCTGTGACAGTATTCTTAGTAGCAGGTATTCTGCCATCTGTACCCGGTGCTTCCATATACAGAAGCGTTTCCTATATGATTACGAATGAGCCGGAACTATCCAGTCATTATCTGGTACAGACCCTACAGATCTCAGGTGCCATTGCAATGGCCATATTTATTATGGATTCTTTGTTCCGATTGGGACAGAAGAAGTAAAGACAACAGACAGTTGATCATCACTTCTGGAATAGAAATAAATGTGATTAGAAAGACGGTCCTCTTCTGGGACCTCCTCCTGATTTATGGCAAATACGGTATCCGCAAGTTCATCGATTGCAACGTTTTTACTATTAGGGATTATAAGGACTTCGTGAATGCTAGAGGGCAGAATGATTAAATCGCTGTCTGTGCACGCTGCGAAGTCTTTTAGTATGTCATCGTATAACATGCAGGCTGCTCCATTGATTCCTGTGGAGTTGGTGAGTACGTACATAGGAGGGGAAAGAGGTTCGGTATCAAAAAAGTCAATCAGATCATCTTCATCCATGTCACCCGATGAGGATTTTAGTGCGATATCTTTAATGACTTCTGAGAGAGATCGGATTCGAGCGGGAAAGAGAATCGGCGTATTGACTTTTGCTGCCTGCTTCAAATCTTCAAATGACAGATTCCAGGTCTTTAGATGGCTGTTATGAATGAGTGCTGTTAATAGATTATCCTGGGTTTCGTGAACGGATATGCAAAAGACAAGACATAAGTCAAGAGCTGGATAGGAAATGTGAGGGATATCGGTAAACTGTGCCTGATTGGCGGATTCATTGATAAGACGGTGGATAACTCTTCTTTTGATGTGATCGGGTGAAGTAAGGTCATTTAGATGGACCTCGTCTGGTAGTTTATTAGCCTGATAGAGTAAAAGAATATCACTAATAATCTCGTAAATAGGAATCCCATCTTGATAAAATTTGTAGAAGTGGTTTAGATAAATGGTGGGAGCAACTTTTTCTCCTGTTTTACCGATACAAAGTCCATCTAAACTTAAGCCGTTGTTCTTTGTTATGGTCTGAATACTAAGAGTAAAATCTGATCCAAGACGCTCTTCGAGGGATTGTTTAATAGTTGCTAGAAAATCTTCGTATACCATAGGTATACCTCCTTAGATGTGATTTATGTAAATTGCCTGAGCACATTTACAACAATTGAAGATGATTATCCTGTTATTCATCGATAGGATTTAGAAGTGTTATAGAAATTAGATGTGAGTTAGATTTGACCTAAATTCATTATACAGAACCAAAAGGAAAATAACAACAGGTTTATCTGTTTTTAGCGGTTCTTTTTTGATGATAAGATGTTTCAATAGAGGAAAATTAACATATTTTAACATCCATTTATGATATAATTAAATTATAAAATAATACGAGGGGGAGAATAGAATGATCAGAAAATTTCCTTATTTTGTTTTGGGTATTCCGATTACTTTAATTGCAACCTATGGGATTTTTAGTATCCTGGCAAACAGGAATCAACTCTCGCAGCTTATTGTATTTATCGGCCTTTTTGCTTTGGGCATGGGTCTGAATGTCTGGGGAGTTAGAGCAAAAGAAATTAAGAGACCTGAATTCCAGGCAGGAATTGTTAACCTGAACGGAGAAAGAAAATTGCATGAACTTGAGTATTAAGATGCAGGAGATAAGGAATTCTCTAGGCAAAGTTGCTCGTCGGATTGGTAGTATAAAATAAACACTTACAGGATTGTTTCTGGTTGGGAGTTCTTACCGGGAATGATTTCTGTAGGTGTTTTTTTGTGGGGAAAGAAAATAAGTAGAAAGTAATGATTTTATTGTGTGTTAGGGTCTATTCTTGTTTTGATATCTGTCTTTTGAATTATCTTCTGTATCTGAAGATGAGGAGGAGGATATAAAAAAAAGGGGTTGGAGATTGGGGATAGATAGTCTTTGTGCATTGTTTAACTGGAAAGGATTGACAATGTGTTTTTTGATGCTTAGAATTGTGGTTATATGGATTTTTACTTATGTATCACATCCTTTTTGACTTTTTAATTGAGACATAATATACGAAAGAGAGGATTATATGAATGAAATTTAGCTTGAATAATTTTTTGATCTCAGTTTCTTTTGCACTAGATTTTGTAGAGATGGACAGATTGGGAAAACAGTCTAATCATGGGAAGAGAACTGCATTTATTGCTTTGTATCTTGGAAGAGAACTTGGATTATCAAAAGAGGAGCTTTATGATACAGCAGCCCTGGCTATGTTGCATGATAATGGATTGAGTGAGTCTAGTTTATATGAAGTTTTACCTGGAGATGGTGATTTTTCAGTTAACGATTTTGAACGGTCAAAGGCTCATTGTGTGATTGGGGAGAAGAATATTAAGGACTATCCATTTCTCACTAATCCCGAAAATGTGATTCTTTATCATCATGAAAGGTATAATGGAAGTGGGTTCTTTGGATTAAGTGGAAATGATATTCCTTTGATTTCTCAGATTATTGCAGCGGCGGATGGGTTTGAGGATAGGTATCAGCCGGGTGAAAAAGGGGATTGGAAGGAAGTATTGTTACAATGGATCAAAGAAATGGATGGCAAAATGTTCTCTAAGGATTTGGGGATTGCGCTTCGTACAATGGCGGTTGATTCTTCTATCTGGGATAAACTCACGGATGATACTATAGGTAAAGCTATTTCGGAAGAGATACCAGTTTTTGATTGTCACCTATCCTTAGAGGAAATACATAAAATTACTAAGATCTTTTCTAGAATCATTGACTCCAAGTCTCATTTCACAAAGCGTCATTCCAGTGGGCTTGCAGAAAAGGCAGCAGCAATGGCGGATTATTATGGGAAGGATAGTGAGGAAAAGACAAAGCTGGTGATTGCAGCTGATTTGCATGATCTTGGAAAGTTAGCGGTTCCTAACAGCATTCTGGATTGCCCCAGGGCGCTTACGGATAAGGAATTCAAGATTGTGAAAAAGCATGTGTATTATACCAGGGTTGCACTTGAGACGATTAGTGGGTTCGAGGATATTACTGAGTGGGCAGCCAATCATCATGAAAAGTTGAATGGGAAAGGTTATCCGTTTGGGAAGACTGGAGATGAGCTTGATTTTAATTCGCGGCTGATGGGATGTCTTGATATATATCAGGCACTTACGGAGGAGAGGCCTTATCGGAAGGGGATGTCTCATGGGGAAGCGATGAAGGTGCTTGGGAATATGGCGGAGATTGGGATGATTGATGGTGGGATTGTGAGGGATGTGGATCGGGGGTTTGAGGGAGGAATTTAGTTATAATGGAATTTATATAATGCTGAATTAATATCGGGCAACGACAAAACAAGTATTTACTAGATACAGTACGAGTAGGGAGCGGGGGAAATTTCTTCTATAGAGTATTTGCAGCAGTTCTCGAATAAGTATGGAAATCTTATAATTAATTTGAAACAGTGATTATTTGACCAGACCTGATTTATGACATAATATATTGATTGATGAATAATTAAGATTCAATTGAATTGTTTTGCAATTTGTCATAGAATGATATTAAATACAAAATGGTCTTATTATAAAAATATTTTAATAATAATTATAAAATAATTTAGGAGGTACGGTATGAGATTTGAAAAAGCAACTCCAGAATCACAGGGAATCTCTTCCTCAGCAATTCTGGATTTTTTAAACAAGGTAAACAAACAGGGATTTGAGCTTCATTCGTTTATGCTACTTAAGAACGGTAAAAATATCGCTGATTGTTGGTGGAAGCCATATGCACCGCAGTACAGGCATCAATTATTTTCCTTAAGTAAGAGTTTTACTTCAATTGCAATTGGTTTGGCAGTGAAGGAAGGTTTAGTGACAACAGATACACTGATTGCTGACATATTTGAAGTTGAAATGAAAGAACTGGGCGAGAAGGTTGACGAAAAAATCAAGAAAATGACGGTAAAAAACCTCCTTACAATGGGAACAGGTATGACTTATGAAAACTGGGTATGGAATGATGAAAATTCTAATAACGTTCTAGGATTTTTAAGCTCCCATGTGAAAAATGAACCAGGAAGCGCTTTTTTCTACAATACCCTCGGCACATATATGTGTTCTGCAATAATCACAAGGCTTACGGGGCAAAAGCTTGTGGATTACCTCATGCCGAGATTGTTTGAACCTCTGGGAATTGACCCCATTTGGGAGGAAGATAAATTAGGAATCAACTATGGTGGATTTGGTTTGAATATCAAAACAGAAGACATCGCTGTTTTTGGGCAAATGCTTCTGCAAAAAGGGAATTTCAATGGAGTTCAGCTCGTTCCAGAAGCATGGATAGAGGAAGCATCCTCCAAACAAATGAATAATGGAGATGAGGCAGATAGCGATTGGGCGCAGGGATATGGCTACCAGTTCTGGAGGTGTGTGCCCGATGGAGTGTACCGTGGAGACGGGATGTACGGGCAATACTGTATTGTCATACCTGATCATAACTGTGTCATTGCCGTGACCAGTAACGTTGATATGGGAAAATTTATGAAGTTGATATGGAGTGACCTCCTTCCCTGGGTTGGAGGTGAAACTGCTCTGCTACAAAATAGTGATTATAATAAATTGGTTGAGTTTGAGACCAGCCAGACACATCTGCAGGTGAACGAAAATGCCCAACCCTATCCGACCTTTCGGGCGTCTTACCGTCTTACCAAAGACGCTGTAGTTGAGGATGAGTTCAAGATAAATAAGATCGATTTTGATTTTGAAAATGGCGAGTGTCTTCTTGCGCTTTATAACGAGGAAAGCTCTCAACCTTTATATGTGGTTCGCTTTATACAAAAAAAGTGGGTGGAAACAGCAAAGCAATTCTGGACTTCCGAATCCTATTATAGGGCTGTCTGCTATGGAGAGTGGAATGATGAAGAATTGACAGCTTGCATTTGGCACTATGAGACGCCTTTGAATACAAAGCTTAAATTCACGTTCAGTGAGGAAAGAAAAATCCTGGTACTGCACGTGGAAGCGCAGAAGGAACTGACACTTAGTTATGTTAAAATATAAAAGAATTGTAATAGGATAAATCGTTCTTCTGGTTTAGGTCAGGATATGTGGCTCTCAGGTTGGAATGAAGTTTAGAAGATAAGATGGCTTACGAATTGGAAGTATTCAGTTATTTATGTGTAAAAATGAAAAAATCCGAGAAAAGTCTTAGTAATCCCCTGAAATATCCGATAAATATTATAAGAAATGCAGCAGGCTGGTTGCTGATATTTTCTAACAATTTTAGAATAGGGGGTATTTTTATGAGTAGAAACAAGTTTTTAAAATTGATGTTCAGTGCCGTATTAATATTGACAATGGTCTTTACAACAACGAACGCTACATATGCTGCAACGGGAAGCAAGAAGGTGACTTCTTCAGGTACCATGAGCATTGCGTTAAAAACAGGACAAACCGGTAATTCCAGTGAAGTTGTATTTATAGTTTCAGGTCTGCCGACAAATGCTGTAATCACGAAGCTTGAGGTGAATCCGGGCTTCATAAAATATTATGCCGGTGGGATGCTGACCAATTATTTGACACTGACGAGCAGTAATAGGAGCGCATCGGAGAAAGTAACGTGGGGCGGTGCGGGTAATACAACTTTGAAAACAAGCGGGTTTTTAGCTTCAAGAGCGAATGGAACTTATACAATTTCATTTAACTGCACTTGCTTAAGCGGTGCTATTGTGAATGGTATGATACTAGACGTTGGTGGTAAAACATACTCCAGTCCTTATATTACAATTTATTGGGACGATTCTTTATAATTTTTTGTAATTTGAACAGATAAGCATTATATTAAAGATTTTCATATGACCAGCCCATATGGAAGTCTGAAATTAAATTAGATAGTAAGGAGTATATAGAGATGCGCATCGGAAACGACAACCCCTTTGCACAAAGCCACCTGCTTTCCGGAACGGAGAAACGGGGTAATGTGCAATTACCTGATTATACCGATTTTCATTTAAATACAAAAACAGCACCAGCAATGAGCGATGATAAATATAGGGCAGCCATAATTGAACAAGCAAAGAAAGATCAGGAAGCTGGAAAATTTCAGTCAGAATCCGCAGGGTTTAGAAGTTTGGTAAAAAGCTATGTTTCTGTCGTTTCTCCTGACAGAAAAAATATGATTTCAGAAGGCTTAAGAGCAATATATAAAAACAACAACCCTGAACCTAAAACCTTTAATTTGCTCGATTATTTACTTGGGACTGTTAAATATAA
This sequence comes from Lacrimispora algidixylanolytica, assembly GCF_003609635.1. Classification (GTDB taxonomy): domain Bacteria; phylum Bacillota; class Clostridia; order Lachnospirales; family Lachnospiraceae; genus Lacrimispora; species Lacrimispora algidixylanolytica. The sequence goes on along the minus strand of NZ_MCIA01000013.1, from coordinate 109,461 downwards.
TAAAGAAGGAAATGACTTGTCTTACGCTGAATTTTACGATAGTAATGGCGAAATGGTAGCCACTTATTCTAATAGCGGCTGGACTTCCTTTGGAACAAAAGAGGAAAATGCCCGTGAATCTGAACTTTGGGGTATTTATAATAATGCATGGAATAGTGCGGCGAGAGAAAGTCGGGGAAAACAAGGTGCTGCAGATTCAATTTATATTTCTGGTTAATATTTTTAAAAGGATAGAATGATTGGTTATAGATCAGTTTTTGATTTAATTATATCATTTGATCATATTAAGAAGAAAATACTGTATTTAAGCCTTCTTTCTTAGATACAGAGACTGTTTCAAAGTGGACTTGTTGACAAAGTAGCAAAAATGGCCTTCCTAATGATATAATATTTCTATAAAAATATGGGGAGGCTGTTTTTATGATGGGCAGACAGAGTAATCAGGTATGGTCGGAAGGAACGTTTTCCGTGTTAAAACGAGAACATAAATTGAAAAAGATTAAAAAAAGGGGCATTCATAAAGCAACGGAAGAATGCCTCTTATCAGTAACTGCATTAAATCTTAAAAGACTGGTAAAAGCGGTATAGGTACCGTGCATTACCAGTCTTATTTGAAGTGAAATGACCATAAAGTTAACCAACATAGAACTTAGAGTTTATTTGTCAACAGGTACATTTGTTCACATACTCCCGTAAATATCTCGGATATACTACCGCTATTCTGTGAATATACAAATAAGTAATACATATCTTTTTTATCGATTAGCTTTTTATTTTCTTTGGAAAAGAAGTTTCAATATACCTATCTTAAAAAATATTCTGATGATGTTACTATTTTTTATGGTAAATACTTTCAGCAGTATTAAAGTAGGTTTTATTTATACCTCAATATTCCTTTTTAATAATAATTCTTTTACTTCTGATTTGATTTTTTCAGGCACTTCATTAATTGATTTGTAATTAATACCTGTTTTTAAGCTAGTTTCTATTAAATCAGCGTAAATGTATGTGATAGGTGTAATCATTAGTTTGTTTCCTCCATCTTTTCATAAAGGTTAGCAATAGTTTGCTGTAATTTTAGTATTTTGTTTTCTAGTGACATTTTGTCTTCGTAGCTATCTGTTAATGCTAGTTGAGATTTTATTAATTTCACGTGTAATTCATCTATTATTACTTTTTCAGAGGGTAAATATATTGCTTCTTCTTGATTTCCGTTTTCATTAAGATAATAAAACTTTCCATTTATAAATTTATTTCCTATGCTTGTTAAGTAATCTGTCGTATCTACAGCAAAAGCATCATTACCGAAAGATGCTTTTGCTAATTGGTTTGCTAATTCATAATTCTCACATAAGAAAATATTTTTTATTTGATTTTCTTGTATTAAAGCATATTTGATTTCTTGCATAATTTGTCTCCTTAATTTGTATACCTTATTATACATATGCCTGAACTACCATTTCCTCCGTAAGCGTATCGGTAGTCATCGTCAGTTGCATGACCGCCACCACCACCGCCGCCACCACCAGAGTTAGGTGAACCGGACAAACCATTTTCGCTATTTCTTGACCAGTCACCACCTTTACCGCCGCCAGAACCACCAGCGCCACCAGAGGAACCAGTTGCTCCTCCCCCACGAAAGCCACCGCCACCGCCACCGCCGCCAGCATATAGCGTACCGTTTCCTTCTCCAAATGATCTAGTAGTGCTGCCTTGTCCTTTGCCTCCAGTATAGCCTTGGGAATCTGTACCGTTTCGGCCATCAGATCCGCCATCTCCAGCATATGGCCTTCCATAGGTAGAGTAACCATTATTAGACCCTCCACCCCCACCGGATCCGCCATTTCCACCATTGCCCCAGGACATGGATCCACCAGCCGCAGATAAATAGTTTCCAAAATATGTAGCTGACCCGGAGGTTGAGTTAGACCAATGGCCGATACCACCTGCACCTATTATTACATTAATTTGACTACCAGGAGTTACTAGAACTGTACCAGTATTAGTATAACCCCCTCCGCCACCACCCCATGCCCCTGAGTAATTTGAAACATTTCCTCCAGAACCTCCTCCTCCAACTAAAAAGACTTGTACTGTATACACATTTGATGGAACAGTCCAAATAGTACTAGTAGTAATGATCTGACTTGCCAAATTAATAGTAATTGTTGACATTCTTGTGGAATTATCAATCCATTCTTGATTGTTTACAGTAGAGTAGCTAAACGCTCTAAAATAGTAAGTTATACCTAGACTAAAACCACCAATTACTATATTAGAGACCCCAGAAGAATTTGTATTATTTCCAAATCCTTTATAATATCTTGTACCATCTGAAATATTTGCAGGATAGCCCCCTGTACTTCCGACAATTATCACTCCTGAAAATGGACCAGAAGTAGGATTTCGCCATGTAAATATAATTTGGTTTGTTGAATAGGGGGCACAACTAAAAGACAAAATACTTTGCACAGACATTGTGCCTGTAACTTTATTTCCATTAACCCAAGCTGTCTTTCCATTTACAATTTCATTGAAGGCGGCAGTAGCCGAAGTCTGACTTAATAAATTATTAGCATTAACCGAAAAATCCTGAGCATGGTATCCCTTCTTCACGCTAAAGGAACCACCGGCATTTAAACTCTGATTCCCCGTAGCTCCATTATTATCCATTGTTCCAGTACCAATCTCATCATTGGTATCAGAGCCTACATAAGTTTTGCCATTTAATATATATTCCTTAGTAGCGGAGACCTCATCGGATCCAATCCCACCTCCGCCGGCGACGTTTGTTACACCATATCTAGCCATCTTTTCTCATCACCTCGATTTCTCTAATTGTCAAAGTACTTTTGGGTAACTTATTTGCTTTTAAAACAAAGTTCCCTTCGCCTGTATTTTCTTTCACAACAATAAATGCTTTCGCAGCATGGAACATACTGTCAGAGTTAAAAAATACATTTACTCTGTCATTTTCCAGAATCTTATCAGATGAATAAGTATAAGTTAAATTCTCACCCCATGCACTTACCGGTATTTCCACATTATTTGCAATCGTAACACCGGTTAAATAATCCGTTTTTTTGGCGGAGTAAGCATTTCTTTTTTTGTCTTCCCCTTCTGCGGAATCGTTGATTCCCACAGTTTTCTGAGCAACTGTAAGAACCATTTCATCGACTTCATCTTTAAAAAACTTCTGTGTTGCTTTTACTCCGTCCAGCAGGACATTGAATTTATCTGCATTAAATAATGATTTTGTTAAATTGGGATACTGCTTTATCAATGCAGTCATTTTATCCGTATCATTATTCATCCATGCCTCATTATATTGATCAATGATGGGACGAAGAGTAGAAGACGCATCCTGCATGTTTGGCAGGTCGCATATTATTTCTGGAAATTTACTTTGTGGGTATTCTGAATAGCTCACTTAATTAGCTCCTTTCTTTTTTCTCCCATATACATAAGAATAGCTCTCTAAAAACTTATAAAGAGTCATACTCATTGTTCCGTCACCGGTTGACCAGCTTAGATTTTTAACAATATACTGGTTGGTTTCCTTGTTGTATCTGGGAGTGTATTCGAGTTTTGTGTTTACTTCTAACCAGGGGATCACTAAGGTACTTAAGTTTATGGTATCCAACATGGCAGTTGATTTATAGGTCAGATATTCGGCCTGATTATAACAGGCGGCATCGTCACTTAAATTTCCGTAATCCATTGACTGTGAAATTTCATAACCTATATTTTTTACTGAGTATGGACAATCTGGTGATTCTTCCACGTACCTTCCATAGCACTGAAACTGTCCTAAGAGAAACAGGGCATTCTGATCTGGTGAGAGACGCCGGTATCGAAAGACATAAATGTTATTTTTCTTTAATGCCCCTGGTTTTAATGGGTTCCCATCACCGTCATAGATAGGAATGGTGGGAGAGAAGCTGTTGATTATAAACTTTGGAGCAGCAAGATTGTCATCGCTTACCTTAAATGCCAATTGAGTCAGGTTATCTACGCTGTCCCAGGCTGTGTACATACTGAGATTGATCCCATACGTATTGTTGGTGTAGCTTGAGATATCCGCGTATCGGTCTTCCTGCTCCAATGTCAAGACCTTGCCCCATACTTCAGTAACATTAAAGATTCCGTCAAATTTGGAATCAGCATTTTCACTTACTACGATGTTCTGCATGACCGTATCATTTAGAATGACCGGGTCTTCCAGGCAGGTGGGGATCTGTCGCCAGATAAAGGTTCCGTCTGCATCAAAATAAAATTCCCAGGAATCGTATAGATCCCGGATCATTTGCCAGATATCTGCGTATGTGCTTCCAGTCGCAAAGGTTAAGTCATAGGGAATTGGTTTTCCAATGTCCTCAACAATATACTTTTCAATTCTGGACTCTTTCATAGTTGCGATGACGGAAGCGCGGATGTCCTCTCCAGCAGGTATGGTAAGATTTTGGACGGCATAGTCCGGGGCGTTGTTGGAGGAGCCGTATCCGTTTAGATGACCGTTTAAAGTGCCATCGTATAAGGACATCAGGTCCCCGCAGGAGACGGATAACTTTTTTTCGGTATTAGAAAAGGAGTATTTCATGCTCAGATAGCAAAATACTCCCAATTGATACCAGATAATTTCTTTTGTCTTCACAGATTTGATTCCGTAGAAGACTCTCAGGCGTTTGTCCAACCATATTTTTTTATCTTTCCCGATAATGAAGGAAGAGTTTAATACCACCAGATCAAACTGGTAGCTTCTGCGTTGTATGGATTCGCTGTCCTGGCTGTAGCTGTCATTTATGATTTGTCCTTCTAGGGAATCTAGTGTTTTAAATGTGGAATCCATTAACTCTACCTTTAAATAAATCTCCTGGGTGCCTTGCTTTAACAGGTCTAAGTCTTTTTGAGTTACTTCATATGCCATTGTTTCACCTACCTGTCAATGTCGGCGTTTATAAAGCCGTTGTCATAAAGATCCCCGGCATCATAGGCACTGCCGCATTCAGCTACGCTAAATTTTGTGGTTACGTGCTCATAATGATCGGATTCTTCTGTAATATCATTGCTTGTGACAGCCACCATGTAGACATTTCCCAGAAAATCTTTTAAAATCTTTGGCTGACTGTTAGTAAGGAAATCATAGATTCCATTCCGATATTCCCAGGAAGAATGAGTCTGCCAGCCATCCTCATTTAATTCAATAAAGGTACAGGATAGATCGCCGGAAAAATATCGGATTTTACCACCCTTTAATACTACAGGTTTTTCTCTTCCCAGAAGCTCAATCAGGTTGGTGCGCTGGGTTAGCTTTTTATCAAATCTTGTGTCCAGAACCATAGGATATGAGATATCCTTTTCGCAGATGAAATAGGAGTCGAACCAGGATTCTACTCGGTTTGTAATATAATTATTTTCACCGCCGGAAATGATTGGTACGTAGGCGTATTCCACCGTGCCCACTGGTTCATAGTAATCCATAAGTTCAATTTTAAAATCTTCATTGGAACGAATGGGCTTTTCATAAATAGTCTTAAACTTTTTATCGCCTTTTACCCTCTTTTTAATTCGTATGGATTCTACGATGCTTTCTGTAAAACTTACGTTACCACCGTAGAGGTTTCCCTGAAACAGGGCGTGAAGCCGGGTATCAAAGCCCCAGACAGAAGGAAATGTCTGATCTACTCCTGACAGCTCGATCACTTTTTCCGTAGCAAAGATTTCATCATAGATGGCTGAGGCTATGGTTAAGTCGGAAATGTCAGAAGATGAGGCTGGTGATGAGGCCAGGGATTCCTTGCTTGAGGCAAAACAGCTTCCTAAAAACATAATATCACCGCCTTTCTATTTATTTACCAATTCAGCTCTGATTTCGTAATAGCCGCCGATTCGGTTGGTGCAGAGCACAAATTGTTGGGTATCCTTGGGGAGTGGAAGGTATTTGCTAAAGAGAATATATTTGCTGCCCAAAGAGACTGCCTCCAGTTCAAAGAAAGCTTTCTCACCTCCAGAGTCTGAATAATTACCTTCCCTGTAATAAATGTTTACATGGCATTGATCTTTATTGGTAAAATGGATGATTTTAGCATTGGGTACCGGTCGGTGGAAGCGAAATGCTTTGGTAAAGTCTCCATTTACTTCGAAGCCAATATCATAAGTAACGAAATTTTCTCTTAAGTCGGCAAACTCATTGTCAATGTAAATGATATCTTTTTCCGGGATGCCAATGGTGGAAATAATATTGCTTTTAATTTCAATGGCACCGTGTTCCGCTCTATTGTTTAGCTCTAGAGGATTGAAAATCTGAGCTTGGGTATAGGATACCGTAAATAAAATATATCCGGTATCCAGATTCATGTTGTGAAGGGTTTTTCCTGTTGCTCTTATGTAGTACTGTTTTGCATTTTCAAGACCTGAAATCAGATACTCTAATTGACTGGTATCGTATAGATCGCCAGAGGTCTGCAGCTCTGTTTTCTGGTAGGTGTAGAGCGTGATACAAAAGGAATTTAAGGGTTCATTCTGCTTTTGGGTATAGATAAGTCCAGTTTGATAGGCAGATGATTTTAAAACATCACCAGGATTCACGGACAATTTGAATTCCGGCGTTTCGTAGCAGTAAAATGGAGTTCCTACGCTTTGCAGAGTGGACTCTTTGCCGTCTATATCAAAGACGGATAGATAGGCTACGTAATAGCCGCCATTTTTAAGCTCGGAATCTGCTGGAAGAGAATAGCTTTGCTTCATGGTGCTAATGATTTTGTCATATACGGTTGTTCCAGAGGCATTTTCTTTTATGAGGCATCTGGCTTTATAGATCTGATTCCCCTGCCAGGAAAAATGAATGTCAGTTCCAATTGACGAGTCAAATGGTTCTATTGGGTGAATGGTTGCATACATGTTTAGCTCCTTTTCTTATTTGAAATGGTTTAGCCAGTTCCAGCTTTTGGTCAGGAACTCTCTTGTGGTTCTGTCAACCTAATAAATAAGGAATTCCAGTCATTACAGGGAGCACAGACCCAAATAGTATCGTTTGGCTGAAGGCTACGGCCGCACCTGGCAGTGAGAGTTCTATTCTTATAGGAAATAATGTATTTTCCTTTGGAGGCGGGGCCAATCACCTTGGCACGGAATGTACGGTCAAATTTCATAGTTTCTGTTGCGCTCGTAAATAAGTAATGAATGTCATCTACCAGCTTTTTATAGACATCTTGTAGGTTCAATTGAGTTCACCTCCTTTCCGTTTTCGCCGTCACTACTAACGCTTTCCTGTATGCTGAATCATAGCATTTCTTAGACCACCGTTTAAGATGCCTTGAGCCAGTTCATCTGCATTGTTGCATGACTCAATGTGGATATCACCAAATTCAAAATTGGTAGTGGTCTGTCCTGTACCTTTTGATGTGTCTGCGAGAAATGATGAAGCAAATGGTGTATAGTTCCAGGCTTGCCCCAGGTTGGATAGAAGGGTATCCTGCTGGTCGGAGTTGAAAACAGCTTCATTTTTATGAAGGATTGCGGGAAATTCATCTGGCTCCAGTTTTTTAAGACCTAAGAGCTTCATATTTGCCTCTCGGTTAAAAGGGGTGCTGTTACCTACCAGTCCGTTTTGTATGCCGCTTTTGTAGGGGCCTACATTTTTGCTACTGTGATCACCCGGTCCTCCGCTTACCCAATCTCCACCTATATATGGTTCACCATTGGAATGCTCTTTGTCGTCGTCATCATCGTCTTCCGTAGACTCTAGATTATCACGAACTTCTTTTAATACACGAAGCATAGATGCTACATTGTCCGTTAGTTGCTGCCAGCTGGAGGTATATTCGGAGATAGCACCGTAATTTTTGTTATACTGCTCCAGAGATTTCATAAGGTCCCCGGCAGTGGCGGCTAAGCTTTTCTGAATTCCGGATAAAATGCTGTCACCGTTGGCAGCAGTCCCTTTAATAGCGCCGTAATAATCGTACAGATTTTGAAGGCCTTCGGCAGCAGGCATTTTTTGATTGAGCTGGGACAAGAGGTCATTGATTCCAGTTAGTGCTTGAGTATAGCTTAAGGTTCCATCTTTGTAGGAGGAAATGTAGCTCTCAAGGAGAGTAGATATCTGATTGGTAGTATCCAGTTGCTCTTTATACTGTAGTATTTGTACCGAAATACCTGAATACATCTGCGTGAAATTTTGAAAGAGCTTTGCATCATCGCCGGATAATATTTTCTCTTTCCAGCCGTTTCCAAGAACTTCGTTGGCCTTTGACTCATTCTGGGCTTGAGAGATTTTACTGTTAATCTCGGACCATTTGTCAGAAATTTTCTGTAAGGAATCTAGTTGGTCCTGGTATTTATCGTTTAGTCCGTTAAGGGTTTCTTGGAGGCTGTCTATCTGAGTTTTAAGCTCATCGGCTTCCAGGCTAAACTTAGCATCCTGAACCGCTTCTTTGGCTTGTCGGAGCTTATCGGCATCCTGTTCGTAGACCACCTGCCCATCTCGAATGACCTTTTCTGTGGCTTGTCGATTGGCCTTTTGAAGATCATACAACGATTGTTCGTATCTTTGCTGTAATTTGAGCTTTTCGTTTTGTTTGTTTAATAGGTCTAGCTTGTCTTGTAATGATTTTTTCGAGGCTTCGTATTCTTCATTGACTGCCTCTTTTTGTTCATTAATAGCTTTGACCTGATCGTTAATGGCGCCTGTTATCGCACTGATTACGGTATCGTATTCCCCTTTTACGGATTCCAAGCCGCTTAATAGCTTTTGGAGATCCGATGAGTTAGCGGTGATTTTTTCCAGGGGCATTTTTAGAAGTGCTTCGTTCCATTTGTGGAGATTTTGAACCATTGAGGACATTTCGGAGTTCACATTTTGAAGTTTGCCGTATAACTCGTTCCAATTGTCAGTGCCGGCATCATATTCATTCATGACATCTTCGATAAGTCCAACCTGTTTTTGGTATTGATCCATTAAGGTGAAGCCATTTGAAATTAATTTTTGATAATAGCTGCTGTCTGCTTTTTTCCCGGAAGCTTCCAGTTCACTGTTCCAATTTTCCATGGAAGACTGGATGTTCTTATACATTCCAGCAACTGTCTCCATATGCTCGATTGGCATTTTTAGAAGCTGGAAATTGTATTCTTCCTGAGATTTTTTTAAATCGAGAGTAGAGGATTCTAATTCACGGACCTCCTGATCAAGTTTGCGATATGTTTCGGAATTATCGGAATTTAGTTTTTGATCCCGTAAATCCTGCATTTCTTTTCGTTTGATTTCTATCAGTCGTTGATTGTTTGCTTCCTGCTTTTGGGACTGCTCGATTAGCTTGTTATAAATGGAGGCGTCTATTAGTTCACCGGCTGTTTTCATGTAGGAAATTTGCTTTTCAATAAGTGAACTTGAGGCTTTTAGTTCTTCGTTTTCAGCCTTTACGGCGGCTGCCTGGTTTTCGTAGCTTTCCATAAAGCTTTCAGTATAATTCTTTTGTAGATCAATTTGTTTGTCTTTTGAGGCTTTTAGCTTGTCGTATGCAGCAATGGCAGCCTGGACGTTTTCGGCCTCCGCTCCAGAAAGATTATCGGTGGATAGCTCTCCAGTCTCAATTTTACTTATGTACTTGGAATCAATTTTGGAGAGAGCAGTGTCATATTGAGTCTTGTATTGATCAATTACTTTTTTTTGCTCTTCCAGCGCGGCTTTATCGTGTTCCACTAACTGCTGCAAAGCGCTTTGGCGGGAGGCGGTCCAGGTTCCGCTTGTTAATGTGCGGGTCAGATCATTGATGGATAGCCCTGATTTCTCAGCCATGTTTTTTAGTTCTTCTAACTGTTCTATGTTTGGGGCTTCATTTTCTAAGATTTCCTTGCCATTTTTAAAATCGTCTTCGGATATGCCTAGATAATCGATGTAGGTGTTGGAGGCAGCGTCTTTTAATTTACTCCTCTTATCATCCTGGTATTTATCATAGCGATCGGCCCAATCAAATTTTTGTTTTTGAACAGAAGATGTATTTTGGGGTGAAGATGATGCTTTTCCCCCAAATTTAGAGTTTGTTATTTCGGGTATAGTTATTTCGGCTTTTGAAGCATCATTCAATTGTCTAACGAACTTATTGTATTTGTCAGCCTCTGTCTCTATATTTTGAAATCCCTTTTCGTATATTGCGGTAGGATCATCTGAAATTACAGTTACTTGACCATCTTTTCCCTCTTTTATGTTGTTTTCAAAAGAACCATAAGAACCGGCTTCTCCAGTTTTACCAGTCCACATACCAGAAAGAGTCTTTTCTAAAGCAAGCTTCATCCTGGCTTTTGCATTCATGAGATTTTTCCAGTTCTTTAAATCGTCTCCATATGCTATAGCTAGGTCTACGAATAAACTTTGATTGTTCTTTCTTACGTTATCATAAAAAGATTCATTATCACTAAGCTTGTTAACCATGTTAAGTTGAAAAGATTCTGCGTCATCCTCGTATACTGCTAATAATTGATTACGTAGTTTTTCTGAACTGGACAATCCGTTTTTATATGCTTCTATGTTACTTTGCATGGCTGGAAACTGGTCAGCCATTGATTTTAGACTAGAAGAGCTGATTTTACCTGTATTTAGAAATTCTTGATTTATTGAATTAACTACATCAGCAGCCTTTTCCATATTGGCTTCTAATTCTGGAGTGAAATCTATATTTTTAGAAAAGTTCTTTATATTTTCTATAGCACTAGATGAACTTACACCTGTAGACTGAATTATTTTATTTAAGTTCTCGAAGGAAGTAATTGTTGTTTCGTTAAGATCACCGCTATCAAGTTGATTAATGTAATCTTTAATTTCGTTAATAGGAAGTTCTGAGAATGAATTTATAAAGTTATTATTCATTTCATCATTAATTTGTTGCTTTGCCGAGGATATGACCTTCTGATATGTTTCTGCATAGCCTAAGCCAGTTTCACTTGCAAGCTTTTGAAAATTAGTATCAAAAATAGGTTTGATTCCAATAAAATTACCTGTCTCGATTTGGGAAGTTAGTGAATTTTTTGAATTGGAAAATTCTTCGGAATTCCATATATTATTAAACTTTTCTTCAGGAGAAATATTTGGAGATTGTCGGATATATGTATTAAGAATATTTTTTATTTTGCTAATGGAATCTTTATCATTTTCAGAATCTAAATTATAAAGTTTTTCAGTGATTTTTGGAATTTCCTCTGCTAGCGTGGTTTCTAACTCTTTAATCCGACCTTCTAGTATAACTCGTTCTTTATCCGTATTTATATATTTTATATCCCATTTGTATCCTTTGGGATCTGATACTTTGATACCATCTACTTCTGCTTTTTTACCTTTAAGCTCTGATTTTAATCGTTCTATCTCTGCTAGTTCACTTGAAGTCTTATCTAATACAGTACCAGATCTACTAAAAATTTTTGCTTGAGAAACAGGTGCTCCAGCTCGATTAGGCAGAGAAGAGGTAAAACCATTGTATTCGTCATATTGCGTCTCCGCACTAAAGTAATCTAATGTTTTTTTTCTTTCGTTCTCTTTATTAAACTCTTTGATAGCTTTTTCAGCCAGGAGCTGTCGATTCAATTCCTCATTATATGTTTTTAGTTTATCAACTTCCTCTTGCTCAACAAAAGTTAGTTTACCCTTTGAATTTAATTCATTAAGTCGATCTGATGTTTCTTTCAGTTTGTCATTAATTGAAGATATTCTTGAATTAGAGTCTTCTAACTTTTGTTCAGCATCAGCTAGAGCTTTTTCTGCAATTTCTACTTGATGGTAATGATCATAAATAGCTTGACCTATGGCGGAGACAGCCATAGATAAAACCTGCATTGCAATAGCAACAATACCAGACATGGCTGCATTAAGTAATATAGTTTTTGATCTTAAGAGATCTGTTTCTACTCCTGTTTTTTCTAAGTGAGCTTTATACCCGCTTAACGAAGCTGGTGCTTTTTTCGTACATGTTGCCAAGTAATCATTTAATGTTACATGGTTTCTTGCAACAGAAGCAGAAAATGAATTAAGTCCATATTCCCCCTTGATTAAACCCTCTTCCAACGCATCAACTGATTTTGAAAAATCAAGAAGATTATTAGCAGGTTCTAATATGGATTTTAGATCAAAGGAAATAGGGGATCTTGATGAATCCGTTTTTAAGGATTTATTATCTACATTTGGAGTTATTCCATTAATACCATCCAACATCTGAGGTATTCGTTTAATGTTTTCCTCCAGCGCCTCAACGCTAACAAGCGTTTGCTCCAGAAACAATCCCATACCCGCTGATTGATTTTGACTGGTCAGAGAGTAAATAAATGAATTCCAGGAATTCTGAAGAGAAACAAGTTGGCTTTCCCAAGTGGAAGCAGAAGCAATTGCTGCTGCCATAGCTGCCTGACTACCGTTAGAATAATTAGCAAGAAGCTGTTCATAAAGACTCCATTGTTCTAACAATACCTTTATCGGGTTTGTCATCTCCTGGCCATCAATATCCCCAAACAAAGAAACATCTTTCTTGCTGGAAATAGAAGCGTAGGCTTTTGCCATTTCTTCCAAGCGTTTGATTGGTTCTGTAAGCTGCCCAGATGACTGATTTATACGATCCATCTGTTCTAAAACGGATTGAAACGATTGGCTTACAGCAACTCCTGTCTGTCCAGATGAAGCAATCAGAGTCGCTTCTGCAGCAGTAAGCTGATCAATTCCAATGCCTGCCTTTGCAGCAGATATGGCATTGGATTCCATAGCAGCGGTAAGGTCTAGAAGGGGTATCTTGCTTTGCATTGACACAGAAATAACACCCTCAAGTGCCCTGGTCAATTTCTCTACGCTACCGCTGTATTGGTAGGCAGTATCCATAGATTTGATAAAGCTGTCCGCAGCCGCTGCGGAAATAGATCCCAGAGACTGGGCTAGGAGGGACAATTCACTCAACTCCTTGGAGATAGAGCCATACCCGCTTTTTGCCATGGAAAGAACACTTAAGAGATAATCTTTGGCGGAGGTTCCATAAGCACTAGCAGATTGAAAGGAATCTTTTCCTAATTTCTTGATTTCTTCTCGACTCATTCCAGCAGCTTTTGAAATATCGTTTAAGATAGTAGAAATTTCTTTTAGGGTTACCATGGACTGCCTAAATTTAACGACTCCCATTTTTGCAAGTCCAAAGGCTGTAGTCACTGTGTTTACTTTACTTTGAATACCAGTAAGGTCCTTTTTCATCCCTTCAGGCTTTAAATCAATTTTTGGTAATATCGTATATTTTGATAAAACGGAGTTTAAACTCTGGGCGATTTTCATAGCCGAGACTTTAAGACCCTGTTCGCTGATTTTTATCTCTTTTAATGATACATTGCTTAATGCATGGTCTAAGTCTGCTTTTAACTTTTTATTGTCAATTTCCGCTTTTAAGCGGATGACATCTACTTTCTTTTCCAGTTCTTTTATGGAAGCATTTAATTTATTTTTGCTTTCCCCTTGATAGAGTTTTGCCATCAGATGAAGTTGGTTGATGGTTTTCTCCATGTTTTTAATATCCTGATTTAACTGCTTTGTACTCTTTTCTTTTTCCAAAGCAGCAGTAAGTTTTAATATCGAATCTTTGTCTGCCATAGATTTTCCTCTTCTATATATAAGTGGGAGATAAGGTGAGATACAATCGTGTTACGCTTTGTTTTCCTGCCATCGTTTGTAGATGAGCTCGCTTTTGGCTTTGTGGAACCAGGCGACAATCTTTCCTTCCTGTCGTTCTGATTCCCAGATAAACTCGGGCTGCAGCCCATTGGAACAGTAAAATATAATCTGTTTTAAGGAGGAGATAGGAATCAGGGAATCCTCACCATAAACAGATTTCGCTTCTTCTAACGAATAAAATTTCATAACGTCTCCTTTATGCAATGGGAAAAAAATAGGGAATAACGATTGTAGCGGATTCGTTATTCCCTAAGTGTTATAAATAACACAAACTACAATCGGTTATACCTTGATTTAATCTTGAATCGGAACGCTTATGCTTCCGCTTCCATGTACTCTACCATGTCAGCAACATTGCCATCCCTATCTTCTAAGCAGGCAAATTCAATCTTTACAGTAGCTGCGTCACCGCTGGAAGAGAAGCTTAAGTCTAAAGCTTTCTTAGGCTTACATTTGTAGCCGGTGATGACATATGGTGTGATTACGCCGCTTTCATCTTTTTCTACTGTTTTCATAGTGATATAGTAATCCAGCGGATTCTTCTTGTTGTTAAAGCTGATCTTCTGAACGCCGGATTCTTTGGCGATTAAGTATCCTACTTCATAAGCTTTGCCAGTTAAAATGTCAGTAGCAGCAAATTTATTACCTTCTACAGCGCCCTTTACAGCCTTACCACCGAAATCTCCTTCTTCGTATACAAATACGGAACCAGCTTTTACGCCTTCTGGAAGAGTGAGTTCCCCTGCAGTGGTACAGGAAATGGTCTTTCTTTCTGCAATAACAGCAGATGTTTCGATGACACCATCAGATAATAAAGCATAAAGCTTAAATGGTTTCACCTGAGCTTCGATTGTCATCGTGCCATCCATTGGATTAGAGAAAGCAATCTTTTTCGCACCCTTGCTGGTAGCGTAGGTTTCATCTGCTGTAAAACCAAATGTAGTTACATTTGCATCCTCAAAAAAGAGATATGGAGCCAGTGTTTTTAATACACGGATATCCACGTCACAGCAAGTTCTGTTGGCTTTGTTCATGTTTGTCATAATAAATTCCTCCTGTTTTTTGTAATATAAAAAAAAGATCTGCAATTTTGCAAATCTTAATTTTCGTTGTTAAGGTTTTTGTACCATTGGGCTGGATCGAAATTGTTTTTACCATCTCCCCAAGCGGCCACTGACATGGATTGAATATCATACAGTGTGTTGTTTTGCAGCCGTTTAAATTGATCGTATAGCTGATAAATAGTAATATCCCATATGTTTAACATGTTAAGGGAAGGGTGCCTTGCAGCAACGGCAGATAAGATATTGGGCAGGTCCATGCTTGCATTGGTATTTTTACCTTTTTCTCTTTTCGACTCTGCCTCTTTGGTACGATAGAAGAGTTTTCTTGCAAGTTCACTTTTGAATTTTGGCTTTTCCAATTCTGTCTGAGAGGGAAAGATTCCATTTCTTTGTAAAATAAGTGTTACGACAAGAGTGTAAATATCTCTTGATATAGAGCAGAAGGTTTCTTTCCCGGTGGTTTGAATAAATCCCTTGTGTTCATGGGAATATTGCAGTTGACATTCTAGGAAAAAGGACAGTGAATCTGCAATATCGTTTAAAAGCTTTCCATCAAAGGAAAAAATATCGATTGGCATTATGCCATCTTTTTCCTCTTCGGATAATCCTTCATATTCTTCTCGAATTTGTAAGATCGTCTGTTTCTCTTGGTGAGAATAGTTTGAAAAGTAGTCAGTCATGTTTTTATCCATACTGCTGTAATAAGATTCAATGTCCAGCAATAAAACCCCTAAGTAGGATTGGTAAGCCGGGAATGTGAGCGCTGCAATTTCCTTTAACTTAGGGGAACGGATGCTCAATCCGTTTTTTAGCTCCAAAGGCGATATACTGATAAGTGTTCCGTAATCTAATTTCATAGGATTACCTTTCTTCTTCTTGGGAAAATTCAAATTCAATCATTGGCTGCCCCTTGTTCTTTATCACGAATGCACTGCTGCAATCGGAATGTACATAGGTTATGATTCCATCCACCCATAAATATCCTTTATCATTTTTTGCTTCCTGACACCAGATCTTTTTATCAGATAAAGAAAGTATGTATTCGTCTCTATATCCATCAACATGGGAGTCGCTTAGTTTGATATTGCAGAGCTGGTAATCGCTATTTTTCACGATCGCATTTAAAATAGAACAAAGGCGTTCATATTCAGCTACAATATTAACTTCCTGAAAATATGGGAAAGAGGAATCTGCCAGTGAGATTACTTCACTTATCAAATGATCCACGTTTGGAAAAATGTGTTTTTTCATGGTAATACCTTCTTTCTGATAAATAAACATAATTCCATAATAATTGTTATACTCTCAACCGGTACATATAAACGGCAGTCCGATCAAGAACTGTATCGGACTGCCGGTGCCAAGGAGTGTTATGAGAAAGGATTGGATCTTTTCTACCTTTCCATATTAGAAATATTACAATTGAACACATGTTCTTGAAAAACGTCGTAAGATCAATGGTTTTAAAGGGGTATTTTTAAACTCTACTTTGAAATGAGTTGGGTTACACTGTCATTTTGCTGCGATATCGTTTCAATTTCATCTTTTGAATTTCCTTTTTGTGATGAAGCTTACATTCTTCACATCTGCACTCTCTGCTGGCGGGTGCTGCTTCAAATGTGATCTTGCAGTCAATACAGGTAATTGTCTTTTTCTCCATAGGAGAGTAGTAGGGGTTCTGCTTTGCGCAATTGCTGCAGTATTTCTTATTTAAGGAAGTTTTTCTCACCAGGATATCGCACTGTACGCATTTGATATAATTCTCGCCTTTGATCGTTCTCCACTCGTAACCCAGCTTTCTAAAATCCGTAATAAATATCCTGCCTTTTTGTGCTTCCTCTGCAAACAAAACTCGAATGCTTAGATTATCAATGCGATTAGCAAATTCAATAAGGCCTAATTCCCTTAACTTATGAAAACGGATATCTTTGTCATACGCAGTTGTGGTAATGCAGGCGAGTTTATAGATCTCACTATCACTGTTGGTTACCCAATTTTGATTTTCTTCGTTTCTAAAATTGCGAAATTTAGCCAGGCATAAGAGAGTAAATGCAAGGCGCTCCAAAACCTTATTGGAAATACGTTCTATGATATCTATCTCCTTATCTGTAACCCAAATGCCATCACATTGACATAAGGGATATTTGGGAGCACGATTTACGCAGGACTCTATTGCATCAGACCAATCGATTGGATTGTATTTGGGATTGTGATTCTCCATAAAGGTATGAAGTGTTTCAATTATTTCCTTGTTCTCAAATCCTTTTATATGGAAGAAGTATCTGGCAAGCATACTTAAGGTCTGATAGGTTTTTGAGAGATCCAGACGATTAGATTCCAGCAATTGTTCCACATATACTTTTTCATTTAAAATAATAATGGTTCCTCAACCTCCTTTTCTACTCTTTGTTTCATGACAAATGATTCTCCCGCAAATTCAAATTCTCCTTTAGAGCTTGTTTTGGCGGGGTAATTGATAATATGGTGATTCTTTTCTAATAAGTTATTGATAACTGTTTCACCGCAAACATCCCAGACAAATTGCTTTGATTTACTGGTGGTATAACACAGATCCAGCAAGATGTCACACAGTTCTTTTTCGTTGGGGCAGATTGCTTCACAGGCAGCCTTGAATTTAAGAATCAGCATAGTTCGGTTCAGGCTTACTTCGTCTTTATCCAGACGTTCTGTTTTTGCCAGGCACTGATAATTCTTAACTTCCAAATCATATTCAGCTTTCACTTTCTCTATTTTCTTATAATCATTTTTGTTGTAGGATGCTCCTGATTTTAAAATAGTATAATCAAAGGAAGTAGCTGATTTTTGTTTTGGTAGGATATTATGAAACTCCTTTTCAAATAGCCAGCAGATCTGATTGACCGTACAGGGGCGGTTTCCAACGGGTAAAAGTTCTTTGTGATAGTTAAGAAATTCCATTTCTTCGGTTGATAGATCCCGCTTTTCCATTAGTTCTTCAATTGACATCTGAAACAATCGAATTGATTTCTTGTTGCTGTCATTGATGAAGCTTTTATACTCTGTCATAAGATCCGGGTAAATGTATTTCATGAAATATGGCTTTTTATTGGCACAGATCCTAAGGCAAAGCTCCTTATATTTTTTCTCTTCCTCACTGGTCTCTGGTAGCTTTTTGCAGGCAGATTGATCGTACCAATGTTTTGGCATTGGCTTTGATAGGATACCTTTTGCTTTATCAATGGAGTTTTGCTGGTAATGCTGTCCGCACATGATCCGGTAATCCAATTCCTTATATTCCTGACTGTCCTTATGATAACCAGATTGAATCTCTATCATGGCAGTGATTTTATTGGTGGTAGCACCGATTTCATCTCCAAATGCAAGGACATTTGCCTGTACGAAATGGGATTCCTCTGGAATGACCGTATCAGCCCGTTTTTGTACGCACTCAATGGTGGGAGCATTCTTTGTGTTCCTTACAATAATCGGATGATCTGTGGTAAAGAAAGCATCGCTGTCCTTATCTGCGCCATTTAAAGCATCACAGGTACTATCCCAGGAATTAAGAATCATACTGGTTTGGTTGTATTGATACCAGTCATCCATTTCTGGATTATGGACGACCTTGCGTCTTCTAATGTTGTTATGACATGTCATGGGAGCACGAAAGCAGGCAATCCCTTTCACTCCCTTGTCTTTCCAGTAGGAATGGTAAACCTCCCCTGCTTTTAAAAGCCCGGTAACCGGAAGTCCAAAGATAGATTGGGCGAGAGAGTAGGGGTCACCGGAGACAATGGCAAAATTTCCGGTCAGCTTTATAGACCCTTTTGCGGCCATCTGGATTCTCTTTCGGATCATATTGTAGATCTTTCCGACTACAAAAGGATCCTTAGCCATTTGCTTATCAATCATCAATGCTTTTATAAAATCGTGCTCCCAACTATCTGCCTGCGATTCATCAAGATGCATTCCTTTTAGAAATACAATGGTTTTACGCCAGTCATCGAAAAGAACATCCTTGATTTCACGGATCGTAGGTTCACAAAGCTCATAGAGCTCCTCCTCTGTAAATTCAAAGGTCTGTAGAAACTGGTAGTTGGCATTTCTCACATGTTCCAGCTTGCTTGGCGTTGTTTTGGAAACGGAAAACTCATAATGGTTTTCCTGGGAACATTGCAGGAAATGCTCTAGACTATAATAGGAATCCCACAGCTTTACCATGGAGGTGGTAAGTATGACGTCATAATCTCGAATATCTCGTGAGGTACCCCAGGCATCGTAAAACGTGTAATTTTCCTTGTTAACCTCCCCGGCAAACTTCTTAAAATCAAAGGTAAAAAGCATACCTTTGGTCCAGGCAAAGCGGGTATTAATTCCTGTAATTGTTTCCCCATTGGAGGATTCTCCATGAAGATTCTTATTTACGATCACGGAATATTCCGGAGACATAAGACCATATCCGTCAGAATCGCAATAAGTAATTTCGTAGTCTTTCTCACGTGTCATCTCAGGCTCATCTTTGATCCCATCTTGAATTAGAATCACATCTTCTTTAAAGGTTACAACGCAATCCTTTACAATTGCAATTCTTGGCATAGTTACCGGAATGGAGCTGCTGCAGATTAAGGCCTGATAAGCTTCCAGTTTAGCTGGAATCAAAGGCTTGCTTAAATTTCTTCCGTTATCCATACGTTTCTTTATTTCATCATATATGGAACTTCCCACATAGGTTATGGTAGATTTTTTAATGCCACCGTTGGTTCCTAAAAGTCTGCGGTAATGGAATTGGTTAATGGTAAATCCTTTGTTTGCTCTTAAGTAGTCTTTTTTTGTGTTCATGATGATACATACATAATCCTTCTGATATTGAAGGGAATAAAGTTTTTTGTATAACTCTCTTATGTTATTTTTAGTTGCTTCGCTTTTTGGTAAATTTTTTTGATGTTTGATTTGGGATTGAATGGACTTTACCTCCAGATCCAGATCTTTAATCCCATTTAGCTCACAGATCCAGCGTAAAAGCTGGCTATCGCTAAGTGCTACCACATCGTTTTTATTTTTGAGTGCCGTATGTATTGGTAAATTGAGATTCCAGTCCGCTTTGGCAAGACGTTTGCTGGGTAGTTTGTAAATGAATTTATGGCATGATTTTTCCTTTGCCAAGGATATCCCCCCTTGATTCAATGGTTCTTATTTATGGTGAAACATATGGTGTTTTATGTGTGCAGATTTTTGCTCTTTGACTGAAGCTTTCGTTCGGTCAGAGTATATTGAGGTACTTTGCGCTTTTTTGACTGATGCGTGCAGAAATCACTAACGCTGATTTCGCCTGCATACATTTTGTGAAATTCTTCCCTGGTGGGAATTTTTGTTTCTCTGTTAAACTCCATGATAGTGTTTGATTCTCCTTTCCATCTGATCTGATGTCTGTGTCTTAAGGGTGTCGAAATGGAACTTACCCTAAATACATAAATTGGCATGGGAGGCAGAAATGGAAAAGAAATTTGTGGAATGGGAGAGGATAGCAAAATATAATACAGTTAATATTTTCTTGTGATGTCATACTAACATGATGTAGACAATTTGTCAACAATACAATTGAATTAAGTAAAATGGTATCTGATGTAGTAGTAGAACTGTTTTGAAATAATATGGTTCTTGGGTGATTTACAGAGTAAGAAGGTAATTTACTGTATGTTAGTAGGGAGTGGGATCAATCAACAGAAAGACAAGGATTAGGGGGATGGATTTTGCGTAGAAAATATCTAAATTAAGATAACTAGGTGAACTAAGTCAATTAAGCTAGCTGAACCGATAAATCTAGCCTATTTTCTAATGAGTATAATAAGATTAGAATTGTATCTGAAAAATAATGATACAACACTTGACGAAAACAGGTTAGGGTGATATGATACACAAAGAACATATGTTCGAATAGAGGCGCGGAGATGTGAAAAGAATTTGTGGATGTTCTGCTAAAAAGCAGGATGAACAGTAGCAAACTGTTAATATTATTTCTTGTCGAATAGGAGTAGGCTATAATGCCTATTAGACTATTAGTTGAACTTGTATTTTAAAATAGGGCTTCTACGTGAACCTGGTAAATAAAAATTACAAGTATAGAAAGTCATTGTAAAAATAATTTTTTAATTGAAAAAGCCAGAATCATTAAGTTGGGAGACTTGATTCTGACTTTACAATACCATATAGTTTGGATATAACTGGCTATAAAAAAAAGAGGGATACAAATCTAAAGAAACAGGCACAATAAAAGTGTAAGACTCAAGTTCGAGATAAAACACTACACTAACTCATCCTTTATTAATATTTTTAGTAGGGTTAATGCTTAGACAGAAGAACTGGAAAAGAATGATTATTCGAGCAGGTAGTCAGGCACAAGGAAGTAGAATACTTCATAACTTAGGTATAGACGCCTGTGACGGATCATCTTACTCATGCTTTACATGAACAGCGGCATTATCAGTGTCAACCGAGCTGCTGCGGTAAAGTTTATTTATAATTTTATATAGAGCAAATTTTTATAATCACCCCGGGTGTTTTCATAAATAATATAGGTTATATATGAATCTTACTATGAATCATAATAAAACATTTTTATGGATGCACCACGGCTATTTTGTTTATAGCCGTGGTGATTAAAGGAATTTAAGTTGAATCCTGACAAAAAAGGGAAGAGTGTTCAAAAGTTACATTTAGATAATTTATGATTTAAAATCAGAAACATTATTATTATTATTTTACTATTGAAATTAATTTCTTACTTAATCTTCTGAAGTCTCTTAATTATTTTCCTAATTATAAAACCACAATTAAAATAAGTTTTATATTTTTAATTTGACACTATTTTTTTTTCTCCAACAATAGTATTTTACAAATACTATTACAATCCTAAGCTATATGTATATAGTAGATAAGAGGGACTTTTTATCAGTCTTGTTTTTATTGGATTAATATATTAAAAATTGATATCTGAATTATTTTAACATTTTTTTTAGATATTTACTCTTTTATAACGTCTTATCTGCTTGAAGGAAATAAGTGCTTCATATGCATTCTTATATTTCGGACCAAAAAATAAGTAGTTTTTTTCGTAAAAAAAGGCATAAAACGAGGACAGGTTTAAATATACTGTAGCGTTAGAAGTTTTGTAGGTATTGTGAATCTAAGTTAGCCAGAGATATTTAAATGCAATTGAGATAAAGAGGTGAAAGTATATTTTTTCTGCTTAAATATTAATTATGGAGTAAGAATCAAGATGAAATGTCAAAAATTACGGAACCATAACAATACATGCATATAATAATTATTATATATTATACATAAGTTATGAAGGTGCGCACTATTTAGAAATATTGCTTTATATAAGATATCTTAATAATAAAAAGTATGTTGTAGGGATTAAATAAAGTCATTTGCTATATTAGAGGTAATTATAATATTAGGAGTTTTTTCTACCTATTAAAAAAATGAAAAAGAGTATAGTCGTAAGAGATAATATTAATCATGCGAATTATTTATATAGAAATACAATTTTAATGTTGAATGAATCAAGACTAAATCTTTTTTGTGTGTGATATTTTATTTGATAATTATTGGGGAGTTTTAATAAGATAAAAAAGTATGTTTAAGATTGAATCATAATATTCTTAGATAAGAAGTTTAAAACTTCATAGAAGAAGCAATTGAAGAAAAAAATATAAAAACAAATAAGTATGTAATCTCTAATATAAAATGATTAACATGAAAAAATATACTCATATTTATTATAAAAAATAAAATTCAGAGATTTGTTTTTGACATACAAAAAGTGCATCTGATAGGAATCGAACCTACGCACACGGCTCCGGAGGCCATTGCTCTATCCACTGAGCTACAGATGCATCTTATACATTCTACTATAAGATGTTTTAAAGCGCAAGAGTATTTGTTGATTTTTATCGTTTTTTTTGTTAAAATGGAAAGGAGATTCTTTCTCCAGGAGGTCAAGCCGATATGAAGCACTTATTGGAAAAATGGAAAAATGGTACCAAGGACGGATTGAAACGTTATTGGAAATTTCTTACCATTCCATTGGTAGTAATAATACTTATGATCGTGGTAGTTATAATGGATAAGCCTGGTCAAAAGGAAAAGGATTTAACAGAAAAAGCAGGGAATTCTTCCGTAGGTAAAGAGGAAAATGGATCAAAAGAAGTGCCAAAAGCTGAGATCACTTTAAAGAAGGACGCGGTACCGGAGATCAAGGAATTAATGGAAGCATATTTTAAAGCCAGAAAAACCTGTGATAAAGAAGCGCTTTCTACTGTGTATGGAGGAAGTTGCCCGACAGAAGGACTGGAAAAACAGAATGCTAGACTGGAAGAAGAAGTTAAGTTCTATCAAAGCTATGAGAATCTGGTCTGCTATACAACTTCAGGTGTGGAAGAAGGGGATTACCTTGTTTACACTAGGTTCGATGTAAAATTCCGCCAGGCGGAATCTCTGGCTCCAAGTCTTATTGTTTGTTATGCGAAAAAAAACGCTGACGGAACCTATTATCTGGTTGCAGATACGGATAAAAAACAGTCTGAACTGATGGAAGAAGCCAATCGTTCTGATGAGGTTCAAAAACTGGCAAAGGAAGTAAATGAAAGTCTTGATAAGGCTTTAAAGTCTGATGAGAATCTTTTGGCTGTTTATCATACCTTGATGAACCAGAAAGATGAAACCGAAGAAAGCTCTCAGGCAGAGTCAGAAACCGGGAAAGATTCAACTGGTCAGGAGTCGGAAAGTGCCAAGGAGTCTTCTAGCCAGACAAGTCAGACAAATTAATAGGTAAGAACAGATGCTTCTCTGCGTGGCACCGTGCAGAGGGGCATTTTTATCAAAGGAGATAATAAATCATGAACGTAAAGGATTTTGATTTTGATTTACCCCAGGAACTGATTGCTCAGGATCCACTTTTAGATCGTTCTTCATCTAGGCTTTTGGTATTGGACAAGCAAACAGGAGAGATTAAACATAAACACTTTAGAGACATTCTTTCCTATTTAAAAGAGGGAGACTGTCTTGTTATAAATGACACTAAGGTAATTCCAGCCAGACTATTTGGAGTGAAAGAAGGAACGGAAGCTAAAATAGAGATCCTTCTATTAAAGAGAAGAGAGAATGATATCTGGGAGACTCTTGTAAAGCCAGGTAAAAAAGCGAAGGAAGGAACTGTGATTTCCTTTGGAGATGGATTATTAAAAGGAACTGTAATCGATGTAGTAGAAGAGGGAAATCGACTAATACAGTTTTCTTATGACGGAATCTTTGAAGAAATATTAGATCAGTTGGGCCAGATGCCGTTGCCTCCTTATATCACTCATCAGCTTCAAGATAAAAACCGCTATCAGACCGTGTATGCAAAGCATGAGGGATCAGCCGCTGCACCAACAGCAGGGCTTCATTTTACAAAAGAATTATTGGAAGAGATCGAGAAAAAGGGAATAACCATTGCACGAGTGACCCTTCATGTTGGTCTTGGAACGTTTCGACCAGTTAAAGTGGATGAGATCGAAAGCCATCACATGCATTCAGAATTCTATGTTGTTGAGGAAGCAGAAGCCAAAAAGGTAAACGATGCCAAAAAGAATGGGGGCAGAATCATCTGCGTAGGTACAACCAGTTGCCGCACCGTTGAGTCTGCTTCCACGGAAGAAGGTATCTTAAAAGCAGGAAGTGGCTGGACGGAGATTTTCATTTATCCAGGTTATCGCTTTAAGACTCTGGACTGTCTGATTACCAACTTTCATCTACCAGAATCCACTCTAGTCATGTTGGTTTCCGCTTTGGCAGGAAGAGAACATGTACTGCATGCTTATCACGAAGCAATCAAGGAGCGCTATCGTTTCTTTAGTTTTGGAGATGCCATGTTCCTTGCCGATCTGCAAGAAAATTAAGAGGAGGGAGACCTTTAAATGAAGACTTCCTGGGATTTGAGGTAATATCTCCGCTCCATTGATAGAGAGGTTAATCTAGCTGTTCCCAGAAGACAGGAAGTATTTGCGGCATTTAACCGGTGCAGGAGCCTGCGGTTTTAGAAGGGGGAGTATTTGCTTATGGAAGAAAAAAGACACATGGTGGGAGGAATCTCCAGAAAGACACTGGAACGCCTCCCAGTTTATCATCATTACCTGGAGCAAAAGGGTAAGGAAAAGGCAGAAACTATATCAGCTCCCTCTATGGCAGCCGACTTAAAGCTTAATGAAGTTCAAGTCCGTAAAGACCTTGCCATGGTGACAAAGACTGGCGGCAAACCGAAAATGGGGTACCTGATCAGGGAATTAATTCGAGATATTGAAGAATTTTTGGGATTTCATAACACTAACCAGGCCGTTTTGGTAGGGGCAGGGTCATTAGGAAAAGCACTTTTAACCTACAAAGGTTTTGAGCAGTATGGGGTGGAAATTGTCATGGCTTTTGATTCCGATGGAAGAAAGGTGAATACCAAAATCGGAGGAAAGCTAATCTTTCCATTTGTAAAGCTTGAAAACCTCTGTCAGAGAATGAATATTCATATCGGAATTATCACGGTTCCGGCGTATGCAGCTCAGGAAGCATGTGACCATCTGGTGGCAGCAGGCGTGAAGGCGATCTGGAATTTTGCTCCCATTCATTTATCAGTCCCGGATCATGTACTGGTACAGAATGAAAATATGGCAGTTTCCCTATCTGCCTTGTCCAAGTATCTTTACGAAGCCGAAAAGGAAGGCAGGTAAATACAAAGGAGGAAGATGATTGAACACTGTATTATTGCAATATGCGGTAGAGGTTGAAAAGACAGGCTCCATCACACAGGCAGCAGCCAACCTTTTTATGGATCAACCAAATCTAAGCAAATCCATCAAAAGTCTGGAAGAGAGTCTTGGTGCACCTATATTTAAGCGGACTCCTAAGGGAGTGGTTCCCACGGAGAGAGGGAGGGTATTCCTTGAATATGCCAGGAATGTACTGGTTCAGATAGAGGAAATGGAGCATTTATATAAGCCGGACCAGATCAATGGAATGAGATTTTCTCTTTCCATGCCAAGGGCAAGTTATATCAGTCTTGCCTGCACTAAATTTATCCAAACCATTGACCCGGAGGAATCCATGGCTGTCTGGCTAAGGGAGACCAATACAGCGGAAACTTTGCGGGATGTGGAGACTGGGGAATATAGTCTGGGAATCATCAGGTATCAATCTACTTCAGAGGCTTATTATAGACAAACCACAGTGGCAAAAGGTCTAATTATGGAACCGCTGTTTGATTTTCCCTTAAGGCTACTTTTCTCTTCTCGTCATCCACTAGCTCAAAAGAAGGAAATCGATTCAAAAGATTTGATGCCCTATATTGAAATTGTCCATGGAGACGGTGTGACCAGCCGTAAGGAGAATTCTGAAAAGGAAACAGGTCGTACAAACTCAGCTAAGAAGATTTACGTGTTTGAGCGAGGAAGTCAGTTTGACCTATTGTGTGAAAATCATGATGCCTATATGTGGGTATCTCCAATGCCTGGCAAGATGCTAAAAAGGTATCATTTAATGGAACGGGAATGTAATGGAGATGACCGGATTTTTCGGGATTCCTTGGTATATAGAAAGGGATATTCTTTAACCCCCTGGGAGAAGGAATTCATAAAAGAACTAGAATCCTCTGAGCATATGCACGCCTCGGAATGTTAAATATATATCAATATTTATATACTGATATATACCTTTTTACCTTTGTATTTCCTGTCGAATTATAATACAATATTGTTATAGCAAAAACTGGGAATTCATAAGGAGGGTTATAACATGGCTAGATTTACATTACCGAGAGACTTGTATCACGGAAAAGGTGCCTTAGAAGAACTTAAGAATTTAAAGGGGAATAAGGCAATCGTGGTAGTTGGCGGCGGTTCGATGAAACGATTTGGATTTCTTGACAGAGTAGAGGCTTACTTAAAGGAAGCTGGAATTGAAGTAAAGTTATTTGAAGGGGTAGAACCTGATCCAAGCGTAGAGACAGTATTAAGAGGCGCAGAGGTTATGCGTGAATTTGAACCGGACTGGATCGTTGCAATCGGCGGCGGCTCTCCAATTGATGCAGCTAAGGCAATGTGGGCATTTTATGAGTATCCAGATGTCTCATTTGATGATTTGTGTATTCCATTTAATTTTCCATCCTTAAGAACTAAGGCTAAATTCTGTGCGATTCCTTCTACTTCCGGTACAGCAACCGAAGTAACGGCGTTCAGTGTTATTACAGATTATCACAAGGGTATCAAATATCCGCTAGCAGACTTTAACATCACACCAGATGTAGCGATCGTTGATCCTGATCTTGCTGAGACGATGCCTCAGCAGTTGACTGCATACACTGGTATGGATGCTTTGACTCATGCAGCAGAGGCTTATGTATCTACGCTTCACTGTGACTATACCGATCCTCTTGCGCTTCATGCGATCAAGATGATACATAATGATTTAGCAAAATCCTATGGTGGTGATTTGGAAGCTCGTGCTCGTATGCATAATGCACAGTGCCTAGCAGGTATGGCATTCTCCAACGCTTTATTAGGTATCGTTCATTCTATGGCTCATAAGACAGGAGCTGCATATTCAGGCGGACATATTGTACATGGTTGTGCAAATGCAATGTATCTTCCTAAGGTAATCAAATTCAATGCAAAAGATTCCGAGGCAGCAAAACGTTATGGTGAGATTGCCAGTTTCATCGGTTTAAAGGGTGATACGGACGAAGAACTGGTAGATGCATTGATCACTGAAATCCGTTCCATGAATGAAGGACTTAGTATTCCTACTTGTATTAAGGAATATGAAGGTGGAATCATTGACGAAGCAGAGTTCAATGATAAATTAGCGACAGTAGCTGAGTTAGCAGTAGGTGATGCATGCACCGGCTCCAACCCAAGACAGATTACACCGGCTGAGATGGAGAAACTGTTGATTTGTTGTTACTATGATACAGAGGTAGATTTCTAATAATCTCCTAAAATGAATGCAATGTGAGTCGTAGGCGCAAAACCGTTTGGTTTTGCGCCTATGGTGCGTGAAAAGCAGTTTGACAGTAAAATTCATCTGTGATATGGTAATCAGGAAAAAGATATACATATAGGAGAATAAGATGAAAAAAGCGGTTTTAGTAGTTAGTTTTGGTACAACCTATCATGATAGCAGAAGAAAAACAATTGAGTCCATTGAACAGGCAATCAAAGATGAATTAAAAGGCTTTGAAATGCGCAGAGCATTTACCAGTCGGATTATTATTGGGATTCTTAAAAATAGAGATGGAATAGAAATAGATGGCGTTTCTGAAGCGCTGGAAAAGTTATATAAGGAAGGATATACTCATGTATTAGTCCAACCCACCCTGGTAATGGGGGGAGAGGAAAATGACCGCATGTTTTCTGCTGTGGAGGAGTATAAAGATCAATTTAAAACGATTATCTGTGGAAAACCTCTGTTATCAACAGAGAAAGATTATGAAAGACTCACCACGATTCTTACAGACGATACCAGAGAATACGATGAGGCAGGAACGGAAATCATATTTATGGGTCATGGAACGGAACATGTAGCCAACGAAGCGTATGAACGACTGGCAGGTGTTTTTTCTAGAAGAGAATTTGACCGATACCATATTGGTACAGTAGAAGCAGAACCTACCTTTCAGGATATTATGGAACAAGTAAAAAAGACGGATTCCACACGCATTGTGCTTCAGCCCCTTATGATTGTATGTGGCGACCACGCCCACAACGACATGGCAGGAGAAGAAGACGATTCCTGGAAGACACAGTTAGAAGAAGAAGGGTATCAAGTAATCTGTCGTTTAAAAGGTATGGGAGAATTAAGTGGTGTTTGCCAGATCTTAGTTGACCATGCAATGGAAGCAAAGGGTGAGATGGAGGAAGTGGAATGATAAAAGGGAAAATGCTCCTTTTTATAGCAGTGATGGCGGCTTTGGTACTTTCCGGATGCAATCGAAAGATAGAACCTATTTCTAAATCTGGGTTTCTGTTAAATACCTATGTTACAGTGACAATCTACGATAAAGATGATCCTAAAATATTAGAGGGTTGTCTGGAATTATGCCGCTCTTATGAAAACATCTTAAGCAAGACCTTAGAAGGCAGTGAGGTTTATAAGTTAAATCACAGACCATCGAATCAGCAGACAATGACAGTATCGGATGATTTAAAGAATCTTATTACCAGGGCAGAGTATCTCTCTAAACTGTCAAATGGCGGATTTGACATCACAATTGAACCTTTATCTTCCTTATGGAACTTTACATCTCAAAATCCTGTCATTCCTTCGGAAGAAGAAATTAAAAAGGATGTAAAAAAGGTGGATTACAGGAATTTAAAGCTGGAAGAAAACAGTCTTACCTTTTTATCTCCGGATACCACTCTTGATTTTGGTGCCATTGCCAAAGGGTATATTGCAGATCGGCTAAAGGATTATCTTTTGGAACAGGGGGTAAAAAGTGCAATTATTAATTTAGGTGGTAATGTGCTTTGTGTCGGAGAAAAGCCAGATGGGACACCATTTAAAGTCGGTCTTCAAAAGCCCTTCGCAGATCGGAATGAGACCATAGAGACGCTTAATATAAAGGATATGTCTGTGGTTTCCTCTGGTGTATATGAACGCCATTTTATCAAGGATGGAGTTAATTATCATCACCTTTTGGATCCTAAGACAGGTTACCCCTTTCATAATGGACTTGTATCCGTCACTATCATAACTAAAATCTCCGGTGATGCAGATGGTCTTACAACGGCATGTTTTTCCCAGGGACTTGAGGGAGGACTTAAATTAATCAATTCCTTAGATGGTGTTTATGGGATATTTATCACCGATGATTATGAGGTTTACTACTCAGATGGAGCCAAAGAGTTTCTGGAAGTCAAGCCTTAGATACCCTTTACATTTTTTCTTCCTTATAATACAATAGAGGAAATGTAAATTTACAGGAGAAAAAGAAATGTTAAAAAAAATATGGCGTAAGCTCATGAGCCGTGAAGTCATTTCTTATTTGATATTTGGAGTTTTGACAACCCTCGTGAACTGGGTATTCTATGGTTCGATGGTAAAGACCGGCATAGATTATCGCATCGCAACAGCAGCAGCCTGGGTAGTATCGGTTCTGTTTGCCTATGTAGTCAATAAAATTTTTGTTTTTCAAAGCTATAACATGCATTTGGGCTACTTGATAAAGGAAGTGATATCCTTTACCGCATGCAGAGTAGTGTCAGGCGTGATGGAATTGGTTCTAATGGTGATTATGGTTTCCTGGCTCAATATGGGTGAGTATGTAAGTAAAGTACTGGTGTCCGTAGTCGTAGTGGTAGCAAACTATGTATTCAGCAAACTTTTCATATTCCGAAAAAGTGAGGAAAAACCCCTGTAAAGAGAGGTAAATGAAATGGAGCATGATGACGAAATTGAGAAGATATCAAAAGAACTAGAGGATATGCTAAAGATAACATCAGACGAAAATAAAGATACAGCAGGGGAAACAGGTTTGAAAGAGAACGATATTAACGCGATGAAACAAAAGATAGAACCGGATTTTATGGAACCTCCAAAGATCCATTTAATCGTTCCTGTGGAAGGGATGGAGGAGCTCTATGATGGTGAAGAAGAGCTTCCTGATATGGAAGAACCTGAGATGACTTTAGATGATTTATACGAAGAAGAGGACATTGAAGAAGATATTATAATAGAAGAAACGCCAAAGGAAGATGAAGCCGTTTTTCCAGAACGAAGAGGCCGTTTCTTAAAAAAACGATCTGCATTCCATGAAAAAGGGGCGAAAGGAGCTTCCTTAGTGCGGCCTGCTGATGGATTGTTAGCAGCTTTTTTTGTGCCTATGGTTATTATGGTTATTATATTTGCCCAGAGAGGAATTTTTCCATTTGGAGAAGAAAGCTTTTTACGGACGGATATGTATCACCAGTATGCACCGTTTTTTTCTGAGTTTCAGTACAAGCTAACCCATGGGGGAAGCCTTTTATATAGCTGGAATATTGGAATGGGAGTGAATTTCGCTGCCCTTTATTCTTATTACTTGGCAAGCCCTTTAAACTGGCTGTTGATTTTCTGTCCCAAAGATTCCGTCATTGAGTTTATGACCTATATGATCGTGTTTAAAATCGGTCTATCTGGATTAAGCTTTTCTTGGTATTTGAGAAAACATTTTAAAACCAATGATTTTGGAATTGCATTCTTTGGTATCTTCTATGCCCTGTCTGGTTATATGGCGGCTTATAGCTGGAATATCATGTGGCTGGATTGCATTCTGTTGTTCCCATTGATCATGCTGGGACTTGAGAGACTGGTAAAAGAAAGAAGATGCTTTCTATATTGTATAACACTAGGGTTATCTATTATATCGAATTATTACATATCGATTATGATATGTATTTTTATGGTCTTTTATTTTGTAGTTCTTCTTATCTTAGAGGGAAAACGCCCATGGAAGAACATCTTTATAAATACAGGTCATTTTGCCCTGTTTTCGCTTTTGGCTGGAGGTCTTTCTGCGGTTGTCCTGCTGCCAGAGATATATGCGCTTCAGATGACTGCTTCCAGTGATTTGAATTTTCCTCAGACCATAAGTTCTTATTTCTCCATATTTGATATGATCGCCAGACATCTGCCAGCGGTAGAAACGGAGATTGGACTGGATCATTGGCCTAATATATACTGCGGAGTTGCGGTTTTAATGTTTTTCCTGTTATATCTGGTCAGCTCAAAGATTGGTAAAAAAGAAAAGATTGTTATGTGTTCCTTGATTCTCTTTTTCTATGCAAGCTTTTCCTTTAATATTTTGAATTTTATATGGCATGGCTTTCATTATCCAAACAGCCTTCCATGCAGACAATCCTTTATTTATATTTTCATTATGCTGATGGTGTGCTACCATGCATATATCCATCTTTATGAGACCAAGTGGAAACACGTAGTGATGGCATTTTTTGCTTCTGTAATCTTTGTATTATTGGCTCAGAAATTGATAACTGACGATGCTTATCACTTTTCTATCTTTTATGTGGCTCTTTTATTCCTTGGGGCTTATGCGGGGCTAATTAACCTCTATCAAAAGGGAATTAATAAAAATGTATTGGTTTTGGTTGCACTTGGAGTTGTGGCTTTAGAAGCCGCGGTAAATACAACTGTAACCAGTGTGACGACTACCAGCCGGACCAGTTATGTAAAAGATAACGAGTCAGCAACTAAATTGACTTCCAGTCTGATGCCAAACGACTCCTTTTACCGGGTAGAAAAGGTGAACCGTAAGACCAAGAATGATGGGGCATGGCTCAACTTTCCAACGGTATCCCTGTTTTCCTCCACAGCCAATGCGGACCTTTCTAAGTTCTTTAAAAAGCTTGGATGTGAAAGTTCTACCAATGCTTATAGCATTACAGGAAGTACACCTCTAGTGGATGCTCTTTTTGCAGTGAAATATGCTCTTTACCAAGATGAAACAGAGGCTAGTGACACGATCTCGACTCCAGTTTCTAACGAAGAAGATATGTACCTGCGACAGAATACCTATGCCATGTCTTTGGGATTTATGGTACCTTATGACGTGGAGAATAACTGGCAGTTGAATCTTACCAATCCAGCAGAAGTACAAAATGATCTTTCCGTAGTGCTAGGTGCCAGTCCGGTACTGACCGAAGTGCCCAGCGAGATTAAGGGAACCAGTTTTTCCTTTACGGCTCAGGACGAGGGAGATTATTACGTCTATGTGAGCAATAAGAAAGTGGAAAAGGTAAATGCATTTATCGGTGAAAGGTCAAAAAGCTTTGATAACGTAAGCCGGGGATATTTACTGGAGCTTGGAACTGCTAAGGCAGGTGATAAGGTCACCATTAACAACGAAGACAATGAGCAAGATCTGATTGCAGTTGCCTATCGTTTTAACCCAGACGGACTTAAGTCTGTTTCTGATATCTTAAGTAAAAATTCCTTAAAGCTTACCAAATGGTCGGATACCCAGATTAAGGGTACTGTGGATGCCAATCGAGCAGGTCTTTTGTTCCTAAGCATTCCATATGACAAAGGCTGGACCATCTATGTAGACGGTAAGAAAGTGGAATCTTATAAAGTATTTGATACCTTTTTAAGTGTGCACATGACGGAAGGTGCGCATGAGATTAAACTAGAATACATGCCTCAAGGTCTAAAACTTGGCGGAGGCATTACATTAGGAAGTATCCTGATTCTTCTTGTAATTGCAGGCATCTCCTTAGGAAGAAAGAAAAAACAACCGATGCGGGTACATTCGATTAACTAACAGCGAAAAGAGGAGATTTGATTATGAAATTATGGGGCGGACGCTTCACAAAAGAAACCAACCAGCTGGTACACAACTTTAACGCATCCATATCCTTTGACCAGAAATTCTATCATCAGGATATTGAAGGCAGCATGGCTCACGTGAAAATGCTTGCAAAGCAGGGAATCCTTACAGAAGAAGACAAGGATGCCATTGTAAACGGACTTTTGGGAATACGGGAAGACCTTGAAAATGGAATTCTTGAAATTACAGCAGAGCATGAAGATATTCATTCTTTTGTTGAGGCTGTTTTGACAGAACGGATTGGAGAAGCTGGAAAGCGCCTTCATACTGGACGCAGCCGAAATGATCAGGTAGCCCTTGATATGAAGCTTTATACAAGAGACGAGATCGATGAATTATCTGGTCTGGTAAAAGGACTTTTAACAGAACTTATAAAGGTAATGGAGGAGCATATCGATACTTATATGCCTGGATTTACCCATTTGCAGAAGGCTCAGCCAATTACGCTTGCCCACCATATCGGCGCTTACTTTGAGATGTTTGACAGAGATTTCTCCCGTCTATCTGATATCAGAAACAGGATGAACTACTGTCCTTTAGGCTCTGGTGCGCTTGCTGGAACGACCTATCCCTTAGACCGAGAATACACGGCAACGCTTCTTGGTTTTGCAGGTCCTACCTTAAATAGTATGGATTCTGTAGCTGACAGAGACTATCTCATTGAACTCTTAAGTGCTTTGTCTACCATTGCCATGCATTTAAGCAGATTTTGTGAGGAGATTATCATCTGGAACACCAATGAATACCGGTTCGTAGAGATTGATGATTCCTACAGCACGGGCAGTAGTATTATGCCTCAGAAGAAGAATCCAGACATTGCTGAGCTGATTCGCGGTAAGGCAGGAAGGGTGTATGGAGCGCTTGTTTCCATGCTCACTACCATGAAGGGAATTCCTCTTGCTTATAATAAGGATATGCAGGAAGATAAGGAACTTACTTTTGATGCCATTGATACGGTAAAAGGCTGTCTGGCTCTCTTTACAGGCATGATTTCTTCCATGTCCTTCCGTAAGGATGTGATGGAGGCAAGTGCAAAGAATGGCTTTACCAATGCTACTGATGCAGCAGATTATTTGGTAAATCACGGTGTCGCTTTTAGAGACGCTCATGGAGTCGTTGGGCAATTGGTTCTGTTCTGTATTGAAAAGGGAATTGCACTTGATGATATGACTCTAGAAGAATATAAGGCAATCAGTCCGGTATTTGAACAGGATATTTTTGAAGCCATCAGCTTAAAAACCTGTGTAGAAAAAAGAATGACCATTGGTGCGCCAGGACAAGAGGCCATGAAGAAGGTAATAGAGATTTACAAAAAGAAATTGGAACAGTAATAGAATAAATAAACAATAAAGCCTGCTGGCTTAGGAGCATCTAAAAGCTCCTGATTCCAGCAGGCTTTTCTATCTGTACATGTATCTGACTATCCGAAGATTTTTTTGCAGAGTCTGCATCCTGTAGGCGTGGCCGCGAGACCCCCTTCTGCAGTTTCCCTAAGGGAAGGAGACATCTGATCCCCCACCTTCTTCATAGCTACGATAACTTCATCTGCGGGGATAACACTTTTAATACCAGCCAGAGCTAACTCGGAAGCGGTAAAGGCGTTGGCAACTCCCATGGCATTTCGCTTGATACAGGGGACTTCTACTAGACCGGCAACTGGGTCACAGACCAGTCCCATGGTGTTTTTTAAAGCGATGGCACAGCTATCAGATATCATTTCTGGAGTACCGTCAAATATTTCAGTAAGAGCTGCAGCTGCCATGGCAGATGCAGAGCCTACCTCCGCTTGACAACCTCCCTCGGCTCCAGCGATGCTTGCGACCTTAGCAATGACCATGCCGATGGCAGAGGCCGTAAACAGTGACATGACGATCTCTTTTTTTGGAAGATTGTATTCTTCTAAAACAGAAATCAGCGCAGCAGGAATGACACCGCAAGAACCTGCCGTTGGTGCAGCCACAATCTGTCCCATACAGGAGTTATATTCGGTAACCGCGAGAGCCATGCTGATGGCATTGCCTAGAAGATGGCCATAATGGTTGCGACCTTCATCCACTGCTTGCTTTAACTTTGCGGCTGCGCCACCGGATAAACCGCTGGGGGAGCGAAGATCTTTCTCCATTCCATTTTCCACAGACTGCCTCATAACATCAAAGCTTCTTTCCATGGTCGCATAGACTGCTTCCTCAGTAAGTTCCATATCTTCCGCCTGTTCCGTAAGAACGATTTGTGATATCTTTTGATTGGAAGAGAGAGCGGCGTTTACCAGTTCTTCCACAGAATTATATTTAAGTTTCATGAGTTTCTCCTAGATGACTGTTTTCCTATGGATGCTGATATAGATAGGGATCAGTTTAATTTTAATAAGATGGTATTATATACAAAAGGAATGGCCTTAATCTGGCTGATAAAAGATGCATCAAAATCAGAATCCATTTCAAGGGTCATGATAGCCAGACCTCCTTTTTCTTCTCTGTTTAAGCGGAAGTTGCAGATGTTTGCATTTCCTGCTGCCACCAGACCTGTAACATGGGCAATGATTCCAGGTACATCCTGGTGCATAACGATCAAAGTGGTCTTTTGCCCTGTGAAATAAACTTCCATGTCGTTTACTTTGGTGATGACGATGTTACCGCCCCCAATGGAAGCACCTTGTACGGAAATGGTCTTTCCCTTTTGGGAGGTCAACGTAATAAGGGCTGAATTCGGATGAGCATTTTCAATGGTTCCGGTTCGAAAGATAATTTCAATGCCCATTTCCTTTGCAGTCTCAATGCTAGTTCTAATACCAGGATCCCAAGGGTCTAATTTCAAGATGCCACCAACAATGGCTTTATCTGTGCCGTGTCCCCGATATGTTTTTGCAAAGGAGCCATGAAAGAGGATGTCTGCTTTTGCAACAGGGGCACCCAAAAGCATAGCGGCAGTTTTCCCAATTCTGGAAGCCCCAGCAGTATGTGAGCTGGAAGGACCTATCATAACAGGGCCTACGATGTCAAATACATTCATAATTTTCTCCAATTCTGTATTTCTTATGTTTATAAAGGCTTAAATTCTGGCCTTCGTTCTTTAAATTCCGTATAATAGTCAAATCCAACCAAACGTAACAGTTCTTTTGCTTTTATAAAGTCTGCACCAAGATCCTTCGAGACGTGGGCATCAGAACCAATGGTGATGATTTCTCCGCCTAGTTCCTTATAACGTTTTAAAACTTCCTGACCTGGATTAGACTGATGAATTCCTTTTCGGAACCCGGCCGTATTGCACTCAATTCCTTTGCCTTTTTCAATGATGGCTTTTAGAATTTCATCTATAATATCCTGGTATGTGTGGTAATTATAGAAATCTGCTTTGTTTGGACCATATCGGACGATATAATCCAAATGACCAGCAACATCATAAGTGCTTACGTTCTTTACATTATCTAGTGTGACCTGGAAATAGTGAAGATATGCTTCTTCCTCCGTTCTGCCTTGGAAAAATTCAGAATATGCGGCATCCTTGCCATCAACAAAATGCGTGGAACCGATCACAAAATCCAAAGGATAGGCTGACTCCAGGTCTTTAAAATATTCTTCCAGATGAGTTTGAAGTCCAAGTTCAATTCCTATGCGAAGATCTAGTCTGTTCTTATATTCTTCTCTTAACCCAATCATGGTTTCAAAATACCGGTCTAAATTCAAATTAAAATCAATGGGAGAATCCACATCAAAGTCATGGTGATCTGTGACACAAAGGGATTTCATTCCAAGTAGGATGGCCTGGTCTAACTGCTCCCTCACCGGTGTATCGGAGTCTCCTGAAAAAATGGTATGAAAATGATAATCTGGCAGCATGAAGGTCTCCTTTCAAAAGTAAGTTCATTATAATCAATTAAGATGAGAAAATCAACGCATAGAATCCGGGGTTCTACCAAAATTAATACAAAAGTTTACAAATAACGCAAAAAGCATTGGAATTGATAATTAAATAAAGAAACGTAAAAAATATATGTTTTTAAAATAATATGTATAATTTAGATAAGCATATTTATAATAGAATAAGATACGTATAATGAAAGAATTTACCCTTTATTTATCCTAATAAATTGTCTTTTTACAGAGGTCTTGCAGGACCTAACAGACATCGTAAATACGATTCTGGGAAAAGATAAAAATAAAAAAAGGACTTGCTATTTATTGGGTTATTAGGTAGAATAAAAGGTAGTTGATTAATATTTAACAATCACATCAATTTTATTCTTAGGAGGAATTGAATTATGGCAGTAAAAGTAGCAATTAATGGTTTCGGACGTATTGGTCGTCTTGCTTTCAGACAGATGTTTGGAGCAGAAGGCTATGAAGTAGTAGCAATTAACGATTTAACAGATCCAAAGATGTTAGCTCATTTATTAAAATATGATACTGCACAGGGCGGATACGCTGGATACTACGGCGAGAACGTTCACACGGTTGAAGCTTCTGAAGATTCTATCACTGTTGATGGAAAGAACATTAAAATTTACGCTGAGAAAGATGCTGCAAACCTTCCTTGGGGTAAAGTAGGTGTAGATGTAGTTTTAGAGTGTACTGGTTTCTACTGCTCAAAAGCTCAGTCACAGGCTCATATCGATGCAGGCGCTAAGAAAGTAGTTATCTCTGCTCCAGCAGGCGACGATCTTCCAACTGTAGTTTTCAGTGTTAATGAGAATGTATTAACTGCAGATGACAAAATCATCTCCGCAGCTTCTTGTACCACAAACTGCTTAGCACCTATGGCTAAGGCTCTTAATGATTTAGCACCAATCCAGTCTGGTATCATGAGCACCATTCATGCATACACTGGCGATCAGATGATCCTTGACGGACCTCACAGAAAAGGTGATTTAAGAAGAGCTAGAGCAGGCGCTGCTAATATCGTACCTAACTCTACTGGTGCAGCAAAAGCAATCGGTTTAGTTATTCCTGCATTAAACGGCAAGTTAATCGGTTCCGCTCAGCGAGTTCCAGTTCCAACAGGCTCAACTACTATCTTAGTAGCAGTTGTTAAGGGCACTGATGTAACAAAGAACAGCATCAATGCAGCTATGAAGGCAGCAGCAAGCGAGTCCTTCGGCTACAACGAAGATGAGATTGTATCTTCTGATGTTATCGGTACAAGATATGGTTCCCTGTTTGATGCAACTCAGACAATGGTATCAAAGATTGGCGATGATTTATATCAGGTACAGGTTGTTTCTTGGTATGATAACGAAAATTCATATACAAGCCAGATGGTTCGTACAATTAAGTACTTTGCTGAATTAGGCTAATGATCCAAGAAGGGTCCGGTCGTTGAGGACCGGGCCCTTTTTATTTTTTATTAATTATATTGTATACACATATTGGAAAGGAGCATTATTAGCATGCTTAGTAAAAAGACAGTAGACGATTTATCTGGATTACAGGGAAAGAAAGTTTTAGTTCGTTGCGATTTTAATGTACCATTAAAAGATGGAGTGATTCAGAACTTTAACCGTATTGACGGAGCAATTCCTACCATTAAAAAATTATTAGATTTAGGCGCAAGAGTCATTCTTTGTTCCCATTTAGGAAAACCAAAGGGTGAGCCTCTTCCTGAATTGTCTTTAGAGCCAGTGGCACCTGCATTAAGCGAGAGACTTGGTGTTACTGTTAAATTTGTAAATGATCCACAGGTAACAGGAGCTGAGACACAGAAGGTTGCTTCTGAATTAAAAGATGGCGAAGTTCTTTTACTTCAGAATACCCGTTACAGAGTTGAGGAGACAAAATACGGCAAGGACGAGAGTGCAGAAGTCTATGCAAAAGAGCTTGCTGCTTTAAGCGATGGCATTTTCGTAAATGACGCCTTTGGTACCGCTCACAGAGCTCACTGCTCCAATGTAGGCGTTACAAAGTATACAACTGTTAACGTGGTTGGATACTTAATGGAAAAAGAAATCAAATTCTTAGGTGAAACAGTTGAGAATCCAGTACGTCCTTTCGTTGCAATTCTTGGTGGAGCTAAGGTTTCTGATAAGATCAATGTAATCAATAACCTTCTTGATAAGGTTGATACTTTAATCATCGGTGGCGGCATGGCTTATACCTTTGAAAAAGCTCAGGGCAGAGAAATTGGTAATTCTTTATGTGAAGAAGATAAGCTTGATTATGCATTAGAGATGATTGAGAAAGCGAAAGAAAAAGGCGTTAAACTTCTTCTTCCAGTTGATAATGTAGAAGGAAAAGAATTCTCCAACGATACAGAAAGAAAAGTTGTTGAATCAATCGATGTAGGTTGGTCAGGTTTTGATATCGGACCTAAGACAATCGAGATTTTTAAGGAAGCATTATCAGACGCAAAGACCGTTGTATGGAACGGACCAATGGGGGTTTTTGAATTCTCTAATTTTGCAGAAGGAACCTTAGAAGTATGTCGTTCCGTTGCAGCTCTTACTGATGCAACTACCGTTATTGGCGGTGGTGATTCAGTCAATGCAGTGAAGAGACTTGGATTTGCTGACAAGATGACTCATATCTCTACAGGTGGCGGTGCTTCCTTAGAGTTCCTAGAAGGAAAAGAACTTCCAGGCGTTGCAGCAGCTGACAATAAATAAGAACAAATACCGGCCCGGGCGGTGAGCGTCCGGGCTTTGAGTGTAGATAAAGGAAGGGTAATCGTATGTCAAGAAAAAAAATCATAGCAGGAAACTGGAAGATGAATATGACGCCAACCGAGGCGGTTGAGCTTGTAAATACATTAAAGCCTTTAGTAGCAAATGATGAGGTAGATGTTATTTTCTGTGTACCAGCAATTGATATTATTCCGGCCATGGAAGCTGCTAAGGGGTCCAATATCAATATTGGTGCAGAAAACATGTATTATGAGGATAAGGGCGCTTATACCGGTGAGACTTCTCCAGCCATGTTAAAGGATGCAGGAGTAAAATACGTGGTAATCGGCCATTCTGAGCGTAGAGAATATTTTGCTGAATCAGATGAAGATGTGAATAAGAAGGTATTAAAGGCTTTTGAATACGGCATTACACCAATCGTATGCTGTGGAGAGTCCTTAACTCAGAGAGAACAGGGCATTACACTTGACTGGATCCGTCAGCAGATTAAGATTGCATTCTTAAATGTTACGGCCGATCAGGCAAAAGAATCTGTCATCGCTTATGAACCAATCTGGGCCATTGGCACAGGTAAGGTAGCAACCACAGAACAGGCACAGGAAGTATGCAGTGCAATCCGTGTTTGCATCGGTGAGATTTATGATCAAGCAACTGCTGCTGCAATCCGTATTCAGTACGGCGGATCTGTATCTGCAGCAAGTGCACCAGAACTGTTTGCTCAGCCAGACATTGATGGTGGTTTAGTAGGAGGAGCTTCCTTAAAGCCAGAGTTTGGTTCCATTGTTAATTATAACAAATAAAGAATGCTGCCGACTCCTTATCATGTAACCATGAGTCGGCAGTTTTTATCTTGATACACGTTTCGGTTACCTACAACAATTTTTCATTCCGATTAATATAGCATAATGAAAAGGAGAAACTAGTTATGAGCAAAAAGCCAGTTGTATTAATGATACTTGATGGTTATGGATTAAATGATAATTGTGACCACAATGCTGTCTGCGAAGCAAGAACACCCATTATGGACCAGTTGATGAGCCAGTGTCCTTATGTAAAAGGAAATGCCAGCGGTCTTTCCGTAGGACTTCCTGAAGGACAGATGGGAAATTCAGAAGTAGGACATTTAAATATGGGCGCAGGACGCGTGGTATATCAGGAGTTGACTAGAATAACCAAATCCATAGGAGATGGAGATTTCTTTGAAGTACCTGCATTTTTACAGGCAGTTGAAAACTGCAAAAAGAATCACTCAGCTCTTCATATGTGGGGATTGGTTTCAGATGGCGGCGTTCATAGCCATATTACCCATATTTATGGTTTACTTGAGTTAGCAAAGAGAAGCGGACTTGAGAAAGTTTATGTACACTGTTTCTTAGATGGACGTGATACTCCTCCTGCTTCTGGAAAAGGTTTTGTAGAAGCTCTAGAAGCGAAGATGAAGGAGTTGGGCGTTGGAAAAGTGGCATCTGTGGCAGGTCGTTATTACGCCATGGACCGTGATAACAGATGGGACCGTGTGGAACGTGCCTACAATGCTCTGACAAAGGGAGAAGGAAATCATGCAGAATCAGCAGTAGCTGGGATTCAGGCCTCTTATGATAAGGGCGTCAATGATGAGTTTGTGGAGCCTCTAGTCGTAACAGAAGGAGGAAAGCCGGTAGCTGTGGTATCAGACCATGATTCGGTAATTTTCTTTAATTTCCGTCCTGACCGAGCAAGAGAGATGACAAGAGCTTTCTGTGATGATGAATTTAAGGGATTTGAGAGAGAGAAGCGTCTTGATCTTACCTTTGTTTGCTTCACCAATTACGATGAGACCATTAACAATAAACTGGTAGCATTTAAGAAAGACTCCATTACAAATACCTTTGGTGAATTTCTTGCAAATAATAACATGACTCAGGCAAGAATTGCTGAGACAGAGAAATATGCTCATGTAACCTTCTTCTTTAATGGTGGCGTGGAAGAACCTAATGTAGGTGAAGATCGGCTTCTGGTACCTTCTCCAAAGGTTGCAACCTATGATTTACAGCCAGAGATGAGCGCTTCCATTGTAAGTGAGAAGCTTACCGGAGCCATTCGATCAGGTAAATACGATGTAATTATCGTAAATTTCGCTAACCCAGATATGGTTGGTCATACAGGAATTGAGGCTGCTGCCATTAAGGCAATTGAAACCGTTGATGCTTGTGTGGGAGAAACCGTTGATGCCATTAAGGAAACTGGCGGCGTATTATTTATCTGTGCGGACCATGGAAATGCAGAGCAGTTAATGGATTATGTAACAGGAGAACCATTTACGGCTCATACGACTAATCCAGTTCCATTCATCTTGGTGAATGCAGACCCTTCCTATAAGCTAAGAGAAGGCGGAAGCCTTGCAGATATTGCTCCTACTCTTATTGAGCTTTTGGGTATGAAGCAACCAGTGGAAATGACAGGAAAATCATTGCTTGTTAAATAATTTATATGTAAAAAGAGGGCCTTCCAGGGAAAATCTGGACGGCCCTCCTTTCACTGTCCGGAAATTTATATTTGTCCAAATTAGTTTTGGGCTTCCATTTCTAACGGAAATACGATAGAATAGATAAAGATATGTTAGGAAGGGTTTCAGATGAGTATTCGTATCAGATTTTCTTTGGAGCCAAAGAAAAAAATATTTTCTGGAGTAGTCTGGAATCTCCAGAATGCCGAGCGAATGACGAAAAGTCTGGTAAAGGAAATGGGGTACCATTGTTACAGGATTGAAGGCTTTTTGCTGGTACAGCTCTGCCCGGAAGGTTATATCTGGTTTCAATGGAATAAGAATAAGCTACAGGGGGAAAGCCAAACCAATATAGCAGGACCAGGTTTTCATGTTGCGGTTATTGAATTCCTGGAGCGCCTTGCAGAGATAGAAAAGCTTAAGCTAAAAGTAGAGGACCGGACGGGTTTTTATGTGAAAAGAGATTTTCTGGCTATGCGGCAGAAATATTTCTATCAGTGGTTTTCAGATCTTGTGGATCTTGTATCTAAATGGAATCAAAGTGAGGAATATATGTTTTGCTGGCCTGCCATCTATTAC
Source organism: Lacrimispora algidixylanolytica (assembly GCF_003609635.1). Taxonomy (GTDB): domain Bacteria; phylum Bacillota; class Clostridia; order Lachnospirales; family Lachnospiraceae; genus Lacrimispora; species Lacrimispora algidixylanolytica. The sequence continues at coordinate 66,645 of NZ_MCIA01000013.1, read as the reverse complement.
ATACCAATGCGGCAGGAAGAAAAGCTGATTACTCATATCCGTGCATTTTCATTTAAGGAACTAAAGGGAATGACGAATTCTGGTATGAGCGTGGCGTTTGCCAGAGACTTTTTTGTGTGGAACGAGGTGGAAAAAGATGCCTGGTTCTATCGAAACAGCGCCCTCGTATTGTTAAACCAGTTTTGCTATTTCATGCCATCAGAGCGAAGTCGTCAAGATAAAAACATTAATAAAGAAATCATTGACCTATTAGAGACAGCGATTTCTATGGATGATAAGATTCCATTTCCCAGGAAGGAATATCTAGAGGTATGCAACCTTCACAATCATAAACCAGTTGATCTTTTAGCGACCGTGCTCTTATCTGAGGATTGCATTGGTTGCAGAAAACACCTGGTATACAGAAAGATTGGAAGCATGAGCTTTGGAATACCGGGAAACTTCTTATATGATGAAGCAGATTATGGGATCATGGATCACTATTACGATGGCGACTTGTATGGGGGACATGATTATTACATTTATGCTGCTCTCTTTAAGGGACGAGAAGCAGAATTTAAAAAGCAGTGGTTTGAGCAGGGGATTGTGGAAGAAATCATGGAATTTCCTGTGGGAGATGCCAAGGCACGTGTTGCTTTTTATGAACCAGAGAGTAAAATAAATGAGGTTCTTTATGGGGTATCAGCCCAAGTGATTTACAAAGAACAGCGCATGAATATAAACATTATAAGCAGAGGGCCCGGAGAAAAGGACTGGGCTTTGGACCTAATTAAAAGCATAAGAATTACAGAGTAGAGGATTATATGAAAGAAAAAGAGATGAAGACAGGCGTATTGCTAAAACGCTTTGTGCCTTACTATAAAAAATACACCAAAGTGATGATCATGGACTTGTTCTGTGCGTCACTAACAACAATTTGTGAGATGGTTTTACCCTTGATTCTACGTTATGTAACGAATCAGGGACTTAAGGATGTGGCTTCTTTATCAGTGAACACCATTGTAAGTATGGGTTTGTTTTATTTTGCGCTCAGAATCATTGACGGAATTGCTAGTTTTTATATGGCTTATACGGGACATGTCATGGGAGCCGCCATTGAGACTGATATGAGGCAGGATGCCTTTTCTCATTTACAGAAGCTTTCTGATAACTATTTTAACAACACCAAAGTTGGGCAAATCATGTCAAGGATCACCAGTGATTTGTTTGAAGTGACGGAATTTTCTCACCATTGTCCGGAAGAGTTTTTCATTGCATTTTTAAAGACTGTGGTTTCCTTTATTATTTTATCTAGGATCAATCTGCCTCTGACTTTAATTATTTTCTGTTTGATTCCGGTGATGGGAGTTTCTTGCATATACTTTAACCTTCAGGTAAAACGTGCATTTAAGCAACAGAGAAATCACATCGGGGAATTGAATTCAAGGATTGAAGACAGTCTTCTTGGTAACCGTGTGGTACGTGCATTTGCCAACGAACAGATAGAGATTGAGAAGTTCACTCAGGACAATATGGAGTTCCTTAACATCAAAAGGAAAGCCTACAAATACATGGCTGCTTTTCAAAATACCATCCGCATGTTCGACGGACTGATGTATGTGGTAGTTATCGTAGCAGGTGGAATCTTCATGATCAAAGGGCTGATTGAGCCAGGAGATTTGGTAGCATATACCCTTTATGTATTTACTCTTCTTTCTACCATTCGTAGAATCATTGAGTTTGCAGAACAGTTCCAAAGAGGTATGACAGGAATTGAACGTTTTATGGAACTCATGGATGCAGATGTCGATATCTTTGACGAAGAAGGTGCGACTCATCTTGATGAGGTAAAGGGCAGCATTGAATTTAAGGATGTTTCTTTTGAATATCCTGATGATCACAATGCGGTCTTAAGCCATATTAATCTTTCCATCAGGCCTGGAGAGAAAGTAGCTTTAGTAGGCCCCTCTGGTGGAGGAAAAACTACATTATGCAATCTACTTCCCCGGTTTTATGATCCAACAGAAGGAAACATTCTTCTTGACGGACAGGATATAAAAACAGTTACACTAGACAGTTTAAGAAATGCAGTAGGTGTTGTCCAGCAGGATGTATATCTATTTTCCGGCACTGTTTTTGAAAATATTGAATATGGTCATCCAGGTGCCTCCAAAGAGGCTGTATATGAGGCAGCAAAGCTGGCAGGAGCTCATGAGTTTATTATGGGACTAAAAGAGGGCTATGAAACTTATGTGGGAGAACGAGGCGTGAAATTATCCGGTGGTCAAAAACAGCGGGTCAGTATCGCCAGAGTATTTCTTAAAAATCCACCAGTACTGATATTAGATGAAGCGACCTCCGCCCTGGATAATGAAAGCGAGTATCTGGTATCCAAGTCCCTGGATCGATTGTCAGAGGGACGAACCACACTTACCATTGCCCATCGTCTTACAACCATACAGAATGCTGACCGAATTTTGGTTCTGTCTGAAAGCAGGATCGTAGAAGAAGGCAGTCATGAGGAGCTTCTTTCAAAGCAAGGAATGTATTATCAGCTTTATACCTCTGTAAGGGAAACAGAGAAGGAAGTTGAGTTAGAGAAATAAAGGAGAACGGAAATGAAAGTAGCGATTTTAACGGACAGCAACAGTGGAATTACCCAATTGCAGGGCAAGGAAGCTGGAATTTATGTGATACCAATGCCTTTTATGATGGGTGGAGAAACATTTTTTGAAGATATTACTCTAACTCAAAAAGAATTTTATAAAAAATTAGAGGAGGGAGTGGACATTTCCACCTCTCAGCCATCTCCTGCAGACCTTATGGATGCCTGGAATAAGCTTTTGGAAGAATACGATCAAGTGGTTCACATTCCGATGTCCAGCGGATTAAGCAGCTCCTGCCAGACGGCCCTAGTGCTTGCAGAGGATTATGCTGGGAAAGTATTCGTAGTCAATAACCAGCGTATCTCCGTAACATTAAGAGAGTCTGCCCTGGAAGCAAAAAGAATGGCAGATGCCGGTATGAGTGGCAGTGCGATTAAAGAAAAGTTAGAAGAGACCAAGATGGATTCTACTATCTATATTACATTGGATACCTTAGAATACTTAAAAAAGGGTGGTAGAATCACACCGGCGGCTGCTCTTTTAGGTTCCTTCCTTCGAATCAAGCCAGTTCTTACGATTCAGGGAGAAAAGCTGGATGCTTTTGCTAAAGCAAGAACCACCAAACAAGCAAAAACCATGATGATTACTGCTGCTAAAAAGGATATGGAAGAGCGCTTTGGAGATCCCAAAGGAATACATACGAACATATCTGTGGTACATTCCAATAATGAGGCTGCTGCGTTGGAATTTAAACAGGAGCTGAAAGAGATATTCCCAGAGACAGGTGAGATTTACGTGGATCATCTATCCTTAAGCATATCCTGTCACATTGGACCAGGTGCTCTAGCCATTACCTGTACGAAAAAGCTAGAACTATGACAAGAGATTATGTAGGAGGAATGGGACGATGTTTCTGGATAAGATTTTAAAAATAAATCGCACCATAAGCCTGCGGGCTACCCTTATCATAGCCTTTTTATTGATTGGAAGCATACCTGTCTTTATCCAGAGTCCGGTTATGCTTGGTTCTTATAAGCAGAATTTAATTGATTCCAGGATGCAGGATATTCAAAACCAATGCTGGATTTTAAGCAATAAGATGACCCGCAGCGGTTATTTGACGTCTGAGCCAAGGGATCCTCTCCTGGACAATGAGATGTCTGTGAAAGCAGATATGTTTAATGGAAGAATTGTAATTGTGAACCGAAGTTTTCGTATCATCAGTGATACCTTTTCTTTATCCATTGGCAAGATTAATGTTTCCGAAGAAGTGATTAAGTGTTTTGGCGGGGAAAATAGTAATAAATACAATTCTGAAAAGCGTTATTCTGCTTTGACCATCCCAATCTATTCCAATAGTCAGGATAAAGAGATCGACGGTGTGATGATCGTAACCGCTTCCGCAGAAGATCTTCTAAACCGGGTCGCCCAGGTATCGGAAAAAGGATCCCTATTAAACGTGATGATTGTATCGATTCTCGCCATCATAGTAGTTCTGCTCGCAAAGCTGATTATGAAGCCGTTTCAGGAGTTACAACGCCTGTTAAACCGTGCTTCTGAAGGTGATATGGATGAACCAATCAGTTCTCGAGCCTATAAAGAAACTATGGCGATTACGGATTCCATTAATCAGACCTTAAAGAAATTAAAAGCAGTGGATAAATCAAGAGAAGAGTTTGTATCCAATGTTTCCCATGAACTTAAGACACCCATTACCTCTATCCGCGTACTGGCTGATTCTCTTACAGGAATGGAAGATGCTCCGGTAGAGCTTTACCGAGAATTTATGAGTGATATCTCTGTGGAAATCGAGCGGGAGAGCAAGATAATCGACGATTTATTGGCCTTGGTTCGGATGGATAAAACCTCTGGTGGTAGCTTAAATATAGCGCAGGTCAACATCAACGGACTTTTGGAGTTGATTTTAAAGAGATTACGGCCCATAGCTGGAAAGCGCAATGTGGAACTGATCTTTGAGAGCATCCGAGAGGTGACTGCCGATGTCGATGAGATGAAGTTATCCCTTGCACTGAGTAACCTCGTAGAGAATGCCATTAAGTATAACATGGAGAGTGGCTGGGTTCGTGTAACCTTGGACGCAGATCACAAGTTTTTCTATGTAAAGGTGGCTGATTCTGGTATTGGTATTCCGGAAGAATTTCAGGAACATGTATTTGAGCGTTTCTACCGGGTAGACAAAGCGAGATCCAGAGAAACCGGCGGTACTGGTCTTGGCCTATCCATCACAAAGAAGATAATACTGATGCACCAGGGAGCCCTGAAACTTCAAAGCAAAGAAGGAGAGGGAACTACCTTTACGGTGCGAATTCCTCTTACCTATATCTCATAGAAACAGGAGGAGTCATATGAGGAAACAAAGAATTATATTTTTAATCCTCCTGGTCTGCCTTCTTAGCCTGACAGGCTGCAAAGGAAGAAGTAAATTGGGAGGAGAAACACCAACTGGTAATGTATATAAGATTTATTATTTAAATTCGGCTATGACAAGGCTTGATCCTCAAGATTATACAATGCCCGAGAAGACGTCTGATCGTGATGAGACTCAGATCGACTGGGAGATCATTCGACTGATGGATCAGCTTAAGACTGTGCCAAAGGATTTGGATCGTCAGGCAGCAGTGCCTGATAAGGTTGGATTTGAAAAATACAAGCTGGAGGATAAGGTTCTCTATCTGTATTTTGATAACAATTATTCTATGATGAATAGTACTAGAGAGATATTATGCAGAGCTTCTCTGGTTCGGACCTTAACCCAGGTAAAAGGTGTGGACTATGTAGCAGTCTATACGGCAGAACAGCCCCTTATGGATAGTGCAGGAAGTCCGGTAAGGCCTATGGCGAATTCCGATTTTATTGATAACATCAGTAATGTAAACTCCTATGAGAAGACAGAGCTTGTATTGTATTTCTCAGATGGGGCAGGGGAGAAGCTGGTAAGGGAAACAAGAGATGTGGTCCATAACGTCAACACCTCTTTGGAAAAGCTCATTATAGAACAGCTCATTGCAGGTCCAAGTCGTCAGGGAATGAATCCTACACTACCAAAAGAAACAAAGCTATTAAATGTTTCCGTGAATGAAAATGTCTGTTATATTAATTTTGATTCCACTTTTTTAAATAATACTCTGGAGGTAAAAGAGTATATACCTATATACTCCATTGTCAATTCTCTTGCTGCTGTTACAAGTATAAACAAAGTGCAGATCACGGTAAATGGCTCCCAGGAATTTGTGTTTCGGGACTCTATTTCCCTAAATCAGCTATTTGAGCGGAATCTGGATTATAACGCGGAGAATGAAGTAGAAGAAAAGGAATCTGAAACAGGAGGAAATCAACAATAAAACGTCCATTATGTCTGATCGCAGGGGGATTTGTACTTGGAGAGACTGCCGCTTTGCTGGCTCTGACATCATGGTTTTTGATTCCGGCTTTTTTTGCAGCCGGGATGATTCTTTATGGTTATTGGAGAGGCAGGGATACCAGGTGGGTTCTTTTGCCTCTTATCTTTTTCTACCTTGGTATGGCTTGGTCATGTAAATACGAAAGAAGCTGGGAAAGGCGGGAAGAAATTGCACAAAGCCTTTCTAAGACTTATGTGGAAGCAAAGGGGAGAATTACTTCCCTAGAGGAAGCAGACGGAACTCTAAAAATCACACTAAAAGACAATCAGGTCTGGAAGCTGGGGTATAAGGGAAAAAGAAGTGCAGATAGCCTGTTTGTAAAAGGCTTGATGGTATCGGTTAAAGATGATTTAAAGAATGAGAAAGTTGGAGATTCCACTAGATTTAAGAATCTCTTAGTGGGGCAAATAATCCTGGTAAAAGGGGAGGCAAATCTCTTTTCCAGGGCAAGAAATCCAGGCGAATTTGATTCAAAATCTTTTTATCAAGTCATGGATCTGGATATGAAGTTATATGGTGAGGATATTGTTATTGTGGACAGCCGTAAAGATCCCATTCTTGAGGGAATCCGTCAGGTAAAACTTTGGATAATCGCAATTTTCTACAGACTCACGGGAGAAAAGGAAGCTGGGATATTTGTAGCTGCTGTCATTGGTGACAAGGAAGGGATACCAAAGGAGATCAATGATCTCTATCAGAAGAATGGCATCGCCCATCTTCTCGCTATCAGTGGGATGCATATGTCGGTCATTGGTCTGTTTTTCTACAAGATTCTTAGAAAGATGGGGCTTTCCTATGGGATATCTGGAAGTATCAGCTCTGTGCTTGTGATTCTCTACGGAATCCTATCTGGTGGTTCCCCGTCAGTGGAGAGAGCTGTGATTATGATGATCATAGCATTTCTAGCTTCTTATCTTGGCAGAACCTACGATCTTTTGTCTTCGGCTGCCCTTGCGCTTTTTCTTCTAGCAGTAAAGTCACCCCTTATCCTTATGCAGGGAGGAGTGCAACTTTCCTTTGGTGCTGTGTTTGCCATTGGAGGGATCATGCCCCTAATGGTCAAATGGGTGGGGGATGAGAGGCCATTTGTCAAAGTTATATCGGCTTCCGTCGCCATACAGATGATTACACTTCCAGTTGTGCTTTATCATTTCTATCAACTTCCTCTCTATGGAATCTTCTTTAACTTTATAGCGATACCTCTTATGGATGCAGTTGTTTATTCTGGTCTTGCTGTGATCTTTATAGGCAGCATTTGTCCCATCCTAGGGACCGCAGCTGCAGGACTTGGAAACTACATTCTAATCTTTTATGAGTTTGCCTGCAGGCAAATTTCAAAGCTCCCCTATTATAATCTAACATTTGGAAGGCCTAATCCGCAGCGGATTGTTGCATACATATTCTTTTTGGCGGCTCTATTCTTTCTTCTTTCAATTACAACAAATCCCAAACCAAAAAAAACAGAGGAAAAATCCATTTCTTCATCCATTTCACTATCTCTGCGCTTGATTCTTTTGTTTTCAGTATATGGTATCTGTATCCTGCTATTTAAACCTGCGCCAGTTTCTGGGTTGGAAGCTAATTTTCTTGATGTAGGTCAGGGAGACGGTATTCTTCTTCGTACGGGGACTTCAGCGGTACTTATCGATGGTGGCAGTTCCTCCAAAAAGACCTTGGGGAAATACACGTTGGAGCCATGTCTAAAAAGCCTTGGAGTATCTGTTATTGACTATGCCTTTGTTAGCCATGGAGATCTTGATCATATCAGTGGTGTCCGTTTTCTTTTAGAAGAAAGCAAAGATATTAAGATAACAACCATCATGCTCCCTTATCACGGTAAGGAGGATGAGAAAATAAAGGAACTGGAGGTTCTAGCCAATAAGCGGGGAACCAAGGTTAAATATTTGGCTGGGGGAGAAGAGATGCGAGTAGAGGAGCTAAAGATATCCTGTCTCTATCCAAACATTGAGGATGTCCCAGAAGATGTAAATGATCAGTCTGAGGTACTTAAAATGGACTTTGGAGATTGTCATATGTTATTTACCGGGGATATGGGAGAAAAGGGGGAGATGAAACTTTTGGAGCGATCCCAAAAGGAATTATCTGAAATTAATGTGTTAAAAACAGCTCACCATGGATCCAATTATTCTTCTTGTGCCCCCTTTCTTGATGCCGTTTCACCCCGTTTTTCTATCATCTCTTATGGCGAGAATAATACTTACGGGCATCCCCATAGGGAGGTTATGGAGCGGTTAAAAGAGCGTGATGTAAGAGTATTTGAGACAGCAAAAAATGGAGCTATCCGCTTGTGGACCGATGGATCTAACATACAATTTACCGGCTTCGTTGACGAGGAGTGAATCTATGGGTATAATAAAAGTAAGAAAGAGAGAGGAAACATCATGCAGACGTTAGCTCAGGATATGAAAGAACAAAGCTTTAAATTAGTCTACTTGCTATTTGGAGAAGAGACATTTTTAAAGAATAGTTATAAAAACCAGTTAAAAGCATCCATTACCCAAGGAGATACCGTTAATTTTAACCAGTTTGATGGGAAAGGAATTGATGTAAGGGAGCTTATAAGTTTATCTGATACCATGCCTTTTTTTGCAGAAAAGAGGCTGATACTAATAGAGGATAGTGGATTTTTTAAAAGCCCAGCGGACGAGCTTTTATCCTATCTGCCTCAGGTTCCGGAAACTACTTGTATGATCTTTGTGGAATCAGAAGTGGACAAGCGGAGCAAGATGTTTAAAAAGGTAAAAGAAGTTGGTTATACCTGTGAGATGGAACGTCAGAATCTAAACCAGCTTGCAAAGTGGGCAGGAACCATATTAGGCAGAGAAGGGAAAAAAATTACCGGCAATACCATGGAGCTGTTTCTTCATAAGACAGGCGATGATATGGAAAACATCAAAATGGAGTTAGAGAAGTTAATCAGCTATACTTTGGGGCGTGAGGTAATTGAGGCTGATGATGTGGAGACTATTTGTACGGAGCGTGTTACCAATAAGATATTTGATATGGTAGCAGCCATTGTAAATAGACAAACTAGAAAAGCCATGGATTTATACGAAGATCTGCTGACCTTAAAAGAACCGCCTATGAGAATCCTATTTTTGATTGCTAGGCAATTTAATCAATTATTGCAGGTAAAGGAGTTAATGGGAAAAGGGCTTGATAAGACTGGGATTGCCACAAAGCTTAAGGTACCAACCTTTGCAGCAGGAAAGCTTATACCACAGGCCAGGTCCTTTTCTAAAGAAGATATCTTGTCTTATGTAAATCTCTGTGTGGATGCAGAAGAAGCAGTAAAGACGGGACGTCTAGGAGATCGTATGGCAGTGGAGTTATTGATTACCAGAAAATATTAATTACAATAAAATAAAACCCAAAAGTGTGATGTATCTATGTACGCTTTTGGGTTTTTCTCATGTGCTTTTGATGCACAGGGTTCTAGTCCTGATCTTCGCAGCAGCATGGATCCTTATCTTCACTACAGGAGCATAAAGCCTCCTGTGCGGAGATAGTTCCTAGAGTGTCACCAAGCTGTGAGAAGATACAACTTAACAGTGCGATTTCTTCATCGGTCTTGTCTTTGGCAATGCAGCAGGCCAGAGAAGACACAAACATGACAAGTTCACAGGATTGCATAAAGACATCACCTCGGGATATTATATGTATAAAAACTGTGCAGGAGAGAGAACATGCTCAATCCATTAACTTATAAATATTAAAAGGTTCAAAAAGGATCAAATAATCATCTTTTTGAAATCCTTTCCCGTATTTTGCCTGATAGCAGTTGATGGCTTCGTAGAAAAATTCCTCGGTTACCTCTAGATATTCTGCGACCTCATAGCCATTACGGCACCCGGCCTCCTTGGCAGCCACCAGTTTATCTAAAGTAATCATCTTATTATATGCCCAAAGCCTGGCGGTTCGTTCCTGCTTTTGATGGGAAACTTCAGACTGATCTGAAATATCCCCTACCGTAGTGTAATAGTGTCCAAGTTCTTCTGCCAAGACGCAGGCCTTTTTGCAATCCGGCATGTTTTGGCGGATCAGTATCTTATCTCCGTTAATCCGCCCATCATTGGCCTTAAGCGGCCTTTCTTTAATCATAATTCCAATTAATTCTGCTTCTTCAGTTAACGCTTCATAATTCAAACAAATCACCCCAGCGAGTTAATATTATTCATCAAAAAATGCATCATCGTGTCTCTTCATCTCTTCCGTTACTTCAATGTCCGTTCTTTCATGAGAGGCAACGGGTAAGAGATAAGACTTGTCCTTTGGACTTAATGTTCTTATATTGTTTTGTTCTTTGATGTATTCAGGTATGTGTACCATTTCCCTGACACGCTTTAACGCTTCTTTTTGACCTTTTTCATTCATGCTGTGGAAATTCTCAAGGATTTCCCCAGCATCTGTACCAAAACAGTTATTCACATAATCGAAAGCAGATGCAGCATCATTCTCCCAACCCATAAGAAAAGCTGGAGTAGTTTTAAGTATCTTTGCAATCGACTCAATCTTAGACTGTGGAAGTCCTCTGCCGTCTACTTCAATTTTATTAATAGAAGAACGAGATTTGTAGCCTGCCTTTAACGCCAGTTCTTCCTGGGAGATACCAAGTTCTTCCCGTCTTCGTTTAATGATTTGACCTATTTCCATTGGATCACCTCCATAGCTATATTATACCACGTTGTAGAAAAGAATTCAACAAATTTCGGAAATGATGTTGACAAAAGTGGGACAAGAGAGTATGATAATGAATGTAGACGATATGACTACAAGGGAGGGTAATATGACGGATACGGTTCGATTGAAGGAAGAAATCAAACGATCCGGTCTGAAAAAAGGGTGGATAGCATTGGAACTGGGGTTGTCTAGCTATGGCTTTCATCGGAAGATCAACAATGAGAGTGAATTCAAGGCCGGAGAGATTAAAAACTTGTGCCAGCTTCTTAAGATTACGTCATTGAAAAAGAAAGAGGAAATTTTTTTTAATGACGGAGTAGACAAAATAACTACAAAAACTCGGAAGCTGGAGAGCAAAGGACTTAAATGATTGGCAATATGGCGAAGGAGGTTGTAAGTGTATAACAAAATTTTGGATGCGGTTATGAAAAAGCTTGGGGACCTATTCCCAGAAGCACAAATTACAGCAGATCCCCTGGGGGCGGGGAAGGAAACTCCATGCTTTGAGGTGAGTATTACTCAGGCCGAAGAAAAGCCGGTAAATGGAAATCGCTATTTTCGAAGCGTAAGTCTTTCCATCATGTATTACCCCAGGCAGTCCCAATATGCGTCCAGAGATCGAAACGAGGTACTGGATACTTTAATGGATAACTTAGAATACATAACGGCAGCAGATGGTTCAATCATCAGGGGTAGCATGAGAACTGGAAAAATTCAGGAAGAGGCTTTAATCTTCCAGACAGATTACGAAATGTATGTTTTAAAATCTTCTAAATCAGAAGATTCTATGGAAGACATAAAATTATCATGAAAGAGGTGCAGTTTTGGCAAAGAAAGAAGTAAAAGCAACAAATCAGACAGCCAGTGAACGTTATACAAAAAGACAGCTGGTCTGCTCCGAACGGTATTGCAATCAGAGTGATCTATTATGCGCTCTGCTAGAAGATGGGAAGTTATATTCCCTGTCAGAAGCAGATGAGATTATGAATCGATTTATGAAAGGAAAGGTGAAAGTATGTTAGGTGGAGGAAATTTTACAGTTCAAAATAAGGTGTTCCCAGGTGCGTATATTAATTTTGTAAACAGCGTTTCAGCTAGAGCATCTTTAGGAAACAGAGGCGTAGCAGCAATTCCTATGATTCTGTCCTGGGGACCTGAAAAGCAGGTGTTTGAGGTAACCGCAGAGGAATTCCAGAAGAACTCAAAGGAAATTTTTGGTTTTACATCGGATGATGCTGCCATGCTTCCTATTAGAGAGCTGTTTAAAAATATGACAAAAGGTATTTTCTATCGTCTAAATGGTGGGGCTTATAGTTCCAATGATTATGGCACAGCAAAATACTCCGGCGAACGTGGTAACAGCCTTATGACTTTAATCTCAAAAAATGTTGATGACGCAAAGAAATTTGATGTAAGAACATTGTTTGACGGCAGAGAAGTAGATTCCCAGTCCGTAACAGCAGCAACAGAATTAAAAGACAATGCCTATGTAATCTTTAAAAAGGAAGCTCCTCTTGCAGAGACAGCAGGTAGTGCCTTTGCGGGAGGAACCAATGGAAGCAATGTGACTGGAGAGGATTATGCAGCATTTCTTGAAACAATAGAAAATACTTCATTCCAGGTTCTTTGCTGTCCATCAACCGACGATAAAGTAAAAGCATTGTTTGCAGCATTTACGAAACGTTTAAGAGATGAAGCTGGAATTAAATTCCAGACCGTTTTACATCAGTATGTAAAAGCAGACCATGAAGGAATTATTTCCGTAGAAAACGAAACAGAAGAAGCGGTTTCTGGTCTAGTTTACTGGGTAGCAGGTGCAGAAGCAGCTTGTGAGATTAATAAAACCAATGAAAACAGGGTCTATGATGGAGAGTTCACCGTAAAGGTATCTTATTCACAGACCCAGCTTGCAGGTGGAATGAAGGAAGGAAAATTCCTGTTTCACAAGGTTGGCAAAAACATCAGAGTCCTTACTGACATCAATACTCTGGTTACCTATACCAATGAAAAGGGAGAAGATTTCTCCAATAATCAGACCATCCGAATTCTGGATCAGATTGGAAATGACATTGCTTCCTTATTCAACACCCGCTATCTTGGAAAGATTTCTAATGATGCAGCAGGCAGGGTAAGCCTTTGGAATGATATTGTTACATACGGAAAACAGTTAACAGTTCTAAGAGCCATTGAGGCCTTGGATTCAAAAGCAATTACGGTAGATAAGGGAGAAGGCAGACGATCTGTTGTTGTTAATTTCCCAGTTCAGCCTGTTAACTGTATGAGCATTTTATATATGACTGTTGTTGTATCTTAAGAAAGGGGAGATGAATTATGAGCAATATTACTATGAACGCATGGGACGCAATCAGCGCAGCAAAAGCGGAGTGTTTTATCACAATTGAAAATGAGCGTTACAATTTTATGCAGGCTTTAAAAATGGAGGCAAAAATTGAAAAGGTCAAATCCGAAATTCCAATTTTAGGACGGGCTATGAAGGGAAATAAAACAGTTGGAATGAAGGGAACGGGTTCTGCCTCCTTCCATTATAACACCAGCATTTTCCGTGATATTTTGTACAAGTATCAGCAGTCTGGTAAAGATGTTTATTTTGATATTCAGGTAACCAATGAAGATCCGACTTCAAGCGTTGGCAGACAGACTATCATTTTAAAGGATTGCAACTTAAACGGTGGCCTTCTTACTAAATTTGATGCCACTGGGGAGTATCTGGAAGAAGAGTTTGAATTCACTTTTGAAAGCTGGGAAATGCCAGAACGTTTCGGAACAATAGCAGGAATGCAGTAAAGATAAAAAGGAGAGTAAAGTTATGGGAGATTTAAGTTGTTTTTTAAGCCAGAATGCAGTAAAGGTTGATCAGGAAAAACATGTGGCATCCAAACGATTCATGGGAGCAAATAAAAAACCGGTAGAATGGGAGATCAAAGCCATTACTTCAAAAGAAGATGAAGATTTAAGAAAAGAATGTACAAAAAGGGTACCAGTCACCGGTAAAAAGGGACAGTATACCCAGGAGACAGACTTTAACTTATATCTTGGAAAGTTGGCATCGGAATGTACCGTATATCCTAATTTAAACGACAAAGCATTACAGGACTCTTACCATGTGATGGGAGCGGATGCGCTATTAAAGGCGATGCTGACAGCTGGAGAGTATGCTGGATACCTTGAAAAGATTCAGCAGGTCAATGGCTTTGATTCCACAATGGATGAGCAGGTAGAAGAAGCAAAAAACTAATTGAGGGGGGCGATATGGAGGCAAATATTGCTTACTATTGCCTCCATAAGATCCACAAATGGCCTCATGAGTTTTTAAGCCTGGATCGATATGAACGAGCTTTTGTCATAGCCGCGGTGCAGCTAAAGCTTGAGCATGATAAAAAAGAAGCGGATAAGGCAAAGGCAGGTAAATACAGGTAACATGGAAGAACGTCCTAAGGGCGTTCTTCCAATCATAATAGGAAAGGAGGAGATAGGTTTGGCTTCAGTGGAATATTCTCTTGCCATTCATGATGGAATGAGCACAGCTTTAAGCGTAATCGATAACTCTATCCAAAAAACCATTACGTCACTTATGAATTTTCAGAGAATGAATGCCTTATTTTTTAATGTTTCATCCTTTGAGAAAATGGGAAAAAAACTTGATATTATAGACGGTGAATACAGAGAAATTACCGATAGCGTATCTAACGTTGAAAAAAAGCAAAAGGATCTTGGAAAAGCAACCGATGATAACGAAAAAAAGATCAAAAAGCTAAAGGATGTCTGGAAGTCTTTTGTGGGCGGGCTGGATAAGATGGGAATTGCGCATAGTCCGTTGGATATCATGTCTCAGGCGAATAATATAAATGCCTCGGGCAATATCATACAAGCCCAAACTGGTATGAAGGGGCAGAACCTGGATATGGCAAAGCAAAGTGCCAAAAATCTATTTACAGATAATATGAGTAAAAGTCCTCAGGAGGCAGCTCAGAGTCTGTCAGCAGTGAACCAGCTAACAGGTAAAGCAGGGGAAGGATTAGAACAGACAACTCGTGCAGGATTACTATTACAGGATGCATTTGGGTATGGGCTAACGGACAGTATTAAATCAGCAGGTACACTTCAACAGCAATTTGGTCTTCAGGGAGCGGAATCATTTGATTTAATTATACAGGCAACCCAGGCAGGACTAAATAAAAATGGTGATTTACTAGAAACCATAAATGCAAGTAGCGATAAGTTTAAGGAGTTGGGGTTAGGCGGGCAAGAGATGTTTAATATGCTGGTAAACGGGGCACAAAATGGCAATGTTTCAATCAGCTCCATTGGCAATGCTGTAACTGAATTCTCACAAAAGGCTGTCAGCGGAGGAAAAGATGCTTCAGATGGATTTGCTTCTTTGGGACTTGATGCAGGAAGGATGACGGAAGCATTTGGCAGTGGTGGAGAAACAGCAAAGCAAGCATTTTTGGAAACGGTAAATGCCCTAAACGCTATGGATGACCCTGTAAGCAAAAATATTGCGGGAACAAAATTGTTTGGTAACTCATGGGGAGAATTAGGACAACAGGGACTAGAGGCACTATCTGAATTAAATGGTTCAGTAAGTTTATCCTCCCAACACTTAGACGAATTAAATCAACTTAAATTCAACAATGCCAGCGGTGCAATATCCTCACTTGCCAATACTATAAATGGAGGATTAGCGGGTCCAATGACAACCGCAGTTACCTTTATTACTAATATAATAAATGATTTTACTGCTGGACTCCAAGGAAAAGTGGACGAGATTAATGGAATATTTGGTATGTTGGGACTTGGTATTGGAATAGTGGGAGGTTTTATTTCTGACAATTGGTCCATTATAGCACCTATACTTTTTGGAATTATTGCGGCTCTAAATGCAAAGGCAGCCTGTGATTTAGTTTCAGCTGCAGCTACTATGGTTCTGGCAGCTGCTCAGACCGCTTTAAACGCAGCGTTTTGGGCTTCTCCAATTGGTTTAATAATAGCAGCTGTAATAATTCTAATTGTGGTTTTCTTTGCAGTGATTGCATTAGTTAATAAGTTTACGGGGACTACTTTAAGTGCAACCGGATTAATAAGTGGATTTTTTAGTGCAATGGCAGCTGTTATTCATAATATCTTTACCGGTATTGGTGTGATCTTTTTTACTTCTGTGGCAGTATTTATGCAACTATTTGGGAAATTCGCAAATTTTCTAAGTAACGTATTTACTCCTCCAATTAAGACTGTAATTAGTTTGTTTTTTACCATGGTTGATAATATTTTTGGGGCACTTCAAAAAGTTGCGGCGGGAATAGATGCAATTTTTGGATCTAAATTTGAAGCTACGATTACAGCACAGAGAGAAAAGTTTTCTTCTATCCAAAAAATAGTGGAAAAAAAATTGGAAGACAAGAAAAACAAAGATGACGAAGTTAATAAGAAATTAGAAAACTTAGATGCTAAAAAAGTAATGGAAGAATTTAATTTCAAACCTGAATTTAAAAATGTTGAGGAGGAGGCTAAAAAGGGCTATGAAGGAGGAGCAAAAAATGGTTTGTTAAAAGGCGAATTTGGAAATATCAAAGATATTTTAGGCGGTCAAAACAAACCATTTGATCCCGACAACTATGGCGACAATTTAGGCGCGGATAATCAACCTGACCTATCAGCAACCCAAAACAACTTAAATCTAAATTCACAAAATAATCCAAACCTATCACCATACCAGGACAGCATCTCGAAAAACTCCGGTGATACTGCAGCAAGCACAGCGGCCATGGCAAACACCATGGATTCCATGGATGAAGAACTAAAATATATGAGAGATGTGGCGGAACAGGAGATTATAAATCGATTTACGCTAGCGGATTTAAAACTGGATATCAATAACAACAATAACATTAGAAATATTGCGGACGCAGAAAGCGTTACCAGTATGCTAAATAATTCAACATCGGAAGCACTTTATTCGTTTGCGGAAGGAGTGACTGGATAATGGCCTATGAAGTATACATAGATGACATGCTACTCCCACTACCACCAGAAAAGATTCCCGTGAAATACAGTGGTCAAAATAAGACGGCAAACCTGATAAATGGAGAAGAGATCAATATCTTAAAACCTGCAGGTCTAGCAGAGATCAATATTGATGTGACCATTCCCCAAATGGATTATCCATCCGCCGTATGGGATGGGAGTATTGACAATGCAGAAGATTTCCTTGGAAAACTGGATGCATTAAAAAAGGGCAAAAAACCCTTCGAATTTACCGTAGTCCGTGAAGGATTTGGAGGAGACAGCCTGTTTGATACAAGTATGGACGTCACTCTGGAAGATTATAAGGTGTCAGACGATGTCAGTCAGGGCCTTGATCTTCTTGTATCTCTTACCATGAAAGAGTACAGACACTACGGAACGCTTATCTTGAATTTTGTCCTAAAAGAAAATGGGGATGCCCAATCAGAACAGGCAGAAGGCGAGCGCTCGGGGGAAGCACCTCAGGAGAAGAATTATACCGTGGTAAAGGGTGATTGTCTTTGGTCTATTGCCAAAAAACAACTTGGCAATGGAAGCCGCTGGCAGGAGATTCATCAATTAAATAAGGACAAGGTAAAAAATCCGAATCTGATTTACCCAGGACAGATTCTCGCATTGCCATAGAAAGGAGGGGAACAGTGGAAGCACATTTATACATTCAAAATGGTGAGACCGTCTACGAGCCAGTAGTCCAGGGGAGTATCACCTGGGAGACGCAGCGCAAAGGTCAGCCTGGAAAATGCACGTTTACCCTGATCCCTGACAACATCCTAAAAATTGAGGAGGGCAATGCCCTCCGACTGGATGTAGATGGGACTCCGGTTTTCTTTGGCTTCATATTTGAAAGAAGTTGGAACAGTGACGGTCTGGTAAAGGTAAGCGCTTATGATCAGCTACGATATCTAAAAAATAAAGATAGTTATAACTATGTTGACTTAACGGCTGGTGAAGTCATTAAAATGATTGCCGGAGACTATAACCTTGAGGTTGGGGAACTGGAAGATACAGGGGAGAAGATTATCAGAAATGAGAAGGACAAGACTCTATTTGATATTATCACCACTAATATGGACATAGCTATGATGCATAAAAAGAAGATATTTGTTTTTTACGACAATGCAGGAAAGCTGACCTTAAAAGATGCAGAGAATATGAAGCTAAATGTAGTCATTGATAATAAAACAGCCCTTGATTATGACTATAAGATCAGCATTGACAGCAACACCTACAATCAGATCAAGCTATATCGTGAAGATAAAAACACAAAAAAACGAGAAGTATTTCTAACGAAGAGTTCAGAAAACATAAACAAGTGGGGTATTTTACAAAAAGATGAATCGATTGATGAAGGGGTTGACGGACAGTCAATTGCAGATAATTATTTAAACATTTACAACCGTCCATCTAAAAGCTTATCAATTAAGGATGCCTTCGGAGATATCCAGGTTCGCGCAGGCTGTATTCTTCCAGTAATTTTGGATACAAAAGATACTGTTCTAAAAAACTATTTATTGGTTGAATCCGTAACCCACAAAATTGACACTGGGACTCACACCATGGATTTAACATTGAAAGGAGCAAATATCTTTGGCTGATGTGGAATGGATAGAAAATATAAAAAGGATAGTAATTCAGGCTATGGAAGCAGGAGATCCATGTGATGTGATTCCTGGTACAGTGGTCAGAGAAAATCCAGTTGAAATTCAGTTAAGTGATAAAATTGTTCTGTTCCATTCCCAGGTTCTGGTACCAGAACAATTAAAAGATCACAGTCGAATCATGAATATCCCTGGATTGGGAGAAGTGACGGTTGAGGTAAAAGGAGAAGTGAAAATGGGAAAAAAAGTGCTTCTTCTTCAAAAACGAGGCGGACAGCAGTATGTAGTCATTGGCACTTGGTAGGAAAGGAGGAACTTTATGCTTCCGAAAACAAGTGAAATTTTACGAAAGAATTTAAAAATCGTTCAGAAACCTTCAAAAACATATAGATTGGACGTAGAAAATAAAAAAATCATTGATGTGGTAGATGGCCTAGAAGCGGTGAAGCAGGCGGTATACTGTATTTTGAATACAGAACGATTTGAATGGCTGATCTATAGTTGGAACTATGGTTCAGAGCTAAAGGATTTGTTTGGCAAGTCAACAGGGCTAGTCAAAGCTAAAATAAAAAAGCGAATCAGGGAAGCTTTGAAACAGGATGACAGAATTTCAGAGGTGGACTCCTTTTCTTTTGATTTGGTGGAACGAAAGCTCCATGTAACATTTATCGTGCATACCCAATGGGGGGAAATTGAGGCAGAGAAAGAGGTGAGTATTTAATGTATGAGGATATGACTTATGAAACTATCATGAGCCGGATGTTAAACCGGGTTCCCCAAGGTCTTGATCAAAGAGAAGGCTCTCTCATTTACACAGCAATTTCCGCAGCGGCGGCAGAGATGCAAGTGGTGTACATAGAGTTTGATACTATTTTAAAAGAAACATTTGCCCAGACTGCTTCCCGAGAAAACTTAATTCGAAGAGCTGCAGAGAGAGGAATGGAGCCAAGTCCCGCTACCAATGCGATTATAAAGGCGAAAGCCACGCCGTCAGAGGTTGTTATTATGCCAGGGCAGCGATTTCGCCTAGGAATTTATTACTATACGGTTATCAAAACAGTAGGAGATGGTATCTATCAGCTAAGCTGTGAAACAGCGGGAACGGCTGGCAACAGGCAGACAGGGCGCTTGATACCGATTGAAAGTATTTCAGGCCTTACCTCTATGGAGATTACCGATCTACTGATTCCAGGAGAAAATGAAGAGGATACAGAAACCTTTCGCAAGATTTACATGAGTTCCTTTACAGAGAAAACATTCAGCGGAAATCGAAAGGACTATTTAATCAAAACAAATGGAATCCCTGGGGTAGGGGCCACAAAGATTACAAGGGCATGGAATGGACCTTCCACCGTAAAACTGACAATTTTGGATTCCAATTATAACAAAGCATCGGATCTGCTGATTCAGACGGTGCAGGAAACCATAGATCCATCTGGCAGTGGAAAAGGGGATGGACTAGCTCCAATTGATCACGTAGTAACGGTAGATACGGTGGAGGAAGTAAAGGTAGGGATAACCTGCACTCTGGAGTATGAGAACGGCTATGAGGAAGAGACTCTTAAAACACTGATAAAAGAGGCAGCAGAATCTTATTTAAAAGAGCTCAGAACCTCCTGGGAAGGTCTTGGAGAACGGGGATGCATTATAAGGATTTCTCAGATGGAAGCCAGAATACTGGCACTGGAGGGAATTTACGATATTAAAAATACTCTTATTAACGGTGCACCAGAAAATCTGGAATTGAACCAGTATCAGATTCCAGTGTATGGGGGGGCTGAAATTGATTCGAGAGGTTGATTTATTATCCTATATTCCAGACTTTCTTAAGGAATATGAAGAAATGAAAACCATTCAAGAAGTCATGCAGTCAGAGATTCAGCGCATGGAAGATGAAACTGAGGTATTGTTCGACAATCAATTTATAATGAGTTCGGATTTGGATAACATTCGCCGATATGAGCAGATGCTGCATTTACAGGCATCTTCCAAGGATACGTTGGCAGACCGAAGATTTAAAGTCTTATCCAAATGGAACCGGATCATCCCTTATACCAAAGTGACATTAAGACAAAGGCTAGCTGTGTTATGCGGAGAAGATGGATATACGCTGGATATTGACCCTGATAAAAAGGTCATTGTAAAGGTCGCATTGAAAAGCAAACGGAATCTAAACGAAGTGAAGAAAATGTTAGAGGAATTCGTACCATGCAATATGGTAATTGATCTGGATCTTCTCTATAACCAGCATCATTTACTCAGCGGATTTAAACACAAACAATTAGGAGCCTGGAGTCACAGGCATATTAGAAATGAGGTGCTTATCAGTGGCAAATAAAACGAACAATTATAAGTTTCCCAAGCCGGAGGCAGATGATTTTTACGACATATCAGAGTATAACAAGGCCATGGATATTTTGGATGATTCTCTGTCAGAGATGGATAAAAAGAAGCTGGATAGGAATGGGGACGCTTCAGAAGCAGTCACTGAATTCGAACAGGAGATTTTAAGAGAGAATATTGAGTCTGGGGAGACATTATCATCTACTTTTGCGAAGGTGAAAAAATGGTTTGCAGAGATGAAAGATGTTGCGTTTTCAGGTCATGCGAAAGATGTTACGACAGATGCGGCTCATCGGTTTGTTAGTGATACTGAGAAGAGTAACTGGAATGGGAAGGTGGCGGCTACTGGGGGAGATATTTCAGAGACTAATATTGACTCATTGGAATCCATATCTACTGAGTTCCCTGTTCCAAATCAAGGGGAAACAACTAAGATTTTTCTGGGAAAGGTTAAAAAGTTTATACAAGATTTTAATAATTTCAAATCTGGTATTATTACCGTTGGCAAGTTGGTCAATAGTGGAAACACTACTTTAGAAGGATATGCGTTAGATGCAAGGTATGGAAAAACATTATTTGATCTATATACTAAATTAAATAGTGATTTAGCGTTACAAGTATTAAACCCTCGCTCTATATTGACACTGCAGAATGGATTTACATACTGGCAAGATACTACTTTTGGAATAATTAGTAGATGCGGGAAAAACGTACACATAAATATGTTATTAAAGGGAAATGCAGGTAAGCCATATAGCTCAATATGCTCATTACCATTTACGCCGGCCATGGCAGAGCTACATACATGTACATTAATCGATGGAAGCTACGTAGAATTTAGAACATATAGTGATGGAACCTTATTTTTGCAATCTTCAACTATTCCAACAATTAATTGGTGGCCTATAGACATCACTTATACTTGCCAGTAAATCACTATTATATTTAGTTTAAAACAATTATTATTTAGATCCGTTTGATACCATGTAAACTTGTAATAAAATTAAAATTGAGGTAAAAAAATGAAGAACATATTATGCACATCCACAGGCATCATCGGCAGCATCATAGCATCACTATTCGGAGGGTGGGATACAGGTATCGCAACGCTAATCCTTTTCATGGGCATCGATTTTTTCTCCGGCCTAGCAGTTGCCGGAATTTTCAAAAACAGCAGCAAAACAGAAACCGGGGCCTTAGAATCAAGAGCCGGCTGGAAGGGACTATGTAGAAAGAGCATGACTCTTCTCTTCGTCCTAATCGCCCACCGCCTGGACCTATCCATTGGGACAAGCTACATAAGAGATACCGTCGTCATTGGTTTTATGGCAAACGAGTTAATATCCATCGTAGAAAACGCTGGACTAATGGGCATACCGCTCCCAGCCGTATTAACAAAGGCAATTGATATCTTAAATCAGAAATCAGAACCAATCAAATAACATCACGTGTAAATCACAAATACCATCGCAAACACCATAACCTCAAACCAACTTTTTTCATCCCCCAATTTTCCCAGATATGAAAAACAAGGCTACAAAACAATTTGTCCCATTCCCCACCCGGGACATTCTACCTTTCACATTCATATCATAAAATTATAATAGTATAGAAAGGACAAGGTGAGAGGTATGGTAAAAAGCGAATCAACGAAGGATATGCCCCATCTAGAACTCATAGGAATCCAGGAAAACCTAAACGATGCCGACTACACGGAAATCCAGCGTTTCCGGGAATCCTTTGACCCGGATGATATGGGATTTTCCGGCAGAAGGGAAGGAATCTAATATGGAAATCCATCAATTATTAACGCCATATAACTATACAAACGGCAACCTCAGCCGTATCAAATATATTGTAATTCATTATGTAGGCGCTCTGGGAGGAGCAGAAGCCAACTGTAAATACTACGCATCTCAATATATTGGTGCCAGTGCCCATTACTTTGTTGGCTTTAGCGGCGAGATTTGGCAGTCTGTAGAAGACAAAAACATCGCATGGCATTGTGGCGCCAAAACTTACAAGCATCCAGAATGCCGCAACACCAACAGCCTGGGAATCGAGCTATGTGTTAGAAACAAAGGTTCTCAGAATGATACCAGCCGGGATTGGTACTTTGAAGAGGCAACCGTAAGAGAAGCTAAGAAACTGACTAAGACTCTCATGGAGCAATACGGTATCAAAGAAGATCATGTCATCCGCCACTACGATGTTACAGGAAAAATCTGCCCCAATCCTTATGTCTATAACCACACCAAGCATACCTGGCAGGACTTTAAGGATGGCCTGGTAACTGCATCCGAAATAAAGTCAGGTTGGGTAGAAGATGAAAGCGGTTGGAAGTTTTATCTAGGAGATACCGGGAACCTTGTAAAAAATGACTGGTACAAAGACGGAGAGAAATGGTATTGGTTTGATGGAGCTGGATATATGGTAAAAGATACCTGGAA
Organism: Lacrimispora algidixylanolytica; assembly: GCF_003609635.1. Lineage (GTDB taxonomy): Bacteria > Bacillota > Clostridia > Lachnospirales > Lachnospiraceae > Lacrimispora > Lacrimispora algidixylanolytica. The sequence goes on along the minus strand of NZ_MCIA01000013.1, from coordinate 43,501 downwards.
AACCGGCTCTGATGGAAAATGGTATTTCTTAACAAGTGATGGTTCCATGGCAAAGGATCAGTGGATTGTCTGGAAAGAAGAGCTATACCGGGCGACCAAAGACGGCATCATGTCGGAAGGAACTATGACGCTCGGCACGGATGACAAAGGTGCACTAAATATTATATAGAAAAGGCGAGTGCCGGATATGAGAATAGCTCCCTGTCAAATTGACAGAGGGCTGCTTTCATAAATCGACCCCGCTTTTTTCTTTTTGCCAAAAAAGGCAACAAAAAATCCCACTCAGCGGGTTAAACCGAATGGGATAAAATTCTGTTCTATGAATTAAGCCATTGCGTTAACAGCTCTAGAGATTCTGGATACTTTCCTGGAAGCGTTGTTCTTATGATATACGCCTTTAGTTGTAGCCTTGTCAATCTCTGTGATAGCGCTGATTAATGTTGCCTGAGCAGCAGCCTTGTCACCGGCAATAATAGCAGCGTCTACCTTCTTAATAGATGTCTTCACTTTGGATCTGGTCGCTTTGTTTCTTTCAGCCTTAGTTTCGTTAACTAAGATTCTTTTTTTAGCAGATTTAATGTTAGCCAATCTGTACACCTCCAATATACTGTTATATGATTATTCTTTGTTTTGCATCAAAGTCTGGACACGGACAGTTCAATGTAAACATACCTTTATATTTTAACGAATATCGTCCCATATGTCAATACATAATTCCTGCTTTTTTGCAGAAAATACCTATGATAAGCTGGAAAGGAGGAAAAAATGGAAAACACATTTGAAGTGCGTACAGATCTGGCGGTAGAAGAGAAAGAAAGTTTTCCTGGTGATGGTGGTGAGATCTCGGGTGTATCTCTAAGAGAATGGCATCGTTCCGGCAGCCGAATTAAAATGACGGAAGTTAAAATTTTAGACAAAAAAGGTGAAAAAGCCATGGGTAAACCCGTTGGCACCTACATTACTTTGGAGGCCGATGAGCTCTCCAAAAAGGATGAAGATTATCACAGGGAGGTGTCCGAAGAACTAGCCTCCCAAATTGAGCGCCTTTTGGAAGGGAAAAAGTTCAGGAAACCAGATTTCCACGTGCTGGTAGCAGGACTTGGCAATTCCTCTGTTACCCCAGATTCATTGGGACCAAGAGTCCTTAATAATCTACAGGTAACGCGGCATTTAAAGGTCCAATATGGAGATGACTTTCTAAAAGGAAGAAGCATGCCAATAATCAGCGGAATCGTACCGGGGGTAATGGCTCAGACCGGTATGGAAAGTGCGGAGATTTTAAAAGGAATTATCATGGAGACAAAACCTGACCTAATCATTGCCATTGACGCTTTGGCGGCTAGGAGTGTCAAGCGCCTTGGAACAACCATACAGCTAACAGATACAGGCATTCATCCTGGCTCTGGTGTTGGAAATCACAGGGTTAGTCTGACAAAAGATAGCCTTGGGATACCTGTAATGGCCATCGGTGTGCCAACGGTAGTGGGAGCTGCGGCCATTGTACACGATACAGTATCTGCTATGATTGGGGCCTTATCCAATAAAATGGAAACAAAGGGCATGGGGGATTTTGTTGAGAAGCTTAGCTCGGATGATCAGTATAACCTGATTAAAGAGCTGTTAGAGCCAGAATTTGGTGCTCTTTATGTAACACCTCCAGATATTGATGAGACAGTCAAGGAGTTGAGCTTTACCATCTCAGAAGGAATTCACCTGGCATTTTTGGGACAGGAAGAATCGTAGTAAAATACAGGCTTTCTGCATAGGATATTAAGAATGATAGTGCAGGAAGGCGGCTATGAAAAAAAGTAATGGTTTCCTAAACCGGATAATTAAAAATTTGATGATCACAGTAAGCCTTATTTTGGCCGTTTTCTTAGGCATTAGGGAAGCTTCCCAAGTTGGGAAAAAGGCTGATTTTAGTAAAGCAGAGGTACTGGTAAAAGAAGGAGCTGGCTTTGGTGTCTCCTATATCTGGAGACACCAGTATCCTGCAGTTGTGTGGGATGAAGAAAATAGTAAAAGCAGTTCTGAAAAAAAAGATGAATCTATGGGAAGTGCACTGTTTCATTTTTTTGTAAGCCGTTCTCCTCTTTACCGTTATTCCAGTGACAGTAAAAAAGGAGATATAGACTATGAAGAAGCAGATCCCTCTTATCGTGGTTATATAGAAAGTGGTAAGTTTTACGAGGAACATGGGTTTCTTCTGTATGATGGTGGAGAAGAGAGCGGTGAAGATGGCTCAGTAAATGCGGGATCTCCAACAATGAAATCAGGAGAAGCAAATGCAAAAGCCGGAGAGAATACGGCAACAGATCAGGGCAACGTAACATCTGCTAAGGAAATAGCTGGGGTTAATGAACCACTAAAAGATCATAATAAAACGGTAAATAAAGATGATAGCCTTACCTGTGCATCAAGCAGTATATGGCCCATTGTGGGAACCACATATTTAAAAGATCAATTGGCTGACTATGATTTCATGATGAAGCATTTTTATAGTGTTCACACTTCTACAACAGCAGGAAGAGATCTTATGAAGGCAAATGAATTTCTATCAGAAGATTTCACCTTAAAGGGAGGAAATGACAAACCTCAGATTCTTATCTATCACACCCACTCCCAGGAAGAATATGCGGATCATGGACCGAACAAGCCAGATGCGACCGTTGTAGGATTAGGCAACTATTTAACAAAGCTCCTCACAGAAAAAGGATATAATGTCATCCACGATACAACAGTCTATGATTTGCAAAATGGAAAACTAGACCGGAATAAAGCATATACTTATGCTTTGGATGGAATTACCGGGATCCTTCAAAAGAATCCATCCATTGACGTAGTACTAGATGTTCATAGAGATGGGGTAAATGAAAGCCTGCATATGGTAAATCAGGTCAATGGAAAACCTACGGCTCCCTTAATGTTTTTTAACGGTGTCAGCCAGACGCCAGAGGGTCCCATTGAATACCTGGCAAATCCATTTCGTGAGAAAAATCTGGCTTTTAGTTTTCAAATGCAATTGGACGCAGCAGCTTATTTTCCGAATCTGACCAGAAAAGTTTATATAAAAGGACTCCGTTATAATCAACATTTAAGAGCAAGATCTGCCTTAATCGAGGTAGGTGCTCAGACCAATACATACCAGGAAGCGTTAAATGCCATGGACCCCCTCGCAGAAGTTTTGGATATGGTGTTGCAAGGAAATTAAAAAAATGGTATATTTTTAAGGATATCATAAGATTTTTGGCGGATTGTCTCTTTTTTAACTAGAAGCGCCCGAATCGACCAGAAACATCAGAAAAGAGGAGTTACTTTATGGCAGCTGTCCAGCAGAATAAGATACGCAATTTTTGTATTATCGCTCATATTGATCACGGGAAGTCAACCCTTGCAGACAGAATTATAGAGAAGACCGGACTGCTTACCAGCAGGGAAATGCAGGCTCAGGTTCTTGACAATATGGATTTGGAACGAGAAAGAGGAATTACCATCAAAGCTCAATCCGTTCGTACCGTATATAAAGCACAAGATGGTCAGGAGTATATTTTTAACATGATTGATACACCTGGTCATGTGGATTTTAACTATGAGGTTTCCAGAAGCCTTGCAGCTTGTGATGGCGCTATTCTAGTCGTAGATGCCTCCCAGGGAATCGAGGCTCAGACCCTTGCCAATGTATACCTGGCGCTGGATCATAACTTAGATGTTTTTCCAGTACTCAATAAGATTGATCTTCCAAGTGCTGACCCAGAGCGTGTCGTGCAAGAGATTGAAGACGTCATAGGCATAGAAGCTCATGATGCTCCCCGCATTTCTGCAAAGACCGGATTGAATGTGGAAGATGTTTTAGAAGCTATCGTTAAAAAGATTCCTGCCCCAGAGGGAGATCCCGAGGGACCTTTAAGAGCGCTGATTTTTGACTCTCTTTACGACACTTATAGAGGGGTTATTATATTTTTCCGAGTCAAGGAAGGAACTGTAAAAAAAGGCGATAAAGTGCTTATGATGGCGACCAAAGCAGTGGAAGAAGTGGTTGAGGTAGGTTATTTTGGAGCAGGACAGTTTATTCCTTGTGATGAATTAAGAGCCGGCATGGTAGGTTATTTAACCGCCAGTATAAAGAATGTAAAAGATACTTCGGTAGGCGATACCATCACACATGCAGCAAGACCATGTGCAGAGCCGCTTTTGGGATATAAAAAAGTGACCCCTATGGTTTATTGCGGACTTTATCCTGCAGACGGGGCACGCTATAATGATCTTCGTGAGGCACTGGAAAAGCTTCAGTTAAATGATGCTTCCCTGTTCTTTGAGCCAGAGACATCTCTTGCCCTTGGTTTTGGTTTTCGATGCGGATTTCTAGGGTTGCTCCATTTAGAGGTAATCCAGGAACGTTTGGAACGAGAATACAACTTGGATCTTGTAACCACGGCCCCAGGCGTTGTTTACCGGGTATATAAAAGAAATGGCGGAATGCTAGAACTGACGAACCCATCAAACCTTCCAGATCCAACAGAAATTGAATATATGGAAGAGCCAATAGTAAGTGCGGAGATCATGGTTACTACGGAATATGTAGGATCGATTATGACTCTTTGTCAGGAACGACGCGGTGTTTATCTTGGCATGGAATATATGGAAACCACAAGAGCCTTATTAAAATATGAGCTTCCTCTTAATGAAATCATCTACGATTTCTTTGACGCATTAAAATCCCGTTCCAAAGGATATGCTTCCTTTGATTATACATTAAAAGGCTATGAGCGTTCCGAGCTTGTAAAGCTGGACCTCCTGGTCAACAAAGAAGAAGTCGATGCGTTATCCTTTATCGTTCACGCAGAATCTGCCTATGATAGAGGAAGGAGAATGTGTGAAAAGCTGAAAGATGAGATACCAAGGCAGCTTTTTGAGATTCCGATTCAGGCAGCCATCGGCGGCAAGATCATTGCTCGTGAGACCGTTAAGGCTATGAGAAAAGATGTACTCGCCAAATGTTATGGTGGAGATATTTCACGTAAGAAAAAACTTCTTGAAAAACAGAAAGAAGGTAAAAAACGTATGCGTCAGGTCGGTAACGTAGAGATACCACAGAAGGCATTTATGAGCGTACTGAAATTAGATGATGAATAAAAAAAGTTTGGAGATTTACGTGCATATCCCATTTTGTGCACGTAAATGTGCATATTGTGATTTCCTTTCCTTCTCCGGAAATGAGTGTGTGCAAAGAGATTATACAGAAAAATTGATAGAAGAGATCGAGTATCAAAGTGCCTATGCAAAAGAATATCAGGTGATCAGTATCTTTATCGGTGGGGGCACTCCTTCTATATTAAAGACAGAAGATATGGAAGCTGTCTTAAATGCCTTAAGAACCCGGTTTGACATTCATCCTCATGCAGAGGTTACCATGGAGGCCAATCCTGGCACTGTGACCCAGGAAGGGCTCTTAAGCTACCGGAATGCTGGGGTCAACCGTATCAGCATGGGACTTCAGTCTGCCGATGATAAGGAACTTCGTTATCTTGGCAGAATTCATACGTATGATGCCTTTTTGAAAAGTTATCAAAGGGTGCGAATGGCAGGTTTTGATAATGTAAATGTAGATTTAATATCTGCAATTCCAGGACAGACCGTGGAGTCATGGAAAAACACCTTAAAAAAGGTGACCATGTTGAAGCCAGAGCACATTTCCGCCTATAGCCTTATTATAGAAGAAGGAACTCCTTTTTACGACAGATACGGGGATCATGTGGAGATGGAAAGCCATGCGATGACAAAGGAAGAGCGAAGGCTGTTAATGGCATTGCCAGACCTCCCTGACGAGGACTCTGAACGAGAGATGTATTATCTCACCCAAGAGTTTTTATTGGAGCAGGGATATGAACGGTATGAAATTTCTAATTACACGAAAAAGGGATATGAATGCCGCCACAATATTGGGTATTGGACCGGCATGGAATACCTTGGTCTGGGACTTGGAGCTTCCTCCTATATGAATGGATGTCGCTTTCACAATACCACGGATTTAAATGATTATCGCAATGCCCATTTTGATCAGGAGGAAGGCTTTCATCAGGCACTCAGGCAAGAATTAGAGCGTCTTTCCATCGAGGAAAAGATGGAAGAGTATATGTTCCTGGGACTCCGTTTGACAGAAGGAGTATCGGCTCATGGATTTGTCAGCAACTTTGGCCAGAATATTCGCAATGTTTATGGACAGATACTTGATAGACTAGAACAGGACGGGTTGATGGAATTTAAGGATGGTTTTTACCGACTCACTTCCCGAGGGATTGATTTAAGTAACTATGTTATGAGTCAGTTTTTGCAATAAAAATAGTTTTTTGTCATAAATCATTTGAGAAATATATTAGGCGTAGGACGCAAAGAGGATTATCACTTTTTGCATTCTACGCCTATTATTATCCAAATCTACTGAACCAGAAAGATCTCCATACTCCTGGTACCGTAAAATCTAGTTTCACCATGAGTATTAAAAAAGATATCAATATGTCTGCCCTTAACACCGCCGCCGCAATCCTCTGCTGTGTAAATGACGCCACCTATCATAAGCTTGCTTCCATAAGGAATGACTCTTGGATCAACGGAGATGGTATGGTTGGAAGCTGCAATGGTTCCGGTGCTGGTATGGCCGCCCCATTTACCAGAGCACTGTCTGCAAGGACAGTAAGCGGTTGTTTTAAATGTACCAAGAGAGCGGAGATTAACCGCAGATACGTCAGTTCCAACACCATATACCTTGGTACCGGAAAGCTTCTGACCGGCGGCATAGGCATCAATGAGATACGTGCCGTTTCCATAGGAATCCCAGGGAACGCTTACCTCAAACCCGTAATTCCCCGTTCCCGTGCCTTGTTGGGGTAAGTCCGCCCTGTGCTTGGAGGTTGTGGTTTCAAGCTCAGCAGTTACCTGTCCACTTAACTGGTTGGTGATAATAACCTTCACCGGTAGAGAAGAATCAGGCTCCGAGCTGTTAAAAGCCCAACCCCTTACGTTCTTATCATCCGCTCCGTCAATAATTCCTGTGACCGGGCCCGCATAGGATATAAAAGCATTTATCAAAACAAATACCGTCATTAGTAAAAATCCTAGAATCTGGTGGATGTGAATTCTTTTTATCATATTACAAATACTTCCTTTCTTTTTTACAAACCGTAATATAATTTAATACTATTATAATTATATGTAACAGTTTTGTAATAAATGAGGTACAAGTATTCATTTTACATATTTTTCCATAAAAGTCAAGACTAACTTATCCATTTGGGGGAGTGGGGTTAAATTTAGACATCAAAAAAGCACCTCAGAAAGCGAATTCTTATCGCTTTACTGGGCGCCATTTGGACATGTATTAGTTTACATTCACTGCAAAAATCTCTTTTGTCTGTCTGCCGAAGTTTATCGCTTCATCCCGACTACCAAAGAAGATATCAACCTTATTTCCTCTGATTCCGCTTCCTGTATCTTCCACAGTATAGATCACGTCATCGATCATAACCATCGTGCCGATAGGCAAAATCGTTAAATCAGCAGACAAGGTATGCTGTGCTTTTGGTGTGGTACCGGAGTAGGTCCGGCCGATTTTTCCGCTTTTGCTAGGGCAATATGCAGTAGCAGAAAAAAGTCCTAGTGATGCTCCTTTTTCATAAACAGGTCCAGTTGGCTCTGTTTTCGTTGGTTCTGTTTCTTTTTTGATACCAGGTCCGGTTTCTTCTGAGGCTTTTGTGCTCTCAGTGCTGCTCTCGCTTTTGGCATCACTTTTTATCGTTTGGACACTGGCGGACTGTGCATCCGCTGTAGTCTGTTCTTTTCCTACAGCTTCATCTGCCATTGCAGATGTAGATAACAGCAGAATACAAAGGATTGTCAGGAGTCCGGTGATTCGTAATTTACCTGAAAAACGCTTCATGATTAACCTCGCAATCGTGTTGTTATTGTGTATCATTTACTATTATATTACAAAAGTGTTAAAAGTCAAGAAAAAAATGTCAACACCTTTGTAATATATCAAGGAACAATGCGAAATTATGTAGAAACAGGTCACAAAACTTAACTTATTTTTTTTATAGGAATGTATTGACAAATGTTGAAAAAAAGCATATATTATGAAAAGAAGATGTTAGCACTCCTGAACGTTGAGTGCTAACAAGGCATTAAGAAAGGAGCGTGGCAGTTTGAAGGATAAAGATCAGCTTGATGAGCGTAAGATAACTATTTTAAAGGCTATCATTAAAACTTATCTGGAAACCGGAGAGCCGGTTGGTTCTCGGACAATATCAAAGTATACGGATTTGAATTTGAGCTCTGCCACAATCCGTAATGAGATGTCTGATCTGGAGGAGCTGGGGTATATCGTACAGCCCCATACTTCAGCAGGAAGGATTCCTTCCGACAGGGGATACCGCTTTTACGTCGATCAGATCATGCTGGAAAAGGAAGAAGAAGTTACTGAAATCAAGGATCTGATGTTAAAGAGGGTGGACCGGGTAGAGGGTATGTTAAGGCAGATGGCAAAGCTTCTGGCTCAGAACACCAACTATGCGGCTATGATAAGCGCTCCCCAGTATCACCTTAATAAGCTTAAGTTTATTCAACTTTCAAAGGTAGACGAAGGAAAGCTTTTGGTGGTAATCGTAATCGAGGGCAATATCATTAAGAATACCATAATTCCTATTGATAAGGTACTAGAGGAGGAAGAGCTTCTAAATCTCAATATTCTTCTAAACAGTGCTTTAATTGGACTGTCTATAGAAGAAATCAATCTTGAAGTGATCAGCAGGCTGAAGGTTCAGGCTGGCCCTCACAGCGAGGTGGTTGACCGAGTGCTTACCGAGGTGGCAGCAGCCATTCGGGCAGATGATGAGGATTTACAGATTTACACCAGCGGAGCTACCAATATTTTTAAATATCCGGAGATTAGCGAAGGAGATAAGGCCAGCAGGCTGATTAGTACTCTGGAACAAAAGGAATTTTTGCAGGAGCTGGTTGACGATGTCAACGACACGGAAGCAAATTCCGGAATCCAGGTTTATATTGGTGATGAGGCTAAATTTAAGAATATGAAGGACTGCAGTATTGTAACAGCGAACTATGAGCTTGGAGAAGGGCTAAGAGGAACCATTGGAATCATAGGCCCCAAGCGAATGGATTATGAGAAAGTTCTCAGTACTCTGCGCAATTTAATGACGCAGCTTGATGTCATATTGAAAAAAGATGAAAGGTAAAGGGAAAGAACATTGAGCATGGAAGATGTGAAAAAAGATGAGAAACTGGCAGAAGAGGTTTTGAATCAGGAAGATGCCATTTCCTCTGAAAAAGAGATAGAAGGCACAGAACCCACAGCAGAAGAGACTGGGCAGAATGAAGATGGAAGTACAAAGGGTGATCCTTTAAAGAAAGGCTTCTTTGGTAAGAAAAAAGAAAAGCCTGATCCAAGGGATGAAAAGATTGAGGAGCTGACCGATCGTCTCCAAAGAAGTATGGCTGAATTTGACAACTTCAGAAAGAGAACAGAGAAAGAAAAATCAGCTATGTTTGAAATCGGTGCAAAGGATATCATTGAACGGATTCTTCCAGTCGCTGATAACTTTGAACGAGGCCTTGCAGCCATTCCTGAAGAGGAAAAGGATTCTGCATTTGCAGACGGCATGGAAAAGATATACAGACAGCTTGTAAAAGCTCTGGAAGAGGCAGGCGTAAAGCCAATCGAAGCAGTTGGTCAGCCGTTTAATCCTGATTTCCATAATGCAGTTATGCACATTGAAGATGAGTCTTTGGGAGAGAATGTAGTTGCCCAGGAACTTTTAAAAGGTTATACCTACCGTGATACTGTGGTGAGACATTCCATGGTACAGGTAGCTAATTAAATAAATCATAAAAATTGAAAACATTAACATTGTTTCATAAATAGGAGGAAATAAAACTATGGGCAAGATCATTGGTATTGACTTAGGTACGACAAACAGCTGTGTAGCCGTTATGGAAGGCGGTAAGCCAGTTGTAATCCCAAATAGCGAAGGAGTAAGAACAACTCCATCTATCGTGGCATTTACAAAGAACGGAGAAAGATTGGTAGGTGAGCCTGCAAAGCGTCAGGCAGTAACAAATGCAGACCGTACCATTTCATCCATCAAGAGACATATGGGTACTGATTATAAGGTAACCATCGACGGCAAGAATTACAGCCCTCAGGAAATCTCTGCTATGATTTTACAGAAATTAAAAACGGATGCAGAAGCTTACTTAGGTGAGAAGGTAACAGAAGCAGTTATTACAGTTCCTGCTTACTTTAACGATGCTCAGCGTCAGGCAACCAAAGATGCTGGTAAGATTGCAGGACTTGATGTAAAACGTATCATCAACGAGCCTACAGCAGCAGCTCTGGCATATGGTCTTGACAATGAGCATGAGCAAAAGATTATGGTATACGATTTAGGTGGCGGTACTTTCGACGTATCTGCAATTGAAATCGGTGATGGCGTTATTGAAGTACTCTCAACCAACGGTGATACCCGTTTAGGTGGTGATGATTTCGATACCCGTATTACACAGTGGATGGTTGACGAATTCAAAAAGGCAGAAGGCGTTGATTTATCTGGTGACAAGATGGCTATGCAGAGATTAAAGGAAGCAGCAGAGAAGGCAAAGAAAGAACTTTCTTCCTCTACTACTACAAATGTCAACTTACCATTTATCACTGCTACCGCAGAAGGACCAAAGCATTTGGATATGAACTTAACCAGAGCTAAATTCGATGAGCTTACTCTTGATTTAGTTGAGCGTACCGCAGTTCCAGTTCAGAGTGCCCTAAAGGATGCAGGAATTACATCTGCTGAATTAGGAAAAGTACTTTTAGTTGGTGGTTCTACTCGTATGTTAGCAGCTCAGGAAAAAGTAAAACAGTTAACTGGCAAAGAGCCTTCCAAATCTTTAAACCCAGACGAATGCGTTGCAATCGGCGCTAGTATCCAGGGTGGTAAGCTTGCAGGCGATGCAGGTGCAGGTGATATTCTTTTACTTGATGTTACACCACTTTCTTTATCCATCGAGACTATGGGTGGCGTAGCAACTAGATTAATTGAGAGAAATACCACAATTCCTACAAAGAAGAGCCAGGTATTCTCCACTGCAGCAGACAACCAGACCGCTGTTGATATCAATGTCGTACAGGGTGAGAGACAGTTTGCGAGAGACAATAAGACATTAGGTCAGTTCCGTCTTGATGGTATTCCACCAGCAAAAAGAGGTGTTCCTCAGGTCGAAGTTACGTTTGATATTGATGCCAATGGTATCGTTAACGTATCCGCAAAAGATTTAGGAACTGGTAAGGAACAGCACATCACCATTACTTCCGGCTCTAACATGTCTGATAATGATATCGATAAAGCAGTAAAAGAAGCGGCTGAGTACGAGGCACAGGATAAGAAGCGCAAGGAAGGCATTGATGCAAGAAATGATGCTGACTCCATGGTATTCCAGACAGAGAAAGCGCTTCAGGAAGTTGGAGATAAATTAGATGCCAACGATAAGGCAGTTGTAGAAGCAGATTTAAATGCATTAAAAGAAGCCATCAACAGAGCACCAATTGATGAGATGACTGATGCGCAGATTGAAGATATTATGACAAATAAGGAAAAACTGATGACTGGTGCCCAGGCTTTATTTGCTAAGGTTTATGAGCAGGCACAGGGTGGCGCTGCAGGCCCAGATATGGGCGCGGCAGGAGCAGATGCTTCCTATCAGGATAGTGACGTAGTTGACGGTGAGTACAAAGAAGTGTAAACTAGTCTGGTCAGTTAACAGGGCTTGGGAAAAAGTGTTGTAGTGATACAGCACTTTTTCCGCAGGCATGAGTTCCTTACAGTTGGACTCTTTTGTTCGGCAGGATGAGTCCTGCCGGACTTCCTTAATTTATGAAAGGTAGACCTAAGATGGCAGAGAGTAAGAAAGATTATTATGAGATTCTTGGCGTTCCCAAAGATGCAGATGATGCAGCGATTAAGAAAGCTTACAGGGCATTGGCTAAGAAATACCATCCAGATACGAATTCCGGAGATGCTGTAGCAGCAGATAAGTTTAAGCAGGCTTCCGAAGCTTACAGTGTTTTAAGTGATTCCGATAAGAGACGCCAGTATGATCAGTTTGGATCAGCTGCATTTGACGGCAGTGCAGGAGCCGGCGGATTTGGCGGCTTTGATTTTGGTGGATCAGATATGGGAGATATCTTTGGAGATATTTTCGGAGACATGTTTGGCGGCGGCCGTGCAAGAGGCGGTGCCAGTTACAATGGCCCAGCAAGAGGTGCCAATGTTAGAACCAGCATCCGCATTACCTTTGAGGAGGCTATTTTCGGTTGCGACAAAGAAATTGAGATTAATTACAAAGAAGAATGTAATTCCTGTCATGGAAGCGGAGCTAAGGCTGGAACAACGCCAGCTACCTGTACGAAATGTAATGGAAAAGGTAAAATCATGTATACCCAGCAGTCCTTCTTTGGTCAGGTACAAAGTGTCCAAACTTGTCCAGACTGCAACGGCACTGGTAAAGTGATTAAAGATAAGTGTCCAGATTGTTATGGTAGTGGATATAATACCAAAAGAAAGAAAGTCAGTGTTTCAGTTCCACCAGGAATTGATAACGGCCAGTCCGTTCGATTTGCAGGCAAAGGCGAGCCAGGAACCAACGGAGGAGAAAGAGGCGATCTTCTTGTAGAAGTAGTCGTATCTAATCATCCAATCTTTAAGCGTCAGGATACCAGCATCTTTTCAACCGTGCCTATTTCCTTTGTAAATGCGGCACTTGGTGGTACCATAAAGATTAAAACAGTTGATGGCGATATGGATTACGAGATCAAATCTGGAACCCAGACCGATACCAAGGTTCGTCTAAAAGGAAAGGGAGTTCCTTCCTTAAGAAATCGAGCTGTACGTGGTGATCATTATGTAACATTGGTAGTCCAGGTACCAGAGCGTTTGACAGAGGTTCAAAAAGAAGCACTTAAGACGTTTGAAGATGTCATGAATGGCACTACGGACGGGGAAAAACATAAAAAAAAGGGAATCTTTAAATAGGTTTTTTGGGGGGATATATTTGTAAAAGGGAAGGGAAGAAATGAGAAAGACTCAGGGAAAGCTGGTACTTATTTTATGTTGCCTACTTCTTTCCGGTTTTTTTTCGGGGCGTGCTGCAGCCGATGAGACACAAGCAGTGAGAAAATTTCCAGGCATTCATGGTTCGGGAACTACGTTTCGGGGACCAATGGAAGGACCCGGTTCTTCCGACTGCTGGGACGACGATGAAGATGATGACGACGACGATGGTCCTAACAGCCACAGTTACGAAAGAGGCTGGCGTTACAGTCCTGCTGGCTGGTGGTATCAGTATGGTGACGGAACCTGGCCATCGGATGGCTGGAAATACCTAGATGGCAGATGGTACCGGTTTGATCAGGGTGGCCATTTGCTTTTGGGATGGTATATTGATCCCAGAGGGGACCGGTACTATTTAAATCCAGTGGATGACGGAACCTTTGGCTCTATGAGGATTGGCTGGCAGATTATCGATGGCAAAGCCTATTATTTTAATACGATGTCAGATGGATTATTAGGAAAGCTCTTAGTAAGTGTCGTGACTCCCGATGGTTACTCGGTAGGAGCGGACGGCGTCTTAAAGCAGTAAAGTAGTTATTCAAGGATTGGGGTATACAAAAAGCAGAAAACAGATCTAAACGTGGATTAACTCCAGTTATAAGATCCGTCTTCTGCTTTTTGTGTTGCATATTATGAAAATAGATTCTGCTTCGTTGTTAGGCGTTCAGGCGGGTGTGATGGAGCGTAATGCATCAAGGAATTTCGTTTACTTGATATTTTTTTGCCTTAGTTCCGGGAACGAAACAGAAGTCCTTTTCATCCGTTCTATTAGTTAATGCACTAGGTATGTTTTTTATTGCATCTTTTTTTAAAAACTTTTAAAATATTTTTTTTGAGTCGAAAATTCTTCCATAAATCCATGATTTTATAAGCTTGCAACGGATTTCATTGTATGTTATGATATCATGTGGTTTAGTTTTGACAGAAGAAAGGAAACCGCAAATGTACCAATATCTGATCGTATGTCCCCTTGTTTTTCTTGCGGGATTTGTAGATTCCATTGCAGGCGGTGGCGGACTGATTTCCCTTCCAGCTTTTATGGCAGCAGGAATACCACCTCATTTTGCACTTGGAACCAATAAACTTAGTTCCACTCTGGGTACTATTATTTCAACCGCCCGGTATGCAAAAAACGGATTCATTCAAATAAAACTATCCGTATTGTCTGCTCTTTGTGCGATCGTTGGTTCTGTGATAGGAGCTCATTTATCGTTGCTTGCCAGCGAGCAGGTGCTAAAAGCTATGATGGTGGTAATTCTACCAATCGTTGCATTTTATGTTTTCAAAAATAAAAATTTTGGTGATTCAAAGGAAGAAAGTCTTCCCGAACGAAAAACCCTTTTCATTAGTATGGGCGCAGCACTAGTCGTTGGTTGTTATGATGGATTTTACGGTCCTGGGACAGGCACTTTTTTACTGCTTCTCTTAACAGGTCTTGCTAAGATGAATGTTAGAAACGCTTCGGGAACCACGAAAGTAATCAATTTGTCATCAAACATAGCGGCACTGGTGACTTTTTTAATAAATGGTAAGGTGATGATACCCCTTGGACTTGCAGCAGGTGTTTTTTGTATCGCAGGTCATTACATTGGTTCTGGTCTTGTCTTAAAAAATGGACTTAAGATCGTGCGCCCGGTGGTATTCGTGGTGCTCCTTTGCCTGTTTGTGAAAATAATAAAAGGATAGGGTAATAAATATGAGATGGAAAAAATTTACACTCACTACAACGACTGAGGCTGTGGATTTAATCAGCAGTATGTTTGATGAGATAGGAATAGAAGGAATTGAAATCGAGGATAATACACCTCTTACTGAAGCTGAGACAAAGGGAATGTTTATAGATATCCTGCCTGAGCTTCCACCCGATGAAGGTATTGCAAAGGTAAGCTTTTATCTTGATCCGGATTCCGATGTTGATATAGAAGAGATGTTAAAGCGTGTAGAGGAAGGACTTGATGAGTTAGCCCTTTTTACCGATCTAGGTGTCCGCACTCTTGAAACCAGTGAAACAGAAGATAAAGACTGGATTAATAACTGGAAGCAGTATTTTAAACCATTTACTGTCGATGATATTTTGATCAAACCTACCTGGGAAGAGATTCCAGAGGAGCATAAGGATAAGCTTCTAATAGAAATTGATCCTGGTACTGCTTTTGGTACTGGTCAGCATGAGACGACTCAGCTTTGCATTCGTCAGCTTAAGAAATATGTAACTCCTGATACTAAGATACTTGACGTAGGTACTGGAAGCGGTATTCTTGGAATTACTGCGTTAAAGCTCGGGGCAAAAGAAGTATTTGGAACCGATCTCGATGAGAACGCCATCGTTGCAGTCAAAGAGAACATGGAAGCGAATGATATCTCTGATGATAAATTTAGAGTTTTAAAAGGTAATATTATTGATGATGAAGATGTGAAACAGGAAGTCGGATTTGAAGCTTATGATCTAGTGGTAGCAAACATCTTAGCTGATATTATTATTATACTTCAAAAAGAAATTCCAGTTCATATGAAAAAAGGCGCTATTTTTATTACCTCCGGCATCATTAATATGAAGGAAGAAGCAGTAAAGAAAGCATTTTCAGAAAATGAAGCTTTTGAACTGGTAGAAATTACTTATCAGGGCGAATGGGTTTCCGTGACGGTGAGAAAAAAGTAGAAAGAGGGATAGGATGTATCACTTTTTTATCAGCCAGGACCAGGTGGGAGAGGATCACATAACCATCTTAGGACCTGATGTAAACCATATCAAGAACGTTCTGCGCATGGGTGCAGGAGAAGAAGTACTCATAAGCAACGGTATCGATAAAGATTACCTGTGTGAAATCGTGTCCGTGACTTCTAAGGAGGTCACCGCCAGGATTTTATCCGTGGAAGAGGGCGGGAAAGAACTTCCAGCCAGGATTACCCTATTTCAGGGACTTCCAAAAAGTGATAAGATGGAACTTATCATACAAAAAGCAGTAGAGCTTGGTGCCTATGAAATTGTTCCGGTAGAAACAAAGCGTACTGTGGTAAAATTAGATAAGAAAAAGGAAGAGTCAAAGCTTCGCCGCTGGAATGCGGTTTCAGAAAGTGCTGCCAAACAGTCCAAACGACTGATTGTGCCGGAAGTGGCAGGTGTCATGACCTTAAAAGAAGCTCTTGCTTTTGCAAAAGATTTTGATTTAATCATAATTCCTTACGAGAATGCCAAAGGCATGGAACGAACAAGGGAAGTTCTGTCTTTCGTAAAGCCGGGGATGAATGTAGGCGTATTCATTGGACCGGAAGGCGGCTTTGAGGATTCGGAGATCGCTCTTACGGAAAGCTTTGGAGCAAAGACAATTACACTTGGAAAACGGATTTTGCGGACAGAAACGGCCGGGTTATCCGTGTTGTCCGTATTGTCTTTTTTGCTGGAACCATAAAGAAAGTTTCCTCGTCCCGGATCGAATCCGTTTGAAGAGGAATGGGAGTAAAACATAGATGGAAGTTTATTTTGATAACGCGGCGTCCACGAAGGTGCTGGAGCCGGTAAAAGACATTGTTCTTAAGGTTATGACAGAGGATTACGGGAATCCGTCTGCAAAACATAAAAAGGGAATGATAGCGGAACAGTATATAAAAGAAGCAGCAGAAATCATTGCGGATACCTTAAAGGTAACACCGAAGGATATTTTATTTACATCAGGTGGCTCCGAGTCCAATAATATGGCTCTTATTGGAGCAGCCATCGCCAATAAGCGAGCTGGAAACCACATCATAAGCACTGGGATCGAGCATCCGTCGGTATACAATCCTCTTGCTTATTTAGAGGAGTTGGGATTTACGGTTACTTACCTGCCAGTAGATGCCATTGGAAACATCTCTTTGGAGGCGCTTAAACAGGCCATACGTCCTGACACCATCTTAGTTTCTGTCATGTACGTAAACAATGAGATCGGTGCCGTAGCCCCCATTGAAGCCATATCTAAGGTGATAAAAAAGAAGAATCCTTCCACTATTTTTCACGTGGATGCCATACAGGCTTACGGAAAGTTTGTCATTCGGCCAAAACGACAGGGAATTGATTTGATGTCAGTCAGTGCTCATAAGATTCATGGACCAAAGGGAGTTGGCTTTTTATATATCGACCCTAAGGTTAAGATTCGTCCTTTGATCTATGGCGGCGGACAGCAAAGAGGGTTAAGAGCAGGTACGGAGAATGTCCCTGGGATTGCAGGTCTTGGAGTGGCAGCTAAATTCATGTATACCGATCATGAACAAAAGATGAGTGCCATTATGGATCTAAAGGATTATATGATAGAAAGACTTAAAGAAATCGATGGAGTGACGGTAAACAGCCTGAAAGGGGATTTATCCGCGCCTCAAATCGTCAGTGCAAGCTTTCTTGGGACACGCAGTGAAGTACTTCTTCATGCGTTGGAAGATAAGGGAGTTTATGTTTCCTCAGGCTCTGCCTGCTCCTCCAATCATCCAGGAGTCAGCGGAACCTTGGTGGGAATTGGAGTTAAGAAGGAACTTCTTGATTCGACCCTAAGATTTAGCTTTGGAGTCTTTAACACAAAAGAAGAGATCAATATCTGTATCGATACGCTAAAGGAACTTCTTCCAATCCTCAGACGGTATCAAAGAGGTTAGTGTTTATTCACTAGGAAGTATAGAAAGAAAGGACAACAGATGCAATATAAATCATTTTTAATTAAATACGCAGAAATAGGAGTAAAGGGAAAGAACCGTTACTTATTTGAAGATGCTCTAGTTACTCAGATTCGTCATTCTTTAAAGAGAGTGGAAGGAAATTTTGAGGTTTGTAAGGAATCTGGTAGAATTTATGCTACAGCAGAATCTGACTATGATTTTGATGAAGTGGTAGCAGCGCTAAAGCGCATTTTCGGAATCGCAGCCATTTGCCCCATGGTTCAGGTGGAGGACTTAGGTTATGAGGATTTAAAAAAACAGGTATTATCTTATGTAGATGAGTTTTACGAAGATAAGAATTTTACCTTTAAGGTTAATACAAGAAGAGGAAATAAAAAGTATCCAGTCAACTCCGAACAGATCAACCGTGATCTTGGAGAAATTATTTTACATGAGTTTTCAGAGACAAAGGTTAATGTTCATAATCCAGATGTGATGCTTCATGTAGAAGTGAGAAATAAGATCAATATTTATTCCCACGTCATTCCAGGTCCAGGCGGCATGCCGGTAGGAACCAATGGAAAAGCCATGCTTCTCTTATCTGGTGGTATCGATAGCCCGGTAGCTGGCTACATGATCGCAAAGAGAGGCGTAAAGCTTGACGCCGTTTATTTCCATGCGCCTCCATATACCAGTGATCGCGCAAAGCAGAAGGTAGTGGATCTTGCAAAGCTTGTTTCCAGATATTCCGGCCCAATTCGCCTTCATATCGTAAACTTTACAGATATCCAGCTTTATATCTACGACAAGTGCCCTCATGAGGAGCTTACCATTATCATGAGACGTTACATGATGCGAATTGCAGAGAGTCTGGCTGCAGAAAGCGGAGCGTCTGCACTGATTACAGGAGAGAGCATTGGACAGGTAGCATCTCAGACCATGCAGTCATTGATGGCAACCGATGCATCTGCCACCATGCCAGTATTTCGTCCGGTCATTGGTTTTGATAAACAAGAAATTGTTAACTTATCGGAAAAAATAGGAACGTATGAGACTTCAGTTCTTCCTTTTGAAGATTGCTGTACCATCTTTGTAGCGAAACACCCGGTAACAAAGCCTAACTTAAAGGTGATTGAGCGTTCTGAGGAGAATTTGGCAGAAAAGATTGATGAATTAGTAGAGACTGCAATCAATACAGTAGAAAAAGTTTGGTGTTAAAGAAGCAAGAAAGAGTCTGACTTGTCAGACTCTGGCGCTGACGCGCTGTCACTTTAGTGACATCTTCCTCTTAAGCGTCATGCGCATCCTGCAGGTCGTGCTTTTTATTTTATAGGGGAGTTCTACGAACTCCCCTATAAAATAAAAAAGGGGTCCGGCATCAATGGCCGGGCCCTATTTTAAAACTGATTTTTTTAATCTACGATGTATGGAGCTAAAATGTTTAGAATTTGTTCCACATCGCTTTCGGAATGAATGTTTAAATCGATTGGTTTGGATAAATCAAGACTAAAAATACCCATAATGGATTTAGCGTCGATCACATATCTGCCAGAAACGAGATCAAAATCGGTGTCAAATTTTGTTAAATCATTTACGAAAGATTTTACTTTGTCGATTGAATTTAAAGATATACGAACTGTTTTCATGAGAAAACCTCCTTTAGTGAGCTCTTTATTTATATTGGGGATCGTCCCCTTTTCCCTTACATACTACTGGCATATTATGTAAAAGTCAATGGTAATTTTAGATGAAAAAAATCATAATAAAAGGATAATTTAGATAGGAGAAAATAAAATGAGAAAGGCAGCCCTGCATAACCTTGGTTGTAAGGTTAATTCATACGAAACAGAGGCCATGCAGCAGCTTCTGGAGAATGCTGGATATGAAATTGTCCCATTTACAGAAGAGGCTGATGTTTATATTATAAATACATGTTCTGTCACCAACATTGCGGACAAAAAGTCCAGGCAGATGCTTCACCGGGCCAAAAAAATGAACCCGGGCGCAGTGGTGGTTGCTGCCGGATGTTATGTTCAGGCAGCAGGAGAAGAATTAAAAAAAGATGAAGCCGTTGACCTGATTGTGGGCAATAATAAAAAAACGGAGCTGGTTACTATTCTCGATGATTATTTTTCAGACCGAGAGGATGTATTAGAGGAGACCGTTATTGATATTCGTAGTACAAGGGAATATGAAAGTCTCTCTATTGATAAAATTGCTGATCATACAAGAGCTTTTATTAAAATTCAAGATGGATGCAATCAGTTTTGCAGCTACTGTATCATTCCTTATACCAGAGGACAAGTGCGAAGCCGTAAGGCAGAGGAAGTGGTAGAAGAGATAAAGCGCTTGACTGCTACCGGTTTTCAAGAGGTGGTGTTGACAGGGATTCATCTAAGCTCCTACGGGAAAGATTTCCCAGCAGAAGAAAGAATCACTCTTTTGGACCTGATTATTAAAA
Source organism: Lacrimispora algidixylanolytica (assembly GCF_003609635.1). Lineage (GTDB taxonomy): Bacteria > Bacillota > Clostridia > Lachnospirales > Lachnospiraceae > Lacrimispora > Lacrimispora algidixylanolytica. The sequence continues at coordinate 23,245 of NZ_MCIA01000013.1, read as the reverse complement.
TTCATGAGGTGGAAGGGCTTAAGAGAATTCGGTTAGGTTCTCTGGAACCAAGAATCGTAACAGAGGAGTTTGCAGTCACTTTATCAAAGCTTACAAAGATATGTCCTCATTTCCATCTATCCCTGCAAAGTGGTTGTGATACCACGTTAAAACGTATGAATCGTCATTACTCTGCGGAGGAATTTTATAACTGCTGTAATATTCTAAGAAAAGCCTTTATAAACCCTGCCATTACTACCGATGTAATTGTGGGCTTTCCGGGAGAAACAAAAGAAGAATTTGTAATGACAAAGGAATATCTTGAAAAAGTTCGTTTTTATGAGATGCACGTATTTAAGTATTCGAAGAGAAACGGAACCAAGGCAGCCGAGATGACGGATCAGGTACAGGAATTTATAAAATCAGAGAGAAGCAGCGAGCTTCTTATACTGGAAAAAGAGATGTCTCTAGCTTATCGAAAGTCTTATTTAGGCAGCAAAGCAGAGGTTTTAATAGAAGAATCTTTTGAAATCAATGGAATCAAATATATGATCGGTCATACAAGGGAATATGTAAAGGCAGCCGTACCTTATGAGGAAGGCTTAAAGGGAAAATTACTTGTGGGAATACTGACTGAAATGCTTACGGATGAAATAGCATTATTAAATATTATGGGACAAATATAATTTTTATCTTGCCGAAACTATAATTATGGTTTAGAATATAAGAGAACAGTTAAAGGACGTGAGGAACATGGGCGATATTCATAACACACAATTTTTCAAAGCAGTTCAGGAAAATAAAATGAACGTAAGCCAGGTACTGGAACAGGTTTATATTGCCCTCACAGAGAAGGGGTATAATCCTATCAACCAGATCGTGGGTTACATTATGTCAGGAGATCCTACTTATATTACCAGCCATAAGAACGCCAGAAGTCTAATCATGAAAGTTGAACGTGATGAGATTTTGGAGGAATTGATGCGGGTATATATTGATACGATGTTAAAGTAGCGACGTGGATAATCTTTAGTCTAGCTGTCAGATGAAGTGAAAGAGGCGGAGTCTGACAGTTTGTTTTTTTATGTAATAGGAAATTGTTTTCTATTCCGTAAAAAGCCCTGCCGGGCTGGAGGCACATGACACCCATTAGAATGATTGTCACTATTGTGACAGCGTGTCAGCGCTAGTGTATGAGAAACCAAACTCGTTGTTCTACAGTTGGCTGCGCACCAGCTTTGTTTTGTTGCATAAATTTGACGTGGAGAAAAAAATATGAGAATTATGGGACTGGATTTTGGTTCTAGAACTGTAGGAGTCGCAGTTTCTGACCTCCTTGGCATAACTGCCCAGGGCGTAGAGACCATTACAAGAGAAGAAGAAAACAAATTACGAAAAACCTGTGCCCGGATCGAAGAATTGATTCAGGAATTTGAGATTGAAACCATAGTTTTGGGTTATCCTAAGAATATGAACAATACAATAGGTGAACGTGCTTTAAAGACAGAAGAATTTATGGAAATGTTAAAAAGACGGACCGGGCTTCCTGTCATCTTATGGGATGAAAGATTAACAACCCTAGCATCAGAGCGCATCTTAATAGAAAGCGGCGTAAGACGGGAGAATAGAAAGGCTGTCATTGATAAAGTGGCGGCAGGACTAATATTACAAGGTTATCTGGATAGCTTAACAACAGGAGATAAAGAATGAATAACGAAGAAAAGAAAATCACCCTGACAACAGATGAAGGGGATTGTGTTGATTTTTACGTTCTGGAAGAAACCAGAATTAGTGATATGAATTATCTGTTAGTTACTGATGCAGCAGATGATGATGAAGAAGGTGAATGTTACATCTTAAAAGATTTATCAGAGCTGGAAGAATCTGAGGCTTTGTATGAATTTGTGGAAGATGATAACGAGATAGATTATTTATTTAAAATATTTTCCGAACTGCTTGACGGAGCGGATGTAAATATCGAAAAATGATGGTGAGCAGATAGCATCCCGGGTCACATCTACTGACAGAGGAGATCTTTGATCAGGTCAGTCTAAAGTGTCCGGGGATTTGGTTTGTGATGATTCTTTTTAAAGTCAATGACAAAGTGAGTGTTACAATGGAGGTGCCCGCTGTAAATTGGGGGCTTAAATTGTGAATCCTGACGTCATCATGATAGGATATGAAGCCGGTGCGAAAACGTATTTTCTTTTATAAGTGGCTTTTTGGATACACTTGGGCAGGTCCTAAGGTATTACGGTGGAAAAGTGAAAAAGAATAGAACGGAAAATGATAAAATGGAGGTAAAAGATTGAAGAAACAAGACAGCAACGCGAAAGTTAAAATTATTCCCTTAGGCGGAATGGAACAAATCGGTATGAATATCACTGCGTTTGAATGCGAGGACAGTATCATTGTCGTAGACTGCGGATTGGCATTCCCTACCGATGACATGCTTGGAATCGACCTGGTAATACCAGACGTTTCTTATTTGAAACAGAATATTGAAAAGGTGAAGGGGTTTGTTATCACCCATGGTCATGAAGATCATATCGGTGCTCTTCCTTACATTTTAAAAGAGATCAATGTACCAGTTTACGGAACCAAACTGACCATTGGACTTATTGACAACAAATTAAAAGAGCATAACCTTTTAAAGAACACAAAGAGAAAAGTAATCAAACACGGACAGTCCATTAACCTTGGATGCTTCCGTATCGAATTTATCAAGACAAACCACAGTATCGCCGATGCTTCTGCTCTTGCCATTTTCTCTCCGGCAGGAGTCATTATACACACGGGCGATTTTAAGATTGACTATACTCCTGTATTTGGAGAGATCGCTGATCTTGAGCGTTTTGCAGAGCTTGGCAAAAAGGGAGTACTGGCACTTTTATGCGACAGCACCAATGCAATGAGACCTGGATTTACGGCTTCTGAAAAGACGGTAGGAAAGACTTTTGATAATATATTTTCTGACCATAAGAACAATCGTATTATCGTGGCTACTTTTGCATCGAATGTGGACCGTGTGCAGCAGGCCATTAATTCCGCAGCCAAATACGGGCGTAAGGTAGTTGTCGAAGGACGAAGCATGGTAAATGTGATCGGCACTGCAAGTGAGCTTGGCTATATCAATATCCCAGAAGGGACTTTAATTGACATAGACCAGCTAAAGAATTACCCAGACGAGCAGACCGTTCTTATTACCACAGGAAGCCAGGGAGAATCCATGGCAGCGCTTTCCCGAATGGCAGGCAGCACCCATAAAAAGGTTTCCATTAAGCCAAACGATGTTATTATATTAAGCTCTAACCCGATTCCAGGCAATGAAAAGGCTGTCTCTAAGGTAGTCAATGAGCTTTCCGTGAAGGGAGCTGAGGTAATCAGTGATGATACCCACGTATCAGGACATGCGTGTCAGGAAGAAATAAAGCTGATGTATGCACTGGTTCACCCCAAATACTCCATTCCAGTTCACGGTGAATACCGTCATCTTATGGCACAGAGAAATTTGGTTCAGTCCATGGGAATGCCAAAGGAAAATATCATCATCATGTCTTCTGGTGACGTGGTAGAGTTGTGCCAGGAATCTTGTAAGATAGTTGATCATGTACAGTCAGGCGCTATTTTAGTTGATGGCCTTGGGGTCGGCGATGTAGGAAATATCGTATTAAGAGATAGACAAAATCTTGCACAGAACGGAATCATCGTAGTGGTTCTTACTCTGGAGAAGTTCTCAAACCAGCTTTTAGCTGGACCAGACATTGTATCTCGTGGTTTTGTATATGTACGAGAATCTGAGGATCTGATGGAAGAAGCCAGAAGGATTGTCAACGACGCAGTTCAAGATTGCCTGGATCGTAAAATCAATGACTGGGGTAAAATCAAGAACATTATCAGGGACAGCTTAAGTGATTTCCTTTGGAAGAGAATGAAACGTAATCCAATGATTCTTCCAATTATCATGGAAGTATAATCAAAAGCTGAAATAACCGTACCTTTAACAAGAGAGGAATGGAATTTTATGAGCCGGACGACGAACGAGATCAATAAAGTAACAGGAGCGGTTATTGCCATATCCATAAGGCTTATCCTTCTGGCTCTTATTGTCCTTCTTCTTTATGAAGGAGTCACAAAGGGTTATGAATTCGGCCATGAAATTTTTTATGCGTCAGCGATGGAGGAAAAGCCTGGACGGGATATTGATATCAAGGTGGAGAAGGGTGATTCTATCGCTAGCGTGGCAAAGCTTTTAAAGGAAAAAGGCCTGATTACCAATTCTTATTCCTTGATGATACAGGCTGAGTTTTTTAACTATAAGGCAAATTCGGGAAGCTATACCTTAAATACTTCCATGACCTCTAGGGATATCCTTCAGATGATGAATGAGAATACAGAGAAAAAGGAAGGCAAAGATGATAGTAAATGACCGAATTACAGAATATATCAAGTCTCTGGAGCCACAAGAGAGCCCGCTCATTTATGAGATTGGGAAAGAGGCAAGAGAGAACGGTGTTCCTGTTATAAGGGAAGAAACCGCAGCTTTTTTAAAGACTATGACAGCGGCCATGAAGCCGAAAGCTATATTAGAGGTGGGTACGGCTGTTGGCTATTCCACTCTTTTGATGGCAGAAGCAATGGGTTCTGACTGTCAGATTACAACCATTGAAAAATATGAAAAAAGGATCCTCATAGCCAGTCGGAATTTTGAAAAGGCAGGCAAAACAGATTGCATCACCTTGTTAGAAGGAGATGCAGGGGAGATATTAAAGGGGCTTACAGGCCCCTTTGACCTTGTCTTTATGGATGCGGCCAAGGGACAGTATTTAACCTGGCTGCCCCAGATTCTTAAAGTGATGAGAGTTGGCGGTATGCTCATATCAGACAATGTGCTTCAAGATGGAGATATCATAGAGTCCAGATATGCGGTAGAGCGTCGCAATCGCACCATTCATGGGCGGATGCGGGAATATCTCTACGAGTTAAAGCATTCTGATAATTTGACCACCACCATTGTACCTATCGGTGACGGTATTACCGTCAGCGTTCGAATATAAAGAACCAAAGAAAGGAACTTCATGAGAAAGACGGAACTTTTAATCCCGGCAGGCAGTTTAGAGACATTAAAGACCGCAGTTATTTACGGTGCGGACGCTGTTTATCTGGGAGGAGAAGCCTTCGGACTTCGTGCCAAGGCGAAAAATTTTACACAAGATGAGATAAGGCAGGGAATTGCCTTTGCCCACGAACATGGAGTCAAAGTATATATTACAGCGAATATTCTGGCTCATAACGATGATCTTACAGGAGTTGAGGAATATTTTCAGGAATTAAAGGAAATACAGCCAGATGCTTTGATCATTTCAGACCCAGGTGTGTTTGCCATAGCAAAGCGTATTATTCCTGATATGGAGATTCATATCAGCACCCAGGCCAATAATACGAATTATGGTACCTTTTTATTCTGGCAACAGCTTGGTGCCAAGCGTGTTGTCACTGCCAGAGAACTTTCCTTGGCAGAGATTAAAGAGATCCGAAGCAAGATTCCAGAAGACTTAGAGATTGAAAGTTTTATCCATGGTGCTATGTGCATGTCTTATTCTGGTCGCTGCTTGCTCAGTAACTATATGACTGGAAGAGATGCAAATCAGGGAGCCTGTTCTCACCCTTGTCGTTGGAAATATTCCATCGTAGAGGAACAACGACCAGGAGAATATATGCCTGTATTTGAAAATGAGCGTGGAACCTATATCTTTAACTCTAAGGATCTGTGTATGATCGAATATATTCCTGAGATGATTGATGCAGGTATTGATAGCTTTAAGATTGAAGGTCGTATGAAAACTGCACTTTATGCGGCGACGGTTACAAGAACTTACCGGAAAGCAATCGATGATTACCAGAAAGATCCAAAGATCTATGAGGCCAATCTGGATTGGTATCGTTCTGAAATCGGAAAATGTACTTACCGGGAATTTACCACAGGTTTTTATTTTGGAAAGGCAGATTCCACCACTCAGATTTATGAGAACAATACTTATGTAAAGAATTATACCTATCTTGGTACCGTGGAAGCGGTGGATGAGAAAGGATATGCAAGGATTGAGCAAAAGAATAAGTTTTCAGTGGGTGAGACCATTGAGGTCATGAAGCCAGATGGACGCAACCTAGATGTAGTTGTAAAGGGAATTTACAATGAAGAGGGAGTTCCTCAGGAGAGTGCACCTCATTCCAGACAAATTCTTTTTATTGATCTTGGTGAAGTTATGGAACCTTACGATATTCTAAGGCGCAGTGAGATGTCTTAAATTGTAAATAGGAGTGTGCAGAGCATAACGGAAATCCGTATGCTCTGCACGTTTTTCTTTATAAAACTAGGTATCATGGGTGGCAGTTGTAGAAATGGCCATATTGTGGTATGCTATAAAAGAATTGTACCCAGAAATTACCTGTATTTAGAGGAAACGAAACGGAGGCTTGCCTATCATGTGGATCTTATGGCTGATCGCTGTTTTATGTGTAATCTATTATGTCATAATCGTTGCTTATTCGGGACTGTCTACTTCCTTTTCCATTATTTGGCTTTTGTTGGCTGCTTGTTGCATCTTATTTGGTGTGGGCTGGGATGCTTATTTAAAGCAAAAGGACAAGGTACCCTTATGGATTCCAGTATCTGTTGTCACGATATGTTGTACAGGTATCTTGGTATTTACCATCGTGGAGATATTAGTTTTCACCGGAGTTGCTGTCCGGGATACGTCAAAGCTTGATTATGTAATTGTCCTGGGAGCCAGGGTAAAAGAAGATGGAATCAGCAAATCCTTAAAAAATCGTTTGGATAAGGCCATTGATTATCTGGATGAAAACCCGGGAACCATATTGGTTCTTTCAGGAGCAAAAGGAGAAGATGAGCCAGTTAGTGAGGCCGAAGCCATGAGAGACTACTTGGTCTTTAACGGCGTGAAGGAAACTCAGTTGATTTTAGAGGCTCGATCTTACAGTACGGTTGAGAATATTGCATATAGCCGAGTGGCAATCGAAGAGGATCAGGAGAGAAAGAAAGTAGAAAGTCAGGAGAGTCCCATCATGATGGACCCGGGAACTTATGAAGAGGTTCCGGATAAACCCATAAAGATTGGTGTATTGACCAGTGATTTTCATGTATTTCGTGCTCAACAGATTGCTAGAAAGTGGGGAATACCAGATATCTATGGCATATCCTGCAAATCTGATCCGGTTTTATTTGTACACTTTTGCGTAAGAGAGTGTGTGGCGATATTAAAAGACAAATTAGTGGGCAACATGTAAGTAATACTGATTTTGCAGGAGGAACAAATAAAGAATGTATGATATGAAGAACTTAAACGCTTATGAGTTGGTAGAAGAAAAAGAAATCAAAGAAATCCAGGCAACAGGAAGTGTACTTCGTCATAAAAAAAGTGGAGCCAGAGTCTTTATGGTATCCTGTGAGGATGATAATAAGGTGTTCTCCATTGGATTTCGTACACCGCCCTCCGACAGCACTGGAGTGGCCCATATCCTAGAGCACAGCGTGCTCTGCGGATCAGATAATTTTCCAGTAAAAGATCCCTTTGTGGAGTTGGTAAAAGGCTCTTTAAATACCTTCTTAAACGCCATGACTTATCCGGATAAAACCGTATATCCAGTGGCGAGCTGCAATGAAAAAGATTTTCAGAATTTAATGAATGTTTACATGGATGCAGTGCTTCATCCAAATATTTACAATGAGCCAAAGATTTTTATGCAAGAAGGCTGGCATCATGAGATGGAGACTCCAGAATCAGATGTAATATACAACGGTGTTGTATATAATGAGATGAAGGGGGCATTTTCATCTCCAGAGGAAGTATTAGACCGATTTACAAGAAAAGTGCTTTTCCCCGATAGCTGTTACGGGCAGGAATCAGGAGGCGATCCATCCTTTATTCCTAATCTGACCTATGATGGTTTTCTTGACTTTCACAGAAAGTATTACCATCCTTCCAATAGCTACATCTATCTCTATGGAGACATGGATATGGAAGAGAAGCTGAACTGGCTGGATAAGGAATATTTAAGCCATTATGATGAAATATCCATTGATTCTAGAATTGTAAGTCAGAAAGCATTTGAAAAACCAGTGGAGGCAGAGACTTTTTATTCCATTACAGAAGGGGAGTCTTTAGAGAATGCCACCTACCTTTCCCTGAATACTGTTTTGGGAAATAACCTGGATAAGAAGCATTATCTGGCATTTCAGATACTGGAATATACCCTTCTTGATGCGCCTGGAGCGCCTCTGAAACAGGCGTTAATTGATGCAGGCATTGGTCAGGATATCCTTGGAGGATATGACAGCGGTATCTTGCAGCCATATTTTTCAATCGTCGCTAAGAATGCCAATTCCGACCAAAAGGGAGAGTTCTTAGCAATCATAAAGGGAACCTTAAGAAAGCTTGCTGACGAAGGAATCAACCGTAAGAGCTTAAAAGCCGGAATGAACTATTATGAATTCCGTTACCGTGAAGCAGATTACGGTTCAGCTCCTAAGGGACTGATGTATGGACTCCAGTGTATGGACAGTTGGCTTTACGACGGAGATCCTATGATGCATCTTGAATATCAGGACACCTTTGATTATTTAAAGAAGGTGGTAGATGAAGGTTACTTTGAACAATTGATCCGGGAATACCTTTTGGATAATCCCTTTGAAGCCGTTCTAACCGTAAGTCCCCAGAAGAATCTGACTGCAAAAGAGGATGAAAAGACAGCCAAAAAGCTGGCAGCTTACAAAGCCTCTTTATCCCCAGAGGAGATAACTCATCTTGTGGAACAGACCCATGCTTTAAGGGAATACCAGGAAACACCTTCTGCGCAAGAGGATTTAGAAAAGATTCCTATGCTTTCCAGAGAAGATATCTCAAGGGAATCAGAAGAGTTAATCTGGGAAGAGAAAGAGGAACATGGAGTTAAGGTAATCCACCATAACATGTTTACCTCAGGCATAGGTTATTTAAAGGTTATGTTTGATACCTCAGCAGTTCCAGCAGAAGATTTGTCCTATGTGGGATTTTTGAAATCCTTGTTAGGTTATGTGAATACAGAGAATTTCACTTACAGCGACTTAACCAGTGAGATTCATCTAAACAGTGGTGGCGTAGGCTTTAGTGTCACCTCTTATCCGGACCTTAAAACCCCCGGACAATTTAATGGCTACTTTATCGCAAGTGCCAGAGTCTTATACGATAAGCTTGATTTTGGATTTTCCATTCTTGCTGAGATTTTGACCCGCTCCATCCTCGACGATGAAAAGCGTCTAGGAGAAGTAATTAGTGAAACCAGATCCAGAGCAAGAATGAAGCTGGAGGGTGCCTGTCATTCTGCAGCAGTTGCCAGAGCTACATCCTATTTCTCAGCCACCTCTTCTTATAATGATATGACCGGTGGAATTGGATATTATGAATTCCTAGAACAGCTGGAAAAGGATTATGCAAAAGACAAACAGGCCGTAATACAGAGATTTAAAGCGGTGATGGAGAAACTCTTTACCACAAAGAACATGTTAGTTAGCTATACCTCAGACGAAGAAGGATACACCAGACTCCCTGAGGCCATGAAACAGCTTACTTCTGTACTTCCAGAGGGCGATGGTACTAGCTACCCGTTTGCATATCAAAAGGGAAACAGAAACGAAGGTTTTGCAACTGCCTCTCAAGTAAATTATGTGGCTAGATGCGGAAGCTTTTTGGATAGTGGATTAAAGTATACAGGAGCTTTGAAAATCTTAAAGGTAATCTTAAGCTATGATTATCTATGGATCAATATAAGGGTAAAGGGCGGCGCTTACGGCTGCATGAGCGGCTTTGGCCGTTCCGGGGAAGGGTATTTTGCTTCCTACCGCGACCCGAATTTAAGGGAAACCAACCAGATCTATGAAGGCGTGGTATCTTATTTAGAGAATTTCCAGGTAGAAGACAGGGACATGACTAAATATGTAATTGGAACTGTTAGTGACATGGATGTGCCTAATCCTCCGTCAAGCAAAGGAAACAGAGGCCTTTCTGCCTATTTATCCGGAGTTGATCAGGAGATGATGGCAAGAGAGAGAGAGGAAGTTTTAAATGCCACCCAGGAAGATATCCGCAGTCTGGCACCTCTTGTGAAAGCCGTTCTTAATACCGGCAGTCTCTGCGTCATCGGCAATGAAGACAGAATCGCAGTGGATAAAGAGTTCTTTTTAGAGACAAAGAACTTATTCCACTCATAACACAAAGGAGAACTATATGGAAGCCAACTATAAATCGGGGTTTGTTACCCTCATCGGACGCCCAAACGTGGGTAAGTCCACCCTCATGAACCATTTGATCGGCCAGAAGATTGCTATTACCTCTGATAAACCTCAGACTACAAGAAACCGGATTCAGACTGTTTTTACGGATGAAAGAGGACAGATTATTTTCCTTGACACACCTGGCATTCATAAGGCCAAGAATAAGCTTGGGGAATATATGGTAAACGTGGCAGAGAGAACCTTAAAAGAGGTAGATGTTATTTTATGGCTGGTAGAGCCATCAACCTTTATCGGTGCTGGGGAACGTCATATTGCAGAGCAGCTTTCCAATGTGAAAACTCCTGTGATCCTAGTTATTAATAAAATCGACACACTAAAGAATCAGGAACAGATTCTTACGTTTATGAATACCTATAAGGACATCTGCCCATTTGCTGAAATCGTGCCAGTTTCTGCATTAAAGGATAAAAATACAGACTTGATGCTGGATCTGATTTACAAATACCTTCCTTATGGACCTCAGTATTACGACGAGGATACGGTAACGGATCAGCCTATGCGTCAGATTTCTGCAGAGCTCATCAGAGAAAAGGCACTGCGTCTTTTAAAGGATGAGATTCCTCATGGAATCGCAGTAACCGTAGAGAAGATGAAGGAACGAGAGAATGGAATGTTTGATTTAGAAGCCAATATCATTTGCGAGAGAGATTCTCACAAAGGTATCATCATCGGTAAAGATGGCGCTATGTTAAAGAAAATCGGAATTCAGGCTCGTAAGGAGATCGAAAATCTACTGGGAACAAAAGTGAATCTGCAGCTCTGGGTCAAGGTTCGAAAAGAATGGCGAGACAGTGAGATGTATATGAAGAATTATGGATACAATCAAAACGATATCTAAAAGTGGTGGCAGGGATTGAAAGAAGTCGAAAAGCTGACGGGGATGGTAATAAAAGTTGCCCCGGTAGGAGAAATGGATAAGCGCCTTGTAATACTCACAAAGGAAAGAGGAAAGATCACTGCATTTGCCAGGGGAGCAAGAAGACCGGGCAATCAGTTGATGGGCATTAGCCGTCCCTTTGCCTTCGGACAGTTTTCGCTGTACGAAGGCAGGGATTCCTATTCCCTTCGTTCGGCGGATATTTCCAATTATTTTGAAGATCTGGCTCTTGATATGGAAGGAACCTGTTATGGTTCTTATTTTCTTGAGCTGGTTGATTTTTATGCAAGAGAAAATGAGGACGCCACAGGACTTCTAAAGCTCTTATACCAATCCGTCCGGGCACTCTTAAAACCTGCCCTGAAAAATGAGCTGGTTCAGAGGGTGTTTGAATTAAAAGCAATGGTCTTAAACGGAGAGTATACAGAAGTTCCTCCAAGACCCGTTAGCGATTCTGCCAATTATGCCTGGGAATATGTCATTGCTTCTCCGGCGGAACATCTTTATACCTTTACTCTCACAGAGGAGGTATTAGAGGAATTTGCCCGTTGCGTGGAGATGAATAAAAAACGTTTTATCGACAGAGAGTTTCATTCCCTGGAGATTTTGCAGACCATGATGGAAATCAAAGTATTGAAATGAAAGGCAGCATTTGGTATAATGTTCGCATATGCTATGAGCAGTGCGGGTCAGGATATGAAAAAGATTTCGTTGTGCTTGCACATAAGAAATCTTTTTCGTGTCTTGATTCATAGGGCGAGTGCCTGCCAGCGGGTAAAACCGTAGGCTTCGCCCGCTTCACTGCAGATTCAATGCAGGAGGAAGATGGATGAAAAAAAGGAAAGCGGCTCTGGCAGCTCTCATTGTTGCAGGGATGCTGACAGGTTGCCTTGGCAGAACTGGTGACAGTGTCCTGAATGCGGAAAGCAGCAGGATTTATGTAACAGGAACCGGAGGTCTTCAAACAGCAACAGTGGAAACCTATGAGCAGCAGGATTATTACAATGCAGATGAGCTAAAAGCATATCTGGATGAAACTGCTTTGTCATACAACCAGGCCAATGGAGAAGGTGCAGTAAAACTGGAATCCTGCAGCATGGAAAAAGGCGTTGCCAGAATGATATTCCAGTACAGTTCCAGTAAAGATCTGGTGAATTTTGTCTCTCAGTATGAGGATAAGGATAATCAGGTGGATTCTTTTTCCGTCACCACGTTCTCTGAAGTTTCAGGGAAGGCGGAGTCAGAGGGAGTAGAGTTTTTAAAGGCTTCCGATGGAAAGAAAGCGGAAAAGAAAGCTTTGACAAGTAAGAGCGGAAGTCATGCGGTTGTGATAGAGGCGAAAAGTCCTGTCACCATACAGACAGAAGGTAAGCTGTTATTTGTTTCAAAGAACGTTGTCATTAAGGATCAGCATACAGTACAGACGTCAGAGGGAAAAAATTACATCATTTTTAAATAAGAGAGGTTAAGATCATGGAAAAGACAATGGAAAAGATTGTAGCACTTGCAAAATCAAGGGGATTTGTTTATCCTGGCTCGGAGATTTACGGCGGTCTTGCCAATACATGGGATTACGGTAACTTAGGTGTTGAGCTTAAGAACAACGTAAAAAAAGCATGGTGGCTGAAATTTATTCAGGAGAGTCCTTATAATGTGGGCGTTGACTGCGCTATTTTAATGAATTCCCAAACATGGATCGCATCTGGACATCTGGGCGGTTTCTCCGATCCACTTATGGACTGCAAGTCCTGCAAGGAGCGTTTCCGTGCGGATAAGATCATCGAAGATTACATGGCTGAGAAAAACATCACCATCGAAGGATCCGTAGATGCCTGGTCTCAGGAAGAGATGAAAAAATACATCGATGATAACAATATCTGCTGTCCAAGCTGCGGCAAACATGATTTTACTGATATCCGTCAGTTTAACTTAATGTTTAAGACATTCCAGGGCGTAACAGAGGATGCTAAGAATACCGTATACTTAAGACCTGAGACAGCTCAGGGTATTTTTGTAAACTTTAAGAACGTACAGAGAACTTCAAGAAAGAAAATTCCGTTTGGAATCGGACAGATCGGTAAATCTTTCCGTAACGAGATTACACCAGGTAACTTCACATTCCGTACCAGAGAGTTTGAGCAGATGGAGCTTGAATTCTTCTGTGAGCCAGATACTGACTTAGAATGGTTCTCCTATTGGAAGGATTTTTGTGTAAGCTGGTTACAGAACCTTGGTATCAAGGAAGATGAGATGCGTGTGAGAGACCATGACAAAGAAGAGCTTTCTTTCTATAGCAAAGCGACCTCTGATATTGAATTCTTATTCCCATTTGGCTGGGGAGAGTTATGGGGAATTGCTGACAGAACGGACTACGATCTGACTCAGCATCAGAACACCTCCAACCAGGATCTTACTTATTTTGATGATGAAAAGAAGGAACGCTACATTCCATATGTAATCGAGCCCTCCCTTGGTGCTGACCGTGTGACTTTGGCATTCTTATGTGCCGCATACGATGAAGAAGAGATTGCAGAAGGCGATGTTCGTACCGTTCTTCGTTTTCATCCTGCCATCGCTCCAGTTAAGATCGGAGTACTGCCTCTGTCCAAAAAGCTGAATGAAGGTGCAGAGAAGGTATTTGGTGAACTGCGTCAATATTACAACTGTGAATTTGATGATAGAGGAAACATTGGTAAGCGTTACAGAAGACAGGATGAGATCGGAACTCCATTCTGCATTACCTATGATTTTGATTCCGAAGAAGATCACGCAGTGACTGTTCGTGACCGTGATACCATGGAACAGGTTCGAGTTCCAATTGCAGAATTAAAATCTTATTTTGAAGATAAATTCCGTTTCTAAGAATTTAAGAGGTGCAGATTAAGGCAGGAAAGCCTTTTTCCTGCACCTTTTTTCTTCCTTTGGAATCCAGATTCATATGGAACCAGAAGATCAGGAACTATTAAAGAATGTAGTTGATTTTATTTCCTTTAGCTATTATTCCAGTATTTGTGAAACCGTTCATACCGAGCTTGCGACTTCTACTGGAGGAAATCTATCCAGGGGATATAAAAATCCATATCTGAAAGCCTCTGATTGGGGTTGGCAGATTGACCCTATGGGACTACGCTATACCTTAAATAAACTGTATGACAGGTATCAACTCCCCTTGTTCATTGTAGAAAATGGACTTGGAGCGGTAGATGAACTGGTTACCTTAAGTTCTGGAGAGAAAACCGTTTTAGATGACTACCGGATTGAATATCTAAAGGAGCATTTAAAACAGCTTAAAGAGGCCATACACGACGGTGTAGAGGTAATGGGTTACACATCATGGGGGTGCATTGACTTAGTAAGCGCTTCCACAGCTGAAATGAAAAAACGTTACGGCTATATCTATGTAGATCGAAACGATGACGGTACCGGAACAGGGAATCGTTATAAGAAGAAATCATTTTGGTGGTACAAAGATGTAATTGAATCAAACGGAGCATCCATCTAATTGATGCGTGAATCGGGGCAGTCGGTCCCACCCTTTCCAGTTTCTCCCTACGTGGAGGCTTGGATAAGGGTGGACCGGTTGCCCTTTTTTGTAAAATTGTCCGATGAGTACAGGGGAAATGACAAAAAATTGGAATCTGTTTGCAGTTTTATGGAAATGTGGTACAATAATTGTATGACATCGTTATCATTTGATGAAAGATAGGAAGAAAGAGGGGGCAATTGTATGGCAGAGGTTTCCAGAGTCCCGATTGTGCAGCAGGTCGTAAATAGCATGAAAGATTTTGTTGCATCTGACGGAACAGAGGTCGGACAAAAATTACCTACAGAAAAGGAATGGTGCGAGAATCTATCTGTTGGTCGCGGTACGGTCAGGGAAGCATTCCGTATTCTTGAAGCCAGAGGACTGGTTGAGATAAAGCCTGGACGGGGAGCATTCTTAGTAAGCAAAAAAGAACTTGGACAAGAAGAACTGGCAGAGTGGTTTCTGCAAAATGAAGTGGAATTAAAAGATTATATTGAAGTGAGAAGTGCAGTGGAACCTTTGTGCGCCAGATTGATTGCACGACGTGCCTCGGATTTGGAGCTGGAGCAGTTAGAGCGGGTTCATCAGCGTTTCATCCGGGCTGTGGAGGAGGAAGACATAGCTGGAATGGCAAAGTATGATGAGCGGTTTCATAAGCATATTGTGGAATGCAGCCGTAATAAGATGCTGATATTTATTTGCAAGAAAATTGATGAATGCATCAGAGATTTCCGCCTAAAGACATTTCAGGTACCCCAAAATGCACGCAACGCTATAAAAGCTCATCAGGATATTGTAGACGCTATAAAGGCAAGAGATGAGGAAGTAGCAGAGCTTTATGCGAAACGACATATCTCACTTATCAATATTGATATGGATGTAATCATAAAACGTTAACCAGATAGAGTGATCGGACAGGAAGAAGTCCATATTACTATGGATTGTATGATAGAGATGAAATAATGGAAAAAATATAGGAACCGAAAGCCGAGTTAAGAAGCTTTTCGGTTCTTTTTGTTTGCAAAAACATAGGACACATTGTGTAATGTGCATATATTTTAAATTCTGATTGACAAATTTTAAGTAAAGATGTATTATGAAGATGCTGATATTGTATGACAGCATACAATAATACATACCCGGGAACGTATTAAGAAAGATATCATACAATGTGTTTGGCAATAGTAACAAAAAATAGGGGACAAATACACCGTATATGAAAAAATATACTATGTATTACAAATGTTGAGAGGTGGATTATTATGAGAAGAATTGCAGCAATCGCTTTATCTGTTCTTATGGCATTTTCATTGTCAGCTTGTGGAACTGCGGAGAAGGAAACAAAAGTATCAGTAGAAGCAGCAGCCACGACGGCTGTAACAGAGGCAGGAAAAGTAGCAGAAACAAAGGAAGGCAAGCCAATTAAGATTGGTGTATCCGCACCAGATCTTACCAATGTATTCTTTATTCAGATTAAGGATGCCATGAAGAAAGCTTTGACAGGTCCAAACGATGAACTGATCATACAAGATGCTGCTGGAGATCAGAACAAACAAATGAATGATGTTGCCGATATGATCAATCAGGGGTGTGATGTGATTTGCATTTCAGCCATTAATTCAGAAGGTGTAAGAGCAACTCTTGAGGCTTGTAAGGAAGCTGGAATTCCAGTCATCGCATTCAATACTTCCGTAAAGAATCCAGAATTGGTTCAGTGTACCGTTGTATCTGACAACAAAGCCGCTGGTAAGCTTTGTGCAGAAGCTCTGGCAAAAGCTTTAGATGGAAAAGGCAAAGTAGTAGAAATTACATACAGCATTACAGAAGTATGCTATGACCGTCAGATTGGCTTTGAAGAAGAATTAAAAAAATATCCTGACATTCAGATTATTCAGGCAAAGGATGTAGAGAAGCCAAAGTCTGATTACTCTCAGCCAATCATGATAGATTTTATCAATGCAAACCCAGTGATTGACGGTGTTTTCACCATTAACGATCCAACAGCCAGAGGAGCTATTGCAGCCCTTAAGGAAGCGGGAAGATTAGAAAATACCAAAGTAGTTTCCATTGATGGTTCTGATGAAGGCAAAGGCTTTATCCGTTCTGGAGAAATGGTTGCCTCTGCCGCTCAGGACCCGGCAGGAATTGGAACTATGTGTATTGAAACTGCATACAGCCTGCTTACAGGAAAGACCATTGAAGAGAAGGTAGTGGTACCAATGTCTATTATCTCAAAGGATAATGTGGACAAATAATCCGTAATGGGTGTGACTTGAGGTAAGAATGCAGAACAGGAGTGAAAAACATGTCAGTGGAATATGTTTTCGAAATGAAAGATATTACCAAGGCGTTTGGCCGCAATGTTGTACTTGACGGAGTAAGTATCTCCATAAGGCCCGGTGAAGTCCGGGCCCTTATGGGAGAAAACGGCGCAGGAAAATCGACTCTAGTGAAAATTCTTGGAGGTATTTTCAGCGCAGATTCAGGTACTGTTTTCATGGATGGGCAAGAAGCAGTTATACGGAATGTGGACGATGCCAGAAGATACGGAGTCAGCTTCATTCATCAGGAGATTACCAATGTCCCTGAGATGACCATAGCAGAGAATATATTTTTGGGGAGAGAGCCTAAAAACCATTTTAAGATGGTGGATTACCGGAAGATGAAGCAGGAAGCTCAAATAGCTTTGGATGAATTAGGACTCATGTTGGATGCTGGTATGCTGATTCGTGGTTTATCCGTGGCACAGCAGCAGATGATTGAGATAGCAAGAGCAGTCAATGAAGGAGCAAAGATCCTGATTCTTGATGAGCCTACCGCTTCCTTATCCCACAGCGAGACCGAAAACCTGTTTGCACAGATTGAACGTCTTAAGAATGCTGGTGTTGCCATGATTTATATTTCTCATCGTATGGAAGAAACCTTTAATGTCTGCGATTCCGTAACAGTTCTCAGGGATGGCAAGTTTATCGGAACCAGAAATACAAATGAGACCACGGAAAATGAATTAATCAGTATGATGGTAGGACGGGAATTTAACAACATCTATGGGAATAAGCGGGTGGTTGGTGGGGCTGTCATCATGGAAGTTAAGAACCTGACCACGAAAAAGGTATCTAACATCAGCTTTACCTTGAAAAAAGGAGAAATTCTTGGATTTTCTGGTTTGGTTGGAGCTGGAAGGACGGAGCTAGCTCTCGCCTTGTTTGGAATCGATTCCATACAATCTGGTGAGGTATGGATGGAGGGAGAGAAGCTTTCCATTACAAAGCCAAGAGATGCCATAAGTGCAGGAATCGCCCTGGTGCCGGAAGAGCGTAAAGAACAGGGATTATTCCTGGAGCACAGCATTGGGACAAATCTAACCTTCCAGGTGCTCTCTGAATTTATAAATCATCTGAGAGTGGACAGAAAGAAAGAGACAGAGATTGTCGATGAGTTTAAGCAAAAGCTTTCCATTAAGATGGCTTCTACCGAACAGTTAGCAGGAGAACTTTCCGGAGGAAACCAGCAGAAAATTGTTATTTCCAAATGGCTTGCTGCCAAACCCAAAGTGTTAATTCTTGATGAACCCACCAGGGGCATTGACGTCGGTGCAAAGGCTGAGATCTATAAGCTAATGCACACGCTGGCAGGAGAAGGAGTTTCTATTATTATGATATCTTCGGAGCTTCCTGAGATTATCAACAACTCAAGCCGGATTGCAATTATGCGGGAAGGCTGTCTGGCAGGGGTCCTGGATCAGCAGGAAACAGAAATATCCCAGGAAACCATCATGTCATATGCAGTAGGAGGAGAACATTCAGTATGTTAAACAGGAAAAATCAAGCAGAGACACCTCAGTTAAAGGCACCAAGCCTGTGGGTTATCAATCCATTTTTTATCTGGCTGAAACGAAATATGGCAGCCATGATCGCATTGGTATTCCTGTGTATCGTATTATCCATATCGACGGATACCTTTCTTGTTAAAAATAACTTGTTCAGTGTATTACGTCAGGTCTGTGTCAATTGTTTCATTGCATTTGGTATTACCTGTGTCTTAATCTGCGGGGGCATTGACTTATCCGTGGGCTCCGTAGTTGCTGCTGCTGGTGTAATTGCAGTTCGGTGTGGCAATGCAGGTTTACCCTTAATCGTCTGCATCTTAATTCCTCTGATGTTTGGTGCAGTCATTGGATTTTTCAACGGATTTGTTATATCCCATACCACACTTCCGGCCTTTATCGTAACGCTTTCCACTCAGATTATTGTTCGTGGAATTAGTTACATATTAACGGGAGGTCAGCCAGCCCAGTCAAACAACGAGGTGTTTAACAACATGGGGGTTGGCAGTGTTTTTGGAATTCCGATTCCGGTTGTGTTCGTAATTGGAGCTTTTATTATCCTTTATTTTATTATGAACCGTACCTCCTTTGGCCGTCACGTATATGCCACCGGAGGAAATAAAGAAGCGGCAAGATATGCAGGCGTAGATACCAAATGGATTCAGGTAAGAGTATTTGTCATCAGTGGAGTGATGGCGGCCCTTGCAGGCATTGTATTAGCAGCAAGACTTTATTCTGGCCAGCCATCCGTAGGAGAAGGGTTTGAGCGTGACGCCATTGCAGCTTCCGTTCTTGGCGGTACTAGCTTTAACGGCGGTATCGGTACTTTGGGCGGTACCATGGTAGGGGTACTGATCATCGGAGTATTAAACAATGGAATGAATCTGCTTAAGATAAACAGCTATTGGCAGTTCGTAGTAAAGGGAATTGTTATCCTTGGAGCAGTATACGTGGATTACTTAAAAAAGAGAGGATCACTAAAAAAGTGATCGTTCATAAATAAGACGGAGGCACAATTACATGATGGACATAATAGAGTTAAAGAAAAAATGCAGTGATATGCGAAAAGATATTATAAACATGACGGCTGACGCAGCCAGTGGTCATCCAGGCGGTTCTTTATCCGCAGTAGAGATAATGGCAGCACTGTTTTACACCCAGATGCGGATCGATCCAAAGAATCCGGATAAAGAGGACCGTGACCGCTTCGTGTTAAGTAAAGGACATGCGGCTCCCTGCTACTATGCAGTATTAGGAGAGATGGGGTTTTTCGATAAATCAGAGTTTAAGAATTTTAGACAGCTTCACAGTATCTTACAAGGGCATCCGGATGCAAAAAAAGTTCCGGGTATCGATGCGTCAACCGGTTCTTTGGGTCAGGGGATCTCTATCGCAGTTGGAATGGCTCTTGGAGCCAAGGCTCAGAAAAAGGACACCAAGGTTTATACCCTCTTGGGTGATGGAGAGCTTCAGGAAGGTCAGGTTTGGGAAGCTTGCATGGCAGCAGCCAATTATAGACTGGATAACCTTACCATTATTATAGATAACAACGGTCTTCAAATCGATGGAAGTAATGATCAAGTCATGTCCCTTGGTGATCTTCATTCCAAGTTTAAGGCATTTGGCTTTCACGTTTTGGAGCTTCCAGATGGAAACAATTTAGAAGAGGTGCTTGCTGCATATTCCCTCAGCACCATGGAAGGAAAGCCAAAATGCATTCTGGCACACACCGTAAAAGGCAAAGGCATTTCCTTTATGGAAAACCAGGTTGGCTGGCATGGGAAGGCACCAAGTGAAGACGAGAGACAGCTAGCATTAAAGGAACTGGAGGGTTAAGACATGAGTGAATATAAGGCAATTAGAGTAGCATATGGGGAAGCTTTGGCGGAACTCGGAAAAGCAAATGAAAAGGTAGTGGTTTTGGATGCAGATCTTGCCCATGCCACCATGACAGCAACCTTCGCAGAAAAGTTTCCGGAGCGGTTTTTCAATGCAGGAATCGCAGAAGCCAATATGGTTGATATGAGCGCAGGGCTTTCTACGATGGGATACATACCGTTTTGCAGTACCTTTGCTATCTTTGGTGCAGGACGTGCCTATGAGCAGGTGAGAAATGGCGTAGCATATCCAAATTTCAATGTAAAGCTTGGCATGACACATTCGGGAATCACCCTTGGAGAAGATGGTGGAAGCCATCAGGCTATTGAAGATCTGGCTCTCATGCGTGTAATTCCAGGCATGACGGTAGTTGTTCCATGTGATGCAAGTGAAACCCATCGTGCGGTAAATGCAGTGGCAGAAATGAAAGGACCAGCTTATCTTCGTCTGGCTAGACTTCCAAGCCCTGTATTTGAAGAGGAGATGCCTTTTGTCATCGGGAAAGCAAATGTATTAAAAGATGGTATTGATGCGGTTGTATTTGCCTGTGGTATCATGGTCTCCACCGCCCTTGAGTGTGCAAAGAAACTTGAGGCGGAAGGAAAATCCGTTGCAGTGGTCAATATGCATACCATTAAGCCAATTGATAAAGAATGCATCTTGACATTTGCGTCAAAATGCAGCAAAGTAATAACTATAGAGGAACACAGCACCATCGGCGGACTTGGTGATGCAGTTGGTGACGTTCTTCTTGAACATACGTGTAATGTCACATTTAAAAAGATTGGTGTTCAGGACCGGTTCGGTCAATCTGGTAAACCAGAAGAACTTTTAGAAGAATACGGGCTGAGCGAAAATCAGGTATATCATCAGATAAAAGGAGTGTTGGAAGCATGAGAATTGCATTAATTAACGAGAACAGCCAGGCGGCTAAAAATGAATTGATCTATAACAGCTTAAAAAAAGTAGCAGATGCGAAAGGCTATGAAGTGGATAACTATGGAATGTACTCCCCAGAGGATGCATGTTCCCTTACTTATGTACAAAACGGAATTCTTGCAGCCATCCTTTTAAATTCCGGTGCAGCCGATTATGTAATAACCGGATGTGGAACTGGAGAAGGTGCCATGCTGGCATTAAACAGTTTTCCAGGCGTGATCTGCGGCCATGTATGCGATCCAAGTGATGGATATATGTTCGCACAGATTAACGATGGCAATGCCATTGCAATGCCTTTTGCAAAAGGATTTGGCTGGGGAGCAGAGTTAAATCTTGAATATACCTTTGAGAAATTATTCTCAGAAGCCAGTGGCCAGGGATATCCAAGAGAACGTGCAATCCCAGAGCAGAGAAATAAAAAAATCTTAGATGTAGTTAGAGAAAATAATTTAAAAGATATTTTAACCTGTTTAAAAGGTCTTGATGAAGAGCTTGTAAAAGGTTCCATCGGTGGTGAAAAGTTTCAGGAGCTCTTCTTTGCAAACTGCAAGGATGAAAAAATTGCAGAATATGTAAAGAGTCTTTTGGCTTAGGAGGCTTGTCATGCTGAAGAACAAACCATCAGGAATTGCCCATGTGGCAATTCCTACCGATGACCCGGAGGCAACAAAAGCATTTTATGAAAATCTGGGATTTACCCGGCTAGTAGATGGAGGGATAAGGGGAATGCTTCAGTGCGGAACCTGCGTGATAGAATTTTACCCCAGACGCAAGGATGAAAAACCTATCGGCAATATCGATCATATTGCCATGACCTGCGAGAATCTTGAGGAAGCTTATGATGAGATTGTAAAACAGGGACATACCCTTATTTCCAAGGGCATTGAATCTAATGAGATGTTTGCACCTCGCACCAACCGCTTCTTTCTCTTTTTGGGACCCAGTGGGGAAAAGATTGAATTCTGTAAGATAAGTTAGTACATAGAATGAACGATACAAAGGAGAATTGCCATGAGATTTTTTGTAGATACAGCAAATACGGAAGACGTAAAAAAAGCAAGCGACATGGGCATCATCTGCGGTGTTACCACCAATCCATCCCTGATTGCCAAAGAAGGCCGTGATTTTAATGAAGTTATTAAAGAAATCACTTCCATTGTTGACGGACCAATTAGTGGAGAGGTAAAAGCTTCTACGGAAGAAGCACAAGGAATGATCGCAGAGGGAAGAGAGATTGCTGCCATTCATCCGAACATGGTAGTAAAGATCCCTATGACAACAGAAGGGCTAAAAGCCGTAAAGGTACTTACTGCAGAGGGAATTAAAACCAATGTGACTTTGGTATTTTCCGCAGCTCAGGCGCTGTTGGCTGCAAGAGCAGGAGCTACTTACGTTTCTCCGTTCTTAGGTCGTCTTGATGATATTTCCATGCCAGGAATTGATTTGATTTGTGACATAGCAGATATTTTCGAAATACATGGAATTGAGACGGAAATCATTGCAGCAAGCATACGCAATCCCATTCATATCATCGATTGCGCAAAAGCAGGAGCGGACATTGCTACGGTACCTTTTAGCGTGCTGATGCAGATGGCAAAGCATCCTTTAACCGATCAGGGAATTGAGAAATTCCGTGCAGACGAGAAGGAAGCATTTGGTAATTAAGATTAGATGATTGCGGGGCCCTGAAGAAAAGATGAACTTTTATCTTGGAAGCAGGGCTCTTTTTTTATTATATAGGGGAGTTCTACGAACTCCCCTATATAATAAAAAGCACGACCTGCAGGATGCACATGACGCTTAAGAGGAATATGTCACTAAAGTGACGGCGCGTCAGCGCCAGAGTCTGACAAGTCAGACTCTTTCTTG
>NZ_MCIA01000012.1 GCF_003609635.1 Lacrimispora algidixylanolytica | reverse complement strand
CACCAGTAGGTCCGGTGTCACCAGTAGGTCCGGTGTCACCAGTAGGTCCGGTGTCACCAGTAGGTCCAGTATCGCCAGTAGGTCCAGTATCGCCAGTAGGTCCAGTAGGTCCAGTAGGTCCAGTGTCGCCGGTAGGTCCAGTGTCGCCGGTAGGTCCGGTAGGTCCAGTATCGCCAGTAGGTCCAGTATCGCCAGTAGGTCCAGTAGGTCCAGTGTCGCCGGTAGGTCCAGTGTCGCCGGTAGGTCCAGTGTCGCCGGTAGGTCCAGTGTCGCCGGTAGGTCCAGTAGGTCCAGTATCGCCGGTAGGTCCAGTATCGCCAGTAGGTCCAGTAGGTCCAGTGTCGCCGGTAGGCCCGGTAGGTCCAGTAGGTCCAGTGTCGCCGGTATCGCCGGTAGGCCCGGTAGGTCCAGTGTCGCCGGTATCGCCGGTAGGCCCGGTAGGTCCAGTGTCGCCAGTAGGTCCAGTATCGCCGGTAGGTCCGGTAGGTCCGGTAGGTCCGGTAGGTCCGGTAGGTCCGGTAGGTCCAGTAGGTCCAGTATCACCAGAAGGTCCAGTATCGCCGGTAGGTCCAGTATCGCCGGTAGGTCCGGTGTCGCCAGTAGGTCCGGTGGATCCAGTCGATCCAGTAGGTCCGGTATCGCCAGTAGGCCCAGTAGGCCCAGTAGGCCCAGTTGCGCCAGTAGGTCCTTCATTTACAAAGTCATCCTCGATAATCACAAGAGTGGCTTTTACAGGTAAGTTAGGAGTGTAGAAAACGGTACCTGAACTGGCATTTACCAAGGACAGTGTTACTGGGGCTACCAGAACCTCTATAATACCGACACCTACAACTTCAGTTGTTTTAATTGGTGAATTTCCTTCTAGAAAATCACCTTGTGAGGTGGATACGGCAAAAACCAAACCGATTGAGGAAGAAGAAGACTGACTTGCAACCCACCAATCAATGTAGAATCTACCTGTTTCGTTGATGGTTATGACACCTGTTAAGGGATTGTAACTAATGTTACCAGCGGAATATACCGTGGAATCAAAAAGAACATTGGCACCATTCACAACGGAACCATCTGTAGTACGTTCTATTTGAAGTGCTATATTACTCATAATTAAGAAATATCTCCTTTTTCTTTATTTTACTGAAAGTATATAAATCAAATATTTAGATCTATATATTAAAGTATGCAGGAAATCGAATCCGTTTCTTAATGAGAAGACAATGAGGCAAAAGCAGTGGTTTTTTGTATCAACACAAAAATCACAATCAATGCCGTGCTAAAGCAATTAATAAACTTCTTTAATATTTTTCGCTATATTTTTGAAGAGAGTAAAAAATGAGAATAAGATATGAAAAGAAATTAAGAAAATAGTAACGCTTGTCAGAAATATATAGGTTTAATCATCTGCTTACAAGAAAAGGGGTTAGACAGATATGTAATAAAGGAAGATATTTAGGGACTAAGAACCTGAATCATTGTTCCAAAATCTTCATCATATAGCTTTTTAGAAATGAAATAAGATTGGGAAACATAATTAAAAATATTCTTCTTAGTTTAATATGGCGAGTAATTCCCACCGGTATAACAGCCATTAATTGAATTCCTCATTATCTATCAGGTCTATATCCCGGGGGCTAAATTATTTAAGAGCTCTTAATATATACAAACCATTCCTTGAAAATCTTTTGTCAATTATGTTTAAATAGTCTGTTTCCTTAAAATAAATATTATAGGATTCACACCATAAATATCAAGTAAAAAGATATTTCTATTTGTTTGTCTATTTACAACTTCGAATTTCAGACATCACACCGGAGCCGCCTTGCTTTCTTCATACAAATCGTTCACTTATGATTAATAATAACTTGCTTCATTAATGACTCTGGCAGATAAAAAAGCAAGGCTCTTCGATGCCAATACAGGCTTATTATACTTTCTGATTTTTTAATAAAACCTCCCTATGCATTATGTAATGGCAAGAATAATTCTATATAGTAAATTGATTCCTCTGTTTTTTCATTTGGTTTATGTAAAAATGTATAGCCTGGAAGGTGAAAGCTATAGGCAGTGCCAGTAAGTGAATATCCTTGCTCCCTTGACCAATTAGCTGCTTCATTGATTGCGGAAGAATCCGGAGTGGGTTGAGGGGAGGCAATCATGGTATAAACGCACCGGTTATGCTGAAGCATGGGGAAATTCTCTATTTCTTCATAAAAATCCATGACTGCAGCAGTATGACTTGCAATTACAGAGTATTCTTTGCCTTTTTCCGCAGAATCCTCCTTTATGTGGTATTCCTGAAAACGATAGCATAAGTCAGAAATTCCTTTTTCATAGATAAACCCATTATCTGGAATGATATAATGGCGCCTAAGCGGACGGATATCGTAGTGGTTTAAACAAAGTTCTATATTTTTTGATAGTTGTTTTAAATGGGCCAGATGGACCAAAGATTGCTTGTGCTTTTCAACTTCCTGCTTTTCTTTTGCTATTTTTTCCTGAATGATGGAATGATAGGAGGGAAGAGAACTATGATATAGAATCCGGTCAATGTCTTCTAAGCTGAAATTAAGCCTCCGGTAAAATAAGATGCTTGAAAGCTTATGGATGTCATCATAAGTATAGGCCCGGTATCCGTTTTTTTCTTTTTTTGGTTTAATAATACCCTTTTTTTCATAAAATCGAAGTGCATCCCGACTTATGCCCAAACGGTCTGAAACTTCGCCAATGCTGTAATGTTTCATAAATAACTCCTTAGTTTCAGTCTTATGTTTTTCAAACATATATTAACATAAAACAGGAAATAGGGGTCTTACAGTTTTCTTTCTATGTTTACGAAAATATGACAAAGTTCGTAGGAATTAGATAAAAAAAGAGTAAAAAAGAAGGCGCGGTTCCTTAATTTTAAGGGACCGCACCTTCCTATTTATTCGACTGAAATCTGGTAAGTTTCCAGCCAATGGTTGATTTGAAGGAGATAGGCGAGCATCTGAGGACCAGCCATTAACTGACCATACCATGGTTTTCCGTAATCGGAAGGACTTGTTAAGAACTTTTCCAGAAGTTTCCTATCAATGAACTGCATAACGGGGGCAGAACCAGAAGCCATTTCCTTTACCCGGCTAATGAGCAAAGCTTCGTAATTGGTATCATAGGTCTTGGGATAAGGTGATTTCTTTCGAAACAGAACCTCATCGGGAAGAAGACCTTTACCGGATTCTCTAAGAAGATTTTTTACAACTCCATTTTTTGTCTTCATATCCCACGGGACGTTCCAGACGTATTCAATGATACGATGGTCCGCAAAGGGAACTCTTGCTTCCAAACCTGAATACATGCTGGTTCGATCCATACGGTTTAATAAGGTCTGCATGAACCAGCGGAGGTTTAAGTAGGAGATCTCCCTTCTCCTTGCTTCCATTTTATTATCCTGTGCAAGAGTTGGTGTTTCTGCAATGGATTTTTCGTAAGTTTCTTTTACGTAGTCATCCATCTTTAAATAACTAAGAAATTCGTCATTTAAAATAGCTTTCCGGGGCTTTAAATCCATGGTCCAGGGAAACGCGTGTGCATTGAAACACTCTTCTTTATGAAACCAAGGATAACCTCCAAAAATCTCATCGGCACATTCACCAGTTAGTGTTACTTTATTAAAAGGCTTTACCAAGGAGCAAAAGTGCAAAAGAGAAGAATCAATATCTCCCATGGAAGGCAGATCATGAGCTCTGACAGAATCGTAGAGCCGGTCTGCTTGAGTTACGTTGTCACATTCCAGAAAGTGATGGTCAGAATCTAAGAACTTTACCATTTGATCTACATAGGGGCGGTCCTGAGAAGGCTGGAATTGGCTGGCCTTAAAAAATTGATCGTTATTTACAAAGTCAAAGGAAAAGGTAGCAAGTCTTTTGCCCTGTTTTTTAAGTTCTTGGGAGCAAACGGCTGAAACAAGACTGGAATCCAGCCCCCCGGATAAAAAGGTACAAATAGGCACATCAGATACCATCTGGCGACGTATGGAGTCCCGAACCAAAAAGGAAGTCTTTTCGATGGTTTCTTCATAACTGTCTTCATGTGGGTGGCTTTCAAGCTTCCAATAGCTTTTTAAACGAAAGCCGTCACCAGAGCAAAAGAGGTAGTGTCCTGGAAGAAGTTCTTTCATTCCTTTTAAGATCCCAGAGCCAGGAGTGCGGGCCGGACCAATGGAAAACACCTGATTTAATCCATCTCTATCCAGGACCCTTTCTACGCCTGGATAAGCAAGGATTCCCTTTAATTCCGAGGAGAAAAGGATTTCATCATCCTGAATAGTATAAAAGAGAGGCTTAACTCCAGAGCGATCTCGAAAGAGGCACAATCCTTTTCGGTAAGGGTCTTGTATAGCAAAAGCAAAAATCCCGTTAAGCTGTTTGACGAAATCAGGACCGTATTCCATATATCCGGCGAGAATAACTTCCGTATCGCAGGTGGTGGTAAAGGAATGGCCACGTTTTATCAGGTCATTTCGGAGTTCCTCCGTGTTGTATATTTCACCGTTATATACAATGGCGAAGGTCTTTCCGGCATCTGTTTTCTTCATAGGCTGAATGCCGTTTGCTAGATCAATGATGGATAAACGGGCATGGGAAAGACCACCGTGCTCAAATAGCCAGATTCCAGAATCGTCAGGCCCCCGATGCCTTTGGGCTGCTGACATTTTTTCGAGCACAGTCTCATAATAGGTTCTTTCTTTAAAATAATTTCGGTTTGAATTGTAAAAACCAGCAATTCCACACATAGCAATTCCTCCTTCGAGCTGAATGGGTTATAAAAGAACACAGGCGACCAAAAATGTTGCCAGGAAGCCTATGATGACAGGGAGAAAGTTTTTTCTGGCAAGTTCCAGAGGATTTACGTTACAAATGGCAGCAACAGGAATCAGTCCCCATGGAACAATGGTGCCTCCCCCCACAAAGATTGCAGTGATCTGCCCAAGGGAAGCCAAGATAGGAACGGATGCCCCTACTGCTGTACCAAAGGTATTTGCAAGAGAACCAGTTAATGGTAGACCAGAAAAACCGGATCCGTCTAAGCCAGTAAGACAACCTGCCGCCATCTCTAAGATTGCCGCCATATATTTGTTAAGAGGGGCATTGTGAGCAAGCCAGAGAGCCCAGTCGTTCATGATTCCTCTTTGAAAAGAATCTCCCATAATAGCAGTAATGCCATTTCCTCCTAAAAAGAAAAATGCTCCAATAATAATGACAGGAGCAAAGATGCGTATGGCAAAAAGGAAGCCATCTGTAATATAAAACGTAATTCGTTCCAAAGAATGTACCCCATAACCTAATACAGTACCAATACAAGTGAGTAAGATGGCAGTGCCGGATATCATGCTGGTGGCGACGGAACCTTTCAAATGGAAAACAAGCATGAAAATAATATTGGCCAAAAAGGCAAGTGGGGTTAAAATCGCCATGAATAGAGAGGTGAAATCCCATGGCTCCGGTTCAAACTCATCGACTTCTTGAATAAATACATTCTGGCAGCAAGCACCAATTTCTTTTCTGTTTAAGAAGTATGCAGAGCAGACAGTAACAATACCCATTACCAGAAAAAGAGGACCTCCTTCTATCAAGATATCAGAGGTATCAATGGAGGCGGCGCCTGCTGAGATGGCGGGTGCACCCTGAATAATAAAATCATAGCTTAAGGCAATTCCGTGGCCAAAGAGATTCATGGCCATAGCTGCAAATAGAGGATCAAGCCCGGCCTTTACTGCAAAAGGAAAGGCGATGGCTCCGACCAGGGCAACCGCAGGAGAGGGCCATAGA
This sequence comes from Lacrimispora algidixylanolytica, assembly GCF_003609635.1. GTDB lineage: Bacteria > Bacillota > Clostridia > Lachnospirales > Lachnospiraceae > Lacrimispora > Lacrimispora algidixylanolytica. The sequence goes on along the minus strand of NZ_MCIA01000012.1, from coordinate 71,599 downwards.
AAAAGGGAGAATACCAGCATGGTAACCCCCAGGACCCACCAGGTGATGGAAGGTGATTTCATGATTTTTGACATGGGTGACATCATTAGATAGTCGCTTCCCAGTTCCTTTAAGCATTTGGATAGGGCAATGATCAGGGCTATGGTGGCAATAATATCCATAAATTCCTTTGCGGCATAAACAATAGCATTGAAAACGGTTATGATACCGCCAGTGACAGAGCCAAATCCTGCAACCCCCAGAATAAAAAGAAATGCGATGCAGACAAGAAGGGTGTCCTTCCGAAACATCATAACGGCCAGAATTACGATGACGCCCAAAAGATAGAGATAGTGCATTGGTGTAAGCACCAAATAAGGATCAAACATAGAAGACACTCCTGTGAAAAAGATATAGTCTATTCTATGTTGAAAAATTTTCGCGGTACATATTTCATAGATTTGATTTATTTTTAAGGCCATACATTCAGAAAAGAACAAAAGTGCAAGAAAGTGCTATTACTTGGACAAATAAGAGCACGCTTTTTTTCATTAATTATATTATAATCAGGTTATGATACTTTACGAGGAGGTATGTGGATGAATTATCTGATTGGGATTGATGTAGGAACATCTGCCACAAAGACAGTTCTATTTGAAGAGAGCGGAAAAGTGGTAGCTTCCGCATCAAAGGAATACCCTCTTTACCAGCCACAAAACGGCTGGGCAGAGCAAAAACCTGAGGACTGGCGGGATGCAGTTTTAGAAACTCTCTCCCAGGTGGTTTTAAAGTCAGGGGTTTCTAAGGACGATATCAAAGGAATCGGTATATCTGGCCAGATGCATGGGCTTGTTATGCTTGATGAGAACAATGAAGTGTTACGCCCTTCTATCATCTGGTGTGATCAAAGAACTGGTGCAGAAGTGGAAGACATGTTAAAGATTATGACAAGGGAACAATGGATTGAAATTACTGCCAATCCACCTCTTACCGGCTGGACAGCAGCAAAGATTCTCTGGGTAAGAAAGAATGAACCTGATCTTTATAAGAGATGCAAACACATTCTTTTGCCAAAGGATTATATCCGCCTTGTTCTTACTGGAGTATTTGCCACAGAGGTTTCCGATGCCAGCGGTATGCAGTTATTAAATGTTGCAAAAAGGTGCTGGTCAGAGGATGTCCTGCATAAACTTGATATCGACCAGAAGCTTTTGGGGAAAGTTTATGAATCCTGCGAAGTCACAGGAACACTTCTTCCAGAGATTGCAGCTCTAACTGGACTTTCTGAGGAAACAAAGGTAGTTGGTGGAGCAGGAGACAATGCAGCAGCAGCAGTGGGAACTGGTGTAGTAAGAGATGGTACCGCTTTTACCACCATAGGAACCTCAGGCGTCGTGTTCGCCCATAGCAGTCAGGTTACCATAGATCCAAAAGGAAGAGTACATACATGTTGCTGTGCCGTTCCAAATGCATGGCACGTTATGGGGGTTACCCAGGGAGCTGGACTCTCCTTAAAGTGGTTTAAAGATAATTTCTGCCAGGATTACATGGAAGAAGCCGACAAACAGGGCGTTGATGTATACGATTTAATCAACCGCGATGTTGCACAAGTAAAAGCAGGCAGCGACAAGCTCCTTTACTTGCCTTACTTAATGGGAGAGAGAACGCCCCATCTCGATCCAGATTGCAGAGGTGTATTCTTCGGTCTGTCAGCCATTCATACCAAAGCCCATATGCTCAGAGCTGTGATGGAGGGAGTTTCTTATTCTCTTAGTGATTGCAATGACATATTAAAGGAAATGGGAATTGAAGTGGATCAGATGATGGCCTGTGGTGGTGGTGGTAAAAGCCCTATTTGGCGCCAGATGCTTTCCGATATGTATGAATGTGGAGTAAAAACCGTAGAGCAGACGGAAGGGCCAGCTCTTGGCGTGGCCATCTTAGCAGGTGTAGGTTGTGGAATTTATGAAAGTGTAGAATCAGCTTGTGACGCCATGATTTCTGAAGATAAGTCCACAGAGCCGGAGTCAGTCCAGGCAGAACTTTACAAGAATTATCACTCATTGTACAAAAAACTTTATGAAGATTTAAAAGATAGCTATAAAAAGCTGGCATCTTTATAAAGAAATAATAAAACAAACAGGAGGCTAAGGATATGCGTTTTTTTATTGATACAGCAAATGTAGAAGAAATTAGAATGGCTGAGGAAATGGGAATCATCTGTGGAGTAACCACCAACCCCTCCCTCATAGCAAAAGAGGGACGTGATTTTGGTCAGGTAATCGCTGAGATTGCTTCTATCGTAGACGGTCCTATCAGTGGAGAAGTAAAGGCCACTACAGTGGATGCACAGGGAATGATAGCAGAAGGACGAGTAATCGCCGCAATCCATCCGAATATGGTAGTGAAGATACCAATGACCCTTGAGGGCCTAAAGGCAGTAAAGGTGCTGACAGCAGAAGACATTAAGACCAATGTGACGCTTGTATTTTCCGCAGCCCAGGCACTTCTTGCAGCAAGGGCAGGAGCTACTTATGTATCTCCATTCGTTGGACGGCTTGATGATATCTCAATGCCAGGAATCGATTTGATCGCAGATATTATGGAAATCTTTGAAATTCACGGAATTGAGACAGAGATCATTGCAGCTAGTGTAAGAAACCCTATTCATGTAATAGACTGTGCGAAGGCGGGAGCCGACATAGCTACAGTTCCATACAAAGTATTGGAACAGATGACAAAGCACCCACTTACAGATCAGGGAATTGAGAAATTCAAACAAGATTATCTGGCTGTATTCGGAGAATAAAAGGGGAGAGGAAGTATCTTATGGAGTTAGCAGTCAAACCAGTGACAGATGAAGCCTTTCGTGCTTATGGAAAAGTCATTACTGGCTATGAAACAGGTGATTTATTAGAAAAGATGGGCAGCACGCCACTTCCTGATGATGTTACCTATGTTCCGTCGGTGAAGGAACTGGAGGAATTAGCAGTAACTAAGGAATTTGAGAAAAAATTATACGGTCAGATGCCCATTCAGGTTGGCTTCTGTAACGGTCATAACCGTAAGTTAAATGCGGTGGAATACCACAGGGATTCTGAGATTAATATTGCGGTGACGGATCTCATTCTAATCCTGGGAAAGCAGCAGGATATTACTCCGGAATTTACTTATGATTCTAGTCTAATGGAAGCATTTCTCGTACCGGCAGGTACTGTGATTGAAGTTTTTGCAACTACATTGCATTACGCTCCATGCCACGTAGAGGATAGCGGGTTCCGCTGTGTGGTTATTCTTCCAAAGGGAACGAATCAGGAGTTAGAACCTCTGGGAGAGATGGTATACGAAGAAGACCGTCTATTGTTTGCGAAGAACAAATGGCTCATCGGTCATGAGGAAGGCGGACTCCCAGAAGAGGCTTATATTGGTATCACCGGAGAGAACCTTGCCGTTTGATTGAATGAAACGAAAGAAGAAAAAATGAAATTTACTAACTAATATTTTTATGATAATAGGAGGAGTCATGTGATGAATAATATCCCGGAATTAAAAGTAGGTATTGTAGCGGTCAGCAGAGATTGTTTCCCGGAAACTCTATCCGTAAACAGAAGAAAAGCTCTAATTGAGGCTTATGAAGCAAAATATAATGCGGAAAATATTTATGAGTGCCCAGTTTGTATCGTTGAAAGTGAAATTCACATGGTGCAGGCACTTGAAGATGTAAAAAATGCCGGATGTAATGCCTTAGTGGTATACCTTGGTAACTTTGGACCTGAGATTTCTGAAACTCTTCTAGCAAAACATTTTGACGGACCAGTTATGTTTATTGCAGCAGCAGAAGAGAGCGGTGATAATTTAATCCAGGGCCGTGGTGATGCTTACTGCGGAATGTTAAATGCCAGCTATAATTTAAAACTTAGAAATGTTAAAGCTTACATACCTGAATACCCAGTAGGAACAGCAAAGGAATGTGCTGACATGATCGAGGAATTTCTTCCAATTGCAAGATCAGTAATAGGCCTTTCCAGTTTGAAAATCATTAGCTTTGGTCCTCGCCCATTAAACTTCTTGGCATGCAACGCACCCATTAAACAGCTTTATAACTTGGGAGTGGAGATTGAAGAGAACTCGGAACTAGATTTATTTGAAGCATATAATAAACATGCAAATGATCCTAGAATCCCAGATGTAGTTAAAGATATGGAGAAAGAACTGGGAGCAGGAAACCAGAAACCTGATATTCTTCCAAAACTTGCTCAGTATGAGTTGACCCTGCTTGATTGGGTAGAGGCACACAAGGGCTATCGTAAATATGTTGCAATTGCTGGAAAATGCTGGCCTGCATTCCAAACTCAGTTTGGTTTCGTTCCATGTTATGTTAACAGCCGCCTCACTGGTATGGGTATCCCGGTATCTTGTGAAGTAGATATCTACGGAGCACTTAGTGAGTTCATCGGTACCTGTGTCAGCCTGGATGCCGTTACCCTTCTTGATATTAATAATACAGTTCCAGCTGATATGTATGTTGATGATATCAAAGGAAAACATAATTATACTCATCAGGATACCTTTATGGGATTCCACTGCGGAAATACTTGCTCAAGAAAGTTGTCTGCCTGCTCTATGAAGTATCAGATGATTATGGCAAGAACCCTTCCAGAAGAGGTTACTCAGGGAACATTAGAAGGAGATATAGCTCCTGGCGATATCACATTCTTCCGTTTACAGAGTACTGCAGATAATTTACTTCGTGCTTATGTTGCTCAGGGCGAAGTTCTTCCGGTTGCCACCCGTTCCTTCGGTTCTATTGGGGTATTTGCCATTCCGGAAATGGGTAGATTTTACCGTCATGTGCTTATTGAAAAGAACTTCCCACATCATGGAGCAGTTGCCTTTGGTCACTATGGCAAAGCAATTTTTGAAGTATTTAAATATCTTGGTGTAGAGGAAATTGGATTTAACCAGCCAAAAGGAATGCTTTACGAATCAGAGAATCCATTTAATTAAGAACATAAATTATAATTAATTCCATGAAAGATCAGCTGCCTGTAATATTTAATACAGGTGGCTGATCTTTTGTTTTAAATTAAAATATTTGGGATTTTATCGAATTTATTTGGTTGTTTATTTACTTTTTCATAGAAAAAGAATATTAAGCGATAATATTAGAATTAAATAATGAGTATAGTTGTTGATATGTATTTACACTTAAAATTATAAAAATATATTAAAAAATATTATTTTCTAATGTGATTTTCTAATTCTTTCTTTCAATTTTTATTTTTGTTTGATTTGAATTATTTGTTTCATTTGAATTATTTGTTTCGGATAGAGAGCGTTGAAGAAACTTTTCCTCTATAAAACAATTTTATCAGTTGGGCAAGCGTAATAATTGAAGTGCGTAATTAATATGTCGAATTAATCTTAATGTTGACATAGTTCCCAAAGTTTAAATCCATTCATAAAATATCTATAAGCATAGTTCTTTTATTAGAGCTTGCTATTAAAATTATAGAATGGAGGGTTAAAAATGGCGAATAGTGCACTTCAAATAGAGCTAAATACAGCTACGACTGTTGCCTCTGGTGCCAATGTACTTTTTGAAACCGTGGTCTATTCGGCAGGAGGAATACTCTATAACCCAGCCACTGGCGTAATCACGTTTACAGAGGCTGGTAGGTTTGTAATCGATTGGTGGCTTGCCACACAATCATCTCAATCCACAAATGGAGCATCTTTTGCTTTGTCCTCTTCCCAGGGAGATTTTCTGGAAGGGAATTCTCCGATAAAAACTGGCGAAGTTTACGGTATTGGAATTGTAGAAGTTACAACAGCTCCAGTTACCCTATCACTAGTAAACATTAGTACTGCAACAATTTTCTTCTCATTAATTGTTCCGTTAAAAGGGACTTTGGTCATTGTAGAAGACGATCCTAATACCACCGGTCCAACGGGAGCTACAGGTCCGACGGGAGCCACCGGTCCAACGGGAGATACAGGTCCGACGGGAGCCACCGGTCCAACGGGAGCTACAGGTCCGACGGGAGCCACCGGTCCAACGGGAGCTACAGGTCCGACGGGAGCCACCGGTCCAACGGGAGCTACTGGTCCGACGGGAGCCACTGGCCCAACCGGATTAACAGGTCCAACAGGAGATACTGGGCCAACTGGTTTAACTGGCCCAACCGGTCCAACGGGAGATACTGGCCCAACCGGCCCAACGGGAGATACTGGCCCAACCGGTCCAACGGGAGATACTGGTCCAACGGGTCCAACGGGAGCCACCGGCCCAACCGGCCCAACGGGAGATACCGGCCCAACCGGCCCAACCGGCCCAACGGGAGCCACCGGTCCAACGGGAGATACCGGCCCAACAGGCCCAACGGGAGATACTGGCCCAACGGGTCCAACGGGGGCTACCGGCCCAACCGGCCCAACGGGAGATACTGGCCCAACGGGTCCAACGGGAGCCACCGGCGCAACAGGCCCAACGGGAGATACTGGCCCAACGGGTCCAACGGGAGCCACCGGCCCAACCGGCCCAACGGGAGATACTGGCCCAACCGGCCCAACGGGAGCCACCGGCCCAACCGGCCCAACGGGAGATACAGGCCCAACAGGCCCAACAGGCCCAACGGGAGATACTGGTCCAACTGGCCCAACGGGAGCCACCGGCCCAACGGGTCCGACAGGAGCCACTGGCCCAACCGGCCCAACGGGAGCTACCGGCCCAACGGGTCCAACGGGAGCCACCGGCCCAACGGGTCCAACGGGAGATACAGGCCCAACGGGTCCGACAGGAGCCACCGGCCCGACCGGCCCAACGGGAGCCACTGGCCCAACGGGTCCGACAGGAGCCACCGGCCCAACCGGTCCGACGGGAGATACTGGCCCAACCGGTCCAACAGGAGCCACTGGCCCAACCGGCCCAACAGGAGCCACTGGTCCAACGGGTCCAACCGGAGATACTGGCCCTACCGGTCCAACCGGAGATACTGGTCCAACCGGTCCGACAGGGCCAACTGGTGCGGCAGGAGTCGCCGGCTTGTTAGGTCCGACAGGAGCTACAGGAGCCACCGGTCCAGTAGTTACTAGTGATAGTATGTCGGCAGCCAACACGACTGCAACAGTTATTGCAGTAGTATTGGGAGGTACCGCAGTTCCACTGCCAGATAATCAAAACCTTAATACGTTTACCGTAGATGGTACAGATACTGTATTTACGGTACCAACAACTGGAGAATATTTGATTAGTTATGCAGTAGCTACAACAGTAGCGCTATTAGTATCTTCACGGATATTACAAAATGGCGCTCCTATAACTGCTTCTGTAATTACACCTACAGTTGCTGAAAATATGTTAACTACAACATTTATTGTTCCTTTAACTGCAGGTGATACACTTACCCTACAGTTGTTTGGACTACTTGGTGCTGCAACTCTTCTTGGAGGCTCTAGCACTTTTATGACAGTTGTTCGAGTTATTTAATCATCTTACTTTGGTTCAAATCCCCCTCCCATCTTATGGGAGGGGGCAATATTAAATTTTTATAGATAAGGGATAAACATTCACTATATATGGGAAGGCGAACTTTGCAATAACAGGAAAGAGATGTTATAATAGAAAGGTATTTAGATACGAGAATGTAAAGAGAGGAATATGTATGAATCTACTTCCTAAGATGATTTTAATGAGTGCATTTCTCTGTACAAGGTCTGATCAATGGACGAGGCTTGTACAGAATGGATTGATTTAAACTTATCTCGTCCGCATTGGATCTTGTACTTATAAGACGAAACACTTATAAGGAGAGAGAACAATGGAAAAAAACAAACATTATATCATTTTTTGGCTGGGACAATCAGTGTCGCAGCTTGGTAGTGCTATGACAGCATTTGCTCTAACTATTTGGGCCTATCAAAGAACACAGTCTGCCATGACAGTTTCACTTATGACATTTTGTTCCTACGTCCCATACATACTTGTCAGCATTTTTGTAGGCGGTTTCATAGATAGGCATTCTAAAAAAATGATTCTTATAATTTCTGATTCTGTAGCAGCCTTATTGACGGTTGGAGTATTCATTCAACTAACCCAAAACAATCTGTCTATAGAACAAATTTACGTGGTAAATGCAATCATTGGTTTTGCTAATGCGTTTCAATCTCCTGCAGCCTCAGTGGTTACAGGAACACTTATACCAGACGGTCAGTATAAAAAAGCAAGTGGATTACAGTCCTTTTCAAGTAATCTCACGATGGTTGTGTCTCCAATGTTGGCTGGCATGATTACAGGTTTTGCAGGACTTCCCTTTGTTTTGGTTGCTGACTTATTGTCGTTTTTGTTTTGTATCGTAACACTGGTTCCGATTAAAACAGAGCCTCTGATATCCGTTGATGGGGTCAAGAAAAATAATAATAAAAAATCTGGCAATCTAAAGGATAGCATTTTATTTTTTAAAAATGAAAAAGGGCTATTATATATTATGCTAAGCTTAGCTATCATAAATTTCTTTTCCAGACTTACCTATGAGAATATTCTATCACCCATGATTCTAAGCAGAAGTGGAAATGATATCAAAGCACTTTCTGTAGTAAGCGGAGTTTTGGGCGCAGGAGGTATTATCGGAGGTATCATGGTTTTAGGCGGGAGAGGAAAATCAAACCCTTTAAAGCTTCTATATGTCTCAGCAGGAGTATCCTTCCTGTTTGGGGATCTTACGATGGGAGTAGGGCAGAATCTTTCCGTATGGCTTTTGGCAGGCATTGCAGCAAGTGTCCCTATTCCATTTGTAATGGCAGGCCAGACCATGATTTTATACAAATTTATCCCTCAAAACATGCAAGGAAGTATCTTTGCACTGCGCAATGCCATTCATTCTTCCACCATTCCCTTAGGAATATTATTAGGAGGCTATTTGGCTGATTATGTATTTGAACCACTTATGGGATCGGATCATCTCTTAGCAGATTTATTAAAAAATGTGGTGGGGAGCGGAGCTGGAAGCGGAATGGCAGTGATGTTTTTGTGTACTGGCATCTTGGGATCGATTTCCTGTATTGTTGGATATAAAAATAATCATATCAGGAGATTAGCAGATCGACTGGGAGAATATGAAGAGATGGGCAGCGATACTTTGTAAGCATATTGTATTTGATTTGTTTTCGCGTAGTTAATGTTAAATATTCGTTATATTTACTGGTAATCCCATTTGTAACATGTTACAATTGCAGAAATAAGCAAGGGTAAAATGGAAATTGTAATGGGGGGCTGGCTAAATATGAAACGATATTTATATGTTATAATGTTATTTGCATTCATATGCGTTTCAATTGTATTTCAAAATAAATACTTTCATAAGCAAAAGGCACTCATTCTGGAAACTGAGCAGACCCCTTTTACCGTATTAACTAGTTCGGATGATACTAAGGTTTCGTTATCAAATCGTGAGATAACGGAGCCTGATCAGGCAGTCAATGGACAACCGGTACAAAGGTCTCTAATTTATTCAACCGGCATTACGCTGGAAGAACGATTTAATACTCCTTCTGGTTATCAAAGACTGGACAAACCTGTGGGAAGTCTTCAGGGATATCTCAGGAAGTATGAATTGAAACCGGATAAAAGCCCAGTGCTTTTATATGATGGAGGTAAGAAAAGGAACCAAGAAGCTCACGCTGCGGTTTTCTCTATGCCCTTAGTAAAAGGAGACTTGCAGCAGTGTGCGGACAGCGTAATGCGTATGTATGGAGAATATTTATGGTCTGCAGGCGCATATGATTCAATCGCTTTTCATTTAACCAATGGATTTTTAATGGATTATTCCTCTTGGAAAGATGGAAAGCGTTTGAATGTGGAAGGTAACAAGGTCTCGTGGGAGAAGCGGGAGGCCTTTGATGATTCCAATGAAAGTTTTTTAACGTATCTAAGGCAGGTAATGATTTATGCAGGGACCATTTCACTTGAAAAAGAGTGCAGCAGTGTTGAGCTAAATCGGATATTATCTGGCGATTTGCTGATCCGAGGCGGTAGTCCGGGACACTGCGTAATGGTAGTAGATGTTGCGGAGGATGCTTTGGGAAACCGTTGCTTTCTTCTCGCCCAGGGATATATGCCAGCACAAGAATTTCAGGTGCTTAAAAATCCCCTTCATAAGGATGATCCATGGTATTACGTTTCAGAAATAAAAGATTCCATCAATACACCAGAGTTTGAATTTAATGTGGGTAATTTAAAACGGTGGAAAGCGTTTATACAATAGTGGTATGGTTGTTAAAGATCATTCAATGAAGCAGTATTTTAGTTTTAAAATAGCTGATGGCAGGTTGATTAATAGAATGAGATAAATCGGGATTTGTAGAAGAGAAGCCAAAGGAATTGGTTTTACTTAAAGCTATCATAGTTTAGATAGAATAGAAATAATGCGTAGAGAGTGCATTTCATGAAAATGAATGGACGCTTTCTACGCATTATTTATTTTGTAATAGTTAAATCTGGTTTTTATGTTTGAAGATAGCTGCATGAGCCATGATAGTGATGACGTGTATATAGTAATTATTAATATCGCTAGGACTTATTGCAGTGTTGATTCTAAAATTCGATCCATCTTGATCTATGCTTTAGATTATCTTTAATTAGATAAAAACAATTATTTAAATATATATTTCGATCAGATAACATTGTTTAATACGAGAATTACCATGGTTATTGTCACTAGAATGACTCCTATAATAAGTGTCATACCTAAACTTAATTTACCAGTCTTATGATTTTCCTCTGAGTGAAAAGTCAAAAGGTTTGATTTTCTCAGTGTTGTAACAAGTGGTTTGTATATAAGCAAGGTCAGAACCGTATTAATTCCACTTTTTAAGAGATTAAATGGAATGATTGCTGGAAGTAAAAGCTTTACAACAGCTTCTCTGGGGTAACCCATATAAATTGGTGTAATCAAGTAATTCCATAAGACCATAATCACTGTCATAAGCAAACAACCAATCACCATACCTACAAATGCACCAGTCATGGAATGACGTTTCTTATAAAGGTAAGCAGCCGGGCAGACAAAAGCTACCGTTGATAGAATGTTCATAATAAGACCAATAATTCCGGTGCTGCTAATTGTAACTAACTCTATAAAGGAAACAATAACGGAAATGACCACCGCAGACATTGGTCCGAAAATAAATCCTCCGGTCAAAATGATAACATCTTTTGGTTCATACTCCAAAAAGGGTGCTACCGGGATAATCGGGATTCTGATGGTAAGAACAGCTACGAAAGCCAACGCACAGAGCATGGCCATAATGGTTAGTTTACTGGTTCTTTTGTTTAAATTCATAATACAATCCTCCTGAAATAAAAGTAACACCTGAAAGTGTGCCCTTCAGGTGTTAATAATAGACAGGTGTATTAGTCCTATTTAACACATCTTCTTTCATCCAGACTTTACTGTCGGTATTGGAGTTACACCAATTCTGCGTGATACACGCTCGCGGACTTTACCGCCGGTCGGGAATTTCACCCTGCCCTGAAGACAACTATATGCAAATGTTCTGGATACATTATACCACTGATTAAAATAATTGCAATATGTAGTTGATTTTTTTTTATTGGTTTGTTATAATAGCCGACATGGGGGTATAGCTCAGCTGGGAGAGCGCTTGAATGGCATTCAAGAGGTCATGGGTTCGAATCCCACTATCTCCACTTAAACGATAAGCCGCAGGCATGAATGCTTGTGGCTTAAATTATAACTTACAGGGACGGGACACTTGGTAAATCAAGAGAGCAAAAAAGGTACATTTTCGTTCTGAGGTGACCCTTTAAAGGTAGACTTTATGGCGAGGTGGATTTTTCCACTTCGCCTATTTCTTTATGCTGCCAAGAGGCAGAGTCTGTATTCTACATGACTCATCCAGCCTAGTTTCTCTTTTATTCTTTGCTCATTGTAATACTTTATGTATTTCTCTATCGATTCTTTCAGTTCATCATAACTATAATAAAATACTCTATAATACATTTCTTGTATCATTATTCTAAAGAAGTTTTCCATGATTGAATTATCATGACAATTCCCTTTTCGAGACATACTCTGAAGGATTCGATTTTTCTGTAAGGTGTGTACATATGCCAGTACCATTATGAACCAGGAAAAAATGCATAACATCGCCCTGATGAGGTATTCCGTCATTTTCTAAAAATGAAGATTGATTTCAAAAGTGAAACTCGATAACAAAACGGGAAGCTAGGAATGCTATTGACCCAATTGCTATGACTTTTGACATTTAGAGTGATAATGCATGTAAAAATTTACGTTTGATCAGACACTCATGCTATCGTGATTAGTCATATAAAATTTCTTTATTTTACCATTGATATTTATTTAATAGCATGCTATTATTTTAGTAGCACAATATCAATATTTTATTTAAGAAAGGAAAAAATATCTATGCCAGTGATTACAATTAAAATGAAAAAAACACAACCTGAAAAGAAAAAAGAATTGATTGAGAAATTGACTTCAGTTGCAGCTGAAGTCACTCATTCTCCATTCAGTGCTTTTACTGTTTTTATTGAAGAATTCGATTCTGATAATATTGGGGTTGGTGGACAACCATTGTCAGAAAAAGTCGCCAATAAATAAAGTGTTTGGCTATCACCGTGCTCATATATGTGCGCGGTGTTTTAAAAAATATTATAGACAACATAAGGAGGATTAAAAATATGACTGTTCCACATCCAGGAAAACCAGTTCGAGGTTCCAAATCAGGACTTCCTATTATGGCGCTTTTTGATCTCTTGGGTAGAAATTGGGCAATGGGTATCATCTGGAATTTACAGGATGATTCCACGACTTTCAGAGAACTTCAACAGCGATGTGAATCTATTTCTCCTGGAATACTAAACAATCGTATTAAGGAGTTAAGGGAAGCTGATATTGTAGAACGTACTATTGAGGGATATCAATTGACCCAACGGGGAAAAGAACTTATGGAATTATTGCGTCCATTTGGTGAGTGGTCGCGTAGTTGGTCAAAAGAAGTATTCAACTATACTAAGCCACTTAACAATCAAAAAAAAGATGATAAGTAGTATATGGATTACATCTTAAAAGAAAGGATGAATATAAATGGGCTTACTTAATGTAAATAAAGAGAAATGCGTTCATTGCGGAATCTGTGCTCAGGTTTGTCCAAAGAATTATATTAAAATGAATAAGGAAAAGTTTCCGGTCGATGCCGGACTTACCTGTATTTCCTGCGGTCACTGTGTTGCAATATGTCCCCAAGCCGCATTAAATCACGTTCAAGCACCGATTCCTGAGCAAGTATTACTTGATGCACCCCCAGTTTTAGATACTGAAACAGCAGAAAGTTTTCTTCGATCTAGACGCTCTGTACGAGTATATAAAGAGGATAAAGTTACTAAAGCTCAAATATTAAAATTGCTGAACATAGCCAGATTAGCCCCATCAGGTAATAATTCACAGGGTGTGCAATACATGGTCGTAAATAATAAAAAAACTTTACGTGCCATTACAAAAGCCACAATTGCCTGGATGGATGAAGCAATTGCCGCCAAAGAAGTATTTGCTGCTAATTTTATTGAAATGTCAGAACATTATCACAAGACTGGCGAAGATGTAATTTTACGAAATGCACCTAGTCTTATATTAGCACTTTCTGATAAAAATTTCACACGCGGTCGTGATAATACTCATTTTGCTCTTGCATATGCTGAATTATTTGCACCAAGTCTGGGATTAGGAACGTGCTGGACAGGGCTTGTGGAAACATGCGCTCGTTCAGGCTATCAGCCCTTACTTCAGTTATTGAACACACCTGATAATTTAACGGTGACAGGTGGAATTATAGTTGGTTATCCCAAATATAGCTTTAGACGACTAGTGAACCGTTCCCCATTAATTGTGACTTGGCACCCATCATGCGATTTAGGTGAATTCTAAATTAAAAGCTTCGTAATAAAACTCTTTTTTTATGTTGTTTTTACCGAGTTACTTAACAGTTGAAAAGATAAAATTAATAAGTAGAGAAGGTAATTACTATGGCTCGTTTGCTTACTTCCTTAAAAATCGGGAATCTGGAACTTAAAAACAGGCTAGTTATGCCTCCTATGGCAACATCAAGAGCAGGATTGCACGGAGAAATAACTACACCTCTTTTACAATATTATGATGAAAAAACACGTGACGGATACTTTGGTATGGTAATTACAGAACATTCTTTTGTTTCAGCAGATGGGAAAATCAGTTTTCATCAAATTTCTTCCGCAGATAATAGTATGATTTCCGGTTTGCGCCAGCTTTCCGATGTCATTCATAACAATGGATGCCCTGTTATTTTACAGTTAAACCATGCGGGAAGTGGTACGAAAGAGGAGTTTATTGGCTCTCAACCCATTGCTCCATCAGTTGTTATAAACCCTTCAAAATCAAATCTAGAGCTTCCATGTGAGCTGAAATGTGATGATATTAAAAGAATCATAAGTGATTTTACCAGTGCAGCTTTACGGGGTAAACAGGCTGGTTTCGATGGAGTTGAAATACATTCCTGTCATGGTTATTTATTAAACCAGTTTTTGTCACCACTTACTAATAAGAGAAACGATAAATATGGAGGCAATATAAAAGGCAGGATTCTTATCCATATTGAAGTATTGAGAGCAATTCGTAATGTTGTTGGTAATAATTTTCCTATTTTATTTCGTCTTGGTGCTACGGACAATATGGATGGCGGACTTAGCTTAGATGATTGTATTACAGTGGCAAAGGAATTAGAAAAGGAAAGTGCTGATATGCTGGATATATCCGGCGGAATGTGTCGCTACACAGTACCAGACTTAGAAAAAGCGGGATATTTTATTAAACAGGCAAAAGCTGTTAAGGATGCTGTTTCAATTCCTGTCATAGTGACTGGAGGTATTAGAACACTAGAACAAGCAGAATCGCTTCTGAAAAATAATGTTTCAGATTTAATTGGTATTGGAAGGCCTGTCTTTAATGACTCCAATTGGGTGAAACAAGCAATGAATAACATTGATTTCGAAACGGATACGCACTCAATGTCCAGTCCTATGTCTTTGCGGCAGAACCAGTTAACGGCAGATTGATGGAGGATTTCAGTGTTACTATGAAGGTGTATTTTTTAGAAACCAAAAGAATAATGGACAATAGTAAAAAGTCCTAGGCTTATTGCAGTTTTGTTATTTAATGATCAAAGGAGGGCCCCATGACTAAAATCAGATATGCTATAATAGGAAATGGATTTCGGGCAATGGCTTTTTTAAGAATAGGCCTTGTTCTATCTGCACAATTTGAAGTAACTTCTGTTTTCTTTCGAAAGAAAGAGAAAGCAGCCGAATTTTCCCAATCCCATTCCGTTCCAACAGCTTTGACCATAAAGGAATGCTTATCTACAAACCCTGATTTTGTGGTGATAGCCATTGGAAGGGCTGGAAATACTGAGATGGTAAAACGGTTAATCCCTTATGGCATCCCAATGTTAGTGGAGACACCGCCTGCCATGAACTTAAATGATCTTCATTCCCTGTGGGACATATCTATAAAACAAGATGCCAAGATTCAGATCGCGGAACAGTATTTTTTACAGCCGCTTTATGAGGCGAAATTAAAGGCTCTAAAAAAAGGAATCTTAGGCGAGGTTCATAACTTATCCATATCCTGGGCTCATGACTATCACGGTGTCAGCTTAATTCGAAGGCTGTTAGGAGTTGGATTCGAAAAAGCCCAAATAAATGGTAAAAACTATCAATTTCCTGTGACGGTCACCGACTCCAGAGATGGAATTAAGACAGAGGGAGAGGTGGTCATGGCTGGCCGGTCAAGATACAGCATAGAATTTGAAAGCGGAAAAGTAGCTTTTTATGATTTCGCGTCTAATGTACAATACCGTTCCAAAATCCGAACCCGTCATCTAAATATACAAGGGGTTCGTGGGGAAATGGATGATGATATTGTACGCAGCTTGACCAAAGATAACCAGCCGTTAGTTCAAACCTTTCAGATTACCCAGGACATTAATACATTGTCCACCTATTCCATTAATCTTGGGGGGGAATGTCTCTACAGGAATCCTTTTGCAAGGGAACGGTTTACGGATGATGAAGTTGCCATGTTACGCTGTCTCCTTGGAATGAAAGAATATCTATTGACTGGTAACAGCTTTTATTCCTTTGCAGAGGGCTGCCAGGATAACTATTTTTTCTTATTGATGCAGGAAGCTCTAAAGCAGCCGCATGTAGCCGTAAAAACAGAAGTTCAACCATGGAATTAAGTAAAGAATATAACATAGCAACCTCATTGATACTTATAACCCAGACTGGGCTGTATTGATTGACAGGGATGGTAAAGATAAGCTTTACTTTATAATTCAGTGAAAATATTTAGTTCGCGTGCGTCCCCATGAAAAAGATGTATAGCTCAGCTGGGAGCGCGAGATGTCCGGTAAACGCCCCCTCAAAGAAGAAGTAGATTTAAAGAAGTAAAATGCTGGAAACCCAGATAAATAAAGGGTTTTCGACCATATGGGGGTATAGCTCAGCTGGGAGCGCGAGATGTCCGGTAAACGACCCCTCAAAGAAGAAGTGGTTTTAAAAAAGTAAAATGCTGGAAACCCAGATAAATAAAGGGTTTTCGACCATACGGGGGTATAGCTCAGCTGGGAGAGCGCTTGAATGGCATTCAAGAGGTCATGGGTTCGAATCCCACTATCTCCACTTAAACAATAAGCCACAGGCATGAAATTCTGTGGCTTAGATTATAACTTATAGGGACGGGACACTTGGTAAATCAAGGGCGAAAAAGGCACATTTTCAAAACTGAAAATGTGCCTTTTTTGCCCTTAATCTAAATTGAACTAACGATTGCATTTTAGAAAACAGTAGATATGTTTTCTTATACGACACATGTTGAAGCGGTGATAATGATGACGTATTGTGGTTTGAACAAGAAAAACAGGGGTTAGACCACAAGATGTTGTGGTTTTTGACTGAAAAATGAGCAAAAAATGGGGCTAAAAAATGCGATTTTTAGCCCCGTTTTTTTGGCTCTTCCACGGATGACATAGGATAGTTAAAGGTAAAATCTGTCTAAAATGCTTTTAGAGATGGGAAAAAGGATGGGTATTGCTTAGCTGGGAGTGGAAAATATCGGGGGTGCGTCTAAAAAGTTTTTTCGCCTCGATTTTTATTTTAGACAGATAATCTTAAAGTTATAGTAAAGTTTTGGCTCTGGAAAGCATGTTAAGATAATTGGTTAAATTTAATGAAATATACTGTTAATATTGGAATGGTATGATATAATTGTTAGTATTAGCTGAGATAATATACGGGTCTAGTGATACTATGAAAAAAGTTGGTTCGTATATGAGTAGTAGTTAAGTGTCTAACTTCTAGGCTTGTAGTAGCAGTCATGGGAAGTGTTGTGATATGTATAAAGGAGAAATATAAATGGATAAAGATTACATATACCAAGCTCCTATTAGAGAGTGGATAGAAAATGATTGGGGTAAAGAAATATTTGTTCCTTTATATGGGAGCAAAAAAGATCAAAATTGGGACATTTTTTTTCAGAGCTATCTTATTCCCATAACTAAAGTATATGAGCAATTAGAAACAGACACTTATGACTTTCATGGTTCTCTATCACCCGGAATTACTGTTTATGGTGCATGGGATTCTGGAGAAGCTATATACCATAAATGGTGTAATGACATCGATATCGAACCAATTGTAATTAAACGCAATTTTAATGGTCTGGCAAATGATAATGTTGAGATTGTTGAAGAATTTAGGTTCCTTTTTAATCTTTATTATAACTCACAAACAAAAGAATATATCGATTTGGAAAATGAAGTAGTTGTTATTAAAGTAGATCATAATAATTGTGTCAATATTCATAAGAAATATCTTAAAAGCTATCTTGCAATTAAAGAAATGGCTATTATCATGCACATAGATAGTCGATGTGTAAAGTGTGACTGTGATGAAGAATTTCCCGATTGTGTATTAGAATATCGTAATGAAGATAATACAGTTTACTATACGTTGAATATTAGAAAATGCCAGAGAGGAATTGGGCAGAAAAATGACTCTATTTTATTTGGTAAAAAGGTTTTATTTGGCTGTGAATTAAAAGACTGCAATATTTGGCCCTATAATGAAGAGAAAAAGTATATTGATTTTATAATAGGAATTGATGATAACGGAAAAGAA
This sequence comes from Lacrimispora algidixylanolytica, assembly GCF_003609635.1. Taxonomy (GTDB): domain Bacteria; phylum Bacillota; class Clostridia; order Lachnospirales; family Lachnospiraceae; genus Lacrimispora; species Lacrimispora algidixylanolytica. The sequence continues at coordinate 53,367 of NZ_MCIA01000012.1, read as the reverse complement.
ATATACCATACCTGTGATCCAAGTAAACTTCAGAATTATTTTGGGGCCAATCCTACTGCACCACATTATTTGACACCAGTATTTTTTGATAGTGCTGTTCTTAATAAATATTATTCTAAACCTGAAATATACAAAGTTGAAGATTGTATTATAAGATGCGGTTCTTTATGGTCGCTGTATATTGATAACCAGAATAAGGGTTATGTTTCGGCATATCTTGGAGACTTAGGGAGAGATTTACCAAGTGAACAAGAACTACACTATTGGCGTGGATTTAACAAAGTAATTGACGGAAAACTAAGTGAAGTTAAATACAAAAGGGATTTTATGGCTCAAGCTACAAATCCCCAGTCGATAGACTTCATTTTCAAAAATACATATTTAAGAGTCAATCGCTTATTCGACAAGAAATTTGGGTGGTCATTATTTTTAGAGCTTGATGAACAAGATTTATATAATTTTGAGGGACTTCGTGTACCTATAAATAATTCTATTGTTGAAATGGATATGCTCATTTTATCTTTAGTTAAGGTTTTATTGGATTCCTTAAATGAAAAAAATATTATAAAGCAATTAACAGGAACATATGAAAAATTGATAGGCAGTATATCAAAATTAGAAGCCTGGTTTCAAGAAAAGCAACTCCCGGACTCTCAAGACCATATAAAGTTCTTAAGAAATTTACAAGAGTTACGTTCTAGCGGAACAGGACATAGGAAAGGAAAAGGTTATAAAAAAATATCGAATGTATTTGATGTACAAAAGGAAAACTATGCGGAAACATTTATAAGCATTTTGGAAAGTGCGATTGCCTTTTTAAATTATGTTGATGATAACTTAGATAAATTAACCTGATTTTTGTTTTTATCTAGTAATATTAATATGTGACTACTGGTATTCACTAAGTGCCTGATAGATATGGTTGTAAAAGTGCAGCTATATTTGTCAGGTATATTTATTTTCGGGGATTGACATATACCATTCTCTGATGTATATTATATTCACATTCGATGTGAATGAAGTTCACAGTGAAAGTGAATAAAGTTAACGGGAGGGGTATTGCAGTGATTATTGAAAAGGAATTGTTAGCATTAAGCGATGTAGCAAAATTTTGTGGGACTAGTAATAGCAACGTTTCAAATTGGAGGAATCGTGATTCAAAGTTCCCTGCTCCATATACTGAGACGTCTGCTGGTCCAATATGGAAAGCGGAGGATATTGTTACATACCTTCAAAAGAAATTCGATGATGAATACGATGTGATCTCAACAGGTAACATGTCTTCAAAGCGCATTGCAATAATTGGACGAGCGCGTGGTGGAAAGTCGTTTTTTAATTCAAGATTCGTATTTGATAGAACAGGCTTTGTTAATTTATTTTGTGGTAATAACAGTGATAAAACTGCTTGCCCGATTTATGTAAAGATCTCTGAGTATATCACATTGGAGAATTATATATTTCATACTGATTTCAATAGTATTTATCAGTCAGATGATGGAGATGACGAGCTTAGGGAATTAAAAGAGAGAGTATCTACTCTGGTTGACCACACCTATTTACAGGATGATATCGAGAAGATGAATGAGATTGAGCGTGTCATTAGGGAAATTAGAACAGTAGAAGAAGGACACCCGAATCGGAAGAACAGTAATACATATATTGACACTTTTCAGAGACCGAGTGTTTTTTGTAAAGAGATTCTCAGAGAGTGTGGCCTTGGGAGTGTTGAGATTGTGGATACGCCAGGCGTTTCTGGTAATATAGAGGCAAACAAAATTGCTAAATCTGATATTTATTTGTTTTTAGTAAAACCGGATAATGGAGATGAGTCACAGACACTACGTAAAGTTGTGACAGAGATTAAAGCAGATGTTGCAACCAGCAAAGTTGTGTTTTTGTATAAGAAAGAAGGTGTCTTTATTACAAAGAAAAAATATGAAGACGCACGATTAGCAATACGTAAAGATATGGCTGCATACAGCGAGTTGTTTAAGGATCTTAAAGGAAACATTATATCTACAGGATTAGATGTATTGGATCCATCAAGCCACTGCATACTTTTTCCAACAATGGATCCGGATGAAATTATTCTTCCAGAAGAACTATTTCTTGAAGATATAAAAGAAAAATTTTTAGAAGCATTCAAACCGGAAGATGAAAGTGGTATAGATAAGGAGTTAAAAAAAATAGTCTCAGAACTTGGGGGACAGGCGGAGGAATTCACTCTTAACATCATGAGGAATATTCCAGCGCACGAACTTGCTGTAGGGGAGATGGATTATTCTGTTGAGCAGGTAATGGCAGAACAACATGATAGAGTTATGACAAAAGATAATTACAGGTTCCATAACGATCTGGACTATGCATATTCTATGGAAAGCAGTAACTTGGATAATTATTTTTCATCTTTTACAGCTGCGGAATATCCAGAGGAATGGCAGCAGATTATTATCAAGTATGTGCATAAAAAACTGACAGCCAGCATTAGAGCAGATCGTGGACTAGGTGTTGGAGCACATCCTTGGGAGGAAAGACCTGCCAGAACAATGTTGATTGAAGAGTCAATTTTAGCGGATAGAATTCTTGCTAATATCCTAGATAAGGACGAGAGGTACAGAAATGAACCGTATAGGAAAGCATTGAGAGATAGTAATATTACCAGTGCGACATGGAATTGTGTAGGGTGTATAAATGATGTTGATGCAATTACTAAGTTGAAAATCGTCAAAGAGTGTCTGATAAATGTAAGAGTGTCATCTCGACAGGAAATGGTTTTGTGTAGATATGTGGGTGGACTTCGTAAAATTGCGGAGTATAAAATTCTTGGAAACATGGGATATACAGAAGATAAGTGCATGGAAGAATTAAAGAAAATTCCATTCTAAATTAATAAGAATAAAAATCAGGAGTATTTTCTCAAAAGGAGATGATACTTCTCTTTTTTATGATTTTTTATTATAGATAAAAAACAATTAAATGAAAAAACCAACATGAACAGTAAAGATTTACAAAACACTTTCTTCTCATAGAACAGATGAATATGATATTGTCGCCGCTTAGCTTTGTAAAACTGGATCAGTCCTGCAACCCAGAGGGTGCGTCCTACACTAGTGAGGTACTAAGAATGTCACAAGATACTCTTGTGGAAACCTATGACACGAAGTATCTGGATGATAGCCTTGAATTCTTAGAGCCACCGGTCATTATGCGGGACGCAATACTGGAAATATTGTACTTGGCATCGTATCACTTGACCTTTAGTCATCTGGTGAGCATTGGGAAACTTCTTTCTAACTCCATAAGGTGTGATTGATCTGGGAGCTAAAAAAATTTCAAAGGAACATTACAGCATTCTGAAAGAGGTCCATATTCCCTTTAATTATAGGTGACAGCTAAGCTCGAGCATTATCATTATAGACTTTAAAAGCATACCCAAAAAGGTCTTGGAGGTGCTCAATGTATGTCATTCGGATTAACTTAGGCTACCATGGATTAGGATAATGGACGTATTCTTACTCTTATCCCTGGAGAGGATTGGTTCTCTGTGATTCAAAAGCAGCTCCATACATTGAAGCTAAATTAAAATTCATTGCATTCTTAAACCGTTTTTTTATAAGTATTAAATATGATATAAAGGATAGAGTGGTGAAAAGGATAAAAGTTTGTTATAATAATTGAATAATGATATTGGGAGTGAGGGAGTATGGATAAGAATATTATAGAAATTTTAAATTTAGAAAAATGCTTTGGTATTTATTTTTCAAATAGACTACAGATATTAATTTGTATTTGCATTTTAGGTATCGGAATAATGGGAGGATTGTATGTTGAGAAGAGAATTGATTTAACTAGATTCAATAAGATTGCAAAAAAAAATTTAGCCTTCATATTTTTTATAATTACAATGGGGATGGTATTACAATTTAGTGGTTTAGAAATATCATTTACTATTAATTATATGCCTGCTTTTGTATTTTGTTTAGTAAGTGTCATAATTGTAGCGTCTTATATTGTTGAAAGTGTTTTATATGTTAACAGCAAAGAGGAGTCAGTTGGTAGAGTCTTTTTATATTTTCATAGTTTAATTTTGGCAGAAGTGTTCTTATTAATGCTCATGAACCGTTTAGATGGTATTGAAATGATTGCAGCGGTAATATTGGCTATTACGTTTAACTGTATTTCTGAATGGATAAAAGGCATTGCAGAAGGGAAGGAAAAAGCAGCTGCAGGTAAATGTGGACAAAGAAAAGATGTTCCAATTATGGATGAAGCGGATTTGTTCTCTAGAAGAAAAACACAATTAAAAAGTTTTTGCCATACTGTGGAGGCTATCGGGAATGATTCCTTTGCAGTCATGATATCAGGTGTGTGGGGGAGTGGAAAAAGTAGTTTTATTAATGTTTTTGAAAAAAAGATTCAAAATGCTGAATTTGTTTGGGTGGAAGGCGGCTTTAAAGCAAAACCAAGAAAAATGTTGGAAGATATTGCAAAACAAATAGAAGATATATTTGAAAAAAACCGAATATGTATAAAAAGGAATATTTTTATACGTTCATATTTTAATAAAGCAGCTGATATGATAGAGGGAACGGGAAATGAATTTGCAGCAAATCTTATTAGGACTATTTTTGAAGACAATGAATCTGGATATAAGGAAAAAAAGGATTTATTAAATCAAAAATTAGAGGTATTTTACGGATTAACTAAGAAAAAAATATATATCATAGTAGATAATTTGGATCGACTAAATCCAAAAGAAAGAGAGAAAATTTTTGAAGTTATACGTGAGTGTGTATGTTTGAAAAATTGTGTAACTATTTTTTTAGTAGATTATAAAGCTTTTCAGACTAAATATCTTAATAAAAACTTTATTGAAAAATATATAAATTATCATATAGAATTATATGCCTTATCATTTCAAGAAATTTATATTGATATTTCTAATTCATTTTTGAATGATGATTTTAAGCTGGGAAAAAATTTGGATTTTTGTAATTTGATTGATGAAATGAAAAATAAGTTTTTAAATTATTATCAAAACATTAATAAACGCATAGAAAGTGATTTGGAAAATAATATAAATAATTTACATGTTGATAACATTAGTAAAGAAAGTGAATTAGAAATAAATAAAAGAATAAGAAAATTACAAGCCACCGTGAGCCAGGTACATCAGCGAACCGGAAATCCAAGGAAAATTAGACGTTTTATGCAGGATATAGAAAATGTGTTAACAGTTGTATTCCATAATTGGTTTTCTAATCCTGAATACCAAAAAAATGAATTCACAAAAGGTAATTGGACTGTTGATATCTTTGAAATTTCATTTTTAAAGTGTTTTTTGAATGAAGAGTATGAAAAGTTGGTTAATACAGGTAATTTTCAAATATATGAAATGGTGAAGGAGAATGATATAACTTCTGTAGTACTTTCTAATTATAGTATGGATTCAAATGAAATTGAAAAAGGACTTTTGGATCTGTTGGTTTTTAAATTGTATGCAATTGATTTGACTTTTGATAAGAGTAGGCATCAAATTATTATTAATGATCTTGAAAAAAAAGACCTTAAAGAAAATTATTTAATTGATTACATACAAGAAGGGATTAGTTTTACGAAAAATTTAAATTATTATGAAGTGGTGTTAGAATATCTTAAAAAGAACCAATTTCGAGATAATAGAAATAGAGTTGAGGCAATAAAGGCATTGATCTCTAATGTTACTATGGCTCCAATTATTCATGATACTAATCTTGAATCAGTGCATCATGAGATTAAAAAAATTATTAGTGAGACAGTAGAAAATAAAAAAATCTTAGATAAAGATTTGCTTTTTATAAAAAACGAGGTACAAAGCATAGAGAAGCAAGCAATTTTCTATGGGTATGCAAATTTAAAAAGTGTTCTAAAACTGATGTTTAAAGATATTGATAATTACTTTCCTGAATATGTATATAGCGTAGATACATATAGCGATAATATATTAAAACTTCTTTATAAATATCCTTTGGAGGGGTTTGTAAAAGGAAATAGCAACGCAGAAACTTTAATTAACTTTATTTCAATGGTGAAAAAAGAATTTTGCCAACCACAGTATTTCGATATCAAAGAAGTTGTATTTCATATTTTGGATCAAGCACTCTACTCATATAATATTTTAAGAATATGGGAAGAAAAAAAAGTTTTAGAGTCTTTTGATAGAGGTTATTTTAACTTAACAAATCTGTCTATAGAAAGAGAGACATGGAGCAGTAAAGATTCATGGAATATTGCATGTGATTATTTGGATAAATTAATAGATAACAATATAGAAAAAGAGGCGATACCAACACTTGTAACGGAGTTCATGTTTCAAACAGAAAGAAGAGTTTTAGAGGCAGATCCATTATTTGATAATATTGAAATAGAAGTAGCAAAAAAAATGAATGCTTTATTTTTTCATGTAGAACAGAAAATTCCTGATGTACGAGAAAAACAAGGAGATAATTGGCTCTGGAACACGATTAGGATTTATAAGATTAAGGAATATGCAAAGGAGAGGTTGAAGTAATATTTCATCAATATATAATAAAGATGGTCACGGGCGTAGTCCTTAGCGTTATGTAATCTTGATAAATAGGTTATGAGTACAATAGAGGGCAATAAAGAGAAGTTCATTGTCCAGTTGGCCGGGAATAATAACGCTACGTCAAGACCCAATCACGCCTTAAATGATATATAAATATTAAAAGATAACACAAAAGAGATACTCTTATTTTTAACTATTTCTATTTATTAATAATGAGCAATGGTGAGGTGAGAACAGATGAAAAGTGATTTATTGGAGTTGATACAACAAATTGATACCATAAAATTAAATTTTCATATATGTGGCGAAAATGGAATTCCAAGCAACAATATTATCTATGATACTTCTGAATTTTCTACATGGAAGCAGGAATTGCAATTTGAATTGCAAGATATATATGACCGAACGAAAGATAAGTTTATTTGGAATACTTTAGTAGCATTAAAACAGGATTTTAATGGTTGGAAAGATGAACGCTCATTTAATGAACTAACAGGTGGTTTAATTGCTATTTTCAAGAATATTGACAAATATTACCCTTCTCAAACGTTCTCGAGAAATAATAAAACAAAGGTGGGGCATAGAATGATACTAAGAAGTCCGAAAGTTTTCGTTAGCCATGCAACTCTAGATAAAAATTATGTATCATTATTTGTTGAACTATTAGAGGCAATTGGCCTAAACGAAAATCAAATATTTTGTACTTCTGTACCAGGATTTGGTATCCCATTAGATGAAGATATTTATGAATATTTGAAAAGGCAATTTAATGAATATAATGTGTATGTAATATTTGTTTTATCTGAAAATTATTATAAAAGTGTTGCCTGTATGAATGAAATGGGGGCAGCTTGGGTATTGCAGAGTAAGTTTACAACTGTTTTACTTCCAGGTTTCAATTTTATAGAAATAAAAGGAGCAATTAATCCGCGTAAAATCGGTTTAAAATTAGACAATGACCAAGCAGATGTAAAAGAAAGATTAGGTCAGCTAAAAGACACCTTGTTAGAAGAATTTGACTTACCCACTATTACTGATGTAAGATGGGAGAAAAAAAGAGATAATTTTATAAATAGCTTGAAATTAATAACATAAGAAACGAGAAAAGGTTTTTCACTATCCGTCGAGATGCTTTTTCTAATCCATAGGGTATTTCCATTTGATACAATGGTTATTGTATAGTTTACAATGAAAAGGATAACTGAGTGAACTAAACATGGATCATAAAAATTCAAAATTTTTTCTTAGAATAGTTGTATAAGATATTGCTGAAGTTGGTCTATGTAAAACTGGTCAATACTGCAACTCAGAGTATATGAGAGTAGTTGAGTGTCGGGTAAGCGGGAAACTGACCGCGGAAGAACTTCAGCTGCTTAATGAGATAATCATTGGTCAGGCTGCTGATGGAGGTTGGAGAAGGCTTCGAACAGAGGTGAAACTTCGACTGGAGTATCTTAACGCTGGATGAGCTGGAACAGGGGCAGCAGATGTCAGGTATACAGCTTGGATAACCAGTTTCACCTACTGAAAATAAATAAATTTGCGTTCTTTGGTTTCAATAGAAACTGAGGGACGCTCTTTTTTTTTACCACCTTAACAACATAATAAAAAATGGGCGCTGTCTTTGAAAAAAAGATGGCGCCTTTTTTATTTTCCTCGAAAGGAGTGCAAAGCATGAATCAAAATACAAAGCCAACAGAAAGAAAAGGTGCGGAAGCAACCAGTTTGCCCAAACGCTATGGTGTCTCACTTCCACAGGATCTCTCACGCTGTGAAGGCTGCCCTTACCCCCATGTCGGTTTCATCTGCTGGAGTCCGGATGGAACCTGTATGAAAACGGATGTTGATGCGATCAACCGCCGCAGCAAAGGCAGGTGAATAAATGAACAGCATTATCAGCTGGGTGGGCGGAAAGAAGGCATTGCGAGAGTTGATTTATCAGCGAATGCCCAAAGAGTTTGGACGTTACATTGAGGTTTTCGGCGGTGGTGGCTGGGTGTTGTTTGGGCGCCCCATGGATACTGCCATGGAGGTGTATAACGATTTCAACTCCGACCTGGCAAATTTATTTAAGTGTGCAAAGGAACAGACTCTTGACCTAGTTCGGGAGCTGAACTTTTTGCCGCTGAACAGCCGGGATGAATTTAGTGTACTGCGCAGGTATCTCTCAAAGAAGGAATTCACCAGCGAGTATCTTTCAAAGGAGCTGGATCTTGCTGAGCGTCACCTACCTCCACCTGATTATAAGGACATACAGCAGATTCTAACGGAGCATGCGGTAATGAATGATGTCAAGCGTGCCGCTGCCTTTTTTAAGCTCATTCGCTACAGCTATGGGAGCGGCTGTACCAGCTTCGGCTGTCAGCCTTTTGATATTCGAAAGACCTTCCATCTGCTCTGGCAAGCCAACATTCGTTTAAGGGACACTGTCATTGAAAACAAGGACTTTGAAGATCTCATCCGGCAGTACGACCGGGAGAATGCCTTTATTTACTGTGACCCTCCCTACTACCAGACAGAAGGACATTATACGGTAGAGTTCAGAAAGGAAGATCATTATCGCTTGCGGGATACGCTGACAGTCTGCAAGGGTAAGTTTTTGGTCAGCTACAATGACTGCAAATTTATCCGGGAACTGTACCAGGACTTTCATATAGAAGCCGTCAGACGTCTTAACAATCTGGCACAGCGCTATGACAACGGAAGTGAATACGCGGAGGTATTCATATCCAACTATGACACCGGGGAACGGCTGAGGGATAGGCCAATACAAATGAATCTTTTTGATCCTGAACTATTTTTCAGTGAGTCTTAACCGGAAAAAACAAATATGAAGGAGGAACTTATTTTGAAAATTATGAAAACAAAAGCGGCAGTCGACCACCATGGGCTTCTGACTATTCCTGTGATTCCTGCCGGACTTACCCCTGGTGAACAGGTTGAAGTGGTGCTTGCATCCAGGGGAGATGATGCAGCTCCACTTCTTTTACTTACGCAGGCAGGGATTGAAGTTGCCATACCACTGTGCGCTCTGCCGGAGGAGGATACGCTGGATGAGAAGGATGAACCAGAGGATGAGGACAGTCTGAATCTTCCCGGAGAGGTGCTGGAGGGGGCGGGGATTTCTGCCGACAGTGATCTGGAAATCATCTGCGGCGATGGTGCTATTGTTATTTTAGCCTCGGATATCTTGAACCGTCTGCCGGAGGAACTAGCTGGGCTCTTTCAGGAGCTTGGCATTCACTCTGATACCATTCGAGAGGTAATGAGGAAGGAGGGATACTATTTATGAATTCAAAAAAAACATACCGAATTATTGACTGCAAGGGCCGTGTACTGATTCCAAAGGAGATGCGCTCTGCGTCTGGATTGGACTATGGCGATATCGTAAAGATGAATGTCCGCCAGGGTGCAGTCAGTATTCAAAAGGTGGAGCTCATCGAGGTGGGAGACCAGTCCCCGGAAGCGGCGGAAGCCTTCGTCCGTGCAGCCATTAAGCAGATGCCGGACGGCACACGTCTTGGACTGATTGGTGAATTGACTGAGCTACTGAAGCAACGAAAGGAGGAATAAGTCTTGAAAGAAAATATGCTTTTTACCCCTCTGGATTGCCGGAAGATTGGATATGACTTTTCTATTGCCGGCAAAGTTGTCATTCTTTGCGCCTCCTCTCTGCCTGAAAATGATAGAAGTGCGGAGAATCAGCTGTATTTTTGTACCGGAGGCTTCGGCAGCAAGCCCAATCCCAGCGGACGGGCGGTTTTTGTCGTGTCTCTGGAAAATGGGGAGCAAACACGCTGGAACCGCAGCGATATCATGGGGATTGCAAAGCCGGAAATCCTAACAGACCATGCCAGGCTCCAGCTTAGTCAGATACGCCCGGCAGGAGCGCTGGATTTAAAAAGCCATCAACCGCAGTACAGCGGTTATTGTTTTTTGCCAGATGGTCGCTACACCTCCGGCATATGGCTTTGCAGCCAAAAGGAAATGCAGGAATTTATAGAAATGCAGATGGATTACCAGCATAGAATTATGATCTGCGACCGGAATGACTTCTGTGTATTTGAGATGCAGGAGGGAAAGCTCCTGTATCCAACGCAGGAAATGCTGGAAGCACATCAAAAGGAACAGGAGCAAAATGGCGGTATGGAGTTTAAGCTATGAAGATTACATACTTTAATTGCTTCTATCAAAAAAATGAAAGGAAGGTACTCTCATGACAGGTAAAAAAAAGAAGAGGGTCGGCGTGCTTGCCATCCTCCTTCTATTCCTGCTGCTTGGCGGCGTTTTTTTTATTTATACCCAGGAGCGTCCGGAATTGTTTATACCGAAGGATGAAATCATTACCCGCGGTGAATTTGCCGCAATTTTAGTACGGGACATTCCGCTGGATACGGCGGATGCAAAAAAGGATACAGCCAGTCTCCCGGATACCCGCGGTCACTGGTCGGAGAAGTATATTGAGGCACTCATTAATGTGGGGATTATTGATCCTGCTGATTATCCGGACGGCTTTAAACCAGATGAACCCATTACCCGAGCTGAGATTATCAAGATGCTGGTGCGTATAAGCGGAAGGGATGAGGAAGCCAAGAATACCAAAGGCCACAGTGAATATGACGATGACAAGGATATCAAATATAGTGACAAGGGCTACGTCATCATCGGCAGGGAGGATGATATTATTGGAGATGAAGATGGCGGCAAATTGAAGCCGAATAAACCAATCACCAAGGGAGAAGCAGAGAAAATGATTGATAAGACAAAACCGCTGCCTATTCCAACCTCAGAAATACCCAAACCAACCTCAGAGCTCAGTACGCCTGTTCCCGTGGAGCCAATGCCGGCGGAGCCTACGCCTAAGCCAGAGAAGCCTACACCTACACCAAAACCCGGCCGGGATTCGGATGACCACGGTGATTCCAGCGGTGGCTCCTATTCCTATCCAGATACGCAGGTGCGCTTTGAGTTTCCCGTCACCGCTCATACCGATACTGAAATTAAAATCATGCCGGTATGGAAATACATGGAGAGCTTTTCCTGGTCATTGACGAAAACTGCTGCGGATGGCTCCGAACAGCCAATGGAGCTTGCAGGTATCGGCACTCTCGGTCTGGAGGGAGGAACGCTCCAGTTTAGGGAGCCAGGGAAATACACCCTGACTGCAGCTGCAAAAAATGTCAGAGGAAAAGAAACTCTGCTCGCTAAAACAGTAACCATTTATCCGACGATTGACCTGACCTTTGCCCTCCCTGAAACGACTCATACAGACAAATCTGTTACGCTGGACTATTCTTTGGAAGCACTCTATGGATATGACATTGTGTGGACAGCAGAAAAGGACGGAGAAGCGGTTCAGCCAGCCGATATTCTGGACGGTACTCTCTCTAATGAGGGAGGAAGCTTTGTCTTTAAAAGCAAGGGCACATACACCCTTACTGCCACGATCATGGATAAAACCGGGCGCATCTTTATCCATACGGAAAGAACAAGAGTCTATCCCGTCGTGGAGATTGCATTCACGATTCCAGAAGCGTCTCACACCGATACCGCCTTGGAAGTTACTGCAGCACGAACGAATGCAGATGGATTACCTGTGGTCTGGAGCTTAATGAAAAACGGCGGATCGGCTGAAATCAAAGACGAGCTGGAAGGTTCCCTGACCAATGCGGGTGGAAAGATTCGATTTAAGGACAAGGGCGTGTATCGGATCACCGGAACGCTAACTGATGAAACCGGCAGAGTCTTTGATGCTTCGCAAACCATTATTATTTACCCGGTAGGCTCTGTAGGTTTTTACCTGCCAGAGATTACGCACACGGACAAAAGTGTTCAGATAGAAGCTGCATTCCAGAATCTTGGGACTTCTGAAATCCAGTGGTCACTGACCCGAAACGGTGAAGATATCACTCTTTCTGATTATATTGAAGGAACACTGACCGATAAAAACAGTACCGTCCGCTTTAAGAAAAAGGGAGATTATGTTTTAAAAGCCGCCTTTACAGACCCTGCCGGACGCAGCTACAGCTATACCTCACCCATTAAGGTTTATCCGGTTCCAGGTATTACCTACCAGCTGCCGGAAACAGCCCATACGGATACCCCCGTTTCTGTGATTCCCAAAACCATGGATTTGGATGGCTTAACTGTGGAATGGCTGTTAGAGAATAGCTTTGGATTCCAGAATCTTGCGACTTATCTTGATGGTAAGCTGACAAATAGCGGCGGCACGATACGCTTTAAGCACGCCGGAGTTTATGAGATCATTGCAAGAATCACCGATGAAACCGGGCGTGTATTCCTGTATGAAACTGGAGGAAAAATTGAAGTACTTCCGGTACTGTCTCTTTCCTTCGAACTTCCGGAAGCGACTCACACCGACCAAACGATTGACCTGCGCACCCGCGGTAACAATAACACACTGCCGGTAGAATGGACGCTCACAAAGGAGGGAAATCCTGCGGAACTTACCAATGCGATGGAGGGCAGCCTGAATGCCTATGGCGGGAAAATCTGTTTTAAAGAAGTGGGAACTTATACCCTGACAGCTTCTATGACGGACGCATTGGGGCGGATATTTTCCTACAGTGCCAGTACTACAGTCTATCCAGTTCCTACGATAACGCTAAATGTACCTCTCGTCTGGTATACAGGTGAAGCCGGAACAGTCACCGTCAGCGGTACGGACCTGGAGAATCTCACTGCCAGCTGGAAGATTATTCAGGACGAAGGAGGCTTGGAGCCTTATGAGATCTACGCCTCCGGAACCCTAACCAGAATGGGCGGTACAATTACATTCCCTGCAAAGGGGAAGTATGAGCTGATTTTGACAATGACAGACCCTGCCGGCCGTACCTACGAAAGAGCCCAAAGCTTTACCGTATACCCAATCCCTGATATGAACATAAGTATTCCAGCATTGACCTACAGCGGAGATTCTATGGCGGTCAATGCCACAGGTTCCGAGCTGGATAATATGAGTATAGCATGGCTCCTTTCAGTGGATGGTGGGGCAGCAAAGCCCTATACCCAGCATGCTGATGGCTCTCTTTCTGCGGATGGCGGAAATCTGCGTATCTCTACAGACAAAACAATAGCTGTAAAGCTGGTGGCAGAGGTAACTGATTCCAACAGTCGGAAATTCACCTTTACTTCCAATACCGGGACCATCAAGCCCATTGCCAGTTTCCCTTTTACAGTTCCATCTAACGTTCACATTGGTTCCGATTTTCAAGTATCCCTGCCGTCAGCTACCGGACTGGACGGTAGAATCCTTTCGTGGTCATTAACAAAAGGAGGCAGTACCGCCAGCTATACCGGAAACCTATCTAACAGCGGAGGTAATATTTCTATCAATGTCACAGGAAGCTATGTCCTGACTGCCAGCACTACCGACAGCGTGGGCCGAACCTTCAGCTATTCCCAGAGCTTTGCGGTCACTAATAATGCGCCGAACAAGCCTGTAGGATATGCCTCAGTCTATAGAACTGCTCGGAACGGTAAGCTGTTGGTAAACATTACTGCATCAGCTGCAGACCCGGATGGCGATGCAGTAACGCTGGAATACTCAGGTAACACTGCTGATAGCTACTATGCTGTGGGTACCCATACTGTCAGGGTACGTGCCAAAGATGCATGGGGGTTGTATTCCAACTGGACGGATATTACCTTTACCGTAACCAATTCTGCACCCAGCACTCCAGTCATTACCCGTACACCAAACGGAAACAGTATAGCCCCTGGTGTTCCTGTCACCATTACTGCTTACAGCACAGACCCAGATGGTGATGCCATTACCTACATTTGGGAGGGACGCCCTGCTGAAACCAGCACAGCATATCCGCTGGGCAAAAATGTGGTGCGAGTAAAAGCAGTAGATTCTACCGGAGCCGAATCCTCCTGGGCAGCCATAGTATTCTTTGTAGCTGACCCAAACCGCGGTGGTGGTATGACCCTGACCGGTCCGGAGTCAGTGATTCTGGAGCAGGGTATTTCCGGTGCAACCATCACCAACTATACCTTTACTGTGCCGCCGGTATCCGGACATTCCGGCAATGACTATGGCCGTGTCCGAGGCTATAACATCCTCACCGGACATTGGGACCAGCTGGATTACGGAACCACCACAAACGGCATCACCTTTAGCCGTTCCATCTCGCCCGGCATCTACAGTCAGCTGGAGTTTTACTACTACACAAATCACAATTGCATGTACAACAAGAGCAATATTACCTACAGTGTTGAGTTTTACTTCGAGTAATGGCAGGGCGCAAAGGACTGCGTGGAACTGCTCACAGAGTTCGGTACGTTGTAAGGATCATAGTAAATATTTGTGGTGAATTTTGTTGAGAGTGGTGATATAATTAGTATTATTTTGTAGAATTACAAGGAGAGAAATATGCAGTCAATAATAAAAATACGGAGTGTAGTTGTTTTGCTCATTGCCAATTTAATAATTTCTTTGTGTTCTACCCCTGTTGTATATCTAAACGAGAATCAGATATTATATGCTATGTCAACATTAGCACAAGTAATTGCAGGTTTATTTGGTCTAGTATTAGCAGCATATGCAATTATAGACCCGAAGCTAAAAGATATTGGAAATCAAAGTAAGCAATCTTCCGATTATGTTGACACTTTAAGGTCCAGATATTTTCAAAACATAATAGTATTATCTGTAATCTGCGCAATCACAATTTTATCATCTCTATTAACGATAAACTTGTATACTGAAGTGTCTGACAAACTATTTTCAATACTGATTAGCCAAGCCTCTATTTTTGGCTTTTTCAGTATACTTTGTTTTTTATATTTCGGATGCTCTTTATTAAATCCTAACGCGCTAGAAAAAATAAGCAAAGAGGAAAAGAAAGAAATAGAGGATGGATATGGTTCTAATTTAATGGATGATGATTTTAAGCCATTTGTGGCATATTACAATAAATTAGAATCCCTCATTTTCGAGTTTGCAACAGAACTAATGGACAAAGATTTACAAGGAACATTAAATTTAAAATACCGAAATGGACGTATGCAAATATTTCAAGCTCTTGATATTCTAGTGATGAATGAAATAATTAATCGACAGCTATATGAAAAAATTGATGAACTTCGGAGATATCGAAATGCATTAGTTCATAGTACAGATGATCAAAAAGTAATTCCGCAAATTTTTAATGAATTAAAGGAACTCTACTCTAAATTATTTGAAGTATATAAAAACAATGATGATCAGGAGGAAAGAATAAGAGCTATTCAAAACTTATATGCATTTAGTAGTCATATTTCCCTAAGCCAGCTAGATCAACAAATTATTGAGATTATTACTAATCATGCAGGAATTTCGGCACATGAAATGGTTTTAAAACTCCAGGTAACAAGAGCTACACTTTCGAGACATTTAAAGAAACTGTCATTCATGGAAAAAATCAAGGAAAAGGAAAATGGATATTACATAATCTCATAGTTCAATTCTGAGCGGTCACAATATGGTCGCTCTTTTCTTTTGCTCAAAACTTAGAAAGGAGATCTCTATGGAAGCAGTCCAAATTAGGAATAACCGCATTCTCTATTACGGTAACACAGCGGGCTACCTCTCCGGGGAAAAAGCTGTTGTAGATCCCATGTTTCAGATCGATGAACTAAAATCCTATCTCACAGAAAAGAGAGGGCTTGAAGTAGAATGGAGGTATGGAACCTTTGATCATCTGGCGACAGGAGCAATTGATCAGGAGGGCAAGGTAGTACTGCTCAAGCGCTGCCGCGTGTGGCAGCTTGCACCCGAAGTAGACGTTATGATGAAATTCATCGGATATGATGCATTTAAAAGCCACTTTGGGGAGCCGGACTCTGCCAGCTATCAGGTAGTGTATGACGGCGAGGTGGAGACTAATGATTTGGAAGCACTCTATACGAAATTTAATATCGACCACCCACCCGGCTACCAGGGACATAGCCTTTCTATGTCCGATGTGCTGGAGTTGTACGATGAAAATGGCTGTGCATTTTACTACTGTGATACCTGTGGTTTCAAAGAAATTTCTTTTCAGGAGCCGCAACAGGAGCAAGGTCAGGAACCGCAAATGAATTTATAATTACAAGCATTGCAGTTGAAAGGCTGCATTTTTTATTCTAGAAAAAGGAGGAACTCAAATGGATTCACAGACAACACCTATGAAAATAGACGTGAAGATCGGCTCTATTCACCCGGACGGTAATGTTCGCGCCTATGAATCCGTTAATCTGAATGACTGTTTTGCCATTCGCAACATAAAAATTGTTGACAGTACTAAGGGGCTGTTCATTGCAATGCCAAGTTATAAGGCAGGGAGCGGCGAATACAAGGATATCTGCTTTCCGGTTACGAAGAATTTCGGGAACAACTAAATCAGGCAGTTTTCCAGGCTTATGATCTTGTTCTAAAACAAAATCATGAACAAAACCAGCGGAAAACCGAGATGCCTACTTCGGATCAAATGCCAGAACAGAATACTGGCATACAAATGGCAGGGCTTTGAGGTTCAACATTTTATCATCTGTTATTAAATAATTATTTTGGAGGGAAATTGTCATGAGAAATCAATTAAATAAGGTAAGATACAAAATGTCAGGTATTTCTGCAACTATTGAAAGTAAGCTGGTATTCCTATTTGATAAATCAAAAAATACTCTGACTGTTTCAAACGCATGGAAGCTTCTTAGCTCCCAACGTGGAGAAGGTTTTGTGGATACTGCTATTAAGATTCTAATTTCTGTAGTCATTGGTGCGTTGGTGTTGTCGGGACTCTATGCCCTATTTGGAGAAACGGTACTCCCGACTTTGAAAGAGCGCATTGTGGATATGTTCAACTATGGTAAGTGATTGGTCGCATCTGCTGCAGGGCGGCTTTTTTATTGCTTTACTGGTTGCAGCTACCATATGGGATGCAAAAAAACAGATCATTCCTGACGTGATTTGTCTTGGAATTGCTCTAACCGGGCTTTTGGACTTTACACCGGAAAAATTGTTTGGACTGTTAACCGCTGCAGTGTTTCTGTTTCTCGCGCTTTTCCTGGGTGGTTTATTCGGAGGCGATATTAAATTTTCGGCCGCAGTGGGTCTGGTATTGGGCTTTCAAAAGAGCATGACCGGTATGATTTTAGGACTGATTCTGATGCTGGCTTTCCATATGATCTATACTCTGATTTTAAAACGGCACAGGAAGGATATAAAAAAATCATATCCCCTTGCACCTTTTCTTTCAATTGGCTGTCTTGCAGCTTATTTTTTATGTTAGGAGGAACATTCATGCGTTTTTTAAAGAACCGCACAGTACTTGGTATTATTTGTATTATGCTGGCATTACTTATCTGTTTTGGAATTACACCTCTCTATAACCAGAGTATATCGCAGAAAGCAACCATTGTCCGGGTGGTAAAAGAGATTGGAAGCGGAGAGGAGATTACTAAAGATATGGTTCAATCGGTAGAAGTAGGTAGCTACAACCTACCGGAGCAGGTGGTTCGGCAAATGGATTCTGCCATTGGTAAGTACGCCGTAACGGCATTGTCACCTGGTGATTATATTCTCGCCTCAAAACTGACGGCTGTTCCAGCAGAGGAAAACAATTACTTATATGACCTCGATGGAAACAAACAGGCTATATCAGTCAGTATCAAAAACTTTGCACAAGGGCTATCTGGTAAACTGGCATCCGGCGATATTGTCAGTGTCATAGCATCAGATTATAAAAAACAGGGGGCAACTGTGATTCCACCAGAACTGACTTATATCAAGGTCATTGGGGTAACTGCAAGCTCCGGTTATGATACAGATCAGAATAACACCGAATCCAATCAATTGGCAGAAAAAGAAAAGAAGTTACCTGCTTCTGTGACCCTATTGGCTTCGCCGGATCAGGCGAAAATCCTGGCAGAGTTGGAATCGGAGGGAAATATCCATCTTTCTCTTGCATATCGGGGCAGCAAAGAAAACGCAGATAAGTTTTTAGATATTCAAAGTAAACTATTGGAGGCTTTGTATCCTTCCCCAAGTCAGAACAGTACCTCTCAGGCAGACAGTACAGTGCCAGAAGATGGTTCTTCTGGTGATACATCATCAAATGACAGCTCTGAAACGGACACATATGCCAATTCTGTTGTAGAACTGGAAAGTGGGGGAATGAATGATTAATTTTATGAAAGGAAGTCTTTTTTTCAGGAATCAGATGAAGCCATCCCAGGAGGACTTAAATCCAGATGTTCAGGTGTTAGCGGTGTGGGGCAGTCCTGGCAGTGGAAAAACCACGGTCAGTGTACGGCTTGCCAAATATCTGGCTGCTCATAAACGCAATGCGTTGTTGCTTTTATGTGACATGACGGCACCGATGCTACCATGCATATGTCCGCCGACAGATCTGGAATGTGAACGTTCCCTCGGAAGTATTTTGGCAGCAACTCATATTACAGATGAGCTTATTCGTCAAAATTGTATTACCCTCAAAAAAATGGAGTATTTGACCATCATCGGAATGAAGAAGGGGGAAAATATGTATACTTACCCGCCCTATACCACGGAGTTGGCAACGGAATTAATTGACCGTCTTCGGAATATTGCTCCTTATATAATCATCGATTGTAGCAGTTACATTGCCTATGATGTTCTCTCCGCTGTATCTCTTCTGGAGGCTGATTCGGTTCTTCGGCTGGTAAATTGCGATTTGAAATCCATCAGTTATCTGTCCAGCCAGCTCCCACTCCTAAAGGATCAGAAATGGGATGCGGATAAACAGTATAAGGTTGCATCAGATATAAAACCAAATCAGGCAAGCGAGCATATTGAGCAGGTGCTTGGCAATGTAACCTTTAAACTTCCGCATTCTGATGAACTTGAGAAGCTGGGATTAGATGGGAACCTCCTTGGCGATCTTTCGCTTAAGGACAGCCGGGGATTTCGGAAGGAGATAGCAGAAATCGCAAAGGAGGTGTTCGGTGTATGAGAAAAGAACACGTACAAACGGATATCCTGTTGAATCAAATCACAGACGGTAATCAGGAACTGTTTTTTTCTGCGGAAGGGTCGATAAGAGAGTTCCGGCAGGTACTCAAAGAGGTACAGTCCTATATTTCCAGCAAGTATGCGACACTTATCACCGATGGAGATAGCGAAGAAGTCAAGTCCCAGGTAAAGCGCTATATCAGCAAATATGTTCAAGATTACCGCCTGGCAGTTGCCGAAATGTCACAATCCCAGCTGGTTGATGCCCTTTACACTGAGATGGCAGAGTTTTCTTTCCTGACTAAATACGTTTTTGGTGCAGGAATTGAGGAAATCGATGTTAATGCCTGGAATGATATCGAGGTGCAGTATAGCAGCGGAGTGACCAAAAAACTAGATGAACAGTTTGAAAGTCCGGCACACGCGGTCAATGTGGTACGACGCATGCTTCATGTTTCCGGTATGGTTTTAGATAATGCAAGCCCCGCCATCTTGGGACATTTAAGTAAAAACATTCGAATTGCGGCTTTAAAATCCCCGGTGGTAGATGAGGAGGTAGGCGTAGCCGCTTCCATTCGTATTGTAAATCCTCAGAGTATGCAAAAAGCTGATTTTATCAAGGGTGGCACAGCCACGGAACCTATGCTGGATTTTCTTACGGAATGTCTGCGGTATGGTATTTCCGTATGCGTTGCTGGTGCTACCAGTTCCGGTAAAACTACACTGGCCGGTTGGCTGCTTACCACAATCCCAGACAATAAACGTATTTTTACCATTGAAAACGGTTCCCGTGAACTGGCACTGATCCGTAAAAAGAACGGCAAAGTTACTAACAGTGTAATCCATACTCTGACCCGGTTCAGTGAAAATGAAAAACAGAACATTGATCAGGATATTCTTCTGGATATGGCCCTGCGCTTTAATCCTGAAATTATCTGTGTGGGCGAGATGCGTGGGCCGGAAGCCTATGCCGCACAGGAGTCTGCCAGGACCGGGCATACGGTGCTGACCACCATTCATTCAAATTCCTGTGAAGCCACCTGGCGCCGTATGGTTACCCTTTGCAAGCGGAAATACGATATGGCGGATAACACCCTCATGGATCTGGTCACAGAAGCCTTTCCTATCGTGGTATTTGCAAAACAGCTTGAAAATAAAAAACGGCGTATGTTGGAAATCATGGAGTGTGAAATCCTACCGGATGGCACAAGAAACTATCGGAGCCTGTTTCAGTTTCAAATCACGGAAAACCGTGTAGAGGACGGAAACTTTATTATAAGTGGAAGCCATCAGGCAATACAAGGCATCTCTCAAAGTCTGCAGAAACGCTTTCTTGAAAATGGGATGCCGCAGGATACCTTAAAACGGATTCTTGGGCTGGGAGGTGACATAGCATGACCACAATTCTTTTAGCCTCCTGTATCGGGTTAATAGCCGGCTTTTTCCTCTTGTTAGGCTTAACTCCCATGGAATTTACAGATAGCCTGTTTGGATTTCTGACAAGAAAGAATAAGAGCATACGTTCCGAAATCAACGAGGCGGCCAAGCGGAAAAAGATGTCTCTTTTCCGGCGGGAGATTACAGAGATACAGGAAATTCTAAAGATTACAGAACGGAGCGGATGGTTTTCTCTTGTCTGTGCCGCCTCACTGTTAGGCTTCGCCACCGGTGTCAGCCTTGCTATACTTATGAATAATGTATTTCTTATTCCAGTTCTGGCTGTCGGTATGATGTTTCTGCCATTCTGGTATATAAGGCTGACCGCCAGCCATTACAAAAAAAACATTGCGGATGAGTTAGAAACTGCTTTATCTATTATTACCTCAGCATACCTTCGGAATGAAGATATCGTTACTGTGGTAGAGGAAAGCGTCTCTTACTTAAATCCTCCTGTAAAAAGCGTGTTCGCCGGATTTTTGACAAAGGTAAAACTGGTTAATCCGGATATTGTAGAGGCACTTCATGGCATGAACTCACAAATTGAAAATGAAGTATTCCATGAGTGGTGTGATGCTATCGCAGCGTGTCAGTATGACCGGAGCTTAAAAACGACTCTGACTCCTATCGTAAGCAAGCTGTCCGATATGCGAATCGTTAACGCGGAGCTGGAGTATATGGTGTTCGAACCAAGAAAAGAATTTATAATGATGGCACTCCTTGTAGTCGGCAATATTCCCATTATGTACCTGCTAAACAGAGACTGGTACTATACTTTGACGCATACGGCAGTTGGACAAATTGTTTTGTCGGTATGTGCAGCAGCAATCTTTATTTCAACAGCCTTTGTGATTAAGCTTACAAAGCCCGTAGAGTACAGGAGGTGATGAGATATGGGACAACTATTTTTTGTTGGATTTTTACTTGCGGCAGGACTGTTCTTTCTTTTGGCAGATGTTTTGAAACTCCCCACTTTGAGTACGTCAAAAGCTATGCGGGGAGCAGGAAGCAGCAGTAAAAGAGCTTCTGGAACAGTGGAAGCCTGGTTGATGTCCGGTGCAGTAAAGGTGTCGAAATACATTCGATTGGATGAATATAAGCACAGTCGTATGAGCAATGTTTTAAAAGCGGCAGGCTATTCTGTGACTCCGGAAGTATATGAGGCATATGCCATCACAAAGGCCGGATCTATTCTGTCAGGAATTATTCCTTGTCTGATCCTGATTCCGTTACTTATCCCTATTGTGGTGTTCCTTGCGGTACTGTCATATTTCAAAGAGATCCGAAAGGCGGACGAACAGCTGAAGGTAAAAAGGGATCAGATTGAAGGAGAACTGCCGCGGTTCGTGGCAACCATAGAGCAGACCTTAAAAGCCAGTCGTGATGTACTGGCGATGTTGGAAACATACAAGAAGAACGCCAGCTCTGCTTTTGCTCAGGAGCTGGATATGCTGACGGCCGATATGCGTTCCTCCAACTATGAAGCAGCACTGACTCGATTTGAGGCAAGATTTAATTCCCCCATGTTATCCGATGTAGTCAGAGGACTCATTGGCGTCCTAAGGGGAGACGATAGTGCTGTATATTTTCAAATGCTGGCTCATGACTTCAAAGCGCTGGAACTTCAGCGTTTAAAAGGTCAGGCACAGAAAGTCCCTCCGAAGATCCGTGTGTATTCCTTTGTGATGCTGATGTGCTTTCTACTAACCTATCTGGTCATCATTGCAATACAGATTATGGACTCTTTAGGCAGCATGTTTTAGGAGGGATTTATGGTTAAAGATGAAAAGAGACAGAAAGAGGGTAGTGGGAGCATGTGCTATGGCGTATCACGTTCAGAGAGTGGGAGAGATGGAGGACACTATGTTATAAAACTTAGACGAGGTGGTACATCTATACAAAAACTTCTGCGATCTCAGTGTGGGGAGGGATATGTTGATGTGGCAGTACTGGTTCTGTGTGTTATGCTGGTGATTGCCGTCGGGGTCAGTGTTCTGCCGGTATTTATCTCCAAAAATAAGCTGGACATCTATGCAAGTGAGCTTTGCCGTGAAGCAGAAGTAGCAGGAGGTGTTGGGACGGAAACCACCCGTAGAGCACAGATATTAACGGAACAGACAGGTCTTAAACCGGATATCTCATGGTCCCAGACTGGAAAAATTCAGCTGAATGAAGAGTTTACGGTAACTTTAACCATGCAGACAGATATCGGGATTTTCGGAGGTTTCGGCAGTTTTCCTATTACTCTGGCAGCTAAGTCATCTGGTAAAAGTGAGGTGTATTGGAAGTGACAACTGTTAAAGTCGGTGATATACTAAAAAGTAAGAAAGGTTCGTCTTTTCCTCTTACTGTTGCAACAGCACTTGCCCTTTTACTACTTCTGTGTGTTATTTCGGAGGGCCTCCGATTGATGATTGTCGCACAAGGTGTTCGTGATGCAGTACAGTCCGCTGTGATTTCGACTGTAAATGACAGCTATGATGACGTATATCACGGCGTAAGGGAAGGTTACTCGGGAGCATATCAGCCGTTTGCGGATGATTTTGAGGAAAGTCTGGATTATGGTGATATTTACAGTCGTTTGGATCAAGTGCTTGGATTAAGACAGGAAAAGGGATATCATGTGAAATATGCGGGAAGCACAGCCGAGTTCCGATTGTCAGCTCTATCTGTCAGTTTAGATAACATGCCGTTTGCCCCTGCCATTCCTGACAATTCCAATGGTCTTTTGGTTGATACGATAATCCGGTTGGAAGTTCCGGTATCTTTTGGATGGAAGTTCCTTCCGCCCATGACAATAAATTTGAAGGTTAAGGCTAAATATATGCCTTTATTTTAAGTTTTCACATATGAATCATAGACTTGTGAGAGTATCTGTGGTAATGTGTGTTACTGAAAAAAGGCGTAACTTATACTGAAAAAGGGGAGATTTGAATGAAACTATCTGACAGGAAAAAGAAATGGTGTATTGTCATAGGAATCAGTGTTTTGTGTATCATACTGGTAATTGCAATTGTTTCCCGTTTTAAGAAGGAGACACTTGTTGAAGCAGAGGCAACTACCGCTGCAATGATAACAACTACAGATTCTCCGACCATTTCAACACTTAGTGTCACGGGAGAGGAAACGACAACTCCGGTTACTACGCAAGAAGTAAGCGTTCAGCCTACTTCCACAGAAGCGGAGATACAGAATATGGATACCGGAGATTCAAGCGGTATCGAGCAGAGTATTCAGCCAGAGGTAACAAAACCCGCCGAACCTTTAAATGAAGCAAAAAAAGATCCGACTAAAACACCAAGCGGAGAAAAAGTAACTACTGCGGTTCAGGCAGAAGAGAGCGAGGTCAAATCAACGACTGCACCTACGCAATCATCATCGTCAGAATCAGAAGATAACCATGAAGGGAAAATTTATGTTCCCGGTTTTGGTTGGGTAGAAGATAATGGCGGTAGCGTATCTGGAACGACCGCTGAAGATATGTTTGAAAATGGGAATAAAATTGGTTCAATGGATTAAATGTAACAATTATCAGAAAATGCATCACCTCAGATTTACGGGTGGTGCTTTTTTTGTGGAAGGGAGCAGTATGAGAGGTATTTTTTATCTGATTCTTATGATTCTTATTGTGACCTTATTTCCAGTAACAACCTATGCAATCGGCGATGGAAACATTGACAATGGTGGAGGAAGCATGGGACAGGGAACCTCACAAAACAGTTGGACTCCGGGAATGGAGGGGGTTCGGGTAACTGTGGTGGAAGCTGAGAGTAGAAAACCGGTCACGACACCCATTGATCTTACAAATAAGAGATTAAGCAATATTTCATGTTCATTTGGAAAGGTTTGCAAGATTTCTTATTCGGAAGGAGCTATCCTTGCTTTGGATAAAGAAGCATATCAGTTCGTGAACCCAAGTCAGTCTCTTCCGAGAATTATCAGCTCGAAAAGCCTTGGAGTAGCTAGCATTGAGGCAGTAAAAGGTTATTTCACAGATGAACAGGTCATACGAAGTATCGCAAATCAAACTGGAATGGATTTTGATGTATTGATTGGAGGAAGGTATAAGCTGTTGCTAGAGCCAATTATATATGTTAAATTTCAGGGATTATATATGGCAATGACGGCAACTGAAGCAGCCATGTATGATGAATTAACCGGAGGAGCGGTACGTGCTGTGCTTCCAACGTCTGCTTTTCAAAACTTACCTCTTTCCATGTTTTTGGAGGCGGAAGATTTGGGGTATCCAGCATGGAGTGGACCAAAAACAGGTATTCGAACTAATCAGGAAATAAAAACAGCCTTGGGCCTTGGGATTGTTCGATTTAAAAAGACAGATATACCGCCAGAAGCTGAGTACTATGATTACGAATATAGAATCAACACAGAGGTTATTACCTCAGTAACTGTTAGCGGTGGGCAGGCCGATCCGGATAATCCTGTAAAAGTAAAATTTACTATTGGGAGTCAGACTTATACAGTAAATGGTGTGTATTATCCGGAGGGAGATAGTCAGTTGGTTTGGGTAAGGTGGACGACACCTTCTACTCCGCAGGCCATGATTATACGTGTATCTGCGACAGGAGGAGGTGTGGTAAATAAGGGGACAATTACTGCAAAGATTGTAGACCTATTAGGAAACGAGCCTCCTAATCCACTGGCAGATGATCGTAACGACTCATACACCGCCTCATCTATACCAAATAATACCCAGAAGACCTCGGCGTCATGGGGAGTCTGGCACCCATGGTGGCAGGAGAATTGGGTGTGGCATGACGGAGATGACGATGATGATGGGTATTGGGAAGATGAGGGATGGTGGGAATTTGACTGGAATTCATATAGTGCAAGTCTTTCGGCCTCTATGAGAATCACTCCGGATGAAAAAGACCCAACTGCTTCAGACAAAGATTTGAAAAGTGGATACGGAATCAATCAAGCTACAACTGCTCATGTTAGTACCAATCAATCATCAGCTGTGACGAATGCACAGACGGCCTTGACTTATTTACCAGAATTTAATTACCAGAACTATTGGAGGCTGCTTGATCAGACTCAGTCTGGATATAATGCAAAATTTGAATTTCCGAAAAATAAATTTTCAACTTATAAACGGCGGACGCATTTCACTCCCATATGGATGCCAGACGGTAGATATACCCCGTATACATGGCTTTTTGACTGCTGGACCCCTGATGGTATGCTATCCATAAATCTAACTGACTCGGTGTATATTCATGGAAGTCTTTGGGACGATTGGCATATCGCTCCTGTAATGCCCTGATTGGCAGAAGGAAAGAGTGCACTGCTAACTTGGTGGTCTATTTTAAAATTAAAGAAAGAGGTGCAATTTCAATGAAGCTAAAACGTATCCTTGTAATCCTAAATATAGTATTCTTGTTGATTTTCCTGTTTGGAATGACTGCACTCGCTGCTGGAAGCGGTGATGTTGCTGGAGCCGTTGAGAGCACATGGAATGATGCGTCCAGCCAAATAAAGACTGTTGTTAACAAGGTGGTATTTCCAGCTATTGATTTAATTTTAGCGGTGTTTTTCTTTGCAAAACTTGGAACCACGTATTTTGATTATCGAAAACATGGCCAGTTTGAATGGGCGTCACCAGCAATTCTGTTTTCCTGTCTTGTGTTTACGCTTACCTGCCCGCTTTATATATGGACTATTCTCGGCATGTAGCAAAAAAGCACCGGGTAGTTCATGATGACTACCCGGTGCAATATGCGTAAATCCATTATATCAGTTTGAGCCATATTTCCATGTTTGTGGTTTCAAGGGAATGGCTCGCATATCGCTCCGCACAAAATGCCTGGGTTTGCAGATTGTGATTCGGCATCCATGTGTTGTAGACATATTGCTGTGCTTTGTAAAGAGCATCCATGACGAGAGCCTCAAAGTTCTCAGCTTCAAAGGAACAAACGATATATTTTCCTGGTGGTAGTTCCCAGTTCATAAAGCCGTTTGGGACTTCTTCAGGAATGGACTTTGCACCCGCAAAATAGCTAAAATACCCCTCCTCTAAACATGGATATGCCACACCAATTTCTTCATTATTCTCAGCAAGACCAAGTTGTGTTTGTTTCTGCTCATGGAAGTTTTGCCAAAGAGTATCAAGTGGGTCAACCCCTGATTCGATTCCGTCTATAAACTGAATTGGCATATCCTTTTTAACACCGGTAAAATAGACCGGTTCCGCAATTTCCCGCCTGTTTACTTCCAGTACGATACCATTAGTGATCAGAGGTACCCCTTCATCAATCAGCGTGTAGTGAAGTAAAAGCTCGGGTTTTGTCATACGGTTGAGAGTTTGCGGGTTTTTACGGTACTCATCCGGCGTCATCCCAAAGGTACCTTTAAAGGTGCGGGAGAAGTGTTCATGAGAGGAAAATCCAAGATCTGATGCAATATCCAAAATGCGCTTGTCCTTTTGGAGCACTGCCTCAGTTGCCTTTGCCATACGACGGAGTTTTATATACTCAGCAACCGGTTTTTTTACCAGTCGACTAAACAGCCGCTGATAGTAAAAAGGTGACAAAGAAGCCGTTTTTGCAAGACTCTCCATATCGATTTCCTCATCCAAATGCTCTTCAATAAATTCTATGGTTTGTTGTATTTGTTCCCATGCGTGCATGTGTAAGCACCTCCTTCTTCTGAAGAATACCATAGCTGGGGGATATACCGCTTGACTGTAAATGCCTTTTTAACAGTACTTTAATCATTTTACCATAGAAACAGTTGCGAACCACTGTCCTTATGCAAGGATACTCTGGGGCATCTTAGGCATATAGGCAAAGCAGGAGCCGTTGCATCTTCATTTTGATGCAATGGCTCAACTTCGTGATAAGTAAGATTTTATTTGGTTGGACTATTTTTCAAAATCCCGTGCAATGCTCATTTTATTCGCCCAATGATTTTCTCAAATCTATAACATAAGTTTCTTGTTGCCTTTTAAGATATGACTTTACAAATAAATTCATAATGGGATTTGCGACTTCAACTTCTTCTGTGAATTCAATCTTTGTGCCAGATCCGTCTTTTGAAAAAAGCCCAATCCAATGCCCGTTCATATTTTTGTTTTTCATATCAAATTCATAGCGTTCATATGGATTTTTCATCGTAATAGTAAACTGAGTTTCAAATCCCTCATTTGTAAATTCAGTAAAGCTATTGCCATCATCTGACACTTCAATTCTTACTACATTACTACGCCAAGCATACGCTGTATTGTCAGTAACAATGTTCCAAACGGTTTTGATTGGACTACAAAAATTTGCTATAATAGTTGACTTCTTTATCTTTTCCACCTTCTTGTTATATAAATTCGCTTCTTAAGCTTAAACTTCGATTACTACCTTTTCAAAAATATTTTACTGAGTAGAAAATCTAAGAAAAGTTTACCATAGAGACGAAATGGATACAAGCAACTCATTATGAATTAGCAGAAAAGCACAGAGAGTCGATTCTCCCTGTGCTTATACTTCTCCAGTTATTTATTACTGTTACAGGACATCCATCATAAGCTGAAATATTTGTTTGCTAGTTTCTGGATCACGGCACCTAAGCCTGTCAATTAATTCATCAGTAAAGCCTTGAGCAAACACTACCGCAATTGGAGCAAGCAGAAACCGCTTTTTCAGCCTTAAGTTGAGTTCTTCCATAAATGGCTCGCCTACAATCTGAGAAATTTGGTTATAAAACTCCTTCTGTCGGAAGAAATCAATAACATCATCAATGATTTTTACTTGTTCTTTTACGAAACATTCAGTCGCATAAGCCTGCAGCTCGTCTTCAAGGAAAACCAGGAGCATATACAATTGCGTGTTATTTTCCTGAAAGGATAATCTTTTTCTCTGCGCTTCATAAGTTTCCAATATCTGATGGTAAAGAGGGTGTGGACTATCTGGCTCAGTGCCGTCCAGTACATGAAGGCATAGGCTCTGGAATTCACCGCACCCCATAAAGCCATCACTAGCGGCTTCATAAGTAAGTATTGTGCTGACTCCCTCGAAAAAGAGGGAGAGGTAGCAGTCCAGCAAATAGTCCTGTGTTCCAAGCCTCTGCCGGATCTGCTTGGCAAGCCTTAGCAGTGACAAGAGGGAGTCTCCAGAGTATTCAACCTCCTGCCTCCCCAGAAAACTGGATTTGTGTTCAAAAATATTCATAGTATCCCGACCTTTCATAATGTGGTCGGGAATTTCCCGTATTATAAAAGCGCATGCAAAGGCGGGGGTAAGTACACCCCATTTCCCATGCACACGCTTGTTTTTTCATCTTGTGCCGCACCGACAGATGCAGTATAATAATCTTGTCGTGGTGCCGCTTTGCGGTTGTGCTGGGTGCTCGATTCACCTTAGCGCAGGGTTGATGTGCTCGCTACACATCAGCCTGCCATGACGTTTTTTATTGTCGGGGAAACCCCGCCAATACCATGTAAACTCAGAAGAGATAAAATGTCAAGTCAATGCTTTTCCGAATCGCTCGGAGGGCTTTTTTTATTTAAAGAATTGGATATGAAAGCGGAGCATCTTTGCTAAACAGGCTGGGCCTATCAACTTTGTTGCCGCGCGATATTGAAATCACTACAAACCGGTATGGAGCAAAACTGCCAGAAGGCTGCCACATCGTGACATGTAAGCCTGCTGTACCAGTAACGGATGAGAACTGGAAACTTCTACAGTTCATCGATTTGGTAAGTGAACTGCCCAATGCCCATATTGATGCAGAAAACCCGAAACAGCTACTGCGCCAGTATGCAAAAAAAAAGCAGCTAGATACCCTTACACTTATTTTTACTGCGCGCAGATTCTATTCCCCTAAAGTTTTAATACTGCTAGTTGATTTGTTTATGGACGTGGAATATGAAGTTACATCAGGATAGAGATGCTTTCGAGGCTTTGATCTTTGAATAACAGTAAATAGCAAGGCTTTCGCATATTTTTGCGGGAGCCTTTTTTCAACCCCATATGTTGTGCGTGGTTGAATTGATAGGGGCCTGAAAGGGCTCTTTTTTTGGAGGTGATGTCATGTTCATATGGGACTTTGTAGCCGATACGGTGCTGGGTCAGATTCTTGATTGGATTTATGGTCAAATTATCGGATTTCTCGGAAATTTCTTTTCTGCCATGGGTGGTATGGGGGCGGAGCTGTTCGAGATGAGTTGGGTTAAGTCAATTGTGCTGTTTTTTGTTTATCTGTCTTGGACGCTCTATGGTACTGGGCTGGTAGTCTCCATGTTTGAATGTGCGATTGAATATCAGTCCGGAAGAGGAAGTATCCGTGATACTGCTCTTAACGCTATAAAGGGCTTTATGGCGGTAGGACTGTTTTCTACGGTTCCGGTGGAGCTTTACAAGCTGTCCATTTCTCTGCAGAGCAGCCTGGCAGCGGGCATAACGGGCTCTGGAAGCGGCGTGAACACTCTTGCAGGCAACATCATAAGCGAGCTTTCCGCAGCAGGTAGCCTTGAAAGTGCGGGCAGCGTTGGCGTATTCGGCGGTCTGGGCATAATCACCAGCCCCATCATGATGCTATTTATCCTGATTATGATGGGCTATGCCGTAATTAATATATTTTTTGCAAATCTTAAGCGCGGAGGAATCTTGCTCATTCAGATTGCTGTGGGGAGTCTGTACATGTTTTCAGTTCCCCGTGGATACATCGACGGCTTTACTGGCTGGTGCAAGCAGATTGTAGGTCTGTGCCTGACTGCTTTCCTGCAGGCCACCATCCTCATTGCCGGTCTGATGGTGATTAAGGATAATGCTCTGCTGGGGTTAGGTCTGATGCTGGCAGCAGGAGAAATTCCCCGGATCGCCGGAGCCTTTGGGCTGGATACCAGTACGAAAGGCAACTTTATGAGTGCCGTATATGCCGGGCAGGCTGCCATGAATATTACAAAGACTATTGTGAAGGCGGTGGCAAAATGATGAGCTTAAAGAGGCCGAACGGCTGGGTATACCAGTTAGGAGAGTATCAGGAGAGAAAATTATGGGCAGAAGGAATTTATGCCGGAGGAAGCGCCTTCCACCGGAATACGATATTGATAAAGCCGTTAACTCTCGGCAGCCTATATGAAGGACTGTAGCGATTCCCTGTGTGGAGCATGTGCTCCGGAGAATCGCCTATTTACTAAATTTAGAAAGGAACAGGAGGAATACGCATGTACATCTATCCCGATAACTTAAAATCAAAGGCCACGCTCTGGCTGTGGCAGCTGCGGGATATTGGCATCATCGGCGTGGGGCTTTTAATATCTGTGTATGCATTGGTGCAGCTGTGGCTTTTGCCCCCTATTGTGATTACCGCCCTTTATGCCTTTTTAACGATACGTTTTGATGATATCAGCATCCTAGACTTTATTAAATATTCCTGCGCCTTCTTTTTAACGAAACAGCAGACCTACGAATGGGGGTATCCAAAATGAGTAAAGAAAAGAAAAGTACAAGACAGGGTCAGGTTACCCGTCAACTGATTGGAACCAGAGAGGTGATGGATTATTGTCTTGAAACCTACAGGAGCGATCGGCTGGTGTATTTTATGATTAAGCCCACGAATATTTCTGTTTTATCAGAAGAAAGTATATCAGCTCGTATATATGCGTTGATGACTGTTCTCAAAGGCTTTGCTGAGTTAGAGTTCCTTTGTCTCAATAGCCGGGAGAGCTACGAGGATAATAAGCGATTTTTGCGAAGCCGTATGGAGCAAGAGGACAAACTGGCTGTGCGGAAGCTGCTGGAGTTGGATCTTCTTCATCTTGACCGAATACAGGTGCAGATGGCAACAGCGCGGGAATTCCTCGTCATCATACGGCTTTGTAACGAAAAGGAAAGTGAGGTTTTCCCTTATTTAAATCGCATAGAGAAAATTTTGCGGGAGCAGGGATTCATTGCACAACGAGCTGGCAAGGAAGATATTAAGCGATTACTGGCAGTCTATTTTGAACAGAATGTTACAACCGAAAAATTTGAGGATTATGACGGTGAGCGTTGGGTGATACTTGGTGATTAATATCTTAGTCTTGCATTGAATAAATAACCAAAACATGGTAAAATATCATATTAGGAATAGAGAAGAAAGGAGTGGATAGCTTGGATTATAAAGTATTACTTCAAAAGAGAGATGACTACGAACAAATTAAAGATTCACTCCCTGAAATAACGGTAAAAAGCTACGCACAGCAATTTGAACTACAATATACGCATAATTCTACAGCGATTGAAGGGAACACACTTACCCTTCTGGAAACTAAGGTGGTATTGGAGGAAGGGCTGTCCGTAGGAGGAAAAAAACTTCGAGAAATTTATGAGGTCATCAATCATAATAAAGCCTATCAGTATGTAAAAGACTGTATTTCAGAAAAGAAGCCTTTGGACGAGCATATTATTAAGGACTTACATGCTAATTTAATGGAAAATATTATGATTGGAGGAATATATCGGAACGTAGATGTTTATATTTCTGGTGCCTCTCATACTCCACCAAGCCCTAACGAGATGTATCGTCAGGTAAAAGCATTTTATATGGATTTGCAGGATACAGCAATAGAAAATGTAATTGAGCTTGCAGCCTGGACACATGCTGAATTTGTGAGAATACATCCGTTTGCTGATGGAAATGGAAGAACCTCTAGATTAATCATGAACTATCAACTGATGGCTCATGGCTTTTTGCCAATATCTATCGCAAAGGAAAACCGTCTGGAATATTTTAATGTTCTGGAAGCTTATGCAGTAGAACGGGATATAAAACCATTTTCCAATATGATTGCATCCCTAGAGGTAGAGCAGCTTGACCGCTATCTTGGAATGGCAATTTCACAGGAACAAACACAGCAACAACAACTTTAACTAGAAAGACCTCCAGTAATAATGGGGGTCTTTCTAGTTAACAATTAAATATTCTTCAACAGCAAGCCGTCACTTTTTAGTGGCGGTTTTTTTTAGTTAGTTCAAACGAAAGGAGCTTGCTTATGTCGAAAAAAAGCAATCCTGAGAGTATATCGCAGAAGGATATTCGAATTCAGGAGTTTCTTGATATGATCGCGCCCACGGTGGTCAAATTTAATACGGAACATTTTATTTGCGGCAACACTTACCGCTGTGTGTGGGCACTTCGTGAATACCCAACTGCCACTGATGAACAGGCTATACTCCGTCATCTTGGTGAAAAGGACGGCGTGACGCTGCACCTCTATACCCGTCATGTTACCCCGGTAGAGGAAAAGAAAATCATCTCAAATGCTGCAAACAAAAATCGTATGCAAAGTACCAGTACGCAGGATTTACAGCAGACGGTCACAGCGGAAAGTAATCTGCAGGACGTTGCCACTATCGTAGCACAGATGCATCGGAGCCGGGAACCACTGCTTCATGTCGCTGTGTATATAGAACTAACTTCCAATGACTATGACCAGCTGAAGCTCTTACAGACGGAGGTTTTAACCGAACTCATACGGAGCAAGCTCAACGTGGACCGCCTGATGCTGCGCCAACAGCAGGGATTCCAGTGTGCCATGCCCTCCGGCTATAACGTGTTCGGAGATCAGTTTGAACGGGTGCTTCCTGCCAGCTCGGTCGCAAACCTGTATCCATTTAATTATTCCGGCAAGACCGATCCCAACGGCTTCTATCTTGGTCGGGATAAATTCGGCAGTAACATACTGGCGGATTTTAACCGCCGTGCTGATGACAAAACCAATGCTAATATCCTCATTCTTGGAAATTCAGGACAAGGCAAAAGCTACCTTCTTAAACTCATTCTGTGTAACCTGAGGGAATCCGGCATGCACATTATTGGACTAGATCCCGAAATGGAGTACGAGGATCTGACCCTCAATCTCGGTGGCTGCTTCATTGACCTCATGTCTGGCGAATTCATTATCAATGTATTGGAGCCAAAAAGCTGGGATGAAACCGGCGACCCAAAAGATACAGAGGCACCCCAGGCATTCCGGCAGAGCAGCAAGCTCAGTCAGCACATCAGCTTTTTAAAGGATTTTTTTCGTACCTATAAGGACTTTACTGACAGAGAAATTGACACAATTGAAATCATGCTGGGGAGGCTTTATGAGAAATGGGGTATCACCGATCGAAGCAATTTTGACCGTTTAAAGCATACGGATTACCCCCTCCTTTCTGATTTGTACGACTTCATCGAAACGGAATACAAGAACTTCGATGAAAGTCACCGTCAGCTTTATACAGCAGATTCTCTGCGGGAAATTTGTCTTGGACTCCATTCCATGTGCAAAGGAGCGGAGTCTAAGTTTTTCAACGGCCATACCAACATCACCAGCAATGATTTTATAACCTTTGGTGTTAAGGGTGTGCTGAATGCCAGTAAAAATCTGCGAAACGCCTTACTGTTCAACGTGTTGTCCTATATGAGCAATGAGCTTTTAACCACTGGGAACACCGCTGCCAGCATTGATGAACTGTATCTGTTTCTGACGAACCTGCCAGCAATTGAATATATCCGCAACTTCATGAAACGTGTGCGTAAAAAGGAAAGCGCCGTCATTCTTGCCTCGCAGAATTTGGAGGATTTTAATGTAGAGCATATCCGAGAGCTGACCAAACCACTGTTTTCCATCCCGACTCACCAGTTTCTTTTTAATGCAGGCTCCATTGATGCAAAATTCTACATGGATACCCTTCAGCTGGAGAGATCTGAATTTGAGCTTATCCGTTATCCCCAGCAGGGTGTGTGCCTCTATAAATGCGGAAATGAGCGCTATAACCTGATGGTTCATGCACCGGAGCATAAGGCAAAGTTGTTCGGAAATGCAGGCGGTCGCTGATGACCGTCCGGAATAAACGGCGAAGGGAGTATGACTCATGGACATGAAGGAGCAGCGGTTTGGCATTGAAATTGAGATGACCGGCGTGACTCGTGAACAGGCAGCAAAGGTTGCCACCGAATATTTTGGAACTGCCAGCCATTACGACGGCACTTGTTATGATACCTATTCTGCGTTGGATTCTCAGGGGCGTAAATGGAAGTTTATGAGTGATTCCAGTATTACTGCACAGAAAAAATCCGGACGTCAAATCGTTTCCGCGCCAAGTGAATACAGAACCGAGATGGTTAGCCCTATCTGTCGCTGGGAGGACATTGAAACGGTACAGGAGCTAATCCGCAAGCTTCGGGAGGTTGGTGCAATTACCAACAGCTCCTGCGGCATTCATGTGCATATAGACGCATCATCTTTTGACGCTAACACGCTGCGGAATATCACCAATATTATGGCAGCCAAGGAGGATATGATCTATAAGGCTCTGCAGGTGACTGTTGACAGACAGCACCGATGGTGTAAGCCGGTAGAAAGCCGCTTTCTGGAGGAACTAAACGCTAGAAGACCCAAAACGCTGGATCAGGTCAGCAGCATCTGGTATAACGGCACGGATGGCAGCCATGAGCATTACCATGACAGCCGCTACCACTGTTTAAATCTGCACAGTGTATTCCAGAAGGGTACGGTGGAGTTCCGTTTATTCAACAGCACTACCCATGCCGGCAAGATCAAAGCGTACATTCAGCTATGTATGGCGATTTCGGCACAGGCCCTTAATCAGCGCTGTGCCAGCCGAACCAAGACACAAACCACCAACGAAAAATATACATTCCGTACTTGGCTTCTGCGCCTTGGTCTTATTGGAGATGAATTCAAAACCGCAAGGCTGCATCTGTTGGAACATCTGGATGGCTGTATTGCCTGGCGTGACCCGGCACAGGCCCAGCAGCAGAAAGAACGATTACGGCAGAAAAAAGAACGGCATTTAGAGGAGGAGCAGGGTGTTTCGGCGCGACCGGAACCAGTAACAGAATACGAAATAGATCAGGCCGGGGAAGACGAGCAAAGCCCCGGTCTTACTATGTCCATGTAGAAGGAGGAATTCCTAAATGAAAAAAGATACCTTTTATATTGCCTATGGCAGTAATTTGAACCTTACTCAAATGGCTTATCGGTGCCCTACTGCCGAGGTAATAGGCACTAGTGAAATGAAAGATTATGAGATGCTGTTCCGGGGGAGTCGCAGTAGTGCTGTTGCAACTGTGGAACCTTCTATCGGTGCAAGGGTTCCGGTTCTCTTGTGGAAAATTCGACCCCAGGACGAGCTTGCTCTTGATCGGTATGAAGGATATCCAAATTTTTACCGAAAGGAGCTGTTTCCTGTAGAGTTGGGCGGCAGATCAGTAAAAGCCATGGTGTATATCATGAATGATGGGCGTCCGTTTGGGGCCCCTTCGGATTATTATCTTAATACCATTCTGGAAGGTTATCATTCGGCTGGTTTTGATACGGACTTTCTGGAACAGGCAGTGGAAAAATCGATTCAGTTAGCACAGGATCAGGAACAGTATGAGCCGCAGCAGGGGAATCTGTTCGGACAGAAGTGGTGGTGAAAAATAAGTTTTACTGCCTTTTGGGGATAATCCGTGTGTATTTTTACGAAAAGGAGGTGCGACCATGGCTGGTCCAGTAACGATTACCCTAGTGGCAAAGGCAGCAATTATGGCAGTTGCAGATAAACGAACCTGGAAGGCGGTGGGTGTTCTTATTGCCGCGATTTTAACACCTTTTATCCTCATTATTGTCATGATTTCCAGTCTTTTGTCCGGAACTGCGAACCATAACAACGCCGCTGTTCAGCTATCCTTTCATGACGGAGTTATTTCAGGTCATGTACCGGAGGATTATCGAGAATATATTGAGGACATGCGTAAAAGTTTTTCGGAGCTGGAGGTGATTATTGCTGAAATAACATTGATGATTGAGGATGGAAGCATTGACTCTGTACAGGTTAAGGCTATTTTTTATTCTCTGTATTTCGGCGCTGAATCTTTGCGAGGGATTGATTATCAGTTATTTACCGACTGCTTCGTTCGCTATGAGGAACGCACTCGTACATGGTCGGATGAGGACGGAGTGGAGCATGAGGAGACCTACACCGCAGCGGTGCCACTTACTTCCCTTCCAGTAATTTGTAAAAATTTAGAAAGTACACTCGGACGCAAGATTTCTTACGAAAATCAGGAAAATGCCTCAGAAATTTATTACCGGGCCTTGTATGGAACCAGCGCAGCAGGCGAAGGAGACCGATTTGATCAGTGGTCGGATTGGCTGCCGGAACAGTTTGTCAATCCCACCTATGATCTGACTGCCGGAGAAACTGGTTCCCAGGCTCTTCAGCTTGCGCTGTCCCGTCTGGGAGATCCCTACTCACAGGAGCTTCGCGGTCAGGCAGGTTATACCGACTGCAGTTATCTCGTACAGTGGATATACCGTCAGCTGAGGGTTAATCTTCCTGGAACCGCCGCCGAGCAGGGAAAATATTGTGTCAACAATGGTCTGACCGTTTCGAAAGCCGATCTTGCTCCAGGTGATCTTGTGTTTTGGAGCCACAAAGTAAACGGACGTTATCTCAATATTACTCATGTGGGCATCTATGCCGGCAACAGCAAGGTAGTGGACGCCTCATCTTCCAGAGGTCGGGTTGTGTATAGGGACCTGTTTGATGCAGACAAACAGGTGCTGTATGCAAGACCTTATGCGAAAAATACGGCACAGTGAAGACCATGATTGCTGGAAATAGAAATAAAAATTAAAGGAGGAAAAGCAATGAGCATGTCAGAACTAAAGGTATCTTTTCCGTCGGAAAAACTGGAAGCACTCCGTTTTTTCATGGACAAAAAGGAGCTTACCATTGAACAGGAGCTGAAGGATTATCTGGACAAAACCTATGAAAAAGCAGTTCCTGCGCAAGTGCGGGAATATGTGGAGAGCCACATGGAGCAGATGCCTGCGCCGCAGGAAGGCCAGGATACATCCCCTGCAAGAGAACGACCAGAACGACCTGTCCGTCAGAATCGCCGCCAGAGGGAGCAGGCAGCTGCAGAGACACAGACAGAACACGTGCCATCCGAAACACCATCAGAGGACTCTCAGGGGGAAACGCCGGGTATGACAATGGGGATGTAACTGTAACCGTAGAAAAAGAAAAAGGAGGTTCCTGCCATGATAAAGCTTGGAATAGACAATGGAAACTACAATACAAAATCCTCAGAAGGGATGCTTTATGCTTCCGGTTTTACTGTAAGTGACCGGGAGTTTTTAACACCGGAGCTCCAGCTGTTCTATGAAGGCAGCTATTACGCCATCGGAGAGCGACGTCTGCGTTTTCAGCAGGATAAGACAATGGAGCAGGACACTTTTATTCTCACCCTGCCAGCTATTGCCGAAGCTATGAAACGTGTTGGTGTAACTGATACAGATATTATGCTGGGTGTTGGGCTTCCCATCGACAGCTACGGTACACAAAAAGATGCGTTTCGGCGGTATTTTCTACAAAATGTGTCCTTTGAGTTCGAAGGTACAGCATACCGATGTCGTATTTCTGACTGTAAAGTGTTCGCCCAGGGACATGCGGCACTGTGCCGGTATTATCCTCGTTTGCAGGAATACAGAAGCATTACCCTCGTTGACATCGGCGGTTATACGGTGGATGTTCTCACAGTCCATAATTTCAAGCTGGAGCGTGCAAGCTGTGTTAGTCTGCGTTTGGGAACGATCATCCTCTACAGCCGCATTGAGGACGCTCTGCAGAAAAGTGGCATACTGCTTTCGGATGCTTTAATCACTGACGCAATCCGAGGGAAAATTCAACACACTGATCGTAAGAAAATTGAAGAAACAGTGGAGTATGAAGTGTCTGCCTACTGCAAGGAACTGCTGAACGCTCTACGGGAACGAGGCTTGGATTTAAGGCTTCCTACTGTGTTTGCAGGCGGCGGAGCGGAGCTGCTGGAATCCCGGCTGCGAGGAAATGAGATTAATATTGCTGCGATGCTGAACCGGTTTGCCAATGCGGACGGGTACAAGCTCCTGCTGGGATAAGACTATGCGAAAACGATACTATCTGTCTTTTGATATGGACGATCCCAGACACCAGGAAGCCGAGCGGCTTTTCACGCAGCAGGCCAGCCGTCACCGAACAGAATTTGTGGTGTCCAGTATTCTATCCGCTAAACAAAACAGTCATATTGAACAAATTGTGCGGCATGCTGTTCGAGAGGAAATAAATCAGCTCTCATTGAGAGTTCCTCCCCCACAAGAAGAGCAGGATGTGGCAGCACAGCTGGAGGAGCTTCCCGGCAGTCTGATAAATGCATTTGAGGATTTATAGCATCCTGATGTTTAAACCAGAAAAAAGGTTGCACCAACTTGGCTCAAATTCATAGTCAGTTGCTTAAGATGTTTATGATGAATGCACCAACTTGGCTTACTTAAATGGAGGTTAATTATGAAAATAACTCTAATCCAAATATACTACGAACTAGAGAAATTGGAAGCTCTGCGGCAGTATCGAAATAACGCGGAAATAAATGAAGATATGGAGGCTTTGCTTAAGGCTCTCTATGAAAAGAATGTTCCAGCAGAGGTTCGGGAACGTATTGAATCAGCAGGCAATATATAGGAATTTACGCTTTAATCCCTATAATATTGAAATTGGTCAGAACCGTTAAAGCTGTGAAAAGTAAAAACCACAAAGAACAGGAGGATTTGCACAATGGAATATAAAGAATTTATGGAAGAAGTAGAACGGCATATCAAGAAATATCTGCCTGAGGAATGGAAAAATGAAGAGGTATCGGTTCGTCAGCAGCTAAAAAATAATGGCATTCAGTTATATGGAATGAGTATACGGATACCTGGAAGTGATCTTACTCCGCAGATATACTTAGATAATGCCTATCAATCTTACAACATGGGTGTCAGTATGGAAGAAATCCTAAAAAAGCTTGCGGAACAATATCTGAAGTCAGTGGAAACAGCGCCGAAGCTTGGCATACATAATTTTGACTATGAAAATTTGAAAGACAACCTGTTTATGTGTGCGATAAATGCTGATAAGAATCGGGAACTGCTGTCCGCTGTCCCTCATCA
Source organism: Lacrimispora algidixylanolytica (assembly GCF_003609635.1). GTDB lineage: Bacteria > Bacillota > Clostridia > Lachnospirales > Lachnospiraceae > Lacrimispora > Lacrimispora algidixylanolytica. The sequence goes on along the minus strand of NZ_MCIA01000012.1, from coordinate 13,425 downwards.
GGTAGTAGAGGATCTGGCTGTTGTATACCGCTATTTAATTGAAGAGGATGCAGGCATTTTCGGTTCGGTCCTAGTTAATAATGATCATTTAAAGTGCTGGAATATTGATTCAGAGATGCTGCATGAACAGGCTGAAAAGAGTATGAAACAGCTTATGCCATATGAGTTCCATAGCATGGACTATGTAATTGCGAATATGATGGGATCTCCAATAGAGGAGAGTCAGGCCAGCATGGAAAACAGCTTTATGTTTGTATTGAGTAACAGCAAAAAGAGTCAGGGAGCATCTTATATGTTCTGTCCGTATGTATTGGAAGCAGCTTCAAAGGAACTTGGCGGAAACTATCTGATTCTTCCCTCATCCATCCATGAGTTAGTTTTAATTCGTGAAGATAAGGAAAGAGAAATTGAGGATTTAAAGGATATTGTATGTGATGTTAATCAAAGCCAGGTTGATGAGGAAGAACGTCTTTCTAATGAGGTTTATCGGTATGATGCGGAAACAGGACGTATCTCAATGGCATCTGATGGAGAAATGAAGCAGGGGATGCATCTGGAGATGTAATGGTAAAAGATAATATTTTACCCACTCAGTAAAGCATGTAACAACATGGAGGAAAGAGTCCCCCCCGGTTGCCGCCTGTATGCCCCTGTGCCGCCTTTATCTATCAGGAGCGGAGTATTGCGCCATAAGACAGTAAAAGCCCCTGTTGCCGCCGTAAACACCAAAATCCTGGCAGTAGTCAGAACTGCCAAAACTGGGGTGAACCATGGGGGCGAAAATGATGCAGGTTAAAGGCAGGTGGTCGCTTTGCGCCCGCCTGCCCAAAACATCGCCCCGCAATGCGGGTCGTGGACGTTCAAAAGGGTGCACCTGTCAGGAGGTTCCCGTATATTTAGCAAAGGAGGTCAACCATGAGCGAAGAAATAAAAACCAGAATCCCGCTCTGGCTCTATCCTAATACCATCAAAGGGATAGATGCGATTTTAATAAAAGATAACTGTAAGAGCCGAAGTGAATTCATAGAAAAAGCAATCCGATTTTACAGTGGATATATTGCCGCAGAGGATGGAATGAAGTATCTTCCCACCGCCATTACCTCTGCTATGTCGGGGATTGTAAATACCTCGGAGAACCGCATGTCAAGGTTGATGTTCAAGCTGGCAGTAGAAATGAGCATGATGATGAACATTCTTGCCGTCAATGCAGATTACGATGAAAATACTTTACGTAAGCTCAGGGGTAAATGTGTGGAGGACGTGAAGCGTTCGGTTGGTTCTGTGACATTTGAAGATGTAGCTAAATTCCAAAAGCGTGATTGACCATGCCCAGGATTATTTTTAAATGCCGTTATATAAAAAGCGCAGCAGCTCATGCAGAAAATCTGGTAACCTACATTGCCACGCGGGATGGTGTAGAAAAACTTCCAGAGCGGATGCGAAACCGTCCTGCCACAGAAAAGCAGAAGTTTCTGGTGTCGGATATTCTTAATCGATTTCCGGATTCCACAGGGCTGTTTGAGTATGAGGACTATTTGGCGAATCCTACTATGGAAAACGCCTCTGAATTTATCTCGGCTGCATTGGATCAAAACCTATTCCAGCTGGCGCATCAGGAAGTGTATGTTAACTATATTGCCACACGCCCCCACGCTGAACGGTTAGATACCCATGGTCTGTTCTCTGATGAGGATATCCCGTTGTCGCTATCACAGACAGCGCAGGAGGTTGCAGCTCACCCCGGCAACATCTGGACACCTATTATTTCTCTGCGACGGGAGGATGCGGCCCGGCTTGGTTACGACAATGCCGCTGCGTGGATTGCCCTCTTACGCCAACAAAGAAATATTTTTGCGGAACAGATGAAAATCGCATCGTCGAACCTGCGCTGGTACGCTGCTTATCACGATGAGGGACACCACCCTCACTGCCATATGATCGTGTACTCGGTCGATCCACGTGAGGGTTTTGTGACTAAGTCAGCAATTGAAACTATGCGGAGCAGTCTGGCAAGGGAAATCTTTCAGCAGGATCTACTCCAGATTTATACGGAGCAGACCGAGCAAAGAAAAACGCTGACAGTACAGAGCCGGGAAACCCTAGGGGAGCTTCTAAAGCAGATGCAGACAGGGGACTGTGATAATCCGGTGCTGGAAAATATGTTGACTCAGCTTGCGGAACGGCTTCGGCGAACCACCGGCAAAAAGCAATATGGCTATCTAAAAGCACCAGTCAAGAAACTGGTAAACCAGATTGTTGACGAGCTGGCGAAGGATGGACGTGTGTCGGCAGCCTATGCCCAATGGCAGAAGCTGCGGAACGAGGTGCTTCGTACTTACAAGGATGACCTTCCCGCGCCGCTGCCGCTTTCCCAGCAGAAGGAATTCAAGCAGATAAAAAATATGGTAATTTCGGAGGCGGTCAGGTTGTGCAATCAGGAGGTCGTTTTTGAAGGAGATGAACAGGCCGAACCGCTTCCAGAGGAAGAAAGCATTATAGAGGAAGCAGCTATCATGAATCATATAGAATCAATTGAAAAAGCCGATTCTGTTTTTCTTGATTTAGACGAAGAAGGGGAAATAAAAGCGTTGGAGCTTGAATCCGGGGCTGGACATCGCTCTGAATCATCATCCACTGAACTCTCTAATAACATATCTCCGACATCTGACTTGGGTACAGTGCCAAGAAAGCCACACATTGCATGGAACAGCCGCTATAAACAGGCCCTTACCTATCTTTATGGTACGGATATCGCAGAGCCGGACTTTGAACAGGCTCTGCCCTTATTTTTGCTAGAAGCAGAGGACGGAAATGCCCTTGCCATGCATGATTTGGGACGGATGTTTACTGACGGGCTAGGTGTGGAAATGAATACAGATACTGCTTTTGTCTGGTACTCCAAGGCGCTTGCTGCTTTTCTGGCGATAGAAGCCAAAAACGAACATCGGTATGTAGAGTACCGCATTGGCAAGCTGTATGCAGCAGGGCTTGGAACGGAACAGGACTATGAGGAAGCGGCAAACTGGTTTAAGGAAGCAGCCACCAAGAACCATAAATACGCTCAATATTCTTTGGGAGTTCTCTATTATGGGGGAAGGGGCGTAGAACATAATTTAAATACCGCGTTTCAACTGTACCAAAGTTCTGCTAAACAGGGAATGCCCTATGCAGACTATGAGATGGCAAAGATGTATCGGGACGGAATTGGAACAGCGCGGAATACTGAGAAAGCGGAGCTGCACTTTGAGGCATCTTTCCATGGTTTTCAGCAAATGGAACGACAAAGCCGTGATGATAAGCTTCAGTACCGCCTTGGTCAGATGCTCTACACCGGAACCGGAACGCAAAAGGACATGGACGAGGCAATCTACTATTTGGAAAAATCCGCTCGGCTGGGGAATGTCAATGCACAATATATGCTGGGAAAAATTTATCTGGATGTGCACTGCGGTAAATCTAACGTAGAGAAAGCTCTTCGATGGCTGACAAAAGCGTCTGACAACGGCAATGCTCTTGCACAGTATGCTCTTGGAAAGCTCTATCGGGACGGAAATTATATGGAAAAGAACATACAAAGGGCAGTAGATTTATTTACCCTCTCTGCAGAGCAGGATAACTCTTATGCAGCGTATGCCTTGGGAAATCTGTATCTGCAGGAAGAAAGCGTTCCAAAAGATATGGCTGCCGCCATAAAATGGCTGACAAAATCTGCTGAACAGGAAAATCAATACGCCCAATACCAGCTTGGTAAAATGTATCTGCTGGGACAGGAGGTTCCCCGCGACAGGGAAGCTGCTGTGCGATGGCTCACTCTCTCAGCAGAACAAGGTAATATTTATGCGCAGTTTTTCCTGGACCACTTGGACTCCCTCCGTAATCCCTCCATGTTTTTGGCAACAACAAGGTTACTGCATCATATCAGTCAGATTTTTCAGGAGGAAGTTAAAAGACTCTCTGGTAGTCCGGGTATTCAAACGGAAGGTAAGCTGCGCAGAAAGCTGAGACAAAAAAAGATTGCCCAGGGGCACGCTCCGAATGATCATGAACAAAAGCTCACTATTTACTAAAATAAAGGAGGTATGGTATTCCATGGGAAAGCAGTCACAGAGACAGAAAAAGAAATTGCCGCCTGTGCAAACCGTTCAATTATGTCAAAGGTCGTCCGTGCATAAGCGGGCGGCCTTTTTCTGCACTCGGCATGGGCATATGCGCTGTGGAAAACGTAAACGTTGATAAGGGAGGTGTTTCAGATGGCATATGTATATTTTACCGATGAACAAAAACATCAGGCTAATACAGTGGATCTGGTGGACTTCCTCCAGCGCCAGGGAGAACAGCTGGTTCGTTCAGGACGGGAATGGCGCTGGAAACGATATGACAGTGTAACCGTCCGGGGCAACGAATGGTTCCGCCATTCCCGCAAAGAAGGCGGATGTGCCATTGATTTTGTACAGCAGTTCTATGATATGAGCTTTCCGGAGGCGGTATGTTTCCTACTGGGCGGGGAATCCGGCGTGGAGTGGAACCAAACAGAGAAAAGCGCCCCGCCTCCACGCAAGGCTTTTGCGCTGCCGGAGGAAAACTACGACATGCGACGGGTGTTTGCATATCTCATCAAGCAGCGGTTTATAGACCGGGAGATAATATCATTTTTTGCCCATGAAAAGCTCATTTATGAGGACAGCCAGTATCATAATGCTGTGTTCGTAGGTATGGACGAAAACAGTATACCCCGTCATGCTCATAAGCTCGGCACCTATACAAAAGGAGATTCTTATAAGGGCAATGTAGAAGGAAGTGATCCAAAATTTAGTTTTCACTGGAGCGGAAATAGTGACCGAATCTATGTTTTTGAAGCACCGGTAGATATGCTGTCTTTTATCACCCTGTATCCAAGGGACTGGCAGGAACACAGCTATGTTGCTCTAGATGGAGTTACAGAACATGCACTGCTCCAACAGCTCCGACAGAACACGGAGCTTAGAAAAGTATTCCTTTGCCTGGATCATGACGCAGCAGGAATCGAAGCAAATACACGATTGAAGGATATTCTTTCCGAATATAATTATATAGATGTAACCGTAATTCAGTCCATCAACAAGGACTGGAATGAGGATCTAAAAGCAAAAAACGGGATGCCCCCAATTCCCTCTGAGGAACACCCAAAGATCACACTTTTTCCGCAGGTATGTGCGAAATTGCTTGTATTATGCGAGAAAATCAGTGTTAGCCGGAATATCAGGTATCTGTTAAAAGATACTTATCAAGCTTTGGAACCAATGGTAAGTACCGGAAAGATTATACCGGAAAATGAAGAATCTGTTAGAGAATGTATAGAATATATGGCGGCGTGTTCCCTGCTGTTAACAAAGGAACTGTGCCGTCAGATGGAACATCCGGTGAATACGGATAAACTTATGAAGAAACTTCAAACGAATTACAGCGTTCATAAAGACAGGGGAGGGCTTCGTTCCAGGCTGGAGGATATTCGGGGCGATATGACTGAGATTAACCAAATGATTGATAGTTCTGGTATCCGCACGGAGACTGACCAGAAACAGCTTGGTGGAGTATACTTACGTTTGGCATTAAACTGTATCAGAACTGAAATGTTCATAGAACTAGAGTTTCAAGCGTTACAACAAAAACAGGAGAAAGAGGCGAATATGAGATTAAGCATGTGATTAGGAATCACCTAAAACACAGAAACCGTCAAGAAGTTGAAAACTTTCCTTGGCGGTTTTCTTTTACAATGAAACGGAGGGCAACCGATGCAGATGTCACAAATAGTAACCTTGATTGTCGTAGGCACGACAATGTTTAGTATACTTGCTTCATTATCACTGCTTGCCCGTTATTACAGCCTAAATGGTATAAAATCTAAAACTGTAGGTGATGGTCAACATGGTACGGCCCGCTGGGCAACAAAAAAGGAAATTCAGACGGTCTATACCCCAATTCGATATGAGCCGGAAAAATGGCGTCAGGGAAACAACTTACCCAAAGCACAGGGGTTGATTGTAGGCTGGAGAAAAGCATCACTCTTTGATAAGTCAACCCATCACGGATATGCGCTGGTAGATGACGATGATATCCACTGTCTGATGATTGGTGCGACAGGCGTCGGAAAAACAGCCAACTTTCTCTATCCAAATCTGGAATATGCCTGTGCTTCCGGCATGAGCTTTATCACTACAGACACGAAGGGGGACCTTTATCGAAACTATGCAGGGATTGCCAAGGATTATTACGGCTATCATGTGTCGGTCATTGACCTGCGAAATCCTACCCGTTCGGATGGCAATAACCTGCTCCATCTGGTCAACCGCTATATGGATTTGTACCTTGCTCACCCGGAAAGCATAACGTACAAGGCAAGAGCAGAGAAGTACGCTAAGATTACAGCCAAGACCATTATCAATTCTGGAGGCTTTGACAGTGCAGCAGCAGGGCAAAATGCCTTCTTCTATGATGCAGCAGAAGGGCTTCTGACCTCGGTCATTCTGCTGATCGCCGAATTCTGTGAGCCAAGGGAGCGGCATATCGTATCCGTGTTTAAGCTTATTCAGGATTTGCTGGCGCCCAGCGGTGTCAAAGGCCGGACGTTGTTTCAGCTTCTGATGGCGCATTTGCCTGACGATCATAAAACTAAGTGGTTTGCAGGCGCGGCACTCAACTCTGCAGAGCAGGCCATGCAGAGCGTTCTATCCACAGCACTGTCACGGCTCAATGCCTTTTTAGATTCAGAACTGGAACAGATTTTATGCTTTGACACAGCTATAGATGCTGAACGGTTTTGCACCCAGAAAAGTGCCATTTTCCTCGTCATGCCGGAAGAAGATTCCACTAAGTATTTTATAATCAGTCTAATTGTTCAGCAGCTTTATCGGGAAATTCTTTCTGTAGCCGATGAGTATGGCGGTAAGCTGCCAAACCGCGTCATGATGTTTTTAGATGAAATTGGAACCATTCCCAAGATTGAGTCGGCAGAGATGATGTTCTCGGCCAGCCGCTCCCGACGGGTATCTATCGTTGCCATAATCCAGAGCTTTGCGCAGCTGGAGAAAAACTATGGCAAGGAAGGTGCCGCTATTATAACCGATAATTGCCAGGATACAGTGTTCGGCGGTTTTGCTCCTAACAGTGAATCGGCACAGATTTTGTCAAAGGCCCTCGGCAGTCAGACTGTTATGAGCGGTTCTGTCAGCAGGGGAAAGAATGACCCTAGTCAGTCCTTACAGATGATTGAGCGTCCATTGATGACACCGGATGAGCTGAAATCCATGCCAAAGGGAAGGTTCATTGTAACCAAGACCGGAGCCTATCCCATGCGTACCCGCCTTAAGCTGTTCTTAGAATGGGGTATTACCTTCGGCAAGCCATATGAAATTGCGGAGCAATCCGCAAGAAAGGTGAAGTATGCCGACCGCCGTAAAGTGGAGGAAGAAATAAACCGTCGAAATGCCGCTTTTGAACCAGAGCCGGAAGAAAGAGAAGATAGGGTATCAGCTTCGGGAGGAATAGTACAAACGCCGATTCCTGCTATCAATTTAGAACCCATGGAGCAAAAACAACATTCAGACAGGAGGTGAAAATATGGCCTATTTTACATCTGTGTATCAATCCGAGTTGCCTCACCGGGCAAAATCCGTATTCATATATCTCCATGACAGGGCTGATAAGAGCCGCAAATGCTATCCAGCAATTGGTACCATTGCCAGAGAACTGAATCTTTCCAGAAGCACCGTAAAGAGGGCATTGTCAGATTTGGAGAAAAGCGGCTACCTTCGAAAGGAGCAGCGCTGGCGGGAGAACGGCGGTAAGAGCAGTAATCTCTATTTTTTGAACAGTAACCCGCAATAATAGGATATTAATAACGATTTCCCCCTAGACTAAAAAATGGAACAGCTGAAAATGATGTAAAAGGAACTTGCAAGAATATAAAAAGCAGTTTTTTATATGATATAATCGCTATATTCTAATGAGTACTTTAGTTAAATACCAATTAATTAAAAAGGCAAGTACACAATAGGCTTAAAATACATCATTCCGCCAAGAGAAAACTCTGCTTTTTTTATGGACTGTGCCAGGGTTCTTGATGCGCCGTGAAAGAGAACTCCCCACTCTAAGAAAAGATATTTACAGAAAAAGAACAATTGGATTGTATAGATATATTATTAATATAACAGATATATCAGGAATATATTTATCCTTATTTATTAGTTGAATTTCTTTTAAAATATTCTCCAATACGATATATTTGGTACGTTTTGTAAATTAAACGATAAAACTAATTGCTGTCATCTATTGTTTCCACAGGGTATACATGTTATAATTTATACAGTTACAGAAATTAATAAAAGTATTCCTTTGCTATAAATGGATTCCTCAAAGGATACCTGTGATTGTAACAAATACATTGTAATTAAGACAGGTTTTACAGAGTTCAATACGTATTATACCCTGATCCATTTAGAACAGAAGTAGTCGTAATAATAAAAAAAAGTTTTATTAAAAATAAAATATGTTAAAGGCAAACCTGTTGAAAAACGGGGGCGCAAAGCCGAGGGTCTAAGGTGTTTCTTGCACTATGATAGCCTAGCCGTGAGAAAAATTTATAAGGCGCTTGTCCTCATTTGAGGGCAGGTTTTGTCTTTTATAACGTCTTTTATACAAGTAGGTACCAGTTTTTGCATATTGCCTAGATAAGAGGTTATCTGTATGCTTCATTCCAACATCTGTTTATTGAGGTGGAGATAAAGACAGCCCAGTACATACACTTCAACCACCAATAATTAAATATATTAATAAATCAGTACTGCATCTAACCTGGTGTAGTGCTGATTTTTTTGCTTCGACAATAAAATAGTTCTGGCGACCTAATATTACAAAAGAGGGTAGCACGAAAGTCGCTTTTGATAGAACTTTGTATATACCCCGCTGCAGATCACCACCGCTTATTCTTCATTCTTTGATTTTAAAATCACGAAATGGAGGATAAGCCCTATGGCAAAAAGAATCAGAAGAATTAATTATAGAGAGAAGTATCCGGAAGCAAGTGATGCTGTTATTGAGGTATTGGAAAAAAGCGATCGCAAAATGGGGTACCAGCAGTATGACTTAAAGGTGGAGCATTATCACATTGACCGTGTTAGCTGTGCAATTAACCTCATTCCAAGCCGTGAGGATTCCTTTGAACGGCTAAAGGACTTAAATCATCAGTTTGCAGCGGAGGAAATAAGCGTTGAAGATGTCGCAGTCCAAGCAGTGCTAATTGAAAAACTGTTTTCTTGCCTAAAACTACTTACTCCACAGGAGCAAGAATTAATAGACGAGTTGTTTTTCAAAGGTAAAAGCGAGCGTCAGATATCTAGAGAAACAGATATTGCACAGAGAACCATACATGACCGGAAAGTAAGAATCATCTGCAAGCTAAAGAAACTGATGGAAAATTAAAAATTGTTCCGCTCACCCCCCTCTCTGAACGTGGAAGTAAGTGAGGGGGTTTTTCTATTCCTTCTTTTGTTCCTTGAAAACTTCATATCCGGCAGCATTAATACATGATCTGTCCAGCCGTGTAAAAGCGGCAGCGACATTGACGGGCGCGCCAGAACTGCCTGCGGATGGGTGAGAGACATTCGTCGAACCGATGGCATCGAAGGTGATGAGCGAGAACGCCTGGTCATAAAACAGTTTATGGTGGACTGTTTCGCAATGAAATGGACAGTGCTAACGCTACTTCCGTCCAGCCACAGACATCGCAATGGGGGCGGCTCGCAGAGATCCTGAGAGAGGTGAAATTCCTATGAGGCCCGTTTAACCGATAGCCGTTGCTGTTGCCGCCCTATAGAAGAATCAATTGATTCTTTGCGTTTTGGGATGTTGTGTCGAATAAAAGCGCAGAAATGAAGAATAAGTAGAAATATTCATTTTAGAGATCATGTGGCAGGACAAGATTGTCCTGCCGCATTCTTGTGAGATGAATTTAAATAGACATTGTATTGGAAATCTTAGAATTAATAAAAATACATTTAAATGAGAGAAGAAATAGAAAGCAAAATATGTCCTGATTTTTATTAACAGGCTACCGGAAAACTTTGCAGTTCTTATTAATGGTTGGTCAGTCATGGATTCTTCTGGATTTTAAGTAGTTGGAGTAGCATAATCTGTCTAAAAATAAGTAATCATATCTATACGATTGTATCTAAGAAATTAGATTCCGACAGAGTTTATGGCGGATCACACGGTTTAGCAGGTAGGAGGCATTGCTATGAACGAAATAAATAATGATTTAAAAAAGAATTCTTTGAAGCTCACAATAAATGACAAATTGGTAACTTTAACATTCACACCAGAACCTAATATAGAAGTGGCAGAATTAATTAAAAAAAGTTTATTTAATTCCTTTTTAATGAAAGGCTATGTTAAGAAGTAGTGTTTTTTTTAGTTTTCCTTAACTCACATATGCCGAGTTATGAATTAGATAAAAAATATTTATTATTATTGATAATATAATATCTTGATTTTTGAACGTATTCTAAACGTTCATCTAACTTTGAGTTGAAGACTCCAACATACTGCTGACGGGAGGTGCCTTATAATTCTTGATTAGTAAATTTAGGAGTTGTTTTACCAGGGATATTGGTAGCTTATTACTCTGAAACATGACGAAGGACTATATATAGTAAAGTTTGATTAGTTCTGCCTGTAAAATAAATCACTGATCCGATAATCACAAAGGAGCTTGCAATAGATTGACAACAATAAGATCTACCTGAAACCAGAGTAGCTATTGGCGGCAGAATGTCTGCTTTTAAGTCGGCTATATATGTACTCAACAGATTTTATAAACAAGAGCTACAATGTAGTCTATGACATGAGTGTAGAAGAAATATAGTCCTTTTTTGAAGAAACTGACAAATATATCCTAGGTCTTAATAATGATAGGGTTGACCGTCTGGCATAGGATTAAAAGATTTTTTTAGTGTAATTTTTTGCTGTGGTCTTTGGGTGTCAGAAGTCAGAAAACTTGAGATAACTCCAAAAATGATTGTAGTAAAAAAATCAAAATTATAAAAATATCAGAAGTGATATGCCCATCTTTTACAGTTCAAGATCAGAACGTAGAGTAAATCACTTCAACTATCTTAATCTCATTGTAAGGATCCGCATTTAGCATTAAGTAAGTTTATATGGTGTTACGAAAATGCCTTGCCTACTATCAAATTTCGATATTGTTTTTTTGTACTCACACAAGCTTTGAAACGACCTCGAAGTATATTTCTCCTTGTGAATACATACTGATTCAGAACCTTAAGAAGTCTAGGTTTTTGTTTGCACTCCTCTCTGTGCCATCATGCCCAAACTTTCATAAACAGGTATATAACTAGAAGTTGATATTATGATATGAAGCAACTAGATTACTTTATTCAAAGAAGATCAGATTTTGAGATTTTTTCTCCTTCTAAAGATACTTTATGGCTAAATTTTATAATATTATGAATAATTCCATCAACATCAAGTTCGTATAATTTATATAATATATCTACATTACCTTGTTCTATAAAACTATCATTAAATCCCAATGTTAATATTTTAGTGTTTTTATCAAGCGAGTTGATGTATTCTAAAACCATTGCTCCAAAGCCACCATGGAGAATATTATCTTCAAGAGTTATAATATCATACTCTTTATTAACAAAATAATTAATTAATTCTTCATCAATTGGTTTTATGAAACACGCATTTACTATTGAAATGTTTATACCTATATCTAATAATTTATTTCTAACTTGAATAGCACGTTGAACCATTTTTCCAGTCGCAAATATAACTATGTTTCCTTCATTTGATAATATTTGCCATTTGCCTTTTTTTATAGTAATAATTGGTGGTAATTCAATAGAAGCGTCATCACTGCCTTTAGGATATCTGATTGCTATTGGCTCATTTTGAAAAAAACTCCATCTTAACATATTTTTTAGCTCTAATATATTTTTAGGATTAATAATAATTAAATTAGGAATATGCGACAAAAACGATACGTCAAATATTCCTTGATGGGTCTTGCCATCTTCGCCAACTAAACCAGCTCTATCAATTGCAAATATAACAGGTAATTTTTGTAAACAAACATCATGAAGAATCTGGTCATAAGCTCTTTGAATAAAAGTAGAGTATACTGCGAAAATAGGCTTAAGACCATTGCTTGCCATGCCGGCAGCCATCGTTACAGCATGTTGTTCAGCTATACCAACATCAAAAAAACGATCTTTGAATTCCAGAGAGAATTTATTAAGACCAGTTCCATATTTCATAGCAGCAGTTATTGCTACGAGTCTTTTATCTGCTTTTGCTAAGGAAATTGCTTCTTCTCCAAAAGCTTCAGAATAAGTTGTTGCGGTAATAGAATTCATTTCTCCGGTTTTACAATCAAAAGGTCCAATCGCATGAAATTTCTCCGGATTTTTTTCGGCGAATTCAACGCCTTTTCCTTTGGTGGTAATAACATGAATTAGAACTGATTCTTCACTATCTCGTGCCATCTTGAAAACTTTACTCATTTCTTTAATGTCATGACCGTTGATTGGTCCCATATACTTAATTCCCATATCTTCAAATAGCATGTTGGGTATCATGATTTCTTTAATGCCACTTTTGAGCTTTTTTAAAGCTTTCGCCAAAGTCTTACCAAGAGTAAATTTTTTTAATGTAGTTTTTATTCCCCCCTTAATTTTTATATATTTTGGGGCAAGCCTTATTTTATATAAATATGAAGAAATTCCGCCAACATTTTCACTTATTGACATTTGATTGTCGTTTAATATAATAATAACCTTTGCCGTACCTCCCCCTATATCATTTAGAGCCTCAAAGGCCATTCCTCCAGTAAGGGCACCATCACCAATTACGGCTATAACATCATACACTTCTCCATTTAAGTTTCTAGCTCTTGCTATTCCTAGCGCAGCTGATAGAGAAGTTGAACTGTGGCCGGTTTCAAATATGTCAAAATTGCTCTCTTCTCTTTTAGGAAATCCGCTTAGCCCTTGATATTGCCGTAGAGTATCAAAATCTGACGCTCTCCCAGTTAATATTTTATGAACATAGGTTTGATGGCCTACATCCCATATGAGTTTGTCCTTTCTAAAATCAAAAATATTATAAAGACTTATTGTTAATTCAACTATGCCAAGATTCGATGCAAGATGTCCACCTGTTTTAAAAATTTTCATAACTATAAATTCTCTAATTTCCTGACAAAATAGATTGAGTTGATCAATACTCATTTCTTTTATTTCTTCTATATCATTATATTTATCTAAAATTTTGCTCATTGACCCATCCTTCTTTGTATTTTGCAATGATGAAGCTTTACACGGATTATTTACTATATATTTGATGTGATATATATTTTACATTGTT
>NZ_MCIA01000011.1 GCF_003609635.1 Lacrimispora algidixylanolytica | reverse complement strand
GGGAGTTTTTTTACAGCCCCTTCTCCAAACCTATCCTAGACAGTGAGTACAGCTCACCCTTTTTCTATTTCTCTCTCACCTCACTTATTAAAATACTCCCTAATCACCTCAATCTGACCGTTCACACGTCCAGGTATAGAAATTCTAAGTTCATCCCAAGTCATCAACTTATCATTCTCCAACAAAAACGGACGAAATTCCATAGAAGGTACAAATCCATACACTTCCCTAATATACCTCTCCGTCATCTTCTGAAGTTCATCATCTGTATGGATCTCTCCCTCAAACATATCCTGAACCAGAACACCATCAACTCCCGCCTTCTCCATACAACTCTCCTTCCAATCAGGAATCATAGGAATCACTCTCTTATCAGGAACCAAAGCATGTTTCCCCGGTTGGGCGTAAACCACCGGATGGGTATCTTCCCACAAATTAATCTCCCCTGTCTCTAAATCTACCATATTTAAATATTTGCCATGAAAGCTAGCTTCCACCTTCCCCACGGTTCCATCATGACCAACATATACCCAAAGATGTTCCAGCTCGTATAAATGCTGGATATCATAATCATACCAAATAGCGTATTCAATGGCAAAAGCAGTCTCAGACGAATTAATCTCCACCTCCCTCTTAGGAAAAGAACTACTGCGCCTTGTCTCCCGAAATACAGTATATCCCATAGCATCAATAGTAAAGGGTTCCTTTTTATCTATCATAATAACAGGTTTATACTTTTTCACCAATTCCAGATCATGTATCATTACTTCTTCCTTCTTTCTGTCATTTGTGGCCACTATTCTCCAATGCAAAAGGACGAAACCTAAGCTCCGTCCTAAGAATTTATTATTTCTTCGATGCCTCCAAAAGATAAAGCATAGCCATTGCCTGTCCGTATGGCATAGGGCGAAGTTCTATGTCTTTATAAAACTGTACATTTTCCCTTCCCATAGGCGTCCCATAAGAAACCTGATGCAGCACACCTTCTGCGTCAATGTAGTCCAGAATAGGCTCTAGAGCCTTTCTAGCACACTCTTCATAAGATGGGTCCACAAGGCCTAAATGAACTGCCTTTAATATCCCGTAGGCAAAACCACAAGTAGCGCTGGCCTCAACATAGGAAGTGCTATCGTCAATAACCGTATGCCACATACCATTTTCATTCTGGTACTTTTTAAGGCTTTCAATCTGCTTATCCAGTGCTTCTGTCAAGAATCTCTTTACGGATTCATCACAGTCTATGATCCCAAACAATTCTGGAATAGCCATGGTAACCCAACTGTTTCCTCTTCCCCAGAAAGCTTCTGCAAAGTTATGGTTTCCATTGAAGGTCCAGCCATGATACCACAGACCAGTTTTTTTATCAGCAAGATATTTGATATGAAGAAGGAACTGATATTGAGCTTCATCGATCCATGCCTGGTTTTGTTCCAGTTTCCCCATACGTGCCAGGAATAAAACGGACATGAATAAGGTGTCGTCCCAAAGCTCTTCTTCATTAAGGGTATCGGAAGTCAGATGTTGAAATCCTCCCTCTTTTGTTCTTGGAAGTCCATCTGCCAGCCAGGCAGCCCACTCACGGCAGATCTCCTTGTAAGTTTCATTGCCGTTTTTTTCGGCCACATAGGTTAGGGCAAGAAGAGGCGTGGTGGTATTTACATTTCTTGCCGGAAGGCCGATTGTCATCTGTCTTTCATAGTACTTCTCCAGCTTATTTAAGAATTCCTCATCCCCTGTTTCCTCATATATTTTCCATAAGCCAAAGAGCCCTACTCCCTGGGTCCATTCCCAGTAGCGGTAGCGTTCTGCATCGTCTCCGGCCAGATTTTTCGTTTCCATATTCTTTAAGAAAATATCATCTTCATCATATAAAATCTTTTCAAAACTCGATACCAATAAATCAATTTTTTCTTTCAAAAAATCCATCCCTATGCCACTTCCTTTCCTTGTACCTTAGTAATTTTTTCAAGGCACGCTTGCAATTTTTACAATGTTTTCGATTTTTTTCGCTCAATTAATTGCATGTTTTGTTTATTATGATATAATAAATAACCGAAACATGATGATTCTAAAGAAAGAATACAGGTGGCTCATGATGACTAGTTCCGATGACACATTGCTCTATAAAAAGCAACATAATCTAACAATCAATGATATACAGCATTCTCTTTATTACTACTTTGATTATGACGAACGCTCTTTTGACATTAACATGCCATTTCAGCATTTTCATTCCTTTTATGAAATCATGGTTTTAATCAGTCCTCAGGCCAGCCATCTGGTAGAAGGAATTCCTTATTCCATTCGTTCTGGCGATCTGGTACTGCTTCGCCCTTCTGTTCTCCACCGTTCAGAGTACCCAAAAGGGGCGCCTGGTAAACGACTTATTATGAGCTTTTTATATCCCTCTTCCCTTTGGGATATGCCAGAAACGTATCAAAAACTATTTGAACCTTTTTATACTCCCGTACCCATTTACCGATTTGCTCCCAAACAGCAGCAGCTGATTAACGAAAAGCTGAACCGGATTTATCATTATTCATTTCAAGAGGAAGATCCGGATTTAAGACCTCTTATGGTTCACGGGATGTTTATTGATTTTATCTATACCTTAAGGCAGCTTGCGCCTTACAATACCTATACCAATGAACCGTTAAAAGATGAGGCTTCTCGTAAGGTATACTCCATCGCCAACTATATACATAACCATTATTCCGAAGAACTGACTTTGGATTTCCTATCCAAAGAATTCTTTATCAGCCCGTATTATCTGTCCCATCAGTTTAAAGATGTGACTGGTTACACTCTCACCCAGTATATACAGATGACACGAATTAAAAATGTGCAGTATCTTCTATTAAATACTAAAAAGAAGATTTCAGCGCTTGCGGAAGAGTGCGGATTCACCAGCTTCTCCCAATTTAATCGGATCTTTCAGAAGTATTGTAGCCAGTCACCTTCTGAATTTCGAAAGGCCAGTAATCCTGACAGCCTTCATTACCCTATTTAAAGCATTGAGACAGAAAAAGCTCGTTACAGCTTCCCAGAATCATCCATACGAGGATGAGTAAGAGCTGTAACGAGCTTTTTATAGCCTGCTGCCCCGTAAAAGGAATTACTTTACGCTGTCATAGTATTCTGCTCTTGCATCAAGAATTTTCTGAAGCCCTGCATTTACAAGGTTGTTGTATTCTGTCTGCTGCATGCTGTCAAACTGATCTGGTGAGCAACTGATAAGCTTATAAACATATGCAAGCATCAGGCCCTCAACATTCTTGCCATAGTCTGACTCAGGCTGTGAAATGTTAGAGTATACAGGGTAACGGAATTTGCCTTCTGCACGTACATCATAGAAGTTTGAGAACCAATCATCACTTTCCCATTTCACGGACTGATCTTTCACCCATTTGGAAATGATGGCATCTTTGCTCTTGGTCCAATCCATAGCTAAGTTTACGATATTAAGGTCATCACAAGTTCCTGGATATCCCTTGCTCTTTAAATCTGCTTCGGATAATTTAATTGGAACTCCATTCTCATCTCTCTGATGATCAACGGTGAACACGATATTCTCAGCAACGGCTGGATCTGCCATCCAGTTTAAATACTTCATACATGCCTCAGCCTTTTTCTCGCTGGTCTTTGGAACCATTACAAACATACCATATCTCTGTTCAAACGGTGTACGGTAAGAACCATCAGCGAGTTCAAAACACTGTAGCGGAACGAACGTTCTTTTGCCTGCATCTTGATATAATACAGTGATATAGTTCCATGGACTTTCTGTATCATCAAGGAAGAAACCAACATTACCAGCGATAACCTGAGCTTTGTAAATATCCTCATTGGTATCTGTGGCAAAATCTTTTGTGATAAGTCCTTTATTGTAAAGCTCATTTAACTTTTTGATACCATCAATGGCTCCGGGAGCAACTGCTAAGTAACTTTCGCTGTACATATAAGCGTCTTTGTCATCTTTTAGTTTTACATAAGAACCTACAAAGTTCAGATATCCTTTTTCTGTATCGTTACGTCCACTCATTGCCCAAGGAGTAAGATTGCTTACGCCTCCAGGATTCTTTTCCTTTACAGCCTCTAAATACTTAAATAAATCTTCTTTTGTCTTTGGTATCTCCATGCCTAATTTATCCAACCAGTCCTGACGGATATATGCAGTATGACGAGGAGATTCAACACCTCTTTGTTTCATAATTGCATACTGCTTTCCTTCAAGCTGACCCATGTTCTGAGCATCAGAAACGTACTTTTTAATGTCAGATCCAGCACTCTCATAAGCCTGGGTTAAATCGGTTAAACCGCCGTTTTGAGCAAAGCTATAGAAAAGGCCCTGGTTGTAGGAAAATACGATATCAGGTGCATTACCACCAGACATCATGATATTTAACTTATCATCAGAAGAAGATCTTGGCACAGAAACGTATTCTACGTTGATGTTGTACTTTTCCTTCATCTGCTTTTTAATCCACTCTGTCTGAGCGTTATTCTCAACCGTTGTTCCTGGAGCAGCATCCCCTCTGTCCCAAACCATAACTCGAATGGTCTCTTCTTTCCCCTTATCTGCTGTCGTTGTCTCACTTCCTCCAGCCGCTGCAGAGTTGCCTGCTGCGGTAGTGGCATCGCCACCTTTGCTGGAGCCACAGCCTGTTACCAAAGCTGCTGCGGTAAGAACTGCCAAACAGCATCTTACTAAATTTGCTTTTCTCATAGAAAAACCTCCCTTTCTCTCTTTCATAATTATTGGAAATAAATAATTAGCCTTTTACTGCACCAAGCATAATGCCCTTTGTAAAGTACTTCTGGATAAATGGATAGGCAATTACCATTGGTGACATGGAAATCACAATACTAGCAGCTTTGATATTGTCTGCTACAAGCTGGGTCTGAATTCCTTCATCATTGGTAAGCTTTACGGATTCAATGAGCTGTTTTAACACCATCTGTACCGTATAAAGCTTGGAAGAGTTAACATAATATAGAACATCACTCAAGCGGTTCCATCTGCCCACAGCGTAGAACAGAGCAAGGGTTGCAAGAGTTGGGTATACCAATGGAAGTGCAACTTTAAATAATGTTTGGACCTCATTACAGCCATCGATCTTTGCTGCTTCGTATAAAGAAGAATCAAGTCCTCTAAATGCGGTGCACATTATGATCATATTATAAGCACTTAAGGCTTCCGGTACAATTAAAGCCCAGAAGGTGTCAATCAGCTTAAAATCCTTTACATTTAAGTACTTTGGAATGATACCTGGATCCAAATACATGGTAAGGACAAACAAAGTCATAATAACAGCTCCGCCCTTTAAGTTCCTTTTAGAAAGGGGATAAGCGGCAAGTACTGTCATGATTACGCATACAATGGTAGATCCAATCATTAAAAATACGGAAAATATGAAGGAAGAAACGAAACTTCCACTTTGAAAAGATCTTATGTATGCTTCTGTCGTAGCCTGAACTGGATAAAGGAATACCCTTCCAGCTAAAATTGCATCCTTAGAGCTTAACGACATGGAGAAAACTCGAATGATTGGTATCAATGCCACTATACTAATTACGATAAAGAAGGTATTCCAGAAAAGCTGGAATCGTCTTTCTGCTTTGCTCTTTATTTCACCCATTACATGATTCCCTCCTGTCCCATCTTCTTAGAAATCTTATTTACGGAAAGAATCAAAATGATTCCAACAACTGACTGGAATAAGCCTACAGCAGTGGCAAAATCAAATCGACCTGCCTGGAGACCTACGCTGTATACATAAGTACTGATAACGTCAGCTGCACTCTTTACAAGTGTATTTCCCATCATATAAGGACGATCGAAATCAATGGATACAATCTTTCCAAGCTGCATAATGAGCATAATGGAGATGGTTGGTCTGATCTGCGGAATTGTTACATGAGCAATTCTTTGAAGTCTGGTGGCACCATCGATATATGCTGCTTCTCCCAGAGAAGGATCTGTTGCAGACAGAGCCGCCAAATAAATAATAAGGGAATATCCAGCAGACTGCCAGATTCCTGAAAACCAATACACAAATCTCCAGATAAACGGACTGCTTAAGAAGTTAACCTCTCGTAATCCTGTACCACGAATTAAATCATTGACTAGTCCGCTGGTGGAAAACAACTGAGTGATAATACCTGAAATGATAACCCATGACAAAAAGTTAGGTAGATATAAAATTGTCTGGGTTGCTTTTCTAATCTTCAAGTTACGGATCTCAAATAAGAAAACCGCAATTAGTACAGGAACCGGAAAGCCTAAAATTAAATCTCCAACATTTAAGATCAAAGTGTTAACAAGTGCATTCCAAAAATCCATTGAACCAAATGCTTCCTTAAAGTTTGCGAACCCTACCCAGGGACTATTCCACATTCCAGCGAAAACGTTGAATTTCTTAAAAGCAATGACACCGCCTATCATAGGTCTGTAGCGGAACATCAACATGTAGATAACCGGAATTAAAAGCATTAAATACAACTGCCAGGTATTGCGAATGTATATTTTAAACGGTATTTTTCTGGCACGTTCCTTAACTATTACATTTTTCATATCTTACATACCCTCTTTTCTATACATTCCCTACCTTACTCAGATTCTCCTCCAGGCTCTCAATGAGGGCCAGAAGTTCCTTTGGTTCATGTACGATATAGTCCGCCTTTTCCTCTTCACTGGCCGGATTCATGTCGTAACGTGGGGACCAGTCTATCAATATGGAGGTGATTCCAAAACGGTTTGCTCCAGCAACATCCTTGCGAACGTTATTGCCAATCATAACAATACGATATTTATCTTCATCTGTTAGATGATTTTTATCCATGGCATCCTGGAACATCCGTTCTGATGGCTTTTGAATCCCAACGATCTCTGAAATGGTTCTAGTATGAAAGCAATACCCAAGCCCATTTTCTTCATACACATTGGTAAAAGACTGTTCTTCCCCATCTGCAACCATGGCAATGGTATATCCGGCATCATATAGAGCCTTAAGGGTCTCACCAGCACCAGGTATCATATCCGCATGAATTACAATGTCTTCTTCATTGCGTATTTCGGTACCTTCGTCAATAAATGTGTCTCCACTGTCGGTAAAAATGATTAGTTTTTTCTGCATTTGTAAACTCCGTAAGATTTATTTCGTTGCTTATATCCTAAAGCTATTGAATGAATTATAATATTTTGTTCAATTTGTTGCTATGCGTAATTTGTTTTTATTTCTCGGTTTTTATATGCATTTCTTGCGTTTACGAAAAAGCTCTCAAGGTTTTTATTTCAAATGGTTCAAATTCCAGGAGTATCTGGCACTGCCCCTCATCCTCTTTCACAGGGATCCTTTGTCCACCTTCCAGGCGTTCTTCCATTGTGGTTTCATAGACTTCTTTTATGGAAAGATCTGCCGTAATCACACAGCTTCCATGTCTTCCCTGGGATTCATAAAGCCTTATAATCATATGTCCACTTCCATCTTCCGCCATCTTTATGGTTTCTAAAATCACATTGTCTGCCGATATGTCAAAGAACTTCCTGCCCCCAGATAACATGTTACTTAAGGATAACAGATGGTTGAGTTGAATCCCTTCCCGGATAACTCCGCTCTCTGTAAAATCCCTGCCTATGGCATAAAAGGAATAAGTAAACTGGTGTTTCTCTTTATCTGCATACATATCTGGCCATACTGGAGACTTTAGCAAGGTCAGTTCCATGGAATTACCGCTGGTACTGATCCCGTACTTACAGTCATTTAACACAGCGGCTGTTCGTCCTGGCTCCCAAAGGGCTGTATATCTGTGGTTGCACACTTCAAAACGATCTGCATCCTGTCTGCGATTCTGGTGAGTGGGACGTTTGACATAGCCAAACTGAATTTCCTCTATAGCTTCACTGGTACGTAGATTGACCGGAAATTCCACTTTTAAAAGCTTATGAGTTTCCTTCCAGTCAATCTCAGTAACAAAATCAAGTCTTCTACTGTTATAAGTCAGATCAATCTGCTGGATCATTGGGGAATTGTGAAGCATACGCTTTACTTCCAAAGAAACCATAAGAGGCCCATTCTCAACCACTCGAATGGTAACTGGTGTGGTAAGGTCTATGGACTGCTCTTTATAAAAGGAACTCATCTCCCATGCATCATAATCGATGTTAATATCCTGATACATGCAGAGTTTGTTGCAAGTGCCTTTTACATATTCGATTTTTGTTTCCTTTTCCACAAAGCTTACAACTTCTCCTTGGTTATCCACTACAACCGTAACGAATTGATTTTCAAGGACATAGGAGTTTGGTTCGGTTCGTATGGTACAAATGGAATCTGGAAGGAATTCTTCTTCCTGATCCTCAGTCACTTCCACACCGGCATATCCAAAAGAAGGAACTTTGACCGAAATCAGTACTTCATTCCCAAGTTTTTGGGCTGCAAGTCTTTTTCCGTTACTCTTATATGTCTTTCCTTCTTCATACGGAAAGACGACAAGCTCCTCCCGTTCCCAGCCTAAGGAATTAAATACACTAAAACCATCTTTTCCGCTTTCCAATAACCCTTCCCGGGCTTCTTTTGAGAGTTCCATAGCGCTTTGTATCAAATCCTTTAATGACTGTTTGGCATCGTCATTTACTCTGGTTATGGAGGTACCAGGTAGAATATCATGAAACTGATTGAACAGAAGCTTTTTCCAAAGAACCTCTAATTCTTTTCTTCGGTCTTTTCCATTTCCCATAAAACAGCTTAAAGAAATCCAAAGCTCTGCTTCTCGCAGCTCGATCTCCGCCCTTCGGTTCCCTTTTTTCAGCTTCGCCTGAGAAGTATAAGTCCCTCTATGCCAAGGAAGATAAAGCTCTCCCTGATAAACTTCATTTACAGTCCCCTTTTCTTCCAGCCTTTCAAAAAACCTGACTGGATTTTCCATCTGGGTGCGGGGTACTCCTTCCAGGTCCTTTACTCGTCTTGCCACCTCTACCATCTCTCTGGTAGGGCCTCCTCCTCCGTCTCCAAATCCAAATGGAAATACAAAGGTATCAATATTCTCCTGCTGCACCCTATCCTCTTCCCAGCGCTCAATCATATCCTGAGGGTCCAGTCTGGCATTATTCTTCTTAAAGAAATGAGTCAATATCCGGCTGCCGTCAATTCCTTCCCACCAGAAAATATTGTAGGGAAAAACATCACAGCCTTTTAATGCTCGGGCCATCTTTTGAGTGGCAAAATACTTGATGCCGCAGCCCTTCATGATCTGAGGAAGCTGTCCGCTAAACCCAAAGCAGTCGGGAATCCATACCAAAAGCGTTTCTGTGTTTAGTTCTTCCCGGAACCATCTTCTTCCATAGAGACATTGGCGTATTAAACTTTCTCCGGATACCAGATTGGTATCTGGCTCCACATACATGCCGCCTTCTGGTATGAATTGACCTTCTTTCACTTTTTCCAATAGACGCTCATAAAGCTCTGGATAAAGTTCTTGAATGGTTTCCATAATGGGAGGTTCACACAAAAGAAATTTATATTCTTCATATTCCTCTAATAAGACGATTTGTGTGGATATGGTTCTTGCACATTTTCTCTTTGTTTCCTCCCATGGCCACAGCCAGGCAAGATCTAGATGAGACTGTCCAAAGATGGTGTACTCTGGAGCTGTTGAACCATTTTTGCAGGCAAGGAGAGGTTTTAAGATTTCTCTTGCTTTTATAATAGTCTGGTTAAGTGCCTCTTTATCCAGTTCAAAGTCCACGATCTGAGTGAATCGAAACAGTCCCTCTTTTATTTTAATTGCTCTCAGTGATTTGGGATCAAGTCCTTCATAGAGTTGAAAGAGAGTGAACACGTCCATAGAGAGCTGAAATGCCTCCTCGTTCCATATGCCAATATCGCAGGCTCCCACTTTTACCTGACAGGCTGGAGGCTCTGGCACTGCAATACGCCCAGTAGGACATGGTCCGCCGTTTTCCAGCCTTGGCCCATGCCCTGCATAGCTTTCTGCTACGATATGAAACCGCTCTCCCGCTTTTCCACATCGAGTTAATGTAATACCCTCATGTTTTAGATCTCTGGAGCCGGCTGTCTTCCCATTGACCCATAAAAGCATTTCTCCGCCAACCTCTGGGTGGAGAAAGATCCTTTTTCCTTCTGCCCTTTCAGGTAAGGTGATCTCTGTCTGAAACCAGCCATACTCCCACTTTGCACCCCACTCGGTTCCCTGGGGCATGGGGATAAATTCCTGTTTCAATGCTTCTATGAGAGAAAACCTTTTCGTAGTCGTAAAACCGAAAAACTGGACATCACAAAGTTTTTCAAACATGTGATGCCCCAGTTCTTCCATCCATATCTTAATTCGTTGTTTCCGTTCCTCCGCCAATACCATCATTTTTCCTCCAAACTTTGAAACTCTTGGATTCATTATATTTGATATATGGGCAACTGACTATGCATTCCTTGTGAAGTTCTTGTACAGTTTGTGCACTTTTTGCAGGAGTATCTATCTTTTTAGCTTAATGGTCTTGATTTCGTATGGTTTAAAGGTGATTATAAGTTCCTCGTTCATCAATGGAATGGCCTCAATCTCCTCTTCCAGACAAGTACAAGATACGATTGAAATTGCATTTAAATCAGCTAATTTAACATGGGCCTTGGTGCGTTTTCCATAGGTCTCGTACATGCGGATAACAATACCATCGCCCTCCTCAGAACATTTTATGGTATCTGCCAAAATGTTCTCTTCTTCTATGGAGAGAAGGGAGTAAGAAAGGCTTTCCTTACCAGTTACGCCCGTTGCTTTCATTGGGCAATTTAAATCATAGGCCTCTCTTACTACACCTCCACTGCGGAAATCGCCCTGGTGAGGATAGAGAGAATAGGTAAATTCATGGTCCCCCTGATCTGCATCTGGATTTGGGAAAATACCGGATTTTAACAGGGTAAGGCGGATGATAGAATCGTGGATATCGTAGCCATATTTACAGTCGTTTAAAAGAGCCGCACCGTATCCTGGTTCGGAAATATCTGCCCACTTGTGTGCGCAAACTTCAAATCTCGCCTGATCCCAGGTGGTGTTTTCATGGGTTGGTCGACTTACATTTCCAAATTGAATGTCATAATTGGCTTCCTTGCAAAGAATATCAAGAGGGAACGCTGCTTTTAAAAGAAGCTGATGTTCCGTCCAGTTGATATGGGTCTTAAAATCAATTCGCTTTGTATGCTTGTAAAAGCATATTTTCTGCTCTAACGTGGAATCCATGAATTTCTTCGTAATTAAGATGGTACCTCTTACTGGTCCATTTTCAAGCAGGCGCGCTTCAGTCACCTCAGTCACCTTCCATACCTTTTCCCGGTAGGTAGAATCAACGTTCCACGCATCAAACTCCAAAGGACGATCTTCAAATACAAGAAGCTCATTTCCCTGTGTTCCTTCTTTTAACAAGTTTCTATCTTCCGTTTTGTCATAGAGTTTAGTCATGGTTCCCTCTGCTCCAAACTCCACTTCATAGAATGGTGTGGCCAATCGTGCCGGGTGGCCTTCCTTATCTGCTTCAAAAGAGGATATCACTGGGGAATCATCGTAGGAAGAAAGCTCCTTTCCACTTCCATATACTTGATACCCCTTGGAAGGAACCTCTTCCGCCAGATAAAGAATCTCACCGTCTGCGGACTCCTGAGATAAAAGACCAAGGTCTGGGACTTTTTGGCTTAGGGATACAATTCCGGTTCTTGGAAAGCTTAAGGTGTTCCATACAGATAAGGATTCGAAATCTTTATCTACCTGTTTATGACCTGAGGCTAAAAGAAGACGGTTGATACATGTTTCAATGATCTCATTGCCGGATTGAATGATCTGCTCGTACTGAATCTGGGAATCCTCATATACCTCTTTAATCGAGGAACCTGGCAGGATGTCATGGAACTGGTTTAAGAGAAGGAGCTTCCAGTTTTCCTCCAGTGTTTTTGACGAATATTCTCCATCCTTTGTCAGCAGTAGGTTTAATACGGAATAAAATTCAGTGTCTGCGTTTAAGAACTCACAGGTACGATTGTACTTTTTATTCTTAGCCATAGAAGTATAAGTACCTCTGTGATGTTCCAGATATAACTCTCCATCCCAAACTGGAAGCTGCTTTGCATCCATGCGCTCTTCTAGGATATGGAAGAAGTCTTTTACAAAGGTCTGCTTTGTTTTGGGCGCTCTTGCCACACTATGTTCCAGGCGTCTGCTCTGCTCTAACATCTCCTCAGTAGGACCACCGCCGCCATCTCCGTAGCCATAGCAGGTAAGCACTTCTTTGCTTACGTCCTTGTTCTGGAATCTCTGCCAGGTTCCCATGATCTGTTTGGCATCCTGTCTTCCGTTATAGGTGGTGCTAAAATTCTTTACAGGTTCCCCATTTTTTAAGTAATCTCTTGTGGAAATCAGATAGGTGAGAACCTCACTTCCATCAATCCCCCTCCAGCGGAATACATCGTTTGGGAACTGGTTGAATTCATTCCAGCCAAGCTTTGTGGTCATAAAATAAGGAAGGCCGGATTGCTTCATAATCTGTGGAATGGCAGCGCTGTATCCAAACACGTCAGGAAGCCATAATACTTCACTTGCAGCTGCGCCCAACTCTTTTTCAAAGAATCGTCTTCCATAAAGGATATGGCGAATCAGGGATTCTCCGGAAGCCAAATTACAATCTGGTTCAAGCCACATGGCCCCTTCTGTTTCCCATCGTCCTTCCTTAATTCTCTGTTTGATTTCCTCAAATACACCAGGAGCTTCTTCCTTTACGAATTCATAAAGCTGAGGCTGACTGGACATAAATTTATATTCTGGATAACGCTTCATCAGATTTAAGACGGTCTGAAAGCTTCTGACGGTCTTTTGTCTTGTTTGCTTTAAGGGCCATTTCCATGCTACATCTATGTGGGTATGACCAATGCTGTGAACTGTGACCTGATTTTCTGGCCTGTCCTTATAATAATGTTCCAAAAGCCAGGCATCTGCTTCCTTAACAGACTGAAGAAATTCTTCTGAACCAGGCCGTTTAAAATCAACTAGATTAAGAGCTTCGTTTAAGAACTTAAAGGTATCGATTCGTTCCAAATCACCCTCTTCCAACAGGTCTGCTGCTTCAAAAGGTATGACAAAATCATAATAAAAAGCTGCGATCACCTCTGAATATGTTCCAATCTCCAAATGGAAGAAGTTCGTAAGCCCTGAACTGTTTGAATAAGCATAAAAGACTAGTTCAACGGATTCTCCGCCCTTTGTATAGTCAGAAAGGATTATATCTTGATGGTTCATATCCATAGTGCCAGAGAGTTTTCCATTTAAGTATACGAGAATCTGAGGATTGTCGGTGTTCCAGATATCTGTTGCTCCCGTATTTAAAACCGCCCTTACCTGCATTCCACTAGAGGTTTCAGGAAGCGTTACGTTCGTAAGAAACCAGTAATGTTTATCAGTCCCTCCCCAGGTTTCATCCGTCTCAAAAGGCATCCACGAAAACGCACTGCTGTCAAAGTTTTCTTCAAAGCTGTAATCCCCTGGACTCACCAGTACGTGCTCTGCTCTAATCATGTCCTGATAGCACAATGGCTTGATTGAATCTACTGCTGCCTTTAATCTGTTTCTCATAGGATTCATAACATCATTCCGCCTTTTTCTAAGATTTTAAAAAAGCGGGAAACCAAATGTTGTTGGTCTCCCGCATAAAAAGCTATCATTAGCCCTTAATTCCTGTGGATGCGATTCCTTCTACCAAATACTTCTGCATAGTTAAGAAGATTAAGAAAATAGGAACCAGGGATAAAGTTGCCATTGCAAACATCGCGCCCCAATCTGAACCAGCTGTAGGGTCTGAGAACATCTTAAGAGCGTAGCTGACCGGATATTTCAACGGATCACTTAAGTATATCAACGCAGAAAGGAAATCATCCCATCTCCACATGAAGGAGAAAATTGCGCTTGTTACCAGTGATGGTTTAATCAGAGGAAGTATAATCCGGTAGAAAATGGAATAAACCGTACAACCATCCATTCTCGCAGCCTCATCTAAGTCAATGGGAATTCCTTTTATAAACTGTACATTTAAGAAAATGAAAAAGCCCTGTCCAAAAAACTGAGGTACAATGATTGGAAGATAACTGCCTACCCAGCCCAGTTTATTAAAGATAATATACTGAGGAATCATAATGACCTGGAAGGGAAGCATCATAGCCAGCAGCATACATGCAAACCAGAAGCTTTTAAATTTAAAGTCCAATCGGGCAAATCCATAACCAATCACAGCAGAAGAAATAACTGCTCCAATTGTGGATAGACCGGCAATGACAAAGGAATTCTTAAAAAATATAGCAAAACTGTAACCTGCAAATCCCTTCCAGCCTACGAGATAGTTGGCAGGAGAAAATGTTTCTGGAAGTAAACTGGCTGCGGTACGAAATATTTCATTGGTATCTTTAAAGGAGCTCATCACCATCCACACAAGCGGATATATCATAACACATGCAAAGAAAAAGGTAAATACATGATATATCACTGAGATGGCTGCTCGTTTTTCTTTATATCCTGTCATCATCTCTCATCACCCTTCTGCTTCATAATGTACCCACTTTTTCTGAGTCTTAAATAGGATCAGAGTCAGCAGACCTACAACGAATACCATGAACCAAGCCATAGCACATCCGTAACCTAGCTTATTATAAGTAAAGGAATTCTGGTACATGTAAACGGTATAAAACAAAGTGGTATCTCTGGGCTTACCCTGAGTGATGATATAACTTTGGGTAAATGCCATGAAACCGTTGATCAACTGGTTAATCAGGTTAAAGAAGATGGTTGGTGTCAACATAGGAAGCGTAATCTTAAAGAATCGCTGAATTCCATTGGCACCATCTACGGTAGCCGCTTCATAGAGGCTGACCGAAATCTGCTTTAGACCAGATAAGAATATAAGCATGGAAGAACCAAACTGCCAGATCGCTAGTATGATTAAAGTCCAGATTGCGGTATCTGTTCTTCCTAGCCATGCGATATCTCCTGGAAGCCCGACCACTTTCATAAGTGCATTGACAACACCATCGCTTGCAAACATTCTTTTCCAGAGGATTGCAACTGCGACACTGGAACCAATGATAGATGGCAGATAATAAACGGCTCTGTAAAATCCAGATAATTTACTACTCTTTACTAACAACATGGCAACTGCAAGAGCCATGATAAGCCGGAGAGGCACCGAAAACAGAACATAGTACATGGTAACTCCGAATACTTTCCAAAACTTTGGATCTCCAGTAAACATGGTTCTGTAATTTTCCAGACCTATAAAAACCGGTGTCTTTAAAATGTTATATCTGGTGAATGAAAACCCTAAGGAAAGAATCATTGGAATGGCTAAGAATGCAAGAAACCCTATAATGAAGGGCAGGATAAATACATATCCTGCAACCTTCGGTCTGTTTAAAACTTGTGCCAATGTTTCTTTTCTCTTAGGGGGTGTCTGATTATTCTTCATCTTATCCCCTCCGGACTTTTAAAGTGCTATTTTGCTGCTTCTTCCAAGATTTTCTTAGCTTCAGGTACAAACTGGCCAATGGCGGCGTCTGCAGTTGCATCCCCATAACGGACTGCTTCTACAACGGTTTTTCCTAATGCTTCTACTTCGCCCTTACCAGATGGATCTGGAGCGTCGATTGGTGTTGCAACTTCTGAAACCTTAGCTACATAATCAAATACGTGCTGAGAAATTTCATCTGCTTTTGGTTTGATTGCATCTGCAACTGCAGAGTTAACTGGGATTCCTCTTTCTGCAAGAAGAATATCATTAGCTTCGGTGCTGTTAACAAACCAGTCAAGGAACTTTGCTGCTGCTTCTTTGTTCTTAGATGATTCAGCAACGGAGAAGAACATACTTGGTTTTAAATAAATTGGCTGTGACTTAGAATCGGTAATGGTTGGGAACATGGTAATTCCTAAATCTCTTCCAGCAGTTTTGGATACACTAATATACTGGTTGGATAATAAGAAATCATTCCATGTGGAAGAATCAATAATTGGTTTTGTTTCAACTACGTCTGGATTCTTTTCAGCAAGAAGATCTGCGGAAATGCTGAAATCTGCTTTTGCAAATTTCTCCATGGTGTTGAAATAAATCTTCATAGAATCTTCTTTGCCAGTTGTTAATTCATCAAACAGATGAGAACCATTTGCTCTTGCCATGATCTGCATCATGTTGATTCCACCGTCATATAGAGCTTTTGTGCCCGTTTTTTCGTATATCGTTTTAGAGATATCGTATAATTGATCCATGGTCATCTGATCTGGAATGGTAACGCCAGCTTTTTCAACGATTGCTTTATCATAAAGCATCATAGGAGCGTTGCTTCCAAGGCTGATTGCGTAGCATTTTCCATCAATGGAACCACTTTCGATAATGCTCTCTGAAATTTTTGTGGTATCAATCGTTCCTGTGGAGATGAATTCAGATAAATCTGCAAGCTGTCCACTCTTTTGATACTGATTTAAGTAAGAATAGTCCATCTGTACGATATCTGGTAAATTGCCACCAGCTGCCATAGCAGAAAGCTTATCCCAGTAACCAGACCAGTCAGTAAATTCTACTTTGATATCTACATCTGGATTCTGGCTCATATAAAGATCGACTGCCTTTTTGGTTACATCATTTCTTGTCTGGTTACCCCACCAGCTAAGATTTAAAGTAACTTTTCCTCCGGTTGAAGCGCTTGTACCAGCTGCTGCTTTTGTTGTCTCTGCTGCTGAGGAAGCTCCGGTTGTCTGTGTATCAGTTTTGTCTGTCTTAGCGCCACAAGCCGCTAAAGATGTCACTGCTAACAATGCAGCAAGGGTTGTTGCTAAAAGTCTCTTTTTCATTATAAAACCTCCCTTTCGATTTAATTATCGTATCCATATCATATGTCAAATATGCACAACGGTAAAGTTAAAATATGGCTTTTTGTGGTTAAAAAAACAGCTTTCTGTAATTATATGTCGAATTTTAATATATTTTTTTGCACTTTTACTATATAATACAGACATGGGGAAAGGAAGTATGATTATGAATCGATGTATTATGTTGTTTAACAACCTATCTTTATATAAGAAGATTCTGACTGTTTTTTTATTATCGATGCTTGCCATCTGCATTACGTTCTTATTAAGTGTGAAAATCTTAACAACTCGCTATAACGAAGAACTTTATAAGACCAATGCAAACTCGCTCAATCACGTCACTACCTACTTAGAGTCAGAGATGCAGACAGTTGAGACTATAACAGACAGCTTAGTTGGAGATCAGACGATTCAAAGCAACCTGACTTTTCTCTCAGAAAATCCTTATAGCAACCGAAGAGCTCTGGCTCGCAGGGATATTTACCAGCAGCTTTATAGCTATATCTATCGTAGCAGCTATATCAAATCCATCAATATTATCCTAGAGGATGGAACCAATATTTGTATGGGTAGCTCTGATGATATTTTAAAGTTTGATGTTAAGGAGTTAAGTAAAAGTCTTGATTCCCTAAAAGGCGGGTCCATCTGGTCCTCCAGCATAGTGGCCGGTCCTGATACGGTTTGTGCCAGGCAAATTCTTAAGCTGAGATACTTAAGCTTAAAGAAACTGGGTGAAATGTATATTACCGTAAACATGGATAAAATGATTGAAGACGGCTTAACAAATTCAGGAAGCCTTTCCGAAAACTCCAATTTTATTCTCATGTCAGGAGGCAAGAGAATCTACCCCTCAGAACCTTTTCACGATGAATTAAGCCTTCAGTTAATTGAGGACATCAAACAACAGGAGAATGCTTATACCATTGCCACTTTAGATGGCAAAAAGGAATTTATCATTAGCGGACACATTCCTTACGCCAAATGGGATTATTTATATTTCAGGGATTATGATCCACTATTTTATGGCATTCGTCTGATTAGCATGCAGATCTTTCTTTTTACCTTCTGCATTATCACCGTAACTGCCGTATGGGTAAACGTAATCTTCCGCCACATCTTCCGCCACCTTGATTTTCTCATTGAGAAGATCAAATGTTTTGGTAGTGGAGAGGTTCCTGACCGCAATATTAAATTATATGATTATGAAAATCGCCAAGATGAGATTGGTCAGCTTCACCGCAGCTTTGATGAAATGACCCACAGCGTAAAGGTTCTTCGGGACGAAAATTATGACAAGCAACTTCTTGTCAGGGACTCTACCATTAAGATGCTTCAACAGCAGATCAATCCTCACTTTTTATACAACACCTTAGACACCATTAACTGGATGGCACAAAAATACGGTGCTGATGATATTTCCGTCATGGTCCGTTCTCTTGGAAATTTATTTAGAGCTTCTATCGCGGATCAGAAAGACATTATTCCATTATCCGAAGAGCTAAAAGTGCTTTATGACTATATCCGAATTCAGGAAATACGATTTAAGGACAGACTTAATTTTGAGCTTGATACCCCAGAAAAGATCTCTCAGATCTTTGTACCAAAGCTCTGCATCCAGCCTCTGGTGGAAAATGCCCTTAAGCACGCCATGGAAGATACCGATGAACTATGCAGGATCCGAGTTTCCATTCAAGAGATGGAACAGGATTACCAGATCCAGGTTTCCAATACAGGTTCCCAGTTTGAAGAGGACCTATTAGAGAAGATCGCCAACAAAGAGATCACCCCACAGGGCTCCGGGGTGGGTCTTCTTAATATTAATTCCAGATTAAAACTGCTTTACGGAGACAATTACGGACTGAAATTTTACAACAAAGGTGGAAAGGCAGTTGTCATGCTGTCCATTCCAAAGGAACAGGAGGCTTGATATGCTGAGACTAATGATAGTAGATGACGAACAGATTATAAGAGAAGCCCTTTCCCAGATGATTGACTACGAGTCCCTGGGCTATAAGCTAATCGCTACAGCAAAGAACGGTATGGAAGCTTATGATATTATCTGTGACGAATATCCAGATGTGGTGATTACAGATATCCGGATGCCTATCTTAAATGGCCTAGACCTGATCGACCGCTCTATCAAAGCAGATTCAAAGATTACGTTTATCCTGCTTTCTGGGTACAATGACTTTGAATACGCAAAGCAAGCCATGAAATACGGCGTTCGCTACTATCTATTAAAGCCAACGGATAAAAATGAGTTAATTGATTCTCTTGTCTCTGTGAGAAAGGAACGACTCATTGAAGAGGAAAATAGAAAGCTTCAGCAGGATCATTTCTTAAAAAGTCTGCATTTTCCCTTGGAACAAAGCTTTATCATGGAGGCATTAGAGCATCAGGACAACTTTTCTCCGGTCTTTCGAAAATATCAGGGGTTGTTATCCGTTCCAAAGGATTGCCAATATGCTTGCATCTGTTCCTTTGTAGAAGAAAGTTATTTAAAGAATTTTGCCTGTGACATAAAGCGGATGTTAGAAGTCGCGAAGATTCCCTTGCTTTTTTCCATACTTTACGTGAAGAACGCAGCAGTCCTTGTCTTCCCAGCCTCCACCCTTGTGATTCAAGAGGAGATGGAGCGACAAATCACTGAGTTAAAATATCCAGGCCAATCCGTAACCTTTGAAACCGAGTTCCTACATAAGGAATCCGCAGAACATTTATTTCATGAAATACTTTTAAAAATCTCTAGGTTTGAGCGAATTCTTCTAATAAAAGATGATGGCTGTTCCCACGAGATTAAAAATCACATTGCTTCGCCCTGGATGATAAGCCGACTGGAGGACTCCATTACTTCTGCCGAAAACATATTACAAAAGACTGCCCTTTTGGATTCCGCTTTCATGGACTCTATGCCATTAATCACAGCCCGAAGCCTTGCCTTAGGTCTGTTCCTTCAAAGTGGGGTAGAACAGGAAAAGCTTCCTACGGATGCTGCCTGCGATTTTTTTAGAAGGATATATTCCTGCAATTCGGTACAGGAAATCAGAGATTTGCTTTCCGTAGTCATGGTGCAGAAAACAAAGGACCCCGGTTCTCAAAAAATCAGCTCCAATATATCCATTTTAAAAACTTATATCAGAGAACATCTGGATTCTGAGAATTTGTCTTTAAAGTGGCTGGCTGAGAATTATCTGTTTGTAAGTG
Source organism: Lacrimispora algidixylanolytica (assembly GCF_003609635.1). GTDB lineage: Bacteria > Bacillota > Clostridia > Lachnospirales > Lachnospiraceae > Lacrimispora > Lacrimispora algidixylanolytica. Next base: position 8,813 of record NZ_MCIA01000011.1, on the reverse strand, counting down.
TGGGATACTTAAGCAAGCAGTTTATTAAAGAAGAAGGAATGCGCTTTTCGGACTATCTGAATAAAGAACGAATGGAAGAAGCCATACGTCTTATGACCTTTTATCACAGCGATAACGTAAAGCACATTGCCAGACAGGTAGGGTTTGGCAGCAATCCTCAGTACTTTAGTCAGGTATTTAAGCGGTATACCGGCCTTCCGCCGACCGAATATATTGAAACATTAAAAAACAAATAGGAAACACACACAAAAAGGAGAATCTTAATCATGACAAACGAACAGTTACTTGAAAAAATCCATTTAGTGGTGGAAAAACTTATGAACCTGGGAGGCAGCGATTACGATAAGGACCAAACTGTCAGTTCCAATGATACGAGCAAAGGAATCATACAAAGAGATTTCGGAATTGAAGAGTGGGACTGGCCCCAGGGAGTTGGACTCTATGGACTAAAAAAGCTTCAGGACTTTTATGGAGATGACCGTTATCTTTCCTTTTTTGACAACTGGTATAACGGGCATATAAAACGGGGACTTCCATCCATTAATATCAATACCACTGCTCCTTTCCTCCCTCTGTCTTATATTCAAGATAAATTAACAAATCCACAGGATTTTAAAAATCTTTGCAAGCAGAGAGCAGACTGGCTGATCCATGATCTTCCAAAGACTCCTGACAACGGCTTTCAGCACGTAACAAGTGCCATTGGAGACCGGAATGGAGTGAACTTAAACGAAGGACAGCTTTGGGTCGATACCTTATTTATGTCCGTGCTTTTCCTTAATCATATGGGATACCAGGAAAACAAGCAGGAATGGAAAGACGAAGCCACCCATCAGTTCCTTGTCCATATCAAATACCTTTTTGACAAACAGACGGGTCTTTTCCATCACGGCTTCCGCTTTGATCAGATGGATAACTTCGGAGGCATCTTCTGGTGCAGAGGCAATTCCTGGTTCACCTATGGAATTATGGAATTTCTAGATGATTGCAAGGAAGATTTAAGCCAGGGAGTAAGGGATTATCTCATTGACACCTTTAAGGCTCAGGCCAGTGTTTTGTTACGCCTCCAGGCTCCTTCTGGACTTTGGTATACCGTTCTCAACGATGATACCAGCTATGAAGAGGTTTCTGGATCCGCTGCCATTGCCGCAGGTCTGCTTCGTGGTGTTAAGGCTGGCATACTTGACGAATCCTATAAAAAAGCGGCAGACCGTGCGATCTTGGCGATCTGCGATAATATCTCCGAGGATGGCACTGTACTTAACGTATCAGCCGGAACCGGCATCGGCATGACCGCAGATCATTATAAGAACATCCTACTTATGCCTATGGCATATGGCCAAGCACTTGCGTTAACTGCACTATGCGAGGCGCTGGAGAAATAATAAAAAAACAGGAGGTGGAATCCTTTCATTTAAGATTCCACTCTCCTGGTTTTTTTTCGATAACCTGACGGGGTCTCGTCCCCGTGCTTTTTAAAAATACGCTCAAAATAAGTTACACTTTCAAAACCAAGCAGACCGGATATCTCTGTGATCGTATAATCACTGTTAGAAAGAAGTTCCTTTGCCTTTCTCACCCTGGCCAGATTCCGGTACTCGTTAACAGAAAAGCTTGTGACCTCCCGAAAGATCCGGCTTAAATAGGATTTACTGATGAAGAATTTTTCAGCAATCTCTTCTAGACTTTCTCCCGACTCGCAATGGGTGGTCAAATACTCTGCTACCTCATGGACTTTTCCATGCTTGGCAGTTTGTACCGTGGCGGGCATTTCTTTTAAAACACTTTTCTTTCTGATTCGATAGATGAGCAAAAGGATTTGGGACAACTTTAGACGAACCATAGTCTCATACCGCTCTCCCCGCTGTCCGATCTCATCCCGAATGCCAAACAAAAGAGACTTTATTTCCTCCCGTTCCAACTCTGAAACCTTTAAAACCCCATAATAATCTCCAAAGAGACGCTCCAAGGAAAATACACCTGCATTTTTTAACCACGGGTCCAGAATTCTCCCACTAAGCTGTAATAAAATCCGGTCATGCTTACCGCTTCCTGCCTGACTGGTTTTATGAACCTGTTCCCGGTTGATTAAAACTACATCTCCTGCTTTTACGTAATACGTTTCTTTTTCAATAAAATAATATCGTTCCCCCTCCAGGAGATAATAAAGTTCATACGTATCATGGAAGTGGTTCATCGTCATGGAATATTCCTCATCTCGCACTACCTCATCAATGACGAGACCCTCCATGCTCTCAGAAAATATGATTTTGTCCATTGTTCCCTCCAAGTTAGTAGCCAAAAGTATGATTTCATCAAAAAAAGCACCAATTATATAAGATTTATAATACTATAATGCATTATAATATGCAATATAGAGCCATTGAAAATATCTCAAAATATATCGCATCCCTAGGAGGACTCCATCATGAATTACTCTGACAACAAAATCACGGATTTAAAGATCGCCTACATCGGCGGAGGCTCAAGAGGCTGGGCCTGGACCTTTATGACTGACTTATCTATGGATGATTCTTTAAGTGGCACCATCCGCTTATATGACATTGATGAGTCTTCCTCTAAAAATAATGAAATCATTGGTAATCAACTCACTGACAGAGAAGATACCATTGGAAAATGGAAGTATGAGTCTTCCAAATCTCTGGAAGATGCTTTAACTGGCTGTGACTTTGCAGTGATTTCCATCCTTCCAGGTACTTTTGATGAGATGGAATCCGACGTTCATCTTCCAGAAAAGCTTAGCATCTATCAATCCGTAGGGGACACGGCTGGACCTGGCGGGATGATTCGTGCCCTCCGTACTATCCCTATGTTCGTTACCATAGCAGAAGCCATTAAAAAGTATTCACCTGAGGCTTGGGTCATCAATTATACCAATCCTATGTCTTTGTGTGTAAAAACTCTGTACCATGTATTTCCTCAGATCAAGGCATTTGGTTGCTGTCACGAGGTCTTTGGTACTCAGAAAGTATTAAAAGGTATCTGCGAGGAATCTCTTGGCCTTTCTGACATCGACCGTAAGGACATTCATGTAAACGTTCTTGGAATCAATCACTTTACCTGGTTTGATCAGGCTTCCTACAAAGGCATTGACTTATTCCCTGTTTACAGGGATTATATTGACGCCCATTATGAAGAAGGCTTTCATGAACCAGATAAAAACTGGGCTAACAACACCTTTGAATGCGCCCATCGTCTGAAATTTGATTTGTTCCGCCGTTATGGCCTGATCGCTGCTGCCGGAGACCGCCATCTGGCCGAATTCATGCCGGGAGATGAGTATTTGAAAGATCCTGAGACTACAAAGAGCTGGAAGTTTGGCCTTACGACTGTAGCATGGAGAAAAAATGACTTAAAGACCCGACTGGAAAAGAGTCATCGTTTGGTAAATGGCGAAGAAAAAATCGAGTTAAAACCATCTGGAGAAGAAGGTATTCTGCTTATTAAATCTCTCTGTGGACTTGAGCGAACCGTCAGCAACGTGAATATACCAAACACGAATTTACAGATTCCAAATCTTCCTAAGGATGCCATTGTAGAAACCAATGCTGTCTTTGAGCGCGACAGCATTAAACCAATTGTGGCTGGTTCTATCCCAGAAAATATTTTGGAACTGATCAAACCTCACGTGGACAACCACGAACGAATCTTAAATGCCGCTCTTACTTATGACCGCACTCTGGTATATGAGGCATTTGCCGCTGATCCTTTGGTAAAGAACAGGGCAACCGAAGAAGAAATTAAAACGTTAGCGGATGAAATGATTGCAAACACAGCCACTTACCTACCTGCTGGCTGGAAAACAAATTAAGTCCTACTCATGAAAAAGAGACAACCATTTACTGCCCTTTGCCGATTTAGGCTGGCGATGTATGGTTGTCTTTTTCCTTTTAAACTTTTAGGAAATTAAGGGTAAAATGGGCTTCTCCACTTTCGTCCACTTCCATGATCATATAAGATGGCTTACGCCCCTCTTGTCTAGGATAAGATAAACTTCCTGGATTCAAGATAATAACCCCATTATGTACCTCGTAAAACGGTCTGTGGGTATGTCCATACATAACGATATCAAGATCTCTTTCCCTAGCCTCCAGCTCAAGCCGTTCCACACCAAGGGAAACATTATAATAATGACCGTGAGTCAGAAGGATCCGGTATTTTCCAATGGTTATCTCTTTTTCCCGATCAAGATTGGAAAAAAAGTCATTGTTTCCAAGGACGATGTGAACCGGACAATCTTCTCCTGCCCAGCCTGTGATTTTTTCTTCGCTGCCTTCCGAATCTCCCAGATGAATGAGCATATCATAAGGACCGGTTTCAGAAAGGATCTTATAAAGGCTGTCGTCCTTACGATGCGTGTCACTGACAATCAGTATTTTCATCCTTCTTCCCCCCGTAATATTCCATAAGCTTACACTTCATCGTTTCCAGTGCCTTGCCGCGGTGACTGATCTGATTTTTCTGTTCCATAGTAAGCTGTGAGGCTGTCTTTTTGAACTCCGGAAGATAAAAGATCGGATCATAACCAAAACCTTCTTCTCCAGCAGGCGCGTCTGCCAATAGACCTTCCATGGCTTCTTCTGTATGAAGTACTCTTCCATCCGGTAATATTGCTGCGATGCTGCAGACAAATCTGGCACTCCGTTCCTCGCCACTCGCCTTAGCTGCACGGTTTAAAAGATTCTGATTCTTAATCTCATAAGAGGTGTCTTCTCCCATGTACCTTGCGGAATAGATACCAGGTTCACCGTCTAAACAGTCAACCACAAGACCAGAATCATCAGCCAGAACAATCCCACCAGTCTTTTCCCATACGGCTCTTGCCTTAATCTCGGCATTTTCCAAAAAGGTGGTTCCATCTTCTACAATGGAAAGATCGGCACCTGCCTCTTTCATGGACAGAACATTGGCTCCCAGATCCTTTAAGATTTCCCGAATCTCTCGCATCTTTCCCTCATTGCCGGTTGCAAAAATTATCGTTTCCTCGTTCATTATACTCTCCTTAATCGCCAGTTCTATCGGTCTGTCGTATACGCTTTTAAGCATAGATTACAGTCCTGCTTTTTCTCCAACCGCTCCCAGCTTTTCCCGTCAGGACTGATATAACCTTCTCCATCGGAAATATCCACCAAGGTGCGACCATCTCCTGCATCGTATTCGATGGCAGCCGGATGGACGGCACCTAGTGTCGTAATTTTAACTATGACAGCAAACCGTTCTCCCTTATAAAGCTTTTGCTCTCCCTCTACACTGCCGGTAATCGGAACTGTATAATAACCAGCATTGCCAAAGCTCCCTTTTGCTAGCAATACCTTCCGGTCAAAATCGCCGCCAGTTACAATATCATCCTCACCATTTACCTTCTCCACTCCATATATCTCATAGGAGGTATTAGAATCGGTTGCATAAAATCCCACTGCGGACAAGGTTTCGTCACTGTTTGCTCCGTAGACATTGGAAAACCATATGGTATCTTCCCCGTATCCTAACTGCCCGACCCAACCTCTTAAGTCCGACTGATATATATGGCTGTAATTATCAACATCCTCTGTAAGGGAATATACAAGATTGTTCATCCCTATGTTGGAATCGTAATAAGATACATAATAATACCCCTGGTCCCCAAATCCCTTTCCCCAGCTATTTAGACAGATAAATGCCCCGTCTCCGTTCACTTCTGCTTGAAAATTTTCTTTTGGATAATTATCATCCCAGCCAATGATCACAGAATCGTGATTTGGAGGTTCAGAGCCGATATAGCAATATGCATACGCTTCTTCGTTATAAGAGGCTGAACGGCTGTTTTCGTCGGTCATAGAGGTATACAAAGAACTTTGCACTCCCCCATAGCGAAGGACCGCCTGCTTAATCTTTTCATAATCCTTACCGGGAATCATCTGAACTTCCTGAACATGCTTTACCGCTTTTAGCCCCTTAGGAGAAATCCCATCACCATATGGGTCCTGAGCTTCCAAAACAGGTCCCTTCCATGACAAAAGATAAGCCAAAGACATGGTAAATTCCCCTCCCTCTTCTTGAGGAATGGAAAAACCGTTGCCAATGGACATATGATCTTCGGATAAATCAAGGGATTCTCCCGGAAGCAAGCTTGCCTCCATAGCCTGAAGAGACGCAAATGCCCAACAGGTTCCAAGATTTCCCTGGTTTTTCACAGCAGGTACCCTGTCCTCATTTCTGCCATCGTAGAATTTGGGAAGGGCGCCACTTGTTACAGGCACCTTTCCCACTACTGGTTTATCAGGGCTTTTGTATTGACACCCTGATAAGATTGAGACTGCTAAAAGCATCAAGGCAATCCTTGTTCTATTTTTCAACCGAATCTCCTGTTTTTCTTTTTGGTGGCTTTGGCCCCATAAACTGATAGAAATAGGTTTTCATCATACCGTTATAGATCTTACGGTTCTTATCTGCTTTTCTTCCAATGTATTTTTCTGCATCTTCGTAAGCCGTTATCATATATAAAGACCAAGCATCAAGTGCTTTATAGCGATCACCGATTTGGCGGTAAAGCTCTGGCAGATCTTTCTTTTCTTCCAGTCTCTCACCGTAAGGCGGATTGGTAATAACAAATCCGTACTTTTTGGGATGACTAAGTGCACTTACTGGTCTTTCCTGAAAATGGATCATATGATCCACTCCAGCAGCGGCCGCATTTAACTTGGCAGCCTTAATGATCTCTGGATCATTGTCATATCCCTGAATGTCTACCTTTACCTCTTTATCCACCATATCATTGGCTTCATCTAAGGAATCGTACCACATTTTTTTGGAAATCAGATTATCCCACTCTTGTGACAGGAAGGAACGATTCATGCCAGGGGCAATATTAGCCGCCATCATAGCTGCTTCTATGAGGAAGGTACCACCTCCACAGAAGGGATCCACTAAGATTCGATCCTTATTCCAGGGAGTCAGCATAATAAGTGCTGCAGCAAGTGTCTCCGTAATGGGTGCTTTACTGTTAAGAGTTCTGTAACCTCTTTTATGAAGAGATTCTCCAGTCGTATCAATTCCTACGGTCACCTGATCTTTGTAAAGAAACACTCTTACAGGATAGGAACTTCCATCTTCTTCGAACCATTCCAGTCCAAAGGATTTCTTCATCCGATCTACCATTGCTTTTTTCATAATGGACTGGATATCAGAAGGGCTAAAGAGCTTACTTTTGATAGAAGACGCTTTTGTGACCCAGAATTTTCCATCTTTCGGAATGTATTGTTCCCAAGGAATGGCCTTGGTTGCCTGAAAAAGTTCTTCAAACGTCTCCGCTTTAAAACTTCCCACTTTTAAAAGAATACGTTCCGTGGTACGAAGAAAGATATTGGCACGGCAAATTGCCTCATCATCCCCAAGGAACGTCACTCTTCCATCTTCTACTTCTGTGATGTCATATCCTAAATCTGTTATTTCTTTCTTTAATACCGCTTCCATACCAAAATGGCAAGGCGCGATGAGTTCAAATGTTTTTTTCACTTTATTCTCCTAAGTTCATTTCTATTATTTTATTTCCTTCAAAATCCAGGATAGAAAATACCTGATCCTCCAAAACTCCATACGTAGGCGGATTTCCTGCCTTTGGTATGGAAACAGATCCTGGATTTAATATGGTGATATCTCCTTCTCGCTCAGCGGTCAAAATATGGGTATGGCCATGAAGAAGGATATCTCCTTTTTGGATTGGTGGCAGATGATCTTTATGATAAATATGACCATGGGTGATATAGATGGTAAGACCATCAACTAAAACCAATCCATAATCTGCAAGGACAGGAAATTCCAATACCATCTGATCTACTTCTGTGTCACAGTTTCCTCTTACACAGTAGATTTGGTCCTTTATGCCATTTAACATAGAAATTACCTGTTTGGGTTCGTAGTCCCTTGGAAGATCATTCCTTGGTCCATGATACAGAATATCCCCTAACAAAATCAATCGGCTGGCACCGGATTTTTTATATTCATCTAACAGGAGCCTGCAATAATAAGCTGACCCATGAATGTCAGAAGCAATCATATATTTCATATTTCATTCTCCTTTAGTATATAATAGATATATTTTAAAGCTAGGGGATATATCTGTCAATGAATTTACCTACCCCACGCCATATATTTTCCTCGATAGTATGCGATTCCATTGGCTATACTAACCACTTTATATCCATGTGGCTCTAAATTTCGGCAAACCATCATGCTCTGCCCGCCCCTTGCGCAGTAAAAAATCAAAAGTTTATCCTTTGGCAAGGTGCGGGTCCAACTGTCCATCTCTTCGTAAGGAAGATTGACAGCACCTTTGATATGAGATTTCTGGTAAGACTGGTTATTTCGAAGATCTATAATCATAATATTATCATAATATTCAATATAATTATCAATTTCCCAAATTGGGATGGTCTGGAACATATTATCACCTGTCCTTTCTATATAATAATATATTCCAGACTTTCCAGTTTGCGAAAATATGTGATGGCCTTGCCTTTGAAACAAAAAAAACGCAGGAAAGGACCCCATTGTCTCTTTCCCACGCCTTTTATTTCGCTTTTTCGTTTTAATAATTCAAATTACTTATTGTTGTTACGGCTGCAGTCGTTGTAAGAATCCTTGCTGGAGTCATTGTAAGAGTTACGGCTGGAATCCTTGCTTGTGTCGTTGTAAGAGTTACGGCTGGAATCCTTGGTTGTGTCATTGTAAGAATTACGGCTAGAATCCTTGGTTGTGTCGTTGTAAGAATTACGGCTGGAATCCTTGGTTGTGTCGTTGTAAGAATTACGGCT
>NZ_MCIA01000010.1 GCF_003609635.1 Lacrimispora algidixylanolytica | reverse complement strand
GAATCCTTGGTTGTGTCGTTGTAAGAATTACGGCTAGAATCCTTGGTTGTGTCGTTGTAAGAATTACGGCTGGAATCCTTGGTTGTGTCGTTGTAGGAATTACGGCTGGAATCCTTGCTTGAGTTGTTGTAAGAATTACGGCTGGAATCCTGCATCTTGTCCTGCATCTTGTCCTGCATCTTGTCCTGAGACTTGTTCTGGCTGTTTTTTGAAGAATTATTCATATCGCTATAGTTATTTCTAGACATTGTAATACCTCCTGTAAGCGTTGTTTGTTACATGAACTAGTATGGCAATATCAGAAGGTATTATACTTATTTTTATTTCAAAAAAATTGTCAAAAAATCAATAATCCTTTGTATATCAACATTGGAGAGGGGTGTCCCATTATAAAATGAATTCTTATTTCCATATTAAATCCTTAATGAAAATTAACTTTGCATTTTCATTAAGGCTATATTATAATTGATATGAGGAATTATTTTCCTCATCCTTATTAATTATTTATACTCCCCTCGAAAGCAGCCGGATAGCTCCCCTATCTTGGCTGTTTTCATTTAGAGCAAAGCGATTGTCTAGGATTTTCTATTTTCAACTTAAATGAAAAGCTTTTTCTCTTGAAATCTATGGAATAACCTTTTTATAAAATACAAAATCAATAAAAATATATATAACCGAAAATATGAAAAACTCAAAACTATATTATAGAATAGGTTAATATTGGCTGCATCAAACGATTGATTGAAGCATCTTAGAAATTTATCAAAATATATCATTCCAAAATAATGAACAAAAACAAAGATTCCACCTAATGCAAGATATTTAGAAACGGTAATCTTATCTCTAAGTAAAGTTATACCACCAACGCAGATGGCCCCATAGATTGTAATAGGATAAATATAATTGATATAAGAATTTACCAATGATAATTGATGCATTATTTTCTCCGCTTTATTCGCCTTTTCTATATAGCGCATGTCTTCCGGATAAATAAATCGTGTTATGATTGTTACTCTATCCCCCTTCATTCCCTCAATGACCTCTCGAAACATATAGGAATTGATGTCACGTAAAAAGGGGAGCAAAAATAGCAGGAATAAAAATAGGATATCCACCTTATTTAAACCATTTTTTGATTTTTCATTCTTATTTATGATTACATAATATAGTAAAAAAATAATATACGGGATAGAGCATATTTGACTTGTCATAATATCATGGAACATCACATTATTTAAAACGATATTATAATAGTTTAATATTAATTCAAATTGATATACACCTACAAACTGTACCAATATAAAGATTCCAGATAGTAGCCATACTTTCTCCATAGAATGATCTTTTTTTATCAATTTATAAATCTCATAAATTACAGCAGCTATAAACATAAAGCAAAATAACCACTTTAGACCTATGATTGCCTTATGTATCAGTTCTGATTTATCATCGCTATAAATCCATACCAATTTACCTGATAAAACAGATATGAGAAAAAAAGGTACAAAGAATAACCATTCTTTTTTCTTTATTAAACTTTTTTCATAGTTCATAAGCGTCCCCCTAATAATACACGTTAAACCTCGTCCATAACCGTTTAGAATAACTCTTCCATTCTCATATTACTGCCTTTCGGTTACCATTGTCAATTAGGCACTCCAGGTGGAATTAATAATCCCTCATATATCTTAGCTTATATTAACGGAAATTGATGTTAACAGAACATGTAATATTGATAGAAACAGAATATGCAAATTACCTTAAGCACTTACTTGCCGAGTTCTCAGCCTTCACAATATTATAGAAGCTTAAAATTATATTTAATATAAAAAACAAAAAAAGACCCCCGGCAATCCCTCGCCGAAGGTCATATACCCTAACCGAAATCCGGTTATCCGCTTAATCATTAATCGCCAATCACATTGACAATTTTTACAGGTGCCCGATAATTCCATGGGGATGTCTTAATACCTGTGCTATATGTGGAAGAATGTACAACCTGTCCGTTACCGATGTACATGGCTACGTGGTTGATTGCTCTGCTGCTTCCGTAGAATAACAGATCGCCTGGGCGCATCTGATCTGCGCTGATGGCTCTTCCTTGAGAGGCTTGTCCGCCTGAAGAACGACTTAAATTGATTCCTGCAGCATGCTGCAGTACATATCTTGTAAAACCGGAGCAATCCACCCCTGTTCTGGGATCAGATCCGCCATAAGCATAACGTCCGCCTACAAACTGTAAACCGTAATTTGCAATGCTCTGTCTGAAATCAACAGCTTCATCTACCTTATTCTTTACTTCAAGTTCTGCAAGAGTGCTTGCATCGGTTTGAGTAACGGTTGCATTGCCGTCTACTGGCAAATAGCCGTATGTATCATTAACCTTAACTTTGACTGTACCATCGCCCATATCTTCCATTACCTGAAAGGAATTGCCTTTGGTTGCGGTCATCAAAGTTTCTTGACCTTCTTCATCTTTACTAATTGTTACTTTGTCTGAATCAACAGTTACTAAATAGTTACCATAACTAAGTCCTGGACCGGATGTCTCATCTGCTCTTACATCTGAAGGTCTAGCAATTACAATTGCGCTGCAAAAAGCCATAAGGCCTAACGTTTTCCATGTTTTTTTCATCATCGGGAAATTTGCTCCTGTTTTCACTTTTTGGTTTTCAAATGTTACATAAGTATTAAATTCATTACGGTTATTATACATATATTTTATCTTTTCGTCAAGTATTATTTAAAACTGCACTAAAACTCTTAATATTTTAGTTTAAAACACTAACAAATTTAACAGGCTTGCGATACATGACGTTTGTCACGATAATTCCTGTCTTTTCTGTAGAAGCGTGGACCACTTTGCCGTCTCCCATATATAGGGCAACGTGGTTAATCGACCCACTTTTACCATAAAATACCAGATCTCCGGCACGGGCATTTTGGTAGCTTACGATCTTACCATCTGAGGACTGGGATCTGGAATCACGGCTTACTGTAACACCGCCCGCCTTCCCAAGTACATATTTGGTAAAACCAGAACAATCCACTCCGGTATTGGGATTCACACCGCCATACACATAGCGGTTTCCTACGAACTGAAGTGCGTAATCAACTACCTCCTGGCGCTTTAAGGCTGACTTGTCCACCTTTTCCTGGGCCTTTTCTATCAGGGTAGCTGAGCTGCTTTTTATGTAGCCTTCCCCTTGAGATACCTTGATTCTAACCCAACCATCCTTTGGAGCTTCTATGACCTCATACGTCTTTCCTTCCTCTGCACTGGAAAGAATACTTCCTGAGGGATTGGCAGTATTTAAAACTGAAACAGGCACATCCATCTTCGCATAAAGTGTCGTGCTGGTTTCCACTGCAATTTCTGCTCCATACGTCTTAGCTGGTGTAACCAAACCAAGTCCTGCAAGAAGCCCTAAGAGCCCAAACGCCTTCCACATTTTATTTCTCATATTGATTCTCCTGTTTTCTTTTTCTTGACTCAGAAAAAGTTTCAAAACAAATATTACAAAATTGTTACATTCGGATTATATAATTATTTCTCGATTTTGTCAAGAAAAAACGGCAGTTGTGACGTCTTCGCGCCGCAACTGCCGTTACACTTTTGTAATATTTATATGGAAATGTTAACAATAATTGACATCATCGCCTCATTCCTCTTAAAAACCAGAAGATTAAAAGAACCATAAGCAATGGTCCAAAAAGCGGCATCAAGAGGCTAAAAATACCAGTTAGTATGGTAGCTGTAAGGAAAAACAAAAGAATCACAGCCCCGATGGCTAGTGCCTTCCAGTACCATTTACTCAAATCAATGTAATGCATACCACGTCCAGTATCTTCCTGGTTGTCATATTCGCTCCGTGTGCTTCCTGAGTAAGATTCATAATAAGTTTTTCCTGAGGCAGATGCATTCTCACTGGCTTCCATGATAGTTTTGGCAATCAGCCTAGGATCTCCGATGGATGAGATTACCTCATCTTCCGTTGAACCATTTCTTACTTCTGTACTGATATATTCATCATAAAATCTGATATTATCCTCAATCACGTTTCCAGGGACCTCACCAGTTAATGTATCCCTAAGGCGCTGTAAAAATTCCTGTTTGCTCATCTGAGCCTCCTTCTTATAAGTAAATCACTCTGACCATTGTACCATCTGGCGGAAGCTTCGTAAATAAACCTTATCTGAAATAATTATTAAAAATTTCATTCCAAAAGCCTATTCTACATTTTCTTTTAAGATACCTTCCCGATATGCGGCTACCAGTTCTTTTAAATCGGATATCCGTCCGGCAAGTTCCACGCCCTTATCTGTATCTGCTACCATAACACGGTTTTTTACATATTCTACTACCGATACCTTAGGCGTGCTCTCCTCTTCTGGATTAAATGGCTTATGTTCGGCTAAAGCCAGATGATTGGAATTATAGATCAAGGTATAGCCGGCGATCCCGGTCTTAGCCTGATACGCTTTCGAAAGACCACCATCGATTAAGAATAACTTTCCTCCAGCTTTCACCGGGGATTCCCCTTCTTTAATCTTAACCGGAACGTGACCGTTGATAATATGAGACCCTTCTTTTGAAAGCCCGAATTCCTCTAAAATCTTATCGCAATACTCCTCTTTCACACTCAAACGATAATATGGATTCATTGGCTCCTTATAGGTTTGTGGATCGTCAAGGAAGTAATGCTCAAACGTAGTCATCTTTCCTTTGCCATAAACAGGTGATTTGGCACCACACCATAGATACCACATAAAATCTCTGGCATCGGCTCCTTCTTTTGAATCCTCTGGCATGAAATAGGCATTTTGAACCTTTTGATCCAAACAATCCATAAGTGCCCTTCCACAGTAGGATTTTCCATCTAACATCAGCTCTTCAAAACCCCCATCTTCTTTCATTGGGATACAGCCATGGTAGAGAAGATTGGAATTACAGCATTTGTACATGCTTCCATGTGAATAGAGGAAACGTACATGCTTATGAAGAAGTCCGTTATGAAGAAAGGACAGTTGAAGGACACGAAGTAGTTCTTCTTCTCCTGCATTCAGTTCCAATGGATGGTCTGGATCCACAGTTGGAAGGAAGGTATCAACCAACGAATGCTCTTTTCCTTCTATGGTAATTATGCCACGCTTAAAATCTATGGCTTCCATGAGGACTCTGTCATTCATTTCATATTCCGGGTGACGCTTTATAATCTGCCCCTCCACTTTAAACTGGATGACAGTGATTGCCTTATGCATCTTTGCCGCAAGCCCTGGGTCCACAGCATCATATATATTTTCATCAAGCGTTTGTGGAAGGAATCGTTCACAGGGATCGTCCTTATAGACTCTGGCTGCAAACATGGATAATGGTCTTAAATTAATTCCGTATCCATCCTCTAGCACATCAAAGCTGTTATAGCTAATCGCAATCCGAATCACATTACAGATACAAGCAAGATTACCAGTCGCTGCTCCCATCCAGGAAATATCATGATTTCCCCACTGGATATCCACATCATGGAAATGAAGCAGTTCCTTCATAATCATATCGGCTCTTGGACCACGATCGTAAATATCTCCAATGATATGCAAGCTGTCAATGGTTAAATTTTTAATCAGCTCACAAAGGGCCACGATAAACTTGTCCCCCACCTCTATATCAATAATGGAACGTATGATTTCACTATAGTATACACGTTTATTATCATCATTATAATCTACATGAAGGAGTTCATCGATAATATAAGCAAATTCCTTAGGCATCTTCTTTCTCACCTTGGATCTTGTATATTTGGAAGATACCACTTTACAAATCTGTACCAGTCGGTAAATGGTAACTCTCTGCCACTCATCATCTGCCGTTTCCAAACACTCTAACTGATTGAGCACCTTTTCTGGATAATAAATCAGGTTTGCCAGCTCAACTTCTTCTTTCTCTGGCATAATATGACTAAATGTTTCCGTAATTTTTTCTCGTATGATTCCCGACGCGCTTCTTAACAAATGGATAAAAGCCTCATGCTCTCCATGTAAATCACTGAAAAAATACTCCGTTCCCTTAGGCAGACCTTGAATTGCCATTAAGTTTATGATCTCACTCGATGCCGCTTTTATCGTCGGATACTCCCTAGACATCAGTTTCAGATATGCCAAATCTCTCATATTACACTTTCCTCCTGAAACATAGTTGCATTTGTATGAATCATATAGTACCATATTTTACGAAAACAGAAAACCCCCGTGTAAAAAAGGAGCAAAAGATGGAGCAATTATATATTTTCGGTACAGGCAATGCTGCAGTGACTAAATGCTATAATACCTGCTTTGCAATTAAAAAAGAAGAGGAATTCTTTATGGTGGATGCCGGTGGTGGCAACGGAATCCTTGGAATTTTAGATGATATGAATGTGGACCTTTCTCAAATCCATCATCTCTTTGTCAGCCACGAGCATACCGACCACATTCTTGGTGTGGTTTGGATGGTTCGTATCAT
This sequence comes from Lacrimispora algidixylanolytica, assembly GCF_003609635.1. Classification (GTDB taxonomy): domain Bacteria; phylum Bacillota; class Clostridia; order Lachnospirales; family Lachnospiraceae; genus Lacrimispora; species Lacrimispora algidixylanolytica. Next base: position 108,885 of record NZ_MCIA01000010.1, on the reverse strand, counting down.
TGGAGCCAAAATGAGAGCAGATACTTATGATGGAGATTTTATGATCTATTGCCACAAACGGCTAGTTTCTGTGATTGATACTCTTTGTAGACTAACTCTTCAAGGGAAATTTTATGAACTGATCGGAAAGAGAATCCATCTCACTGGAGTGAACGATAAGGAAACTAGAACAATTCTTGGAAATGAAGTGACCTTTTTTGATATTCACTCTAACAAAGCAGAACAGTATGGATTTACCACCACTCTCTCAAATGGCAAAACATTGACCTTTTGTGGGGACGAGCCACTTAATTCCTCTTGTCATTCCTATGCAAAAAACTGCAGCTGGCTCTTACACGAGACCTTTTGCCTCTATGAGGAAAGAGAGCGGTTTAAGCCTTACGAAAAGCATCATAGCACAGTAAAAGATGCCTGTGAACTGGCTCAGGAAATGAATGCAGAACATCTAATTCTCTGGCATACGGAAGACTCTGACCTTCCAAATCGTAAAAAACGCTATTTAGAGGAAGGAACACCTTGGTTTAAAGGCGAACTTTTAATACCAAGCGACCGGGAAATTATTCCTCTTACTCTATAAAGAAGCCACGCCCTGTGGCTCTCGTCCCCGGCTGTGCATATGATATAACAATAGAACACGCAAAGGAGTTTCTTCGTATGAGCTGCCCGGGCAACTTTACCTTTTACCGTGATGTAAATTGTCAAGACCTGGTGATCTTTCATGAAGCTACCTGTGAATTAAGAGGTACCACCTATAAGCCCTATCTGGTATCCACTCAGGAAGTCAATGGAATCAATTTTCGCTTTATTTGCAATTCCACATTCATGACAAGACCACCTCAGAACGCGATTACCATGGTATCTATTTTCAAACCCTTTTGCAAGGATAAGGATAAAGCAAAACCTTACGTAACCAACATCTGCAAAATGGGTTGCTATAAATAAATAAATAAATAAATAAATAAATGAATGCAGCAGCGATTTTATCTTTTTATGTAATAGGATGCATTTCCTATTACATAAAAACAAGGGGGCTTTTGGCCCCCTTCTGCAATCTGTCTTTAGTATGCCATTCGGTATACGTCTATCATCTCCTGTTTCCCAAGGGTACGGATTCCAGGTAAACTTCTGGTTCCGTTAAACGAACACTTTTCTGCCATCACTTCAAAATCCTCTTCCCGCACTGCATCGTCAAGCTCGCTTAAGCGGACTGGCATTTTAATGCTTTGAAAGAATTCTTCTAAACGGTCAATTCCCTTTAAAGCTGTTTTTAGTGGTTCCTCAAAATCCATCTCAACCTTCATCACCCGGACTGCAAGTTGGGCAAATCTCATAGGATCTTTCTCACATACATATCTGGACCAAGAACAAAAAAGAGCAGATAAACCTGCACCATGGGCAATGCAGGGATATAAACCAGACAATTCATGCTCTAACTGATGGACCTGCATCATAAACTCTCTGCCAAGGCCAGTAAGGTCATTATGAGACAAACTTCCTGCCCACATTAAAGTGGCTCTCGCCTCATAATTTTTAGGATCTTTATCTACGATTGCTCCCGCCTCCATCACTGAGGTTAAGAGTCCTTCTGCAATTCGGTCTGTTAAAGGGGTATCCTTGGTATTCCCGCCTAAGTAACGTTCCAGGGTGTGCATCATAATATCTACACTTCCGCATCCGGTCTGGAACTTATTCACAGAAAAGGTCAGCTCCGGATTTAAAATAGCGAATAAAGGACGGTGAGTTTTACTATTAAAGCCCCGTTTATAATTGCCATCTTCATTGGTGATAACACAGGACAAACTAGTCTCACTTCCAGAAGCAGAAAGAGTCAGTATATTTCCATGAGGGAGAGCTTTATCAGGTGAAGCCTCCTTTATAAAGTACTTCCAGGGATCTATTTCGGGATTTAAGGTGCCGTCTGCAATGCACTTAGCAGAATCCAGAACGCTTCCTCCCCCTACAGCCAGAATAAAATCAATGCCTTCCTGTCTGCAAAGCTCCATTCCTTCCTTTGCCAGTGAAAGTGTGGGATTTGGTTTTACGCCGCCAAACAATACAAACTCAATTCCCTGTTCCTTTAAGGAATCCGTTACCTGATCAAGAAGTCCGCTTTTTTTCACACTACCGCCGCCATAATGAACCAGAACTTTTTTAAATCCGTATTCTTTAATGACCGTTCCCACCTGCTTGTGGGTATCACGGCCAAACAGCACTCTTGTGGGTACACAATATTCAAAATTATTCATGTTTAAACCTCTCTTTCCAGCACTTAAAATCGTTAATATTTATCATTCTTTTTTCCGGTTTCGAATTTTTTCATATTAACATTATAACATGAACCCTCCTTAAAACCAACTGGAACCATGGGTTTTGTTTCTCGTCATATTTTCTCCATTTTGCGCATATCTTATATGGGAAAGCCTTAAAAGCTGCTTTCCCTTTTCACTTGCACCTTTTATGGAATGACAAGGAGAACATTTATGAACCCATTCAAAAAATTCTTAACCTATTCCCAGATAAGAAAACATCACATGATCATCTACATAGAAGTTATGATTCTGACCTTTTTTTTAGTTTCTCTTTTCTTAATCTCCCCTGTAGGCCGTTTCTCTTTACCGGTTGTCAATCAAGAAGGGAAATCCACAGCCTCAGAGCCGAAGAAATATATCAAATGGGTGGACTTTAACGTTACGGCTAGAGCCATGCAAGAGGCCTTCCGTTATGACGTCAGCACCTTCCAGTCGGAACCCCATCTAAACTGGGTGGATCTTTTGGCCTACCTTGGCGTTAAGTACGGTGGGGATTTTTCCAAGTACTCCACCAAGGACCTAGATGCACTGGCTGAACAGCTCTTAGCTGGTAAAACGATGGAAGAATTGACTGAGAAAATGAAATATTATCCTTATTACAGAAATGCCTACGGAGCTGTCTTAGATGGTTTAGTTGGTACTTATGAAATTGAAATCCCTTCTGCTAACGCTCCCTTGTATGCCACTCCTGCCCTTTTGCCTGACGGATCTGTTGACCCGGATAAGGTATGGGTAAAAAAATATGGACTAAAAGGGTACTCTCCCATTGCGAAGGGATATCCCTATAATGATTTTGACGACTTTGGAGTTGCTAGATCTTACGGCTTTAAGCGGCAGCATCTGGGCCATGATTTAATGGGCCAGGTGGGAACACCTGTAATTGCTGTTGAAAGCGGTTATGTGGAGGCCATTGGCTGGAACCGATACGGAGGCTGGCGCCTTGGCATCCGAAGCTTTGACGGGAAACGATATTATTATTACGCTCATTTACGGAAAAATTATCCTTATCATAAATCATTAAAGCAAGGAAGCATCGTTACTGCTGGAGATGTAATTGGATATTTAGGACGCACTGGTTACAGCCGGAATGAAAATACAAATAACATCAACGAATCCCACCTTCATTTCGGGCTACAGCTTATATTTGACGAATCTCAGAAAGATGGAAATAATGAAATTTGGGTGAGTTGCTATGAACTTGCTAAATTCCTCTCCATGAACCGTTCGGAAACTTTGAAAAACCAGGATACCAAGGAATATGACCGAATCTATGATATGAAAGATCCAGGAATTCCAGAGCACTTTGTGCCACCGGAACCGGTAGCAGAAGAAAAAGAATAATGGCTATAAAAAGGGATTAAGGCGAACTGCCTTAATCCCTTATATATTATTTTACTTTTGGCTGCTGTTGGGTGATGCAGTGAATATTTCCTCCGCCGTATGCAATTTCCTCTGTGCGTACCCCTACAACCTTCCGTTCCGGATACATTTCCTGAATTTGACTCATTGCAAGCGAATCGTTTTCATCTCCATATTGAGGTACGATGACTCCTCCATTTACCACAAGAAAATTCATATAGGAAGCAATGGATATCTCTCCGTCCTTTCTTGGAATGGTTCCTTCCACCATATCAATGGAATCTGCTCCATGGAGAAGCACTGGATGTTTGGTAAGGCAAAGCTTATGTACGTTCAGTTTTCGCCCTTTGGCATCCACCACCTCAGTTAATGTCTGATATGCTGCCTGTGCCTCCTCATAAAACGGATTGCTCTCATCTTCGGTCCAGATACAGGCTACTTCCCCCGGCCTCACATATTGAACCACATCATCAATATGCCCATTGGTTTCATCTGGATCGATTCCATCCCGAATCCAGATGACCTTCTCACAGTTTAGGTACTCCTGTAACATATCTTCAATTTCTTCCTTTGTCATCAGGGGATTTCTGCCTTCGCTTAACAGGCACATCTCTGTGGTGATCACAGTTCCCTCCCCATCTACGTGGAAGGAGCCGCCTTCTAAAACAAAACCTTCGGTGCGGTAGGATGGAATCTCTTCTAACTCACAAACCTTCTGTGCCACAAGGTCATCCTGATCCCATGGGAAATACAGTCCGTCTACCAGGCCTCCCCAGGCATTAAAGGTCCAGTCACACCCTCTGATTCCTCCCATATCATTAATTACAAAGGTAGGACCACAGTCCCTGATCCAGGAATCGTTGCTTGTTATTTCCACCACCCGGATATCCTCTGGCAGATGGGCACGGCAGTTTGAAAACTGTGCAGGAGAAACGCATACCGTCACTGGCTCAAACCGTCTGATTGCCTTTGCCACGTTTGCAAACACTTTTTGAGCGGGTTTTGCTCCATCTCTCCAGTTATCAGACCTTTCCGGCCACAGCATCCAAATTCGTTCCTGTTCTTCAAATTCTGCAGGCATGCGGTACCCATCCTGCTTTGGTGTGGTATCATTTAATCTTATAGCCATAATTTACCCCTTCTTTCTTACTATTTTCGTTTTTTATTTACAATTAGCTCGCCTAATAAAATGAATATAATTGCCCCAATTGTAATGGGAAGAATCCCTGCCAGGCTTTCTGGATCGAATCTTAATGGCACTGCTGTAAAGATCAATGCAATCACAATGAGTATCATAGGAATCCCTGCTAATACCCTCAAAAATGCTGGACTTCCTGGAACCTTAAATGGCCGTTCTGTTTCCGGATCTATCTTTCTCAGCTTTAAAAAAGCAGGGAAAACAGGAAGATAGGAAAGTAAAAACATGACCAAATTCAAAGCAAAGAAGCTCCAAAACAAATCCTGGTTTGGAATGAATGGAGCTATAATAAGTACAAGGCTTGCTACCAATCCATTCATCAAAGAGACGCCTACAGGCATGCCATTTTTTTTGCTTTTTATCTTAAATACCTCTGGCATGTCCCCATTTTCCGCAGCGTAGGCCGCTACATTGTTGACCCCCAAAGACCAGGAAATCATATTTCCAAACAAGGTCAGTAAAAACCCAATGGAAATGATAACCACGATAATGCCTCTGGTAGTTCCGGTCAAAAGCTGGACACTGGCTATTAAACCGGTGCTGGTGCTGATCTGGTCTGCTGGTATGGCAACCCCTATGCCAAATGCCATAAAGATATAGATAGCTGCAATTACCAATCCACCTGCTACTATGGCTTGGGGAATCTGTTTTTTGGGATTCTCCATATCACCGGCAAACGTACATACCACTTCAAATCCAAGACAATTAAATAAGATTACCGATATGTAGGATAAGCTGTTTAAATCAAAACTTGGAAGCATTGAGGATAAAGTATACTCGTTGGCGACTCCGTGATGGATGGCTCCGTATATTCCAAGTCCTCCAAGGGACAATGCAATTAAGATTTTTATGATTGCGGCGCCATTTAATATCCAAGAGCTGTCACAAACGGAGAAAAAGCTGATAAAAACAACAATCCAAACAAAGGCAAGTTCTATGAAAAGCGATGGAAATAATCCAAGCTCCATCCCTGCTAATAGACCGATTACCTTGGGGAACATAAGCGCCAAAGAAGCCATCCACAGAGGAAAATTAATCCAATAGTACCAGGAGACTCTTCCTCCCCATTTTTTACCGAATGCTTTTGACACCCAGTCGTACAATCCCCCATCTCCTTCATAGGTTGTCCCTAATTCAGATGAGATTAAGCCGTAGGGAAGCAGAAACGTGATCAAAAGGAACAGCCACCAAAAATACTGGGAATTGCCGATAGCCGCTACTGGACCTGCTGCCTCCGCCACAAATACAACACATATTACTGCCATAATGGCATCAATTAACCGAAACTTTTTCTTTGGCGCATCTGACATGATCTGGCCCCCTATCTGATATGTCTATCATTCATGAAAGTTTCCAGTTCTTCCTTAGCAGCCGCAATAGAAAGCTCACTTTTTGCCTGTTCTCTCTGATACTGGGTAAAGTAAACAAGAAGTCCTCTCATGGCAGTCAGCCGGTTGCCTGCCTCAAAGAAGGCAATGGAGCTTTCGCTGTCAATAACCTCATCCGTTACATCCTCTCCCCTTGTGGCAGGCAGGCAATGCATGAATTTACAGCCGATATTACCCAGAGACATCAAATCTCTGTTGACCTGATAATCCTTAAAGGTTTCCACTCGCTCTTCTTTTGGAGTTTCATTTTCATACAATCCGTACCAGACATCAGTATAGATAAAGTCTGCTCCTCTTACGCTCTCCCGGTTGTCGGTTACTTCCCATGTTCCGCCGGAAATCTTGCAGTTTTCTTCCAGAATGGTTTTGTGCTCTTCTAAAAGCTGATTATTCTTTGGTCCATAATGAACGAAATGCATGCCAAGCTTTGTTGTAATAAATCCAAGAGAAGCACATACCTGGGTTCCGTCACCTACAAAGACTACCTTACATTCCTCAAGCTTCTTTCCCCTTGGAAGGTGCTCAACAATGGTACACAAATCTCCAATTTCCTGAGTCGGGTGGTTAAAATCGCTCATGCCATTGAGCACTGGAATGGTGCACGCCTTTGCCAGTTCCACAACTGATTTATGCTCGATTACTCTGGCCATCACTACGTCGATCATCTGGGAAAGCACCCTTCCTGTATCCCCTACAGTCTCATGACCTCCAAGCTGAATCATACCTGGTCCTAAATACTGGGCATGACCGCCAAGCTGTTCCATCGCCGTTTCAAAGGATACACGGGTCCGTGTGGAAGACTGCTGAAAGATCATGCCCAGTGTCTTTCCTTTTAGCAGAGGTGGATTGTAGCCTAATTTAATACTTTTTTTAATTGCCAGAGATAAATTAATAATGTCTAACAGCTCTTCCTTGGTGAATTCGTTCGTGTCGATGAAATGAGTAATTCCGTTTGCTTTCATGGCAAATCCTCCTATAAGTTCTTTAATTGTTAAATGTAAATACAGTACCGGTTTTTCCGTCCAATGCTTCCAGTGCCTTATCAAGAGATGTAATAATGGCCCTTTTCGATGGATTGGCTCTAACAAATTTCATAGCTGCCTGAACCTTTGGAAGCATGCTTCCAGGTGCAAACTGACCTTGCTCACAATACTCATGAGCCTCTTTGAGACTGAGATGATCCAGGTTCTTCTGATCTGGTTTGTTATAATTAATTGCTACTTTCTCCACCTCTGTTAAGATCATGAGAATGTCTGCACCCACCTGTTCCGCTAAAAGCTCGGCTGCAAAATCCTTATCTATGACTGCTGCCGTTCCATTTAAACAGCCTGTAGGATTTTCCGTGACCGGAATTCCGCCGCCCCCACAGGTGATGACGATTGCTTTAGGCCACAATTCCTTTACTGCTTCAATTTCCACGATCCTTTGAGGAAGTGGTGATGCAACGACTCTCCGGTACCCCCGCCCGGAATCCTCCTTCATCACATATCCCTTTTCCCGTTCAAGCTCCATAGCTTCCTCCTTGGAGTAAAATGGACCGATAGGCTTTGTGGGATTCTTAAATCCGGGATCTTTTTTATCCACCACCACCTGGGTTAATATGGTCACCACAGGAAAACTCTCATTCCTCTTATTGAGGGCATATTTTAATCCTTGCTGCAGGTGATATCCGATATAACCCTGGGACATCGCCCCGCATACATCAAAGGGCATGGCAGGGGTTACATCTTTTGCAGTTTCACTGGCGAGTACGATTCTTCCTACCTGCGGCCCGTTTCCATGTACAATTGCCATTTCGTATCCCTGCTGATTTAATTGGGCGATGTACTCGCAGGTTTTATGTATTACAGTAAGCTGGCCTTCTGCCGTTGCAGCTTCCCCTCCTGACTGGAGTGCATTGCCTCCTAATGCCAGTACAATTTTTTCTGCCACCGGTAAACCTCCTTTTCGTTTTTGCGTTGAACACCTGAATCGGTACTCACAAGACGAAAATAGCAGTTTCTTGGCGAGTTGAGAATGCACCGAGAGGTTGAACTTTATATCACTTTATTACTATTTTTCCATAAACTCATCTAAACTTTTGTGCATTTTACACTACAGATTGTAGATTTAGAGGAATTTTGAAGGTTGTAAAAAACTTAGATACTGCTATACTGGTTATATCTAAAAACCGACAAAAACAGACAGGAGGTTCTCATGGGAAAGAATTTGATTTTCATTTATAATCTGGCCTTAATCATGATTTACTCAGGCATAATATGGATGTCATTTTTACTCTTTTATTGGGAAAGAGAGAAGAAATTATTGTGGACTGGTATTATCTTTTCCGCAATTTTAATGGATGATATCGTGATATTCCTCTCAGAAATGTTTGAAAACTTTGCAGATGTGTATAATAAGATTTTCATGATTGTTCCAACTCATAAAACCTTAATTTATATGATCGTGTCCCTTGGTTACTTAACCATTTTTAAAAGGCTGTTGAACCGGAAAATTAAAAAGATTGATTATGTGATTTTAACTCTTTATGTGGTCTTTATGCTTTTTGTTCCTGCTCTAAAAAACTCTGCCTGGAAAATATGGCTCTATTTTCTACCAAGCCAGGCCTATAACTTGTATTTAGGAATCACTAGCTTTTTAACAATAAAAAAGAACCCTGAAGAATTTCAGGATTCCTTTTATCTATGGTGTAAAAGACTTTTCTTCCTCACCATTATTTTTAATATTTTGATCGTTATTGAAGATACCATTGTTATTTTTAATTTTGATACTTACTCAAGATTTTATATTAATATGAATAACCGAAGTACTACCTCCGATATTCTTTATCTTGTGTATGCTGGCTTCACTGCGGCTTATATTACATACTATTTGAAGATACTCCTAAAAAACAACCGCATTGTTTCCAGCGTTACCAACTGCGTCAAAGAAACGTTCCCTTCTGATATTGAAGATAGCTTATTATATCATTTTGGGGAAAACTATCATTTGACTTCACGGGAACGGGAGATCCTTAAGGTACTTCTGGATGATAAGACCAACCAGGAAATAAGCGATGATTTATATATCTCCCTTGGTACGGCAAAAACCCACATCCATAATATTTTTCAAAAAATTGGGGTGGTAAAACGCCCTCAGCTTCTTGAGGTCTATGAAACGTATCGATCTAGACAACTCACACCGGAGAAAAAAGAAGATTAAAAGCAGGTCTTAAACAGTTATTCCAGTTCCACTACAACGGATTTCACCTCACCAGCCCTTAGCTTTTCTGCATCAGAACCGGAGATCCATGACTCCTTTATCTCTTTGACTTGCCCATTAAGAAATTCCAGTCTTATCTTCTTAATCTGGTAAGAACCTGGTATGATATCTTTTCTTTGAGCAAAGTGATAAGATACATCCGTTTTTCCTAAAAATCTAGCTTCCACTTGTTTGCCATCTGGAACTAGATATTTAGGGATCGCAGGCTCAAAATAGCATCGAAGCTGACCCTCCACCAGACGAAATGGCCGTTCTCCGAACATCATAATCTGCCATATCTGCAAGAATTCGGCGGTTGAACCACTTAACCTGGCTACAAAACCTTTTCCATGGATTTTCTCATCTGCATTTGCACTGCTTGCCAGGAAGGATGAGTTTTCCAAGAGACTTCTCCCATACATTTCTTCTGATAAGAAGGGAATGCAGGCATTGTGTAAATCATCGAAAAATTCCTGATATAGTTTTAATCGAAGTAACTCCAACAGGTATTTATATTCCATGTGAAGCCAGATGGATTCATTCTCCAGCCACCCAGGGGAAAATGCCTTAGCCCTTCCAATTTCAAAGGATGCCTCTTCCAATGACTCATTGACTTTGTACATCTTAAGCTTGGAATCATAAAGCCCAGACTTCTTTAGATTATGGTATAAGTTTATTTTTATTTCTCTGGAAACTGGCAGCTTCAAATACCGGACATATCCCTCTAAGAATAAAGGCATAGAAACCACCTTTAAATTCTTTGGAATAATATGACCGTCCTCTGTCTCATAGCGGTCAAAAGAATAGGAAAAATAGGTAGGAATTCTTTCCGTCCCTGTGCAGATATCATATATGCCATCTTCTACATAAGAGATCCAGTACTGTAGCATTCCTTCTAATTCCTGGTCCGACAACACCACTTCTTCCCCTTTAATACCAAATACCGTACGTTCCCTATAGAACTCTTTCTGACAGTTGCACTCATTCCACACCCACAGCTTGCTTTTTCCTACCTTTTCATCCTTCTTATAATAGTCAAAGGTATTAGAAAGACCTTGCATGAACTCATATAGCTCCATAGGCACTGCAACAGGGGTATGGTAGCGGTTGTTGGCACTTTGGATGAATAAGAGCAGGCGGTATAACTCAAAGGTTTCTGCCACGGAGGAACCAAATAGTCCTGGCAGACCATTTAACGCATCATACCAGCCAGGCTTTCCTCCCTCCATCTCAATTCCATATCCCATCATGTCAAGAGAGGCAACTTTATTGGCTGCCAAAAGTATAAGCTTCATCATCAAGCTGGTCTGATACACACTTCCGGTTCCATAATTCGTATGCACCACATCAATCGATACTTCCTTCTTTCGCTCTTCATCAAGAGCATGATACTGCCTGACACCCAAATTTGTCTCCACATATCGCTTGTGACGAGGATTGACCACTGCCCTGGACTCATAAAAGGTATATTCTTTATCCAGATATAGAAGCTCCTCTTCCTTTTCTGGATAAACGGAAAGGTAGGATTCAATCAAATCCAGATTATAAGTCCAGTGATCCGTCCAGTAGCCTTCTGTAAAATCAGCGGGGAACTTAGGGGTGCTACATTTAATAGCCCTATGCAAAAGGTTCTCCTTACTGCAATTCAGATTGATCGTTTGCTGCTCCAAAAAGGTATATAAGCTTCCTGGGGAAAATTCTTTCTCGAAAAATTCTTTCATTGATATTTGGCTATCTTCTTTAACCAACTCTAAAACCTGATGAAGCTGATTCATCTGATATGTGACCTGCCGAACAACCAGGGGATTGTAACCATCTAGTTGAATCAGATTATAAAATAACTTAATGTTATAATCCTTTACATAAGGGGTAAATAAGACATCACTTCTCCGATTCTGACATAGATCCCTGTAATTTCCATTCCCCTGAGAATAATACTCTGGAAGCATGGAGAAATCATTGTAATCCCGTTCGATATCTCCGTGCTTTCTGGAATAGATGTAAAAGACAGAATCTGCTCCAAGTTTTATTGGAAAGCCGCCACGTAATACATTATCCACGTAGGTCTGCCTGCAATATGCATCGAAGACAGGACTCAAGGTTTTCGTATTTATATACGCTCCAAGCTCTCTTGTCTTCTCAACCGATTCCCCATACTTTTTGTCAAAGTAGCTCTTATCAAGAAGCTGTTCCGCATATGTATTTAGGATGCTCTTTGATGCTACCTGACCAATCACACTGTTCCAACCCACACTTTGGCCTGCAGAAAGAACTTCCTGGAGACAGGAAAACCCAGAAGGAACCTGATTTTGAGTAATTTGCTTTTTCTTTAATAATTCGTTTAGGCTGAACGTTTGAAGTCCAAGAGGCAATTCAAAGGAAGTATCATGCTCAAAAACCACTTCCGGGTCAACGATAACAGGAAGTAGGTCGCCTGATTCTGATAAGGAAAGAAAGAAATTGCCTTTTTCCACCTTAGATACCATGGCGTTATCCCCGGTACTGTAACGCACTCGGTAGTAAGGCAGCCGTTTCTCCTGATCCTCCACCTGCATCCATGCTTTCATGGTTTGAGCCATATCTTTCATGGCTTTTAAACCGATCCCGTAGGGAATCATTCCTGGCAAACCATCTATGATTTCTAAGTCCATAGGTCGGTTTGATATATTTTCAACATTCACTCTTCTAACCAGACCAGCCAACGGTTCATCCGGAAGGGTCACGTACGTGATATTGATTTTTAAGCCTATATGGTCATTGATTTCTTCCAACTCCAGTTCATTCATCCCCACATACATGCGTGTCTTTACAAAATCGGAGCGAAAAGGCTCATATACCTGCTCTCCTATTTTAAGAAAGGTACGAAATCCCATGTTCCTCACAAACTGGTATGATTGGTGAGCTGGATAGAATTCTAAAATGGAATTGTTTTTATTTTCCACTCCAAAGCTTGCCATGGCCTGCCCTCGATTGACGTAAAAGCTCCAAAGAGGAATCCCGTGGATTCCGCTGATTCCTGGCAAAAAACTGGAGAACGTGGTTTTCCGGTTATAATCTTCTATTATGAATCTCCCTTTATCATCAAACATATCCTTCTTATCCTTTCACCGCTCCCGCTACCAGACTATCCTGAATCTGATTGCTTAACATAAAGTAAATGGCTATGGTGGGCAGTGTGGCAATCACCATACCAGCTCCAATCAGGCCCCAGTCTGTAGAATATTGGCCTGCAAATGACATGATACCTACGGGTAGGGTCCGGTAACGTTCGCTGTCAACAAAGGTATTGGCTAGCATCAGTTCATTCCAGGTCCCTAGAAAGGTAAAGACAGAGGCCGTTGCAAGCGCTGGTTTTATAATGGGGAGGATAATCGTTGCAAAGCAACGAAAGATCCCGCAGCCATCGATGCAGGCAGCTTCCTCAAGTTCCATTGGAATGCTCCTGTAAAATCCGGTTAAGATCAGGATACTCATGGGAATGGCTCCTGAAATGTAAGGAATTAATAAGCCAAGATATCCGCCTTTTAATCCAGTTTTATCAAGAAGCTGGAACATGGGCAGCAAAGCTGCCTGGGCCGGGATCATGATGCCAAGGGCAAATACTCCAAATACCACAGACTTAAGCTTCCATTTCATTCTGGCAATGGCATATGCCGCCATGGCAGATAACAGACCCGCCACAACCACAGTGACCAGGGAATAGAACACTGAATTTAAGAAATATTTTATCAGGCTGGTCTGAGTCAAGGCTGCCTGGTAATTTTCCCACCTCCAGGTTCTTGGGAGTCCTAATATATTTTCTCCAAAGATTTCCCCGTTGGTCTTTAGGGAAAAAGTGATCAGCCAGTATAAAGGGAATATCTGGGTCACTGCAATCAGGCTTAGTACTAAAAACTTAATATGTTTTCTGATTTTCATCTCATCTTCCCCCTTTTATATGGCTGAAGCATTTTCTTCTGCCTTTTTAAATAGTCGACTTACGATAAACGTGAATATTAAGCATTCTACAACGATAAAAAATGCCTGGGCACTTCCATATCCGTAGAGCCCTTTGCGAAATAAGTTGTTGTACATAAGAGTTGCCGGAACCTCACTGGCATGGTTTGGTCCGCCACCAGTCATGACATAGATGAGATCAAAGGCTCTTAAGGAACCAGTAATGGAAAAAATGACGCAGGTCTTAATGACCGGAGCCAACAGAGGAAAGGTAATTTTTAAGTTTACCTGCCACTTACTGGCACCGTCAATCTGAGCCGCCTCATAATAGTCCTGAGGGATGGATTTGATTCCTGCATAGAAAATCAACATATGGTAACCAATATATTGCCATACGGCTGGAACCACTGTAGATAGAAAGGCAGTTTTAGGATTGGAAAGCCAGGAATAGTTAAAATCAGAATATCCTAACCCACGGATTACATTATTTAACAGCCCGTAATCGCTGTTAAACATCTTCATCCATAACTGACCAATTACCATACTGGATATGACCACTGGTAGAAAGTAGACCGTCCTGAAAAACTGTTCCCCCTTTACCCCACGAGCCAGAACCATGGCTAGAGTAAGAGAAATGGGAAGCTGAATTAACAAGGAGGCACCAACTAAAAGCAGGGAATTGGTGACCGATTTTACAAAGTAACGGTCCTCCGCAAACATCCGGATGTAATTTCCCAAACCAATAAACGTCATCTTACCGATGCCATCGTACTGAAAGAAGCTATAGATTCCGGAAACGATTAGGGGTATGATACTGAAACTGACAAATAAAATGAGAGCAGGCAGCACAAAGCAGGCTACGTTACCTTTTTTTCCCAACATGTTGTTCATATAAGACCTCCTTTTGGCATAAAAAGGGTATCGCCTCAATTCGTAAGCGATACCCCCTTGCTCTTACTTACTTGTTAATAGCCGCCTCATGTTCTTTGATGAATTCACCAGTATCCGCATTGGGTGCGAATAATGTCTGAACTTGCTCATTATGAATGGTGGCTGGCTCTGCATCTAAGGAAGTATCCCAGGCAAGAACGGCTGTGGTTCCCTGAGAAAGAAGACCCTTGATCTGTACGAACAGCGGATTTAAGCCCTTATCATCAACCTCTGTCTTCCAACCGCTAAAACCAGTTCCTGATGCATAGGCTGCTTCTCCCATCTTTTCATTGATGTAGATAGCAAACTTAGCGGCCTGATCTGGATTCTTTGTGCTTTTGTTGACCCAGAAGGACTCTACGAATCCGCCACAATAATCGCCTGCATTTCCTTTTCCAGAAATCATAGGGATTTTCATAGCCACGACATCTTCAGGCTTGATGGTAACGGTTTTATCGGAATAAATACTGTTTGCATACCAGCTTCCCATAAGTCTCATAGCCGCTTTTCCGCTTCCAAAGGCAGCATTGGCATCGTCGTTACTTTGCTCCAATGGATTGGCACCAAATGCTCCCTTCTTGTATAATTCCGCGACTTTATCAGCCGCATCTTTATATCCATCTCCTTCAAAAGGAGCCTTTCCTGACAACATCTTGTTAATATTTTCCGAACCTACAGACCTTAATGCCAATGCCTGATAGATAAAGGCTGCATTCCAGCCATCTTTTGCTCCAGATGCCAGAGGAGTTACTCCATCAAGCTTTGAAAGCTTATCGACAGCGGTAACTAACTGGTCATAAGTCTCAGGAAGTTCTGCTCCTGCTTGCTCAAATAATGCCTTGTTGCAATATAAGGTCATATACCAGGAAAACATAGGAAGAGAATAGGTACTTCCATTGTATTCAAAAGCGGCAGTTGATCCTTCCAGTAATTTTCCCTTTACCTCATCGGTGAGATAAGAATCAAGAGGAAGTAATTTATCTGCATTTACCATCTTTCTGGCGGTTCCTGCCCCCCAGTAGTAAAACAAATCGATTCCTTTTGCATCTCCTGCAAACTCTGCTGAAATCTTAGTTTTATATGCCTCTGTATCCAAAGTCTGCGTATTGATCTCAACATTTGGATTGTCTTTTATGTAAGCTGCTACGGCTTCGTCATATTTCTTTTTTAATTCATTGGTGTCATTGGACCACTGGTGCCATACATTTAACACCACTTTATCATTTCCCGTTCCCCCTGCGGGCGCTGTACTGCTTTTGCCTGCACACCCAGCCATTGAAACGACTAAAGCTGCAGACAGCATGACGGCTGATACCCCTTTTAACATTCTTTTCTTCATTACTTGCTCCTCCTCCTGGATTTTCATGAAACAATATGCTAATAACAGTATACGGAAAACTGGCCCCTGACTCAATTTAATATTTTGACTCAATAGGTTAGAAATTTTACTACCTTTGCTTAAATTCCTTTACGGTGACTCCCACATGCTTTTTAAAGCAGATACTAAAATAATGAGAGTCCCGAAACCCCACCTTTTCCGCAATCTCATAGACCTTTAAATCTGTGGTATTAAGGAGGAGAATACTCTCTTCAATCCGCTTTTTCATCACATATTCAATGAGGCTTAGTCCCACCTCTTTTTTAAATACCCTACTTAAATAGCTTTCATTGGAATAAACCATTGCTGCGGCCGTCTTTAAGGATAGGTTGGGGTCACAGAAATTATGATTAATATAGGAAAGCGCTCCACTCACTGCTTTACTGCCTTGCTTTGTCTTTTTACCGTTGTGGAAATGAAGGATGAGATCCATACAATCTTTTAGAAACTTTCGACATTCCTCTACGGTCTGAATTCCTCGTATCTGCTCATAAAGCACATCTTCCCCAATCAATTGTTCCAGACTTTCCCCATATTTATTAAGAGTGCTCCCTGCCTTGGAAATCAAGTCCATGGTCATCAGCCTGAGATATTCGAGTTCCGTCACTTTGGAATTTCTGATGCCATTTACATAATCTTCAATCCCTTCCCACACCCGCTCTGAGATTCCATTGGTCAGAGAAAAAAGGAACTCATCCCAGTCAAACACCAACTTACCAGGATTTTTTTCCATGACACGCAGGTATTCTTCATATGTGATTACCCGATTGCCTCCCAGTAAAACTGACGCACTAAGGGCATTTTCCGATTCAACAAATGCATTTTCAATTCCTTTAAATCCATGGTGAATGCCACTGATTCCAATGGTGACATACATGTTATGATCCTGAAGCTTTTGATGGAACCTGCTGGCAATTTCTTTTCCTTCCTCTACGCTCTTGCCTACGCAAAATATCACGATATTTTTCATATAGTGAAGAAATGATATGGTCTGGGTCGCCTGATGTTCTCGAAAAAGGTTCATAGCCTTTTTGTGAAGTTCCCCCTCTGCTCCCTCTTCTTTTAAGTGAACACTAAGACAACAACAGGTATCTAACAGTGCTTCAAAGCCATAGGCATAGAGTTTCTTTTGGGCCTCTTCTTCACTGGTCCGCTGCTCCACCAGCCTTTGAAAAAAGCTTTCCATTAAAATATCCTGGTCCGCGGATACGTTCTGTTTTAACAGCTCGACTTCCTGTTCATAGGCCTTTTCCTTTCCTATCTTCTGTTTAATTCTGGCGGTTATATCGGAAAGCTCATTCATATCAACCGGCTTTAGTAGAAAATCTTCTACCCCCAGCTTGACAGCCCGTCTTGCATATTCAAATTCCCGGTAACCCGTGATGATGATTACATGCACCTTTTCATAGAGGGAATATATTTGTTCCGCAAGCTTAAGTCCATCCATATGAGGCATGTTGATGTCTGTTATAATTAACTCTGGTTTTCTGTGTTTTATAAATTCCAGCGCCTCCATACCAGAAGAAGCTTCTCCTATGACCTCAAAGCCGTGGTCTTCCCAGGGGAACCCCTTTCTTAGTAAGACACGTTCCAGTTTTTCATCATCTACAATTAGTACCTTAATCAACCCATTTTTCCCCCTTTGCATCCATTCGCTTTACTCTGACTGCCACTTCGGTTCCATTGCCTGTCTCACTATGAATGAGAACCGGCTGCTTAATCCCATGATAAAGAGTGATTCGCTGCATTAGATTATAGAGTCCAAAGCCAGATTTTCCTGTTACAGACCTTCCTTCCATTACCTCTGCAATCTTCTCCTCCGACATACCAACCCCATCGTCAGATATGATGAAAATGATCTCATCTTCATCCGAAAATACCCGGATAGAGACCGTCCCTTTCCCATCTTTTGGCTTGATACCATGGTGCACCGCATTTTCCACCAAGGGTTGTAACAAGAGCTTTAGAATCTCACAATCCATTACCTCTTCTTCCACATCGATTTCTACCTTGATTTCATTGTCATAGCGAATGTTTAAAATTGTCATATAACTTTGAATGCAATTTATCTCATCCTTTACTTTGATAAAATCCATTCCGCTGTTTAAGCTGTTTCGATAAAAACTACCTAAAGCCTGGGTCATCTTAAAACAGTTGTCATAATCCTCCATAAGTGCAAGGGCAGATACGGCATCCAGTGTATTATAAAGAAAATGAGGATTGATTTGGGCCTGGAGCAGATTTAACTCTGTCTTTGCTATAATTTGTTCTTCTTCCTTTACCTTTAAAATCAGATTCTTTATGGAAGTGGTCATGTGATTGAACACCCTCTTTAAGTTATTGATTTCATTTTTCTGCTGGTTTACCTCCATCTCTACAAACTGGCCTTTTTCTACCAGCATCATATGAGTTTCTACTTTTTGAAGGGGATGGAAGATAAAGCGAGTCAGCATGATGGAACAGAAAAAAGCAAAGATAATGTTAATACAGATAACCAGGACGATTACAGTGGAGTAGTATGGGGCCAGAGCTGTGATATCATCAAATTGAAACAGACCCGCCAGCTTCCAATCTTCAATGCCAATATCCTGGGCGATCACAAGCCTGTTATCTTCGTGACCAAGATCCTTCTTTGGCGGTACAATATACTCTCCTTTGCCATCAATGATATAGAAATCATTTTTCTGGGCATCACTGACCTGATCAAAGTAATTGCGTATGGTTTCTTCATTGACGGTTACCAGTAAGATAGCAAGGGGCTTATAGGTATTCACATCCCGAATTTCCCGGACATAGGTGATGTAAGGAGTATCGCCATAAAATTCAATGACTCCTTCACTTCCCTTCATGAAAAACCCATTTCCCCTGTGCTCCCCAATGGTTTGATACCACTTTGACTCTTGAATCTGATCAACGGATACGGTTTTAGGGGACTTCTTATAGGAGCTGTAGGTATTATGATAGGAGTCAATGATCATCACGCTTGAAATGTATTCTCCTGATAATATCATATTTACAAGACTTTGCTTGATGGTCTTTTGGATGGATGGATCAATGGAGGCGGTGTCCACATGTCTCAGCGCCTCCTGAACATTTTTGTCAAAATAGAGAAGGTTTGAAAACTGGGTTACATTTTCAAAAATCAGGGATAGATTGCCTTTTAAGGCACTGACGGTCTGGGTCCCGGCGCTCATGATCTCATTTTTCGTATAGGAGCTGTTAATGACCGATATCACGGAAAAAGTGATTACAAATGAAATAAAAAGTATTGTTATGTATGTTACTAATATTTTTGTTTTAATTCTCATGTTGTTCCATAATTCAATTAGACCGGCCATGGCTTTCTCCCCTGTATTCATAATACTTCTATTTTAATATTTCTGGAAGAAATTGTCAAAAGAGAGACTGGCTTTTTTAATCGCATCTATTTGATGATCGTTTAAGGCTTCCGTTGGGGAATTATCATCTGAAGTATCCTCATTTTCAATGATGAGAACACTCCCCTCTTCGTCCAATGCATGGGTGTGCCAGACCCCTTTTTTCACATTATAAAGCTGGTTCTTTTCCATCATCACCCATTTGATCTCTTCTGGATACTCTCCATCTCCGCCTGTGAACAATACGCAATTGCCTTCCATCAAAACAAACACCTCATCTGTTTTTAGATGCCTTTGCATGGTAACCAGTTGATCCACCCTTACATCAAGGCAATACCGGAGCACTGCAACTCTCCATGCTTCATAAGCAACAAGGGGCGTATACCCCTGTTGCTGAATCTTAATGATATCAATACCAAGTTTTCCCATATGTTACTCCTTACTTATGAGTATTCAAACACACTCTAATTTAAAGTGACTTCAATGGTATGCAATTGCTGTTCTGACAAGCTGATAATATCTTCTCTTCGTATCATCTGCTCTTGGTTTTGGGGCTTATAAGGAACTCCATCTATGGTAATTTTTGATACCTGATAGATGTCCGGTTCTAACTGTCTTTCATTTTTGTATCTGATTTTTAGGTGTCTTCCTGCGAACTCCATGGAAGCAGATGCTTGCTTCTCTTCATCAAACTGCTCGTTTAATAGCTGGGGCAAAAAGGCTAGATTCCCGTAATATCCTCTGATCCCAAACATTTGAGTGATGACCGTAACAAGATACCAGCTTGCCGCACCTGTCAGATAGTGATATACGCCTCTTCCATTGGCATCAATATATTCCGGGATTCCAGGATAGATTTTGCTCTTCTCAAAGTCATTGCAATGGTCAAATAAGGAAATCAGCGCTCCATACCCTTCTCTTGATGCGTTGCGCCTATATAAAGCATTGCCAAACATAACCGCCATGTGAGAAAATACAGCACCATTTTCCTTATGCCCATAGGCAAATCCAAACATTCTGCCCAGATCCATCTTCACTTCATGAAAATCTGTGTTTAGGCGGTATCCTCCAATTTCTCTTCGGTACAGGTATGCATTTGCCGATTTTACAATCTCCTTGACCTGAAGATCCGTTGCCGTCTGGGACATCAAAGGAAATACCTGGCTGGTGAGCATCATTCGAATCCCTGTCTCAGTCTCTCCCTCCACTTTGTTTCCAGAATTATCATAATATCCATTGTACCAGCCATGACCTTCTTTGGAGGTGACCCATTCCGTTTCCCGGATATGATTGTAAATCCAAGCCGCTTTCCCCCGCAGATCTTCCTGTAACTTCTCACCGCTTATAGCAACTTTTTCTCCTGAAATCTGGTGAATGCATTTCCTGCAATAATCAGCCAGTATCTCTGTCTTTTTGGCGATATCGTTATAAATCAACACACTTTGTCCAAGTAAAACAAAGATCTCCTCTGAAAGCTCAAAGGAATCTACGCCCTGCTTGTTTAATTCTATCAGAAGATTTGCAATGCCCTCTAAATTGGAGGCGTACATGGTGGTAAAAGCCACACTCTCCCCTCGCTCACTGGCTAAATCAAGAGCATCATTCCAGTCCGCACCTCTGATACGGATATGGTTGTGCTCTCCTACATCATAAAAGGAAGTGAGGTTTTGAATAAGCAAATGCTCTAAAATAGTACCGGAATATATCTGACTGCTGATCTTCTTTAGGGCTTCTCCTTCATTCTCACTCCACTGAGAATCCTTTTCTTCTCCTCTAGACGCCTGCATATCCTTAAAATAAGATTTCTCCTCTAATAAGATGCCAAGGTCCCCAGTTTGATGTATGTACAATTCTGTGGTTAAAAAGGGCCATACTCCATGGTCCATCCATACCCTGGTGATGTTATTCCTATCTGCGATAAACTCTCCCTGCCCGCTCCCAATTATGGTGGCATTGGTTCCATCAAACCGGACTCCCCCGAAGTTATCCAGTAACATCTGGCGGACTCCTTCTGGATTCATCATAAGAAGGGCGAGACAATCCTGCCAAAGATCTCTCCAGCCTCTTCCCCCTTTCCCATAGTCGTGATGGGGCAAAAAGGAACAGCCATAGATTCTTCGCAACATGGGCTGAAAGCTCACCCACTTCATCCAGTGGTTAAACTCAGAATTCCCGGTCTGAACGCTTATATTCACCTTTTCCTTCCAGTACTCTTTTGTTTTCTCCCAGCACCGATCAAAGGCTGTTTCCGATAGGAAACCACAGCAGTTTTCCATTAAATCTTCTTCTGACTTACCATACCCCATGGCAACTACATAGGTAATGGTTTCCTGAGGGGCTACTCTACATTCTGGAAAACAAAGGCCGCCTAATGCTTCATAACCACCCGTCTCATAATTGGCACTCTTTACGTTTAGACAGCTTTCCCATAAAGCCCTTGGCGTTTCTAAATTACCCCCTTCGCCAATGAAGTCTCCAAGAACCGGATAATACCCCATAGGCTTTTGAGTTTCATTTCCTCCAAACACTCCATAGGAGCGATGATTCCTTTTGTGCCCCCGCTCATCAAAGGTCATGGTGGGAATCACCATCACGCCGTTATCGGTTGTTTTGATCCGGTGCAAAAGGGCGGTCACATGGCGGTGATCTCTGATGTTATCCGCAGACCGGGCATACATAGGAATGGCTGTGATCATTTGTAAGTTCTTATATTCAGAGGAAATGTTTTCAATCTGGATTTTCATTAACTCCACGGTCTCACCAGTGGCAGGAACCACGCTGCTTATTTCTGCTCTTAATCCATTTTCTTCTGAGATTCTGGTGATCTTATGATGCATGAATCCTGCCTCTAGAACCACCGGTTCCTTGTACCTTGAAAACTTCTTCGCCTGTTGCCAGGCAGAGCGTCCGGTCAAGGACCATAACTCTTTTCCATTGATTCTGCACCATATATTTCTGGATGATCTGTCATTGTGAAGATTTTCACAGCTTACAGGCGGTAGTAAAAAAGAATTTTGATCCATCTTACTGTCTCCTGAAAGATCTGGTGATACACTGCTCATGACCCCAGCTTCATTGGCCAGTGGAAAATACAGTCCACTGACCAAATCTGGATTTTCCATGATAAAATTCCCCTGTTCCCCTAATCGTTCATACTTCATCCCAGTTTCCTTCCTTTCATCCTGATAGTTACTTAAATTATATCCTATGTGGATGGATTACTGAATCAAAATATTTTGCAAAAAAGGTTATTATTTTTACTTTCAAGATCAAAAAAAGAACCCTGAGTGGATCAGGATTCTTTTCATCATTATATTTTACTAAATAGCACTCAAAGGGTGAATAAACAACCCACTGCGCAGCTTTGGTTCAAACCAGGTAGATTTCGGTGGCATCAAAAGACCTGCGTCCGCTACCTGAAACAACTCTTCAATGGAGGTAGGATACATGGAAAATGCCACTGTCATATCTTCAGAACAACGTTTTTCCAGTTCCTTCAGTCCTCGGATTCCTCCAATGAAATCAACCCGCTTATCCACTCTCGGGTCTTTGACACCAAGTATGGGATCAAGCAGTTGATCTTGAAGAAGGGATACATCTAGCCCTTTCACCGGATCCTTTGTTAAAAAAGAATCTTTTATGGTGAGCCGGTACCACTTCTTATTTAAGTACATGCCAAAGGTTGCTTTTTGAACTGGAGAACAAGCTTCTCCTCCCAAGGCTTCCACAAGAAAGGTTTCTTCTACTTTTTTTAGATATTCTTCCTGAGAAAAACCGTTTAGATCTTTTACCACACGATTGTATGGCATAATCATAAGCTGTTCATCTGGGAACAATACGGAAAGGAAATAGTTGAACGGTTCTTCCCCTGTATATCCTGGATTTTCTTCCCGGCGTTTCAATCCTACCTTTACGGCAGAAGCGGCTCTATGGTGTCCATCCGCAATATAAGTAGCTGGAACTCCAACAAATGCCTCTTCAATCTCACCAACCGTTTTCTCATCCGTTACCTGCCATATCTTATGGCTGACACCGTCTTCAGCCGTAAAATCATACAGAGGTTTTGTTCCAATCACTCGGGTTACAATTCCGTTGATGTCTTCTTTGGAACGATAAGCCAGGAATATAGGACCAGTCTGGGCATCAGTCCGGTCTACATGACAGATGCGATCCAATTCCTTTTCTTCTCTGGTATTCTCATGCTTTTTAATGATTCCCTGTGCATAATCATCGATGGAGGAGCAGGCCACGATTCCGGTCTGGCCCCTTCCGTCCATGATCAGCTCATAGATATAGTAAGCTTTTGTGCTGTCTTTTATTAAAGTTCCGTCTGATATCCAGGCGTTAAGTAACTCTCTTGCTTTTTCATATACACGGCTGTCATACGTATCCACGTCATCGCTAAACTGGGTTTCCGGTCTATCGATATTAAGGAAAGACTTTGGATTAGAAGCAGTTATCTCACATGCTTCTTTGCGGTTGTATACATCGTAAGGAAGAGCTGCCACCAGATGGGCAGATATTTCATCTGGTCTAACGCACTGAAATGGTTTTACAATGGCCATAGTTTCTCCTTATTTAATTACCCGCACCCGTAAAACGCCTTTGATGGCATTTAACTTCTGGATGCTCATCGCATCGGATGCCTTTTCTAAGTCAATTAAGGTGTAAGCATATTTTTCACGGCTCTTATTGGTCATGTCCGTAATATTCACATCTCCTGCTGCAAGAGTTCCTGTAATCTGTCCAATCATGTTTGGAATGTTCAAATGAAGAACTGCAATACGGCTCTCTGTCTTACAGATTCCCATGTCACAAGCTGGGAAGTTGACTGAATTACGAATGTTTCCGTTATCGATATAATCCATGATTTCTTCCACTGCCATCTTAGCACAGTTATCTTCTGACTCTTCTGTCGAAGCTCCAAGATGAGGAATGACCATAGCTCCTTCTAGATGAGCGGAGGTCGCATTTGGGAAATCCGTCACGTATTTTTTCACTTTTCCAGACTTTAAGGCTTCTTTCATATCTTCTTCATTGACCAGAATGTCTCTTGCAAAGTTTAAGATCACAATACCGTCTTTCATGGTGTCAAAAGCCGCCTTATTAATCATGCCTTTGGTGGTATCAAAAAGTGGTACGTGAACGGTGATGTAATCACATTCTTTATAAATGGTATCTAAGGAAGTGATATGTTTGATATTTCTTGAGAGGCCCCATGCTGAATTGACAGAGAGGAAAGGATCGTATCCATAAACCTCCATACCAAGGGAAGAGCAGGCATTGGCAACTTCTGCACCAATGGCACCAAGACCGATAACACCAAGCTTTTTGCCCTTAATCTCACATCCAGCAAATGCCTTTTTTGCTTTCTCGGCAGATTTAGCAATATCCTCATCATCTGCGTTTGCCTTACACCATTCAATTCCACCTGTGATATCACGGGAGGAAAGCAGTAAACCTGCAATCACCAGCTCCTTGACTCCGTTGGCATTGGCTCCTGGTGTGTTAAATACCACGATTCCTTCTGCCGCGCAAGCATCAAGAGGAATGTTGTTCACTCCGGCTCCGGCTCTTGCTATCGCTAAAAGGCCTTCTGGTAATTCCATCTCATGCATGGAAGCGCTGCGAAGCAGTACGCCCTGAGCTTCTTTTATATCATTTGTAAGAGTATATTCCTCTGTTAGCAATGCCGTACCCAGATGGGATATCTCATTTAAGCAATGAATCGTTTTCATATGACCCGGTCTCCTTCCCATTTGCCTATTTGGCATGTTTCTCTTCGAAATCCTTCATAAATGCCACTAATTTCTCTACGCCTTCTGTTGGCATAGCGTTATAGATGCTGGCGCGCATTCCGCCTACACTTCTGTGGCCTTTTAAGTTTTCAAAGCCTGCTGCCTTAGATTCCTTCACAAAGAGCGCATCAAGCTCTTCATCTCCGGTAACAAATGGTACGTTCATAAGAGAACGGTCCTCTTTCACTACAGTTCCCTGAAACATCTTACTCTGATCCAGGAAATCATATAACATGGCTGCCTTTTTCTCGTTGATTTCTTTCATCGCTTCCAGACCGCCTAAATTCTTTAACCATTTAAATACCTTACCGCAGATGTAAATGCCATATGCTGGTGGTGTGTTATAAAGAGATCCGGTATCCACATGTGTCTTATAACGCAGCATGGTAGGGGTACCTGGCAACACATCTTCTGTCACTAGATCTTCACGAATAATGGCAATGACTACGCCTGCAGGCCCTACATTCTTCTGGGCTCCAGCAAAGATCAAACCATATTTGGAAACGTCAACAGGCTCGGATAAGAAGCAGGAGGAGAGGTCAGCAACCAAATCTTTCCCCTTTGTATTAGGAAGGGTTTTATATTTTGTACCATAGATGGTGTTATTCTCACAAATATATACGTAGTCTGCATCCTCTGAGATTGGCAGATCCGTAACATCCGGGATATAACTAAAGGTCTTATCGGAACTAGATGCAACTGCATTGGCTTTTCCATAAAGCGAAGCTTCCTGGTATGCCTTTTTTGCCCACATTCCTGTGATGATATAATCGCCGACGCGATTCTTAAATAAGTTCATCGGAACCATGGCAAACTGCTGGGATGCACCTCCCTGTAAAAATAAAACCTTGTAATTGTCCGGAATGTTAAGTAATTCCCTAAGATCAGCTTCTGCTTCATTGATGATGGTCTCATACGTCTTGGATCTATGACTCATCTCCATAACGGACATTCCCGAACCCTTATAATCCATCATCTCTTCTGCTGCTTCTCTTAAGACTTCCTCCGGCAGAACTGCTGGTCCTGCGGAAAAATTAAACACTCTGCTCATATCTCTTCCTCCTCTTTTTCATAGCCCTTGGCTATATCTTTAAATCTTCTGCGTCAAATACTTCCTCGATTGGCGCCCCCGGTGATACCATGGGGAATACCTTATCATCGCAATGTATATGACAATCTATAACAACAGGAACGTTAAGGGCAATTGCCTCCCGAAGTACTGGCTCAAATTCCTCTTTGCTGGTTACCCGGTAAGCCTTTGCTCCCATTCCCTCTGCTATCTTAACAAAATCTACCTGATCATTCAATTCGGTATGGGAATACCGCTTTCCATAAAATAAAGTTTGCCACTGGCGTACCATCCCAAGTACATGGTTATTTAAAACAACCTGGATAATTGGGATATTATATCGGGTCGCTGTTGCTATCTCGTTGAAATTCATACGAAAACAACCATCGCCTGCCACATTGATAACAACCTTATCTTTTACTCCCATTTTGGCACCTATGGAGGCGCCAAGTCCGTAGCCCATGGTGCCAAGCCCGCCAGAGGTAAGGAAACTTCTGGGGTATTTATATTGATAGAACTGAGCCGCCCACATCTGGTGCTGTCCAACCTCTGTGGTGATAACAGCAGTTCCTTCCGTTATCTCATAGATCTTTTCGATGATAAAAGGCCCAGTTAAAATGCTCTTCTCATATCGCATCGGATACATATCCTTTAATCGTTCAATATGAGCCACCCATTCTTCATGGTTGATTGGATCCAGCCTTGCATTTAACTTTCGTAAAATGGATTTTACGTCTCCTACCACGCTTGCATGGGTCTTAATGTTTTTGTTGATCTCTGCGGGATCTACATCAAACTGAAGGATCTTTGCATTACGGGCAAATTTAGATGCCTTTCCTACCACACGGTCACTAAACCTAGCACCGATTACGACTAAAAGGTCGCATTCCGTGATTCCCAGATTGGAGGTCTTAGTCCCGTGCATTCCAACCATTCCGGTGTAAAGCTCATCGGTGCCATCATAGGCACCCTTTCCCATCAGACTGTCTGCAACGGGAGCTTGGATCTTATGGGCAAAGGAGAAAAGTTCTTCCTCTGCGCCAGCAATGATGGCTCCGCCTCCTACAAAAATATAAGGCTTCTGTGCTTTGCGGATCATGGTCAGGGCTGTTTCTAAGTCTTTCTCTGTAATGGTATCTTCCTGACGGATGATCGGCTCTGGCTCCTTATATTCATAATCATAGGTTGCTGCTGTTACGTCCTTTGTAATATCAATAAGAACGGGGCCGGGTCTTCCTGTCTGTGCGATGACAAAGGCTCTCCGTATGGTATCGGTCAGCTTTGTGATATCCTTCACAATGAAATTATATTTCGTAATTGGCATCGTTACGCCAGTAATATCAATTTCCTGAAAACTATCCCGTCCAAGAAGAGGAAGGGCTACGTTACAGGTAATGGCTACCATTGGAATGGAGTCCATATATGCAGTTGCAATTCCAGTTACAAGATTCGTAGCACCAGGTCCTGAGGTAGCCATACAGACTCCCACCTTGCCCGTTGCCCTGGAGTATCCGTCCGCCGCATGGGCCGCTCCCTGCTCATGGGCCGTAAGGATGTGGTTGATCTCATCTTGATGCTTATAAAGGGCATCGTAAATATTCAGGATCGAGCCTCCCGGATATCCAAAAATGGTATCCACTCCCTGCTCCTTTAAGCATTCGATTACAATCTCTGCTCCTGTCAATGTCTTCATAGGCCGCTCCTTTTCTTTATAATTCAAGAATTGCCCCCCGGCTGGCCGGGGCTGCCATGGCCGCATAACGGGCCAGATATCCTGTGGTTACCTGTGGCTTTCTTGGCTGCCATTTTTCTTTTCTGGCTGCCATTTCTTCATCTGATACCAACACATCGAGTCTGCAGTTGTCGATATCAATGGAAATGATATCTCCCTCTTCCACCAAAGCAATGGGTCCTCCCACTGCGGCTTCCGGACAAGCATGACCAATGGAAGCGCCTCTGGAAGCTCCGCTGAAACGTCCGTCTGTAATAAGGGCTACGGAAGAACCAAGTCCCATACCAGCGATGGCTGAAGTAGGATTTAACATCTCTCTCATACCAGGACCACCTTTAGGTCCTTCGTAACGGATCACAACTACATCTCCTGCTACGATTTTTCCGCCCTTAATCGCTTCAATGGCATCCTCTTCGCAGTCAAACACTCGTGCTGGACCTTCGTGCTGAAGCATCTGGGGATCCACGGCAGAACGCTTTACAACGGCTGAATCAGGAGCTAAGTTTCCTTTTAATATAGCGATTCCTCCGGTGTTGCTGTAAGGATTTTCCACGGTACGGATTACCTGTGGGTCTCTGTTGACACAGCCCTTAATATTCTCTCCTACGGTTTTGCCTGTAACTGTCATGCAGTCTAAGTCTAAAAGACCAAGCTTGCTGATCTCATTCATAACCGCATAAATACCGCCCGCCTCATGTAAATCTTCTATATAAGTAGGGCCTGCTGGAGCTAGGTGGCAAAGGTTAGGTGTTTTTGCGCTGATTTCGTTGGCGATTTCTAAGTTTAGTTCCACGCCTGCCTCATGCGCAACGGCTGGGAGATGAAGCATACTGTTAGTGCTGCATCCAAGAGCCATATCCATAACCAGGGCATTGCGAAATGACCTTTCATTCATAATATCTCTAGGACGGATATTCTTCTCTAACATATCCATAACAGCCATTCCTGCATGTTTTGCAAGCTTAATTCGATCGGAATATACGGCAGGAATGGTTCCATTTCCACGAAGTCCCATTCCAAGTACCTCTGTCAGACAATTCATGCTGTTTGCTGTATACATTCCAGAACAGGAGCCGCAAGTAGGACAAGCACTCTGCTCGTATTCCTTTACTTCCTCTTCTGTCATCTTTCCTGCGGAGTATGCACCTACTGCCTCAAACATGCTGGAAAGACTTGTTCTGTGCCCGTGCACACGACCAGCTAACATTGGTCCGCCACTGACGAACACTGTGGGTACATTAACGCGCGCGGCTGCCATTAAAAGTCCGGGAACATTTTTATCACAATTGGGGATCATAACCAGAGCGTCAAAAGCGTGAGCGGTTGCCAGACATTCGGTGGAATCAGCAACTAAATCTCTGGTTGCCAGGGAGTACTTCATACCGATATGTCCCATAGCAATTCCGTCGCAGACTGCAATGGCCGGAACCATAACCGGGTTACCACCTGCCATGGCTACACCCATCTTAACAGCATTGGTGATTTTATCCAGGTTCATATGTCCTGGGACGATCTCATTATATGAACTGACGATTCCAATTAAAGGCTTCTCCATCTCTTCCTCTGTCATTCCCAACGCATGAAACAGGGAACGATGAGGTGCTTGCTGCATTCCTTTTTTTACTGAGTCACTCTTCATCTGCTGCACACTCCTTTTTCGTTTTCTGATGATATGGAAATCCGGGAGAGGTCAAAAACCACTGGTTTTCTTCCCCTTCCGGCAACGATTGGCAATTATTTTATAATCCGTTTTGCAATTAAATCTCCCATCTCTGTGGTGGATACTTTATTTTGACCTTCCGATAAAATATCTGCGGTCCGATATCCTTCCTGCAATACCAATTCCACTGCTTTTTCCACTGCTTTCGCTTCTTCATCTAGATCGAAGGAATAACGAAGCATCATAGCCGCAGAAAGAATGGTTGCGATGGGGTTTGCGATGTTCTTTCCTGCAATATCCGGAGCCGAACCATGACTTGGTTCATACATTCCGAATTTACTTTCATTCATACTGGCTGAAGAAAGCATTCCGATGGACCCGGTGATCATACTAGCCTCATCTGATAATATATCTCCAAACATGTTTTCCGTCAAAATCACGTCAAACTGTCCTGGATTCATGACTAACTGCATGGCACAATTGTCCACCAACATATGGCTTAAGCTGACTTTGGGATAATCCTTAGCCACCTCTTCCACTACCTTACGCCAAAGTCTGGAGGAATCCAGCACATTGGCTTTATCCACGCTGATCACTCGTTTTTTCCGCTTCATGGCAATTTCGAAGGCTTTTATTGCAATTCGTCTGATTTCTGTTTCATTATAAGTAAGAGTGTCTACGGCTGTCATAACTCCGTCTACCTCTTTTGTAAAACGATCTCCAAAGTAAAGTCCACCTGTCAGCTCTCTCATGATTACCATGTCAAAGCCTTCTCCAATAATCTCTTCCTTTAAGGGGCAGGCAGCCGCCAGTTCTTTATAGAGGTAAGCCGGTCTGATATTAGCAAATAAATTAAGACCTTTACGGATGGATAGTAGCCCCGCTTCAGGTCTGAGATTCGGTGCCACATCGTACCATTTTGAATTTCCCACATCTCCACCGACTGCGCCAAGGAGAACGGAATCACTATTTTTTGCTGTTTCTAACGCTTCGTCTGTCAATGGAACGCCGTAGGTGTCGATGGAAATACCGCCCATCAAAACCTTTGTATACTGAAAGTCATGACAATATACACTTCCTACTTTATCAAGGACTTTCTTGGCTTCTCCAATGATTTCAGGCCCGATCCCGTCGCCAGGGATCACTGCAATGTTGTAATTCATCTCATCTTCTCCCTCTATATCACTGTACTATGCTGATGTATTCTTATCATAATAGAACATTTAATGATATTTTTCAACTAAAATCAAATATTTTTACTGGAAACTTATATATGAGAATGGAATTGAACCTATGAATCAGGGTTATAAAAGAAAAAGACTCTGCCCGGCTCCTTCTCCATCAAATGGTGAAATAACAGCCAGGCAAAGCCTTTTTAAGTAAGTGATCTTATGGTTATCTGTGGCTTTTCGTACACAATTTCAGTGTGATACGGGTGCCTCTCATCTCTTACAAATACAAAACTCCCTGGAATCAGACTGGTGCTTTCAGACTGATTCTAAGGAGTTATCTAAAATAATATTAAATATAAAAATAATAGGAGTTTATTAGATACTCTAAATTTCTTTTTACTGCACAGGATAATAGGTGCTTTTTAATCGGGGTTATGGTATTTTCTTTCTTTTGATATCCGCTAAGGAGTTTTAGATATCGGTTTTTCTCCGGGGCTGTACTGTCTTTGCTAATATATCCCCACACATGTTCTGCCGCATTAACCTCTGCCCCCATATCCTCCTCTAGAAGCATTGCAGTCTCTATCAAAGTATAAAATTCTTTTGCAACAGGAGCCTTTTTGTCTTTTAACAGTTGCCTGATCTCCGTATAAATTCTTGCAGAATGGCTTAAGACATAGTACTTATATCTTGCCCACTCCGGTTCAAGCTCGGCTGCGGTTGCATTGAGGTAAATAGCGTTTATGCATTTCATGGCTGAAAGGTTTTTATCTTTCACTTCCAGCATAATATCTGTATCGGGCGGAACAAACGGATAGAATTTTTCAAAGTTATTTAGAAATACAGTTTCTGAATGACCTCCTACGGGAGAATTTTTCCCTTGCTGAGAATAATGGATCTTTTGTCTACCGTCCTCTAGTTTCCAGGTTTTTCTGCATTCCAGCATCCATTCTTGTTCAGAGAGGTTTGGTATGGAAGGATTGATCTCATTATGGAGATTATCAAAAACAACGGGGGAGCCAGTTTGATGGGCGATATCAAGAACTTCACTTACTGTATAGCTCTTGTCATCATTTTCCAAAATTAGCCGACTCTTTATGGGATCGGAAAGTTTCTTGAAATTCTCTACAAACCGTTTGGAAGCTTCCTTTTTATCTCCGTAGACTCCTCCGATATGAAGCACCATCTTACTGGTTTGGTCCATACCAAGAGCTGTTAAAAAGTGATCATGATACTCTAGGTCCATAATCGCATTTAGAACGATAGCCTGATCTGGAGAATTTAACACCGTATACTGTCCGGGATGCATGGATACTCTGATTTTATTGCTTCTAATCTTATCACCGATTGCAGAAAATATATCTTCAAACTCGTCCCACCATATTAGTTGATTTGATGGATGAGAGCCGAAAGGAATGATATCAGAACCGATTCGAAAAAGATGAATGTCGTGTTTTATATTATAGTCCAACATAGTATCGAAGGATTTTAGATTTTGTTCGATCAGAATTCTTAATTTATCTTCACTGGCATTCTTCAGAATACATCTTGATAATTCCGTCCCCGGAACTCCTATTAATTGACAAGCGTATCCAATAGACACTCTAATTTCCTCCTGATATACATGAATTTGGCTCCCAAAGTAAAACATAACCATATCACATAAAGTATCTCCAAAAAACTTGTTACTATTATAATATAGAATGTCCTCTAAACAAACAAATAATTATATCACTCGTTTTCATTTGAATATTTTTAAACAAGAAAGAGTCTGACTTGTCAGACTCTGGCGCTGACGCGCTGTCACTTTAGTGACATCTTCCTCTTAAGCGTCATGTGCATCCTGCACGGAGTGCTTTTTATTTTATAGGGGAGTTCGTAGAACTTTCCTATAAAATAAAAAGAGTGCGAATCTCTTAGTGATTTTACATTCACTTATGATTCGCACTACTCCTCTTAGATGACCGAGATATAAAGTTATCTGCAACATATGATTTACAATTCAAAAACATACTCCACTACATCTTCTAACAATATCATATCTCATAGCATCAATTGCATAACCGTCCCATAATTTCATCTATAAAAACAACTACACCTGCTTATCCACATTCAAACACTTATCCACGGAAGCCTTATCAATCTCATTAATATAAGAAGAACCTTCCGTCCTTGTATAATAAGCAGTAGAGTCCTGATTGAGCGATCCTATGGACAGATGAAATGTCTCTTCCTTCCCATTCTTTTCATAAGTATAATTGATCTCCGCCAAAGGTTTCTCCAGCCCATAGCTACCAAGCTGGCTCTCCTCTGCCTTATAATCGGCACAGCTCTTCACCTTCAAACCGCTTATGGAATCAGCCAGAACATTTAAGGGGGAATTTTCCTTTAACTTGTTGCTTTCAGAATCAACAGAGTCCTTATACCATTCAATGGTTTCGTCCTTATCACTTTTATCAGCCTTATCAGTCACCTTTTTCAAGTAATGACTGGTGGTACCATTTTGTGTAATGGTGATGGTCTTGATATCGGTCCCTTGAATTGCAGGAAATTCTTCTAATGCCATAACTTCATTAAGTCCACCTTCTGTCTCACTAAAAAGGGAGGAGCTAATCAAATAAGGCGTATTTTCTCCCTGAATAACCGCATAATAATTCCCATCCTCTGTTCCATTTCCAATAAGAATCACGGATCTTTTTCCATCACCTGCGGTTACTTCAACTTTTCGAATGGGTTTATCCAGGCCATAGGCACTTAAGGCATCTGCTCCCTCCAGCTTTCTAAGCGCTTCCAGCTTTGAAGCCGTAGAAGCCATAGCCTCTAATTGAACCTGCTTCACCGGGAAACGGTCATCGCTGTCGTATTTCCAGACTCCGTCCTTTTTTGTAAAGGATAATTCCTGCCCATTGTTATCATAAGACACTGCCTGGATATCAGAGAGATCTGTCATGTAAGTTTTATCTGCTTCCTTTTTCTCGTTCTCCTTTTTTTCCGTACCAGTTAGATAGAAATTTACCCCTACATAAAGGGCGCAGAGAAGGATAAGGGTACAGGCACTGTAGATCATACCTTTTTTCTTCTTCATTTTACCCCTCCTCTTACAGTCGTCTGCGCTTTAGCCAGATAACTAGGCCAGTACCAAGGGTCAACGCTGGAATTACTAAGACAAATATTACGCCCCATAAGCCACCTTTGGTAACCGTGTTATATCCCACATCAAGGCTCTTGGAAGGGATTGAAACATTCGTGACATCCGGGTAGTTTGCAGTCACTGCATTCATGAAAATATTCATGTTATTTAAATTAGTAAAACTGGTATTTACGCCCTCATCAATCAAAGATGGTGTGGTAAGGACTGTCAAACGTGAAGCGCCAGAATCCATTGTTTTCTTTGCAACTGCTCCCAAAAGATACGTACCTTTTGTCTGCTTATCAGCCGTTACCAACATACCACCCTCACTTGTTTCCATAAATGGAGTGACTTCCACGCCCTGAGGCAACGTAGTTAACTGAGTCATAGCGCCAGACTGGAGAACCAAAGAAGCACTTTTTGCGTCCGTTCCCTGTGTCAGCTCATTTCCAGCAGGAAAGGTAGGGAAGATGTAATAAGGGTTATTCTGATAAAAGTTCTTGGTATCAGCGGCAAGTCCGTTTTCCAGATTAAGACCAAATTCATTGATAATCTCGTTTAGATTTGGGCGATCCGTTTCTGAATATCCTGCAAGAATCATTACATTTCCGCCACCACTTAAATAATCAGAGACCATCTTCTTTTCATCAGCGGCCAAATCCGATTCTGGGGCATTCATAAGAAGAAGTTCACAGTCTTTTGGAATGCTGCCTCCTGTGAGCAGGTTTAAAGGAGCTACCGTCAAGTTTGATTTCTTCAGCATATCGGAAACCGTTGCTCCAAATGTAGCCTCTTTATGACCTTCCGTTACATAGATCTTTTTTTCCACATCATTGGTCACATGGGAAATGGCACTGGTAAGCTGACCTTCTCCGTCAAATTCCGTTTCCTTTATCTGACCGGAACTATAATAGGAAGCTTGATCCATTTTTATAATGCTACTAAATGGAACTGCTTCTGTTTTGTTGTTAGCTTCACAGCTAACAAATAAAGAGTCATCCGTTGCCTTTAATTTACTTACCTGATCTGGGTGAAGAACGGAATCCAAGGTCTCCACCTTAACGTGAGAGGATAAATCCTCGTAGCGTTTTACAAAGCTGGTGATCCTTTTATCCACAGCAGAAGGATCGCCCACTACATAAATGGTCACGTCCTTATCAAGGCCCTTAACCAGATCATTTGTGGTCTTTCCTAGGGTATAGATCTGACTGCTGCTCATGTCCCACTGTCGCACTTTTTCCGGAAGGCGGCCAATAATCATATTCAATACGACTACGGCTGCGATTACAATGACGGAAAGAATTGCCGTATATCCGCCTTTTTTAAATTTTCTGGTCATTTCCATCCTCCTAACTCCACCTGCGTTTTTCTATGGACTGTACGGTCAAAAATATCAGCACAAATATAATACTGATATAAGAAATCAGACCGCCTGCGTCAAAGATGTAATGACTGGCAAAATTTTGGAATACCTGGGTGATGGATACTTTCTCCAAAAGATTGACTAGCGCCCGGTCAAGAAGATTTCTTTTTAGAAAAAAAATTCCTACAATCGCAAGTACCCCTGCTGCCTCTAAACCAATCCCCAGAAGATTATGGCTGGTGATACGGTACACAATACTAACATATAGAGTCCATAGAATCAAAAAGCCTATGGCAGATGCGGATGCACTGGACGGTAAAAATCCCACCAGATTTGGCCATAACAACAGAAGTAATATGACTCCAAAAGTCCCGACAGCCGCAATGATCTGGCTTTCCGTCAAAGATGAGAGTAACATACCAATGGCAATGTAAACACAGCCAAGAAGAAAGAATGCCAGCATAGAGGCATAATCTGCCTTTAGGTGTGCCGTGCCGTTCATCTGAATGATAAGGGGGCACACACTGGTAAGAAGGACTGGTACCAGAAATACAGTGACCATGGAAAAGTATTTTCCTAAAACCACCTTGGTAACAGACACAGGGGCGGTCAAAAGGAGCTGATCCGTCTTCGTCTTCCTGTCATCTGCAAAACTTCTCATGGTAAGTACCGGAATCCCAATCATAATGATGGTAACCATACCAGAAAGAGTATAGGAAAAATACGGATAGCCGCTCATCATGTTATAAGCCATAAAATAAATTCCGATAAACAGCACCATAAAGGCTATGAACACATATCCCGTCATGGACTGGAAATGGGATTTAAGTTCTCTTCGATAGATCGCACTCATTCTGATTGATCCCCCTCTCCTTCTTCTTGTTCCGCATCTGTATGACTCCCAATTGCATCATCCTTCTTTGATATGTTTTCCTGGATATCCTCTGGCTCATCAAGATCCTTCACACTGGCTGGTTCCCCATCTTTTGTAAGTTCAAGGAACACATCCTCCAAAGAAGCCTTTTGAGACTGCATGGACAAGATAGGCAATCTCTTATCTGCAAAAGCAAAGAAGATACGCTCCCGTATATCTTCTTCCTCCTCGTCCTCACCACTTCGAAAACTTACTAATGCCTTACAGATTCCTTCCTCACCACTTTCTAAGACAGCGATCGTATCTACCTGGGAAATGGCTTTCAACGTGGCTTCAACCTCTTCTCTGGACGCCTTAATAAGAAGTTCCATACCAGAAGCCACTGCCATCTGACGCTCTAAATTCTCTGGAGTGTCACTGGCAATCAGTTTCCCTTTGTCAATGATCATGATATGGTCGCATACCGCACTGACCTCGGATAAGATATGGGAGCTTAAAATTACGGTATGGTTCTTTCCCAGTTCCTTAATGGTATCCCGGATTTCTATGATCTGTTTGGGATCAAGTCCTACGGTGGGTTCGTCTAATACGATGACAGGCGGAAATCCGATTACTGCCTGGGCAAGCCCCACTCTTTGCCGATAGCCCTTTGATAAGTTTCGAATCAAACGACCTTTCACGTCTGTAAGCTTAGCAAGTTCCATGACCTCCAAGACTGCTTGTGTTCTTTCTTTTTTCGGAATCTTTTTTAATTCTGCAGCAAATATGAGCTGTTCCTCTACGGTCATATCCACATACAATGGCGGAAGTTCTGGAAGGTAACCGATGCACTTTTTCGCTTCCTCAGGTTCTTCTAGTATGTTGTGACCATTGATTAACACATCCCCTTCAGTCGCACCTATGTATCCTGTCATAATATTCATTGTGGTGGATTTTCCAGCTCCATTTGGCCCTAAGAAGCCATAGATCTGACCATCATAAATCGTAAAGTTTAGATGGTCTACTGCCAGATGTCCGCCGTAATCCTTAACCAGGTTTCTGACTTCAATCAACTCTTTCTCCTCCTGTTCTATCTCGCTTTTTGCGCTCTTCTTTAGATTAAAAGGGAATTGTGAAAAATGTGTGATATAGTTTTGTTGATTGTGTGTAAAAAGTATGAACTATTTCGACAAAAGACGCAGAAATGCCCAGGCAGCAACAGCCGCCCAGGCATTTATAGGGATGGAACAGACTCTTTTGTCTGCACATGATTTAATTTATAATAGAACATATACTGTTGCAGGATTCCTGCATACCCGTGATACCGCTCCAAGGGGAACCCCTGAGGATAATGGCTCTCTAAAATCTGCTTTACATGAGTATCGATTGGAAATGCTCCCACATGATGGAGACCAAAGAGACAGACACAATCCGCTACCTTTTTCCCAATGCCATACTGTTTTAAAAGCATCTCATGAGCTTTATTATAATCCGCCTCTAAAAGTTCCATCAGCCATGCATTTCCTTCTGGCTCACTGGCAAATTCCGCTACGGATAAGATATATTTATCCCGGTAACCAAGGGACATACTAGATAGCCCGATAGAACCAGCCGCTTTTAAGGCTTGGGGGGAGGGGAATGTATGATAAATACGTTCCTCTTCCATAAAACTACCATCAGCCAATAGAGTAAGACCCTTTCCCTGTTTTTCTTCTCCAAACTGGGAGCAAAGCTTTTTCACGCTGTTTCGGATACGGGTAATGTTATTATTTTGAGAGATTAAAAAGGTGATGAGGATTTCCCAAAGATCCTGTTTTAAGATCCGCACGCCCCAGCCCCATTTTACCGCTTCCTTTAAGTAGGCATCTTCAGAATCAACATGGCTTTTATAGCCTCCGTAATCGGCTTCCAGATCAAAATATCCAGCCCAAAAACGGTGAAATTCCTCTTCCTCGCAGGAAAACAAAAAGCTGTCTTCTTCTTTTACTGCTTCTACATAATTCCCAGCTGCAGCTATGGAAAAGATGTCTAAAGGCCCCTCTTTTCTCTCAAAGCGGAAGCATTGACCAGACCTTGCGATCTGATCCAAATCCATATGGTTTATCTGAATCCGGTACATAATATGTATTTCTCCTTAGCTTTACCTGGGCCCCTGCTACGCATTTAGCTGGGACAAAACTTCCATCAAGCGACCAATATCTCCGTCTGCAAAACAATATCCGTCCATTTTGCAGGCTTTGGCTCCCTCTATGTTCATTGGTAGGTCATCGATAAAGAAGCATTCTTCTGGATTTAAATCGAACCGCTCAAAGAAGTGTTCATACATTTCCTTTTGAGGCTTTATACATTTCACCTCTGCGGAAAACAAAATTCCGTCAAAATGTTCAATACCGGGAATCATCTGATAGCAGGTGAGAAGCCTAACAGAAGCATTGGAACAAAGATAGATTCCATAGCCCTGGTTCTTAAGATCCCTTACAACATTACCCATCTCCTCATTTGGCTTCATATTGACTTCGTGCCATTGATGAAAACACAGAGCCGCCATCTCTTTGGCGTGATCCGTTTGTAAACGAGCCTGCATTCTCTTTAGGGCTTCTTCTTCCGACAGGAGGCCCATATCCAAAAGCAGCCATTCCTGGGAATCAAAAACCGTGGCTGTTACCGCTCTCCGCTCTGCCTCGTCTTCGATATAAAGTTTGCAGACTTTATCTCCTTCATAATCAACAAGCACTCTTCCCATATCAAATACAATGTTTCTAATCATCTGTTTTCTCCTGTAGTAATTTGCTTCTTTTCTTGTACCAGTAATAATAAGGAACCTCAACAAGTAACATACAACTCCAACCAGCCAGACAAGCGAATGCAACGCCTGTCAGTCCCATAACTGGAACCAGTAAGGATACAAACACCACCCTGACTGAAATCTGAATCAGCGTGGAAATAAGGGTAATGGACATATCTCCCATACCACGGAAAAATCCCTGCAGACCGTTTGTAAATGCAGGCATCAGATAAAAAAATGCCATCAGCCCCAGATACTTGCTGCCCAAAGGTACCAAACCTGTGTCACCCTCAGATACAAAAAGCCTCATGACAGGCTCTTTACATAATAAGATCACAACACAAATGATCACCCAGTAACCAAACTGGGTGAAAAGTCCATAACGGAACCCTTTCTTTACTCGCTCCTTATTCCCGGCTCCCCGGTTTTGAGCGATAAAGGTCATCATTCCACTGGCAATGCTCTGCTCTGGGGTAAATGCGAAATCATCCACCCGGTTTACCGCATTAAATGCAGCAATGGTGCTGACTCCCAAAGGGTTAATCATTCCCTGAATCAAAAGCTTTCCTATGGGTTGGCAGGACTGTTGCAAGGCTGTAATGGAACCATGTCGCAACGTAAGCCCTAATAAGTCTCGGTCCAAACGAAAATCCTGTTTGCCAAGCCGTAAAAGTGGCACCTTACGGTAAACATGCCAGATACAAAGGACAGCAGAAGCTGCCTCTGCAATAATCGTAGAAAGGGCGGCGCCAAAAACACTCATGCCAAATACACCTACTAGCAGCAGATCAAGTACTGCATTTAAGACAGAGGCAAACGCCAAAAAGCGGACCGGAGTTTTGGAATCTCCAACACTCCTTAAAGCTGATGCCACGGCATTGTAAAAAAAGGTAAAGGGCATTCCAAGAAATATAACTCTTAGATAGATGACTGCATCCTTCATAATCTCTTCTGGCACCTGCAAAAGCCCAAGGATGCTACCGCTAAATATAGCCCCCAAAATGGCTACTGCCAGGGAAAAATAGGTGCCAAATAAAAGGATGGTGGAAACCTCTTTCTTTAACCTGTCATATTTTCCTGATCCGTAGAACTCACTCATTAAAACGGAAGCTCCGATGCAGATACCTGTAATGCCAAGTATCATTATGTTCATCACTGGATTACCAGTTCCCACTGCTGCCAGAGCTTTTTCACCTGCAAATTTCCCCACTACAATAGAGTCCACTGCATTATAGGTGAGCTGAAATAAATTGCCAAGAACCAGAGGAATGGAAAACCCGATTAGCTGTTTGGGGATGTTTCCTTTTGTCATATCTTTCATCATGATAGTATCCTCTGGGCTGCTAATAGCTTCTTAACTGATCGCTGCCATCGTCTTTCGTATTATCTAGTCGTTTTACAACCACATAATATCCAGCTTTGTCACTGATCTTAACAAAAACCCTGTCACCTACCTTGTGGCCCATAACAGCCCTACCAAGAGGCGATTCCGAACTGATCAGCCCTTTTATGGAGTTTCCCCGGACCGTGGTAACTAGTTTATAAGTTTCTACTTCATCATCGTCTTCAAAATATAGATCCACCGTATTGTAAAGGCCGATTTCATCTTCCTTAGAATCCTCGGTGATGATCTGAGCTGTCTTAATCATGCCCTCTAAATAGCGAATTCGGCTCTCATTTAAGTTCTTGTCCTTTTTAGCCGCATGGTATTCAAAGTTTTCGCTCAGATCACCATGGGCTCTTGCCTCTTTTACCGCCTCTAGAGCTTCCTTACGGACCACCAGCTTTCTGTTGCGTATTTCTTCCTTCATTTTCCCGATATCATTTTCCGTTATTTTATCAAACACGTTATCGCTTCCTTTTTCTTTTAATTAATCTTTTGAAGGCTTTTTATTCGAATGGGATAATAACCGATCCAGATAAATGGATTTCAACTGTTTGCTTGCCAGTGCCTGCTTCAAAGGTGGAAGCTTTAAAATCGCCGCAAACAAGGCAGCCATTGCCCTGTGATTTGCAAATGCCTGATTGTCAAATACCAGATTTTGCAATGTTCCCTTTTCAATGGCCTGGAGCACAAAACGGTGGGTACTGTTAACCGGTGTAATAATATGCTTTGGCCTTCTCATCATCTCAATACTCTTAAAGTTGCAGTTTCT
This sequence comes from Lacrimispora algidixylanolytica, assembly GCF_003609635.1. GTDB lineage: Bacteria > Bacillota > Clostridia > Lachnospirales > Lachnospiraceae > Lacrimispora > Lacrimispora algidixylanolytica. Next base: position 68,052 of record NZ_MCIA01000010.1, on the reverse strand, counting down.
GGCACAAACTCCACAGCCGAGGCAAATCTCCGAATCCAGAACTGCCCGCTTTTTCCCGTCTTCCTTTTCTTCCATAGATATGGCAAGGACTGGGCATACTTTGGCACATTTTCCGCAGCCCACGCAACCTTCCGCTGAAATATGAGGGATATAGTTAGTAGTTGCCACAGGCTGCATCGGACTAAATCTCCTGGCCGCCTGTAATGCTTCACAGCAACAGCCGCAGCAATTGCACATAAACGCCGGACGCTCCCTTACATTTTCCCCGATCTGGACTAGATTGCTTTCATAAGAACGTTCTAATGCGTCTAATGCTTCTGCCTTTGAAACCAGCTTTGTATAGTCTCCATGTTCCGATAGCGATCTTGCCACGTTGTCAAAGGTCAGACATACATCCCAGGGAGCATCGATTTCACAGGGGTGATCGGCATGGGACATCTTATGACGACAATAACAAAGTCCAAGACCGATGTACTCAGCCTCTTCGATTATATGTGTGGCCTTTTCATAATCCAGGATATGGTTCGTCTTTTCATTGGTAAGCACCGGCTCCTGAACATAGACTCGTCCAAGCTTTGTCTCCGTGGCAAAGAACAGGTCTTTGATAAAGTCTTCTTCTACATGCATGTATTGATAGTAAAGCTGGCTTAAGTATTTCTGATCAATGTCTCCTCTGGTTCTCATCAGTGCGAATTCAATGAATCCGGCCATAGGCGGTGGCATTACAAACTTGTGTACTCCATCGTGCCAGGAATCCACTAATAATGCTTTCTCGCATAAATGCACCAGATACTTTTCTGCACGGTATTCTGTCGTTCCCCAGATTTTAGCGGCTTTTTTCGCCGTAAATGGACGTACCGGAAGAAGGGATACCCATTTGGCTTCCTTTTCCGTGTACAAAACCTGAAGAATTTTATAAAGCGTCTCTGACTCTGGCGCCCCTTGTGTAAACCAGTTAATTCGGTCGCTTAGATTTAAATAAGCATCCCGGGTTGTCAGATGACCCAAATCTCATTCCTTCTTTCAGACTAATTTTTTGGCAATGACTTCTATACGCCCCCAGGCCGTTCCCACACGACGATAGGATTTAATAGATAGCCCACAAGATTGTGCTAAAATATCCACTCCTTCTTCCGTAAAGCAAACTTCCGAAGCCTCTCGTCTCCAGATAGGAGTTCCTTTTTTCTCTAGACTAGCAAGCGTTTTTTCAAAATCTGGCCCGTCAAACCACAAGACTCCATCATCCGTCAGTCTCTCCGCCGCTCGGGTTAAGACGGTTCTCACATCCCTTGTCTTTGGAATATGATCCAGGATTACAACGGAATATTTCTCATATCCCTTATGACCCTCAGATTCTTCTAGGGTAATTGCCTTTAAGGTATATCCTGTCTTTTCTGCCTCTTTGTATAATTGACTCTTTTTATCTCCAATAAACAACAAAGAGCCTTCTGGGGCAAAACTACTGACATCCTTAAGAAGTCTTTCACACCCTGCCTTCGTCCTACTATGTTCTTTATATTCCTTTAAAAAATTCCTCTCATCTTTTGCAAGATAATAATTTCCGCACTCTTCACATTTCATAAAGATTCGTACCGGCTTTGAAACAGTTTCTTCCTGCTCTCCTGTTTCCATATAGAGTACGGCACTGTAATGGGGAACCCCTTTACCTGAACAGATTGGACAAGTTTCTAATTCCTCTGCCATTAAGTTCCGTATTTCTTTCAATGTTGTAAAATACCACCGGTACAGTCTGTCCTTGAATTCCTGGTCATAGACAAACAGCCAGTTTTTTATAATCTCTGCCATCCATCTGGTCTCATGGGTCACGGATTTATCTGCCTTCATCTCCTTTAGGTTTCCCACCAGAGTCATTAATCCGGAGACAGTATCCTCCTTCAAACGCTTATTTTCCTGGTTGGACATGAGGTGTTCAATTCCTTCCACTACGCTGCTGCATAAGTTCACCATTATCACCAGCTGATTCATTCTGCCTGTTGTCATACCCATTTCCTTTCCTTGGATCTCAGATCTTGTCCATGCATACCTTATTATTTTACATTTTTACAAGAGGAAATGCAAGTTACAAAACAATGGAACTTCCTAGAACGGAACCTATTGATGTAGATATTATTATTTTATAAACTTTGATTTACCACTTGACAATCCCATGCACTTGGTATCATTATATACTTAATGATACATTTATCTATCACTTAAACTATAATAATATCAAAGGACCTAACATGCAAAATCAAGGTAAGAGCAACAAACACAGTGTTATTTTAGAAGCTGCCACGGAACAATTGTCTTTAAAACCAACTTCTACCTTACAAGAAATCGCAGACTACGCAAAGATTGGAATTGCCACACTCCACAGGTATTTTTCTTCAAAAGAAGCGCTCCTTGAGGAAATTGCATTTCACGCCCTTGAATTGGTGGAGTCTTCCATGGAAGAAATCACCTTCTATGAAAATGATATTAACCGTTCCTTTATGGAATTATTTCAGAAGTTGATTCCTCTTGGAGATAAGATTTATTTTCTGGCTTATGCAGCTTCTGTGGATGAAAATCCTGAAGTGGCCTTTCGGGAAGCCGCACTAAAAAAAGTCCTTATGGATTCCATCAGGGGTTGGAAGAAGCAAGGTCTTTTAAAGGATTCTCTTCCGGAGAAGTGGATGCTGACTACCATCTATAACCTTCTATTCGTGGCTTGGCAAGAGATCCATTCGGGAAATATGGCAAAAAATGATGCTGCCGGAATTCTAACTGATACTATTTTAAATGGTTTTTTAAATGTAAATAAAAAAGGAGATTCCTATGGACATTAATTCGCTTACGATTACAAACAGTTTAACTCCAAGACAAAAGAAGGAAACCGCCAGGTTGTTTTTTAAGGCATTTCCAAAGAAGTTTCATTCGCTATGGGTCTTTACAAAGGATGAAAAGCGTGCCGTTAAAGTACTTAGCAGAAGCATAAGATTTAAAAGCGGTTTTTATGCATTAAGCGGAGACCGGGTATTGGGATTTATTGGACTGGAAAAAGGAACCGGGTATTACGCACCAATCTCCTTCCAATCCTTACGGTCAGCCTTTTCCGGATTTTCTTCTCTTTGGAGATATTTGGCTTACTTTGTTATGCGGTTGATCCACGGCGAGACTGATCCAGATGTGATTCACATCGATCCTTTGGTGGTTTCAGAACAGGCAAGAGGTCTTGGTATTGGGTCAAGTCTTTTGAATAAGACTTTTGAATATGCCAAATTTTCAGGCAAAAAGAAAGTTATCTTAGAGGTGGTGGATACAAATCCATTGGCGAAAAAGCTTTATGAACGGATGGGGTTCCGGGTCGTGAAGGAAGAAAATCTGTCACTCTTTACAAAAAGAGCTGGCTTTCAAATTTTTTATCATATGGAGAAAGACATTCTATAGTCTGCTCATATCACATGGAACGATTTCTATAAGAAAATAACCGGGCTACAAACTGTCTGGAAAAAGCTAAGGAACAAATAAGTCCTTATAACAATATCTTGGAATAAAACATCTAGAAGCTGGACGCTGTATGGGAAAAGAAATAAGGTGCCGCAAAGCAGCTATCTATCAGCTATTTTACGGCACCTTATTGTCTCAAACTTTATAATCAGGTAATATTACGGCTGAACAAATCGGTCTCTTCCAGTAGACTTTCTATAGTATCCAAATTCAATCGGTGTAAAAGCTCGATCACATAAGGATTTTCCGCCGGGTGCTGATAGGTGGCATTATTTCCATAATCATTCACCAGCTCTGTGCCGTGTTCCACGTCAAGGATTGCCCTTGGACCACCGACGCAGCCACCGACGCAGCCCATTCCTTCATAGAAATTAGCTTCGATATTTCCATCCATAATATCTTGTATCATTTTTTTGCAGGCTGGAACTCCGTCAGCCTTTTTGGTTACTATCTTTGTTTTCTTATGAGGATCGATGGCCTTTACGGTAAGCTCTACCGCTTCACTAACTCCACCTTTTCTGGCGTAAATTCTTCCCGCTTTTGAGGAATGATCTTTTTCGCTTTCTTCCATAGAAGCAGGATCAATTCCCAGAGCATCAAATATATTTTTTATTTCCTGGAACGTAAGTACGTAATCAACAATTCCCACCAGGTCCTTTTCTCTTGCTTCTGCCTTCTTTGCAAGGCAAGGACCTATAAATATGGTCATGGCATCTGGGTGAAGCGCTTTCACAACCTTGGCACAAGCTACCATAGGAGATACAGAACCAGGCACATGAGGAAGCAACTGATGATATACCTTACGAATCATGCCAATCCACATAGGACAACAGCAGCTTGTTAATTGAAAATCTCCATCGTTAATAATATTTTTGTCAAACTCCAATGCTTCTTTTAAGGTCAAAATATCTGCGAACAAAGCAACTTCAAGCATTCCATCAAATCCTACTTCTTTCAAGGCATTTCGTAGTTTACCAGGAGTCACGTCCTTTGTAAACTGGCCTAAAAATGCCGGTGCGATCATGGCATAAACAAGTCCTTTTGCGCCTCTGACCGCTTTTAGAGCTGGAATGATATCTGTACTAGCAGTAAGCTTTTCCTTGGCACACCCTTCGATGCAATTATCGCACCCCAAACATAACTCTGGGTCCACTTCAACTCCATCTTTTCCCATGCTCAAAGCTCCAAAAGGACAACGCTCCAGGCAGTCACATTTTTCTTTCTTGGAACAGGTACATTTCCCAGTTCTTATTACAATGGGATTTTTCTCTGGATTTAACAGACAATCCAGGTGATAGGGATCGTAATCTCCTGCCTCTGGTGTGGCTGATTCCCCATCCAATACTGATTTAACCGTACTTTCATACAACTCCTTAAATGTCTGCATCAAATACCTCCCGCATGTATGCTGTTTTTCTTTTTCCTATTGTACCTCGTATGAATTCAGACATTGATAGCACAACATCATTATAATACCTTTTTTCCATCCATGCTATACCATTCATCTCTACTCTTTCAAGAAAAAACAGTTTCTGAGAGGTTGATAAATGCCTCTGACCTACTTAATATTTAATAAATTTAAAAGCTCTTGGACTCTTTCGGGACTGACTGAAAATGTTTTCACATCCTGTTCAACCCTTTCATTTGCGTTATGCAAAGTAAAGGTTCTACTTACGCTCTCATCTCCGCTTTGATACGTCCAGGTGATTCCACCGCAGTTGTCGATTAATGCCAATAAGACTGTTGCATAGGATTCCATCATGGAGTCAAATTTCATCTGGTTGGAAGGAAGCACCTCATGTTCAAAACGCAACGTCCAGCCATATGGCTCATATGATGTCTGAAGCTCATTTGTGAAGCTTCCCAGGTTTGGATATATTTCCAGAATACCTGCCAAGGTTGCATTGCCTGGCATTCCGCCAACGTATGGATTTTTATGTTTATAAAGGTTTTGGGCCTTTTCTGTTATAATGGTTCCATCGGCTTTCACCAGATCTCCATTGACCAAAATGTCACCCTGGTTTAATTCATACTCCAGTGTAAATTGTCTCCTATGGTTTAGGAACGAAGAACGGGTCCCATAAATCACCAGCGCTCCGTCTTTGATTTCATAACGGCGAAAGGCCTTGCTTGTGTCGCTAATTTCCCCTGTTATCCTTAGTTTTCCACCTGCTGCCTCCGCTATTGTCTGGTAATCCCCAATCGGAGATCCAATTAGAAAGACCTTTGCAAGTATGATAGCAGCTCCTATTAAAATCGTAGATAGGGTAGCAAGGACAATTTTATTCTGGTTTTTACGCTTGATTTTTTTCAAATAATCTATTTCTGCTTGTGGAGCTTCCTCTTTAAGCTCTTCTTTCCCCATCTGGCCTGTCATATTTTCATACTTTATAAGACAGCTCTCGCATTCTTTTAAATGTTCTTTTATGATTTGATTGGTTCCACTCTGAGTCAAATTATCTACATACAATGGAAGCAAATCTTCTATGACTTCACAAGGTATCTCATTTCTCATTTTTTCTTACCTCCTCAATTATTTTCTCTTTCCCACGGTAAAAGTTAACTCTTGCCCAGTTTTCACTTTTCTCCATAATCTCTCCAATGTCCAAAAAAGAGAGATTCCCTATGAGCCTTAGATACATTACTTCTCTCATGGGATCCTTTAAAGAATGCAGGTGCTTTAATATCTCCTTACTATCCCATTCCAGAAAAACGGTTTTCTCCAATGGCGTATCCTGGGCCACTTCTGCCGCCGAGTCTAGTTCAACCGTAAATTTCTGTTTTCTGCACCATGTTTGGTATACATGGCCTGAGATTCCGCACAGCCAGGTAGACACACTGCTTCTTCCTTCAAAGGTATGAAAGCTTTTTAAAGCCTGGTAGAAGGTCTCCTGAGTTAATTCTTCCGCAAGATCTGGGTCATTCACTTTTGATAACAAAAAATAGTATATCATCTTGGAATGCCTGCGATATATTTCATCCATTGAATCCATGTCACTCATCCTTTCCGTTAATAAGTGCCCAAATCCACCGGTTCGTTACAAACTATTTTAAAAATAACAATATCTTTATTATACCTAATATTCAGGGTCATAGTAAACAAAAATAAGGAGCCTTGCAATCCCTTATAATAGGACCTGCAAAACTCCTTTTTCCATTGCATCTTTAAATAAAATATTCTATGGTATCCGCCGCCTTTTTCTGGGTATCTCGGTTAAATAATATGGTGGCTTCTCTTATCTCCAAGGGGCCCAGGGCATAAAATCCCTTTCCTGTACTGTTTAACATATCCCAGGAAACACTTCGATTTCTGCTGCATGGCATATCGTCAATGAGCTTAATCTCCGGCTTATGAAATGGCTTCTTTCTAAAATAGGGATCAAATAAATAAACCTGCTTTTGATCTGCTCCCGTAATCAGCACATAATGCCAGCATCCATACATAACCCGAGCTACCACAACACCCCCCTGCTGAAGAGCGTACATAATCCGGCTGTTCTCTCCCACATACACCTCTTTCCCCGTTAAATATTCGCTGTATATGGGAAACTTCTTCACCTTACCAAACTGGTTGAACCAGTCACTTAGAAACATCATGGCCATGCGGGAAGTCCCATTTTTCCCAAACTCACCTTTTATATTATAAGCATCAAGGCAGAACAGCATAATGTGTTTCATAATATCGGGCGGCACTTCTTCTCGTTTAAAAAGAAAGCTCATTGCATTAAACAATGTGGTGGGGCCGCAGTCGTATTCCGTCACCTGATAATTCAGCGGGTTCTTCATGGATCATTCCCTTTCGTTTCTAGTTGTATTTCAACTGAACTCTTGTAATATGTAGTTTCTTTATTAGATGTACCTATCTGGTGATGCGACTTTCTTCGTACATCTTTCTCGTAATTCCATATATAGTAAGATCACAAATTCCCAAGTTATTCTTGCCTGCCTCAATGAGGGTGCCTTCGTACCGCAAACCAGCCTTTTTCATGACCTTACCGGAATTTGGATTCTTTGGATCATGCCTGGCTTCAATGCGGTTACAGCCTACGCCCTCAAAGAAAAAGCGTACGAGCTCCTTTAACGCTTCTGCCATAATTCCTTTAAACCAATACTCCTGTGACATACAGTATCCAATTTCAACGGAATCTATTTTTTCACTCCAGAAAACCACTCCAATGCTGCCAATGGCCTGATGATTTTCCTTATACTCAATGCACCAGTCATAACTCCTTGGATCTTCGTATCGATCGATCCAACCTTGAATCACAGTCTTTGATGCTTCTGGTGATTCGTGAATAGGCCAACCCAGGAATTTCGTCACTTGAACATCGCTTGCCCAGTTCCTGTACATATCCTCTGCATCCGTTAAACGAAACGGGCGTAAGATAAGACGTTCGGTTTCTAACACAACAGTTCCTAAATGATTCATGTTTTGCTCCCTTCCGAATCCATGATTTGTGCCTGAACTGCATGGATATAAAGCTATTCTATGGTATGACTGTCAGGTAATTGTACACTATTATATTTCCACGGTCCTTGTTTGTCAAATAAAATGGGGTATCTCTCATAAAACACAGACCTTTCCTAAGGAACAAGGAGTCTTTGTTATGGTGAGATCAGGGGACGGACCATTACAAAAAAGAGACGATAGGTATAATTAATCCTATCATCTCTTAGATTCTATGATTGAAACATATTTATAAGAAACTCTTTACTTGCCAAAATTCAGAATTCCCCTTTTATAAATACATTTACTTATGTAAAATCATAACTTCTTATCTGGCAATCAAGGGGTTGCGATGGACCACTGTTGATTATTACTTGTACTGCCTGACCACTGGTATAAATTAGCCCCATTGGTCGTTGAACCCGTGCCATCCAGATATAATCCCGTTGCAACATTTTTAAACTTGAAGTAGTCACCTGATGCTTCCCGGACCCACTTCTGATTGTTACTTCCGCTGCTACTCCATTGACCACAGACAGAGCCGTTAGCGGTACGGGCCATACCATCTAAGTATAATCCTGTGGCACCGTTTCTGATCATATAATAACTGCCGGACTGCTCAAGGACCCATTGCTGATTATTGCTGTTATTTTTGGCATACTGTTTGCAGTCGGAGCCATTTGTGGTAGAGCCGTATCCATCCATGCATAACCCAGTTGCCCGGTTTGTAAGTGCAACAAAAGTATCTATTGTCGTGGAAACAGGCATATCGCCATAGGTAACACTATTTAATCCAGAACCATTCCAGCCTGCTCCAATTACAAACAAACGTCCGTTGCTGAGTGGAACAATACATCTGGAATAACATGCTCCAACAATGCTATTGATCTGCGACCAAGCTCCAACCCCATTATTGGTGTTTGTATACAGCTTGCTATTACCTCCACTGCTTAAAATAATGGTTCCATTTAAATTAACACAATATGGTCCACTTCCCGATGGGTCAAAGCAAGTTCCTGCATCGGTTGGATTCCAGCTTTCTGGATTTGATGAGATTTTATAGTATGCACCCCCAGGATTACCAATAATTTCGTATGTCATTATGTAATTTCCATTCGGCATTTTGGCCACTGATGCCATTCCTGGCCTCTGTCCTGTGGCTGTTAGTGCAACGTCATTCACCACACTGCTCCAGTTAATGCCGTCTGTTGTTGTCTGATGCGCTAATTTTTGACTGTGGGCCGTATCCCGTTCGTCTGAGTAGTAGCAGATAAGCTTGTTATTAGCAACCATTAAAAATGGCTCCCAAACTGGATCATCTCCAGGATTCGCTTTCTTGCCTTCTGCAATTGTACTTACATAGGTCCAGTTTCTTCCCGCATCGTTGCTCTTATATAAGTCTATTTCGCAGAAGGAACGGTCATAAGGCAGTACAAGCCCAGCACAAAGGAGGGTTCCGGCAGGCATATTGCCGATTGCCTGGGGCAACTCATATAATTGGGGTTCCCATCTCATACCCACTCCCTTATGAGTATCCTTTACATCACCAACCTTTGCCCAAGTCTCACCGTTGTTGGTGCTTTCAAAAATAGGAAACGCAGATGCTCCGGTGGTGTATTGTTCAAACGTTGCATACATCTTTCCACTGCTTGTCTGCATGGCCCTGGCATACAAAACTCCCGGTGCTGGCGCTCCTGCCGGCGTTGTATACATGGTGGAAGGCCCGTAGGCCTTCACCGGATTCGGATTAACAAAGACAAATAATAACAGTAACAGCAGCAGTCCCCCACTTAAAACCTTTCTTGCAATCTTTTTCATCTCTTTACCCCTTTCTTCATTGTATTTTAGATAACTTATTCCACATTGAGGTTCGTTGGCGCAAAGTCTAATCATAGATACTAGTACAAACTAGCCTCAATCGTAATACCTTTATTTTTCGTTGGAAACGGAATATGTGGATTGGTTAAAATAAACGAGATAGAAACTTTAAGGGCATAAGAATGTCAGACGAAAGAGAGGAGGGTGCCCTATGTTTATGAGCAGGTTTTTAAAAGATTGCCTGTCCATTAAGACGGAAAATGATACTTCACACCATAAGTAAGCAGCATGCGGTTGAAAACTATGTAGTTAATCATGGGGCAAGTCATTGTCCCAATTGTTTATGCCTATACTTTCATTATAAATCTGTTTTTAAAGTTGTCAAGTAATGCTCCTCATTAAGTTTACGAAATAATTTTCGGATCGTCTTTTGGGGAGACTTAACCCTTTTATTTAAAAATATAACCTCCAAACTGAGCCGTTTTATCACATCAGTTTGAAGGTTAACAAAAACTATTTATTGGCTAGGAAAATCTAGAAGTTCCTATCTGTTTTATCTATAAAGAAGCTCCCATTTTTCCTGAAATTCTTTCACTGTCTGATATCGTTCCTCTGGTTTTAGTGCAACTGCTTTTAGCAATACCTCATACGCTTTCTCATCCAACTCCCACTGTTCGATAGAACACGGCAAAAAGCAACGACACTTATACCGTATCTTTATTTCCTCTTCCGTAAAACTTCCGAAAATATGAAATATCATAGCCCCCAAGGTAAATACATTCGTCCTCTCATCAATCGTCTCATTAAGTATGTATTCTTCTGGCGCCTTTAACCTTTTGCTTCCCCAATAATTTTCTCCCATATCATTTATCGTTGTTTTCTCCCGAAAAAAGTCGATGTCGCAAATAGTCGTGGTATCAGTATCAAAATCATACATCATACTTCCATCGTAAAAATCAACTCCAACATAGTTCTTTTCCGCTACCAGGTTCAAAAAGGAAAATAAAACATTTACTGATCTCAACCTTTTTTCAACTGGCAAATCCCTATATTTTTTAGAAGGTGATTTTATCTGTGGATTCTCCGCATAAAAATCAAAGTTCCAATGGTCAAACAGACACTCTCCCTTATGAACTAGCACTATTATAACACCGAATTCCGCATTTCCAAACAACCCTTGTAACAACTGTAAAAAAGGCGGTAATAAAAATCCCATATACAGCTCCCAATACACTTAACTCTCCAATTAGCGATTGAACTGGTATTGTAGCCATAATACCATATGGCAAGATGCAACAAAAGAGCAATTTATATCCCCCGTAAAAGACAATCCCCGGGATCTTCATACACAATTCCAACCCGGCCTCCTCAATCCTGGTTATATTTGCATTGGATAGGACGAAAAAGCAAACCGACCGTATGATTACTTCCATCTCATAAAATAATATGGTCATTAATATCAACCAGAAAATATAGCTTGCTATGGCTCCCCCTAAGATAGGGGCATCCAGCACATGTACTCCATAAACAATGATCAAAACACTCATACCCACAAGAGGAAGTGAACCAGGATTTATTCGTTCAAATGTCATTCGAAGTAAAGGGCTTCCTGGCTTTGTAAGATACAGATCCATGTCACCGCTCTTAATTTTCTGCGGGAGGCCATTGATGCCAAAGAAATATACAAACATGTTAATTGCATTAATCATAGAAAAGGTGCCAATTTAACAGCAATAATCATGACAGTATGGTCCATCTTAAAAACCTTATCAACTTTTATAAAACCTGCCTCCTTTAACATCTTTATCTGATTGCCCAAGGTACAAGGAGTGTCGTAATGATAAAATTCTTCGTTAGAAACAGCCATGTCTTTCATAAAACGATAGTACTCCCGATAAAAATAATCCTCTTCTTCCTGTGTTTCCACCATATAATCGCACTCAATATACATACCCTTAGGCTTTAGAGAATTACATATTTTTTTATACAACCCTATCTTAGCTTCATGAGAGAAATGGTGCATGGTTTGAAAGGAAATTGCACAATCAAATGATTCAGTTGCCAGTTCAACATCAAAGTAGCTTCCACAAATTAGTTGAAGGGATTTACCTTTGTATTTATCCTGTAATTTATCCAGCATGGACTGAGTTAGATCAATGCCTGTCACTTGAATATGTGAAAAAGCTTTAAATACATTCTCTAACTCTAAACCAGTTCCACAACCAAGATCCAATAATCGCTCACAACGACTAGAAATTAAAGTCGGCAATTTTACACATGCTTCTTTGTAACCTATTACATTGGAAATCATATGCTCCTCATACCCCTCTAAGCGATTTTCAAAAAATTTACTCATTTCTTCTAATGGCATCAACTTACCTCCATGGTTTTGCATGCTTTACAACTCTCTTACCAATATGTTTTTTATATTTTTGATCAATCCACATTTGTATGTAATAAGTATACTCCTAAATGGATTGACATCTACCTCAATCTCTTTTATACATAAAGTCAATTCAAATATTAGACAATATATTGACAATACGGGTGTGTGGTTGTATGATATTTATGTCAATATATTGCCTAATTTGTTTTTTAATTTTTCGGAAATAATGCAACTAATATGCTGTGCCTATTTAAGTTCATGTAGAACATATTCTAGAAAGGAAACGTATAGTGATAAAACCATTTGTACTCATTATACAAGGAAAATAACATGAAGATTGAAATCAAAAACCAGGAAGCTTTTGTAGATGAAAAAATACATATTAAAATTTCTGAACTAAGCCCCCTAAGCCATCTAAAAATAACCTTTCATATGGAATTACCTTGGTGCTCCGGCGAATTATTTTCCTCTTACGCTATATTTCAGCCAGATGACAAAGGAGAAGTAGATTTAGAACATACCTCACCTATCGAAGGTACTTATGAAAACGCCAATTCCATTGGTTTACTTTACTCTCTAAGACTTACAACCTCCTATGGTAAAAATATTGCAAAAAACATTAACATTGAACATCCCATTTTAATAAAAATCTCTTTTGAAACGACATCGGATCAGCGTGAATTAACCTTAACACGATTTTTTAAATCAAAAGATATTGTAGTTCAAAAAATAAACGACACCTTTACAGGGCAACTTTTCTACAAAGAACACTCAAGACATAAAACCATTCTAATGCTTGGAGGCTCTGATGGAAACTTGGATAGTTTATCTTTGATGGCAGGTCCACTCGCTTCCAGAGGTTTTAACGTTCTTACCGTCTCTTATTTTGCAACCAAAAATCTGCCAGAAAAACTGGAAGAAATTCCATTAGAATATTTCGAAAACATATTTGATTGGATCAAGACAAATGAAATCACAAAATCCGAAGAAATTTATATCCATGGAACCTCTAAAGGAGGTGAACTCGCACTTCTACTAGCTTCCAAATACCCACAGATTAAAAAGGTTGTGGCTGTAGAACCACATGCTTACTGCTTTCAGGCTTTAAACGGATTAATGAGCGGGGCTAATGTATCTTCCTGGTCCTACAAAAGAAATTCACTTCCATTTGTCAAAGTGGATAATGAATATTTCTACCAAGATCAGAAGCTGCAAATAGAAAATGGAGTTCCCTTTGGTTTTTGCAACACCTACAAAAAGTCCTTATTAGCTTCTTCAAACAAAGATGAAGCGAGAATTAAAGTTGAAGATTCTAATGCCGATCTTCTTTTAATCTGCGGAGAAGAAGATAACATATGGAACAGCTATGAAGCATGTCAGGAAATAATTAATCACCTAAAGAGAAGAAACTATAAACACCGTGTAGAACTGTTATCGTATCCTCACATGGGCCATCCTTTACCAGTGCCATTTATTATCCCTGTCAGTCTCACCACTGCTATCCCAATGAACGGAGGAATATTTTCAACAGGAGGGACTCTATTAGGAAATGCGGAAGGGCAATACCAATCCTTTCAACGGACCATTAACTTCTTCCGAGACAAATAACAAAGATAACATTGACCATGATATTGTACTGCCTTATAATAATAAATAAATCATTGATTCGATCAGTGAATCGAATATTGGGAAGGTATTTATTATCATGGACTTTGAAAGAGAGATTCAATTATTGCACTTAATGGAACAAGTTTTTTCCAGTTTGATTTCCGTTTCAAATAAACTCCAAGTTACCGGAGATAAATATAGTATCCCTCTCACCTTAAGGCAATACATGGTACTTTTGGGGATCCTTCATCTTCCCAGCGATCAGGCTACTCTCAACAATATCGCGCAAAAAATAGGTACCACAAAACAAAATACTGCTCAGATTATTGGCAGTCTTCAGAAAAAAAACTTCCTATCCATAGCACCCAGTTCCAAAGACAAGCGGGCTATTAACGTAGTTATTACCGAATTAGGAATGGATACCATGACGCAAACGGGACAAAGCGTTTCTATTGATTTTATGGCAGACACGTTCAAAGAGTTCACTGCTGAAGAATTAGAAATATTCTGGAAATTATTGAAGAAACTCTACCGTTTCGATGGAGAAGAGCTTGATGGAATGGAAGAAGATGTGAAGGTTCCGAACACGTATAGTGAGCAGGAAATCTATACGTTTATGAAACGGTTTTCGCTAAGAAGAAAAGGAGAGAAAACAGATTAAGCTGTTTCCTCTCCTTTTAGACTTTCTAGCCGCCAATTTTGTATTTTAATATAAATACCACAACAAAGAACCAGCCATCGCGATTAAAGATATTTAATACATATCCATTGAAATACTTTTTCAATGTGGCGTTATTGTACAAACTCAAGTCAATTAACTACTTATTTTTCTTCCTATAAATCCCTTTGTTTTAAAATGATAAGACCATTCTAGCTTCTTACAACTATTATTCGTCCACCAACTCATTTTACTACTTTCTTCTAATTACGTATGCGACAAAGTAGGAATTCTTTGCTTAAGCCCCTCTAATTCAATCAGAGAACTTCCCTTTCCATAAAGCACCGTATCCTCATCCATACTTTCTTCCCACAAAAAACCATCTTTATCAAGTGGTGTAAATCCCAAAGTCACCTTTTTAACTTCTTTACCAAATGAAGCTATAATTTCGTCCAGATTCACCTTATCCGGGGCAAAGATCTGATCAATGAATAGATCGCCTTCATCAAGCTCCGCAATCACATAAGCATTCTTCACCTCATAGACATTTTCAGACATGAATTGAGTTGCATAGAACATGACAAGTTCCATATTTTCAAGCATCCATAAGCTACTTTGAGCGCAGCTATTGATAACTGCTGCCTCTAAAATCTTATAATCTTCTTTTGATTTCATAGGGATTTTCATAGCCGTCATTTCTGAAAGGTTGTTTGGATATTTATAAAAGCTGTGCTCCTCCATTTTCTTATAACCAAATTTAGGATAAAAATCCAGAACCGTCTCATTTGCAAATAGAAAGAATCCATCAGCACTCTTACCAAAATCAGAATCAACTTCTTCCATCAGACGCCGAATGAGACCCTGATTTCTGTATGCTTCATCTGTCATTACTGTCCCTAGTTGAACATAGTTTCTTTTCTTGCCATTGTGCATAAACTTCATTGGACTCACAGAGACATTTGCAACAACCTTATCATTATGAAGAAAAGAATAAGGAATATATTTTCCTGTCCAATATCCATTTTGATACCAGTCCTCAAAACTAAGCTCAAATACAGACTGAGCCAGTTCATTGAAAGACTTTCTATAGGTATTGTCAGCCTGATATGCTTTTATAAATCTGTAATCGTTTTCCATCTTATCTCCTAACTCATTTGTGAAATAAAACCTATAGTGAACTTAGATAAGTATATACTAAAATAGCTAGATATCTACCCCAATCTTAATTATAATTAAACTTAAGCTACGCTATCCCTTTCTTCCAAAGGTAATTATTTCACCTAGTGTATGAGTATAGGAGACCATGCCCTGATTTAATCTGAAATAATCTGAAAGTACTTGATTTTTGCGTAAAAAGCTTTCCGCCTCTTTTCTACTCATTCCATGATTTTCCATATACTGCACTGTTCTTTCTAGTTTTCCCTCATTATCATCACGATTTAAGAGGTTCGCTATCAAAAAATCTTCCACTTGCTGTTCATATGCATCCATTTCAGGATATACAAAAGAGACCCTGTCATTCATTCGGATCTCAATTTGCTCCAAACCTAATTTTCTCATACAAAAAGCGGTCCTAATCGCAGCAGCATAATCACGGCCTTCACTCTCAAGCTCCTTTTTCCAGACCTTCTTCAGACCGGAATGTTCACACAAATAGCTATATTCCATGCCTTCCACATATAAGCCATCACACTCAAATTCTCTGTTAACATCAATAGATATAATAAGAGAATTCTTTGATCCATGACCAATCATGTTAGTGAGGAAATGTTCACTCTGACTGACATGCCTTAATACATTCTGACAAATCACTACATCAAATTTGTAACTCAACTGATATTGAAAGAAATCAGATGTAATGAACGTTCCCTGAATTCCAGCGCGAAGAAACAGTTCCTTCCCCTCCTTAATCAGTTCCTCCGTAAAATCAAGGCCTGTATAAGTGCTTCCTTCTGGGAGCAGTGGCATCATTAAGAGGCCAAGTGCGCCATATCCACACCCACAGTCTAAGACCTTTACTGGAGAATTTAACTTCCATACCTGTTCAATCAGGAATTTCATATAATCCTTATTCCAGAGGTTCTTTCTGGTCCGCATCAGATAATCAAGTTTAAGGGCCCAAAACTCCTTTGTATCTGTTTTAGCAGGAAGATATTCTTCTCCTTCTAATGGTCTTAATCCCAGTAATTCGTCAACCGTAACATGAAAATACTCCGCTAGTTCTGGAAGCATACCAATATCAGGCATGGTTACTCCATTTTCCCATTTACTTATGGTCTGGTAAGATACACCAATGGCATCCCCTAGTTCCTGCTGTGTTATGTTCCGTTTTTTACGCAGTACCGCAATCTTTAAATGAATATGTTTTTTCATCTGAATCCCCCCTTTCCATCTATCATACCTTATGGTTTGCCTGTTGTATTCCCCTCATATTGCGACTTCACTCACTTATTACGTGAGTTTGGAAAGTGGGAAATCTATCATATTTCCTTCAAATCAATAAATCTCTTTCGCATCTTTAGGCAACCTTCTAACATGCTCTAAGAAACTCAAGCTGTTTTTTCCTTCTGCCTCATTATACTCATACCCAAGCTTATCTCCCACATACCTAGCTGTTTGATCAAAAAGATGGCACATTCTTATAACGGCTTCCCACCCTTCCTCCAAATCAGCAGAAAAATAAGTGGATAAATACTCGTTCCATTCCACTTGTGTCAGCCATCGATTCATATACTTACCGGACTTACCTATACTAACAGAATAGTCCGTTAATATTCCCACTTTCCAGGATAAGACCTTTAAAAGCTGTTTCCGAATCAAGTAATTAACCATATCTTGAGCGTAAACCATTTCTTCGCGCCAAAGTCCC
Source organism: Lacrimispora algidixylanolytica (assembly GCF_003609635.1). Lineage (GTDB taxonomy): Bacteria > Bacillota > Clostridia > Lachnospirales > Lachnospiraceae > Lacrimispora > Lacrimispora algidixylanolytica. Next base: position 50,777 of record NZ_MCIA01000010.1, on the reverse strand, counting down.
TTTGCCACATTGTTGAGACACCACCAAAATTCATTGCAGGCACATAGGAATTGAAACTGACTGGGGCGTTTCACCCAGTAATCCTGATCCGTAGACAAATCCATGGAAGGGAGCACCCCATTTTTATCCAGTAAGATTTCACACAACCGGTCTTTCATAATATTTTCTCTCGCATGCTCTACTGATTCAACATGCAGATCCAAACGATTTCCGTCAGCAAACTGGATCAACCAGCCATAACATTGAAATTCATCGCCGGATAAGCCAGAATGTTCTTCCGGATACTGCATATATAATCTCTCGCCAAACCGGTCAATCCATAGCCGGTCTTTGATAAATGGCTCCACCTCTTCCACCACATAAACAATATCATAATCTTGGAAAATATCCTTCGTTGCATTTTTATTGGTCCTGGAGCCATTCATATAAACCGCCAGAATCCGGCTATCTTCCCTTGCGGTATTCAAAATCAAATCAAACATCTCTGCTTCATTTCTCATTCTCGCTCTCCCCCAAAAGACTTATGGATTAATTTTTCCCCTTCACACACTTAAATTAGTAAAGTTATCCCCATTATTCATAATATTCTATGTGTACTCCACCAGTAGCCTGTTCATTACAACCAATGGCTAAGTTAAAAATAACCTAATTGCTTTACCTTCTTTATAAGCTCTGGCTGAATCGAAGGGTATGTCCAATTATCCGGCAGATGTTTTGTAATCCAGATGCTATCTATCTCACTATGGAGTTCCTTTTCAAATGTCTGAATCTCAGCGTAACAAAGCATTCCAAAGAATTCCTCTCCAATTTGCTCTCCAGTAACTCTTTTGTTAGAGACAGAATACACGCATACTGGCTTCAGTTCAAAGTCAATGGCCCCAGTTTCTTCCTGCAATTCTCTCATTGCCGTAACCAGTATTGCTTCCCCTGGCTCCCGGTGTCCTCCAGGCGCCTCATAGGTATCCCGATCTTTATGCTTGCAAAAAACCCATTTCCCTTGAGTTCGGCTTATAATTACAGCAAATTTCAGCTTATCATCTTCAACCTCGTTATAAAACTTTACTTCGGTTACAATATTGGGAACCTTCTCTACATGCAAATGCTCCGTTTTCCCCTCCTCTGTCAAAGGCCGGGTCCTATCATCTCCCCAGCCATGCTCCGGTTCGGCATGACGTACAAAATATGCTTTTATCACCGTATCCCCCTTTGAGTCCTTTATCTCCTACTCTAATGCATCATCTGCCTTTTTCTTAACCGGAATCAGCAGATCCAATTGTTTAAAATCGGATTCCTTTCCTGTATAATAAGAAAATGCATTTAGATGCTCCTCAAGACTCCCTCCCATGCCAAATGGCTCACGCCACTCAATCTCATATTCATTATGGTCTTGCATCTGCTCAAAAAATACTCCCCATTCGTGAAAATCTCCCATCTTAATACAATGGGCCGCATAGATACCACCAGCAAACTGCCTCTTTCTTATGGGCTCTTTCACCTCCAGATCATCTGGAATGGTCACCCAAAACTCGTAACCATACTCTTCTTCCCCCTCTTTGGGAGAAGGATTGTTAAACCCATACACACGAAAATCTGGTTTTTTCAACGGTAAATCTACCTCTTTGATCAATGTTTGGATTCGATCTCCAGAAACCTCCTCCGGATTTTCCCCTACATATTGACTGGTTGCTACCGTAGCAGGTGGCAGGTATACAAACCTGATATCCATTTTTCGTTCCATTCTTTCACTTGCCTGATTTAACTCCTCCACTGAGCAGTCCTCCTTTAAATGATATTTAGGAGAAATAAGGGCATGGGCAATTGCAATCAGCTCATTGTCTTCTAGAATATCTACACAGATTTTCCCGCGGATCCCCACATCAAGCCGATGGATAAAGGTATCAATTATGGCTCGAATTGTGCTAAGTGCATTGATTTCTTCATCAAGAGCTTCCATGTTTCCACGAAGCACTTCCAAAGCCTGAAACTGTTCTTTATCATTTAAAATAACGGCGATCTGCTTTAATGAAATTCTCAATTTACGAAGAATAATAATTTGCTTTAATCGCTTTACTGCCGTCTCATCATAGATCCGGTAAGCATACTCTTTTTTTCTGCTACTCTCTATCAAACCAATCTTTTCATAGTAACGGATCATTCTTGCAGATACGAAAAACTCTTTAGAAACCTCTCCAATTGTCATTGCTTCCACTGACTCATCCCCCCTTTAAAATCAGTATAAAGTACGACACAGTGTTCCAGTCAATTGTTTATTTCACTTTTTTCTGACCGGTTTTTTTAAGGTTGCTAACTATAAATCCATAATATCATCCATCAACAGTCCAATACAATAAATTTCTGGATAAATTAGCTTTTTTACTTATTGACCCTTACAAATATTTTTTTACCAATCTTTAATACATCATTATTAAATAAGACCGAACTTAAATCATCTTCCCCAATCTTCTCCTCATTCAATCGAATTCCACCTTGCTTTAAAAGTCGTAAAAACTCACTTCTACTTTTTACAAATCCCATAGCCACAAGCTGAGGAATGGTATCACTTACCGTCTCCTTACCAATCGCCAGTATCATCGTGGGAATGTCCTCAGGCGTTGACTTTTTGCGAAATGCAGCCTCATAGTAAGATACTGCCTTTTGTAAATCCTCCTCTGAATGATAGAGAGCCGTTATTATTTCTGCCAACTTAAATTTTATATTTCTTGGATTTTCCCCTTCCGATAACTGCTGTCTGATCTTATCAATTTCATCCGGATGCTCATCTGTGGCTAGCTCTAGGTATCTGATAATTAAATGATCCGGTATCTCCATAACTTTCTTAAACATCACCTCAGCAGGTTCGTCTATTCCAATATAATTTCCAAGGCTTTTACTCATTTTCTCCACCCCATCGGTTCCTTCCAATATGGGCATGAAAAGGGCGATCTGAACCTCCTTACCCATTGACTTTTGAAGTGTCCTTCCCATTAGTATGTTAAAAGTCTGGTCTGTTCCACCAAGCTCAATATCCGCATGCAGTTCCACAGAGTCATAAGCCTGCATCAGCGGATAGAAAAATTCATGGATTCCAATTGGAATACCATTACTAAATCTTTTTTCAAACTCATCCCGCTCAAGCATTCTGGCAACGGTCGTGGAAGCAGCCAGCCGCATGACATCTTCAAAACCAAGTTTGGAGAGCCACTCACTGTTAAATCTAACTACCGTACGTTCTTTATCTAAAATCTTAAAAATCTGCTCGCTATACGTGGTGGCATTCGCTTTCACCTGCTCATCCGTAAGTGCCACCCTTCCTTTAGACTTTCCAGTAGGATCCCCTATTTTGCCTGTAAAATCTCCAATCACGATAACTGCCTTATGACCAAGTTCCTGCATTTGCCGGACTTTTCTCAGTACAACTCCATGGCCTAAATGAATGTCCGGTGCGGAAGGATCAAGTCCCAGCTTAATGGTAAGAGGCTCATTTTGTGAAAAGGACCTCTCCAGTTTTGCAAGTAATTCTTCCTCATTGATACATTTGTCTACTCCCTTACAGATGATTCGTAATTGCTCCTTTGGTGTTAACATTCTTCAACATCTCCTTTGATATTTTTATAAATATTTGCAGATTTATAAGAAATTCAGAAAACAAAGAGTTAAAGTTTTTAAGCAATAAAAAAACTCCCGCCCTTTTGTTTCAAAAGGACGAGAGTATATCTCGTGTTACCACCTTAAGTTCATAGACAACTCACGCTGTCTACCTCGTCGGGTACGGCCTTGGCGATACCCTTGCACTTGATCACGGTGTGCGTTCCGTCACAGCCTACTCCTTAAAAAAGTTTTGGTGCGCAGCTCCAAGAGGTATTCACACTTTCTATCCACGAGCCTCTCATCAACCGGCATCTTTCTGTTTGGAATCGAAAATGCTACTCTTTCTTTTCATAGCCTTTTCTTATACTCCAGATTGCATGGCAATCCTTTGTAATGCAAATATTTAATTATTTGGTATGTTATCATATTAAATGTGAGGCGTCAATATAAAGTTGCTATATTCCTGATTTTTCATAATCAAAAACAAAACAATTGATCCACAACTATTTTACAATGATGGTATTGGTAACTTATTTTACTATAGTAACCGTACCTTCTTTTCTAGGAGCAGCCTTTGGCGCTTCCTTGCTGTTAAAGCCTACTGCTGCAGTTCCTGAAATCTCATAATTTTCAGGAAGACCAAGTTCCGTAAGAATACTTCTTACCTTTTCATCATTTCCTGCAAATGCTAAAATATGAATCCAACAAGAACCAATGTCCATAGAGTGGGCAGCTAAAAACATATTTTCCAGTGCTGCTGCGCAATTGGATGCTCCTGAAGCTGATTCTTTTTCATAAGCTGAAATGATGATTGTTGGTGCACCATAGAAAGGATCGTATGCGGGATTACTTCCAATCTTTTTAAAGTGCTCAATTGGAAAAGTCATCATGACTTCCTTTGCTGCGGTAGCAAGTTTCTTTATAATCTCTTTATTTTGTACCGCCAAGAAATGCCAGTCTTGTTTGCCCATTCCACTTGGTGCATATTTAGCTGCCTCTAAAATATCATTTAATGCCTCATCTGAGATTTGCTTCTCTTGAAAAGATCTCACGCTTCTTCTTGTTAAAATAGACTGAATTACTTCATTCATATGTTTTCTCCTCTATGAAATTATTTGGGGGTAAATAAGGTCGTTATCGTGGCAAACTTTTTTGGTGCTCCTTTTTATTATTTTATCATATTGTACGGATATGTCATGTATCATACATCACAAAATAACTGGAATGGAATGCTGTAATTTGATCTATTTTTTTAATGATAATATTTATCCACCAAGTTGACTTTCTTGAGTAAATCAATGTCTTTTAGAAGCTCTTTGGTTAACATATCTGCAACGATGGTATGCTCCTCATTAAAAAGAATCGCTCTTGTCGATATTTCATGCACTAGTTCCAGATTATGAGTAGAGATTATTAGAGTCTTTCCAGCTTTATTGAGCTTCACAAGGAACTCCACAAGCCACCTCTGTGTCTTTGGATCAAGACCATTCATAGGTTCATCTAACACTAAGACATCAGGATTGAGAGACATGACACAAGCAATTGCTACTTTACGCTTTTCTCCTCCACTCAAATGATACGGGATTCGATTCTCAAAATTTTCAATATTTAGCAGCTTTAAACAGTCCTTTACTCTTTTTGTAACTTCTAGTTCATCTAGCCCCATCTGTCTTGGTCCAAAGGCAATTTCTTCAAAGACACTGGAGCAAAATAGTTGTGTATCAGAATTTTGAAATACAAATCCGATTCTCTGATGAAGCTGCTTAGAGAACTTACTATCTTGCAGTTTCTTATGAGTTATTTCCTCACCATCGAATCGATAAGATCCTCTTTCTGGTGAGATAATTCCGTTCATCAATTTTAATAAGGTAGATTTACCACATCCATTAGCCCCCATTAACGCAACTGCTTCACCGGGTTTTATTTCTAAATTGATATTATTTAATGCAATGATATCTAAATAGGAGTAAAAAACATTCTTAATCTCAATCATGATAACACCCTTCCTAAGTAAAGGTAAAGAACGACAAATCCAATATGTATGGCTATATGGAAATAGTCAATCCACTTAAATTTAGATTTTTCCATCCTATGATATTCTCCTGAAAACCCTCTACACTCCATCGCATGATACATTTCCTCTGCCATTTCCATCGATTGCAGAAACATGGTTCCAGCAACACCAGCCATTGATGTATATTTTTTATTGTTTTTCCCCACTGACCTCAGCTTTAAAGCATAAAACATACTAAGCGATAATTCTCCCAACCTATAAATATACTTTATTGTAATATCTAGAATTAGTATAAAAATATCCGGTACATAAAATCGCTTAAGCGCTTTGGTAAGCAAACTCCACTTAGTCGTATGTGAAAGCAATCCAACTGCCGTTATGGAAGCAAATACTTTTGTTGTAATCATGATACTGCTGTAGCTATTCCCTTGAATAAATGCTGGTAACATAATAATAGCAGTAAACAGAGTAACACCTACACTCAGTTTTAAAATCCTTATTAGTCTATCTGTATCCGTTACGCATAAAATAGACAGCAGATACACATTTATTATCATAACAAAAATTAAGCTTTTCGTGAGGGATACTAGTATCAAAAGAATCGCGGTACATAAAACATTAAGTGGTACATTTATCTTTAAATGGGTTTGTTGAATTGAATCCTGCATTTTAATCCTTGATATAACCCTAAATATAGATAGGATACTTTTGTTAACAAAAGTATCCTTATCCGTTAGAGGTATATAATTTTCATTTATCAGAAGCCATTCTGGTACATCTGTCATTTCACTTTCTGTATGATCCATTGTGAGATCCAACCTTATCTTTCTTAAAACTGCTAATTACGCGAAATAGAATTATAAGTACAGCCACCCCTGCGATGGCAGACAGAATATAGCCCGCAATTTCTGGCAAACCACCAATTGCATAATCTGGCATAACCGCACTAAAATTAAAACCTTCACTCATACCTTTTGGAATAAAACCCAATGTATTACCCCCAGTAATCACATCTTTAATTTCATCTGTTCCCCACTCTCCCCAAGCAGTTCCTGTTGCCAAAAGACCAAGTGGAGCGAGACATATGAGTCCCAAAATCAAACCATAAATAGCGTTTGTTCTTTCTTTTGCGCCTTCGTAAATTGTACCTGGAGATACTTTCTTTATGTATGCAACAATTGCAACTGTAAAGATCATTTCAACAACTCCAGCAACCAAAAGATGGGGGATTGTCATCGCTGGTATTGATACAGATAGAGGGTACGGGCAATACAACGCCTGACCGGCAGAGTCTTTAAATAATAATGGTTGAATACCAAATTCAATTGCAGCACATAAGGCAGCCACATTAATACCCGCATAGGAACCAATAGCGATACCAAGGTATTCACCTTTTTGCGATTTCACATTATCTTTTATTAATTTATAAACGAAATATCCTAGAAATGGGGATACAAACGCCATATTAAAGCAGTTTGCTCCAAAGGCCAAAATGCCTCCATCACCAAATAAAAATGCTTGAATAAACAGGGCCACGGTAACACTAATACATGCCGCGTAAGGTCCTAATAAAACAGCAAGCAGAGTTCCACCTACCGCATGTCCTGTGGTACCTCCAGGAAGAGGAACATTAAACATCATCAGCAAAAATGAAAATGCAGCTCCGACACCAAGCATTGGAATCTTCACTCTAGAAACCTCTTCTTTTACCTTCTTGACAGCTTTTGTCCAAATAGGGACCATAACAGCACCCATAGCTGCGCATGTCATTGGACTTAGGTAATTATCTGGAATATGCATAATATTACCAACCTTTCATGATTCGATTTTCAAATAAAATAATTATAAAAGGTTTATGATATTGCAACAAGCCTGTAGGGGGGATAATTTTTAAAATCTATTCTACTTTATCCAAAATATAGCCAATCACTAATGGTATTAAAACGATGCTAACCGCTACTGACATACCGATTGGAAATGATGGACTTTTCAAAAAAATATAAAAGCATACAGGGATGATGATTAATAAAGTTAATTTTAGCCATGAAAGAATAAAATACTTCATTTTATTCTTATTGATATTAGATTCATCAAAAGCTTTACGTGTAATATAGTTGAATATAACTTTTGCTTCTATGACTGCAATCATATTACCAATTATTTCGCCCATTGTAATTTGCAAATAAAAAACAGAAGTCCCTTCTACAATAGATTGAGTAACTTTTACAAACAACCAAATAAATGCAATAATGCTTATTGCAGATGTAATATTATTGACATCACTTATTATCCTTTCCACGATTGTCCGCTTGGGGAATGATTTTACAATTTCATCACAAAAAGCCTGATACTCTCTTCCGACAACCAATTCCGCTGTTTCTCCACGCTTTTCTCCATCTGATAGCATATAATCAATATCTCTTCTAACGACTTCCTGATTATACTCACTAAGATCGCTTCCTCTTAAGTAACACACAATATCTGTCATGACATTTTTGCTATGCTCAGACAAATTATATTTTTCAAATTCATTATTTTCCTTTAATAACATTTTAGTCTTTTTATTCATAATCAATCACCTTTCATTTTTTTATCTCTAATAAATCAAAAACTGCCTTCACCATTTCTTGAAAATTAATTTGAAATTCCTCTAATTCCTGCTTGCCTTTTTCTGTTAATAAATAATACTTCCTTTTAGGGCCTTGCTTGGATTCACTATACACTGAAGTCAAACAACCATTCTTCTCTAATCTAAGTAACAAAGGGTATATTGTTCCTTCAGAAATTTCTCCAAATCCATAACCTTTCAACGTTTGCGAAATTTCATACCCATATACTTCTTTCTGTTGAATAATAGCTAAAATACTGCCTTCTAATACTCCTTTTAACATCTGTGATGATATCAACAATTTACCTCCTAGTACAATTTAATCGGCTTTACCTTGTAATGCAAGATACCTCTTACCTATATTGTATTGCAAGATAGTGGAGGTGTCAATTGCTTATTCATAAATTTAATATACAAAAATTCCCAGGATATCAAATCCCGGGAATCTTTGTATTCTGATATGTTTCTAATTAAAGTTAAATTTGTTTCATTGAATTATAACAATAGACTTGGACAGAGTGATCACTATGTGTATCTGGCTCAAGCCGTACCATGTCATCTTAATCACATTTTCCATCATAGAAACCAACCAATCATCACTATGTCTCTACGGAACCAATCGATTCATATCTCTAGGAAATAATGTTGAAAATCTTACATTTTCCTGTTCCAATAATCTGCTGGTGAAACGCTCTAAGCCTAATCCAAGTCCCCCATGAGGCGGCATTCCATATTTATGCATCATAAGATAACTTTCAAATTGTTCAATCTCCATTCCTCTCTGTTTCATCTTACGAATCTGCTCTTGATAGGAATGTATTCTTTGACCACCAGTAGTAATTTCTACCCCTCTAAATAATAGGTCAAAACTTAGTGTTTCCTCCCTATTTTCTTTATTCTCCATCGCATAAAAGGGTCGTTTTTTAGTTGGATAACCAGTTATGAAAACAAAGTCACTTCCCATCTCCTTTTTTATCCATTTACAAAGCAATTTCTCTTCCTCTGGTTCCAAATCGTCATAGTCATTTATGTTCCGGTTGTATTCTTTTGCTACTAATTCCTTTGCCTCTATAAACCTAACTGCTGGGATCTCTTTTATATTTGGTAACTTTACGTTTAATAAAGATATCTCAGGTTTATAATTATTTACTAGAAACTGTAGGACGTGCTGTAACATCATAGTTTCAGTTTGCATAATTTCTTCATAACCAGTAATATACCCCATTTCAAAATCTATACTGGTATATTCATTCAAGTGTCTAGATGTATCGTGCTTTTCTGCTCGATACACAGGTGCAATCTCAAATACTCTCTCATAAACTCCAACCATCATTTGCTTATAAAACTGTGGGCTTTGAGCCAGATATGCATCCCTGCCAAAATAATCAAGATGAAAGATATTAGCGCCCCCCTCTGCACCAGCATAAACTATTTTAGGTGTACGAATCTCTGTAAATTTTTCCTTCTTTAAAAACTCACGCATTCCATCAACAATGCCTTCTTGAATCTTAAATACCGCTCGCTCTTTTTCATTTCTCAGTGTAATTGGTCGATAATCTAGTAATTTTTCAATTGATGCATCAACTAACTTATGATTGATTACAATTGGACTCGAATCTTCTGGTCTAGACAAGATTTCAATATCTTGTATTTGAAGATCGTATCCCTTCTTTGACCTGCTTTCTTCATTTACATACGCTGTTACTATTACACAACTTTCTTCCTGTAATTCTTCCAATAGAAACTTGGTCATTTCCCTTGAGTAGATACATTGAACGATTTCTCTTTTTGCTCTTAACAAGACAAATGCAAAGTCACTCATTCTTCTAATTTTATAGATACTGCCATGAATCCTTATTGTCTTTCCAATATGGTTACTTAGCTCTTCTGCTTCTACTATTGTTTTTTCTATCATTCCCTCTATCTTTATCATTTTTCTTTCCTCCTGGATAATATTTTATACAAGCTTTTTAATCCATAAGGATATCATCTATATATCCCATACGATCACAACCTTTCAGTCACCTGTATGGTCAAAAAAAGAGCCACACAAGTAAAATAAATTTACCAATGTGGCTCTTCCTATACTTTCCACATAGGTGCAACACTTATAGCGCTTGCACCTATGATTTCTCACAGTTACAAGCGCTGTAAATCGTCGTCCCTATTCAACTTTTCAAATAGTTGATACTGATTCATTGCAGCTACCTCCAAATATAATTGTAAAGGAATATAACACACAAATCATTCAGTGTCAATCAAAAATATGCTTGCTAAAATACCGATCCCCTCTATCAGGAAAAATTACGACAATCCGACCATATGATATGGATTCTGCTAATTTTCTGGCTGCCGCCAAAGCCGCCCCAGATGAAGAGCCTGCAAAAATTCCTTCATATCTAGCAATATTTTTCACCTCATGAAATGCTTCCGCATCACTAATCTTAATAACCCGATCAACAAGAGACATATCCATGGTATCTGCAACAAAATCATTGCCAATGCCTTCAATCTCATAATTGGCGTGTTCTCCTCCACCCATGGTAGAACCGATGGGATCCGCCAGTACTCCTTTAATCTTTGGATCCTGCTCCTTTAAATATTTTAAAACCCCAGCAAATGTGCCCCCACTCCCAGCACCAGCAACTACATAATCCAGATCACCATTTAAATCCCGGTAAATTTCCGGACCGGTAGTCTTATAGTGGGCCAGTGGATTAGCCATGTTTTTAAACTGTTCTAAGGTTACAGAGTGAGGGATATTTGCCCGCAACTCTTCCGCTTTTCTTGTCGCCCCGAGCATACCTTCCTCCAGAGGTGTAGAGACAATTTCTGCCCCAAGTGCCTTTAAAAGGATCTGCTTCTCCTGAGAGAACTTTTCAGGAACTACGAAGATCAGGCGATACCCCTGGTTTAGAGCTGCAAATGCAATACCAAGCCCTGTATTTCCTGCTGTAGCTTCAATGATCGTATCTCCTGGCTTTAACACTCCTCGTTTTACGGCATCCTGGATCATATAGGTTCCAATCCGGTCCTTCACACTTCCTGATGGATTATAAAGTTCCAGCTTTGCATAAAGCTGAATCCCATCTGGAAACCCCAGATGATTCAGTCTGACAAGGGGGGTATTGCCAATTAAATCCTTCATAGAATCATAGAGGCTCATAACTTTGCCTCCCGGATTGCCTGTTCTAAGTCTTTGGCAATATCCTTTCCATGTTCAATTCCCACCGAAAGCCGAATAAGCCCATCTGTAATACCAACTTTCTCCCGTATCTCCTTTGGGATAGAGGCATGTGTCATGGTAGCGGGGTGACACACCAGTGATTCCACACCACCCAGGCTTTCTGCAAGTGCAATCAGTTTTAGACTTTCGAAAAACTTCCTGATATCATACCCATCTTGAAGCTCAAAAGAGATCATAGCTCCCCCATTCTTTGCCTGCTTCTGGTTGATGTCATAGCCCTGTGCATCTGGAAGTCCTGGATAATAAACTGTCTTTATCGCATCATTCCCCTTTAACAGCTTCACAATTTCCAGCGTATTTTCCACATGACGGTCCATTCGAACGCTAAGTGTTTTAATACTTCGGATAAGCAAGAATGAGTCAAATGGCTGCAAAATACCTCCTGTTGCATTTTGAATGAAATGAAGCCTTTCCCCAAGCTCCTTTGACCGTACTACAACAAGACCAGCAATAAGGTCACTGTGACCACCTAAATATTTGGTAGCCGAATGAAGGACAATATCTGCTCCCAATTCCAATGGACGTTGAATATAAGGGGTTGAAAAGGTATTATCCACCACCAGCAGAGCACCTTTACTTCTCGCAAGCTCCGCTACGGCCTTTATATCGGTTACTGTTAGAAGAGGATTTGCCGGACTTTCTATCAAGAATGCTTTGACATCTGGAGTAAGTACTTTAGAAAGGGCTTCAAGATCCGTGGTATCGGCAATGGTATAGTGAAATCCGAAATTCTGAAATACCTTATCCAGCACACGGAACGTACCTCCATAGACGTTGCTTGATATAACAATCCTGTCACCGCTTTTAAAAAGACTAAGCACCGCGGTAATTGCTGCCATTCCGGAGGCAAAGGCAAATCCCGCATCTCCGTTTTCCAGTTCTGCAATCAGCAATTCTAGTGCCTCTCTTGTGGGGTTTCCCGTACGGGAATATTCGTATCCTCTGTTTTTTCCTAATCCATCCTGCATATAGGTTGATGTCTGATAAACTGGAGTGTTTACTGCACCGGTGCGTTCATCTCCATAGATACCTCCATGTATAAGTGCTGACTCTATGAACTCATAATTTTTCAAAATAAGAAACCTCCTTCTAGAGAATAAAATCATTTGACTGGTTATAAGTACAAGATTGCAGGAATTACTGCACTCTTGTCTATTTCTCTGTGAACTTTCTAGTATCTTAAAATTAAAGTATTTTCACAACCATTGTTTTAGGACAGCAGGTTACTCCTCTTTTCAAACAGTTTCATTCTACTGGTGGATATAAATTTCCTATTCCCCCTCTAAAATGTAAATGCAAAAGGCAACCCGAATAATTCTGATTCGGACTGCCCTTGTTCATTCACAAGATATCGTTCGAGTCATCAATCAGAAGTCCAATGTTTAATTATAGCAAAACAGGACATGCAACAATACTGAGCGCTTATAGCAAGACAAGTAGCATTGTTCCCTATAAAAGTTCTGTTCTCCATAATTATATTCTCCTTCTCTGACTTAATTCCTCTTTACATACTGGTTTTATATGTATTTTATGTATCAACGTCTTATTTGTTCATAACCAATGAAGCATTTTTATCTCTTTCGTTACCGAACCTTACCGAAAGACACAGGGTTTGGTTATACCATGTCGATAATCGTAGGTAAATACAAGATGACAATTTTACACCTACTGGCAGAAAATAAGGTGTTACGCCATAATGAACTTCATCGACTGATTGGAACAATCTCATTTTAAACCTTAAGTGTCATGTTAAAAGAATTAATCAATGATGGCATTGTAAGTTGAGCGGAATATCCACAAGTACCTCCTAGAGTAGAATACTCTTTAACTGAACGTGGAGAAACGCTCATTCCTATTCTATACGATCTTTGTGATTGGGGCGAAAAAATAGAGAAGCAACTACATTAAATTAGTAGTCGCTTCTTTTCCTATAAATTATTTAAATAATGAATGATACAAGTACGCACATTTTTGTGGAGTACTTACCTAAAAGTTATAAATAGTTATAAGAATTGATTCCCGCCCATAAACTATTGAATCAGCGCTGCCTCATTCTCCTCTTCGTACGCATCTTCCATTTTCACTGAATTTTCTATTTGCTCTTCCATGAACTTCACACGGATCACTGCCTGCTGCCAGTTGATAGATATCTGACTGTGCCTATTCTTTTCCTTGGCTGCCTCAGCTATGACTTGCAGTAATTCCTCCATGACAACTTTGGTCAGATAGCCTCCTCTCCAATGAAAGGTTAGAACTTTTCCTTTTTTAATTGCTTGTTGGCAACGTTTCGCTACATCTTCCTGCTTGGTAAAAGAAAGCTTCTTCTCTTTATAGTAGAAATAATTATCCTCGTTACACGCAGGAGCTTTGTATATCAAAGCTTCGTGATCCTTAAAGATACTCTTATCATCCAAATTAAAGTAGTCGTATCTCACTTCTTTTTTCCCTAATGTATTATCAAACGTAGCATCTAAATGATACCAAACTCCATTGATACGAATCACATTCCACGCATGACGATATTTTATGTTCTTAACCGGGTTATTTTCAGAAATAACAACAATACAAGGAATAGACAACTGATCACAAAGAATCTTCACAGATTTTGCGATTCCTTCACAAACGCCAACTCCCTGCCCCAATGGGCCTAGTATTTCATGTGAATATTGTTTCTTCAGCTTATCGTAAGTGACACTTTCGCAGATAAAGTCATGGATATATTGCTCCTTTTCCCAGTCACTTTTATCCATCACCACCCGGGCGAGCTTCTCCACTCTGGCATTCATCGCCAATTGATGCTCTTTAATTTTATTCTTATCAAACAAGTATTCCGGTTTTATCTTTACCAACGTAGAATCCTCATAGTAAGAATATCGAAATGTTGGAGCATAAAATATCTCCGGGCAATCAAGTTTTAACTTGTTAAAAATATCACTCAGCTCTTTTCCATCAACTCTTTGAACATCGAAACTTAGTGAAAGCGACTCCAGACCATTCTTCATGACCTGATAAATTCTTTGTTGCTGCTTATCCAACTGACTATAATAATATAATTCCATTTTACCTCATTTACCATTTCTTCTTTTTAGTAAAAAACATACCAAAGCAAATTTGAACTGTATTCGTACCGTCATGGCAGTTCTAATCTCCGTAAGTAGTATTTTGTAGTTTATTAATATTGAGTTATCCTATATATCCAATCAATTTATTTGTAATAAAACAAACTGCTCCTTTATACCTTTTTTGTAATTAAAATAGTTTCCGGCCTCTATAGATACATCATGAAACCCCTTTATATTATAATCCTTTTCTTTCATTGCTTCAATGACTTCTGCTTTTTACCCTTACTAACAATTTTCTCCACTTATATCCCCCTAAATATCTCATTTTGATCTCTTCCAATATATCCAAAAAAAAATGCCTATCATCCGACAGGCATTTTTTTATATGAAACATGATATTGACATTTATGTAGCAGAAACTCATTCACACATCTTCTTAAATTCATCAGCCACAAACTGCACCTGGGTTCCCACAATTACTTGCAGGCTGTTCTTTCCAGGCCTAATTACCCCTGTCACACCCGATGATTTTATTATCTTTTCATTTACTTGCGCCTGATCAACTATTTCAAGCCTTAATCGTGTAATGCAGTTATCAATGCTGGTAATATTACTCTTCCCACCTACGCCTTCTAAAATGATCGCAGCAATCTGGGTGTAATCATGATTGGAAAGAGTTATTTTTGTTTCATTTACATCCTCATCTTCTCGTCCTGGAGTCTTGAAGTTAAACTTTGTAATTGCAAAACGGAATATAGAATAATAAACAGCAAAATAAGCAAGACCAAGTGGAATAATATAAAGTGGATGCATAGCCATTGGAGCTTTAAAACTTAAAACCCAGTCAACAAAACCAGCACTGAAGTTAAATCCGGTACGCACTGGAAGCAAAGAACAGATTGCCAATGAAATACCTGTCAGGATTGCATGAATCAAATATAGACCTGGCGCAAGGAACATAAATGCAAATTCCAAAGGCTCTGTTACTCCTGTAAAGAAGGAACATACGGCGGCTGCCAGCAGTAATCCATACACACTTTTCTTCTTTCCAGGCTTTGCAGTATGGTACATGGCTAGAGCTGCCCCTGGAAGACCAAACATCATAACCGGGAAAAAGCCTGTCATATACTGCCCTGTCTGCCCCAAGGTACCAGTTCCTGCCCAGAAACTCCCAAGGTCATTTACACCTGCAACATCAAACCAGAATACAGAGTTCAGTGCATGGTGAAGCCCTACCGGTATCAGAAGGCGGTTAAAGAAACCATATAAGCCAGCTCCTACAGCTCCCATACCTAAAATTCCTTTTCCAAATATAACCAGCCCTGTATATAAAATGGGCCATACAAAGAACAGGACCAAACAAGCGACCAGAGAGACTAGCGCCGTCACAATGGCTACCGAACGCTTTCCACTAAAGAATGCCAGAGCATCAGGAAGCTTCGTATTCTTGAACCTGTTATAACAGGTGGAACCGATAATTCCTGATACGATACCAATAAACTGATTGTTGATTTTTCCAAAAGCAGCATTTACCTCACTGACATCAATCCCTTTTAACATGGAAACAACTCCCGGAGATAAAATAGTCTGAATCATCAGCCAGGAAACGATTGCTGCCAAAGCCGAGGTTCCTTCGTGATCGTCTGACATTCCTACTCCAACTCCAATGGCAAATAGTACAGCCATGTTATCAATAATGGCTCCACCTGCTTTAATCAAAAATGCCGCGATGGCGCTATTGGCTCCCCAGCCGGTGGGATCAATCCAATACCCGATCCCCATCAAAATGCCTGCCGCAGGCAGACACGCTACTGGAAGCATTAATGATTTCCCCAGTTTTTGTAAATACTTCATAAAGTAACTCCCTTCCCTTTGTCCTCCCGGACATTTTTTATCCACTCCTGCATCACTGCAAGTTTAGATTTCACCCCTTTTAAATCTTTTTATTCAACCCATTCCCCTGCCTTTACAACTCGATAATAGGCTCCAGCTCTTTAACCTGCATACCACTATGGCATACAATATTCGGGTAGCATGATGTATTGCAGACAATGACAGGCGTTATCAGATCATAACCAGCTTCTTTTATGGCCTTCCTGTCAAATTCCAAGAGAAGCTCTCCTTGTTTCACATGGTCCCCCTGATTTTTAAATGAAGTAAAATGGTCTCCTTTTAAATGGACCGTATCCAGTCCTACATGAATAATTACCTCTGCACCTTTTTCTGATGTAACGCTGACTGCATGTTTTGTCTGGAACATAACTGAGACAACTCCATCAAAAGGTGCCACGATTCTCCCTTTTTCCGGAACGATAGCAACTCCTTTTCCCAAAATCTCCTGACTAAAAGCAGGGTCATTTACTTCACTTAGAGGAACCACCTTTCCCTCCACAGGCGCCAATACCCATTCTTTCTCATTTTTGTCGCCTAGAAAGATTTTTTTCAATGAACGAAACATAGATTAACCTCCACTTAAACTCCTAATCTTTTGATATGAATTGCCAAACATGCAATCTCTTCATCTACTAACTGATAATGATATGTTTCTAATATGTAATCCCTAATTTTGAAACTGCACTCATATTCATACGGGTACATCTTGGATATTGCATGGCTAAATCCTTCATCTAGATAGTTTGAAGGTTCTCTAGCGACAATCCTCTGAGAAAGAAATCTTAAATGGCTGATGAATTGCTGATAATTCAAAGAGGTCTCATTCAGTTCTCTAGAAAAATGCTCTTTCACAAGTTTCACCACATCTCGTATCAGATTTGTGATTCCGATGGTATCCCGCATTGCACTATTGAGTTCAGCATTTACGATATGAAGCGCAATGGAGCCCGCTTCATCAACCGGAAGCTTGACTCCGACCTTCCGTTCAATTAAAGCGATCGCATATTCTCCAATCAGATACTCCTCTTTATAAAAGGTCTTTATTTCGCTAAGGAGCGGATTGGAAAAATCTATCTTCTGTTTGAAACGATGAATCGCAAAATTTATGTGATCCGTCAGTGTTATGTATATATTCTGATTTAAACTTCTGTTTAAAACACTTTTTGCATAGTTGATAATCTCCGTTGAAACCTGAAGATGTTCCAGGGGTAGATTTACAAGAAGCTCCTTAAACTGATCCATACTTTTTTGATTGTCTAAGTGATATACCTTACTAACCTTATCTTCCGCAATCTCTTTGCCTGGCCTTGCACCGAATCCAATTCCCCTGCCAATGACAATTATTTCTTTCCCATCAATATCCAGAGCGCTTACAATGTTATTGTTAATAATCTTTTCAATCCTCATAAACCTCACCTGTGAATAAAAAAAACCAATCTTAATTCAAAAAACAGAATTCTGTTTTCTAAACTAAAATTGGTTTTGCCTGCTTGCCAGTAACAACCCATTTCGATATTAAGTTTTTTTAAGCATATCAGTTTCATTTTGAAAAGTCAACAATTTCTTTCTATAAAATATAATCTTTTCAATACTATTTGCACATACTTTTATATATGAGTTTATATTATTTATCTATTTTATTATTTTATTAGCTATAATATTCTATTTTTTAGTAATTTTTTCTCAAAACCACTTTTGTTTATTTATTATTTAATTAAAACACTTTTCATTTAGTAGATATTAGAAGCCATTAACCTAATTTAATGTTCTCTACATATTATTTTTCACTTTATTTCGCATTACTTTACTATCATGGTAAAGCAAAAATCCCCGAAACATAAGAGTTTCGAGGATTTTAACATTTTTATAATAGAGCTTATTATCTCTTTGAGAACTGAGGTGCACGACGTGCAGCCTTTAAGCCGTATTTCTTTCTTTCTTTCATTCTTGGATCTCTGGTTAAGTAACCAGCTTTCTTAAGAATTGGACGATATTCTATATCTGCCTCAAGCAGAGCTCTTGCGATACCGTGTCTGATAGCACCAGCCTGTCCGGTAAAACCACCACCGTGAACATTTACTAAAACGTCAAACTTGTCAACTGTCTCTGTAGCAACTAATGGCTGACGAACAATAACCTTTAATGTTTCAAGTCCTAAGTACTGGTCGATATCTCTCTTGTTGATTGTTACTTTACCTGTACCTGGTACTAAATATACTCTAGCAACAGATTCTTTTCTTCTGCCTGTTCCGTAAAATTTTACAATAGCCATGATAACTTCCTCCTTTCAGCGCCTCTAATTATAATTTAATGTCTAAAACTACTGGTTTCTGAGCAGCATGATCATGCTCTGGGCCTGCAAATACATGAAGCTTTGTTATCATACTTCTGCCTAAAGGTCCCTTTGGAAGCATACCCTTAATTGCTAATTCCATAACTCTCTCAGGTTTCTTAGCCATCATTTCTCTTAATGTTGTTTCTTTCATACCACCAACATACTCAGAGTGATTATAGTAGATCTTCTGATCTAACTTCTTTCCTGTAACGGAAATCTTATCTGCATTTACTACGATCACGTAATCACCACAATCTGCATGTGGTGTGTAGATCGGTTTATTCTTACCTCTTAAAACTTTAGCTAATTCTGAAGCTAAACGTCCTAATGTATATCCTGTAGCGTCAACTACGTACCATTTTCTCTCAATTGTTGCTGGACTAGCCATAAAAGTCTTCATTAGACAACCTCCTGTAAATTCTGGTGTTAGTAAGCATTACTATACTATGAAATCCAAGTTTCATAATCAGATGCGTGGTGCTGAAATCAGTGCACCTTTACATTAGAAATCATAAAATGACCTCTAAATAAGTTATATTTAAAAATGCTCACTCCGGGGCATGGCTGAACATCTTTGACTAACGTCACAGTTATACATTATATTACATTCAGCCGCGCGTGTCAACCTCTTTTCCCTATAAAATCAAGGTTTTCAAGCTTATTTTTCTGTGACCAGCCACTCTTCATTCTCATCATCGCTTCGAAAATTATAAAATCCATAAGATTTATCCAAAAGGATCCTTCCAGACATTTCTTCATCCTTAACATAGACCCTTTCTGCGCCGTTTCTCACAGCTTGATGAACCACTCGAATCAGCAAACGGTCAAAGTCCTCTTGGCGGCATCGATGTATGGTAAGATAGGCTTTCTTCTGGGAAACAATCTCCTCCTGAGAAAGAGTATAACTCCATTCCTTATTCTCTCCCCGAATCTCTTTTTTAGGTTCTTTTTCATAATCCAGGCTGACCAAGGTGAGACCTCTTGCTGCTGCCTTTGGTCCTGCTGCATTTCTATCCCTGGCATCAAGAATCTCTTCCATATAAGAAGGGGGATAGACTCCCATTCCTACCGCCATCAAGGTCCCTGCAATAATTCGAACCATATTATATAGAAATCCACTGCCTACAATCCGTATGGTAATCAAATCTCCGGCTTTTTCTACGTCCAGGCTATAAATGTTCCTTACAGTCTCTTCCGCCTGCTTACGGGGCGTACAGAAGCTCTTAAAATCATGTTCTCCTGTCAGGTAGGTTGCTGCTTCCCGCATTCGATCTGCATCCAGAGGATAATAGCAAAAATGAGCATAGAGTCTCAAGGTGGGAACCTCAATTTTCCGGTTCATTATTTTATATTCATATGTCTTCACACAGTTTTGCCTTCTGGGGTGGTAATCTGGCGCCACCTCCTCTGATTTAATAATTCTAACATCATCAGGCAGCCTATGGTTTAATGCAAAACAAATTTTATCAGAGGGCATCCTGTTTTCGGTATCAAACACTGCCACATTTCCCTCTGCATGTACTCCGGAATCGGTTCTGCTGGCCCCGATAACGGCTATGGGTTCCTTTAACAGCTCAGAAAGGTACTTATTAAGCACTTCTTCTATGGTAAGCCCATTGATTTGAATCTGCCAGCCACAGTAATTAGTGCCATCGTAGGCAACGATTAACTTTACCCGTTTCATATCTTCTCCTTCTTACGGTATTTCTTATCCAATGAACCGGACGCCTGCAACTGCAGCCAGGTATAACACAAAGACAAGATACGTAACTCCATCTCGTCTCCCATATCGGAGAGGTTTCATCTTTGTTCTTCCTTCTCCACCTCTGTAGCACCTAGCTTCCATAGCCATGGCAAGATCTGTGGCCCGGCGAAAGGCAGAGATAAAAAGAGGAACCAAAAGAGGAATCATATTTTTTGCTTTTTGTATTAGATTTCCTGACTCAAAATCAGCTCCACGTGCCATCTGAGCTTTCATGATCTTATCTGTCTCTTCTACTAAAATAGGGATAAAGCGAAGTGCGATGGACATCATCATAGCAACCTCATGTACAGGTACTCTGACCTTATTTAAAAAGTTTAAACTTTTCTCCAGGCCATCCGTAAGCTGATTGGGTGTTGTGGTAAGGGTCATAATGGAGGAACCAACAACCAGATAGATGAGTCGAACACCCATAAATGCTGAAATCTGAATTCCTTCTCTTGTTATCTTTATAAATCCCAGTCTAAATATTGCTTCTCCAGGTGTCAAAAATAAGTTGAAGCTGACACTGATCAGCAAAAGGAATACAATTGCTTTTAATCCCCGCACCATATAAAATAATGGCACTTGGCTCAGCCATATGGCTGATGCTAAGAATAAGGTAGCAATCAAATATGCCCTAATGTCATTTACAACAAAAAGGGATATAATAAAAACCATAGTCCCAAACAGTTTGGTTCTTGGATCCAGCTTGTGAAGAAAGGAATCCACTGGATAATACTGTCCCAATGTAATATCTTTTAACATAGTATCTCCTGATCTATTTTGAAAGAAGCCGTAAAATCTCGTCCCTGGCTTCCTCTATGGTTGTAATATTGGTATCGATGGGTATGCCTCGCTCTTTTAAGGTATGAACCACATAGGTGATCTGAGGCGCAGCAAGACCAATGGCCTCCAATTCCTTATAATGCATAAACACCTCTTTTGGGGTATCATCATACACTTTTTCCCCATGGTTCATGACTAAAATCCGATCCACGTACCGGGCGATGTCCTCCATGCTGTGAGACACTAAAATAATAGTCATCTTCTGTTCCTTATGAAGCCGCTCTATCTGATCAAGAATCTCATCTCTTCCCTTTGGATCAAGACCTGCAGTAGGTTCATCTAGGATAAGGACCTCCGGCCTCATGGCAAGAACTCCAGCAATTGCCACGCGGCGTTTCTGACCTCCAGATAAGTCAAAGGGAGAACGCTTATAATAGCTTTCATCAAGCCCCACCATAGTAAGTGCTTCCCTGGACCGGCTTTCTATCTCTTCCTTGGAAAGTTTTTGATTTTTGGGGCCAAAACATACATCAGAAAATACATCTACTTCAAAGAGCTGGTGCTCCGGGTATTGGAATACAAGACCTACATGACTTCTAAGAGCCTGCATGTTATAACCAGCTTCGTATATATTTTTACCATTGAAGTAAATGGCTCCGCTTGTCCCACGGATCAATCCATTTAAATGTTGAATCAGAGTTGATTTCCCAGAGCCGGTATGACCAATAAGCCCTACAAATTCTCCGTCTTTAATTTCCAAATCTATATCTTTCAAAGCGTGTTGCTCAAAGGCGGTGCCTTGTCCATAGATGTAATTTAAATGTTCCACTTTAATGCCCATGGTCTCCTCCGTTCTCCAATGCTTCCTCATTCGATAAATGACCGTCAAATTTAGGCATCAGATTTTCCATCAGTTCATTAAGGGTCAGTATTCCATCTGGTAAGTCAACGCCTTCCTTTTTAAGTTCATAAGCAAGTTCTGTTACCTGAGGAACATCCAGTCGATAAGACTTAAGCTCTTCTACCCTTGAGAAAATCTCTTTGGGCGTTCCATCCATAACGACTTTTCCCTCGTCCATAACGATTACACGGTCTGCATCTGTCACCTCTTCCATGTAATGGGTGATCAAAAGCACGGTAATGCCTTCTTTCTTATTTAACTCATGAACGGTCTTCACTACTTCCTTCCGGCCGTTAGGGTCTAGCATAGCAGTTGGCTCGTCTAAAACAATACACTGAGGGCGCATGGCCATAACTCCTGCGATAGCAACTCTCTGCTTTTGACCTCCAGACAATCGGTTTGGAGACTTAAGCCGGTAAGGCGCCATTCCAACCGCGTTTAAACTCTCATCCACTCGTCTCCAGATTTCTTCAGTAGGAACTCCCATGTTCTCAGGGCCAAAACCAACATCTTCTTCTACTATATTTCCGATAATCTGGTTATCTGGGTTTTGGAAAACCATTCCCGTCCTTTTCCTTACCTCCCACAAGTTTTCCTCCTGGGAAGTATCAAGCCCTTGTATCCATACAGTCCCCTCTGTAGGCAGTAAGATTGCATTTAACTGCTTTGCAAAGGTAGACTTCCCAGAACCATTGTGTCCCAGGATGGCGATGAACTGTCCAGCCTCAATATCCAAGCTGACATCATCGATGGCACGTTTGATTTCTTCTATATTATCTTCCTCATCTCTTCTGATATAATCAAATATCAGCTTTGACGCTTTTATTATTCCCATGGTAGACCTTTCTGTCATATATTTAAACATTCGTATGCCACATAATTTTAGATGAATAATCCCAATCAGTCAAGTATCGTCATAAATCTTTTATAAATACAAAAAATGGTACAGAGTTTTTTTCTGTACCATTTCTTATATTTCAATTATTGTACCCAAAGACCGGAACTGTCAATCTTGTAAATATCATTAATTACAGTATCAGAGACCATACTTCCGTCTAAATTCAGGTAATACCATTTGTTAGGTTGTGGTTGAATCCAGCCGGAAGCCATATCTCCGTCCGTATTTAAGTAATACCACTTTTGGTCTAATTTCTGCCAGCCTGTAAGCATTGCTCCATCACTACCTAGGCAATACCATTTGTTATGAATAAATTGCCAGCCTGTAGCTGCAAATTGTTCGCCATTGAAGTAATACCATTTACCGCCAATCATTCTCCAGGCATTGGTTACATAGGAACCGTCTTCACTGCGATACTTCTTTCCGTTCTTGTACTCAGCCCAAGCTCCGTTTGTTTCTCCCAGCTCCTGAACCACGGAATCGTCAGAGTCAACTGACTCGCCTTCCTGTAAATAATCTTCTTCTGAAGAATCTTTTAAAATGGCTTTCACGGTATAATAATACTTTTCACCATTTTCCATATACTGCAGAAGGTCAACATTGTTTGTTGAAATGGTCATACTTTTAACCCATATGCCGCCCTCTTTATATAAAACCACCTGATACCTGGAAGCAAAAGGAACCTTTTTCCAGTTGGCTTTTGTCCTTGCCGAATCACTCCAGCCCGCTTTTTCCGTATCAGCTAGCTTCGCAACCGGAATGTAAGATACCTTGACGATAGTTTCGCCGTCTTCCGCCTTTGCAGAAACCAACTTGCCTCCGGTTACTGAGAAATCAGCATTGGTGTATGTGCCTGGAACAGTTAATGTAGCTATCACCTTTTTCCCCGGCTCCCATTTATCAAGATCCTTACTCCATTCCGGACTTGCCTCTGAAAGATTAACTGTAACCGATGGGTTTTGAATCCCTACGGTCCAGCTGCTTTTTCTTCCATCATCCAGTCGTATTTTTATGTTACCGGATGCACTGGCTGTGACTGACATTCCAAGAACCATGACCATACACAAAAGCACCAGCCACGCTACCTTTCCCCGTATCCATCTCATCTGCATCAACTTCCTTTCCGTTATTACTTACGCCAAACACCAGCGCCATCTACCGTAAATCCTCCTATGGTAGTGCTAACTGCCTTTGATCCTTCACCAGGATAGAAATAATACCAGTTTCCGTCTATCTGATTCCAACCTTCTTGCATAATACCTTTGTTGTCTGCATAGTACCATCTGTTATTGTGACCAATCCAGCCAGTAGTCATAGAACCTTCCACTCCACTAGTCGAAGATGGATTTAAATAATACCACTTGTTATCAGATGACTTAACCCAGCCTGTCACCATGGCTCCCTCATTGTTAAAATAATACCAAAGAGAATTCTTTTGCTGCCATCCTGTGAGCATGGTACCATTGGAGTCAAATAAATACCATCTGCTGTTAATGTTCCCCCAGTTGTTCTTAAGATAGGATCCATCTGGATAACGGTAAGACCAGCTATTGCCATTCTTAATCCAGCCTACATCCTGACTTGTCACGACTGAGCTGTTACCATTGTCCTGGCCACGTCCATCTGATACTTTTTCTTGAGGTACATAAGTTTCGCCGGACTCTGTCCAATCACTGTTTTTTCCATACTTGGAATCGCTGTCAGAAGCTGGAACGGTACGCACTTTAAAGGTGTAAGTTCCTGCTTTTGTCATATAAGGGTAGAAGTTATAAGAGGTTGCTTTCAGCCTCTCAACTTTTTTTACAATCGTGCTGCCACGGTATAAATACACATCATAGACGTCAGAGCTTCCATCTACAGAATTCCATTTAGCACTTCCAAGGTTGGAACCAGAATCTCTCCAATCTGCTTCTTCTGGTGATTCATAGGTTCCTTTAATTGGCTTAAATGTAAATGTCACATATAAGGTATCTGAGCCAGACCGGTTAGTGGAGACATAGTTTCCGCCTTTGATGCTGACATTACTGGACTGATAGCCACCTTTGAATGCATAGTTATCAGAATCAGTAGCTCTTAAAGTTACCTTCATCTTTGGCTCGGAACCAAGCTTCATCTTTTTATTATCAGAAGTAACCCAATCCAAGCTTGTCACTTCGTATTTATCGTTATTGGCATAAACGTAATTTCCTGTTTGCTCATTTGTCTTAAAATCAGTCTCAGATGGTAAGGTATCTCCTGTTCCAATTTCCTCTAATCCAACATTGATTGTCACGGACGATATAGTCTTTGCCGCTGCGGCAGAAGCCTCAAATGGGACACTTACCCCCAGCAGGGTGATCAAACACGCCCAGGCCATCACTCTCGTAATATTCTTCATATAAATTCCTCCCGTTCCTATATTTAATGAATCTGGCAATATAGCCATAATATTCTATATTTAACATTATAGCCCGGAAAGCAATTGACCGTCAACTTACGATATTCTTTCTTTATTCTTGCTTTTCTCTCAAGAGAAAATGAACAAAAAAATTCCCGATAAAGGAGAAACTCCAATATCGGGAATGAAAAAATCTAATTATACAAGCTCAAGAAGAACTTCCATAGCTGCATCACCTTTACGAAGACCGATCTTTACGATACGGGTAAATCCACCGTTACGGGAAACATACTTAGGAGCAACCTCATCAAAAAGCTTCTTAGGAAGATCAACAGATTTTGTATTTTTCTTCTTACCTGCAGCTTCAGCCGGAACTTCAGTCACATCATAAAGAACTTTTAACATCTGTCTTCTTGCATGAAGTCTAGAAGGAAGATCTTTTTTGATCTCTTTCTCTACTTCATCGTATACGGTAACTTTCTTGCCGTTTACAACTTCTTTGACTCTTTTGCCATCTTTATCTTTACGTGCAACCTTTGCTGTTACCTTAACAATTTCAAAGTTATCTTTCTCTTTCACTGCTAAAGCGATAAGGCCTTCTGCAACTTTACGAATTTCTTTTGCTCTTGCCTCAGTTGTCACGATTTTGCCATTGTGTAATAATGCAGTTACCTGGCTTCTGATTAATGCTTTTCTCTGGCTGGAAGTTTTTCCCAGCTTTCTATATCCTGCCATTATAATATTCCTCCATTTGTGGAACACAGATACATGCTTCTTCGGTCTTACTGTATCGGTGCTAAATCTCCATGTATTGGGTATGTAAACACACCCGCCTCAATCCAGAAGGATCAATTATACATTGGAATCATCGCTTGGGTTAAGCTGTAAGCCTAACTCTTTTAACTTGGCTAACACTTCTTCTAAAGACTTGCGGCCAAGGTTACGAACTTTCATCATATCCTCAGAAGTGCGGTTGCACAGTTCTTCAACGGTATTGATTCCAGCTCTCTTAAGACAATTGTATGAACGGACAGAAAGCTCCAGTTCATCAATGTTCATCTCAAGCACTTTTTCCTTCTCATTGTCTTCCTTCTCCACCATGACTTCAGCAGTCTTAGCGTTTTCAGATAAATCAATGAACAGGCTTAAATGCTCGCTTAATACTTTAGCTGCAAGGCTTACAGCCTCATCTGGTGCTAAAGTACCGTTTGTAAATACATCTAATGCCAACTTATCATAGTCAGTGACCTGACCTACTCGGGTGTTCTGTACCGTCATGTTAACGCGTTCTACTGGTGTATAAATAGAATCAACCGCGATTACCCCAATCGGTAAATCATCACTCTTGTTTTTGTCTGCACTCACATAGCCACGGCCCTTAGTGATAGTAAGTTCCATATAGAACTTGCTGTCTGTTCCGCCACTAAGTGTAGCGATAACCATATCCGGGTTCATAATCTCAATATCAGGATCAGCCTGGATATCAGCAGCAGTAACAACACCTTCGCCTTCAAACTCGATGTATGCAACTTTTGCTTCGTTGGTATCGCTATTGTTTCTAATAGATAAGCTCTTGATGTTCATAATGATCTCAGTTACATCCTCTTTTACACCTGGAATAGAACTGAATTCATGCAAAACGCCGTCGATTTTTACCTGACTAACTGCAGCGCCCGGTAGGGAAGAGAGCATGATTCTTCTTAAGGAATTACCTAAAGTCGTACCATAACCTCTTTCAAGCGGTTCAACTACAAACTTGCCATATTTCTTGTCTTCTGAGATCTCAGCGATCTCAATATTTGGTTTTTCAAAATCGAACACTAATAGCCCCTCCTTTTGGGTAATTTGTATCGAGGGTCTTATACTCAAACCTTGCCCGGAGGCGAAGGACCCCCGGGCGAAAGCCAGCTTCTATCAACAGACTTTCAATTATTTGGAGTACAACTCGACGATAAGCATTTCATTCACTGGAACATCAATCTCATCTCTTGTTGGTAACTCTTTAACAGTACCACGTAAATTCTCATGGTCAACATCAAGCCAAGCTGGAACTAAACGTCCTGCTGTTGTCTCCTGAACACTTTTGAATCTTGCATTGGTTTTGCATTTTTCTTTCACTTCAATTACATCTCCAACCTTTACTAAGAAAGATGGAATGTTAACGCATTTACCATTTACAAGAAGACTCTTGTGGTCAACCATCTGTCTGGTCTCTCTTCTTGTTCTTCCAAATCCCATACGGAATACTACATTGTCAAGTCTTCTCTCAAGAAGGGTCATGAGGTTTTCACCAACCATACCATTCATTTTTGAAGCCTTAGCATAATAGTTACGGAAAGGTCTCTCAAGAACGCCGTAGATGAATTTAGCCTTCTGCTTTTCTCTAAGCTGAGTGCCATATTCGCTCATCTTTCTATTCGCTCTTTTTAATTCTCTTTTTGATTTTTTATCTATTCCTAAATAGATTGGATCAAGACCAAGGGATCTACATCTTTTAAGAACAGGAACTCTATCAACTGCCACTGTAATTTCCTCCTAATTAAACTCTTCTACGTTTTGGTGGACGACAACCATTATGTGGAACTGGTGTTACGTCCTTTATGCTGGTTACTTCTAATCCGCATGCCTGAAGTGCACGAATAGCTGCTTCACGACCTGAACCAGGCCCCTTAACCATAACGTCTACTGATTTTAAACCATGTATAAGAGCCGCCTTAGTAGCAGTTTCTGCCGCCATCTGAGCTGCATATGGAGTAGATTTCCTTGAACCTCTAAATCCCAGACCACCAGCACTTGCCCAGGATAATGCATTACCCTGTGTATCCGTTAACGTCACGATTGTGTTATTAAAAGATGACTGGATGTGTGCTTGTCCGCGTTCAACGTTTTTCTTTACGCGCTTTTTTGTCACTTTTTTAGTAGTGGACATTTTTTTAGCCATTTTAAACTAACCTACTTTCTTTTTACTTGCTCCGCCCTGCCCTCATAATAAGAGCCGACGCAGGGTACGAATATCGAATCCTGTTATTCCTGTTTTTAAAACATGTAACGTGATTCTGTATTGTTTGTTATATTGATGTTCTTTTTCCTAACGGTCAAAGAACGGCTTTGCCCGATAAAGCGGGGCACGCTGTCACACTAAGTTCGTGAGATACCTCACTAAGTGTTCGATGCCTATTTCTTCTTATTTGCTACAGTCTTTCTTGGGCCTTTTCTTGTTCTTGCGTTGGTCTTTGTCTTCTGACCACGAACAGGAAGACTCTTTCTATGACGAATTCCGCGGTAGCAACCGATTTCCTGAAGTCTCTTGATGTTCATAGCGATTTCTCTACGTAAATCACCTTCAACTGTCTGACTAGCAGTAATTTCTTCTGCAATTCTTTTAACTTCATCGTCTGTTAAATCCTTGACACGAGTGTCAGGACTAACGCCTGCGCTTGTGAGAATGCGGTTTGAACTTGTTCTACCAATACCGTAGATATAAGTTAAGCCGATCTCAACACGTTTTTCTCTTGGTAAATCAACACCTGAAATACGAGCCATTTGTGTAGTACACCTCCATTAATATTTTTTAACCTTGTCTCTGCTTATGCTTAGGATTTTCACAGATTACTCTGATACTGCCTTTTCTTTTGATGATTTTGCACTTTTCGCAAATTGGTTTGACTGATGATCTAACCTTCACAGCAATTCTCCTTTCCTTTATGAGCTCTTTGGCATGATGCCGGAAGCACCTTCTGGTATCCGGATAAGCTAGCTTACCCCCATGACCTTAAGAGCCTCCTTTTGCAAAGAGCCTTCTGAGTATACCGCAGTGTGTTTTATATAAAACCAGTGCTGCCTTACAGGCATAATACACCCAGTATTTCAACAAAGTCGCTCCAGCATTATACCACCAATCGGCAGAAATTGCAAGAGCTTTTTCCTATATATTTATTAACCCTTTACCCTGGTGTGTCATGGTAAAAAGGTCTCTGAAGACATTATAATGACTTATTTATCTCTCCAGATGATTCTTCCCTTACTTAGATCATAAGGAGACATTTCAATAGTCACCTTATCTCCAGGTAAAATACGAATGTAATGCATACGGAGCTTACCGCTAATGTGGGCCAATACCTGATGACCATTTTCCAGTTCAACCTGGAACATAGCATTGGGAAGTTTTTCCACAACGACTCCTTCAATTTCAATAACATCTGCTTTTGACATAAAGCTTACCTCCTAACAACCTGTTCTTCTCTTTTGAAACATCGGATGAAGTATTTGATTTCTTCATCGGTGACTTTTAGCTTCTCCCGGATCTTATCACCAGGAGACTGCTTCTCCCATACCAGGGATTTTACATGCTTTTTCTTTTTCTTCTTCGGACGGTCCAGACATCGGTATTTTCCATCCACCAGATATATATATTCGGCTTCTTCTTTAAATATGAAGAAATAGCTACCTTTATCGTGTCCCGCAATTGATTGTACCAGTAATCCTACTTCTAATTCCATGGGCAATAACTTACCTACTTCCATTTACCAGACTTAATATCTCCGGCTCCCCTTCAGTAATCAGAATGGTATTTTCATAATGAGCAGACAGCGTTCCGTCTTCCGTTACAACGGTCCAGTCATCATCAAGCCATTCCACATCCGGTGTTCCTTCATTGATCATCGGCTCAATAGCAAGAGTCATTCCCGGTCTCAGTATGATTCCTCGTCTTCTCTGAACGAAATTCGGTACCTCAGGCTCCTCATGGAGATTAGCTCCAATTCCATGCCCTACCAGATCACGGACAACACCATAGCCAAAACTTTCTGCATATTTTTGAATCGCAGCAGATATATCACCTAGATGATTGCCAGATTTTGCAAATTTAATCCCTTCGAAGAAACATTGTCTTGTCACTTCAATCAGCTGGCCTGCACTTGGAGTAATTTCTCCTATGCCATAAGTCCTTGCAGCATCAGAATGATATCCTTCATAAATGACGCCAGCATCAAGACTTACGATATCGCCTTCCTGTAGAAAACGTTTCTTATCTGGAATCCCATGAACCACTTCGTCGTTTACGGAAACGCAAATAGATGCAGGATATCCATTATAGTTTAAAAAGGATGGCGTACAGCCGTAGCTTCTTATGATCTCTTCTCCCATATGGTCGATATCCCAGGTTGTCATTCCGGGCTTTAGAGCCTTTGAAAGTTCTTCATGGGTAATACTAAGAATCCTTCCGGCTTCTCTCATTCGTTCTATCTCTCTTGCAGATTTAATCGTAACTGACATAAACTAAGCTCCTAAAATAGAAACGATATCGGTGAACACCTTACCTAAATCTTGGGTTCCGTCAATGTCTACTAACATGCCTTCATTCTTATAATATTCAATGAGAGGCTTTGTTTGACTGTGATAAACGGAAAGGCGTTTCTTTACCGTCTCAGGTTTGTCATCGTCTCTTAACATAAGTTCTGAACCGCAAATATCACATATGCCCGGAACCTTGGTTGGGTTAAATAAAACATGATATGTAGCACCGCAAGTAACACAAGCTCGGCGGCCAGACATTCTGCTGACGATATTTTCATCTGGTACATCTACGTTTATCGCAAAATCAATCTTTTGTCCCATTTCAGAGATAGCCTTCTTCAAGCATTCTGCCTGCGGAATGGTTCTTGGGAATCCGTCCAGCACGTATCCGTTGTCGCAATCTTCCTTCTGAATACGATCTATAAACATTCCTATAGTGAGTTCATCTGGAACAAGTGCCCCTTGATCCATATATTCTTTTGCCATTTTTCCTAGTTCTGTTCCGTCTTTAATATTAGCACGGAAAATATCTCCGGTAGAAATGTGCGGAATCTGATATTTTTCAGATATCTTTTTCGCCTGAGTACCTTTACCGGCACCAGGGGCACCTAACATGATGATCTTCATCAACAGTCCCTCCTTGGAAACATAAGGTTAAATAGCACAAATTCCAAGGGAAACATGCCATGCGCGCTTCCCTTGGTTTGTGCTTTAATCATTCAAAAATCCTTTATAATTACGTACAAGCATCTGAGATTCTATCGCCTTTAATGTCTCAAGTACAACACTGACAATAATAATAAGTGAAGTACCTCCAAAGGATAAGTGGCTTACGCTAAATAAGCCTGAAACCATAATAGGGATAATACAAATAATCGTCAAACCGCATGCACCTAGAAATACAACATAGTTTAAAATTGAGTTAAGATAATCGCTGGTAGGCTTTCCAGGACGGATGCCCGGTATAAAACCACCTGACTTTTTCATGTTATTTGCAACTTCCAATGGATTAAATGTAATGGAAGTATAGAAATAAGCAAATATAATGATAAGAGCCACATAAACGATCATGCCTACGGAATAGAAAGGTCTATCCACTTTAAACCAACTGGAAGAATTAAGTGCAGTTAAGATGTGTCCACCAATACTGCTGTAGTCAATCCGATTTCCAAAGAACTGGGAAATAACAACCGGGAAAGACATGATGGAAGAAGCAAAGATAACCGGGATAACACCAGCTGTATTTACTTTGAGCGGAATACTGGAGGCTTGACCGCCAACCATCTTCCGTCCCTGCATCTTTTTGGAATACTGTACAGGAATTCTTCTCTCGCCGCCCTGAAGGACAACGACAAAAACAACAATCGCTACAATTATGGCAAATATGATAATGCCTGCAATGGCTACCAATGCTACTGATTTACCAGTCATGAATCTGGTATATAAGGTTGATGCATCGGAAGGGAAGCTGGAGATGATGTTAAATAAAAGGACGATGGAAATACCATTTCCCACACCATTCTCTGTGATACGCTCACCAATCCACATAAGGAGTGCACTACCAGCAGTCATAGTAGCAACTGCAATGATAATACTTAAAGCACTAAAGTCTTTCAACAGTCCCTGGCCGCCGAATCCAATCGCCATAGCGATGGACTCGATTAATGCCAAACCAACTGTTACGTAACGGGTGTATTCTGCTATCTTCTTTCTACCATCTTCACCATCTTTTTGCATCTCCTCAAGTTTGGGGATAGCAATAGTTAAAAGCTGCATGATAATGGAAGAAGTGATGTAAGGGGTAATGCTCAAGGCAAAAACAGACATATTCGTAAAAGAACTACCTGTCATGGCGTTAAAAAAACCAAACGCATCGTTGTTCTGCCGAGCAAAAAAATCTTTAAAAAAGCTTGTTTCAACTCCTGGAATCGGTAACTGTGAACCAATTCTAGTAACCACCAGCATCATGAATGTGAAGATAAGTTTCTGTCTTACATCCTTGATCTTAAATGCATTACGGAGTGTTTTCAACATATTAGATCACCTCGCAGGTTCCACCTAAAGCCACGATTTTGGTTTTTGCGCCTTCGCTGAAAGCATCCACCTTTACTGTAAGCTTTTTGGTTAATTCTCCATTTCCAAGGATCTTAACACCATCACGCGGATTCTTAACGATTCCGCTTTCTAGTAATGTTTCAACAGTAACAACTGTACCGTCTTCAAAACTATCCAAAGCGCTTACATTTATGCCGATAATTGTCTTAGAGTTTCTATTTGTAAAGCCTCTCTTCGGAATACGTCTGTATAAAGGCATCTGTCCGCCTTCAAAACCAGGTCTGGTAGCTCCAGAACGAGCTTTCTGTCCTTTATGACCTTTACCTGCAGTCTTACCGTTACCTGAACCATGGCCACGGCCTCTTCTGAAGTTATTGCTGTGTTTAGAACCTAACGCAGGCTGTAAATTTGATAAATCCATCGCTTGCACCTCCTTACTGTATTTTCTTAAATCTCTTCAACTTTTACTAAATGACGCACGTTGGCGATCATACCTCTCACCGCTTCGTTATTCGGCATCTCAACTGTTTTATGAAGCTTCTTTAAGCCTAATGCTAAAACAGTTGCTTTGTGCTTCGGAACTGCACCGATCGGGGATTTCACCAATGTGATTTTTAATTTATCTGCCATCTTCTTATCCTCCTTAGCCTAAAATCTCTTCTACAGTTTTACCGCGAAGTCTAGCAACTTCCTCAGGAGTCTTTAACTGAGTCAATCCTTTGATTGTTGCTAAAACAACATTAGTTTTATTGTTAGAGCCCATAGACTTTGTACGGATATTCTTAATTCCTGCAAGCTCAACTACTGCACGAGCAGGACCTCCTGCGATAACTCCAGTACCTTCTGAAGCTCTCTTTAAAAGTACAGCTGCACTTCCAAATTTTCCGATTAGGTCATGGGGAATACTGTTATTTTCATCAATAGGAACATTAACCATGTTCTTAACAGCAGCCTCTTTTCCTTTACGAATTGCTTCTGGAACTTCACCAGCTTTGCCAAGACCTGCACCTACGCGGCCATTACCATCGCCTACTACTACTAAAGCAGAGAATCTCATGGTACGTCCACCTTTAACGGTTTTAGATACACGCTTGATAGCAACTACTCTGTCGTTTAATTCTACCTGATTTGCATCAACAATTGTACGTTTCACGCTGTCATTCTCCTCTCTACTTAGAATTCCAGACCAGCTTCTCTTGCTGCGTCTGCTAATGCCTGAACTTTACCCTGATATATAAAACCGCCTCTGTCAAAGACAACTTCCTTGATACCTTTTTCAATGGCTCTCTTAGCCACTATGGTACCTACATATGCTGCAGCATCAACGTCGTTAGTTTTCTCTAATTCTGCCTTTACTTCTTTTTCTACTGTAGAAGCAGTGACTAAAGTCTTACCAACTGTATCGTCAATAATTTGAGCATACATATGATTATTGCTTCTAAACACAGCTAAACGCGGTCTTCCTGCAGTGCCTGCAAAACGATTACGAATTCTGTTGTGCTTTTTAACGCGAACTTTGCTTCTTGACTGTTTGCTAACCATCTTTACACCCTCCTTAATTATTTCTTACCAGTCTTACCAACTTTACGTCTAATTACTTCGTCAGCATACTTAATACCCTTGCCCTTATAAGGTTCAGGTCTTCTCTTATCTCTGATTTCAGCAGCGTACTGGCCTACTTTTTCTTTATCGATACCTTTTATGAAAATGATGTTCTGACCTTCCATAATGGCTTCAATGCCTTCTGGATCAGTCATTTCAACTGGATGAGAGTAACCAAGAGACAGAATTAATTTGTTACCCTGCTTCTGAGCTCTGTAACCAACACCGTTGATTTCCAGCTTCTTCTCATAGCCGCTAGTAACACCAACAACCATATTGTTAACAAGTGTTCTAGTCAGACCATGTAAAGCTTTCATTCTCTTTAAGTCATTTGGTCTAGTAACTAAGATATGACCATCTTCTTCTTTGATTGTCATCTCTACAGGTAAATCTCTCTCAAGAGTTCCCTTAGGACCTTTTACAGTCACTTTGTTATTTTCTGCGATTGTTACAGTAACTTCTGCTGGAATCGCGATAGGCATTCTTCCGATACGTGACATGCCGTTTACCTCCTTAAATTCTCGGAAGGAACGTTTTGTTCCCTCTGTTTTCAGATGCTTAACCCCTGATTCCCACTACGGTTCACAGGGTAGTTCTTCTCCCTTTGGTCGAAGAACGGCTTTCATACTAAACTCACGCTTCGCCTGCAGCTCACGTTCATTAAGTGTTCAATGCCTACCAAACAAATGCTAAAACTTCTCCGCCAACATTCATGTTACGTGCTACTTTATCAGTAATCACACCCTGATTTGTGGAGATAATTGCGATTCCTAAACCACCAAGTACTTTAGGTAACTCCTCTTTGTTTGCGTATACACGTAAACCTGGCTTGGAGATTCTCTTAATACCTGTTATGATTTTTTCATTTTTATCTTTACCGTACTTTAAAGTGATTCTAATTGACTGGAATGCACCGTCTTCTACGATATCATATTTTTTAACGTATCCCTCTTTCACAAGGATATCAGCAATAGCTAATTTCATCTTGGATGAAGGTATATCTACTGTATCATGTTTGGCAGTATTTGCGTTACGTACTCTTGTAAGCATATCTGCAATTGGATCGCTCATTGTCATTTTGAAATTGCCTCCTTCCTAATTTTACCAGCTAGCTTTTTTAACACCTGGGATCTGACCCTTGTATGCTAATTCACGGAAGCAGATTCTGCAAACTCCGTATTTTCTTAAATAAGCATGTGGACGACCGCAGATTCTGCAACGACTATATTCTCTTGAGGAGAATTTTGCTGGTTTCTGCTGTTTGATCTTCATTGAAGTCTTAGCCATGATTATTCCTCCTACTATTTTGCAAATGGCATATTGAATAATGTCAAAAGTTCACGGGATTCTTCGTCTGTCTTAGCGGTAGTAACAAAAATAATGTCCATACCTCTTACCTTGTCAACCTTATCGTACTCAATTTCAGGGAAAATAAGCTGTTCCTTGATACCAAGTGCAAAGTTACCTCTACCATCAAATGCGTTGGCATTTACGCCTCTAAAGTCACGTACACGAGGAAGTGCAAGGTTGATCAGACGATCAGCAAATTCATACATTCTCTTCCCACGTAATGTTACTTTACAACCGATTGGCATACCTTCTCTAAGTTTGAAGTTAGCAATTGATTTCTTAGCCTTTGTTAAGACTGCCTTCTGACCGGAGATAATCTCTAAATCTCTGACTGCAGAGTCTAAAACCTTGGCATTATCTTTTGCTTCACCAATACCCATATTGATGACAATCTTATCTAACTTTGGCACTTCCATAACGTTCTTATAGCCAAATTTTTTGATCATAGCTTCTACGATCTCTGTATTGTAAGTCTCTTTTAATCTAGCCAATTTTTATTCCTCCTCTCCGAATTAGTCAATTACCTTACCGGTTGCTTTTGCAACACGTACTTTTTTACCATCTTTTACTTCAAAACCAACTCTTGTTGCTGTTCCGTTAACAACGAGCATAACGTTTGAAATATCAAATGCAGCTTCCTTCTGAACGATTCCGCCCTGCTGATTGCCTGCACTTGGCTTAACATGCTTTGTAATCATGTTAACACCTTCAACGGTTACTTTATTGTTCTTAGCGTCTATATTAAGAACCTTACCCTGTTTGTTTCTATCTTTACCTGCGATAACTTTAACCAGGTCATCTCTTTTAATTTTATGCACAGTCCGACACCTCCTTATAATACTTCTGGAGCTAAGGAAACAATCTTCATGAAATGCTTCTCTCTTAACTCTCTGGCAACCGGCCCAAAGATACGAGTTCCTTTTGGAGTCTTGTCATCTTTGATAATTACGGCAGCATTCTCATCGAACTTGATATAGGAACCGTCTTTACGGCGTGCGCCCTTTACAGTACGTACAACAACGGCCTTAACTACATCGCCTTTCTTTACAACACCACCAGGTGTTGCATCTTTAACAGTGGCAACGATAATATCACCAATACTAGCATATCTTCTTGTAGATCCACCCATAACACGGATGCAAAGAAGTTCCTTTGCACCGGTATTATCAGCAACCCTTAATCTGGTCTCCTGCTGAATCATGCCTGTTACTCCTTCCTAGTAAATTATTTCGCTCTTTCAATAACCTCAACAAGTCTCCATCTCTTATCTTTAGATAGTGGTCTTGTCTCCATTACTTTTACGGTATCGCCCATGTTGCAATCATTCTTCTCATCATGTGCTTTTAATTTATACGTTCTTTTTACGATCTTGCCGTATAAAGGATGTTCTACATGGTCTTCAATAGCAACTACGATAGTTTTATCCATCTTGTCACTTACAACCTTACCAGTACGGGTTTTTCTAAGATTTCTCTCCACGTTAGGTATTCTCCTTTCGAGTTTATGGCCTCATCGGCCCTATCTATAAGTTTACACGCACTCGTGTGTGTCATGCTTTTATGAAATAACAATTTAAGCTAACTTTGCTCTCTCAGTTATAACAGTCTGGATTCTAGCAATGTTCTTGCGAACTTCCTTGATTCTGTTTGTGTTATCAAGCTGATTGGTCGCATTCTGAAATCTTAAATTGAAAAGTTCTTTCTTAGCAGCTACTAATTCTGTATTCAGTTCAGAGACTGATTTTGCTTTTAATTCTTCTACATACTTATTAGTTTTCACTGTTATTCACCGCCTTCTAAATCTGCTTTAGCAGCAATTTTACATCTGCATGGTAATTTGTGCATAGCAAGACGTAAAGCTTCACGTGCTGTTTCTTCAGGTACTCCAGCGATCTCGAATAATACACGGCCTGGTTTTACTACTGCTACCCAGTATTCCAAACTGCCCTTACCGGAACCCATTCGGGTTTCTGCTGGTTTTGCTGTTACAGGTTTATCCGGGAAGATTTTAATCCAAACTTTACCACCACGCTTGATGTAACGAGTCATGGCAACACGGGCTGCCTCGATCTGGTTAGATCTGATCCAACATGGCTCTAAAGAGACTAAACCGAACTCACCGTTGCTGATCTTATTGCCTCTTAAAGCTTTACCAGCCATGTTTCCACGGAACTGTTTACGACGTTTAACTCTTTTTGGCATTAACATTATTTATCTCTCCCTTCCTTGTTTCCTTTAGTTGGAAGTACTTCACCATTATAGATCCAAACCTTAACGCCGACCTTACCGAAGGTTGTATCTGCTTCAGCGAAACCGTAGTCAATATCTGCTCTTAATGTCTGTAACGGAATTGTTCCCTCGCTGTAGGACTCGCTACGAGCCATATCTGCACCGCCAAGACGGCCTGCAACTGCAGCTTTGATACCCTTAATACCAGTCTTCATAGAACGACCCATAGTGGATTTCAACGCACGACGGAATGATACACGATTTACTAACTGCTGAGCGATAGATTCAGCAACAAGCTGAGCATCTTTATCTGGTCTTTTAATTTCTTTAATATCAACAAATAACTTCTTATCTGTAAGTTTCTGAACTTCAACTTTTAATCTCTCAATTTCAGAACCACCCTTGCCAATTACAACACCTGGTTTAGCTGTGTGGATAATAACCTTAACTCGGTCAGATGATCTTTCAATTTCAATATGAGAAATGCCAGCGCTGTATAATCTCTTCTTCAGAAATTTTCTGATCGCATAGTCTTCTATTAAGTTGTCTGCGAAATCAGCTTCAGCATACCATTTTGAGTCCCAGTCTTTAATAACACCGACTCTTAAGCCGTGTGGATTAACTTTCTGTCCCATTATTTGCCTCCTTATCTTTCATTAAGCACAACCGTGATGTGGCTCATTCTTTTTTCAATTCTATAAGCGCGGCCCTGTGCTCTCGGTTTTACTCTTTTCATTGTTGGTCCCTTGTTAGCAAAACATTCTTCAACATAAAGCTTTGTTGGGTCCATTCCGTTGTTATTTTCAGCATTAGCTAATGCTGATTTTAATAACTTTTCTATTAAAGTAGAAGCATATCTGGGATTGTAAAGTACAATACCAAGTGCTGTCTGAACGTCCTTGCCTCTGATAGCATCTAATACGAAACATGCTTTCTGAACAGATACTCTAGCATAGGATAACTTTGCTGACGGTCTCATGTCCTTCTCGGCATTTCTTTCTCTCTTAATCTGGCTTCTATGTCCTTTAGCCATGGTAATCCTCCTTTCAACTATAACGCCCTTTGGGAGTCCTTAGGACTACCCGGAGGGAGTCTGTTTCTTTATTTACTTACGACCAGACTTTTTCTCGTCTTTGCCATGTCCTCTGTAAGTTCTAGTAGCAACGAATTCACCCAGTTTATGTCCAACCATATCTTCGGTAACATATACTGGAACGTGTTTTCTGCCATCATGAACTGCAATTGTATGTCCAACCATCTGTGGGAAGATTGTAGAACGGCGTGACCAGGTCTTAATTACCTGTTTCTGTCCTGCTGCGTTCATAACATCTACTTTTTTGAGTAAATGTGCATCTGCAAATGGTCCTTTTTTAAGTGAGCGAGCCATAGATTCTAACCTCCTTCAATTATTTGACGGTTTTTCCATCTCTTCTTCTAACGATTAACTTGTTAGACTGCTTGTTTTTCTTTCTGGTCTTATAGCCAAGTGCTGGTTTGCCCCATGGTGTACTTGGACCTGGACGGCCAATACCAGTCTTACCTTCACCACCACCGTGTGGATGGTCATTCGGGTTCATAACAGAACCGCGGACTGTAGGACGGAATCCCATGTGACGTTTTCTACCGGCTTTACCAATATTGATTAAGTTATGATCACCATTACCTACAACACCAATGCTGGCTCTGCAGTTAATTGGAACCATTCTCATCTCACCAGAAGGTAAACGAAGAGTTGCAAACTTGCCTTCTCTTGCCATTAACTGTGCGCCGTTACCAGCAGAGCGAACTAACTGACCACCTTTTCCTGGGTAGAGCTCAATGTTATGAACCTGAGTACCAACCGGGATCTTGTTTAATGGTAAGCAGTTACCTACTTTTGCTTCTGCAGTTTCACCGCTCATAACCTTCATTCCGTCTGTTAAACCAGCAGGAGCGAGGATATAGGCTTTTGTACCATCAACATAGCTGATTAAAGCGATATTTGCTGTTCTGTTTGGATCATATTCGATACCAATTACAGTTGCAACAATACCATCTTTGCTATTTCTCTTGAAATCGATGATTCTAAATTTACGTTTAACGCCGCCTCCGCGATGTCTAACAGTGATTTTACCCTGATTATTACGGCCAGCTGACTTCTTGATTGTCTTACCAATCAAAGATTTTTCAGGTGTATCTTTTGTGATTTCGCTGAAATCCGAACCGGTCATGTGTCTTCTGGAAGGGGTATATGGGTTATACTTTTTAATTCCCATGATTATTTCTCCTCTCAACGCCGCCTGGCGTATCTAATTATCGTGATATAAGGTTCATCACATAGGTTGACTGTTTGTATGTTTTACTCTCTGACGGTGCAAAAGATACTCCTCACTCAGTTTGGAGTATCCGTTTTCACACGAAAAACGAAATAACCGTTTCTAGTGTTTCACGCGCCACCAAGCGTTCCGATTTTACAGTCCTTCGAAAATTTCGATCTCTTTGCTATCTGCTGTTAACTGAACGATCGCTTTCTTTGTCTTAGATGTCTTACCGAAAGTTGTACCTCTTCTTTTGGTCTTACCTTCTAAGTTCATAGTGTTCACGTTGGCAACTTTAGTGCCTGGGAACATCTTCTCAACAGCTTCTTTAATCATAGTCTTGTTAGCATCTGTGTGAACAATAAATGTATACTTTTTGGACGCCATAGCGTTCATGCTCTTCTCAGTTACTACAGGTTTTTGAATTACGTCGTAATATTTTATATCTGCCATTATGCGTACACCTCCTCGATTGCTGCAACAGCAGTCTTGGTAGCAACAACTGTGTTGTACTTTAAGATATCGTATACATTGATTGTGTTAACAAAAGCAGTTTTAATTGTAGCAATGTTTCTTGCGCTTAATACTACGTTTGTGCTGTCGTCACCAACAACCACAAGTGCTTTGGATACCTTTAAGTTGCTTAATACAGCCTGGAATTTCTTTGTTTTGATCTCATCAAACTTTAACTCATCAACAATAATGAATTTATTCTCGCTTACTCTGCTTGATAATGCAGATTTAAGAGCAAGTCTTTTTTCTTTCTTGTTCAGTCTGATTGTGTAATCTCTTGGTGTTGGAGCGAATACAACTCCACCGCCTGTCCACTGTGGAGATCTTGTAGAACCCTGTCTTGCGTGACCAGTTCCCTTTTGCTTCCATGGTTTTCTTCCGCCACCGGATACTTCAGCACGTGTTTTTGCTTTCTGTGTTCCCTGGCGCTTATTTGCAAGCTGGCTTACGACTGCCATGTGTACGAGATGTTCATTAACATCTACGCCAAACACTGCATCGCTTAACTCTAATGTGCCAACTTCTTTACCTTCCATATTGTAAACAGATACGTTTGCCATCTGTATGATCCTCCTTTCTTATAAAAGCATTATTTAGATGCCTTTACTGTTTCCTTGATTGTTACTAGAGATTTTCTTGGTCCTGGGATAGCACCCTTAACTAAAATCAGGTTAGTTTCAATATCAACCCTTACGATTTCAAGGTTCTGGATTGTTATCCTCTTGTTACCCATCTGTCCAGGCATCTTCTTGCCTTTAAATACTTTACTTGGATCAGAAGCAGCACCATTGGAACCAGCATGACGATGGAACTTAGAACCGTGAGCCATAGGCCCTCTGGACTGTCCGTGTCTCTTAATAGCACCCTGGAAACCTTTACCTTTGGAGATTGCGGTTGCATCTATCTTATCGCCTGCAGCGAAGATATCAGCTTTGATTTCGTCTTTAACAGAATACTGATCAGCATTCTCAAGCTTAAATTCTCTTACAAATCTCTTGTAAGAAACGCCAGCTTTTTCAAAATGGCCTTTAATTGGCTTGCTAACGAGTTTTTCTCTCTTATCAACATAACCAACCTGTACTGCACTGTAACCATCGTTCTCAACGGTCTTGATCTGTGTTACTACACAAGGACCAGCCTGAAGAACTGTTACTGGAGTTAATACTCCATTTTCATTGAAGATCTGTGTCATTCCGATCTTCGTCGCTAAAATAGCTTTCTTCATGTTTTTACCTCCTGTTTGTTAATTCTACAGCGGATTGCTTTCGCAATCATCCTAGAACAGCCCAATATACGTGGAACACTATGACTCTGCCTGGCAGAGATGTTGATTCCTTACAGGAAAAAAGTGTTGCTTCTATATTAAAACCCTTCAGGACATTACCTAAATTGTTTCTGATGAAGATTATTTATTCTTCATCTTGATATCGATGTACACACCTGCTGGCATTTCCAATCTGGATAATGCATCAACAGTTTTCTGGCTTGGTGTGATGATATCAATGAGTCTCTTGTGTGTTCTCTGCTCGAACTGTTCTCTTGAATCTTTGTACTTATGAACCGCTCTTAAGATAGTTACCACTTCCTTCTTGGTTGGTAACGGCACTGGTCCACTCACTTTAGATCCTGTCTTTTTCACAGTGTCGATAATCTTACCTGCAGACTGATCAACTAACTGATGATCGTATGCCTTTAATGTGATTCTCATTACTTGACTTGCCATAAAAAAAGTCGCCTCCTTTTCGCACTTATAATAGAAGTACGACAAGCGGTGACTGTACACGTTACCGTGTGTGTCCTACAGGACCTCACACAGAGTTTCTCTTTCAATTCCAGAGTTTTAAATTGTACAGTGACTTGTCGCCAGTTTCCTAACTTGACATTCGCTCTACGAGAAAACCTGCTTATACAAGCAGCAACCTCTCGTTTCAACGCTATCATGCCACAGCCTTAACATAATAACATATATTTTTTTCCATTGCAAGCATTTTTTTTGAAATTATTCATAAAACTAAGTCATGCAGAAAAAGACAGACAACTTTCCCGTGTGAGCTTGCTCACAAAGCCAAAGTTGCCTGTCTTTTTCTATAGGATGCAGTCCGCAAATGATGAATGCCCCATGTCTGAACCATTTTCCTACTGCCAAGCTGGTTCTGTGGGGGCTTTCCCTTCATTACCAGATGGATTCTCTTCATCTACCTTGATCAGATTACCGTTGCTTCCGGTCTTATACTTTACACCGTCTGCGCTTTTGACTGTAGTATTCTTTGATACTTTACCAGAGGTATTCACTACATAGGTAGTCTTCGTGCTTCCTGTTGGAATAGCAATTGGATCATACTTATTCCCGCTATCCGCACATTGAAGCTTTCCCATATAGTAGAGATAACCATCCTTTACTCCGGTGTAGCCACGACCGCTGTCACTAAAATAATAGGTTGCGTCGCTGCCATCACCTTCTATTACCTTAACTTTGCCTTTTTGCATGGTGCTGGCTTTCTTTTCTCCGAAATAAAAAGCCGTATAATCAGAAGATCCGCCAATGGATACTTTCTGAAGACCATAGACAGGATTGCCCAACTCATTGAACAAATAAGTCTTGTCATTGATTTTGGTTAAATTCTGTGTAGTAGCTTCTCCCTCTTTCGGTCCGGCTTTTGGTACGCCTGCAGTGGAAAAGTAAAACCATTCAACATTTTCCTCATAACCCGAAATTTCCTTTGGAGGCTCAACGGAAAACCAACCCACTCTTAGTTTACCATTACTATCGTAGTATTTGTAATTTTGAATCTCGTGCTCTGCGTTGTCCACACCAACATTCTTCCAGCCAGTCTGAAGAGACCCATCTGAATCAAAACAATAAGCGATTCCATCAATCTTATAAGAACCATAATCTCCGGACACATCTTTTGGTACATACTTTTTCCCGTTCTCACTAAAGTAGTACCAGAACTTTCCGTCATCACTGTCTCCAGGATTAACCCTACCAGTTTCTTCGTTGCTGTCAGGGGGATATAGCTTCTGCCAGCCTGTCCTCATCGCACCGTCTGTTCCAGTGTAATACATATCATCTAAAACCCAACCAGTCTGCATCTCCCCATTGGCATCAAAGTAATACCACTTGTTGTTGATCTTAGACCAGTTGTCCATAATGGCTTTTCCACTGCTTCCAAAATAATACCACTTATAATTAGCAGAGCCATTATCCTGAAACTTCATCCACTTATCCGTCACTAAAATTCCGTTGGAATCCACATAATAAGTATTCTCCACCCAGGAATTAAGTGACATCTCACCACTGCTGTTTAAGTATCTCCAGTTGTTGTCTTCACCTTTTTTCCAGGTATTGGTTACTTTATTCCCAGATTCATCTGCAAACACCCAGTTATTGCCGGAAGCGGATTTCTCCCATCCAGCATAGGCATCTACCGTGGAAA
The DNA here is from genome assembly GCF_003609635.1 of Lacrimispora algidixylanolytica. Lineage (GTDB taxonomy): Bacteria > Bacillota > Clostridia > Lachnospirales > Lachnospiraceae > Lacrimispora > Lacrimispora algidixylanolytica. The sequence continues at coordinate 6,547 of NZ_MCIA01000010.1, read as the reverse complement.
CATGAACCGCCAGCACGGCAGTTACCGCCAGTACAATGAGACCTTTTCTTTTCATATTGTCACTCCTTACAGGGATTTCCTTTTTTACTAATTTTATTTTAACAATTATTCTCAGATAATTCAACTGTTTTAATCTTTCAATTCTATTACAAAATTATTGCTCTGTTCTGCCATCCATAAGAATATGAAAGAGTTCTTAACCTTTTATGTCTGATATGCAACAAAAAAGGCGGGCCCGGCAAAGCCGGAAACCCACCCAAATCTATGAAGTATGAAAGAATGACAATACATTCTGTTAATTACAACGATTATTTCTGCATCCACATCTGCATCTACAGTTACCACAACGGTTACAGCGTTGGCAACAGCGGTTCCCACCGCAACATCTGCGGTTAGAGCAATTGTTAAAGCAGAGATTACAAGAATTACCGCAGCCATTGCAGAATCGGTAATTACACCAACAGCTCTGACCACAGTTTCCTACACAAAAGCCCATGCGTAAACAACTCATAACGGTTCACCTCTTAATCTTATTTATACCTTATTATATAGGACATAAATACAAGACGTGAATAAAGCCGTCCAAAACCTGTATAGTACCGTACTTGACGCATAAAGTTCTTTCCAGTATAATCATAGAATCATCGAAAATATAGGAAATACAGGATTGTTAGAAAGAAAGGTTGGCACCGAATATGTGGATTGCAGACGGCTGGAAAGATTATGAAATTATAGATTGTACAGAAGGAGAAAAACTGGAACGCTGGGGGAATTATCTCCTTGTTCGTCCTGACCCTCAGGTCATCTGGTCAACTCCCAAAACAGAAAAAGGCTGGAAGAAGATGAATGGCCATTATCACCGTAGTGCAAAAGGCGGAGGAGAATGGGAATTTTTTAATCTTCCTGAGCAATGGACCATAAGCTATAAGGAGCTGACATTTCAGCTTAAACCCTTTAGCTTTAAGCATACGGGACTCTTCCCGGAGCAAGCAGCGAACTGGGACTGGTTCAGTGAGAAAATTAAAAAGGCAGGACGGCCGATCAAGGTATTAAACTTATTTGCATATACAGGAGGTGCGACTTTAGCAGCAGCACAGGCTGGAGCAACTGTTACTCATGTAGATGCTTCCAAGGGAATGGTAGGTTGGGCAAAAGAGAATGCTCGCTCCTCTAATTTAGAATCTGCTTCCATTCGTTGGATCGTAGACGACTGTGTGAAGTTCGTGGAAAGAGAAGTCCGCAGAGGAACTAAGTACGATGCCATTATCATGGATCCTCCTTCTTACGGAAGAGGACCTAAGGGTGAGATTTGGAAGATTGAAGATGCCATCTACCCACTGGTTCAGATCTGTTCCAAGCTTCTCTCAGATGACCCACTTTTTTTCCTCATTAATTCTTACACAACAGGGCTTGCACCTTCTGTCTTGTCCTATATGTTGTCTACGGAAGTTGCAAAGAAATACGGCGGTACTGTAGAGGCTGGGGAAGTTGGATTACCAGTCACACAGACAGGTCTGGTACTTCCATGTGGCGCATCAGGACGCTGGTCATCGACCTCCGTTTAATAAACACCAGGTTCTTGGCAGAAATTTTCTTAAAAGACACGCAATGTAATAGCTAAGGAAAACGCATACAACCGGCATCATTAGAAAGATTCCAACGGGAATGACCGGAACAGACGGGAGCAGAAATGCTCCTGTTTTGTTTATGAGTCTTACCATTGCAAAATGAATTGCATAAAGAAAGAAATTCTGCTTCATCCATTCCTTTGCTTCAAACAGAAGAAATTCCGGAACCATCAACCACAAAGCCACTGGAACAAACAAACGAAACAAAACAATGGAAGCTGCCACCTCCCCTACGGCCTCTCCTGGAAAATCAAAACCATACACAAGACAAGCTAAGACAATCAAGGTCCCTCCGACCAAAAGTGCTTTTAAATCCCAGGTTCTTTCAACAATTTCTTTTCCATGGACTGCTGCAAATGCCCCAACGGTATAATAAAGCATGGCATCCAGATTTACGAACCTCAATTCTCCTCCTAAATAGATGGAGATTAAAATCCCTAATAAGAAAGCGCCTCCTATGATTTTCTTCTTTACCACAAGATAGATAATAGGTGACAACATAAGAAGTATAATGAGTTGATTCAAATACCAAAACACATAATTATAGGTATGGTATAGAATTGCTTCTCCTGCCTGAGTGATGGTAAAAGGAATTCTCCCCATCCCCATAATATTCGTAAGAACAGGAATCCTGCTACCTATGACATAACCCAGATAATAGAGGAAATTCCATAGGATATAAGGAACTAAGACGCTTCGTATTCTAGAATTCCATTTCACCCAGATCCGGTTTAAGGCAAAGGTTCGAAAGAATAGATAAGATGAAATCAGGAAAAAACCAGGGACTGCCACCTGAGCCACTGTATCACCTAAAAAGCGCTCCAGATAATCAGCCCGGTAAGCGATTTTATTTGTACCTAAAAACAGAACTGCGTTATAGGAGTGAACCCAGATAACAAGGACACTAAAGAAAAATGTGAACCAAATGATTTTATTTCTAAACTTCTGCTCTTCCATGAGGCCACCATTCTCCCTTATCTTTTAGAAACATCTTATAGAAACATTGTAGTTACCACATCTTATCCAGAACAGAAGCCGACGCTTTTTCATTATTCCTGTCACACTGTTCAAAATATCTCCTATAATACTCCGTATACATTAAATCAATCAAAAATAGCTGACTGATCTCAGAGGAAGTGGAACCTCCTTGAAGGGGGCCTTCATTGGCTCCACACAAAAGCGTCATATCTGCAAAGGAAGTGAGGGGTGATTTTAAGAACCGAGTGATACATACCGTAACCGCACCTGCCTTTTTCGCAAGCTCTGCAGCATGAATGGTATCCTTTGTAGCACCGGAATAAGAGAAAAATACAGCCGCTTCTCCTTCTTCCATCATAGAAGCTGCCATTGCCTGCATATGTCCATCCTGGATACAAAATACTTTAGGCTCGATGCGCATAAACTTATTCGCAGCTTTTAATGCGGATATCATACTGGTTCCAACTCCAAAAAAACAGATTCGTCTTGCCTTATAAAGGGCATCAATGACTGCTCCAAACTGCACTTCATCTAGAAGGGAATACGTCTCTTCCAGGGTGTCCATATTGGTATTAAGTACTTTACGTGCGACCTCTTTAAAGGAATCGTTTAAACTGATATTACCTTCCAGACGCCCCTGTCCAGTGGTCTCATCGTGAAGGCTCAAAGATAATCTCATCTTAAATTCCTGATATCCCTTTAAATCTAAGGTCTTGCAGAAACGAAATACACTGGTATCTCCTACTTCGCATGCCTCGGCTAGTCCGGTAATTGACATAAACAGGACTTCTCTGGAATTTTGCAGGATGTAATCAGCTACCTTTTTCTCTGCTTTTGTGAACTGATTGTATTCCAAACGGATTCTGGTTAAAAAATCCCCTTTCATATTATATACGCTCCTTTTATCCTCATCTGATTTCATTACCGCTTCGGCATCCGGAACCGGAAATAAAATGTTTGGTGATATCCCTGGGCCTTGTAATCGCACTTCCTATCACTGCAGCGAATACGCCTAAAGAGAATGCCTCTTTTAACTGTTCCGGGGTCCAGATACCACCCTCAGCAATCACTGGTTTTGGTGAGTCCAGAGAAAGCCTTCTCATCAATTCATGGTTTGGAAGATTTGCATCTTTTGTCTCCTCTGTGTACCCGCTCATGGTGGTTCCAATGAAATCAAAACCTAGAGAAGCCGCATTCATTCCTTCTTCATAAGAGGCACAATCTGCCATGAAAAGCTGATCTGGATATTTTTCTTTGACTTCCTTCCAAAATTCAGATAGAGTTCTTCCTCCAGGGCGGGGTCTATTGGTGGCATCTATTGCAATGATCTCAGCCTCGCATGATACCAGTTCATCTATTTCCTTCATGGTGGGCGTTATATACACTTCACTTCCATCATATTCTCGCTTTACAATCCCAATGATAGGAAGGTCTACTTCTTGTTTAATGGCTGTGATATCCACTACCGTATTGGCACGGATGCCAACAGCTCCACCCTCTTTTGCGGCATATGCCATCCGGGACATGATGTGGGGACTGTATAGGGGTTCATCGCTGAGTGCCTGACAGGATACAATCAGACCATTTCTAAGCTTATCGTAAAGATTTTTTCTCATGGCCTCTCCCCCTTTTCTTTTATGAGACAATCATACCATAAATAAAAAATATATTTCAATACAATTTAATTAGAAATTTTATTCATATCCCTAGCCAATTTAAGGTTAAATTCAGTTTACGAACACATGTTGATGTTATACTTTTTGTATTTCATATACAAAGGAGGAATTAAAATGAGTATAACAGGCATATCTGGAACATCCACCCTTGATTATCAAATGGAACTCCAGTTGCAAAAAGAAGAAGAAAAAAAGTCCACTGAGCAGGTCGCAACCCAACAAGCGCAGATTACAGGATTAGTAGACACTGGCTCCACCAACGTTCCAACAGCGTCTTCCCCCTCTGATCGGACAAAGGATACCTTAGAGATCAGCAAAGAGGGAAGAGCCTATCAGCTGAAATCCCAATCAGATTCTGTATCCAATTCCTCGGAATCCGGCACAGACAGCACTCAAAACCTGACCAGCCTTACTGAAGCAGAGATACAGAAGCTGGTTGATAAAGGAACCATTAGTCAAGCAGAAGCCGATAAAGAGTTAATGAGAAGAACTTCTGAAAAGAGTAAAAATGAGTCATCAAATGATACAAAATTGGAACCTTATATGGAAGAGGAGTCATAAATAGAAAACCTGGTGAAAAGCCGGGTTTTTCTTTTTTTCCAATCTCAGTATAAAATAAATCTTTTTTTTCACATAATTTGAAGACTCACTGCGTAGGGTTTATGATATAATAGCAATAGTTTTAATGAATGCTTCATAGTAAGGAGAACGAAATAATGAAAAAAAGAACCAGAGTCGCATGTCTGTCCCTTGCCATTTTGCTCACCGGCCTTTCCTTTGAACTGACCAATCAATTACCGTCAGGAAATCAGCCAGGGACCGAACATGTGCTCCGCTCGTTTTCAACCGATGAGGGACAAGCCCTTCACCCACTTGCCATTGGGCCTGGACTTGTAAATCTATCCCCATCTGATGAATTTTCCACCTATCAATGGGGATTGAAAAATGATGGCGAATTCCGTCTTGTGGAATTAAAATCTAAGTTCCAGTCAGTTGATAACGTTTATGACGGATTAAAATCCGGTATGGGTCTTGGACTTCCAATACCTGGCCCGGGGGATTATGAATCTAAAGTTACAAAAGCGGTAGCAGGAATCGATATAGATATACAACCAGCTTGGGAAACCTATGAAAAAGCAGGGGAAAAGCGTTCTGTCATTCTTGCCATCATAGATACGGGCATTGATATCAAACATCAAGAACTTAGGGATTCCATCTGGACAAACCCAGGTGAAATTGCTGGAGACGGCCTGGACAATGATGGCAATGGGCTTGTAGATGATATCCACGGCTGGAACTTCTATTCTGGAAACAACAAGGTGTTTTTAGGAAGTGAGGACAGCCACGGAACCCATGCAGCTGGTACCATAGGGGCCGCAAGAGGTGCTTATGGCATAGCTGGGATTACAGACAACCGTTATGTTAAAATCATGCCCCTTAAGGCACTGGGTGGAAAAGAAGGCACCGGAACTCCGGAGGCAGTCATTCAATCCATCCGTTATGCCGAGGCCAATGGGGCTTCCATCTGCAACTTAAGTATGGGAACCTCCGCCTACAGCGAGGAACTAGCCCAGACCATCAAAAATTCTCACATGCTATTTGTTGTTTCTAGTGGAAACGGAGGAATCTCCGGGCTTGGTTATGATACAGATATCAATCCTGTGTATCCAGCGTCCCTCCCCTTTGACAATGTAATATCCGTAGCAAACATTCTCTTTGATGGTACCTTAAGCAAGGAATCCAATTTTGGAGCGAAAAGTGTGGATATTGCCGCTCCCGGCACTTATATCCTCAGTACCATACCAGGTAATAAATACGGTTTTATGAGCGGTACCTCTATGTCAGCTCCTATGGTTACTGGAGTGGCTGCCATGGTTTATTCTTACCGGACCGATATTTCCTTATCCGATGTAAAACAGATTCTGCTTAATTCCAGCAGAAAGCTGGACTCTCTTCAGGGGAAAGTCGTAAGCGGCGGCCTTTTAGACGCTTACAGTGCGCTGAACTGGAAGTAATATTATACAAAAAAAGGGGCTGTAAAAAAACTCCGTTAAAGAAAAATCGCTCAGGCCGTGAGGCTTGAGCGATTTTTTGGTATAATTAATTATGCTAATAAATAAAAACACCAACGTTAATTATACTGTAAGACAGTTAAAATTACCATTGGAAATCGAAAAATTAATTGATATTTCCGATCCAGTATACACTTTTTGTGAAGTTATGGATCACATTGACCTATCAAGATATTTTGTGGAGAAAGGCTGA
>NZ_MCIA01000009.1 GCF_003609635.1 Lacrimispora algidixylanolytica | reverse complement strand
TATGTATAATTTACTTTCAAAGGTTTGGCCTGGTGGCTCAGTTGGTTAGAGCGCCGCCCTGTCACGGCGGAGGTCGTGGGTTCGAGTCCCATCCGGGTCGTTTTACAAATGAATTTTGCTTATGGGATCTTAGCTCAGCTGGGAGAGCATCTGCCTTACAAGCAGAGGGTCATAGGTTCGAGCCCTATAGGTCCCATTCGATATGCAACTGCATATATGAGATTTGTGCCGATGTGGCTCAATTGGCAGAGCAGCTGATTTGTAATCAGCAGGTTATCGGTTCGAGTCCGATCATCGGCTTGCATTAAAAGTTTCAATTTGGATGGGTTCCCGAGTGGCCAAAGGGGGCAGACTGTAAATCTGTTACGTTACGTTTCGATGGTTCGAATCCATCTCCATCCATTCAGTGATTAAAATATCAATCACTGCATATAATACAATATAATTTAATAGCGCGGGGTGGAGCAGTCTGGAAGCTCGTCGGGCTCATAACCCGAAGGTCGTAGGTTCAAATCCTGCCCCCGCAATTTTTGTGCTTAATTTGGTCGAAATGTACTAAAGATTGCATGAGCCCAGATAGCTCAGTTGGTAGAGCAGTGGACTGAAAATCCACGTGTCGCTGGTTCGATTCCGGCTTTGGGCATATGGGATACTAGCTCAGGTGGTAGAGCACTTGACTTTTAATCAAGTTGTCCGGGGTTCGAATCCCCGGTGTCTCAGGACAAGCCTTGAAACAGAAATGTTTCAGGGCTTTTTATATTGTCTGGATATATTATCGTTATCTATTTCTAATGCATTGTGCGATTCGTTATTCGTCAAACTCTACAATTACATAATATCCTCGGTCATTATGTTTTACTTCTTTGACCATCCCTTTTTCAGATTTTATGCGTTCCCTACCAGCATAACAGCCAGACATAGCAACAGCAGGATCTATGATATAACTGTAGCTGCCAGCACCTTCCCTTTCAATGACATGAACTTCATCGCTTGCTTTCACTAAACCAGGTCGCTCCATTTTAAACTCGATTAATCTCATAATAATGATTCCATCCTTTCTTGCTCAAAATACTATTATAGCTTCCAGGGAAAAAATTGTAAAGGAAGGATAAGGATGATATACTATTACATAAGGTTATATAAATACTACTCATATAAGTTTATATAAATTATGTCAGATTAGACTATATGAGTTAATGGTAATTAGATATCAACTTACCACATAAGTATATATGATTTATATATTATTACAGGAGTAATGTATTAATTTATTATTTTAAAAAGGGAAATTGTTAGAAGAGAAAAACAAGAGCGTGATAAAGCAAGGATATAAAAGGGTTAAAACATAAATCGGATATACAAGGGTTAGAATATATAATAAAAAAGATAAAAGATAAATCGCAGAATATAAAACATGGAAGATGAAAGTTAAATGATAAGAAGATAGAGGAAAGTTAATTGAAAGAAAGACCTAAATTATTAAAGAGATTGATGGATTATGGTAATTCGGATTTTTATCCATTTCATATGCCTGGACATAAAAGGCAGTATAGGAATGAGGGGGTAAATGAATTTCCTAATCCTTTTTCTATGGACATTACTGAGATTGATGGTTTTGATAATCTTCATCGGCCGGAGGGGATTCTAAAAGACTCCTTAGAGTGGGCGGCTGGTGTATATGGTTCTGATAAAACTTATTACCTCGTGAATGGAAGTAGTTGCGGAATACTAAGTGCGATCAGTGCAGCTGTATCAAACAGAGGGACTATTTTGATGGGTAGGAATTGTCATAAGTCTGCATATCATGGAGTTTTCCTCAATCAGTTGGAAGTGAAGTATATTTATCCACAAATCATACCGGAATTGGGGATACAAGGTGGAATATTGGCTGAGGATGTTGAAGAACTGTTGAAAAGTTATCCAGAGATTGAAGCTGTGCTTGTGGTATCGCCTACTTATGATGGTATTGTATCTGATGTTAGGGCGATTGCTGAGGTGGTTCATCGATTTCATTTGCCCCTTATTGTGGATGAGGCTCATGGGGCTCACTTTGCATTTGGAAAGAAGTTTGAATATCCGGTATCTGCTCTGGAATTAGGAGCGGATGTTGTGATTCAAAGTCTTCATAAGACGCTTCCTTCCTTGACGCAGACAGCAATTATGCATGTTAAAAAGGGTTTTATTAATATAGAGAGGCTGGATCGTTACGCTCAGATGTATCAGAGCAGCAGTCCATCATATGTGTTTATGGCAAGTATAGAGAATTGTATTTGTTATATGGAAGAAGAGGGAATGAAGAAGCTGGGGTTATTCTCAGAATATTTGTTGGATATTAGAAGGCGTTTGAATGGAATGGAATATTTAAAGTTGTTGTCGAAGGACATCATTGGTCAGTACGGAGTATTTGATTACGATGAAACTAAAATTATAGTGTCTACTAGAAATACTGGATGGTCAGGAAGCCAATTGGATCAGTTATTGCGTGAAAAGTACCATTTGGAGATGGAGATGTGCGGGGCTGACTATGTGACGGCCATAACCACATTAGAAGATACGAAGGAGGGGCTTGAGAGGCTCTGCCTGGCATTGTTAGAACTTGATATGAGAGTAAGTTCGATAAGCTCTAGAATGGACGTTACGAAGCAAGATAGTAGAGAGATAAGTGATAATAGAACTGGCCATATTTTTGATGGGATTTATTTAACAGAGGAAAGTAGATGCTCCATTAGTGAAGCAATGGATGGGAAACGTTATAAGGTACTGATTCAGGATGCAATGGAAAAAGTGTCGGCAGAATTTGTTTATTTGTACCCACCTGGAATTCCTATTGTTGTCCCGGGGGAGGTTTTATCTGGTGATATGATTGAGGTTATATTAGAGTATAAGGATCTAGGGCTTCACGTCCAGGGAATGGAAGATGAGGCGGCAGAGTTTATATATGTATTGGGTGAGATGTAAAGTTAATATTTATTTGTTTTAATTAATGAATTGGAGTAGATGAAGATGGCAAAGATTTTCTATGTGATGGGAAAAAGTGCTTCTGGTAAGGATACTATTTATAAGAATTTGACGGAAAGACAACCTCAGCTAAAGCAGGTTGTCCTATATACTACCAGGCCTATACGGGAGGGAGAAAAGGACGGCGAGGAATATTACTTTACGACTGGAGAGCGGTTAAATGAACTTCGGGTGGAAGGTAAAATTATTGAAGAGAGAACCTATCAGACGGCTTTGGGACCATGGAGTTATTTTACTGTGGATGACGGACAGATAGATGTGAAAAGTGATGACACTTATTTGATGATTGGCACTTTGGAATCTTATGAGAAAACAAGAAATTATTATGGAGTGGATTTATTAATTCCTTTATACATCGAAGTTGAAGATGGGAAGCGGCTTAAGCGTGCACTCGAGAGGGAGTTTATGCAAAAGGATCCTAAATATGCAGAGCTATGCAGAAGGTATCTGGCGGATGAAGAAGATTTCAATGAGGAACGCTTAAGAAGATGTGGGATTGATCGGAGATTTATGAATGATAATCTGGAAGAGTGTCTTAGGGAGATTTTAACGGTTGTCGTGGAGTGATGATTAGATTCGAATTGTTCTGTGGAGGTGTTTATAGCTTTTACAGTGGTAAATTACTATTTTAGTGTCGGTTAAATTAAGAGTTCTTGGGAGAGAGGTAATTGCTTCTTTCCTAAGGACTCTTTTATGCTTCCAAGTATATATGAATTTATTTAAAATATAATCTCGAATACGGCGCCTTGTTCCTGATTGTATGCGATGATTTTTCCATTTAACAATTCCGCGGCTGATTTAGCAATGGCGAGGCCTAGGCCGAAATTTCCGTTTTTACCTTTATAAAAGCGGTCAAAGATAAAGGGGATATCGCTTTCTGGTATTCCGTCGCCATCATCTGAAATTCGAAGGATGCTAGTTTTATCTTTCTTTTCAAGCGATATAGTGACTTCCTTTTTGGAATAACGCAGACAGTTGGATACAAGATTCATAACGGTTTGAGATAGGAGCATATCGTCGATCTGGACAATTACCTCATAATCAGGGAGGTTAAGCTTTAGATTTATATTTGATTTGGTGGCCAGGCCCATAAGGCGTTGAATATAATCCTTTAGCTGGTGGCAGAGGTTAACTTCTTCCCATTGAGGTTTATAAGTGCCACTTTCATATCTGGATAGGGTTAGAAGCTCACTTACTAGCTCATTTAGTCGGATGCTTTCTCGCTTGATGATTTGTGCCGCTTCTTTTGTATCCGGGAAGATTCCGCTTTCAATGCCTTCTGCATATCCCTGGATGGACATAAGGGGTGTTCTTAATTCATGGGAGGCATTTTGCAGAAAGGTCTTCTGGTTTTTATCATAGGCTTCCAACCGTCCTACCATGAGGCTCATATTTTCATAAAGCTGCTTAAATTCCAAGGTGTCTTGTGGAATGGTGAGGTGGCTAGTATCAAAATCTCCCTGTCCTATTTGTAAGGAAAGGCTGCTAAGCTTGGAGATGGGATTCGTAATATGGGTTGCGATTCTTCCGGATAGATATATTGCAATAATAATACCTAACAGCATGATGACGATGAGAATTTGATTTACAGCATCCAGATATTTATTGATCTGGTCTGTTGGAAGGGCAAATACGGCAACTAAATTACTTAGATCTTCGCTGTTCATGGTATAAGCAATGGTGAGATATTTTTTTCCATTTACAGGTATGGTATAGACGGTTCTCTCTTTCATCTGTTGAATCTTAGGGTCTATGACGTTTAGAAAGGCGGTTTGGGAGGCGGTCAGTTTTGATTTTGATGGAAATACGGGTGTTGAGTCCTCAGCAATAAGATAAAAATCCATTCCTTGGGAGAAATGAGAGGATTTAAGAGCTGATAGAATATTTCTGGCTATGCCCAGGGCTTCTTTCTCTGAAGGTTTTCCTCCGCTTGTTTCTAATTCACTTTTTATTACCTTCTCTACTGCGTGAATGGTGGCTTTTAATTCATTTTTGGCGGCTGCATCGATATAGATTCGCAAGGATATGTTAAATAGTATTAATGTTGCCAGAGGAATCAGTATGAGCAGGATAAGAAATGGCTTTCGAATCTTATTTTTTATACTCTTCATGGGTGTCTCCTAATTCCAGACGGAAGCCAAAGCCCCAAACTGACTGAATTTTAATATCAGCTTCAGCCACAACTAACTTCTTTCGAAGCCTTTTTATGACGTCATCGGTAGCTCTGGTATCGGCTTCAAAGTCAAATTTCCATACATGCTTTAACAATTCTTCTCTTGATACGGCCTGATCCTTCCGTTCTAATAAGTATACCATAAGGGCAAATTCGGTTGGAGTGATTTCCAGAGGTTTCGTGTTAATGGTTAGCTCTCTTTTATTTACATCAATTTTTATATTTCCATAGGTGTATATTTTGCCTTTATTGCTTCCTCGGTCTAGCTCGATCCTTCGAAAAAGAGATTTTACTCTGGTCACAAGCTCCATTGGTGAAAATGGTTTGGTCATATAATCGTCAGAGCCAAGGGTTATTCCCGCGATACGGTCGGTTTCGCTATCTCTGGCGGAAACAATAATAATGAGGGTATTGCTTCGTTTTCGAATCTCACTGCACAGCACCAGACCGTCTGTACCAGGCATCATGATATCTAGGATAACCATATCGGAAGGGGTTTTATCAAATGCTTGTAATAATTTGTCTCCGTCTGGAAATGTCTCAACTTCAAAGCCCTCAGCAGCAAGGAATAGCTGTATCAGATCTCTAATGGGTTTTTCGTCATCTGCAAGGTAAATCAGCTTTTTATCCATTGGTAACGCTTCCTTTCGGCTGTTTTGTATATTTTATCATTTTACTTTATCAATTGATATAGCTGCCACAGTTTTGCCATAGTTTCACCTTTGCAATGCGTACAGGAATAGTAGTATTCTTTGAAACAGAGAAGGAAATCAATGGTTGCGTAACTGGCATAACAGGAATGATTTCGCTCAGTATATAATCCCAACATAGAAAAGGAGAATTTATTATGAAAAAATCATTTAAATCAATCACCTCCCTATTGGTTACAGCTATGCTTATTACAGGAAGTTTAACTGTTCCAGCTCAGGCAGCACAGTCAGTCTCCAGCCAGAGTAAGAAGGTAGAAAGCAGCAGTGTTTCTACGACACAGAAGGGTAAGTCAAATACAGCGAAGACAACACAGGCAGCAAAGAAAGAAACAGTGAAATCGACAGAGGTAGCTAAAACAGCGGCGGCAGTAAAAACTACGGAGGCAGCTAAGACAACAGCAGCAAAGGCTACGGAAGCAGCTAAGACAACAGCAGTAAAGACTTCAGAGGCAGCTGAGGCGACTGCAGCAAAAACAACAGAAGCAGCTAAGACAACAGATGCAGCTAAGGCAGCAGTAACGAAAAAGAGTGCAGGAAAAACAACGAAGAAGGCAGTAACGAAAAAGACAAATAAGAAATCCGCTGCGAAAAAGCATAAAAAGACAACTGCTAAAAAAGCTCATAAGGCAAAGGTAGTAAAATCAAATAAAAAGCATACTGGAAAGGTTCGTAAGACAGTTGCAAAAGGGCATAAGAAGGTAGCTGCTAAAAATACCAGTGTAGTAAAAAAATAAGAGATAGCAGTGTAAACCAGCTAATGTAATCATATTATAAAGGCAGAGGCGGTAGTAGTACAAATGTGTGGTGTAAGGGCTAAAACATAAATTGTAGCAGTGCAGATAGATAATATAAGTGAAAGGTAGAGGTAGGGACGGTAGCAAAGGTAGCAACGCAAATCGTTATTGCAAACTGCTGTTAGATTGGTATATTAAAAAAGGGATACTTCATTGGAAGCATCCTTTTTTGCGTTTAATGAAATAGTATTACACGTGGTTTTTCATACTAATCATTCGTGTGTTAGAACTTACTTAAATTATAAAGAAGTTAATTGTGTTCTAGTTACAAGAACAAAACTGGATTCATAGTAAGTCTTATCTCATGACTCCTCATAAATTTGCTGAGAACCCTCAATGGTTTCTGTTAGGTAGTGCTGAATCCATTGATTAGCGCCTTCTTTGTCCCGGTCGTTTAGAAGTCTCTGCAGATGAATGACATGCCCATAGAGAGCTTGGATACCATATAGCTTGCAGAAGCGAACCCATAATACGATGCAAACTTCTTTAAAGGATGAGTAAATCAGAGTCAGTACCGTATTACCAGCATGGTAGGCAAGGTCATGGTGATATTGAAAGGCAATCTGAGCAGCCTTTTGTATGGAGTCAGTACTTTTGAGTTTTTTTGCGGTTAATTCAAGCTGGTTAATAGCTTCTGCAGAGGCGGAATCAATAACCAGGCCGACGGCAAGTTGTTCCAGGGCGGTTCGTATTTCCAAAATGGCCCGTATTCCAGCTTTATCTAGTTTGTTGCCACGGTATTCTAATAAGGCAATCAAGGTTTGCAGATTGCCGTTTCTGCTGAAATCGGCAACGTATGTTCCCTGTCGGGGCAGTACTTCTAAAAATCCTTTTCTTTTTAATTCATTGATTCCCCCGTTTACGACTGCACGGCTTACTTTCATCTGTTCCGCCATCTCTCTCTCCGGTGGCATCTTACATCCGACTGGAAGTTGACCAGATAAAATCTTTTCTTCTATTTGTTGTACGAACAAATCTTTTAGCGATGGTGCTGTTATTTTTGTAAATTCCATATAAAACCCTCCCTGGAACTGGCTATACCAGATACCATGTTATTATTTTAACTTATTTATTCCTTTAAATCAAGATATTTGTTAATAAAATGTATAGAAATAAGGAGTAAAGTTGACTTAATTTGTGCAAAAAGGTATAATGTTAAAAACATAACATATTGTGGTATAGCCAGAGAATAATCTGAAGAGGGGGATACAGCAATGGGGGAATTTAGAGTTCTGGAAGTGAAACAGAGCATTTTTGCGGACAATGACCGTAGGGCTGATGAATTAAGAAAAGAGTTAAAGACAAAAAAACTTTTTTTGTTAAATTTAATGTCTTCGCCAGGAGCTGGTAAAACAACGACTCTGAAAAAAACAATTAGATGCTTGCAAGACAAACTTACCATAGGAGTCATGGAGGCAGACATCGACTCAGATGTAGACGCTCGTAGCATCTCGGAGCTTGGCGTTAAGACGATTCAACTCCATACGGGTGGAATGTGCCACTTGGATACGGAGATGACCCGGCAGGGGCTAAAAGGTCTGGAGGCAGATGGTCTGGATTTAGCAATCCTTGAGAATGTAGGGAATCTGGTCTGTCCGGCAGAATTTGATACTGGAGCAGTGAAAAATGTTATGATTTTAAGTGTACCGGAAGGTCATGATAAGCCATTGAAATATCCACTGATGTTTACCATTTGCGATGTCGTTTTAATTAACAAGATTGATGTTCTTCCTTACTTTGACTTTGATTTGGAAGTGTGTAAATCTTATATCTTAAAGAGGAATCCCAACGCCATAATTATTCCCATTTCGGCCTGTACAGGGGAGGGAATAGAAGAATGGGTTCAGTGGTTAAGTAAAGAAGTGAGAAATTGGTAGCAGTAATAATATCAGGGGGAAAAGGAGAAGAAGATGGCAGGGGTAGCACTGGCGATGAAGGTACGTAAGCCTATGTTTGCCAAAGATGTGGCCAAGAAATGTAAAAAAGAGTTAAAAAGGACGCACGGTGGTGATCGGGGGCGGAAATGTGGCAGTTGATGTGGCTCGCAGTGCAATCCGCGCAGGTTCTTCTTCGGTATTCATGTATTGCTTGGAAGACCGCTTGATGATGCCAGCGTCCAAAGAAGAAGTGGATGAGGCTTTGGAAGAAGGAATTGAAATTCATAATAGCTGGGGGCCATGTGAAATTCAATCGGAAGATGGGAACGTGAAAAGAGTCATATTGAAAAAATGTGTCTCTGTGACAGACAGTGAGGGGCATTTTCAACCACAGTATGATGAGAATGAGCGTATGACAGTGGAATGCGAATCGGTTATAGTCAGTATTGGTCAGAGTATCATCTGGGGGGACTTATTACTTGGAAGTAAAGTTCAACTGGCACGTGGGGACCGTGCCGCAGCACATTCATTGACCTATCAGACAGAGCAACCGGATGTATTTGTGGGAGGTGACGTATTCACTGGGCCAAGGTTTGCCATTGATGCCATAAGTTTATTCCGAGAATTGCCGGAGGCAAGCAGAATGGTTAAGAGTGAGGATAAGATGAAAATGGTATTGCCTTATGCTTTAAAAAGGCAGATTAAGATTATGCGAAACAAAAACAGATCTGTGTAAGAGCTGGAAGAAAAGAAGGTGCAATCATGCATGAACTGGGATTGGTGACTCACATTGTTAGGACGATTGAAGACATCTCAATAGAGGTACAGCTTACAAATGTGTCCTCTGTTACGCTGGAGCTTGGGGAAGTTAGCGGTGTGATTCCTGATTATCTAACGGACTGCTGGAAGTATTTTAGGGTAAAATCTGAACTTTTAAAGGAAGCAGATTTAAAGATCTTTATGATTCCCGCAGTGACAATCTGTGAGGATTGCAATCGAACATATTCCACATTGAAATATAAAAAGATTTGTCCCCATTGCGGAAGTGGAACCACGTACCTGAAAACGGGGACTGAATTTAATATCAAAGAAATAGAAGCTTGTTAATAAGGAGGATTAAGTATGTTTGTATTTACAGAAGGTGTTCCTGCAATATTGGTTTTACTGGTTTGGATTGGAGTGTTTATCTCTCTGTTTGCGGCAAATGAAGTAAGCCGTCGTTTTAAATGGGTGGGGTTTGTATGCTTTGTGGTATTGCCGGTTATTTTAACGTTTGTCTGGCTTACTGTTTTAAGGGATACTTCCTATATGGATTGGTTTCATCTGGCTAAGGTTTATTCTTCTACAGCTGGCTGTATTGGTTTTTGGTGTATCCGTCATATTAAGAAACTGCGTCATAATAAAATTGCCCTTTGTTTTCCACCCCTCATTTTAGCCATTAACATTATGGAGGCTTGTATTAGGGATTTTGAGGTTTCCCAGTATGTGACTCCGGTTATGGAATACATGAACAATCAGGTTCAATACTACATAGGTGGATCTTGGAATGTGATGAATGGAATCGCTGGTATTTTAAACATCGTCACCATCACTGGCTGGTTTGGCATTTGTATCCGTAAGAAAACATGTAAGGACAAAAGTCAGGATATGCTTTGGCCGGATATGATGTGGTTTTGGATCATTGCTTATGATCTATGGAACTTTGCTTATACTTACAACTGCCTGCCAACCCATGCGTGGTACTGCGGGTTTGCGCTTTTACTTGCTCCAACAATTTGTGCCTTTACATTAGGTAAGGGAGCGTGGCTTCAACATCGTGCCCAGACACTGGCACTTTGGTGTATGTTTGCTCAGACCTTTCCTGCATTTCAGGATGCCAGCCGTTTTCTGGTGCATTCTGGATCTAGTAAGGCCATTGCGGAGGCAGCCATTAAGGAAGGCCTTTTGGCTTCCGATGGATATACTGTAATGACTGGTGCAGGTATCTATCAGGTGGCAGGGGCTTCACCAAATACTACATTTATGTTCCTTATGAGTTTATTGGCTCTCCTTGCAAATGTTTTGGTGTTTGGTTATATGGTATATAGAATTATTAAGACAAAGAAGAATCCTTACACAGGAGAGATTTATTTAGATCATAAGAAATACAAAGAGATTAAGGTTTTGGCGGAATAAAGAAGTTTACTTTACGTCTGGGGGCGGTGTTATAGAGCTCCCAGGCGTTTTTTATGTAAAAGGTAAAGTCGTCCTATCACTGTTTTAATAGGGGGTAGTAGGTATATTGGTATTTGTGAAAGATTATGAGATATTTTATAAGATAAGATTTATAGAGAGGTACTTTTACGATTGGAAAAACTTTAAACCTTGATTGTTGTTGGAACTTTTGGTATATTAATCAGTAACATGAGGAGTTTATTTATGTAAAGTGTACAGGAGTTATTTTGGGAGCTTGAGGTGCGGCAGAATGAGAAATATTAGGAAATCACCGGGTTATAGAAAGAGCAAATTTTTTAGAAATATGTTTTTTTCTTATTGCATTATTATATTACTTAGTTTTTTGGTGTACTCAGCAGTAATTTCCTATGAATCCATGAAGGTGAAGAAGGAACAGACGGCTGCATATTACAATGCAAAGATCCAGACCTTTGCAAATGCCATGGATCAGCAGATATTTAGTGCGCAACGAATTGTATCTGATCTAAATACCTCTTCACTGATTAATAAACTTTACGTGAATGTGCAGATGAAGAATCCCATTGATTCCTATTTACTTTATCAGGTGCTTAATGATATTCGCCTGCAAAAATCAGCGGGTGATAATTTTAATATTTATGATATTGCCTTGATCATCAATCAGTATGATAAAATTTATACCAGCAATGAGGTGATACGTCTTCCAGAGAAGATAGATTTATCCAATGTAGAGATGGAGCCTATTGTAGTTCAGGATTTAAATTCTGTACTTGGAATGAAGAATGCCCAGTTGCTATTTTATAAAAAATTCTTTATCTACACCAGTAAGTATAAGTATGGGTCGGGTTCTGCCAGAGGAATGATATGCGTTTTGTTTGAAGATAAGAAAATAACCAGGCTTTTAGAGTCACTTTCTGAGGATGGTTCTGGACTATTTATGTATTATGAAGGGGTACCTGTATTGCAGACGGGAAGTACACAAGGAAGTGTCTTTTCGCAGTCGTCACGGGCAGATGAGAATATTTCCTATGAGATTTTTGCTTCACCTGATAAGATTTCTTTTGGAATCGGGGATATTTCCCTTTTTGCCTTGCTTTTTGGGTTTCTCATCTTTGTTTTATATGCATTTTTGGCCTACTTTTTTGCTTACCGGTATGCTTCTCCTTTTGAGAGGATTCGTCATATCATGGGAAAAGGGAAAAGAGATGAGAAAAATGAGGGAGAGAGAATTGTAGAGGACGTGGAACATCTCTTAGGGGAACGCAATGATTACATGGAACAGGTTCATACCATTTCTCCTTATGCCAGTCAGGGAATCTTATATAGTTTAATATCTGGGGACTTTGATCAGGAGGGATTGAGCCAGGGAGGGTTAAAGAACTTTTTTGAGTTTAAAAAGTTGTTTTTCCTGGCGGCGGTCATTGATATATGGGAAAGTACGGGAAATAAAAACCTCTTAAAGGAAGCAAAAATGCGGATTAAGAATCTGGCAGCAACAGAAGGTGATGATGATTATAAAATCCTTTGTTATGAAAAGGATAAAAACCATCTCTTTTTAATTCTTAATAGTGATAAGGGGGAGCTTTTAGAGGACAGGCTGTACGAAATTTTTGATCGGATTAATAAAGCGGTGCCAGATACCGTGGTGATAACCATGGGTGCTGATGATGTTAGGGAAGAATTTGAGGAACTTAATGCCTCCTGCGACCGGGCTATTATGACTTTGGACCGGATCTTATGGGAGGATAGAGGAAGTGTTTATTTTTACGATGCGGAATTGGAGTTCTCACTCAATTATTATTTCCCGAAGAATCCGGTGAAATCACTGATTAAGGCAGTGAAGGAAAAGAATCTGGATGAAATTGAACATTTCTTTGAAGAAATCAGAGAAAAAAATGAACAAGACAGCGATCATTCCGTCACGGCCAATCAGCTTTTGTTGAGTGAACTTTATGTTACCGTGGGGAAGGTGCTTCAGATCACTGGGGAATTCTATGGGATTCCATTTCGGAAGGTTGAAAAAAGTCCTGATTATAGGACCATTGAGGAAGTGATTTCTTATTATAAGTCGATTATTTATGAGATGCTTGTTGAGGCAGAGGAAAAGAAAGAGTCTAAGGAGGAACTTCCTGGACTTGATGTGGAGTTGATTGAGTATATCAATCAAAACGACCGCAATCCAGATTTGTCCTTGGCACAAATTGCGGATCACTTCTTTGTGAGTTGCAAGTATGTAACGTCTCTTGTGAAAAAAAGGTTCGGGGTAACCTATTTAAAATATGTTCAGGAACGTCGGGTAGAATATGCGGTTCATCTGCTAAAGACAACCGATATGTCCTTGGAACGAATTGCGGAGGAATGTGGGTATACGAACATGCTTACCTTCCGCAGAAACTTTAAAGCGATTATGGAACAGAATCCCAGTCATTACCGAATGGGGCAAGATGGGGTAGAAGTATAGGGGGATGAATCAAAAAAAGACGGTATTTTACCAGTCTTTTTTTGATTCATTCATTTTTTTTCGTCAAAATACATATGCGCAAAGTGAAACTATACAAAAACTAGTGCAATGTGTACAATTCTCTTATCAACATTGCTTAGGGAAGGGGATTGTAAGAATGAAGAATTTTGATGGTGTTATGACATCAAATACGAAAAAGAGCAAGTCACTGATTTCGTATATAAAAAGAGATAAATACCTGCTCATTATGTTTGCACCTGTATTGGTTTATTTCCTGGTATTTTCTTATTTACCTATGACAGGACTGGTAATGGCATTTAAGCAATACAAGCCAGGGGGAGGTATGGCTGGTATTTTTTCAGGAGAATTTGTAGGACTGAAGTGGTTCATTCAGTTTTTTAATTCGCCCTACGCATTTCGTCTGGTAAGGAACACGTTTTTGTTATCCTTTTATTCTTTGATCTTTGGTTTTCCAATTCCGATTTTATTTGCGGTTTGTATTACTCAGATCAGAAATAAAACGTTGCAGAGAGGTGCTCAGGTCATTACCTATTTACCGTATTTTATTTCTACTGTTGTTATATGTGGTATGATCACCAACTTCTTATCTCCATCCAGCGGTATTGTAAATCAGTTGATTACAAAACTTGGAGGCAGTGCCATTAACTTTATGGGTGAAGCAAGATGGTTCCGGGGTATCTATGTAATATCTGGTTCCTGGCAGACCTTTGGATTTAACTCTATTATCTTTGTGGCAGCCATTATGGGAATCGGTCCTGAGTTATATGAAGCTATGAAGGTGGATGGGGCGACGAAGGTTCAGACCATTCGTTATCTTGTTCTTCCAAGCATTAAGCCAACCATTGTACTGCTTCTTATTATGTCACTTGGAAATTTACTCAATGTAGGCTTTGAAAAGGTTTACCTGCTTTACAATTCCGGACTTTATGAGACAGCGGATGTTATATCTACTTATGTATACCGTCAGGGTATTGATAATCAAAATTACAGCTATGCAACTGCGGTTGGTCTGTTTAATTCTCTCATTGGATTTGCAATTGTATTCCTGGCAAATCGTATGAGTAAGAAAATGACGGATACATCTATTTGGTAAGGAGAAGAGATATGGAACAAAAAAGTGCATGGGTGGAATTTAAAAATGAATGTCTTACGGATAAGCTTTTTGATGTCCTTGTCTTTTTACTGATTGTTTTGGCTGTCGGTGTGACATTTTATCCCTTTATGTATGTAGTCAGTATTTCCTTAAGCTCAGGAGCGGCAGTAAATAAAGGGCTGGTAACGCTGTTTCCCGTAGATTTTAATTTGAGTACGTATAAAATGGTTATGAATTATAAGGACCTTTGGGTTTCTTATGGAAATACCTTTTACTATACAATTGTGGGAACCTTTTTAAACATTGTGTTTACCTGCTTGGCAGCGTATCCACTGTCAAGAAAGCGGTTCTTCCTTCGGAAAAAGATGAATTTTCTTTTGGCATTTACCATGTATTTTTCCGGCGGATTGATACCAACCTATGTGGTAGTTACCGGCCTTGGGTTGTACAACAGCCGTCTTGCCATGATACTTCCGGTTCTTGTGAGTGCTTACAATGTTATGATTTGCCGGTCGGCCTTTGAATCCATTTCAGAGGAGCTGTTTGAAAGTGCGTATCTGGAAGGGGCTAATGATCTTCACGTGCTTTGGAAAATCGCGGTTCCCTTAATTAAGCCTACCTTGGCTGTTTTAACTCTTTATTATGCGGTTGCGCGCTACAATGACTTTTTTAGCGCACTCCTTTACATTGGAAAGCAGAATTTACAGCCGTTACAGTTATTTTTAAGAAGAATTCTTTTAATGGCATCTTCTGAAATCATGCAGTCTTCTGGAAGTGCTACGGCCGCCAGTGCTGCGGCTCAGTCAACCATTCAGATCCGGTATGTGTGCATTGTTTTATCCATGGTTCCAATCTTATGCCTCACACCGTTTATACAGAAGTATTTAGTAAAAGGAACCATGCTTGGTGCAGTTAAGGGTTAATCTAACCTTGATGAAATAATATATAATGGAGGGTAATTACATGAAAAAAGGATTACGTAGCACAGCACTGGCGTTAACAGCGGTTCTGGCTGTAACCGGTTTGTCCGCTTGCGGTAGCAAGGGGGATCCAAAGGAAGCAACAACAGCAAAAAGTGCGGAGGCAGATTTTACTTATACCGGTGCCGCACCTGTAACAAAAACACCTGGTGCTAAGGTAAGCATTCTGGCGCCGAATTCCTGGTATTCTACCGTGGATTATGCAAATGCGGACATTGTTAAAAAAATACAGGAAAACGCTGGTGTAACCGTTGACTGGACCTTAGTATCTCCAGTCAATTATAAGGATAGTGTAAGCCCTATGCTTGCATCTGGAACAGATCTTCCAAACATTGTCCAGCTTCCTGATCTTGATAACAATATGACCTATATCACTGCAGGGCTTTTTTATCCTCTTGATCAGTATTTGGATCATATGCCAAACTATAAAAAGTATCTGGATGAGAATCCTGGAATCAAAGCCAGTTTGACTGCGGAGGATGGACATATCTACTACTTGCCTCAGACAGCAGTTACGAACAATTATCAGCCTTGTATTATGATTAATATGGAATGGTTAAAAAAGCTTAATCTTTCTGTTCCGACTACTCTGGATGAGTTTGTAGAAGTACTTCGAGCATTTAAGGCCAATGATATGAATGGCGATGGGGATGTCAATGATGAAATTCCTCTTAGCGTAACCGCAGACAGACTTTCTTCTATGTTTGGCCCTGCTTTTGGTCTTCCTGCTATGTTTGGTCCTTCTGTTGGTCTTGATCCAGTTAGCAGTTACTATGCTGATGATGATGGAAAAGTACATTACGCACCAGCAGAGGCAGAAAAATATAAGAAGTATGTTACATTTTTAAACCAATTATACAAGGAAGGTCTTTTAGAGGTAGAATACACTTCCTTAACCAGAGATCAGATCACACAGCGATGTGCTCAGAACCGTACAGGTGCAACCTTTGATTTTAGCTGGCAGATGTCTCAGCTTTACAGCAAACAGTATCCAGAGTATAATGGAGAAACTGGAGTTATGGTAGGGATACCACCGTTATCTGGTGATTATAAAGGAGTTTATCTTGGCAGAACACCAATTTCTGGAATATTTGGTGTAAGCACCAGCGATAAGGATCCGGTACTTGCCATGAGATTTCTTGATTACGCTATGAGCGAAGAAGCTCAGAATTATTATGTATGGGGAATTGAAGGAGAGAGCTACACGGTTGGTGCTGATGGCAAAAAGGCTTATACAGAAAAGGCAGCAGATAATAACTGGCTGCAGCAGCTTGGAATTAATGCAGGATGTCTGCCATCTCAGCAGTCAGTAGAAGCAACAGATGTACTCTTACCAAAATGGCATGTAGATGTTGATAAGGAGTTACAGAGCTCTATAAGAGATCCATGGCCATTTATTTATTCAACTAAGGATGAGCAGAATATCATTGCTCAGTATCAGACTGATCTTACAACTTATGTTGCAGAAACCAATGTGGCGTTCATCACTGGAACCACTAGCCTTGATTCCTTTGATTCTTATCTTTCTACTCTTGACAGTATGGGGTTAAAGGATTTATTAAAGGTAAAACAGCAGCAATATGACCGCTTTAAGGCATCTAAGTAATGAAATAAACATAATATGGGCTGTTGTAAAATTTAATTTTGCAACAGCCTTTTTCTATATGGAGAAAGGAATTTTAAGACGATGGAAAGCAGAACCATACCAATTAAGATGTTTTATACCTGCGAGGAGCAAATAAAAAAAAGGTGGAAAGAACAGGGGAGAAAGAATAAGTTCTCTGCCAAATCCGTAGAAGAATTTCAGGAATGGAAAGAATCTGTAAGACAGATATTAAAGGAACTGATTGGCCTTGACCGGATGGAGTCTTGTTCTCTTAATCCCCAGTGTCTAGAACGGGTGGAAATTGAGGATGGAATCATACGGGAAAAGATATTAATTCAAGTGGAGCCAGAGGTTTATATGCCGGTCTTCGTTTTAATTCCACCCAAAAAGGGAGAAGAAAAGTTAAGCTGTTTTCTCGCTCCCTGTGGTCATATGGGGGCAGGAAAGTATTCTGTGGCAGGTGTCAGGGATATTCCGGCAGTTGCAGATAAGATCGAGCTGTTTCACTATGATTATGGACTTAAGATGGCAAAGCTTGGATATGTGGCCCTTTGCCCCGATGCCAGAGGATTTGGGGAGCGAAGGGAAAAGGCGCTGCAAGGGGCCGAAGAAGATGAATTTATAAATTCTACCTGCTTTCACCTGGCTCATATGGCAGAACCTCTTGGCATGACGCTGGCTGGGATGAATACCTGGGATCTTATGAGGCTTCTTGATTATGTTGAGGAGCGAGGAGAATGGGATATTAATACCATCGGTTGCGTGGGATTTTCCGGTGGTGGAATGCAGGCTCTGTGGCTTTCGGCTCTTGATGATAGAGTCAAGAAGATTATTATTAGCGGGTATTTTTACGGAATAGAGGATTCACTCCTTAAACTTAATGGCAATTGCAGTTGTAATTATGTACCTCATTTATGGGAACACGTAGATATGGGAGATCTAGGTGCGCTTTTAGCTCCAAGACCTTTGATGATTCAGTCTGGGAGAGAGGACCATCTTAACGGGGAAAAAGGATTAAAGAATGTGGAGGAACAGCTTTTGGTGGTAAAAGATGCTTACAATCTCTTTGGAATGGAGGACCGGATTTTCCATGACGTTTGGGATGGGGGGCACTGCTTTCATCAGGAGCATATTGAGGGGTTTTTAATGAGATAACAGGCGCATTTGCCAATACTTATTTCTTGTGATGGGAAAAGTTCTATGATATAATGTTGGTAATTCGTTTTCCTTTCATAAATATACAGGGAAAATGGATGGGACAACACAGTAAGGAGGTTTCTTTATGCTAGGGTTTAAAGATATAATTGGACATGAAAAGATCAAGGAGCATCTACAAAAAGCGATTGAGTCCGATCATGTTTCCCATGCGTATATTCTTACAGGTGAAACTGGAATGGGAAGAAAATCTCTTGCCAATGCCTTTTCCATGACGCTTCTTTGTGAAAGAGGGAAAAGCGATCCCTGTATGGAGTGCCATGCCTGCAAGCAGGTGATGACAAACAACCACCCGGACCTGATCTTTGTTACTCATGAAAAACCGGGTAGCATCGGCGTGGATGACATCAGGGGACAGATTAATGATACCATTATGATACGTCCTTACAGCAGCTATTATAAAATATACATTGTGGATGAAGCAGAAAAAATGACGGTACAAGCTCAAAATGCTCTTTTAAAGACCATAGAGGAACCCCCGTCATATGTCATTATCATGCTTCTTACCACCAATCAGGAAGCATTTCTCCCGACGATCTTATCCAGATGCGTACAGCTAAAGCTAAAACCGCAGACGGATGCCGTGGTGAAATCTTATCTGATGGGATCTTTGGGAATAAAAGAAAGCAGAGCTGACATTTATGCTGCATTTGCCAGAGGTAATTTAGGAAGGGCCATTCATCTGGCTTCTTCTGAGGAGTTCCAGCTTTTGTACTCGGAGCTACTTCATATGCTGAAGCATTTGAAGGAAATGGATATTATGGAACTGCTTTTTTATATCAAAAAGATGAAGGATGAAAATCTGGATATCTATGACTGCCTGGATTTTATGCAGTTGTGGTATCGGGATATTTTAATGTATAAAGTGACACAGGATATTAATCTTCTGATTTTTAGGGAAGAATTTAATACAATGAAGGAGATGAGTGCATCCAGCGCTTATGACGGCATTGAGACGATTTTAAAGGCCATTGATAAGGCAAGAATCCGTCTTGATGCAAACGTGAATATGGAGCTGGCCATGGAACTCATGCTGCTTGTTATGAAGGAGAACTAAAATGGTAAAGGTAATAGGCGTTCGGTTTCGGAATGCGGGGAAAATATATTATTTTGATCCCATGAGCCTGGAAGTTAAGACTGGGGATCATGTGATCGTGGAAACAGCCAGAGGGGTTGAGTATGGCTATGTTGTTTTGGGCAGCAGGGAAGTAGAAGAAGAAAAGGTGGTTCAGCCTTTAAAACCAGTGATACGTTTGGCTACTAAGGCAGACGATGAGGTGGAAAAGAAAAACCACGAAAAAGAAAAAGATGCTTTTAAGATATGTAAGGAAAAGATTCGCAAACATGGTCTTCAGATGAAGCTAATTGATGCGGAATACACCTTTGATAATAATAAGGTTTTGTTTTACTTTACAGCCGATGGAAGAATCGATTTCAGGGAGCTTGTAAAGGATCTGGCCTCTGTATTTAAGACAAGAATTGAACTTCGTCAGGTAGGCGTTAGAGATGAGACTAAGATCGTAGGTGGAATCGGCGTATGCGGTAGAACACTTTGTTGTCATTCTTATCTTTCTGAATTTATTCCGGTATCCATAAAGATGGCGAAGGAACAGAATCTCTCCTTGAATCCAACCAAGATTTCCGGCGTTTGCGGAAGACTTATGTGTTGTCTAAAGAACGAAGAGGAGACTTACGAGGATCTTAACAGCAAACTTCCAAGCGTAGGAGATTTTGTGACCACAGATGACAATATAAAAGGGGAAGTTCTCTCTGTTAGCGTGTTAAGACAGTTGGTTAAGGTCATCGTTACGATTAAGGATGAAAAAGAAATACGGGAATATAAGGTGGAACAGTTAAAGTTCAAACCAAGGCGCAAAAGAGATAAGAACCAGGTTACAGATGCAGAATTAAAAGCACTTGAAGCTCTGGAGAAGAAAGAAGGAAAGTCCAAGCTCGATGATAATTGATTTAAAAGACAACGAACGTATTGATGATCTGCAGCGTAATGGGTATCAGATTATACAAAAACAAAATGGATTTTGTTTTGGAATGGATGCAGTTCTTTTATCTGGTTTTGCTCAGGTAAAGCCAGGAGAGCGAGCTGTAGATCTAGGAACCGGAACCGGAATCATTCCCATTCTTCTAGAAGCAAAGTATGATGGAATTCATTATACGGGTCTTGAGATTCAGGAAGAAGTGGCTGATATGGCTAAGCGGAGCGTGGTTTTAAACCATTTGGAAAATAAAGTGAGCATTGTGACAGGAGACATAAAGGAAGCCAGCCGTTTATTTGGTGCGGCTTCCTTTGACGTGGTGACGTCAAATCCGCCCTATATGAACGATGCCCATGGTCTTAAGAATCCAGATCTTCCAAAGGCAATCGCAAGGCATGAGGTACTTTGTTCTTTGGATGATGTAACGAGAGAGGCTGCCAGATTATTAAAGCCTGGCGGTAGATTTTATATGGTGCACCGTCCTCATCGTTTGATTGAGATTGTGACCGCGCTAAAGGGGTACGGGCTGGAGCCTAAGCGGATGAAGATGGTACACCCATTTGTGGACCGGGAAGCTAATATGGTATTAATCGAAGCAGTTCGAGGTGGTAAATCCATGATAAAAGTAGAGGCTCCCATTATCGTATACAAGGAACAGGGTGTGTATGCGGATGAGATTTATACGATTTACGGGTATTAGTTGATACCTAAGGAATAAAAGGACCGGGAGTGAGAGAAATGGAAGTAAATAAGGGAACGTTATATTTGTGTGCAACCCCTATTGGGAATCTAGATGATATCACCCTCAGGGTTTTAAATACATTAGAGCAAGTAGATTTAATAGCTGCGGAGGATACCAGACACAGCATAAAACTGTTAAACCACTTTGAGATCAAGACACCTATGACTAGCTATCATGAGTTTAATAAGGTGGAAAAGGCTAGATATCTGGTAGATAAGATGAGAGAAGGGGTATCGGTAGCTCTCATAACGGATGCAGGAACTCCAGGCATCTCAGATCCTGGGGAAGAGCTTGTTAAACAGTGTTATGAAGCTGGGATTCCTCTTACCTCTCTTCCTGGCCCGGCTGCCTGTATTACGGCGCTTACTCTTTCTGGACTTGGGACAAGAAGATTTTGTTTTGAAGCATTTCTCCCGTCGGATAAGAAAGAAAAGCAGTGGATTTTACAAGAGCTTAAGAATGAAACAAGAACCATAGTGATATATGAGGCGCCTCATAGACTGGTGAGAACATTAACAGAGCTATTGGGTGCGTTGGGAAATAGAAATATTACCATATGCAGGGAGTTGACCAAGCGGTATGAGACCGCATTTCGGACAACCTTTGAAGACGCTCTTCAAACGTATGAGACAGTAGACCCTAAGGGAGAATGCGTCATTGTAATAGAAGGGAAAAGCATTCAAGAGAGAAAGGCTGAAGAGACAAAAGCCTTTGAAGATATGACAATTGAAGAGCATATGGCTATTTTTGAGGGTAAGGGAATTGACCGTAAGGAGGCCATGCGACTAGTGGCAAAGGACCGGGGAATCAGCAAACGAGAGGTTTATCAGCACTTGCTAAATAATGATTTATAAAAATCTCTTGACAATTTACTTATCTTTTAATAAAATTAGTTTGAGATTCAAACTATTTAAAATATAAAACAATCCAACGAGGCATGAGACCGGGGCATGGTATTTTAACCAGGAAGACCGGGGCATGAATGGGGGAATATATGACTACTAAAATTATTGGAACTGGCTCTGCGGTACCGGAACAGGTGGTGACCAATGACGATCTATCTAAGGTCGTGGATACCAATGATGAATGGATTCGGTCGAGGACTGGAATCCGGGAAAGAAGGATCGCTTCTGCAGAATCAGGAACCTCTCATATGGCGGCTCTTGCGGCTAAAGAGGCTTTGGCGCAGGCGGGAATATCGGCAGAGGATTTAGATATCATCATTCTTGCCACTTCTTCTGCGGATCATTGTTTTCCAAGCGGAGCCTGTGAAGTGCAGGCGGCTATTGGGGCGTATCGGGCTGTGGCCTTTGATATCAGCGCAGCTTGTTCTGGATTTGTATTCGCATTAAATACGGTTCATAGCTTTTTTAAATCAGGAATTTATAAGACAGGACTTGTCATTGGAGCGGATACCTTAAGCAAACTCATTGACTGGAATGACAGAGGCACCTGTGTTCTCTTTGGAGATGGAGCAGGGGCAGCCGTTGTAAGAGCGGAGGAGAGCGGAAGCTTTACTATGACTATGGGTTCTGATGGAACCAGAGGAAAAGCCTTGGAGTGTCTAGCACGTACCACTGGGAATTTCCTGACTGGAACTAAACCAGAGCTTGGATATATGACAATGGACGGACAGGAAGTTTTTAAGTTCGCTGTTAAGACGGTGCCAGAAGCAATTCATACCGTACTGTCAGAGAGCGGAATACAGATAGAAGAAATTAAATATTTTATACTGCATCAAGCAAATTACCGGATTTTTGAATCCATCGCAAAAAGGTTAAAAGTACCCATGGAGAAGTTCCCTACCAACTTAGAACGGTTTGGAAACACCTCAGCAGCTACGGTACCCATACTACTAGATGAGATGAACCGGGAAGGAAAAATCCAGCGGGGAGATAAGATTATACTCGCAGGTTTTGGAGCAGGACTTACCTGGGGAGCCACTCTATTAGAGTGGTAATGATTTTAACTAATACTTTGAAAATCAAAGTAATAGCATATAATATGAAATAAAGAGGAGATTAATAATATGTTAGAGAAAATGAAGGAAATTATCGCAGAGCAGTTAAACGTAGAGGAAGCAGTTATTACCATAGAATCTTCTTTTAAAGAGGACCTTGGAGCAGATTCCCTGGATTTATTTGAACTTGTAATGGCACTTGAAGATGAGTATTCCGTTGAAATCCCTTCTGAGGATTTAGAAAAGCTCACAACGGTACAGCAGGTTATGGATTATTTAAAAGCAAAGGGCGTGGAAGCGTAATGAAAACCAGAATTACCGAACTTTTGGGAGTGGAATATCCGATTATCCAAGGCGGTATGGCTTGGGTAGCGGAGCATCATCTTGCAGCAGCAGTATCCGAGGCCGGTGGCCTTGGACTGATCGGCGGAGCCAATGCCCCTGGTGAGGTGGTGCGTGAGGAAATCCGTAAGGCGAAAGCGTTGACAAACAAACCACTTGGAGTCAATATCATGCTGTTAAGCCCTCATTCTGATGATATTGCAAAGGTGATTGTAGAGGAAGGAATCCGTGTAGTTACCACGGGAGCCGGAAATCCAGAGAAGTATTTTGAAATGTGGAAGGCAGCAGGGATTAAGGTAATACCAGTTGTTGCTTCGGTAGCGTTAGCAAAACGTATGGAACGCTACGGAGCTGATGCAATTGTGGCAGAAGGAAATGAATCTGGCGGACATATCGGCGAGCAGACTACCATGACTTTGGTTCCTCAGGTAGCAGATGCAGTATCTATCCCTGTAATTGCAGCCGGAGGAATTGGCGATGGCAGAGGGATTGCAGCCGCTTTTATGCTTGGAGCTGAGGCGGTTCAAATTGGAACCCGTTTTGTAGTTTCCAAGGAATCCATAGTCCATGATAATTATAAGCAGAGAATTATTAAGGCCAAGGACATTGATTCTGCAGTGACAGGACGCAGTCACGGACATCCGGTTAGAAGTTTAAGAAATCAGATGACCAGAGATTATGTAAAACTGGAGCAAGAAGGCAGATCTTTTGAGGAACTTGAATACTTAACCCTTGGCGCCCTTAGAAAAGCAGTTCAAGAGGGTGACATTTTAAATGGTACAGTTATGGCTGGCCAGATTGCAGGGCTGATTAACAAGGAACAGACTTGTAAAGAGATGATGGAAGAGATGATGGAACAGGCTAGTAAGTTGCTTGGTCGTTAATAAGGAGTTTAAAACTATGAGTAAGATTGCATTTATTTTCCCGGGCCAGGGTGCCCAGTACTGCAACATGGGGCAGGATTTTTATGAAAAGACAGAGATTGGCAAGGAAGTATACGACAAAGCCTCAGAACTTTTGGGATTTTCTATGCCAGAGCTGTGTTTTGAAAAAAATGATCGTCTGGATATTACAGAATATACCCAGGCGGCTATGGTTACCACCAGTATTGCCATGATGCGGGTTCTGGAAGCAGAAAAGGGTATTAAGCCCTCTGTAGTAGCCGGTTTAAGCCTGGGAGAATATTGTGCACTTGCAGCAGCAGGGGTTATGAGCGATGAGGACGCAATTAAGACAGTAAGACAAAGAGGCATCCTCATGCAGGAAGCGATTCCTAATGGGCTGGGAGCCATGGCTGCTATCCTTTCTATGGAGGCTTCTGAAATTGAAGAAGTATTAAGCGGTATGGAGGGAGTCCAGATCGCAAATTATAACTGCCCCGGGCAGATTGTTATCTCAGGTGTGAAAGAAAAAGTGGAAGAGGCAAATGAAAAGCTTTTAAGTGCAGGTGCCAAACGTGCCATCATGCTTAATGTCAGCGGCCCATTCCATTCAGAAATGTTGACTGGAGCCGGAGAGAAGCTTGGTATGGTACTTGACAAGGTTGACATAAAAGACCCTGTTATTCCTTACGTATCCAATGTGACCGCTCAGTATGTAACCAACAAATCAGTGGTAAAGGAATTATTAAAAAAACAGGTATCTTCTTCCGTACGCTGGCAGCAGAGTGTTGAAACCATGCTGACAGACGGCGTGGATACGTTTATTGAAATAGGACCAGGTAAGACACTGGCAGGATTTATGAAGAAGATTAAAAGAGATGCAAACGTCTTTAATATAGAAAAACTGGAAGATTTAGATAAGTTATCGGTTTTATAACGAAGGAGGTAAAAAAATGTTAGACGGTAAAATAGCAGTAGTAACTGGAGCGAGCAGAGGAATCGGCCGTGCAATTGCCTGTAAGCTTGCAATGCAGGGAGCAACGGTTGTTGTTAATTACAATGGCTCTGAGGAAAAAGCTCAGGAAGCAGTAAAAGAAATCGAAGCGAAGGGCGGAAAGGCAGAGGCCATTCAGTGCAATGTGTCCGATTACGAAAGCGCCGGTGCATTTTTTGAATCCGTGATTAAGAAATATGGAAAACTTGATATTCTTGTGAACAATGCAGGAATTACAAGAGATAATCTTTTGATGAAGATGTCTGAGGATGAGTTTGATGCAGTCATTCATACCAACCTAAAAGGAGTTTTTAACTGCATGAAGCACGTTTCCCGCCAGATGATCAAGCAAAGAGGGGGAAGAATCATTAATCTATCTTCTGTTTCCGGAGTTCTTGGCAATGCAGGTCAGGCAAATTACTGTGCAGCAAAAGCTGGGGTCATCGGTATAACAAAATCCTTTGCAAGAGAAGCAGCAAGCAGAGGGATTACCGTGAATGCAGTAGCACCTGGATTTATTCAGACGGATATGACAGAGGTTCTCACTGATTCCGTAAAGGCAGCTACCTTGGAGCAGATTCCATTAAAACAGTTTGGAACATCAGAGGACATTGCGGAAGCAGTGGCGTTCTTAGCGTCAGAGCAAGCAAGATATATCACAGGCCAAGTGCTTTGTGTAGATGGCGGAATGGCAATGTAAAGTGACTGACTTACGAAAAGAAATACCCTTTGGGTATCTCTTTATGCGAATAACTGGCATAGATGAAGGAAAGGTGAATTGGTATGAGTAGAAGAGTTGTAGTAACCGGTATGGGATCCATTACTCCCATTGGTAATGACGTAGATAGCTTTTGGAATGGACTTAAGGAAAAGAAGGTTGGTTTTGGAGAGATCACCCAGTTTGATACCACTGATTATAAAGCAAAAATAGCTGGTGAAGTAAAGAACTTTGATCCAAAAGATTATATGGATGTAAAGGCAGCCAAGCGAATGGAGCGATTTGCACAGTTTGCAGTCGCTGCAACGAAAGAAGCGCTTGCCATGTCTGGCATTGATATGGAAAAGGAAGATCCTTATCGCGTGGGCGTAAGCGTAGGCTCCGGAATCGGAAGCCTTCAGGCCTTAGAGCGGGAACATAAAAAGCTTTTAGAAAAAGGACCTGGAAGAGTAAATCCCCTTTTGGTTCCTATGATGATATCCAATATGGCAGCAGGAAATGTGGGCATTCAGTTCGGACTAAAAGGAAAGTGCATTAATGTGGTAACTGCTTGTGCCACGGGAACTCATTCCATCGGGGAAGCGTTCCGGTCCATTCAATACGGGGAAGCGGATGTGATGGTAGCAGGAGGCGCAGAAGCCAGTATATGCCCAATCGGCGTAGCCGGATTCACGGCTCTTACTGCACTGACTACTTCGGATGATCCTCTCCGTGCTTCCATCCCATTCGATAAGGACAGAAGTGGTTTTGTCATGGGCGAGGGCGCAGGTGTTGTGGTTTTAGAAGAGCTTGAGCATGCAATCAATCGAGGTGCTGTGATCTATGGCGAGTTAGCTGGATACGGCTCCACCTGTGATGCATACCATATCACTTCTCCGGCAGAAGATGGAAGCGGTGCGGCGAGAGCCATGACCGAGGCCATTAAGGATGCAGGAATCACACCAAAAGACATTGAATACATCAATGCCCATGGCACCAGCACTCATCACAATGATTTATTTGAAACTCTGGCGATTAAAGCAGCGTTTGGTGATCATGCGAAGGATGTTAAGATAAACTCAACAAAATCCATGGTAGGCCATCTTCTTGGAGCTGCAGGCGGTATTGAATTTATTGTCTGTGTAAAATCCATCAATGACGGGTTTGTTCATGCCACAGCCGGACTGGTAGAAGAAGGAGAAGGCTGCGACTTAAATTATACAAAGGGTGACGGAGTTGCATGTGACGTAAATTATGCAATTAGCAATTCCCTTGGATTTGGCGGACATAATGCCAGTATTCTTGTAAAAAAGTATAAAGCTTAGGAGGCAGTCAATGGAAATCAATGATATGATAAGGCTCATGCAGGCGGTAAAAGAGCATGACCTGACCAGTTTTCGATTGGAAGAGGGCGATTTAAAACTCTCCATTAAAAAAGAAAAAGAGATCGTTACGGTGACCGGGGCTCCATTCCTTACAGCGGCACCAGAAACCATGGGAGTATGTCAGCCAGGAGGTAAGATTCCGGATAATTCCTATGGCATGACAGAAGGAACCATGGATGGCGAAATCAGTTCTGACAAAGTAGTGGCTTCTCCTCTCGTTGGTACGTTTTATAATGCCGGTTCTCCAGAGGCAGATCCATTTATTAAGGCAGGTGATTTGGTGAAGAAGGGGCAGGTCCTTGGAATCATCGAAGCCATGAAGCTGATGAATGAGATTGAATGTGAATATGACGGCGTAGTGGAAGCGGTACTAGTAGGAAATGAAGATGTGGTAGAGTACGGTCAGCCTCTGTTCCGTATCCGGTAAATTGATGTGAAATATAAGAGAGGCCCAGAGTGTTGGCCTCTCTTTTGAACATAAGGAGAGATAAGATGTTAGGAATAAAGGAAATTCAGGAGATCATACCTCATAGACATCCGTTTTTACTGGTTGACGTCATCGAGGAGCTAGTGCCAGGAGAAAGAGCAACGGGATATAAATGTGTTACTTATAATGAGCCATTTTTTCAGGGACATTTTCCAGAAATGCCTGTTATGCCTGGAGTTTTAATTCTTGAAGCATTGGCACAGGTTGGATCCGTGGCAATGTTAAGTCTGGAAGAGAATAAAGGAAAAGTTGGATTTTTCGGTGGCATTGACAAAGCGAAATTCAAACGCAAGGTATTGCCAGGAGATAAGTTGAAACTGGAATGTGAAATTATAAAGCGCAAGGGCCCGGTAGGAATCGGAAGGGCAATTGCAACCGTGGATGGTAAAGTCGCAGCCATCGCAGAAATGACATTTATGATTGGGTAGGTGTATGTATGTTTGATAAGATTCTAATTGCCAACCGGGGCGAAATTGCGGTTCGTATTATAAGAGCCTGCCGGGAAATGGGTATTAAAACGGTAGCCGTGTATTCGGAAGCAGACCGGGATAGTCTTCATACGTTATTAGCGGATGAGGCTATCTGTATCGGGCCAGCTCCTTCCACTCAGAGCTATCTAAATATGGAACGCATTCTTACGGCTACTGTTGCCATGAAAGCGGATGCCATACATCCGGGCTTTGGATTTCTTTCTGAGAATGCAAGATTTGCCGAGTTATGTGAAAAATGCAACATCACGTTTATTGGCCCTTCCTTTCATGTCATTAATAAAATGGGAAACAAATCAGAAGCAAGAAAAACCATGATGGAAGCAAATATTCCAGTGGTTCCCGGCGGCAAGGAAGCAGTCCATCACGTAGAGGAAGCGAAAGCCATGGCAGAAAAGATTGGATTTCCTGTTATGATTAAGGCATCTTCTGGCGGTGGCGGAAAAGGCATGAGAATTTCCAATGGGCTGGAGGATTTTGAATCCAACTTTAATAACGCCCAGATGGAGTCTATAAAGGGATTTTCCGATGATACCATGTACATCGAAAAATACATTGAAAAGCCTCGTCATATTGAATTCCAGATTATGGCTGATAAGTTTGGTCATGTGGTTCATTTGGGAGAACGTGACTGTTCCATTCAAAGGCGCCATCAAAAGGTGCTGGAGGAATCTCCGTCAGCAGCAATTTCTGATGAGCTGAGACAACAGATGGGAGAGGTAGCGGTTCGGGCAGCAAAAGCAGTGAATTATGAGAATGCAGGAACCATTGAATTCCTTTTGGATAAACATAAAAACTTCTTCTTTATGGAGATGAACACCAGGATTCAGGTAGAGCACCCAGTGACTGAGATGGTCACGGGCCTTGATCTTATCAAGGAGCAGATCCGGATTGCGTCAGGAGAGCCTTTAAGCGTGTCTCAGGAGGATATCCGCATACAGGGTCATGCAATCGAGTGCAGAATCAACGCAGAGAACCCAGCGAAGCATTTTATGCCTTGTCCTGGTCTTATAAAGAATATACATTCACCTGGCGGAAATGGCGTCAGGATCGATACCCATATCTACAACGAATATAGAGTTCCTGCTAATTACGATTCCATGTTGATGAAGCTCATCGTTCATGGAAAAGATAGAGAGGAAGCTATTTCTAAGATGAGAAGTGCCCTTGGGGAACTAATTATCGAAGGGATCGAAACCAATGTGGATTTTCAGTTCGATATCTTAAGTCACGATGCTTACCGTGACGGAGACATCGATACGGATTTCATCCCCAAGTATTTTCCAGATTATATCCGGTAAAGAAAAAAAGGAGTGTATCTTATGTTAAGAAACATGTTTAAGAAGACCTATACACTGATTGACAGTAAATACAAATCTCCGGATAAAACAGAGGAACCTAACATCCCAGAAGGGCTTTGGAAGAAGTGTAATAAGTGTAATCAGCCGATCTATTCTGAGGATGTGAAAAATAATTATTATATCTGTTCCAAATGCAGCGGTTATTTCCGTCTCCATGCGTATCAGAGAATTGATATGACAGCAGATTTAGGAACCTTTACGGAATGGGATAAGGAAATCGAATTCACCAATCCACTAGATTTCCCTGGCTATGAGAAGAAGGTGGCAGCAGCAAAGGATAAGACTGGTCTCTCGGAAGCCATTGTCACAGGAATCTGTGAAATTGGTGGAATTAAGGCAGTCTTAGGTGTTATGGATGCCCGTTTTATCATGAGCAGTATGGGCCATGTGGTTGGAGAAAAGATTGCAAGAGCAGTGGAGCAGGCAACTCTTTTAAAGCTTCCAGTTGTGCTTTTTGCCTGTTCCGGAGGTGCCAGAATGCAGGAGGGAATCGTATCCTTAATGCAGATGGCAAAGACCTCAGCAGCCTTAAAGCGTCATCATGAAGCAGGTCAGCTCTATATCAGTGTTCTAACGGATCCAACGACTGGAGGGGTAACCGCCAGCTTTGCCATGCTTGGAGATGTAATCCTTGCGGAGCCAGGGGCACTCATTGGATTTGCAGGCCCAAGGGTCATAGAACAGACCATCGGCCAGAAGCTGCCGGAAGGCTTCCAAAGATCAGAATTTCTTCTTGAGCATGGATTTATTGATAAAATCGTTCCTAGAAATGAGATGAAGGAAACCTTAACCCGGATCTTAAAGCTCCACAAACCTTACAGTGTAAAAGAGTTTTATGTGGATAAACAGAGTTCTTCTGAAGAGGATGGTGGAAAAAAGAAGACCATTCGTCTGAAAAAGAATAAAAGAAATGCCTGGGACACAGTCCTTTTGTCTAGGCGGTCAGACCGCCTAGTAGCATCGGATTATATCAAAACACTGTTTGCTGATTTTATGGAGTTTGCAGGGGACCGTTTTTATAAGGATGATGGTGCCATTATAGGCGGAATCGCCTCTTTTCATGGAATGCCGGTCACGGTCATTGGCCAGGAAAAGGGAAAGAATACAAAAGATAACATTAAGCGCAACTTTGGAATGCCTTCACCAGAAGGGTACCGTAAGGCTCTTCGCCTCATGAAGCAGGCAGAAGCCTTTGGGCGGCCTATTATCTGCCTTGTGGATACGCCTGGTGCATTCTGTGGACTAGAAGCAGAGGAGAGAGGTCAGGGAGAAGCCATTGCAAGGAATTTATTTGAGATGGCAGATTTAAAAGTCCCTGTCTTATCCATTGTAATCGGAGAAGGCGGCAGCGGCGGTGCTCTTGCACTGGCGGTTGGAAATGAAGTGTGGATGATGGAAAATGCCATTTACTCCATTCTTTCTCCAGAAGGTTTTGCCTCCATTCTTTATAAGGACAGCAAAAAAGCAAACGATGCGGCAAGAGTCATGAAGATAACCGCAAAGGATCTTTTGGAATTAGGCTTAATTGAACGGGTCATTCCAGAGGAAGAGCCTGCAAGTGGAGAAAACATCTCCATAGTAGCAAAGGAAATGGATAAGGCCATGGAGGAATTTTTCCTCACGTACCTTTTAAAAAGTAAAGAAGAGCTTGCAAATCAGAGATATGAAAGATTTAGGAGAATGTAATGGGAACATTAAAACCTTTGGTAATAGGAGATCTAGTGGCAAGGAATCCGGTGATCCAGGGAGGGATGGGAGTTGGAATCAGCCTTTCATCTTTAGCTGGAGCAGTGGCAAAGTCCGGAGGGATCGGAATTATTTCAACGGCACAGATCGGTTTTCGGGAGCCAGACTTTAAGAAGAATCCCCTGGAAGCGAATTTGCGGGCCATTGGAACTGAAATGATAAAGGCAAGAGAAATCGCACCAGACGGAATTATTGGTTTTAATATTATGGTCGCGACAATGAATTATGCCAGCTATGTGAAAAAGGCCGTTTTGGCTGGAGCGGATCTTATTATATCCGGAGCTGGTCTTCCGGTTGGCCTTCCTGAGTATGTGGCAGAAGCAGCGGAAGAGGCAGGGATCAAGCTTAAGACGAAGATTGCACCCATTGTTTCCACAGTAAAATCAGCGATGGTTATCTGTAAGCTGTGGGACCGAAAGTATCATCAGGCACCGGATCTAGTGGTTATAGAAGGACCTTTGGCTGGAGGTCATCTTGGATTTTCCAAAGATGATTTAACTAGGCTTGGGGCTGATACGAATGATGTGGAACACACCTATAAGCGTGAAGAATATGAAGAAGAAATAAAAGGGATCATACGTCTGGTTAAAGAGTATGGTGATAAATATAACAAGGTAATTCCAGTGGTCACTGCAGGCGGTATCTATACTCATGAAGACGTGTTGCACCAGATTGATCTGGGAGCTGACGGTGTTCAGGTGGCTTCTAAATTTGTTACCACCTTTGAATGTGATGCACCCATGGAATATAAGCAGGCTTACATCAATGCGAAAAAAGAAGATATCGTTATCACCAAAAGTCCTGTGGGAATGCCTGGAAGGGCCATTGTTAATCCGTTTTTAGATGGCGTAGGAAAGATTCCCTTCCGTTTGGAACACTGCTATCAGTGTCTGGAGAGGTGTGATAGAACTACCATTCCTTACTGTATTACAAAGGCTTTGGTGGACTCCGCTGAAGGTCGGACCGAAGAGGGATTATTGTTTTGTGGAAGCAATGCCTACCGGGCGGAAAAGCTTGTGACCGTTGATGAGGTTATGAAGGAACTGGTAGGCGAAAATTGATGCTTTTACCATAAGCTTATATTAAGGAAAGAGAGGTTATTATAAGCCTCTCTTTTTTTTGTATGTGAAAATATTATCATAAAATGTGGAAAAATGTCGAAAATATAAAAAGTTTTAATGTATTTTTTATTGCATTTTACCAAAACAATAAGTTACAATAGAAGCATTAAGAATAAAAGGTTACAAAATCTACATATAAAAGATAGAGGAGGTTTACTTCGTTTCAAAACAATTCACAAATTGTCCGTTTTCAGGCTGATTATTAAGCCTTTGGCAGTCGACCGGAAGAATCCGGTAAGGATTATATTGTACAGGGAGGATTAAGCAAATGGAATTCAAACATTTACCGGGCCTTACACCGGATGGAACCATCTATCATAACGTTAATATGGGTACCTTGGAAGCCCTGATCCCTTCAGGCTCTTATCAGTTTGTAAAAGCCCCTTCCATTTTGGAGCTTCCGGGAGGAGATCTTTTGTGTGTTTGGTCTGCCGGATCGAAAGAAGGCAGTGCAGATGAGAGTATTGTCTGCGCGAAGCTAAAAAAAGGAGACGATCACTGGCATAAGCCGGTTAAAGTGTCCAGAGATTCAAAACGTTGTGAACAGAATCCATCTTTATTCCTGGGCCCAGACAATGCAGTATGGGTTGTCTATACCGCTCAGTCCGTGGAGGTGTCTGGAAAAAGCGATATGCACCACACCGCCATGATTCGTTATCAGAAAAGCTTTGATGGGGGAAAAACTTGGGAAGAGCCAAAAGGTCTTATTCCGGATACCGGAAGCTTATGCAGCCAGCCCATTCTCATGCTTAAGAACAGAAGGTTGATCTTCTCAAACTGGATCTCAAGAGATTCAAATACAGGGTTATCTGGTGATCCTTCCATCTTTCGGATTTCCGATGATGAAGGAATTACCTGGAAGACGGTTTTTATGCCGGAGAGCCAGGGAAGGATTCAGGCAAATGTAGTGGAGCTGGAGGACGGACATCTTATCTCATTTATGAGAAGTCGTCTTGCAGATGTGATCTATCGCAGCGAATCCTTTGACTGGGGAAGCACCTGGTCAGCACCTGTTAAGACGGTACTTCCAAACAACAATACCGGTATCAGCGCACTGCGGTTAAAAAGCGGACGAATTGCTCTTGCTTATAACCAAATTGGCGTGGACAGCCAAGCTGACAAAAAAGAAAGCGGTTACCCCATTGCGGTGGCGCTGTCAGAGGATAACGGCATTACCTGGCCGTTAATCCGGTATGTGGAGTTGGGAGAAGGTTATGTGGGAGTAGAGAATCAGAT
This sequence comes from Lacrimispora algidixylanolytica, assembly GCF_003609635.1. Classification (GTDB taxonomy): domain Bacteria; phylum Bacillota; class Clostridia; order Lachnospirales; family Lachnospiraceae; genus Lacrimispora; species Lacrimispora algidixylanolytica. Next base: position 126,852 of record NZ_MCIA01000009.1, on the reverse strand, counting down.
CAACAACAGACAGTACGAGACCCCGTATCTGATGCAGGGTCATAACGAGGACCTTCATCTGGTATTTTCCTATAAAGGCAGGGCATGTATCAAATACATGCGTTTTACGGAAGCTGATATCATAGGTGAAAAGAGATTTGCAGAAAAAGAATAAAATTTAACGCCGGATGGATATCCGGCGTTTTTTTTTGTAAAATAAGTATAAATATTATTAAAAAATGATAACGTTTGATATCATATAAAAAAATAGATTTACTTTGTTATCTTTTTACTTTATAATTAACGATGGGAAAGGTGTGAGACTCGTGATAGGTAAACGCATAAAGACCCTCCGAGAGGAGAGGCATTTTAGTCAGGAAAAGCTGGCAACAGAGCTTGGCGTCAGCCGGATGACGATTAATAATTATGAAAATGAGAAACGAGCGCCTGATATTGAATTCGCCAGACAAATGGCAGATTATTTCAGTGTGACCGTGGAATTTCTTATGGGGAGAACCGAATATCGCTATAAAAGGGATGAGGTCATATCGTTAAAACGATCGGAGACCTTGTTTCGTATCATGGAAAAGCTTCCTCAGCCAGAGGTCCAGGAGATGGTATCTTCTCTGATTGAGACCCTGGAAAAGTCAGTGGAGCTTGAAATGGCAGATGATATTGTTCGCGTGATGAATCATTGTTGTGTACAGGTTAGAAGAATCTTATACGGTTATGAGAATCTGAAAGAAGATATCGCAGTTCCAGTAAAGGAGCTTAAAAAAAGTTCTGTGCCGGAAGAAGTCATTCGTAAGGCAGTGCATTATAAGCCTAGAGTGGTTTACGATGCCGCATTCCATGCAACAAAGCGGATTGATGAAGAATTGAATCAATGTGCACAGGTTATGGAGCGAAAACTTGAAAAGGTGTTAGAGGAGGAGATTAAGAAACCCGTGAATGCAACGCTTGATTAAAAGGAGGATGATGGTGTGGAAAATTGGTATGAAGCCAGTGTGTCCAAAACACTAGAACATTTTAATGCAAACGAAAACACAGGTCTGTCAGAAATAGAGGCAGTAAACCGCCAAACGAAATATGGAAGGAATGAATTTGATAAGCAGGAAAAAACAAGCTTGATCAAAGACATTTTGCATCATCTTAAGGATATCTCAACGATTATCCTGTTACTCGCAGCATTGCTGTCCTTATGCATGGCTATTAAGGATGGGCATGGCTTTATAGAGCCTGTGGTAATTGTATCAATTGTAATTTTAAACCTGGTACTTGCAATTACGCAGGAACGCAGCGCCGAAAAGGCACTGGAAGCATTGACTAGTTTAAACTCTCCAGACTGTTTGGTATTAAGGGATGGAGTACAAAAGGAAATGAGCACGGAAGAGCTGGTACCAGGGGATATGATTCTCCTTCAGCTTGGAAGCATTGTTCCAGCCGATGCCAGACTCATTATCAGCACCAATTTACAGGTGGATGAATCGGCCTTAACCGGTGAGAGTGAACCTTCTGAAAAAAATGCAGATCTTCTACTTCAGGGCGGTGTGCCGCTGGGAGATCAGCTTAACATGGTATTTTCCGGATGTCATGTGACGTCCGGTCATGGAGTGGCCGTAGTCACCGGGACCGGAATGCACAGTGAGATGGGGAAAATCGCAGGATACCTTAACAATTCACAAAAGATTAAAACACCGCTTCAAAGACGTCTTGAAAAGGTAGCTAAATCCATTAGTATGATAGCCATTATAGCGGCACTCTTTCTTCTTCTTATTGGTCTGTTACAGGGAGAATCTTTCTGGACTATGATCACTCTTGCGGCAACTCTAGCAGTAGCAGCCGTACCAGAGACCCTAAATCTAATTGTAACATTATCTCTTTCTCAGGGCGTTAAAAACATGGTAAATAAAAATGCCTTGATTCGTAAGATTTCTGCGGTGGAAACCCTTGGTAACACTTCTGTAATCTGTTCCGATAAGACGGGAACGTTAACCCAGAATCGTATGTCCATCGAAAAACTCTGGATACCAGGAGAAGATCCCTTTGGAGTTAATGAGGAGTTTGGTGAAAGGGAAAAAGAACTTATCACCAGATTTGCCCTTGCAAGCAATGCTACGGTTCAGATGGAAGAAGACGGAACCATGACCATTATGGGAAACCCAACAGAAAAAGCCATTATGAGGCTGCTTCATGATAAGGGACTCTCAAAGAAAAGTATTACAGAACAATACCGTTTGGTAGGTGAGATACCTTTTTCTTCGGAACGTAAGATGATGACCATTGTCTTAGAAGATGTAGCCGGCGGATATTTGATTTTAACCAAAGGTGCCCTAGACCGCCTGCCTCTCAATGCATTTGATGAGGGGATGGAAAAGGCAGTTTCCCATGTGCATGAGCTTTTTGCTGGGGAAGCCTTACGAGTACTTGCTTTGGGCTTTCGGCATGTGGATGAGCTTCCTTCCATGGATAAACCGGAGGAAATCGAACGGGATCTTCATTTATGCGGTTTGATTGGTCTTATTGATCCGGCCAGACCGGAAGCAGCCGTAGCGGTAGAACGAGCTAAGATGGCAGGAATCAGAACCGTTATGATCACTGGAGACCACGCAGTGACAGCAAGTGCGATCGCTAGGAACATCGGAATTCTTGGGGAGAATGAAAAGGTTCTAACCGGACAGCAGTTAAAGGACATCTCCGATGAGGAGCTTTGTAGGGATATTCATCATTATTCCGTTTATGCCAGAGTTTCTCCAGAAGATAAGATCCGTATTGTAGAGGCATGGCAGGAGAACGGAGAAGTCGTTTCCATGACTGGAGACGGAGTGAATGATACTCCTGCACTAAAGGCTGCCGATGTAGGAATTTCCATGGGACGCACCGGAACAGAGGTGGCTAAGAGTGCTTCTGATATGGTCTTAACAGACGATAACTTTGCAACCATTATTGACGCAGTATCCGAAGGAAGAAATGTTTATTCCAATATTAGAAAGACTATTTACTTCTTGTTAGTCTGCAATATTTCTGAGATTGTTATTATGTTAGTTGCTCAGCTAAAGGGCTGGGGAATTCCAGTTACCCCGATCATGCTTCTTTTGGTCAACGTTTTGGGTGACGGTATTCCAGGACTTTACCTATCCAGAGAACGTTCTGATCCTCGTCTTATGGACCGGGAACCGATTCGTAGGAATGAAGGCTTTTTAAGCGGAGGACTTCTGTCTGTTATTATTCAGCAGACCATCGCCTGTTCAGCCGTTGTTTTAGTGGGATATTATATTGCAACCTTCTGGGTGCTTCCGGGTAACATGGGACCATCTCAGGCAGTGGGTCAGTCCGTAGCCTTCTTAATCTTAGGCTGGACCTCAATCCTTCACTTATATACCGTACGAAGCAGACAATCCATCTTTAAGAGAACACTTAGGGATAATCCTCCTGTCGTGTATAGTACCGTTGCTATGATCGCTATATTCAGCTTCCTGGTAGCTGTTCCTTCTGTTGGAAAGATCTTTAATCTGACCGCAATTGGTGGATATCATTGGCTGGTCGCAGCTGGACTTTCTCTTATCCCTACCATAGTAGCTGAGATTGGAAAATTGATTGATAACCAGACAAACATCAGGGAATACCGTGAATACAAACATCGAGTGATCCGTCATAAGATCAGACGTGATGATTCTTTCTAATTTAATTATATAATAGAGATTCCGTGATTTGGGGTCCAGCTCTTATTAAGAGCTGGACCCTTGTTTCATTTATTTTAAGATACATAAGGATTAACTGGAAGGAATAAGATAAATCAAGGAATAAAAGTAGATGGAAAAACTGATGTTAAATTATCTTTGGGCGTTTATGATCCTTGTAGGGGTCTTGTGGGGGGCATTTAATGGAAATCTAAGTGGAGTGACAGACGGAGCCTTAAACTCAGCAAAGGAAGCCGTCATGTTAAGCATTACCATGCTTGGGATCATGTCCTTTTGGACTGGAATTATGGAGATTGGGCAAAAATCTGGTTTAATCGAACGAATGTCAAAAAAAATGGGACCGGTGTTGCGATTCCTTTTTCCAAGAATACCAGAAAACCATAAATCGTTGACCTATATCGCCACCAATATCATAGCTAACATATTGGGGCTTGGCTGGGCTGCGACGCCTGCAGGACTAAAGGCAATGGAATCCTTAAAGGAACTTGAAGATGACAGGAGAAGGGATGAAAGTCTGGGAAAAAAGACGGGAAAGAGAAAACCTGTCCCTGAGGGAACTGCAAGCAATGAGATGTGCAACTTTTTAATCCTTAATATCTCTTCTTTGCAACTAATTCCCGTTACCATGATTGCCTACCGCAGTCAGTATGGAAGTGCCAATCCCACGGCAATCGTAGGTCCTGCTTTGGCTGCCACTCTCTTCTCTACACTGGTGGGAATTGCGGCATGTAAGATTCTGGACCGTTAATAAGGAAAAGAAAAATACTTAGGCAGCAGGAGAATTACCTTGGTTTTAATACCGGGGTGATTTTTCTGTAAATACTGGGCAAGCTCCAGACCGTCAGGATGAGACATACGGCTGTCTGTGATTACCAAACCTGGAACGTGCTCTTCCTTCAAAAGGAACATATTTAATGAGTAAGATATTAGCGATTTTCATGAGAGAATTAAGCCAAAAGGAGAAGAAGCGATGAAAAAGAAAGTGAAACAAATCGTAAGCCTTACACTGGCGGCAGGGCTGGCTGTGGGAATGATTGCGGGGTGCGGGACAAAAGAGGGAAGCTCTGGCGCAAATGGGAAGAAGAATGTGACATTAACCTTTGGAAGCCATCAAAGTGGACTTCCAACCTCTGGCATTGTACAAGATCTTGCAAAAGACTTTGAGGATGAAACGGGAATTCAAATTGACTTTCAGATTTCCCCGGATGCCCAGTGGAGGGATTTAATTAAAGTTAAGTTAGATTCCGGAGAAGCCCCTGATATCATTTGTGTAGACACTCCCATAGGTCTGGCTTCCAGTCTTCATATGGATCAGTATAGTGTGGAGCTTACAGAGCAGCCGTGGGTAAACCGCATTGAGAAAACCACGCTTGCTGCCGTTAGCGTAAAGGATAAGGTTTACGGTATTACATTTCCAGGGGCAAAGATGTATTTTTATTTATATAACAAAGATATCTTTGACAAACTGGGGCTCTCTGTTCCAACTACATATAGTGAATTTAAAACGGTCTGCCAAAAGATTAAGGAGGCAGGTTATACACCAATTTATGAGGCAACCACCAATGGTTGGCATCAGGTGCTTCCGCTATTTGAAACCGGGGGGCTTTGGCTTAATCAGGACCCTAATATGTATGATAAATTAAATGATAATAAAATCGATTTGGATGGAATTCCAGCCCTTCTAACAATTATTAAGCAATTAGATGAATGCGCGAAAGCTGGGTACTTTGGTGATGATTATTTGAGCAATGCCTGGGAAAATGCCAAGGAAGCCATGGCAACGGAACGTTGCGCCATGACCATTGCAGAACTTGGATTCCGTGGACAGATTGAAAAGGAATATCCAGATTTTAAAGCAACGGAAAAATTACGTGCCTTTGTTATGCCTTGGGGAGATAACCATGTAATTGGTGTGAACCCTGCAAGCAATGCTTATTTTATTAACAAAGACAGCAAATATTCAGAAGAAGCCAAGCAGTTTTTTGATTTCCTTGCAAGGCCCGAAAACCTGAAAAAAAGACTGATAGGACAGCCGGAATTAAGTGCTCTCTGTTGGCCGGAGATCACAAGTAAATACACAAAAGAGGATCAGGCATTTTTAGATTCTTTGAAAAAGGCTAATGTGGTGCAGACCTCTGTAAATTATATTGATAGTCAGTGGATGGATGTAGGAAAGGACTTAGAGGCCATGTATACAGGGGCTTTGACGCCTGAGGAGGTTTTAAAGACCTTAAAAGATAGACGTACGGAACAGGCAAAACTACAAAAAGATCCTGGCTGGGTGAAGTAGTACTCCTTTTCTTGGTGGGAGATAGGGGTAAGGGGGAGAGATCAGATCCCCCTTACTTGAATGTGCTTTCAACAAACACGAAATGGAGGGAATGATGAACAAAAGGAAATTATATCCATGGTATTTTGCAGGAGCGGCTGCTTTTCTTTTTTTTCTGCTGTGTTTTGTTCCTGGTATCTTAGGAATTGCTTATTCATTTACGGACTGGAATAATTTCAGCAAGGAAATTAATTTTGTGGGACTTGCCAATTATAAAGCAGTGTTTCAGGGAAATTCTGAATATCTAAAATATATCGGCAATACTATTTTGTTTACCGTTGTCACAACCATTATGAAAACGTTATTTGGCCTTGCTTTGGCACTTTTGCTGACCCAGAATTTCATCCGGTTTAAGAATTTTCACCGCATGATTATCTTTTCCCCTCAGGTAATGTCTTACCTGGTGGCAGGTCTTGTATTTCGAAGTATGCTGCATCCCACTACGGGTTTTTTAAACAACTTTTTAAGAAGCCTTGGGTTAAATGGATTGGCAAAAAATTGGCTGACTGATCTTACTATGGTATTTCCTACCGTCATGACCGTTGATACCTGGAAAGGCATGGGGTATATCATGGTGGTAGTGATTGCTGGATTATTATCGGTTTCTCCAGAATATTACGAAGCAGCCAGCATGGACGGCGCAAGCTTTTTCCAGAAATTCTGGTCTATTACCCTACCTCTTTTAAAACCGGTTTTAGTTAATATTACCGTGTTAAATGTGACCTATGGGTTAAGAGTGTTTGATATGATTTATTCCCTCACAAACGGCGGCCCTGGTAATGCAACCGGCGTAATTAACACGGCGGTCTACAAGGAGTTTTCCAAAGGGAATCTGGCGATGGGAACTACCTTATCAAGCGTCTTGTTCTTTGTGGTTTTAGCCTTGTTATATTTTATTATTAAGTCCATGGAACATAAGGAGGTGGAAGTATAATGAGAAAAACAGGGAAAATCATAGGCCGCATATTGGGCAATGTTGTGGCTATGCTCATCAGTTTGATTGTTATCATCCCTCTTGTTGTTTTGTTTCTAAATTCTTTTAAGACCTCTGGTGAGGCAAACCGGATGACCTTATCCCTACCTAAGGAATGGATGTTTGAAAACTATCAAACGGTAATTGAACAGGGGAAGCTGCTTTCTTCCTTCTTTAATGGACTTTTGTATGCAGTATTTAGTGTACTTATTGTAGTAATCGTGGTGTCGGCAGCGGCTTTTGTTATATCAAGAAATCCCAAGGGAATCAATCGGTTTCTCTATTATTTCATTATATCTGGAATTGCCCTGCCCATTAATAATGTAGCTCTTATGAAGGTCTTGCAGGCACTTCACCTGGTGAATACTCAGATAGGCATCATCTTACTTTATGCAGCTATTAACATTCCCTTAAGCCTGTTTCTAGCCTATGGATTTATCGGGACAATACCAAGAGAAATTGATGAAGCTGCGGTCATTGACGGATGTAAGCCCAGTCAGTTGTTTCTTAGGGTGATAGCACCGCTTTTAAGACCCATTGTATCCACCTTATTTGTGCTTGATTTTATGTCTGTTTGGAATGATTTTACCATGCCTCTTTATTATCTGAACAACTCTAGAAAATGGCCTATGACTTTGGCAGTTTATAATTTCTTTGGAGCGTTTGAATATTCCTGGAATCTGGTGGCGGCAGATATTATTCTCACTCTGGCTCCCGTACTACTGGTATTTATCATCGGGCAGAAATACATCGTAGGCGGTGTGTCGGCAGGGTCTGTAAAAGGGTGAGTGACAGAAGAAAATCAACATGATTCATAGGTAGAGAAGATCGTGTAATCATAGTTGGTATAAGGTTATGTGGGAAAGGGGAATCAATATGAAGTTTACGAAGGGGTACTGGCAGATACGTGATGAGATTACTCCGCTTTATGCAATTGAATATGGGGACAGCAAAATACTGGGGAATTGCTTGACGGTGTATGCCCCAGCAAGACATATAGAAAAAAGAGGAGATTGTCTAAACCTGGGGATGCTGACCGTGCGTCTGTCAAGTCCAATGGAAAATGTGATTAAGGTCTCTGTCAGCCATTTTGAAGGAACGCAGTACAAGGGACCATTTGCAGAAATAACCGACGAGAATCCAGTCATTCACATGGAAGAGACGGAGGAAGAAATCATCTACAGGACTGGAAAAACCAAGGCTGTAATTGATAAGAGGCCGGATTCCTGGGGAATTTGTTTCTATGACGGGGACCGGAAGCTGACGAACACCGGATTTCACAATATAGCCTGTATGTCAAATGGAGACTCAGGGCGCCGTTTTATGGTAGAGCAGTTGGCACTTGATGTAGATGAGTTTGTGTATGGTTTAGGAGAACGGTTCACACCATTTGTTAAAAACGGTCAGACTGTTGAGATGTGGAATGAGGACGGGGGAACTGCCAGCGAAATAGCATATAAAAATGTTCCCTTCTATATTACCAATATAGGTTATGGCATCCTTTTGGACAATGAGGGGGATGCATCCTTTGAAGTTGCCAGTGAAAAGGTTGAACGGGTTCAGTTTTCAGTAGAAGGAGAACGCCTTGACTATTATGTGATTAATGGTGGAACTCCAAAAGGGACTATTCAAACATATACAGAACTGACCGGGAAACCGGCTCTGCCTCCGGCTTGGTCGTTTGGGCTCTGGCTGAGCACATCCTTTACAACGGATTACGATGAAGCAACTACATCAAGCTTCATTCAAGGGATGGCAGACCGTGACATTCCGCTCCATGTGTTTCACTTTGACTGCTTTTGGATGGAGGCATATGAATGGTGTAACTTTACCTGGGATCAAAAGACGTTTCCGGATCCGAAAGAAATGCTAAAGCGCTACCATGACAGGGGGCTTAAAATCTGTGTATGGATCAATCCTTATATCGCCCAAAAGTCACCACTTTTTGCTGAGGGAATGAAACAAGGTTATCTTTTGAAGAAAAACAATGGAGATGTCTGGCAGACAGACCTATGGCAGGCAGGGATGGGGCTGGTGGATTTTACCAATAGGGATGCTGTTTCCTGGTATCAGGGAAAGTTAAAGATACTTCTTCATATGGGAGTAGATTGCTTCAAGACCGATTTTGGCGAAAGGATTCCGGTTAAGGATATTGCTTATTTTGATGGTTCTGATCCTGTAAAAATGCATAATTACTATACCTATCTTTATAATCAGGCAGTGTTTGAACTTTTGGAAAAGGAACGAGGCTTGGGAGAAGCTGTATTGTTTGCCCGTTCTGCAACCGTAGGGTCACAAAAATTCCCTGTTCACTGGGGTGGTGATTGCTCTGCAAATTATCCCTCCATGGCGGAAACCCTACGCAGCGGTTTGTCTCTTTCCTGTGCAGGCTTTGGTTTCTGGAGCCACGACATTAGCGGATTTGAATCCACTGCTTCGGCGGATGTTTACAAGAGATGGTGCCAGTTTGGTCTAATGAGTTCCCACAGCCGTCTCCATGGTTCTTCTTCCTACCGGGTGCCGTGGCTGTTTGACGATGAGGCATGTGAAGTATTACGGAAATTTGTGAAGCTAAAATGCCGTCTCATGCCCTACCTTTACCGCCAGGCGGTGCTGTCTCATGAGGAGGGCATCCCAATGATGCGGCCCATGTTTGTGGAATTTCCAGAAGACCGTGGGTGTGATGCTCTGGATAAGCAGTATATGATGGGAGATTCCCTGCTCATAGCACCTGTTTTTAAGGAAAGTGGGGAAGTGGATTACTATCTTCCGGCGGGCAAATGGTATAATCTTTTGACCGATCAGTTCATTGAGGGAGGAGGATGGCAGAAAGAGCATCATGACTTTTTTACCATGCCGCTTCTGGTAAGACCAAATTCCATACTGGCAATGGGTGGCTGTGATGACAGGCCAGATTATAATTACAGCAATGGAGCGACCTTGTATCTGTCCGTGTTTGAGGACGGAGCGAAAACAAGTACGTCGGTCACAGATTTGGACGGAAACATTGTTATGACGGCTAAAGCAAGGAGAGAGGGCGACGTCATCTTCCTCCATGTGGAGGGGGGGAATGGAAATTGGTCTTATGAAACCCTTGGAGATAAAGCGGTCATAGTGGTGATTGAATAATGACCATATTGCATGAAACGTTGCAAAAAAAGAGCAGTGCATATATTACTACATGCACTGCTTTTTTGATATTAAAAGCTACTTAATTCTTAAAGGAACAGTTTACCACATTAGCACCAACAATTACGTCTTTGTTTTTTCCACCGTTTGAAATACATCCAGTAAAGTTGTGCTTACCAGAATTAGGAGCTTTGGGGAAATTAAAGTTTACGTTATTGTTATTAGCGGTACAGTTTTTAAGGGTAACGGCACCCGTGTTATTATTCTGGTCAAATCCTCTTGCTTTGTTGCCGGTTGCAACACAGCCTTCTAGATAATGATTGTCAGCTGTGAAATTACCACCAACCTTAAAGCCCTGTCCATTTCCGCTGTTGTTCCCATTATAGGAAGCTTCGGAGTTATATACCTTAACGGCATTTCCAGCAGAGTAGAAATCAAATCCGTCATCGGAATTGTTTAGAGCAATACAGTTCTGGAATACATTTCCAGGCCCGATGCTTAATTTGGCTGCAAAACCATCTGCATTCTCGCCGTTTGTCTTTTTGTCGTAGTTGTAAGTAGAAGTTACTTTAACGATTTTGTTATTGGATGCGCCATTGCTCATCTGAAGACCAGTATCTCCGCATTTGGTAATAAAGCAGTCACTGATCTGATTGTTACTGCCGCTGATGTGAATGCCATTATCTCCAGCATTTTGAATATTAACACCTGAAATGTTCCAGTAATCTCCAGTAATCTGGAATCCACGGGAGCCGTCAGCATATGGCTGACTGGAGAAGTCTACAACTGGCTTCTGGCCATTGTAGTTTACAATTTTAATTGGGGCACCGGAAGTTCCTTTGGCGCTCAGCTTAAATGTAGTGGATGAGGAATAGGTTCCTCCCATTAAGTAAATGGTGGTGCCTGCAGACGCTTTAGAAATGGCCTTGTCAATGGTTTTGTAAGGCTTGTCTGTTGTTTGTCCGCTGTTTGAATCGTTGCCGCTTGTGGATACATAATACGCAGCAGATGCTGCATTTGCTGGGAGCGGACTAAAGTACGCTAAACTTGCTACCATAAAACAGGTAGTGACAACACTGATGATGCTTTTTCTCTTTCTCATATAATAACCCCTTTCTTTATATCTAGATTCCTGACCAATTATTTGATCAAGAAGATCCAGCAAAAACATAAAAAAACATAAGTTAGCCTGAGAATCCCTGAGATGTCCGTGTTTGTGCAAAATATATAGTTTCATACTAAAATAAATAGATGGTATTGTCAATATTTAATTGTAAAATCATACCTATTATGAAAAAATGGAATACACTTGTTAAAAAAACGTAAAAAAATTAAAACAGCGCCGCAAGATTTCTGTTATTAACAGATGCCTTACAGCGCTGTGATTCGGAATGTATCCTTATGAAGGAGCTTGCTCCTTAAATTCCTTTAATGCTTGAGAAAGCTGGTCTGGACAAGAGGTAGGACGAAACCCGCACTGAATTCCATCCAGACGCTTAATCGCTTCATCTACATCCATTCCTTCCACAAGCCTTGATACGCCCTGCGTATTACCGGAACAGCCGCCGACGAACTGAACCTTAACTACCTTATTGTCTTCCACTTCAAAACTGATTTCCTTTGAGCATACGCCCCGTGTTTTATAATTCATGATTGGTACCTCCAACTCCTTAAGCCATCGCATGTAAACAAACTAAATTATAGTCAAACTGCGGTAAGGTGTCAATAGCACTTTTCAAACAGGAATAAAGACGTTATAATATATAATAATAGAAAAAATCATTTTAAAGGAGGAATGTTATGTTAGGAATTATCGGAGCCATGGACGTAGAAGTGGCAGAAGTAAAGAAATCTATGGAGAATGTAACGGTAAAGACCATAGCAGGTATGGATTTTTATAGAGGTGTATTAAAGGGCAAGGAAGCAGTTGTGGTACGTTGCGGGATTGGAAAAGTAAATGCGGCTATCTGTACCCAAATTCTTGCAGATCAATACCAGGTGAGCGCAGTCATCAACACCGGTATTGCCGGATCACTGAAACCTGAAATCAACATCGCAGATGTGGTACTTTCTACGGATGTGGTCCATCATGATATGGATGCAACTGGCTTTGGTTATCCAGCAGGACAGATTCCCCAGATGAAAGAATTTTCATTTTCTGCCGACGAAGAACTTAGAAAACTGGCTTATGATTGTTGTAAAGAAGTTAATCCTGAGATTGGAGTTTTCATTGGAAGAGTGGTCTCAGGGGATCAGTTTATTTCCGATAGGGTTAAAAAAGAGTGGATTTCAAAAACTTTTGGTGGCGCATGCACCGAGATGGAGGGTGCTGCCATCGCTCAGGCGGCCTACTTAAACCATATCCCATTTCTCATCATTAGAGCCATCTCAGACAAGGCGGATGACAGCGCAGATATGGACTATAGCGAGTTTGAACCCCTGGCAGTAAAACACTCCGTAAACCTTATTTTAGCCGTTGCACAAAGGTATTCATATTAGGTTCAGAATCGAATCCTGACAGGATTTGACGAACGATTCTAGGCTCTCTCATCTTCCCAAAGCCTTACCGGGTGTTTATAATAGACCTATCACCCGGGGAGACCGGGTACGAAAGGGGAGCTATTATTATGCTGGAATTTTTACAGACAGGCAAAGCGTTATACGTGCTAGCAGCATTTTGCGGCATCGGTGTGATCACCAGATGGCTGACACGTAACCTCTACAAAAGAATGATTAAAGAATCGGACAACCTATTACTTACGAAGAATAAGAGTCTTCGTGCCTTTAAGCAGAAGACGGAATCTACATATCAGTTAAACCAAGGTATTCCAAGAATCAAACCTTATTTAGAGCGTCAGATGTATGACTTTAGATGTATGGGGGTCACCTTCCACGGTTGGAACATCTTTTCCAATCAAATGACGCTTTGGTGCTTTTTGCTGGGAGGCGGTGCAGCGTTTGCTTCCTATTGGTATCGTACCGATCCGTACTACATCGTATTATATGGTTCCGTTGGAATCATGGCAGGGCTCTTTACTATATTAGTGGAGCATGGGGCAGGAATTTCAGAGAAACGGCAGCAGCTATTTGCGGCGCTTGACAATTATCTGGAAAATATCCTCATATATAGATTGGATCAGGAACGAGATGATTTAGATGCAATGTCGGGACCGCATTTGGAGCCCCGTGAAAATATAAGGTCCATTTATTCCCAAGCAAGTAAAAATGGAGTAGAAGAAATTCAAGAGGCCGAACCAAAACCGGATAGAAGAAGTGCAAGGCAGAGATTAAAATCAGAGAGACCGGAAAAACCAGTAAGAAACCGTCAGGCACCACAAATGGAGCAGTATCCAGATAAAATAGGACCGGAGATGGAAAAACCGGTAGCTTCAGAGGCTGCGAGTAACAGACGAGATGTGGATTATCTAAAACGGAGTTTGGAACAGATTGCGGCAAGCCGGGAAAAAGAGAGAAGCAACCGGGCAGGAGAGGATTGGCTTAAGGATTTAAACCCAGAAGAATTAAAACTAATCGGTGAAATTCTTCAAGAATATCTAACCTGAACATTTGGCAGTACCAGGAAAATCATGTCGCAAACGGAAGGATTATATGATATAATTTCCCTAAACAGGCAGTCAGCAACCTGAACATAAGGAAAAAGGAGATATGGGAAATGGGAAATATAGTTTTTGATTATTCCAAAGCATCCGGCTTTGTTTCAGCAGAAGAGATGGATAATATGAAGTCTGCGGTTATGTGTGCAAGAGACACCTTAATGAACAAATCCGGAGCAGGCAATGATTTTTTAGGCTGGATCGACCTTCCGTCCGATTATGATAAGGAAGAGTTTCACCGAATAAAGGAAGCTGCAAAAAAGATTCAATCGGACTCTGATGTACTCTTAGTGGTTGGAATTGGCGGTTCCTATCTTGGTGCAAGAGCAGCCATTGAATTTTTATCCCATAGTTTTTATAATGTATTACCCAAAGAAACTCGTAAAACTCCGGAGATCTATTTTGTTGGAAACAGCATTAGCAGCAAATACATCAATGATTTAAAAGGTGTGCTAAAAGGAAAAGATTTCTCCGTAAATATGATATCTAAGTCCGGCACTACGACTGAGCCTGCCATCGCTTTCCGTGTGTTTAAGGACATGTTGATTGAAAAGTATGGTCGTGAGGAGGCAAATAAAAGGATTTATGCCACCACGGATAAGGAAAAAGGAGCGCTTAAAGATCTGGCAGACCAAGAAGGATATGAAACCTTTGTGGTGCCCGATGATGTAGGCGGACGCTTTTCTGTGCTCACTGCCGTAGGACTTCTTCCCATCGCAGTATCAGGTGCTGACATTGACCGGCTGATGGAAGGAGCAAGTGATGCGAGATTAGCAGTCACCAAGACTCCATATGAGTCTAATGGTGCGCTCCAGTATGCGGCTGTCCGCAATATCCTTCTTAGAAAGGGCAAGACAGTTGAAATCGTAGCCAATTATGAACCAAGCCTTCATTATGTATCCGAATGGTGGAAACAGCTTTTTGGTGAGAGTGAAGGTAAGGACCAGAGAGGTATTTTTCCGGCGGCAGTAGATTTGACCGCAGATCTCCACTCTATGGGACAGTTTATTCAGGATGGGGCAAGAATTATGTTCGAAACTGTTTTAAATGTCCAGGAATCTCCTGCAGAGATTCTTTTAAAGAAAGAAGAAGTGGATACCGACGGCATGAACTATCTTGCTGGAAAGAGTGTTGATTTTGTAAATAAGAGTGCCATGAACGGCACCATTATAGCTCATAGCGATGGTGATGTGCCTAATCTGGTCATTGATATTCCAGAACAGGACGAATACAGCTTAGGACAGCTATTTTATTTCTTTGAGTATGCTTGCGGTGTCAGCGGATATCTGCTTGGAGTGAATCCGTTTAACCAGCCAGGTGTAGAAAGCTATAAAAAGAACATGTTCGCACTGTTAGGAAAGCCTGGTTATGAGAAAGAAAGAGAAGAATTGTTAAAACGATTATAAGGTGTATGAATATGATACCGGCACTCCGGCTTGGACCTTTTTGGGTTCGGTCCGGGATGCCGGATTTTTCATGTAATAGGAAATTGTATCCTATTACATGAAAAGCCATGCCAGGCGGGATGCACATGACGCGCTTAAGGAAGTATTTAACAAAACTTAATTTGGAAATACTTAAATATCATGATATGATTAAAGGGTATCTAGGAAACACATTTTTAAGGAGGAAACTATGAAAAAGACTTTAACCATGTTCCTTGTTTTTGCTATGGCATTTTCTATGACTGCCTGCGCAGGAGCAAAGGACGCAAAAACTATTTATGATGAGGCTACGAAGAAAACTTCAGAGCTGACATCCATGGACGTAACTTCCATAGTCAATACACAGATGACTCAGGGAGAGAAAAAGACAGAGATGAAGATGAATCTAGACATGAAGATTGCAGATATCAATAAAGATAGTATGAGATATTCTGCAACAGGAACTACCTCAGTTATGGGACAGGACCTGGATATTTCCATGTACTATGAAAACGGATATTATTACATGAACTCCATGGGACAGAAAATCAAATATGCCATGGATCTAAAAGAAATGATGGAGCAGGTAAAGCAGAGTACAGAAGGTGCAAGCCTGGATTCTTCTTATATGAAGGAAATCACTGCGAAGAAGGATGGAGATAATCAGGTAATCACCTTTACTGTGGATGCACAGAAGATGGATACCTATGTAAAAGATCTGATTGCTCAGATGGGAACCAACTTAGAGGGCGTAACCTATAACATCAAAGAAGTAAAGGGTGAAGCAACTGTGAATAAAGATGGTTACTTCTCCAAATCAAAGATTAATATGTCTTTGGATATGACCGCTCAGGGCGAGACCATTTCCATGGTTATGGATACCGATGCAGCCTATAATAATCCAGGTCAGACCGTAGAAGTTACGGCTCCGGATTTAGAAGGTTATACAGAAGTTGACCCAAGTACGATGGGAAATCAATAAGCTACACTTAGTGAAAGGGCTGTCGCACATGTGCGACAGCCCTTTTATTCTTCAATGACTTGGATTTCTAGAAAGTCAAAGTCTATGTGTTCAATAAAGTTATCCTGGGTGAACCTGGCCTTGGAGTGCTTTTTAAAATCCTGGACAGTGGCATCAAGCCAGATCGGTTTTCCCAAATCAAGCTGGTAGCAGATCTCTTCCAGAGCGTTAAATATCATAGTAGTCCTGGACTGGCTGTAATCAGAGTTGCAGATAACAGTATCCTTAAGGAACCTTGTGTCTTTGACTAATTTTGCCCATATGCGAAACATAATGTATTATCCCTTCTTAATGCAGCAGTTGCACCCTTTGTTTTCATGATAAAACGATTATATCATCGGGAAAGGAAAGAGCGCAAGGTGGAAAATGACGGACATTGTAAAACAGTGAAATATATGATAGAATCTTGATAGGAAAAACCCAAGAAGGGAGACTTAAGATGGCACAACCCATAACAGATCAGGTTGGTTTTCTTGGAGAGGCGTGCAGAGCCGTCCAAGAGCTGTCTGCAAGCAGGAATCTGCTGGAAAAGTTCCATCAGGAGAAGAGACATCTGGAAAAGGAGCTGGAAGCAGAACGAAAGGCAGTGGCAGATGATATCAGCCTTACGATCAAGAAGAGAATCGATGAGATCGAAGGCACTTATGACAAAGAAATTGAACGAGAACAGGATGCACTAAAGCGGATGAGGGCCAAACGAGAAAAGGCCAAGAATCAAGGGGTGAAAGAGCGGATTGAAGAGGAAACTGTAGAACTTAAGGAAAATAATAAAGAGCTGAGGCAGCAGATGAAGGACGTGTTCCGTCAGGAGAGAGTTCCTAAATTTTGCAACAGCAGGCTATATTATGCGCTTTATCTTCCTGGAGGATTTCGGGAATGGATGCTTTTAATTACAGTCATCCTCATAGTTTTTCTTGTCCTTCCATGTGGAATCTACTTTCTGCTTCCAGAGAAAACCTTATTTTATTTAATCGGAATTTATTTTATGACCGTTGTTATTTTTGGGAGTATCTATATTCTCATCTATAACCGGACAAAGATGAGGCACCTTAGTGCCTTGAGAAAAGGAAGAACCATCAGGGATCTTATTAAGACTAACGACCGGAAGATGAAGGTCATCATCAATTCCATTAAGCGGGATCGGGATGAAGCGTCTTATGATTTGGAGAAATTTGATGATGAGATTGCAAGAATTGAACAAGAGCTAACAGATATCATGGATAAGAAAAGGGAAGCCTTGAACACGTTTGATAAGGTCACAAAGACCATTATATCAGATGAAATTGCAGATGGCAGAAAAGATATCTTAACAAAGCTTACAAAGGATTATGAAGAAGCTCAGACAAGTGGCAAAGAGGCTGAGATCCGGGTGAAGGAGCAGACCTTGTTTATCAACGACAATTATACTTCTTATATTGGAAAAGAATTTATGATACCGGAGCTACTTGATGAACTGGCTGATATGATACGAATGGGGAAGGCGACGACCATAGGAGAAGCCAAAACCCTATATTCGAGTCTTAAGGAATAAAATGAAGGTGCAGGAAGACACGCGAAAGCAGTTGTTTCCTGCATTTTTTTTTGCGATTTTTCTAGGACGATGTAGTGAATAATTCCATAAATCACGGCTTATAATAGAACAGAGAAAATAAGGACAGCAAGGCAGGATATTATGAAACTATGGGAAAGAATTTCGATCCGGAGCAACCGGGACGTTTTTTATTATGACACAAAGCATTCCTTTGAAGCAGAGGACTTCGCTTCCAGACTTTACGATATGATAAGTATAGAACTGGAAAATAAGAAAGCATCAGGAGTACTTTTTTTGTGCATCGGCACCGACCGTTCCACGGGAGACAGCCTTGGGCCCTTAATTGGTTACAAGCTAAAAGAACAAAGTCTGGAGCACATAGAGGTCATTGGGACTTTGGAGCGACCGGTACACGCCATGAATCTTGATACGTATCAGACCTTGCTTCGTTTAAGATATCCCAATTATGTGATAGTAGCTGTGGATGCTTCTGTTGGAAATATGGAGCACATCGGTCATGTGACCCTTGGCAGAGGAGCCTTAAAACCAGGGCTTGGAGTGAGTAAGGAACTTCGGTCAGTCGGTGATATCTTCATAACAGGAATCGTTGGAAGCTGTAGTAATTATGACCCACTTATGCTCCAAAGTATAAGACTTTCCATTGTCATGCGTATGGCTGACTGCATCAGCCATAGTATTTATCTTGTCGAAAAGTTATGGGAGAACACGTCCATGCTTTGACACGTTTTTCGCCTATTACATGCTATGATGCATTGGATTATAAAGAATAGCGAGGTGTGCCAATGGGTGAATTATACAATCCGTACCCGAAGCTGCCAAAGAACATCAGGCAGATCGGGGAACGGGATCAGATCGTAAAACTATATGTTGAGGATTATGTGAACACGTATTTAAAACGTCTGTATCCTGTGGGAGGACAAGGGCTGCGGATAGGCTTACTGCTTGGTAGTATGGAACTCAATGACGGAATGCCTTATATCTTCATAGATGGTGCTTTGGAGATGGAGGATGTGACAGAAGCAGGAAGGGTATCATTTACTGATATTTCCTGGAAAAAGGCCTATCAGAGCATTGAGCAGCTTTTCCCAAAGAGATCAATTCTCGGCTGGTTTTTATGTGGCAGTCCAGGAGATGATCTGACTCCTTTGAATTACTGGAAACAACATATGCAGTATTTTGAAGGCACCAACAAGTTGATGTATTTAAGCAATGGAATCGAAGGGGATGAAACAGTTTACATAACATCAGAAGACGGATTTTACAAGCTCCAGGGCTATAGTATATATTATGAAAGAAACCAGATGATGCAGGACTATATGGTACTGCGAAAAGATGTAAAACGTATCGAAACTGATACAAATGATAAGGTTATTGAAGAATTCCGCAAGCGAATGGACGAACATAAAGAGGAAGCGACGGACAGGCATCAGACCGCCGGGCTTCTTCGGGGCATGTGCACAGCCATGTCAGTCGTCATATTAGCTGGCGGAATTGTTATGTTTAACAACTTTGAGCGAATGCAAAACATGGAAAGTGTCATCGTTTCTGCCATTCCGGCAAAAGCGGAAAAATTCTTAGCAGGAGATCATAAAAAAGAAAGTAAATCCCAAACCGGTGTGGTGGTGGAAGATGCAGAAGCTGGCATATCGCCCACAACAGCAGTGAATAAGGAGACGATGTCTAATACCCAGCCAACACAGGCAGGGCAGGTTCAGGTGCCGACAGAAGCCGCTGTAACCTCGGAAACAAGCATGGCTCAGACTCAGGCAGACAACACAAAGGAAAGTCAGACCATAGCTGAAAGCGAGAAAGCCACAGAACAGACCAGCCAAGTTGCAGCAGAGACCACAAAGGCACAAACCGGCGAGAGCAGTGCGCAAAAAGAGACCAGCGAGGCCCCTTCTAAAAACCAGGAAGCGGCAGCTTCAGGAGCAAGGGTTCATGTGGTGCAGGAAGGAGAGACGCTTTACGGAATCAGTCTGGCAGAATACCATACGGTAAACAAGTTAAAGGAAATCTGTGAGCTCAATGGATTAGAGGATGAAAATAAGATTGTAGCGGGTCAGAAATTACTGCTTCCGTAGAAAAAAATAATGCTTTTCTCAATAAAATGTTGTATACTACAAGTATATATGGGCATTTTTAGGAGAGAACTGCATGAGCGAATGGAACTCAATGAACAGAGAGATTAAAAAAAACCAGCTTCGGAGTCAGATTGTTCAAAATTCCGGCAACAAGGATGAATCCAGTGAAGAGATCATTAAAAAAGCCCGTAGTAAGGTAAAAAAGAAGCGGTTCCGGATTTCTTTGGTGGTATTATTGGTGCTGGCAGCAGGTGGCATCGGTGCGTTTGAGTATTTCAGTCTATACCACTACACCGGATATGGTGTGGTATGGTCAAAGGAACTGAATGAGGGAAGCTATGAGGGATATTTAAACTTTGGTTCCAATCTACTCAAATACAGTAAAGATGGTGCTTCCTATCTGGACTCCCAAGGAAAAGAAGTATGGATCCAAAGCTATGAGATGAAGTCACCAAAGGCGGTTGTAAACGGAGAGTATGCTGCAGTTGCAGACTTGCAGGGCAATTCCATTTATATTTTTAATAAGGCAGGAAATGTTGGGGTAGCTACCACAGTTCTCCCTATTGTGAAAGCAACGGTTTCCTCTCAAGGAGTGGTTGCCGCAGTCTTAGAGGAGTCAACCGCCAATTACATATATTTTTTCAAACAGGACGGATCAGCACTTGATGTAAAGATCAAGGCACTTTTAGGGGGAGATTCCGGCTATCCAGTTGATATTAGTTTATCTCCAGATGGAACTCAGCTCATGGGAGCCTATGCCTATTTAAAGAATGGCACTTTAAACGGAAGGGTAGCGTTCCACAATTTTGCAGAAATCGGAAAAAGTGTTCCGGACAGGCTGGTAGGCGGGTTTGATGAACCCTATGATTCATCCCTTGTAGCCCAGGTGCATTTCTTAGACGATACCTACGCTTGTGCTTTTTCAGACAACAGCGTATCGTTTTACTCAACAAAAAATGCTCTTTCCCCAGAATTAGTCAAACAGATTCCAATAAAAGAGCAAATAAAAAGCGTATTTTATTCCCGTAAATATGTGGGTCTCATCGTGGACAACCCGGGGGGTGAAAACCCTTACCGCTTAGATATTTACAGACCAGATGGAAAACAGGTCTTTTCCAAGGTATTTCAGTATCCGTATACCAATGCTGATATTGACGGTAATCATGTATTTCTGTATAATGAGAATTCGTGTAGAGTCTATAACATGTCCGGCAGGCTAAAATTTTCCGGTACATTTGATTTTCCGGTAACTAAGATCCGAAACGGCAGATTTCCAAATACACTGATCGTTACGGGTCCCCAAAATATGAAAGAAATAAGATTACAAATAGGAGGACAATACCAATGAGCAACATCGAAACCATGTCAATTAATGCAATCCGCATCCTATCAGCAGATGCGATCCAGAAAGCCAATTCCGGACACCCCGGACTCCCTTTAGGTTGTGCATCCGCGGCTTATGAATTATGGGCAAACCATTTAAACCATAACCCGGCTGATCCTGATTGGGCAAATAGGGATCGTTTTGTGTTATCAGGAGGCCATGGTTCCATGCTTTTGTATTCCTTGCTTCACTTGTTTGGATATGGAAACCTCTCCAAAGAGGATTTAATGAATTTCCGTCAGCTTGGTTCTAAGACACCAGGACATCCAGAGTATGGTCACACCGTTGGCATCGAAGCAACAACAGGACCTTTAGGAGCAGGTATGGGTATGGCAGTTGGTATGGCAATTGCAGAAAGCCATCTGTCTTCTGTATTTAATAAAGATGAGTTCCCAGTTGTGGATCATTATACTTATGCCCTTGGCGGTGATGGATGTATGATGGAAGGAATCTCTTCTGAAACCCTATCTCTGGCAGGTACCTTAGGCCTTTCAAAGCTGATTATCTTCTATGATTCCAACGAGATTTCCATCGAAGGAAGCACTGATATCGCATTTACCGAGGATGTACAAAAACGCATGGAGGCATTCCATTTCCAGACCATTACCGTAGAAGACGGAAATGATCTAGGTGCCATTGCCCGCGCCATCGAAGAGGCAAAGGCAGATACGAAGCGCCCATCCTTTATCACCATAAAAACTCAGATTGGTTATGGCTGTCCAGCAAAGCAGGGAAAAGCAAGTGCCCATGGAGAACCTCTTGGTGCAGATAACATCACCGCTTTAAAAGAGAATCTTGGCTGGCCTTCCACAGAGCCATTCTTTGTACCAGAAGAGGTATATAGCCACTATAAGAAACTGGCTGAGGAAAAGGCAGAAGTAGAAGCTGCATGGAACGTTATGTTTGCAGCATACTGCGAAGAATATCCAGAGATGGAAGTACTTTGGAATTCCTACCATGATCCAGATGGCACAAGTAAGGCAATTGACGCTTGCACTGATTTCTGGAAGAAACCAGAAAAAGCAGATGCAACCAGAAATATCTCCGGTCAGATTTTAAATCGTGTGAAAACCTGTATTCCTAATCTTATCGGCGGATCAGCAGATCTTGCTCCATCCAATAAGACCAATATGTCTGATGTGGGAGATTTCTCAAAAGAAGACAGAGGCGGACGCAACATGCATTTTGGTGTTAGAGAGCTTGGAATGACTGCAATCGGTAACGGTATGCTTCTTCACGGCGGACTTCGCACCTATATTGCAACCTTCTTTGTATTCAGTGATTACACCAAGCCTATGGCACGTTTGGCTTCTTTGATGGGCATTCCACAGACCTTCGTATTCACTCATGACAGCATTGGTGTAGGCGAAGATGGACCAACTCATGAGCCAATCGAGCAGCTTGCAATGTTAAGAGCAATGCCGAATTTCCATGTATTCCGTCCTTGTGATGAGATCGAGACAGAAGCAGCTTGGTATTCTGCACTGACTTCCAAAAAGACTCCTACTGGCCTTGTTCTGACTAGACAGAACTTAACTCCAATGCCAGGAAGCAGCAAAGATGCATTAAAGGGTGGATATGTGATTGATGACTGTGAGGGAACTCCAGATATCATCTTAATTGCCAGCGGTTCTGAAGTAGAGCTTTCTGTAAAGGCAAAAGAACTCCTTGCAGACCAAAAGGTAAGAGTTGTTTCCATGCCTTGTATGGATCTCTTTGAAGAGCAGAGTGATGAATATAAAGAATCCGTTCTTCCAAAGGCAGTGAGAAAACGTGTGGCAGTTGAAGCCTTAAGTGATTTTGGCTGGGGTAAATATGTAGGTCTTGATGGTGCATACGTGACCATGACAGGTTATGGTGCCAGTGGACCTGCAGATCAGTTATTCAAACATTTTGGATTTACGGCTGAGCGAGTTGCAGAAGTTGCAAAATCCTTATAATAAGTTTCCGACATCTTGATACAAAAGGAAAAGGAGCATTAAGGGCCATGGGAATGAAATGTATTGGTGTTGATGTAGGCGGTACCTCTGTAAAGATGGGACTGTTTGAAGTAACAGGGGAGCTTTTACATAAATGGGAAGTGACGACCAGAAAAGAAGAGGGTGGAAAATACATCCTTGATGATGTGGGAGCTTCTATTTTAGAAAAGCTGAAAGAACTTAATATTCCCATTGATCAGATACAGGGGGCCGGACTTGGGATCCCGGGCCCTGTTCTGCCCAATGGTTATGTAGAGGTCTGCGTCAACTTAGGCTGGCGTGACCGATATCCCGAGCGAGAGCTGAGTGAGATGCTTCATGGTCTGCCGGTAAAAAGCGCAAACGATGCCAATGTAGCAGCTCTTGGAGAGATGTGGCAAGGCGGAGGAAAAGGATATCATGATATTGTTATGGTCACCTTAGGAACCGGTGTGGGCGGAGGAGTGATCATTGACGAGAAAATCGTATCTGGACGCCATGGTTTGGCTGGAGAGATCGGACATATCCATATTCGTGGAGATGAAACAGAAACTTGCAACTGCGGCGGAGTCGGCTGTGTGGAGCAGGTTGCAAGTGCGACTGGAATCGCAAACGAAGCAAAAAGAATGATGGCATCAAAGGATCTGCCTTCTTCCTTAAGAAGTTTTGGTCAACAGGTCACAGCAAAAGATGTGCTGGATGAAGCAAAGGCAGGAGATCCCCTTGCTCTAGAAGTTATGGAGATTGTGGGCCATTATCTTGGACTTTTACTTTCCCAGGTTGCCATGACCATAGATCCGGAGGTTTTTGTTCTGGGTGGTGGAGTATCAAAGGCAGGTCAGTTCCTGATTGATACCATCGACCATAATTACGAAAAGTTCACACCGATATCTAAGAACAAGGGCAGTATTGTACTGGCCACATTGGGCAATGACGCAGGAATTTACGGGGCGGCTAGGCTCATTTTGGATTAGATTACAAACATAATACCAGATATTGGCTGGCCACTTCGTGGTCGGTCAGGTCTGGTATTTTCTTATGGATCAACCTTTTCCATTCGGTATCACTTATTTACAATTTGCTAATTTATGATATAATGGGAATACTTCACAAGACAATGTATCGGATAAATTGAGGAGACCCTGGTTGTAGGACAACCAGGGCAATTATGAAAAATCTATGTGCAACTTGACTGATTAACTTGTTTGTATTGCAATTTTTCTATACATTTAGTATAAAAAACGGATGTGAACAGGATATGAACGGCCTGTAAACAGATTATGAAAAAAGGAGATACCATGGGAGATAACCATAAAAATAGAAAAACTATCGTCATCGGGCACAAAAATCCTGATACAGATTCCATCTGTTCTGCGGTCTGCTATGCCAATTTAAAGCGGATTTTAACTGGTGAGGATTACAGACCCGGACGAGCGGGACGAGTCAATGAAGAAACTCAGTTTGTATTGAACTATTTCGGCATGGAAGCCCCTGAACTGATAGAGAATGTAAAGACCCAGGTTCTTGACATAGAGATTCGGGAAACAAAGGGCGTAAAGAAGAAATTGTCCTTAAAAATAGCATGGAATCTCATGCAGGAGGCCAATGCAGTGACCATACCAGCGGTTACGGCAGATGGAATTTTGGAAGGACTGATCACGGTCGGAGACATTGCCAAATCCTATATGAACGTATATGACAGCAGCATATTATCAAAAGCCTGCACCCAATACTCTAATATTGTAGAGACACTAGAGGGCAATCTGGTGGTGGGAGATCTAGAGGCTTATTTTGATAAGGGAAAGGTACTCATTGCAGCAGCCAATCCTGATATGATGGAATATTATATTTCTGAGGGAGATTTGGTTATCTTAGGAAACCGTTATGAATCTCAGCTTTGCGCCATTGAGATGGAGGCAGCTTGTATTATTGTCTGCGAGGGAGCTTCTGTTTCTATGACCATCAAAAAACTGGCTCAAGAAAGAGGCTGTACCATCGTGACGACACCATATGATACGTATACTGCCGCTCGTTTGGTAAACCAGAGCATTCCAATCAGCTACTTTATGAAAACCGAAGGGCTGATTACCTTTGAAGAAGAGGATTATATCGACGAAATCAAAGATGTTATGGCCAGCAAACGCCACCGTGATTTCCCAATCCTTGATAAGGATGGAAAATATAAAGGTATGATATCCCGCCGTAACTTACTTGGTGCAAAAGGAAAACGGTTGATTTTGGTGGATCATAACGAGAAATCCCAGGCAGTGGAAGGCATGGAGAATGCGGAACTTTTAGAAATCATCGATCATCACAGACTTGGCACCGTGGAGACCATTGCGCCAGTATTCTTCCGCAACCAGCCGGTGGGCTGTACCGCAACCATTGTATATCAGATGTATCAGGAGAATAGCATAAAAATAGAACCTCAGATTGCAGGACTTTTATGCAGTGCTATTATTTCCGATACACTTTTATTCCGTTCCCCAACTTGTACAGAGGCAGATAAAACTGCGGCTCTTGCACTTGCAGAAATCGCAGGTATTGATGCGGATAAGTATGCCTCATCCATGTTTGAAGCGGCAAGTAATTTAAAGGGGAAAACAGATGGAGAAATCTTCTATCAGGATTTTAAAAAGTTTTCCGTTGGTAAAATTGCCTTTGGAGTAGGACAGATCACCTCCTTAAATGATAAGGAGCTTGTTAATTTAAAAGATCGCATGATTCCATACATGGTAAAGGCGAGAGAAGAACACGGCGTTGACATGATGTTCTTTATGTTAACCAATATCCTGTCGCAGTCTACTGTGCTCTTATGTGAGGGACAGGGAGCAAAGCAGATCGTAGAGAGAGCCTTCCGCATCGATAACAGGAAAGAAGAACAGGAAGATCATGTAGTAAGTCTTCCAGGCGTAGTATCCAGAAAGAAACAGTTGATCCCAAGCATTATGTTAGCTGTTCAAGGATGAGGAGAATAATCTTATGAAAAATCCTGAAAAATCAAGCAAAGTGGAGTGGAAGCCTGGTAATATGCTTTATCCAGTTCCTGCTGTTATGGTAAGTTGTCAAAGAGAGGGCGAGAAACCTAATATTATTACAATTGCCTGGGCAGGCACCATATGCTCTACCCCGGCGATGTTGTCCATATCCGTTCGTAGGGAGCGCTACTCTTATGATATTATAAAAGAGACCGGGGAATTTGTGGTGAATCTGGTATCCAAGGATCTGGTGAGGGCTGCGGATTACTGTGGTGTAAAATCAGGCAGAGAGGTAGATAAGTTTGCCCAGATGAAGCTGACTCCTTGTGCCCTAAAGCACGTCAAAGCTCCAGGGATTGAAGAAAGCCCTGTTTGTCTGGCTTGTAAGGTGGTTGAAGTAAAGCGCCTTGGCAGCCATGATTTGTTTCTAGCTGAGATCTTAGGCGTGACTGTAGACAGCCGTTACATGGATGAGAAAAACAAATTTCATTTAAATGAGGCAGGACTTGTATCCTATTCCCATGGAGAATATTTTGAACAAGGGAAGAAACTTGGCAGTTTTGGATATTCAGTAAGAAAGTCTGGAAAAAGTTCAGCCGGCAGGAGGAAACGTAGATGACCCAGATGCGTGATAACATAACTCTCATCGGAATGCCCGCTTCCGGCAAGAGCACTGTTGGTGTTCTTTTGGCAAAACGACTTGGGTATTCATTTGTGGACGTGGATATTGTGATACAGGAAAAGGAAGGAAAGTTGTTAAAGGAAATCATAGCCGAAAGTGGAGATGATGGATTTTTAGAGGTGGAGAACAGGACCAACAAGGAACTTCAGGTTAGCCATAGCGTCATCGCCCCAGGTGGAAGCGTCATCTATGGAAAAGAAGCGATGGAACATTTGAAGGAAATCAGTATTGTTGTTTATCTAAAGCTAAGCCTTAATGATGTAATGGAACGACTTGGTAATCTGGTTGACCGGGGCGTGGTTTTAAAAGACGGTATGACCCTTGAAGAGTTATATGAGGAGAGAGTTCCTTATTATGAATCTTATGCAGATATTACAATCGATGAAACAGGCCTGGAAGCAGGAATAATCGTGGATGAGTTAAGATCTATTATGGAAGAAAAATTTGGCCTTACTACATAAGATTTGGTAAGACTGATGTATGAATATGCAAGAAAATGAGTAAGACGGAGAGATGATTTTTATTTCTCCGTCTTATTTTATTAGCCGGGACATATTTTAAATAATAATTTTTTTTGTTCTCAATTAATTTATAGAAGCATATGCATTAGAAAACGACGCTTTGGGCTTGTAAAGTGATGAATCGCCTTAACTTAATGTTTAATGGCTGGTTCGATATTGACAGATATTAAAAAATAATATATTGTAACAAATATTTTTGACAATAGTGTCTGAATAGAGGGAGAACTCTGTCAGACACTATTTTTATTAAAATAAAATGAATATGAGGGGGAAAATAATGAAAAAAAGTCTAAAAAAATTAGCGGCTATCAGTATAGCAGGCATTATGGCCTGGTCTTTGACCGCGTGTGGGAATTCGAAAACAGTGTCTCAGGAAACACAAGCCTCTACTGCAAAGGCAGAGACTAAAGAAGGCAGTAAGGAAAATGGTAAGGTATTAAACGTACATATTGATGTGGAAGTGGCTTCCATGGATCCTCAGATCGCAACCGATGGAACTTCCTTTGAAGTCATTGCTGATACCACCGATGGGTTATATGAGCTAGGTGCCGATGGAAATCCCGTACCTGCTCTGGCAGAAAGCGTAGAAAAAAGTGGGGATGGCATGACTCTTACCTATCATTTAAGAGATGCTAAATGGTCCAATGGTACACCAGTTACAGCCAAAGACTTTGTATATGCCTGGAAACGGGCCGTAGATCCAAAGACGGCAAGTGAGTATGCATTTATTGTTGGAATTGCAGGAATCAAGAATGCAGACGCAGTAGCAGCAGGTGAAAAATCACTTGACGACCTTGGGGTGACTGCTGTGGATGACAAGACCTTAAAGGTAGAGCTTGATGTTCCTGTCCCATATTTTGAATCTTTAATGGCATTTCCTACCTTCTATCCGGTCAATCAGGAATTCTTTGAAAAAGCCGGAGATCAGTATGCCACCACACCAGACACATTGTTATCAAACGGGCCCTATAAGATTACTTCTTACGAGCCAGCGGCAACCACCATTACCCTTGAGAAAAACAAGGATTACTGGGACGCAGATAAAGTTAAGCTTGATGGAATGAAGTATCAGGTAATTAAGGATTCCCAGCAGGCAATTCTGGCCTATCAAAATGGAGACCTTGACGTAGTAACCCTATCCGGAGAACAGGTGGAGCAGTTCCAGGCAGATCCGGAATTTAAAAACATCATGGCAGGTTACCTGTGGTATATGTCTCCAAACACCAAAGTAGCTGGTCTTGAAAACTTAAATCTTAGAAAAGCATTGTCTCTTAGCTTTGATAAAGAGGCGGTGTGTAACAATATCTTAAAGGATGGTTCTATTCCTGCTTATTTTGCAGTCCCCACCCTTTTGGCAACCGGACCTGATGGAAAAGATTACAGAGAAACCGCTGGCAGTAATTATTTTAAAACCGATAAAGCTGAGGCATTAAAGTATTGGGAAGCAGCGAAAAAGGAGCTGGGAGTTGACACCCTGACTTATACCATGATTGTAGAGGATACGGAGTCAGCCATTAACGTTGCTCAGTTCTTACAGTCAGAGATTCAGACTACGTTACCTGGAATCACCATTACTTTAGAGCAGATGCCAAAGAAAAACCGTGTGGAAAGAATGCAGGCAGGGGAGTTTGAAATCGGCCTTACTCGTTGGGGACCAGATTATGCAGACCCTATGACTTATCTTAATATGTGGACCACAGGTAACCCCAACAACTACGGTTTCTGGAGCAATAAGGACTACGATTCCATCATTGAATCAAGCAAAAAGGGAGAACTTGCCCTTGATCCAGTGAAACGGTGGAAAGCGCTTGCAGACGCTGAGAAAATCGTTTGCGATGATGCAGTCATCTTCCCTGTTTACCAAAAGGGAAATGCAGTGATGCAAAAAGCAGGCGTAGAAGGCATTGATTTCCATTCCATAGCAATTAACCGATACTTTAAAAATACAGTCAAGAATTAATGGCTGAATGAGATAGGAGAGATACCCTTGAAACGATACGTTGCAAAGCGGCTCTGTATTTCTTTAGCAACCTTATTGGCAATTCTTTTTATCCTGTTTTTGATGCTGGAACTGATGCCAGGATCCCCCTTTAACGATGAAAAGCTGACCCAGTCTCAGGTAGCTCTTTTAAATGACAAATACGGCCTTGATCAGCCAGTTTATTACCGATTCATTCAATATGTAAAACATATGGTTACAGGTGATTTTGGAGTATCCTATACCATATCAAAAAACACCTCAATCACCACACTTTTAGCATCCAGACTTCCGGTGTCCATTCGCATCGGAGGTCAGGCGGTGCTTCTTGGTACGGTGATAGGGCTGTTTCTAGGGCTTCTAGCGGCTCTAAAGCATAACACCATATTTGATACCTTAACCACGGTTGTATCCGTGCTGGGGGTAAGTCTGCCGTCCTACGTGTTCGCACTGGCCCTTTCTTACTCTTTGGGATACCGAGTCCACTGGTTCCCTCTTTTATATCAGCAAGAAGCTGCAATGAAGTCCTCTGTCCTTCCTACCATCTCCCTGGCCATGTTTACGGTGGCTACGGTGGCCCGTTTTACAAGGACAGAGATGCTTGAGGTCTTAGGTTCTGATTATATGCTACTGGCAGAAAGTAAGGGACTCCCTGAGTGGAGGTTGATATTGGTTCACGGTCTTAAAAATGCCCTGATTCCTATTATTACGGTTCTAGCGCCTTTGGTGGTAAGTTTGATGACCGGATCTTTGGTGGTGGAAAAGATATTCTCCATACCAGGAATCGGAAGCCTTTTGGTAACTGCCATACAGTCAAATGATTATAACGTCATTGTGACCCTGGCCTTTATTTACAGTGCTATGTACATTGGAATTATGCTTTTTGTAGATATCTTATATGGAATCATCGATCCTAGGATCAGGTTGGCAAAGGAGGGTAATTATGAGCACTAATCGGGAAAACGTTCCATCCTTTGAATTTCAACCAGATGATTTTCTCCTGGCTAAAAACCGTGACTTAGGCGTGGATCAGGTATATCCAGCCCGCTCTTATTGGAGCGATGTGATATCTGCATTTATAAAAAACAAAGGGGCCGTAATTGCATTGGTAGCGATTATACTTATTATCACCTTTGCTATAATAGGCCCCTATATGAATGGCTATACGTATAACGGGCAGATCATTGCCAATCAAAACCTTGCACCAAGAATCCCAGTGCTGGAAACATGGGGCGTGTTTGATGGGACGGAGCACATGTCCACCTCTACGGGCATGACCGTAGTCAACAAATACGTAAATCCAAATAAAACCACAGGTCTTGAATCTACATATTACTGGTTTGGTACAGACGTTCTTGGGCGGGATTTATTTACCCGTACCTTTATGGGAACTAGAATATCCTTATACATTGCCTTGGTCGCAGTTATCGTGGATCTTTGCTTTGGTATGAGCTATGGACTGATTAGCGGATATTACGGCGGTGCAGTGGATAACGTGATGCAGCGATTTGCTGAAATCTTAAATGGAATCCCAACCCTAGTTATTGTGACCTTGCTTATGCTGGTTTTAAAGCCGGGGCTTGGCACCATCACTTTGGCTCTTGCCATTACGGGGTGGATTGGAATGAACCGGATTGCCAGAGCACAGGTATTAAAATTAAAAGAACAGGAATTTGTACTTGCTTCAAAAACCCTTGGGGCAGGAGATTTCTACGTCATATTTAAAGAGATCCTTCCAAACATCTTTGGACAGCTCATTATCATGTCCATGTTTTCCATTCCCAATGCTATTTTTACGGAAGCGTTTCTGGCATTTATCGGACTTGGGGTTCCGGCACCTCTGGCCTCCTTGGGGTCATTGATTAGCGACGCCTTTAAATCATTTACCACCCATCCGTATATGATCATCTCCCCGGTCCTGGTGCTGGGCGCCATTATGTTAAGCTTTAATATGCTAGCAGACGGACTTCGGGATGCATTTGATCCTAAAATGAAGGAGATATAGGAGGAGTATCATGAACAAAGAAAAAATATTGTCCATTCGGGATCTCTCCATCTCCTTTATGACCACGGCTGGTGAAGCCAATGCCATACGGGGAGTAAAGCTTGATCTTTATAAAGGAGAGACCCTGGCTATTGTAGGAGAATCCGGGTCAGGAAAGTCAGTTACAGTCAAAGCCATCATGGGAATCTTAAGTGGGAATGGATCGGTTAAGGAAGGCACCATTGATTTTACTTATGAAAGAAATGGAGAAACAGTCCATCAGGATTTGTTAAAGCTTACAAAAAAGGAGATGCGCAGGCGTATCAATGGAAAGCGGATTGCCATGGTATTTCAAGATCCTATGACCTCCTTAAATCCCACCATGACCATTGGAAAACAGATTATGGAGGGAATGCGCTGCCATTATAAAACGCCAAAAAAAGAGGCGTATGAAAAGGCAGTCAGCCTGTTATCTTTAGTAGGAATCACAGAACCGGAGAAGCGAATGAAATGTTACCCCCACCAGCTATCCGGGGGGATGCGCCAGAGAGTGGTGATTGCCATAGCCCTATCTTGCGATCCTGAGGTGTTAATTTGTGATGAGCCAACCACAGCATTAGATGTTACCATTCAGGCTAAGATTTTGGAGCTGATTAAGGAAATACAAGATAGAACAGGAATCTCCGTCATCTATATCACCCATGACCTTGGAGTGGTAGCAAAGGTGGCGGATTATGTGGCTGTCATGTATGCTGGAAAGATCGTGGAAAAGGGGCTCGCAGAAGAGGTTTTCTATGATCCAAGACACCCTTATACTTGGGGCCTTCTATCTGCTATGCCAGATTTAAATACCTCTGATGAGGCGCTCTACACCATACCCGGAAGTCCTTATAATCTTATGGGGAAAGGCAAAGGAGATGCCTTTGCAGACAGGAATGCATTTGCTTTAAACATTGATTACCGTATGGAACCACCTATGTTTCAGGTGACCGATACTCATTATGCAGCTACCTGGCTGCTTCATGAGAATGCACCAGAAGTAGGGATGCCAGATGCTTTAAAAAACAGGATTTCAAGAATGAGAAAGGAGGCTTAAATAAGATGGAAGATGAGAAAAAGCCCCTTTTGGAAGTAACGGAATTAAAGCAGTATTTCAAAGTGAGTAGAAAGTATGAAGTAAAGGCAGTCGACGGAGTGTCTTTTCGGATATATCCTGGTGAGACCTATGGTTTGGTGGGGGAATCAGGAAGCGGTAAATCCACCATCGGACGTTCTCTGATCAGGCTTTATAAACCAACCTCAGGGGAAGTGAAATTTCAGGGAGTAACCATCTCCGGTAGCCTTAACAGAGAAGAGACAAAGCACCTTCGGACGAAGATGCAGATGATTTTTCAGGATCCTATGGCCTGTTTAAATCCCAGAAAAAAGGTTTTGGATATTGTAGCCCAGGGGCTGGATATTCATGGCATGTATAAAACCAAGGAGGAACGGGAGGAAAAGGTATATAACATTCTTCGTATGGTAGGCTTATCAAAAGAACATGCCTCCCGGTATCCCCATCAGTTTTCCGGCGGTCAAAGGCAGAGAATCGGTATTGCAAGAGCTTTGATTATGGACCCAGATTTGATTATTGCTGATGAGGCAATCAGCGCTCTTGACGTATCCATTCAGGCACAGGTTGTAAACTTAATGAAAGAGATTCAGGCACAGACTGGGTCTGCCATTTTATTTATTGCTCATGATTTATCCATGGTAAAGTATATTTCTGACCGGATCGGAGTTCTTCATCTGGGGCACTTGGTGGAAACCGGGACCACGGAAGAGATATTTGGTAATCCCATTCACCCTTATACAAAATCTCTGTTATCTGCCATTCCTCAGCCAGACCCCAACGGGGAAAAAAAGAGAGTGGCGCTTTCTTATGACTGTAAGGAGATGGGAATTGATTATAATGCGGCCACCAGCCACTTCATTGGGGGACAGCATTATGTACTGGGAACAAAGGAAGAGATTGAAAAATGGAATAAAAAAGTATAAATAATAGTACGGATTATTACATATTGATGTATAACCGGACTCAAAACAAATACTCCTTTTGAAATGAAATTCATGAGAAGGGAGGCGGTAAGGGATAGAACATCGAAATCATATCATGGAAAGGGGAGATCCGGGAATAAGAAAATCAACTGGTAATAAAAAGTTGATTTTAATGAAGGGAAGTAATAAAAATGGTTAATTGTGAACCTGATTCAGTGAATGCTTCAGAATTGTCTGCTAAAAAAAGTGATTTTACTAAAATGAGAGGTCTATCAGCATCTCAGCTGGTTGCCGATATGGGACCAGGGTGGAATCTTGGAAATGCGCTCGAATCTGAGAATAACGAAACTGCTTGGGGAAATCCAGTTACGACAAAGGAAATGATCAATACAATTGCTGCAAGGGGATTTAAAACCTTGCGTGTTCCCGTAAGATGGGATGACAGTTACTCTGATCCATCGACTTATACCATTAAAACCGAATTCATGAACAGAGTGGAAGAAGTCGTCAATTATGGACTTCAAAATGGAATGTACGTTATTATCAATGTCCACCATAATGATTTGCAGTCCATGGTTTCCACAGACACATCCGTCCAGAAACGAGTGAAAGACGAGCTGACAGCCATATGGAAGCAGGTTGGAAATCGTTTTAAAAGCTACGGAGATATGCTGATTCTTGAAACAATCAATGAACCAAGATTTGAAGAAGATTGGAATGGAACTACGGCATTATATAATTGTGTCAATGAATACAATGAAGTCAGCCGTGCGGCTATCCGTAGTACAGGAGGAAACAACACCTCCAGACTGATTATGATGCCCACGTATGCGGCTTCTTCTGACAGCCCTAAGATTTCCACATGGAAAAAACTTTCTGAAGATGATATGATTGCAGTTTCCGTCCACGCGTATCTGCCCTTTGATTTTGCTTTTGATGCCAAAGGACATTCCAATTGGACAGAATCAGATTATTACGATTTAAACGCCGTTTTCCTCCGGTTGAATTCAACGTTCGTCAAAAAAGGTCTGCCAGTCGTAATGGGAGAATTTGGCGCAACCGGTAAGGAGAATGTAGCTGACCGTGAAAAGTTTGCAAAAGCATATGCGAAGTTTGCAAAGAAATATCACATGTCCTGTATCTGGTGGGATAACAACCTATTTGGTAAAGGTGCTGAGATGTTTGGTATTTTTAACCGTAGTTCTTTATCCTTTGTCTACGGCGGAATTGCTGATGCTATTATAAATGTATACAAAAATAACCAAGATGACGATGATGACGACGATAACGCGCCTCTTTTTAAGGGTTCCTCATCTGCATCCAATTGGGGGCAGGCAGTTACCGCCCCAACCTCAAGATACGGGGGAAGGCTTGATCCTAGCACTGTAAAACAGGGTGGATATTTCTATGTGGAATATAGTGGGACCAAAGATCAGGTTGAACTTATTTTTCAGAGCTTATCCGGCGGAAATAACTGGTGTAAAGTTACAATGAGTGAATCAGGAAGTATCAATGGACATTATTTTGCTAAATTTTCTTATGACAATTGTGTGAAAGCGTTTGGCAATAATTTTGGTGAGCTACTTGATATCATTCATGTAGGAGCTACAGACAAACCAATTACCGTTTACCTGCTAAGTTATAATCAAAAATAAATAGATTCTATATTAATGCAATGAAAAAAGGTCCCTCAAAGATATACACCTATTTCGGTGTATCCCTTTGGGGGACCATTATAATGCTCTGGGTTATCTCTTTAACTGAAACCTTTGCATCAGAACTTTTAGCATATGTGCCTGGTTTGACATCTCCTGACTGGCAGCAGCGCTTTCTTCTGAAGTGGCGGAATTGGTCTGTACCACACTTGAAATCTGATCGATTCCTACCGTTACCTGAGCAACGGCGTTTGCCTGCTCCTCAGAAGCGCTGGAGATCCGATATACCAGTTCCGCCACAGAATGAGAGGACTTAACGATGCGGTCCATGGATTGTGCGGTCTCTCTGGCAATGTGATTTCCTGTCTCAATGGAGCTTAAAGCACGCTCGATCAGGACTGCTGTGTTCTTTGATGCTTCCTGGCTCTTATTTGCTAGATTTCTAACTTCATCGGCTACTACTGCAAAGCCTTTTCCTGCGTCTCCAGCTCTGGCTGCCTCTACTGCAGCGTTTAAGGCAAGAATATTGGTCTGGAAAGCAATGTCTTCAATGGTTTTAATGACTTTACTGATTTCTGAAGATGCTTCGCTGATGTTATCCATAGCACCAGTTAAGTCCTCCATTCTGGCTTTTCCAGATTCCAGTTCTGTAGAGGTGTTGTTCACCTGAAGATCAGTTTCCTTGGCATTCTCAGCGTTAAGGGAGATATTGTTACTAATATCGTTAATGGTAGCAGCCAGCTCCTGAATAGCAGAAGCCTGTTCCGTAGCACCCTGGCTTAGGGCTTGTGCGCTGCTAGCCACCTGATCTGCGCCAGAAGCCACCTGATCAGATGCCTGTGCGATTCTTCCCATAACATCATTTAAGGAATCTGTGAGATCTTGAATGGAGATCTGAACAGGCCGAAATTCACCTTTGAATTCTTCTGAATCATGAGGAATGTTAAAATCGCCTTGTGCCATACGTCCCGTAGTGGCAGATATGTAATCCATATAGTAGGAGATTCTAGACATCATAGTTCTCATACTATCCGCCAGATTACCAAGCTCATCTTCTGATTGGTAATTTAGGCTGCATTTTAATTCGCCTTGTGCCATAAGGTCCGCAACCTCTTTCAGCTCATCAAGTGGCTTTGTGATGCCTTTTGTGATGCGAAGAGCGATGAGGATGGATGCTACAATGGAGGCAAGAACGATAACGATCATAATTACCATGAAGATAACCGCTTGTCTGGCTAATTTTGCGGACATGGCTTCTCCGTCCGTGGATTTGTTGGTAAGTATGGTGTTAATGTCAGTTCCGATCTCAGCCGCAAGAGGGGCTGCATTGCTCCGAAAGAACTTCAAGGATTC
Organism: Lacrimispora algidixylanolytica; assembly: GCF_003609635.1. Lineage (GTDB taxonomy): Bacteria > Bacillota > Clostridia > Lachnospirales > Lachnospiraceae > Lacrimispora > Lacrimispora algidixylanolytica. The sequence continues at coordinate 90,516 of NZ_MCIA01000009.1, read as the reverse complement.
GGTTTGGGATTTATCTTTCAGAGCGATGGTCTGTTCTCTTAATCCCTCATAGGCATTCAACTTTTCCGTAAGATCCTGATAAAGTTTTTTCTCAGAGTCGGTCTTCATATAAGTGCCGACCTTACCTAGCTTTTCATGAATCACATCAATTTGACTTTTTAAAGTATCTTTCTGTTTCCCGGCATCTGCCTCACTATCCGCAAGAATAATGTAGAGAACAGTGGCTCGATGTGCCTGAAATGCCTGTCCTAGACTTCCAATATCTCCCTGAGAAAAACCATAATCTCTAAGCTCTCTGGTGTACTCTTTGTCCGTAGTGCGGATAAGCTGGATTCCAATAACTCCTGCGATACCGGAAAACAATACTACGATTAAAAATGCGATTAACAATCTGTTTTTTACTTTTAACTTATTTAACATTAGTTCTCCTCTCTGTTTTATGAGACTTCCATAAAACACTCTTCTCATGCGAATTCTTAAGCCTCTGATCTATGTATTACACGTTGATTCAGTGTAAGCTGCATGCCTAGTTTATTGATTTATTATAGGTTTATTTAGATTAATAGTCAATGATTATACTGTACTACAATTGTTAAGTATTCTAATAAATATAGGCTTATTTATACAACTTACTTGTATACCAAAATATGGTAATTTTTAACTTTATTATTTACCTCAACTAGTGCGTTACATCCATCCACTGATTCCATAGGTGTTATCGTTGACTTTAATCTTTTATATGGATATGATAAGAATAAATTCAAATAAAAAAATGATAGGGTGGGATTCAATTATGGAGATTTTGAAAAAAAGCAGAATCATTCTTATACCCGCCTATGAACCGGATTACAGGCTGATATCATACGTGAAAGAGTTACATGGGCATGGGCTTAATGAAATTGTAATCGTGAACGACGGGTCAGGACCAGCCTTTGAAAAGATCTTTCACACATTAGAAGAGATGGGGTGCGTCATTCTCGTCCATCAATTGAATCGGGGAAAAGGCATGGCACTTAAGACCGGATATCATTACATTCATGATGCCTATCCGGATTACGCCTGTATTATCACTGCGGACTCTGACGGCCAACATGCAGCAGAAGACGTGTATAAGATGGCAAAGGAAGCCGTGAATCATCCAGACGGCTTGATTTTAGGAGAACGTGATTTTAAAACATCAGGAATTCCTGCCAAGTCCCTTATGGGAAACCGTTTGACCTCTGCAATTTTTGCATTGTTTTTTGGTCGTTATCTTCCTGATACACAGACAGGATTAAGGGCATTTGGGCCGAGACTTACTGGGCTTATGTGGGAAATACTGGGGGAGCGGTTTGAATATGAAACACGGGTCTTGATCTTTTGCATTCGATCAAAGATCCCTTTAATTGAGGTTCCAATCCAGACTATATATGAAAACGAGAACAAAGGAACTCATTTTCACCCCATAAAGGATAGCTTTAAGATCATATCAGTCATAACGTCGGATTTTATGAAATTCATATCCACCAGTATTCTCTGCGCCGCCGTTGATATGGGGTTAGCCTGGGTTATGTTTGATTTGTTGCGTGGGATTTTTACGGGAGCTGACTTTATAAGGATTATGACTGCCACCGCAGCCGCTAGGTTTGTTTCCATTGGCGTCAATTATTCTTTGAATAAAAATTTGGTATTTGGAAATGAGCATACTGGAGAGAATTCTCTATACCGGTATCTGGCTTTGTGCGCGATCAATATGATTTTATCTGCAATTAGTGTTTACCTCCTCCACACCCTTCTTAATATGGATGAAAAAATTGCTAAGGTTATATGTGATGTGATCCTGTTTCTCTTTAATTATCAACTACAATCTCGCTGGGTATTTGCGATTAGAGGATTAAAACATGAGCCGTGAAGAGAAAAAAAGAAATATAATGTTTTTGATAACCATAATTCTCATGACCCTATATCTGGGCTGGCGTGTGCTTTTTACACTACCAATTCATGAAGGACTTTTGAATCTTATATTTGGAGTCCTACTAGTATCTGCCGAAATCATTACGGTATTTACCACGTTTGAGCTGTTTTATCAGAAGATGAGGCTTAATCAGTTTCAGTTAGTATTGCCTCAGGTCCCAGAAGAATATTACCCAGATGTGGATGTATTTATTGCAACGCATAATGAGCCAGTCGATATTCTATATAAAACAGTCAATGCCTGTACCTTTATGGTATATCCAGATAAAAGCAAGGTCCATATCTATCTATGTGACGATGGTGACAGAGAAGAGGTCAAAACTCTGGCCGATGAATTTGGAATCGGATATCTGGGATTGTCTGGAAATAAAGAAGCAAAGTCTGGAAATTACAACAATGCATTAAAAAATACTTCTTCCCCTTTGATTGCGACTTTTGATGCTGATATGATTCCCCAGCGTATGTTTCTTATGAAAACAGTTCCTTATTTTCTATTATCAAAGTTTAAAAATGAGGATGGCGCTTGGAGGTTAAGAAGAGAAGAGGAAATGGAATCAGCCATAAAGCTTGGTTTGGTTCAGACCCCTCAAAGCTTTTATAACCCTGATCTCTTTCAGTTTAATTTATATTCAGAAGAGAACATTCCAAACGAACAGGATTTCTTTTCCAAAGAAGTAAATATTTTGAGAAACTCTTCCAACGCGGTGGCATATACCGGAAGCAATACCGTGATTTTAAGAAAGGGTATGGAGGAAATAGGCGGATTCCCTTTAAAGACCATTACAGAAGATCTTGAAACCAGCATACGGTTGCAAAAGGCAGGTTATATTACGTATGCAACGGATGAGATTTTAGCGGCAGGGCTTACAACGACTACCGTAAAAAGTATGTTAAAGCAAAGAGTGCGCTGGGCCAGAGGTGTGATCCAGAGCCTTCAAAACACCCATGCCATCTGTACGAAGAAGCTTCCGTTTAAAGCGAGAATCACTTATTTAAACAGCTTTTTATATTGGTGGTCTTTTTTTAACCGTTTTATCTTTATTATATCACCAGTTCTCTTTGCCCTTTTTGACTTCCAAATAGTCAATGCAAGCTTTTGGAATGTGGTGTTTATCTGGCTTCCTGCTTATTTCTTTTATAGCCTTTCCATGCGGTTTTTATCGGGAAACATCAGAAATCAAAGATGGAGCCAGGTCATAGATACCATCTTTATGCCGTATTTGATTCGACCTGTTATCCTTGAGACTCTTCATATTCATGAAAGGACCTTTAAGGTAACAAGTAAGAAGAAGGAAGGCGATGGTACCGGATATAATCTGATTCTTTATGCACTCCCTCATGTAATTTTGCTGGCCTTTTCCCTAGCAGCTATGATACGATTTGTTCATGGGAAATATGGTACTGCCTTGTTTTACAGCAGTGTAATTATTTTCTGGATTGCATATAATATGGTTGCACTCTGTTATGCGATTCTATTTATGTCAGGTAGAAAGGCGTATCGGTTCAGTGAAAGAATTGGAGCAGAAGAAGAGATTACCATCGAATATAATGATACCAGTTATAAAGGAAGAACCATAGACGTATCCGATAGTGGTCTGGCGTTTTCTTCTACGGAACCGATCTATCTTCCTGAGGATCATACCATATATTTTACCATTGTAACGCCTTATTATAAGGCGAGACTAAAAGGCAACATCGTCTATGTGAAAGAACAAAAAGGTGGCTGGCGGTATTCTGCAGAAGCCAGTCCCATAGATGAGGAGAACAAACGTCAGTATATGCAAGTCATATATGACAGAAACCATACCTTGCCAAAACAAATGGACTTATGGATTACTGCTTATGATGATCTTTTAAGAAATATAAAAAAGCGTACGAGCCGTGCGGTTTCTGACAAAAGAACGCTGCCAAGGATACCCCTTAATAAGCAGATTTCCTTTCATAATGGTGGTGCCTGCAGGTTGACAAGTTTTAATTACAAATATTTTTCCGCAGCGGATTTTGTGACCGGAGAAAGCAAAGATGATCGGTTTCTTTATAAAACAGTAAGTGGTATCATGCTGGTTTTAATGAGAACCGGCAAGTATGTAAAAGATTCATCGGAGGAGCTGTTGACGGTGTTAAACATCAATGAGCTTCTGAAAAAAGGTCAAGTCAGTCAGGTCCTTTACGATCTTACGAAGGCAGAGGGGAATAAAAATAAATGATAAGTGTTTTGGTCCATGCTGTCATGGGGATTTTGCTTTTGTGTTCCATGATTGGCTATTTTATGTTCGCGGGGAAGAAACTTAAACTGTTACCGGAATTCGTTCCTGTATTTGTGTTTTCTTCCATCGCCTGTGTCACTTATATCGGTGGTATTTTTAATCTTTTGTTTCCTGGTGCAATTTTAATTTTTGCAGTGGGTCTGATTTTCTTTGCTTCTTATATGAGTAAAACATGCCTAAAAAAGGAGTGTATTCATATCAAAATCACTCTTTTCCAGGGACTGTTTCTAGTGGGCAGTTTGTTCTTCCTCTATCTTTTAGGCATTAGCAAACTGACTCACTATGATAACTTTTCCCACTGGGCCGTGGCATTAAAGGTGATGCTTAGCACCAATGCGTTTCCCACTGCAACTTCTGTCCTGATTGATTTTAAGAACTACCCACTGGGCACAACTTCTTTTCTCTACTACATCTGCCGGTTTGCAGGTCATTCTCAGGCTATGATGCTCATCGCCCAGGGACTTTTGATATTTGCTTGCTTTTATGCCATCTTCGGTATTATAACGGAAAAAAAGCGTTTTCTCCTATATGGATTTTTAGGGGCAGGTTGCTCGGTTCTCTCTATTTTTAACCTTACAATTCGTATCAATAATCTACTGGTGGATTTCATTCTTCCCATTTACACACTGGTTTTATTTGTCATTGCATATCGATATAAGGATTCCATCAAAAAAGCATGTATTTGTACTATACCTGTTGCTGGATTATTGATGATTGTGAAAAGTACAGGAACTATTTTCGCAGGAATTGGTCTGATATACCTAGTCTATCAGTGGTTAAAGAACAAAGAAAAGCCCTTGTTAAAAACAGGTATTATGCTTCTTTCTTCCATTTTGGCATCCTTTCTACCGTATGTACTTTGGAAACTTCATATGGCATGGGGATTTCAGGGGGTGGAAAATAAGTTTAATGTATCTGCGGATAAGCTTAACAACATTTCAGGAGGTAAAAGTCCGGAAGATATAAATAACATCATAAGCTTGTTTGTTCAATCCACTTTTGATCTAAAAACCAGACCGGCTATGGGAGTTCTTGTTTTCCATGTAGCCGTTATTATGTCGGTGGTATTTGCTTATACTGTACTAAAAAAGAAATGGAATCTGTGGAAAGCCTTAATCGCCCTTGATCTGGTTCTTATTAGTTATTATCTAGGAATCCTGGCTCTTTATGTATTCTCTATGCCTCTTGATGAAGCCATCAGGCTTGCGGGATTTGATCGATATGCGGCCAGTATCGTAATACTCTTTGCTGGGGGAATCATTCTTTGCGCCACGGTTGATATTGAGCGGACCTTTTATTATCGAATGAATGAGGTTCCAGATTACCGTGCCTTCAAAACAGTGGAGAGTAAAAACCGTTATCAAAAGGGTGTAATAGGAGTGATCGGCGTAGCGTTGGCGCTTTTAATGTCAGAATATAATGGCATGGCAACGATTCAGAAAACGTATGAAACCACCTTGCCCTATAAGGTTAAAGAAGTAACTGGTGACCGGTGGTATCAAGAGGGCCAGGTTGATCATAGCAAATATTTATTTTATGCCTCAGACCGTGACAGTCAGGTTACGAATTACTTCATGCAATACCTTGGGAAATATATGCTCTATACTCCGAATGTAGATGGTATTTGTGCCTTCTATGAGGACAACATGTCCAACCTATTAAGCGGGTACGATTATCTTGTTATGGTAGAAAGCGATGCATCAGCCAAAAAATTGCTTAAAAAATATTACGGAGTATCGGGGAGTGAGGGAATTTATAAAATCAGCGCTTCTGGTGGAGAAGGAGCTGAGAAAAAGGTTCAACTTGTTCCCGAGAATCAAAAAGAGGGGGCTTATACAAAATAAGTTATCATTGCAATTTACCTCTTTACGGAATATGACTTTTTACTAACTTCCTAGATTAACATGAAAATACGCCATGATACGGATTCTTATCACCCGTATCATGACGTATTTTTTATTCACATAATGCTTTTGCGATTCCAGCGGCTCTTTCAAAATCTTCTTCCCTAGGATTCCAATTGCATTTTGCCTCTGCTTCTACAACGGAAAACCCTGCATCAGTCAGTTTCTCACGAAGAACCTTTGTGCCCTCGCCGCTCCAGCCATAGCAACCAAATACAGCTGCTTTTTTCCCCTTGAATTTTAATTCCTTAAGGAAATCAAGCCAACCTCCCACAGAGGATAAGATGTTGTTTCCGACGGTAGGAGAGCCTAAAGCAATGGCCTTTGATTTAAATATTTCTGTCATAATATCGTTTTTATCCGATTTTGAAATGTTAAAAATCTTGACTCTTGTCTGAGGAGAGACCTCAGCGATCTCAGCGCTGATCTTATGGGCAAGCTGCTTTGTTCCATCCCACATGGTATCATAGACAACGGTAATCTGATCTTCCTGATAATCCTGGGACCACTCATAATACTTTTCTACGATTTGCAGTGCATTCTCTCTCCAGATGGCTCCATGGCTGGTGGCAATGATATCGATTGGGATATTCAGTCCCTGAATCTCCTCGATTTTCTTTTTCACAAGAGGTGAAAATGGAGTTAATATATTGGCATAATACTTCAGTGCCTCTTCCCAAAGCTTGCACTTGTCGGCCTTATCACTAAATAACTCTTCCACGGCGAAGTGCTGGCCAAAGGCATCGTTGGAAAAGAGTATGTTATCCCCTGTTAAGTAGGTAGCCATGCTGTCAGGCCAGTGAAGCATCTTCATCTCAACGAATACAAGTGATTTTCCATTTCCAATATCAATGGAATCTCCGGTTTTTACCACCTGATAATTCCATTCTGGGTGATGGTACTGTCCAGTCAGTGATTTGACTCCGTTTGCCGTACAGTAAATAGGGGTTCCCGGAATCTTTTCCAGTAGTGCAGGCAGGGAACCACTGTGATCCACTTCTCCATGGTTGGCAACGATAAAATCAATCTTTTTTAAATCAATCTCTTTTTCCAGATTATCAATAAATTCGGTAGAGTGAGGTTTCCATACCGTATCAATCAATACCGTTTTCTCTTCCTGTATTAAATAAGCATTCTGGCTGGAACCGTGATTAATGGAATAATCAGAACCATGAAAGGACTCCAGCTCCCAATCAATAATACCTACCCAGTTCACATTGTTTTTTACTAGTTTCTTCATCTTAACGTCCTCCCTCATACTTTGGAAATAACAGTGAGTTTTCAGTGAATATATGGTTAAAAATATCCTTAGTAAGGTCATCTAGCTTTCCAAAGAGCATGCGGTAAGAAGTACATGCGCCTTCTGGGGCCTTAAAATCATTGGTGCAGGCTGTGATTTCCTTAATGATATTTCCGGCTGCGTCATGTTCATCTTCCAGTTCTTTGACGTATCCATCGTTGCTGCTTTCTAAGTAACTCTTCTTCATATATGGAAATACCAGTTTTTCTTCTTTGGCAAAATGCTCTTCCAGTTCTTTTCTTAAATCAGAGAAAAGGCTGTGAAGCGGAACAAGCTGAGAGTGATTATGCTCATAATGAACTAGAAGTACTTTATTCATCAGGCCGTCTATTTCAGCAATCAGATTTCTTTCCTTACCATGATACGTATCAACAATATAATCAATCAAATCAGGGACGTTCATTTGTGTCAGCTGTTCCATGTTTAGAACTTCGTCGCCCTCTGTTTTATTTTTGGTGTCAGCTAGTTTTTTATTCATAAGATCGATAAAGCTCTTAGGATCAATGGAAAGTTCCTTTAATGCATCTTCCAGACGATCCTTTCCGCCACAGCAATAGTCAATGTGAAAGTCATTAAAGATAGTAACAGCTCTTGGATATGCTTTAACAATATCGCCTAATTTCATTTGGTTTGTAATCATATTTAACCTTCCTTTCCGGTGCGTATCTGCTTTTGTAAGGCTAGTATAACCCGGAAGGAAAAAGAAAAATGTGATTTGAATCATTATTTAAGCTTTTTTAAAAATTCATCAAAAGTTTCACTAATCGTCGTTTTCAAAGATTTCTCTTAAGATATCTTTTTTTAAGATTTTCACCTTGCGATTTCCCTCCAGAGCAATAGCCCCTTCTTTGCAAAGCTCGCCCATCTTTCGGCTGATGGTCTCTCTTCTTACATTAATATAAGCGGCAATGTCTTCCCGGGTCAGCTGTATGGTGTCACTGTTGATTCGACTGCTTCGAAACAAGAGGAACCCTGCAATTCTAGATTTGGCATTGTTAACAGACAATAGCCGAACCAACTCATTGGCTAGGGAAAGCTTTTGACCGATAACATTTAAGAGCTTAATTCCGATTTCCGGTTTCCGTAAAATCAATTCCTGGATTTCCTTTAAGTAAATCAAGCAAACCCCACTGTCTCCCATGGAGACTGCGTTGGCTTCCAGGCTGTTACCTCCAAATATATTTTGTTCCCCATAAAAATCACTTTCATCTAAAATATCAAGAACGTATTCTTTCCCATCGAGAGAATAGTGGTTGATCTTAATCTTTCCATAACGGATGATCATAATTCTATCTGCTGGGTCATTTTCATGAAATACAATATCTCCCTTTTGGTAATCCAGATGCTGTGCTTTTGCAATCAGCTCTTTTTGTTCCTCAAAGGTAAGAGAATCAAAAAGCGAAATTCTGGACGTACACAAACAGTGACAGGAGCTGCATTGATGTGCCATAAGATCCTCCTTTCTGGTATCCGAGTGTAAATAGTCCTACTTAAGAAACCAGTCATTGATGCTCTGGTACATGGCCCTAGTATCCTCTGTTGTCTTTTCATTCATTATAATATAGCCAGGATTACTTCCTTTTAATTTAATAAGGATGTATTCCCCCACATCATTGTATACATAAAACATAGTTCTTCCATAACCCTCTACGAAAAAGTGGCCAAAGCTTTTCTTAATGCCACCATACCCGTTGGTTCTACGGTTTGCTGGAAGTTGGTCGATTATGGAGGCAGAGATGATGTCTTCTCTTGAAACTGACATATCATACATGGCAGCGTCAATTACCAATGAAGATTCTTGAACTGTTATATTGTAGTCTTTTTGACTGCTATAGATAGTAAGCCCGACGACTCCCAAGGTGAAGATCAAAATAACTGCCCCGGTAAGTTTTCCAGCCGTATTACCCATATTAATCGTCCAGCCCATATTGGGGGATCTTTTGGGAACAAGGAAGCGTGGGTCTTCTGGATTAACATAAAATCCCAATACATAATAACTATCTTGTTCTTCCGCCTTATCTTCTTCCTCCGGAACCTTTTGGTAAAAATCATCTTCAAGCTTTGCTGTCTTTTCTTGTTGCCAGTACCCGATAAATAACAGAGATATGGTAAATAAGAAAACTGGGATAAAGATAAAAAATCGAATCTGGTTCTGAGTCATCACAAAATAAAACATCAACCAGAAGATTAACATGGAAAGAGAGTAGCCAAAGGCAGAATGTGCTTGAATCTTGTCTTCCTGCTGTAAAAACCAGAGGTTAACCTCTTCGTTTGCACTGATTGGCCTTTTATAACGCTGCCAGGTCCTGTAGTAAGGGAAAATTGTAATGAGCTGGCACACTGGCCCAATAAAAGCGATGCCAATGGGATAACTCCCCTGTAAATCCGGGCGAAGGAATAAAAGAATCAAAGGCACAAAGCTGATTCCAAAAAACAACCAGATAAGAAAAGAAGAAAGACCATTCCTTTTTTGTTTTGTAAAAGCCGCAGGTTTTGTATTCTCCGTTCCAGCCCTTGGATAAATCCATTTATTTTCTTCCTTAATCCGTCGTAACTTCTTCTGATAATATATAACGATTAAGCTGTTTAATAAAAGGTTAAGCCCAATGTAAGGAAACAGTAATAGTTCGACTCCCCCCTTAAAAAAGGGTAGCAGAGTCAAAGCGCCTAAAACAATAGAAACCATCAAAACCCCAAAGCAAGCCAGTGTAAAAGAATGAACGGCTTTCTTCACATCAGGGTGTCTCGCATGTACCCTAGAAAATGTAACTCCAAGTATATGGTGATAACAATACTGCTTATAAAGCAGAGCGGATGCAGCAAACACTCCAAAAATAATCCATTGTAAAACCAACCATCCTAGTAGCATATTGTACCTCCTTTTTCATGATACCAACCTCCAGAATTAAAACCATTTCTTTTTCTTAAAGTAATAGATCATACATCCTGCAATCGCAAGCATAATGCCCCAGGTCGCGCCATATCCCCATGGAAGCTGCAGTTCCGGCATGTGAGCAAAGTTCATGCCATAAATCCCTGCAATAAAGGTCAGTGGTATGAATATGGTGGAAATAACCGTTAATACCTTCATAATCTCATTGAGTCGGTTGCTGGTGTTGGACAAGTGAAGGTCTGCCAATCCGGAGAGAAGATCCCGGCACATTTCTGTTGCATCAATGGCCTGTACGATTCGATTATAAACGTCTCTTAAATAAGGTTCCGTAGTTGGGCGGATCAACTCCATGGCTTCACGGCCCAAAAGCGAGGCCACATCCCTTAGGGGCCAGATGTATTTATTTATCTTCATAAGCTCTTTTTTAATTCTTCTGATTTCCAGCAGATGATCCTGCTCCGTTTTCTCCATTACCTGATCTTCAAGAATATCAATTTGTTCATCTAAGGTTTCTAAAATATCAAAGTAGCTTTCTGTAAGCGCATCTAAAATCAGATACATAAGATAATCAGCACCACAATTTCTAACGGGAGAGTCAGCCACCTTAATATGGTTTCGTATGCCATCAAAAACATCTCCTGTGGTTTCCCCAAAGGTAATTACATAGTTAGGTCCAAGAATCAGATTAAGCTGCTCCATTACCAGCTCACTTTTGGAGTAATAAAGCATTTTAGCAGTCACATGGAGAGAATTCCGGTATTCTTCAATCCTAGCCCTTTCATTGGGATTGGAAATGCTTTGTATAATGAGCGGATGTATATGAAATGAATCGCCCAATGCCTGTAACGCAGTTTCATCCTCAACTCCGTCAACGTTGATCCAACGCACACAGTCTTGTGGGATGTTTTTCAGATCGTTTAAATGATTTAAATCTCTGATGTTTTTTTGATACGTCTTATGAGTTTTTTTGCTGTACTCAATAATCTCTATGAGGAGGCTGTCTGCGCTCATAGAGTTGTTATCATTGAGGTCAATATTATCCTCACTTTTGTTAAGCGGAGTCATATCCTTTGAATCCATGATATCCTCTTTTCTATGTTTTTGATTTTATGCTTTGTTATTTTTTGTATTAAATGGAGTGTTGAGATATTAGTATTTTATTATAAATCCATTTGTTTATAGTATAGCACGATGGAAATTTTATAGTATAATATCTTTATGAAATTCATGTGATTTATAGAGGAATTTATAAGTTGTTAAGGTGATTGAAAATTTTATATTGATTGTTTTTATGGTGGGAGAGTACTCTATGTAAATAGAATATTATGATTGCATGAGGTGAATTGGATGAAAATAGGAGAGGTATGCTTACTAACTAGTGATGTAATTCGATTATCAAATTTTTATAAGCTATTATTTGATGTAGATAACAACAGCAATGACCATGTTCACCAAATGATACTTTCAGAGGAAACTACATTGACCATTTATAATGATGGGGTAATTCGGAATGAGAATCCACAAAATATTTGTATTGCATTTACCGTTGATGATGTTGATGTGGAATTTGAAAGGCTAAAAGCTCTTGGTGTAGAAATTGTTGATCCTCCTGCTATGAGGCCATGGGAGCAAAGAATATGAGCTTTTTAGACCCAGATCATAACTTAATTACGTTTCGGTGTTTTCCAGATGCGTGAGAGTGGGGGACATCACTCTATGGTGAATGGTTTTAAATTGTCATTAATGTTACAATACATTCCCATAAGTTTTTATAAAAATAACTAGAAACCACGGATAATTAATGTTTGGTTAATGAATTTGATGATACTATTATAACAAACATGAATCATGTGAAAAATGTAAAAACATAAAGAAAAAATAGTAAGAGGAGTCAAAGATGAAATTAACAGTCTTAGTAGACAACAACACATATATAGATCAGTACTATTTTGGTGAACCTGCAGTTAGTTACTATATTGAAGATGGGGATGAAAAAATATTATTTGATACAGGATACTCCGATATTATTATGAAAAATTCGGACAAGCTCCCTGTAGACTTAAGTAAAATAACTAAGATCGTATTCTCTCATGGGCATAACGATCATACCGGTGGATTTCGGCACATAAGCAATCAATATGACTTGGCAAATGTTGAACTAATCGCACACCCTGATGCTCTAAAAATAAAGAAGGAAAATAATGAACTGATTGGTTTGGATCTAACCGAAGAGGCAGTAAAAAAGATCTGTCGTGTATCATGTTCTAAGGTACCGATGAGAGTTAGCGATAACATTATCTTTCTAGGGGAAATACCAAATCTCAATTCATTTGAGAGACGAACAGCAATTGGAAAGCAGCATAAAGATGGTTGTCAGTGTGATGATTTTGTTTTAGATGATACTGCTTTGGTCTACAAGGGAAAAGATGGTTTATTTATTATAACGGGATGTTCCCATAGTGGTATTTGCAATATCATAGAATATGCGAAAAAAGTGTGCAACAATCATAAGGTTTTGGGGATAATCGGAGGATTTCATTTATTTGATGTGGATTCAAGATTAAATCATACGATTGAGTACTTTGTCCAGAACAACATTCGTGATTTGTATCCCTGTCACTGTGTTTCCTTTCAAGTGAAAGCTGAAATAAACAGTCGCATTCCAATACATGAGGTTGGTGTTGGTCTAAGTATAGATATCAAAGAATAAAAAGATCCCAATAAAATGGGAGGAGCCGACAAGACCTGGGAATCCTGTCGGCTGAAGTATGAAAAAAATTTATATTAAAAGGTTGCTTGATCCTTTGTAATTACTAATATAACCTGTAATTGTGACGGGAGTTTGATGAAATTGTGACGGGTTTGTGAAAGAATTCTTAAGCCGCAAGGAATCGGTTTGTGCTTAATAAGACTTCTATTACAATGAGACAGTTCATGAAAACAAAAAGCTAAAGTAACATGGACCTCCCTTGCAAAAAGCCAGTGGCTCCCTTATGATAGTAGACAGGATAACTATTAAATTACTTGGGAAAGAAAGGTGTTATTATGTATACAAAACAAGATCTGATTCAGCATTTGAAGGATATGGGAATTAAGCCCAGTGACACATTGTTGGTGCATTCTTCTATGAAGGCAATCGGTGAGGTTGAAGGTGGGGCGGATACTGTTCTCGATGCGTTTATGGAATACATGTCTGATGGCCTTCTTATTTTGCCCACTCACACATGGGCTTCTATGTCAGAGTATCACAATGAGTATGATCCAAGAATTGAGCCAGCTTGTGTCGGCATTTTACCCAATCTCTTTCGGAAGCGAAAAGGAGTGCTTCGTTCCCTTCACCCAACTCATAGTTTAGCCGTGCACGGAAAAGATAGTGAAGCCTTTATTGAAGGAGAAGAAAATCAAACGTCCCCTTGTTCCCCAGAAGGTGCTTATAATCGTATCAAAGAAAGAAATGGTAAAATCCTGCTTCTTGGAGTTGGTCATGAACGGAATACCTTTATCCACTGTGTGGAAGAACATTTAGACGTGCCGGAGCGTCTGACCAAGGAACCTACTTATTTTAAAATTGTCATGCCAGATAACCAGATTAAACCATCTTTTATGCTTCGCCATGACAATCCAGTTACGGATCATATTTCTGAGAATTATACAAAACTGGAACAGGCTTTCTATGATAGGAAAGCAGCAATTAAAACCAAGTTTGGCGATGCCGCCTGTATTCTGTGTGATTCTGGTGCAATCTATGAGGTGACAAAAGATGTGCTGTCTCACCAGATTAATTGCATCATAGAATTGGAAACTATTCCGAAGGCGTGGTGGCTGAAAGAATAGGTGGGATTGTATGGAAAACTAGATAACTTGAAGAAGATTAAGGTAACTTAAATAACTACAGAATCAAATGTTTAAATTGAATTCTTTAACATAAAAACCAAATGCCGTGAGTCAACTCTATCTTGCTGACTCACGGCATTTGGTTTAGTACTATCTACAATCTATGTTCGCCCGTAATGTATCAAATTGTTGGGATAATTCTTCTTCGGTCTTAGTATTAGTCTCCATACTCATTTGATAGTAAATATAATACTCCTTAATCTTATCTAAATATACATTGTCCTCTTCGTTAATGGGGAAGTTGGACAGCATAACGATTTGAGATAAATCATTGAATTTAAGTTCTTCCGGTGACTTTGTGTCTAATGTTTGTTTCATACTTTCAGTAAAGGTGCCTGGTTCTGGTGCAGCACTGCTTATGGCATTCCCATATCCGATATAGAAAGCCACAACTGCACAAAGAAGTAAGATAGAAAGTAAAACGTGAATCAAAGCTTTTTTTAAGCGTCCTTTCTTAAAGTAAAGATAGCGAAAGAACATAAGCATTGCAATAATAAAATAAACCCCTATGACTCCGCCAACAATATTAATGATGTTTTCAAAGTTTCCCAAATAAATATTCCCCTCATTCTTGATGGTTATTACCAGATTTTGGATATGACCTTAACATATAAGGCTGGAATTTTCAACAATATGAAAAAATTAGAATATATATTTTTCGGGGTAAATTCGGTTATTTTTTGGTAAAATTCTCTTGACATAGATTTTTGTTGCAACAAATCCACTATGACCCAGGTGAATTTACAAGATATCATAAATATAGTGATAGTATTTTAATTAAGATTGTAACGAGGTTTAAACGTATGATCATGTTTCTTCGTGTACGAAATCCTTTTATGGCACAAAATTAACACTACAGATCTGTTAACGGAATCGTAAAATAAACCAGAGTATATTTCTCTTTCGTGCTCTTTATTCGAAGGCGGGACTTAGCCCCATAGGTCATGGTTAACCGGAGATTGGTGTTGGTCAAACCAATGTGGGAGGAGGATATGTCCGAATGGGTATAAAGCTGTTCCTGTAACTTCAAAAGTTTTTTCGGGGCAATACCGATACCGTCATCCAGGATATAGAATAAGATGGATTTGTGGAGGCGCCGGATTCCGACATAGATTTTTCCTTTCCCGTTTTTTTCTTTGATTCCGTGATAGATGGAATTCTCCACAATCGGCTGGAGAATCATCTTTTTAATTGGATAAATGGTACACGATTCATCGACGAGGTAGAATATCTCAAATTTATCCGTATAGCGTATCTTCATAATTTCCAGATAAGTTTTTAAATAGCCCAGTTCTTCCTTGATTTTTACATTTTCCTGAGGATCCCCTACGGAATAGCGCATGACCGAGGAAAGGTTGGAAACCATGGTACTGCATGAGTTTTCTGAAGAAGTCATGCGTATGGACTCCCAGTAAATGGTATTTAATGTATTATGGAGAAAATGAGGATTGATCTGATGCTGCAATGCCTGCATTTTTAATATCTGTAATTTATAATCCCGCTCTGATGCCTGAACCTTTAAATATTTTTGATCCAAAAACAGCCTTATAATGTTTAGCATAATGTATTCAAACGGATTTCCTGCTTTCCTTGGCATCTTGTCAAAATGCCGCTGGGAAGCTTCTGGGTTACTGAAAATGTCGATGATGCTGCTTAAATACTGATATTCCTTATTTGTCTTATAAAAGGCCAAGACAAAGGATAAGAAAATTCCTGAAAACATAAGAAGCATATAGGTTCCGGAAAGACTTCTTGTAGTTTTGTAGATTTCCTTGGAAGGAGTAAAGGTGATATAAGTCAGCCCGTTGTTCCTTACGGATCTTAAGTAAGCGGCTTTTTGGTACGTATCATTTAGTTCAATATCAAACAGATGCAGTTCTTCCTTCGTAGTGAGTGTTGTATTGATGCAGTTCAATTCTCCGGCGGGATCGTCAGATTTGCTGTTGGTATAAATGATATTTTGTCCTGAATCAATTAAATAGATGGACTGGTTATTGTATTGCAGCACGGTCTGGAAATACTGTTCCATCTTATTTAAATTATATTCGAAAGCCACCATACCCACCGGCTTGTACGCAAAACGGGTATAAAGCCGTTGATAAATGATTAGGGTATCGGTGGAGGCTTTGGATCCGGGGATTTTTTTTCGCTTGATCTCCATCCAGAAATCTTTGGTGCCGGAATTTTTATAGGTGTCTATAATTTTCTGTTCGTCTGATGTGAAAACCGTTTGGATGGAGCCTCTTTGCGGGAGGAACATCCGGTTATTGGAATTGTCATAATAGACATAGATGTTTTCAATATAAGGGTCTGTGAATATTAGATTTTGAAAATATAAAGACAGGTTTTCTATATTTTTAAGTGAATCCAGAGATACAGGTTTTTCATTAAATGCTTTTTTCATCTGAATGGTGACTCTGGGATTGGAGGAGAAAAATATTTTTGCATTATCAATATGGGAATAAAGCTGTTCAATGGTTTGTTCCAGTTGATGAAGTGTCTGATAGGTGCTTTTTTCTATGGCGGTCGTATTGTCCTTTGAGGATTGGATTACGCTGTATGGACCAACCATCATGATGGGAATCAAAAGTAAAAGACAGTTGGTTAACAGGCTTTTGGTAAAGAACTGATATCGAACGGATAATTGTACCCGGATTGTTTTTTTCATCTGTTTCATTTTCGTTTCCCATCTTTGGCTCATTCTCAGCCTTTAATCCAAACAATGCGTAACCCCTTTATCTTTCATGGTTCCGGTACTCTGTGGGAGTAATACCCCAATAGGCCTTAAAGGCTCTTGCAAAGTTATTGGGATTTACATATCCAATGGAATTGCTGATATTATAAATTTTGGAATCTGGATCTTTTAGAAGTAATGCGGCTTGTTTCATGCGGCTTTCGGTTAATAAATCGGAAAAGGTCTTAGCTGTTTTTTGTTTGATTAGCTGGCTGAGATAAGAGGAATTCAGATACAGGGATTCCGCTAGATCCGATAGGGAGCCTTCCCGGTAGTTCTTTATACAATAGGCAAGAACCTTGTCTATGATCTCATCGGGGACATAATCGGTCTCATCTTGAGAGGAAATCTGATATTTATTGTCCAGTTCCTTCTTTATAGTTGCAAAAATCTCTTTCAGTTCAGAAAAATTGGTAGGCTTTAAGACATAGTAGCGTACTCCATAGCGTATGGCATTCTGGGCGTACTGGAAATTGTCATAGGCACTTAAAAAGACAATGGTAGGGCGGGGGGCTGGAGCCTCCCAGAGGGCTTTGGCAAGACCGATTCCATCAATGTCAGGCATGCTTATATCTGTTAAAACCACATGGACGGTATGTTCTTTTAAATACTCAAGGGCTTCCCGTCCGTTTCCCTTTTGAGCGCAAACGGAAAATCCTGATTCATTCCATGGAAAACAGGAGGCGAGAATATCACGGGAATTTGCCTCATCATCTACAATTAAAAGCTCGTACATCGTCTTACCTCCCCAATAAATCGGCAATGTTCATTACCACCAAATTATAGCATGCTAAACTTCTTTGCGTCAAATGAGAGCGGCAAAACTCGAGCGTATGAAACAAACCTCTAAAATAAAGATAGAGCTGTAAAAAAATGATAGATAATAATGATAGGATCAGGTAACGGTGACAGGGGCTCAGTATAAGGGCATATGTGATAGAATCTCATTAATGAAAAGTGTTAGGAGGAGTAATGTATGTCACCGCAAGCAACTAAAAATCCATCCGTACCCAGTGTCAGGAAGTATCCGAAAAACTGGAGGTGGGGAATTTTATTTATTCTGCCCTGGTTAATTGGCTTTTGTATTCTTCAGGCATATCCATTAATTATGTCTCTGTACTATTCATTTACAGACTTTTCGATTTTGGCCGAAGGAAAGTGGATCGGGTTAGACAATTACAAAAGACTGTTTACAAAAGATAAATACTTCATGAAATCACTAGGATTGACCTTTAAGTATGCACTTATGGCAGTTCCAATGAAGCTTATTATGGCTTTAATTGTAGCAATGATACTGAATATGAAGCTGAAGTGTATCAATCTGTTCCGTACCGTTTACTATCTGCCTTCCATTATGGGCGGTAGCGTAGCAATTTCTATTTTATGGCGCTTTATGTTCATGAGAGAAGGAATGATGAACAATTTTCTTGGAGTATTTGGAATTCCGTCCGTCAACTGGCTGGGAGATCCGGATATTGCACTGGTAACCATTAGCTTACTGGTAGTATGGCAGTTTGGTTCCTCCATGGTTTTATTCCTTGCAGGACTTAAAAATGTGCCCACAGAACTTTATGAAGCAGCAGAGGTTGACGGAGCCAATAAATGGACAAAGTTCTGGAGCATTACTCTTCCCATGTTGACACCAATCGTGTTCTTTAACCTGATCATGCAGATTATACATGCGCTACAGGAATTTACGTCAGCCTTTATCATTACAAGCGGTGGTCCCAATCATGGAACCTATCTGATTGGAGTGAAAATTTACGAAGATGCCTTCCAAAATCTGAAGATGGGGTATGCATCTGCATCCTCATGGGTGTTGTTCTTGGCGATTCTTCTGATTACGGTTTTGGTATTCCGCTCATCCAGTGCATGGGTATTTTATAATGATGGAGGAATGGACTGAT
The DNA here is from genome assembly GCF_003609635.1 of Lacrimispora algidixylanolytica. Taxonomy (GTDB): domain Bacteria; phylum Bacillota; class Clostridia; order Lachnospirales; family Lachnospiraceae; genus Lacrimispora; species Lacrimispora algidixylanolytica. The sequence goes on along the minus strand of NZ_MCIA01000009.1, from coordinate 71,664 downwards.
GAGAGTGAAGAAAAATGATATAATCGCATATGTGATCTTAATTGTTATGGGAGTTGCAATGATTTATCCTTTATTCTGGTTGTTTTTTGCTACCTTTAAGGATAATCAGGAGTTATTTGGCAAGATGAGTCTTTTGCCTGAAAAGTTTTCTTCCATTGCCTATAAAAATGGCTGGAAGGGAAGCGGTCAGTTCACCTATCTTACCTTTTACTTAAACACGTTTAAACTGGTGGTGCCAACGGTTTTGTTAACCGCACTGTCAACGGGAATTGTTGCTTACGGGTTTGGAAGATTTAAATTCCCTTTTAAGAAAATCCTGTTTGCGCTTATGATTTCTACACTGATGCTGCCGGATGCAGTCATTATGATTCCCAGATATGTGGTGTTTAATAAATTTGGCTGGGTAGATACTTACCTTCCCTTCTGGGCACCTGCAGTTTTGGCCTGCTATCCATTCCTGATTTTTATGCAGATTCAGTTCCTTAGAGGTATTCCAAAAGAATTAGACGAATCCGCTTACATGGATGGGTGTAACCCGTTTGTGGTATATGTTAAGATTCTGGCTCCTCTTTTAAAGCCGTCCGTATTTTCCGTAATTATTTTCCAGACCTTGTGGAGATGGAATGATTACTTTAACAACCTTGTTTATATCAGCAGTGTTAAGAACTATACCTTGTCATTGGCCTTAAAGATGTCCATTGACAGCCAGGGTTCATCAACACCATGGAATCAGGTGCTGGCTATGTCTTTTGTATCACTGATTCCGCCCATTCTTTTATATTTCTTCGCACAGAAGTATTTTGTTGAAGGTATTACAGCCGGAGGTATCAAAGGCTAACAAGTAATATAAAGACAGGTGGGGCAGTATGCCCCCAAAATAAGGAGGATGTATTTCTATGAAAAGACAGTTTAAGAAACATGTGGCGCTTCTTATGACAGCATCAATGGCTGCAGTCACTCTTATGGGGTGTGGGAGCACAGGCAAAACAGATGAAACCACGCAGGCAACTCAGGGTGCAGCGGTAACATCAGCAGCAGCCGGTGGAAGCGGAGAGTCTGTAACCTTACGCTTTTCCTGGTGGGGAAGTGACAGCCGTCATGGGGCATTATTAGATGTGATTGATGCTTATCAGGCAAAGAATCCCAATGTAAAAATAGAAGCAGAGTATCAGGGATTCGATGGTTATTATGAGAAGATCATGACCACCCTTTCCAGTAATACAGCACCTGACATCATTCAGCTTAATAAAGAATGGCTGCCTGATATTCAGGGAGCAAAGCATTACTTAGCAGATCTTTCCACATTGCCTGTGGATTTAAGCACTTTAAAAGACCGTTTGCTTGAAATCTCAGGAACTTACAATGGAGAAGCAAATATTTTCCCATGTACGGTAGGCGGTTCACCAGTAGTTTATGTAAATACAGATTTTGCAAAGGAATTTGAAATTGATCTTGCAAAGAACTACACCTGGGATGAAATTGCAGAATTAGGAAAAGCGATTCATGAAAAAGACAGCGATGCATATCTGATGACAGCAGATGCAGATATGTTAAATCGTCTGTTTATTCAGCCTTATCTGGTTCAGAAAACCGGAAAACCTATCATCGATGAAGAAACCTATGCCCCTAATTTTACAGAGGCAGATGCCACAGAAGCCTTCCAGAATATTTTAAATCTTTATGAGTCAAATGCGCTGGAGCCATTTGGAGATGCTGCAACCTTTGCAGGCCAGATGGATCAGAACACCAAATGGATCAACAAAAAGATCGGTATGATCGTAGATTACACAGGATCAGCTCCTAAGTATCTCTCTTCTGTAGATAGTCCTCTCGATGTAATTGCCGCACCAGTTATGGAAAATGCAAAGAGTACTGGCGTGGTATACGGCGGAGACCGTGGTTTTTCTATCAATGACAATTCTGCCCATAAAGAAGAAGCAGCCAAGTTCCTGGATTTCCTTATGAATGATGCAGAAGCAATTAAAATCCAGAAAACAGCAGTGGGCTACTGTCCTACCAAGCATTCAGAGGAAATTCTGATTACAGAAGGAGCAGTTGATGAACTTCAGAAAAATGCCATTGATTTAGTTGCAAAAGATCCTTATATCAATAACATGATCAGCGGAAATACAGAGCTTGAAGTAGTCCGTAAGGATTTAATTCAGGAAGTTATTTACGGAGATGTTACACCAGAAGATGCTGCAAAAGAATTACTGGTTCAGTATGAAGAAATATTAGAACAGTTAAAGGCGAAATAATCCGTTCATAGTAAAAGGAATGAGGGTGTTGCAAAATTTATATTTTGTGACACCTTCTGTCCGTATTTACCATTCAATGCAGGAGGAAAGATGAAGAACAAAGAGTATTATGTAAATATGCTTATGAAACTGGTTGATCCCCTGAAGGTTCATTACAGTGCAGGCGGTGCAGGGCTGAAGCTTGGCGCTTTTGCAGCCGGATACGGAAACAGAATTGCCGATATGGAAGGCTTCTCCCGCGTCCTTTGGGGAATGGTCTCATACTGGGCAGGAGGCGGAAAGGATAAGAGTCTGCTTGAGATATATCAAAAGGGACTTTCTAACGGAACGGATCCTGACTCAGAGGAATACTGGGGTGATCTCCATGATAAGGATCAGAGAATGGTAGAAATGGCAGCTATCAGCTATGGGCTGTTGATGATTCCAGATCAATTGTGGGAACCTCTTGATGAAAAGTCCAAAGAGAATCTGGCAGACTGGCTGTACCAGATTAATGAATATTCTCAGGCTGAAAATAACTGGCAGTTTTTCAAGGTCATTGCAAACCTGGCATTAAAGAGTCTGGAAAAAAAGTGGAATCAGGAGCAGGTACAGAATGCCATGGATAAGTATGAAACCTTTTACCTGGGAAACGGCTGGTATTCCGATGGAAAACGTCCTCAAAAGGACTATTATACTTCTTTTGGAATCCACTTTTACTGTCTGCTTTATTCAAAATTCATGGAAAAGGAAGATCCATACCATGCGAGCCTTTTTAAAGATCGGGCAGCAGAATTTGCCAAGACATTTATTTACTGGTTCGATGATGAGGGGAAAGCATTGCCCTTTGGCCGTTCTCTGACCTATCGTTTTGCAGAGGCTGCATTTTTTTCCGCCTGTGCATTGGCTGGAGTGGAGTGCGGTTCCTGGGGAATTATGAAGGGGATTTTAGAACGACATCTGGATTACTGGATGCGGCAGCCGATTTTTGACAATGGTGGGGTGCTTACGGTTGGATATACCTATCCCAATCTTTTAATGTCAGAATCTTATAATGCACCAGGCTCCGCTTACTGGTCTTTGAAGACTTTTGTATTCTTGGCTCTGGAAGAGGATCATCCATTCTGGAGTGCCAAGGCAGAACCCTTGCCAAAGCTGAAGCCTTCTTTGGCTGTTAAGGAATGTGATATGCTGATCTGTCACAGAGACCATGAGGTGGTGGCTCTTACAGCAGGGCAGTATCCCACCTTAGAGCATCCATTTGCAGCGGAAAAATATGCAAAATTCGCTTATTCATCCCAGTTTGGTTTTTGCGTATCCCGTTCCTTTCACACCATTGAGCAATCAGGAACGGACAGCATGCTGGCCTTTTATGTTCACGGAATGCATTATGTCAGAAGAACATGTGAGGAGTACCGTATCACAGAGCAGGAGGTCTATTCCAGGTGGAGTCCTGTAGAAGGAATTATGGTGGAAACCTGGCTGACTCCCGAAGGAAACGGACACAGACGAAAACATGTGATTACCAGCAGTCTTCCTGAACATACTCCCTGCATTGCCTATGACTGTGGTTTTTCCTATCCATATTGTATGGAAGAAACGAAAAAAATAACTGATGGAACGGAAGCTGTGGTGTCTGATGAAAATGGATATAGCCGGGTTGCGTCAACGGTTGGAGAGGCAACTGTAATTACCGCATTACCCAACATGAATCTCATATTCCCCAACGTCTTTATTCCGGCAGTCCGTTTTCCGGTTGCTCCTGGGAAGATGGAAATGGAAACCCTTGTGGAAACAGAGTTCACAAAGAAAACGGTGGTAATCGGAGGAGGAAACTGTTATGCGATACAGGATTGATAAAGAAACTTTTCTTTGGGCAGAGGAGATCTGGAAGAAAATCGAAATAAAGCTGGAGGAAGAATGTAAGCGTCTGGGCCCAATCATGCCTTATGTCCCGGAAAACGGCAAATATTATGACATGGGAGAGAGGGAGCTGACCGCCTGGACCAATGGCTTTTACTCCGGTATCTTGTGGCAGATGTATCATGCGACGAAAAAGGATTGTTACCTGGAAAATGCAAGAGAAATTGAAAAGCGTCTTGATGGGGCATTTCAAAACTTTCCAAAACTTGACCATGATGTAGGCTTTCTCTGGCTTCACACGGCAGTAGCGGATTACCGTCTAACCGGAGAAGAGGAGTCCAAAAGCCGGGGACTTCACGCCGCCGGGATTCTGGCAGGGCGCTACAATCCTAACGGCAAGTTTATAAAAGCATGGAATGGGGAACGTGCAGGCATTGCCATTGTTGACTGTCTGATGAACCTGCCTCTTCTTTATTGGGCTTTTGAACAGTCAGGGGACAGTGCATGGAGACAAATTGCCATAAATCATACGGAGATGGCTCTTAAGTACATCATCCGTCCGGACGGTTCCTGCAACCACCTGGTAGAATTTGATCCTGTTACAGGAGAATATTTAAATAATCCTGGAGGTCAGGGCTATGAAAGCGGCTCCTCTTGGAGTCGGGGGCAGTCCTGGGGAATTTACGGAATAGCGCTGGCTTATAAGTATACAAAGAATGATGCGTATTTGGATGCGGCGAAGCGGGTGGCCCATTATTTTTGTGCCAATCTGGCGTTAAATGACTATGTTCCCATGCTGGACTTCAGAGCTCCGGAGGAACCGGTTTATTATGATACCACCGCCGGAGTCTGTGCGGCCTGCGGCCTTTTGGAACTTTCAGAGCATGTAAATCCATTGGAAAAAGATCTATATGTGAAATCAGCAATTCGCTGCCTGAAAGCGGTTACAGAACGATTCTGCCAGTGGGATCCTAAGAAAGATTCTATTTTAAATTTCGGTTCTGCCAGATATGACAGAGAATCTGACCGCCATGTTCCCATTATCTACGGAGACTATTTCCTGGTGGAAGGCATCTTAAGACTGCTGAATAAGGATTTCCTCATCTGGTAGGAGTATAAGATAAATTTTAAGATGAAAACGTGACAAATCCCGAAACAATCTGCTTCAATAAAATATAAAATATGGAGAAATTAAGAAATGCAGAAATTGGATCAGAATGCAATAAAAGAAAAACTTAGTCTTGTGGTAGATAAGCTGATAAACTTAGATAAGACCAACGATGAAACGACGATTGAAGAACGCAGTGAGGCTGTTGGTTATTTCAAAAGAGATTTTGGAATAAAGGAATGGGACTGGCCTCAGGGTATAGGTCTTTATGGACTCATAAAGCTTCAGAAAATCCAAGGAAATGAAGATTATAAAGAATTCCTCATTCACTGGTATAAAGAAAATATGGAACTGGGACTTCCATCGAGGAACATCAATACTACAGCCCCACTTTTAGCCCTTGTGGATTTAAATGAATCAGTAAAGGACAGGGAGTTTGAATCCCTTTGCCTGGACTGGGCCAAATGGCTTATGAAATGCCTGCCTAAAACCGAAGAGGGCGGTTTCCAGCATGTGACAAGCGCAAACGGTGACCGTCTGGGCGTCCGGCTCAATGAAAATGAGATGTGGATCGACACCCTGTTTATGACCGTCTTATTCTTAAATAAAATGGGCCTTAAATACAATCGGCAGGACTGGATAGATGAGGCTTATCATCAGGTGCTGATGCATATCAAGTACTTATATGATAAGAAAACCGGGCTGTTTTACCATGGTTGGACCTTTAATGAAAGAAATAATTTCGGCGGCGTGTTTTGGTGTAGAGGCAATAGCTGGTTTACCGTGGGAATTCTGGAATATATGGAGATGTTTAAAGGCACTATGAATTCAGGTATCAGACAGCTTGTGACAGAAACTTATAAGGCTCAGGTACATGCCCTGTTAAAGCTGCAGAGCAAGAGCGGACTTTGGCATACGGTTCTTGATGACGCGGACAGCTATGAAGAGGTATCGGGCTCGGCAGCCATTGCAGCAGGTATTTTAAAAGGCATTAAAATGGGAATTCTCGATGATACTTATCTGGAATGCGCACATACTGCCGTAAGGGGAATTCTTAAGAACATCGATGCAGATGGAACTGTACTTCATGTTTCTGGCGGAACCGGAATGGGATATGACAAGGAACATTATAAGAACATACTTGTGGCACCGATGGCATATGGACAATCGCTGGCAATCCTGGCGCTTTGTGAGGCATTAGAAGTATAAATCCTAAATAAAAAGATAAGCACCATATCCCCATTGCATTCGAAGCTCAGGAATATTAAGAACAGGTGTGAGTGGTGTAAAATTGGAGTGGCACTTGCATTTTGCTTCTGCATGAGTTATAGTAATACATGCTGAAACCCTGATAAACAGGCACTTTCAGGAAAATATTTCAAGTGTTCGTAACCTTCCACTTGTAAAACAAAACTAAAGGAGAACAGAATATGAATTACAAATCTTCAAGGAAAACTTATTTCTTGGTTTTTTCCGCAGCGATTGCTGCCATCTACACCGTGCTGACTTTAATTTTTGCACCCATCAGCTTCGGTCCCATTCAATTTCGGATTTCAGAGATTCTCTGCATCCTACCATTTTTCACCCCAGCGGCAATTCCTGGTTTATTTATCGGCTGTCTGCTGTCTAACTTTTTGTGCGGTGCGGCTGCCTTAGATGTAATCTTTGGAAGTCTTGCTACCTTGATCGGAGCAGTTGGTTCTTATATGCTTCGGAAACATCAGTGGATGGTATGCGTTCCACCGATTGTAGCCAATACCATTATTGTTCCTTGGGTCCTTCGTTTTGCTTACGGATCTCAGGATTTCATCTGGTACGCCATGTTTACCGTGGGTGTGGGAGAAATTCTTGCCATCGGATTCCTTGGAAATATTTTCTTAGGTGTATTAAATCGTTATAAGCACATAGTTTTTGGACGTTTCATAACAGAATAACCAAAATCCATAGTAAAACTCCCGCTTCCTAGTTAAGGAAGGGAGTTTTTTTAATGTTATTCTACAAATAATTGCAAAAAGTTACAATATGTAATAAAATATTGTTTGACGAGTATAAATGTAACTGGATTGTAACCGCAGTTGTATATAATAATTATAATCTATAAGGACGACGGTGAATGAGATGGCAATTGGTAGAATGAGTTTGATAAACGAGGCAGACCGGTATCTTACAATAGCAGTGGATTCCTACGATAACTGGGAAATTAAGGGAGTGATATTTCAAGGAGAAAGCTCTCATGGAACAATGTTTGGTGGATTTACAGAAATGATTATGAACATGGATCATTTGTTTGATTCCGTTGGAGCTCCCAAGCAGACATTTCAAATGCGGTGCCTGTCAGGATCAGATCCTATGGATTTTAAAATGCAGAGAATGAAAAGAGCCGACAGAATGGGTAAGTTAAAGACCATTCGTATTTGTCTTCGCTTCCGATACCATGCAAGTTGGCAGGGAACCATGATCTGGGATGATGGAAACAGAACTGCTTCCTTTGACAGTGAACTTCAGTTTATCATGATCACCAATGCTATTTTACAGGAAGATGTTTGTGAAGGAGATAAGGCGATTGCAAACATTTTAGATCCAGAGTTTTTTGAAAACTGGTCCCTTTCCCTGAGTGGAGATTATATGGACATCAGTATGACGGAAGGAGCAGATATCCTGTCTGGAATTGATTACGGCAGACTGATTTCCAGTGAAGCTTCTGAGGAATTTATAAGGACAGGACAAAAAGCTTCTTTCTCCGTTAAAGTAATGTTTCGGGAGCACAATACCTGGCAGGGTATGATATACTGGCGGGAAGGTAAAGTGCAGCAGACCTTCCGAAGTTTTAAAGAAATGCTTTATATGATATCTTCTGTAGTGAAGCTGACTTTGGCAGAGGGTGAGCCTATGGCAGCAGGCAAGTCCTGAGAATACGTGTCATAAATAGCACTTTACAGGTCATAGAATCTGTAAGGTGCATTTTTTTGATTCAGATTCTATTGTAGATTTTCTCATTGGTTTCTTATATAATAGAAGAGAAAGCAGTTGACTTTCCATAAGAAAAGCAGTAAAAGTAATTGAACGTAGAATGATATACCGAATATAAATTAAGGATGGAAAAAGCATGTATCAGATTGATTTTAATAAACCGGAAGCAATACATTTTATTGGTATTGGCGGAATTAGCATGAGTGGGCTTGCAGAGATACTCATTGAGGAAGGCTTTACAGTTACTGGCTCCGATTCCAATGAGTCAGACCTTACCCGTCACTTAGAGGCAAAGGGAGCAAAGGTAGCTTACGGACAGAGAGCAGAGAATATTACCGATGAAATTAATGTAGTAGTATATACAGCAGCCGTTCACCCGGATAATCCGGAATTTATAAGTGCAACAGAAAAAAAGCTTCACATATTAACCAGAGCAGAACTTCTGGGACAGATGATGAAGAATTACGAGAACGCTATCGCTGTCTCTGGTACCCATGGTAAGACAACAACAACTTCTATGATTACAGAGATCCTCTTATCTGCGGATACGGACCCAACGATCTCCGTGGGTGGAATCTTAAATTCCATCAGCGGAAATATCCGTGTAGGAGGACCAGATTTATTTGTAACAGAAGCGTGTGAATATACCAACAGCTTCTTATCCTTTTATCCTACAACAGAAGTAATCTTAAATATAGAAGCAGATCACCTGGACTTTTTTAAGGATCTAAAAGAAATACGCCAATCGTTCCGACTATTTGCTGAGAAGCTTCCGGAGAATGGTTTATTAGTGATAAACAAAGATATTGAACACATGGAAGATATTATAGAAGGTCTTCCTTGTAAGGTAATTACCTTTGGTAAGGACCAGGAAAGCAGATATCAGGCAGAAAACATCAGTTATGACGAGCTGGCAAGAGCTTCCTATGATCTTTTGGTGGACGGGGAAGTCATTGATACGGTAACTCTGGGCGTTTCAGGAGAACATAATGTGTATAATTCTCTGGCAGCGGCAGCAGTTTGTTTTGAGTTAGGTATTTCTTTAGAAATGATTCAAAAAGGATTGAAACGATTTACGGGTACCAATCGTCGTTTTGAAAAGAAAGGGGAGGTATCTGGTGTAACCATTATAGATGACTACGCCCACCATCCTCAGGAAATAAGAGCAACTTTAGAGACGGCAAAACATTATCCACATAAGAAACTCTGGGTTGTATTCCAGCCCCATACTTATACCCGGACCAGGGCATTTTTAGATGAATTTGCAGAATCCCTATCATTGGCTGATGAGGTGATCCTGGCAGATATCTACGCTGCCCGTGAAACCGATAATTTGGGAATTAGCTCCAAAGATATTGCGGTGAGAATCGAGAAAAAGGGAGTAAAAGTACACTACATCCCTTCCTTTGAGGAAATTGAAACATTTATTTTGGGAAATTGTATACACGGTGACTTGTTGATAACTATGGGAGCCGGAGACATTGTAAAAGTGGGAGAAAACCTACTGGGAGTATAGTTATCCACATTGTCCACATAGTTTTCAACATTTTATGTTAAGAAACTATGTGGATTCTTTGATTTACATAATATAAAGTCTTACAATTTACAAAATCTCGGTTTTATCAACAAATCGACGGGATGAGAAACGAAATCCCATATTATGTATACTAGATTTCCACATTATCCACAGTTTCCACAATTCATTTGGTGGATAACTGCCCCTATTTTCTTTTCTAAGGACCTGTGGTATGATATGAGCATGATAAAAAGGTGAGGTTATGGCGGTGAATGTAAAGAGCAGTTTAAAGATCAGGGCTACGGTGATATCAAACGATTTCATTGATGAATACATGTCCATGGCCAATGGAGAGTACATAAAGGAATATTTATTTCTAATGCGTCATGATGGAGAAGAGATAACCATTTCTATGATTGCAGATGCACTCAACCATACGGAGGCAGATGTGGCCCGCGCCCTGGCTTATTGGAAGAAGGCTGGTGTACTTTCAGAGGAGATTCCAGTCAAGGCTGAACCATCTAAGGCTGTCTCTGAGACTGCCTGTTCTGGAACTGCTACTGAAGTCAAGACAAAGACTCAGCCCCTTGCAAAAAGAACCGCCTATTCCCCTGAAAAGATAAGTGGTCTTGCAGGAGATGAGGATTTTTCCCAGCTTCTTTATATTGCCCAGAAATATATGAATAAAGTATTCACCCAAAGAGAATGTGAGGTATTTGCATATCTTTATGATGGTCTTCATATGCCATCAGAACTGCTTGAATACGTGGTAGAATATTGTGTCCAGGGAGGACATACAAGCATCCGCTACATTGAGACCGTAGCAATCAGCTGGCACGAAAAGGGAATGAAAACCGTTGAGGAGGCAAAAAACAGCGCCACCACTTATTCAAAGGATTCCTATGCAGTTATGAGAGCATTTGGTCTAAATGACAGAAACCCAGGAGATTCGGAACGAGAGTTTATGGATCGGTGGTTTAGCACCTATGGGTTTAATCGTGAGATCGTGATGGAAGCATGTAATCGTACCTTGGCCGCCACCCATTCCCCTAGCTTTCCCTATGCGGATAAGATTTTAGACGGCTGGAAAAAGGCAGGAGTTCGTACGATGGAAGAGATTAAGCGGCTGGACGAGCAGTATGCAGAGCGGCTTAAGAGCGGAGATTATAAGAACGGAAAGAAATCATCAACAGGTACACAGGCAAAACCAAGGACCGGACAGAATCAGTTTCAGAACTTTCCTCAAAGAGAGATTGATTACGATGCGCTGATTCTTGATCAATTGAAGCAGCAGTAGTTTTTGTAACAGGTAGCAAAAGGAATGGAGGTTATTATGGCACTGAGCAATTCACAGTACGACGCCGTCATGAGGGCTTACGGGCAGCAGCAGTTTAAGAACCGTCATGAACAGGAAGAACGGATTGCAAACGTATATCAAAAGATTACGGTAATCAGAGAGCTTGACCAGTCCATCAGTACCAGGGCGGTGGCCTGTGCTAGGAGGCTTCTTGAAGGAGATAAGGGAGCACTAAAAGAGCTTCGCGATGAGATTGCAGACTTAAGAGAGCAAAAAAGTGTGCTCTTAAGATCGGCAGGATTTCCAACAGATTATATGGAGATGCAGTATCGTTGCAAGGACTGTAAGGATACCGGGTATGCAAACGGCGCGAAATGCCACTGCTTCCGCCAGGCGGAGATGAAATATCTTTATGCACAGTCTAACATCGAACAGATTGTGGCAATTGAAAACTTCAATACCTTCTCTACCGGTTATTTTGATGATACCAAGATCCTTCCTCATTTAAACAGAACCGTAAGGCAGTATATGGCCCAGGTTGTGGAAACCTGTAAAAACTTTGCCCTTACATTTTCCACAGAACCAGGAAATCTTTTGTTTACAGGCCCTACGGGCGTCGGTAAAACCTTTCTTACCAACTGTATTGCAAAGGAGCTGATTGATCAGTTTTTTTCAGTGATCTATCTGTCTGCTAATGATCTTTTTGAGGTGTTTTCCAAAAATCGGTTTGATTATAACGATGAAGACGATATGAGAGGCATGTACCAGTATATCTTAGACTGCGACCTACTTATCATAGATGATTTGGGAACGGAGCTTAATAACAGCTTTACTTCATCAGAGCTATTTTACTGCATCAACGAGCGGCTGAATTCTTCAAAGTCCACCATTATATCCACGAACCACCCGATCAATGAGCTAAGAGATCGCTATACAGAACGTGTGACATCAAGGCTGATCAGTCGATATACGGTGATTCCTCTCTATGGAGACGATATCAGGATTAAGAAAAAGTCAGGATCCGTCAGCCAGCGTTAGGAAATATCCATACGTGAAGTTGACATAAATAAAGATAATTAAAAAGCATGCGGCCTTTCTGGGTCGTGTGCTTTTATCGGGTAGCTGCTAGGGATACTTATAGAAATAGTGAGGTTTACTATATTTTGCCAGAGATGGATATGATGGGAATAAATCAGGCAAAATAAAGTTTGTTACTTGAAAAATATAGGGAATCCTATTGATTGTCTTGACTAAAGCGGCACATAATGTTATAAAAGAACCGTTGCATTGTATTAAGATACGTTGGAGGAGAAAAGAATGCTTTACGAAGAGAAAATTATAGAGACCATTCCGGTTGGTCCTCTTGGCTTAATTCCGTTAAAGAGCTGCAAGGAGCTGGGAGATAAGGTAAATGATTATTTGATAAGCTGGAGAAAAGAACGTGAGAGTGAGCACAAATCTACCATCGCTTTCTCAGGCTATCAGAGAGAAACGTATCTAATCGGAGCCAGCACTCCAAGATTTGGTACTGGTGAGGCAAAAGGAACTCTGCATGAATCCGTACGTGGAGATGACCTTTATTTCATGGTAGACGTTTGCAATTACAGCCATACGTATTCTTTATGCGGTATGACCAATCACATGTCTCCTGATGACCATTTTCAGGATTTAAAGCGCGTGATTGCCGCTTCAGCAGGAAAAGCTCGCCGTATCAATGTGATCATGCCTTTCTTATATGAAAGCAGACAGCATAAAAGATCCGGCAGAGAATCTCTTGACTGCGCACTTGCATTAAAAGAATTAGTGAGCATGGGAGTAGAGAATATCATTACGTTTGATGCCCACGATCCAAGAGTCCAAAATGCCATTCCATTACAAGGATTTGAAACGGTTCAGCCTATTTATCAGTTCATTAAGCATCTGCTTAAGAATGAGAAAGAGTTAAATATTGACAGTGAACACATGATGGTTATTAGCCCGGATGAAGGCGGTATGGGTCGTGCTGTTTATTTTGCCAACGTTTTAGGTCTTGATATGGGTATGTTCTACAAACGCCGTGATTACACTCAGATCATCAATGGACGCAACCCGATCGTTGCCCATGAATTCTTAGGAAGCAGTGTAGAGGGCAAGGATGTTATTATCGTAGATGATATGATTTCTTCTGGAGAAAGCATGCTTGACGTTGCAAAAGAATTAAAGAGAAGAAAAGCAAGAAAGGTATTCGTATGCGCTACCTTTGGTCTTTTCACAAATGGCCTTGCAAAGTTTGATGAGTATTATGAAAATGGTTTTATTGACCGTATTCTTACCACCAATCTTGTATACCAGACACCGGACCTTCTTTCAAGACCTTACTATATTGATGTAGATATGAGTAAATACATTGCTCTGATCATAGATAACTTAAACCATGATGCATCCTTAAGCGACCTTTTAAATCCAACCACTAGAATTAACCGAGTGTTGGAACGCTACCGTGCAGGCGATAGGTAATTGGGATACAGATGGATAAATTATCAACTCAAAAACGAATATTGATTGGTCTTACACTTTTCTCCATGTTTTTTGGGGCGGGAAATCTTATTTTTCCGCCTTTTTTGGGCTCACTGGCAGGTACAAACACATGGACAGCAATGATTGGTTTTGCCGTAACCGCAATTGGATTTCCAGTTTTGGGCGTAGTATCCGTTGCAAGAGCAGGCGGATTTTATTACCTGGCAGAGCGGGTTCACCCTAGGTTTGCTTATATTTTTACCTTGTTAAATTATCTATCCATAGGGCCATGTCTTGCCATACCAAGGACGGCCAGCACATCTTTTGAGATGGCTGTGGTTCCCTTTATGGGGGACGGTAACCCATTGGTAGCACAGCTTCTTTATTCCGCTGCATTCTTCGTAGTAGCCTTTGTGGTGGCCTTAAATCCGGACCAGCTTACGAATCGTCTGGGAAAGATTCTGACTCCTGTACTTTTGGTTCTTATCGTGGTGATATTTGCTGGTTGTCTGATTAAGCCTCCTGGCCTATATGGAGCGCCGGTAAAGGAATATGCATCGGCCCCCTTTGTAAAAGGCTTTTTAGACGGCTATCTCACCATGGATACCATTGCGGCACTGAATTTTGGAATCGTGATTTCCCTTAACATTAAGGCTATGGGAATGAAAAAGGACGCTGTGGTGGTAAAAGAGACCATTCATGCAGGATTTGTGGCAGGAGGGATTTTACTCCTTGTATACGGCGCTCTGGCTCACGTAGGATCCACAACAGGCGGTGCCTTTGGCTCTGCATCAAATGGAGCTCAGACGTTAAATCAGGCCGTAAGCTTTCTATATGGGAAGGTAGGTCTTGTAATGTTGGCAGTCGTATTTTTTATTGCCTGTTTAAATACCTGTATTGGTTTAATTAGTTGCTGTAGCAAATATTTCTGTACCATAATTCCTGGTATTGGATATCGGACTTGGGCGTTCATATTTGCTCTCTCAAGCTTCGTTATCTCAAATATAGGATTGACAAAGATTCTGGAAATATCAGTTCCCGTATTAAATACCATCTATCCAGTCGCCATCGTACTTATTTTGCTTTCCTTTGCCTTTCAAGATGGAGAGCGTTGGCGGATGGTATACGTCAGTTCCATAGGCATTACAGGCGTAGTCAGTGTTCTTTTGTCTCTGGAGCAGGCAGGAGCTAAGATTCTTCATCAACTGCTATTAAAACTTCCTCTCTATGCCATTGGACTCGGCTGGATCGTTCCAGCGCTAGTTGGTGTTTTCTTTGGCATGTTTCTTGCCACAGGCAGGGAAAGTAGGGAAGTATAAAAGCATAAAAGCATAATAGCAAAGTTGCGTAAGAATAAAAAAGTATAAGAACAAAAAAGTATAAGAACAAAAAAGACTGTGATACGCATCTTATCTCGTATCACAGTCTTTTTATGTATCTTTTTATATCTCTTCTTAATGTATCTTCTAATATCTCTTCTTATATTTTTTCTTAAATCTCAATCAGATGATAAGGAATTAAGTTTGCTGTCAAGAGCTGAGCCTCTCTCTGATGACAGGTAAATATAATAATCTGGTCGGAATAGGCATTAATCAGCCATTTTAAAGCGGTGCGTAGACGATCGTCATCGTAGAGTACAAAGCTGTCGTCAAAGATCATAGGCATACGCTCTTCCCCCTCCTGGATCAAAGTGGCTGCGGCAAGGCGAAGGGCCAGATAAACCTGGTCCATAGTACCGCTGCTGACCTGCTCCAGTGGCACCAGTTTGGTTTTTGTATTGAGGAAGACATTTAGGTTCTCATCCACACTCATACTGGTATAGATGCCTCCTGTGATTCCTTTAATTAGGTCTGATGCTGCTCGGTTTAAATAAAGTCCGAAGGAATCCCGGATAGAGGAAGATAAGTTTGTCATGGTCTCAAGAGCTAAGTCAATGGCAGAAACTTCTTCCCGGATTCTATCATTTTCCTCTAATATGTGTTTCAGACCTTCAGCCTGGGTTTTACAGCTTGAAAGGTGTTCCAGCTTTCGTTCCAGTTCCCACTGGCTTTTTTGCTGTTTTTCAATGGTGCTCCCACAGTTTTCTTGTTTTTGCTGAAGTTCCGTAAGCTCCGTTTGCTTTTGAATGACAGCGGCTTCTGATTTGATAACAGCAGAACAAAGGCGGGTAAACTCTGCCATTCTTGACTGAAATGCTCGCATTGCCTCCGTAGAGATATCTCCACTTCCAAGATGTCTGGAAAGGATCTCCTGTAATACCTTTGCGCTCATCTCCATGTCCTTCTGGCTCTGCTTTAGTTTCAGAAAGAGAAGAAGGCCGATAAGGTAAAAGATAATGGCAGCGCCCATAAATATGCTCATAAGAAACAGCAGGTCCAAACCGTAATTAGCAGTGAAGTAATTGGATTCACCCAGATAGTAAAGGCCTCCCACTCCGCATAACAGTGCTGTGGCAAGGATGAGGGAAAGGACAGAAAAGACCTTTCTTGGCTTTTTACTGGAGACTTCCTTGGCGTTTGTGTAATCATCAAAGTTGTCCTGAGCCTTTTGGGTATAGGTGTTGATGGAATCCTGGTCTGTGAACTGATTGCTGCTTAAAACCTGTTTTCCTCTGGCTACTTTTTTAATCAGCTCTTCTTTTTCTTTTTGATGTTCTTCCAAAGAAGTTTTTACATCTTCACGAAGTTTCTGAAATTCATTAATCTGGTTTTCAAATTCCGGTGATGAAATTTCTTTTTCCGTATTGCGAATCTCGCTTAGTAAAGAGGTATAAGTGCGGGCGGCCTCAGGAACCATCTGGGATTCCAGCTCTTTTTTCTGAGACTTTAAAAATGTGGTAGCTTTGGTGACGTTTAATGCAAGGCTTCCTGTGTTGTTTAGATTGGCTATGTAGTTTTTAAGTTCAGAAACCATGCCTTCATCGGTGGCACTCTTTAACTGGCTTATACTTACAGTATTAATATAAGTTGTTTCACTCAGTCCACTTAAAAGATCGTCTAGAAACGCTTTAGTCGGTTCAATTTCACGGCCAGCCGTTTCATCCACAATCTTGAATTCTTTTTTGTTCTTCTGGAAAGTTCTCTCTATTCGGTAGATATGTTCCTTGTGCTCCAGCCGAATCTGACCTTCATAAGTACCGCTGTTTTCCCAGGGCTCGAACTTGGTGTAGAGATCGTTCCTAGAAGCTCTTCCCCTTTGACGTTCGATTCCAAAAAGCATGCCGCGGATAAAAGTATGTATGGTTGATTTACCTGCTTCGTTCTTTCCATAGACGATGTTAAGCCCATTACTGAAAGTCAGATTCCTGCCATGGAATTTTCCAAAGCCATTGATATAAATATCTAGTATTCTCATGGGATCAGCTCCTTTCATCCGTGGTGCGAAGCAGTGCGTTGATGCCGTAATAGAGGGCCTTTTTCTCCATAGGGCTCATCTCAGGTTTTTGAAGAGCCTGAATATAAAAGCCGATCATATCACTGGAATGTTCAGCAAAGAGAGCGGAAAAATCATATTGTGGTTCGGATTCGTCTATGATCTCCATGATCTTAAACCGGGTGGAAAGCATATTCAAATCAAAGGAGATATCAGGATCCCTCATTCCCCGTATGCGAAAGCGAAAGATGTTTTCGGTTCCACGGCTTTGAATCTCCTGAGTGATCTTCATAGCAAGCTCCGTATTGGTGGTGGCAGCAGTGACATTAACAGCCAGAGATACGTATTGGAGTTTTGCGATGGGAATAAACTTTAAGGAAGAAACCATGCGAGTTACTTCGTTAATTTCACCCATAATCAAGCCGTGAGGCCCGGACTCTGTCTTATCAAGAGGCTCTAGGGAACCAGAAAAGGCCATACGGTTTTCTAAAAGAACTTCTGGTCTGTGAATGTGTCCCATGGCAATGTAGGAAAAGTCAAGGTTTGACATGGCTCCCTTGTCAAATGGGATGTGGTTGGCATCTCCTCCATGTCCCAAAAGCACATGGATTCGTCCGTTGTTTGGCACCTTTAAGTGATCCAGACGGTTCTCTGGGATTTCCACTGAGTGGTAACTAAATCCGTAGACCTCTGTATTGATCTCTTTGAAATAAACGCTTTCCAGCTCTTCCCCCAGAAGATACGTTACATTAGGTGACCAGGTAAAGCTTAAGATAGCTGAATTTTTGCGGATTCTGTCATGATTTCCTGCGATAATGACTACGTGCACGGAAGGTATGGTGGAAAAGAGGTAATTGACCTCTTTTAAATCCCTGGCAAGGGGCTGTCTATGGAATAAATCTCCAGAAATGAAAAGGCAATCGGCTTCTAAGACTTTTGCCTGATTCACTGCCTTTGCAAATGTGTCCTTAATATCTTGGCACCGTTCCTTGCTCCAGGGCTTGTCGCTGTCAGGGCTCATACCCCAGTGAACATCTGCAATATGTATAAATTTCATTCTCGTTACCTCGCTGGTCCTATTTTAAAAGATACCACAAATTCCCTGCCTCTTTGGTAGGGAATCTGTGGTACAGGATTAAAGTTCGCAGTTGTTAACGGTTCTTGGGAACGGAACCACGTCACGGATATTGGACATTCCGGTTAAATACATTACGCAGCGCTCAAAGCCTAAACCAAAGCCAGCATGGCGTGCGGAGCCGTATTTTCTTAAATCAAGATAGAAGTCATAATCCTCTTTGTTCAGTTCAAGCTCGTCCATACGTGCTACCAGTTTGTCGTAGTTATCCTCTCTCTGGCTTCCTCCGATGATTTCACCAATTCCAGGAACCAGACAGTCTACGGCTGCTACGGTTTTGTTGTCCGGGTTAAGCTTCATATAAAATGCCTTGATTTCCTTTGGATAATCTGTAACGAATACAGGTTTTTTATAAAGCTGCTCGGTGAGATAGCGCTCATGCTCGGTCTGCAGATCGCATCCCCAGAACACTTTATAATCAAACTCATCGTTATGCTTCGTAAGAAGCTCTACAGCCTCTGTATAAGTAACATGGGCAAAGTCAGAGTTTAATACATGGTTTAAACGATTTAAAAGATCCTTGTCCACGAACTGGTTAAAGAAATTCATCTCTTCTGGTGCGTGCTCAAGTACATAACGAATTACATACTTTAGCATGGATTCTGCCAGTGCCATATTGTCATTTAAATCTGCAAACGCCATCTCAGGCTCAATCATCCAAAACTCAGCCGCATGTCTTGTGGTGTTAGAATTCTCTGCACGGAAGGTAGGGCCAAAGGTATAGATGTTGCGGAATGCCATAGCATAGGACTCACCATTTAACTGACCGCTTACGGTTAAGTTGGTAGGCTTGCCAAAGAAATCCTGGGAAAAATCAATCGTTCCTTCTTCTGTCTTTGGAATGTTGTTTAAATCCATAGTAGTTACCTGGAACATCTCACCGGCGCCTTCGCAGTCGCTTCCTGTGATAAGTGGAGTATGAACGTAAACAAAATCTCTCTCCTGGAAAAACTGGTGAATGGCATAAGCGATCAGGGAACGTACCCGAAATACGGCCTGGAAGGTGTTGGTTCTAGGACGGAGATGGGAAATAGTTCTTAAATACTCAAAGGTATGACGCTTCTTTTGAAGTGGATAATCGGAAGAAGAAGTTCCTTCTACCGTTACTTCAGTCGCCTGTATCTCAAAGGGCTGTTTGGCATCTGGGGTAGGAACTAGGGTTCCAGTCACGATTACGGCAGCGCCAACGTTTAACTTGCTGATTTCAGAAAAGTTCTCCATGGTATCGTGATAAACGACCTGAAGCGTCTCAAAGTAAGATCCGTCGTTTAATACGATGAATCCAAATGATTTGGAGTCTCGCAGACTTCTTACCCAGCCTCCGATAGTAACCTGGGAATTAAGAAGTGTATCCTGCTTTTTATATATCTCTCTTACCGTAATTAAATCCATAATAGATTCTCCTTTTATATGTTCGCATACTTAATTAAGATTATACTGTATTTTGAGTTTCTATTCAAGGGGGGCTGACAGTAAAAACACCAGATAGAGCTAAAAATGTCAAAAATTTGTAAAAAGCACGAAAAATGTCGGAAAATGCACAAAAAACTATGTGATAAATACAAATATTTGTTCACTATTGATTGAAAGTATGGTATAATATGGTCACAATAAATTACAGCAAGAGGTGATAACGTGATTAAAAAAGAGATGATTGCCATGCTTTTGGCAGGCGGACAAGGCAGCCGGTTAGGAGTGCTAACCCAAAAAGTTGCCAAACCTGCAGTGTCCTTTGGCGGCAAATACCGTATCATTGATTTTCCGCTTAGCAACTGCATTAATTCAGGAGTTGATACAGTGGGAGTTCTGACCCAGTATCAGCCATTGCGTCTGAATACCCATATCGGCATTGGGATTCCTTGGGATCTTGACCGGAATGTGGGCGGCGTTACCATCCTCCCTCCTTATGAAAGGAGCAAGGGAAGTGACTGGTATACCGGTACTGCTAATGCCATTTATCAGAACTTGGAATACATGGAGACCTATAATCCGGACTATGTTCTCATATTATCAGGGGACCATATCTATAAGATGGATTATGAGGTAATGCTGGAATATCACAAAGCAAATAATGCTGATATCACCATTGCTGCTATGCCGGTGCCCATTGAAGAGGCGAGCCGGTTCGGGATACTAATCACAGACGAAGGCAATCGAATTACGGAATTTGAAGAAAAACCTGTGAATCCAAGAAGCAATCTGGCATCCATGGGAATTTACATATTTAGCTTTAAAGCATTAAAAGAGGCCCTGCTCCGTATGTCTGATGTTCCGGGATGTGATTTTGGAAAGCACATCATACCTTACTGTTTTGAGGAGGGTAAACGGGTATTTGCATATGAATACAACGGTTATTGGAAGGATGTAGGTACTCTTGCTTCTTATTGGGAGGCCAATATGGAGTTAATTGACATCATTCCTGAGTTTAATCTTTACGAAGAGTACTGGAAAATTTATACAAAAAGCGACATAATTCCGCCTCAATACGTCTCGGAAGAAGCGATCATAGACAGAAGTATTGTGGGAGAAGGAACGGAAATTTACGGAGAAGTAAGAAATTCCGTAATTGGTTCTGGAGTCGTTATTAAGAAGGGTGCAGTAGTAAAAGATTCCATTATTATGAGGGAATGCGTCATCGGAGAAGATGTTAAGATTAGTAAGGCCATTCTAGCGGAGAATGTTACGGTAGGAACCGGTGCTGTATTAGGAGCTGGGGAATATGAAAAAAGCAAGTACGATCCAAAAGTCTATCAGTTTGATTTGGTTACGGTAGGGGAAAATTCTGTGATACCTGACCAGGTGACAATCGGCAAGAATACAGCAATTGTTGGAATAACCGTTCCGGAAGATTATAAAGACGGAGAGCTACTCAGCGGAGATTATATTATAAAGGCAGGTGGCATGCGATGAGAGCAATCGGAATTGTATTAGCAGGTGGAAACAGTAAGCGAATGCGGGAACTGTCCAACAGAAGAGCCATTGCAGCTATGCCTATAGCAGGTAACTATAGGAGCATAGATTTTGCCCTAAGCAATATGACCAATTCACACATTCAGAATGTGGCAGTTTTGACACAGTATAATTCCAGATCCCTGCATCTTCATTTGAGTTCATCCAAATGGTGGGATTTTGGAAGAAAGCAGGGCGGACTATTTGTCTTCACCCCTACCATAACCGCAGAAAGCAGTGACTGGTATAGGGGGACTGCAGATGCACTGTTTCAAAACCTGACATTTTTAAAAAACAGTCATGAGCCTTACGTAGTCATAGCCGCAGGGGACGGCATTTACAAATTGGACTACGGAAAAGTGCTAGAGTATCATATAGAGAAGAAGGCAGATATCACCGTGGTATGTACAGATCTCCCAATGGGAGAAGATACCACACGTTTTGGACTGGTAAAGACCAATCAGGACGGCAGGATTACAGATTTTGAAGAGAAGCCTATGGTGGTTTCCTCCAATACTGTTTCCTGCGGCATTTATGTAATTCGAAGGCGGCAGTTGATTGAGTTGATTGAGCAGTGCGCCATGGAAGACCGCTATGATTTTGTGAGTGACATTCTGGTACGATATCGGAATTTGAAACGAATATATGCATATAAAATGAACGATTACTGGAGAAATATCGCATCCGTGGAATCCTATTATAAAACCAATATGGATTTCTTAAAGCCGGAAGTTAGAAATTATTTTTTCCGTCAGTATCCGGATGTTTACTCAAAGATCGATGACCTGCCGCCTGCGAAATACAACCCAGGCGCATCAGTAAAGAACAGCCTGGTGTCTAGCGGTAGCATTGTCAACGGAGTTGTCGAAAATTCAGTCCTTTATAAAAAAGCTTATGTCGGCAACAACTGCGTCATTAAAAATTCCATTATTTTAAATGACGTCTATATAGGCGATAATACGGTCATTGAAAATTGTATCGTGGAAAGTCGTGATACGATTCGGGCCAATACCACCTACATAGGAACGCCGGACAATGTAAAGATTGTCTTGGAGAAAAACGAAAGATACACATTATAGTGTAAGTGACGAGAGGGGAAGAACATGCAGATTACAGACGTACGAGTACGACGTATTGAAAAAGAGGGAAAGATGAAGGCCATAGTATCAATCACATTGGATAACGAATTCGTTATTCATGACATTAAAGTTATTGAAGGTGAAAAAGGACTATTTATTGCAATGCCAAGCCGTAAGGCAGCAGATGGAGAGTATCGGGATATTGCACATCCAATCAATTCCGGTACAAGAGATACCATCCAGAAGGTGATTCTGGACAAATATGAGACCACTACAATGGAAGTGCCAGAGGCAGTATTTGCTTAATTAACTTAAAAGATCCGCAGGCAGGCGTTTGTACTGTCTGCGTTTTTTGTTGTCCGCATTCCAATCCTTTATTTACACTGAGGGATTTTAAGGTTATAATAAATTACAAATTTTCAGAAAGGTTGTGGAGCGTATGACAATAAAAATAGGAATCGTAGGATATGGAAATCTTGGCAGAGGAGTCGAGTGTGCCATTAAGCATAATAAGGACATGGAGCTGGCTGCTGTATTTACAAGAAGAGCCCCAGAATCAGTTAAGCTTTTGACTGAAGGGGTCAAGGTTTACCCTTATGATGAGATTATGACGAAAAAGGGAACCATAGATGTTTTAATTTTATGCGGCGGTAGTGCCACAGACCTTCCAGTACAGACACCAGAGCTTGCAAAAGCCTTTAATGTGGTTGACAGCTTTGATACTCATGCGAAGATTCCAGATCATTTTAAGGTGGTTGATGAGGCTGCCCTTTTGGGTGGTAACGTAGGAATCATTTCCGTTGGCTGGGATCCAGGTATGTTTTCCTTAAACCGCTTGTATGCCGGAGCCGTTCTTCCAGGTGGACATGACTATACATTCTGGGGCAGAGGCGTGAGCCAGGGCCATTCAGATGCTATTAGAAGGATTACTGGAGTTAAGGATGCCAGACAGTATACCATCCCTGTAGAAGAAGCGCTGCAGGAAGTTCGAGACGGTAAAAATCCAGAACTGTCTGTGAGAGAAAAACATACAAGAGAATGTTTTGTTGTGGCAGAAGAGGGCGCTGATTTAGATCGGATCAAAGAAGAAATCGTGACCATGCCTAATTATTTTTCTGACTATGATACTACAGTTCATTTTATTAGTGAAGAGGAACTGATGAAGGATCATAAAGGCATTCCTCACGGCGGTTTTGTAATCAGAACTGGAAGCACTGGCTGGGAGAATGAGAATAACCACGTGATTGAATATAGCTTAAAGCTGGATTCAAATCCAGAATTCACAGCTTCTGTATTGACTTCCTATGCACGCGCAGCTTATCGCTTAAACCAGGAGGGACAAAAAGGTTGTAAGACTGTATTTGATATCGCTCCAGCGTATTTAAGCTCCTTAAGCGGGGAAGAATTAAGAAAACACCTGTTATAAAAAACAGCAGGAGGGATAGAACATGGCAATAACAAAGGAATTAGTTTTATATTATCAGCCGGAAGAAGAAAAAAAGAGTGGGAATGATTCAAAGGCAGCGAAGCTAAAAGCAGTTCTAATTCGCATGGGCATTCGAATCCGCAATATCTCCAGTGACCAGATAAACCAGACGGTGGGTTATCTTGCTGGAATGGAAGGGTTTGACGAAACTGCTCTTGAAGCCTGTCCTCCGGTGGAAGAAGAGATTTTAGTCATGAAGAACTTTTCTAACCGCAGAGTGGACGAGCTGCTTTTAAATATAAGGCGTGCAGGGGTTCCAAAGGTTCAGTTAAAAGCGGTTATTACAGATACCAATTGTAAATGGAGATTTTACGATTTGTATGAGGAACTGAAACAGGAACACGAAGCCATGTCTAACATTCCTAAATCATGATTAGAAGCCGTTGTAAATTAATTTGAGATAGTAGTTTATACAAAATACGTATGGATAACGTGAAAAAACGTCTTGGTGGGGCTTTTATAAGCCGTCCAAGACGTTTTATGTATTGTTCTTTATGTATTGTTTTTGACAAGACTATGTTGTGGCAGTCTCTTTGATTCTTTACTCTTATTGATATTCAAATACATTAGCCCACTGATTCAAAAGCTCAACTTCCTCAGGTCGTTTTTTGGATAGCTGTGCAGCTGCCACGATTGGAAGCCAGGATTGAACGTATTTTTTAGCGGTTCCGGTCTTCTTACAAAATACATCAATGTACATATCAGCTTTTTTCTTATCCTGCAAAGAGAAGAGGAGGTATGTTCTTGCCACATCAGCACTGGCATTGCCTTGGGTGGCGTGAACCCAGTCAAGAACGTACATGGTCTGATCGTCGGTCACAATAATATTACTTGGATTAAAGTCACCGTGGCACAGTTTGGTGTGCTTTGGCATGCCATCAAGACGAGTCTGCATATCGTATCTGCTGGCTTCTCCGAATTCATCCATATCAGCCACTTGTCTATTCATCTTATCCTTTAGCTTATTTAACAGAGGACAATGTTTTGACATAATGCTCAGATGAAGATCCACCATCATATCCATATATTCTGGTAGCTTCTCCGGATTCTCATCCATAAGTTGCTTTAATGTCTTCCCTTCAATAAAGTCATAGGTAATGGACCACTTGCCTTCAAAAACACTGACTTCTTGCACCTTAGGAACATTGATTCCGCCGGTTTCCTCAACTCTCGCGGTAATTAACGCTTCATTTAGCACCTCAGCTTTTGGAAAATCAGCATTAAAAACCTTGATCGCTTTATCCCCATCCCGATACACCATCTTTGTTGCGGTCGTAGCTATTAGCTCTGCTCCCATAAAATACCTCTCCTTCCATCTTTGAATCCCCAAAATACGTTAAAATTATATAGTATTATTTTACTACAATATAGATAAAAAGTATAGAAAAAACAGTGGTATATTAGATGAAATATCTAAAAAGTTATCCTTTGAAATGGTATACAGCAACTCCGTAAGGTTTGAGTGGGCAGGAGATAGAATTGTTTTGTCCATCCCATTTTATTTCCTCAGAAAGAACGGTATTCGCTTTTTTTCCTGATTCATAAAGGCCGTGAGTTTCATCAAAAACCAGCTGATAGCTTCCTTTTTTTGGAACGCCTGCCCGGTAGTCCTTACGTTCTACAGGTGTAAAGTTAAGCACGAACAAAAGATTATTTTTCTTATCAGCACTGTACCTTATAAAGCTAAAGATACTATGCTCGTTGTCATTGGCATTGATCCAGGAAAAGCCCTCCCAGTCATAGTCCTTCTCGTATAGCGCAGGATATTCTTGATAGAGGTGCAACAGGTCTTTGACATAGTTTTTAAGCTCTTCTCCAAGAGGCTCATCAGCCAGATGCCAGTCCAAGGCCACTTTTTCATCCCATTCATGAAACTGTCCGAAATCCTGTCCCATAAACAAAAGTTTTTTGCCTGGATGGCCTAGCATAAAGGTGTATCCCACCTTTAAATTGGAAAACTTATCCTCAAGAAGTCCGGGCATCTTTTCAATCATAGAGCTTTTCAAATGAACCACTTCATCATGGGATAATACAAGTATATATTTTTCACTGGTAAAATATGTAAGACCAAACGTCATCTTATGGTGATTGTATTTTCTAAAATAGGGATCCAGCTTCATGTATTCTAGAAAATCATGCATCCAGCCCATATTCCATTTGGAGGTAAAACCCAGTCCCCCGTGTTCTGGACTGTCTGTAACCTTAGGCCATGCGGTGGATTCTTCGGCAATTATCATGGCATTGTCGCCTCTTTTTTTCACCACACTGTTTAGATGCTTGAAAAATTCAATGGCTTCTAGATTTTCATTTCCACCGTTCTTATTGGGAATCCATTCACCGTCAGCTCTTCCGTAGTCAAGATAAAGCATAGAAGCAACTGCATCTACCCTAAGTCCGTCTACGTGATATTTCTCCACCCAGTAAAGAGCATTGGCAATGAGGAAATTATCCACTTCATACTTGCTGTAATCAAAGACCTTAGTGCCCCAGTCCGGATGCTCCCCTTTTCCGGGGTCCGCATATTGGTAGCAAGGTTTTCCGTCAAAATCCGAAAGCCCATGGGCATCCTTTGGGAAATGTGCCGGAACCCAGTCTAAGATAACACCAATTCCTTTTTGATGCATGTAATCGATGAAATACATAAATTCTTTTGGAGTGCCGTACCGTGAAGTTGGAGCAAAATACCCGGTTACCTGATAGCCCCAGGAACCGTCGTAAGGATGTTCTGCAATACCCAGTAGCTCCACATGGGTATATCCCATCTCGATTATGTATTCCGAGAGCTCGTGGGCAGCCTCCACATAGGTATAAAAGCCATCCTTTTCTTCCCGGTTTTTCTTACGCCATGAGCCTATATGAACCTCATAGATGCTAACAGGTCCGTCCATAGGATCTTGTTTTTTTCGTTTCTCCATCCACTTTTTATCGTTCCAGACAAAACCGGAAAGATCGGTAGTTACAGAAGCGGTCTGAGGCCGGTATTCTGCTTCAAAGGCATAAGGATCCGCTTTAAAGAGAAGCTTCCCGGTTTCTGTTGTAATTGCATATTTATAAAGCGCCCCGGCACCAAGGTTTGGTATAAAGGCCTCCCAGAGTCCTGACTTAGCCAAGCAGGTCATAGGATTTAAATCTGGATTCCAGCCATTGAAATCACCCACCACACCAATTTGAATTGCATGGGGCGCCCATACTGCAAAATACATTCCTTCCTCTTCCTGGTAGGTCCATGGGTGAGCGCCCAGCTTCTCGTAGATTTCGTAATGTTTGCCATTGTTAAAGAGATAGCGGTCTACCTCTGTAATAAAACCTATCCCGACTTCCATTTTTTCTTCAGCCATTTGCTCACTCCTCCGTGATCTTTAAAATAGCACTTTAAACCTCCCAGCTTTTAAAACTGCGTAGGAGGAACTGATAACGTAGCTGTGCTGCATTCAGTTCATAGATATAACAGTCAATAAGGGTTGGATCCACTACGTGTTCAAAGTGGTTCCTGGCGGCGTCAATCGCTGTTTTGGAACATTCGATCTCATACCGTAATTTACGCTCTTCTTCTGATGCAGTCAGACGTTGTTTTAGTGTTGCATGCTTCATTTTGCCATCTCCATTTCATAATATTTACAAAATATCTGTTATATTAATTATAACTAGAAAATGGCTTTTTATTCATATTTTACCTGAATTGTCCGTAAGTTGTGGGACACGGTCTAACAACATCTGCATATGCTGTCCCAGGGAACACAGTTTTTTTGTGGTGTCTCCGATGGTCAGGTAATAAAAATTTGCGGTGCCCTCTTGTCTGACATCGATGAGGCCGGCTTCTTTTAATATTTTTAAATGATGGGAGACTGCCGGACGGGAGAGATTGGTTTTCTCCGTGATGTCTTTTACATTCATCCCAATGTTAGAAGCTGTGGAGCCGCTTGTAACTGAAACATCATTCCCCATGCTGTCATAAAGACCATTACGGGCCAATGCCTCAATAATTGTGAGTCTGACTTCATCTCCAAGGGCGATAAAAATGGGCATACAGTCCTTAAAAAGCAGGTGAAAATTATGCCCTTCCATGGGCAATTCCTCCTTTGGTTTAAAAATATAAACTAAAATTATTTTACCATTTTAGGGGGGAAAGGTCAATGCTTTGGCCTTGAAAAGTATAAAAATTCACTATAAAATAAAGAAATCGTTCGACAAAATTGTTAAAAACATAATAATACACTTATAATATGAAGTTAAACCAGGAACAAGAATCGGATTCTAAATTTCTTTAAAAAAGAGTTGACATTTAACGCAACCTTGTGCATAATGGGAATATATTCCAGTGTACATTCTGTATGCTGATTCCTAGATTTTCAATGAGAGATGGAACTTGATTCCATCATTTAAAAGCTGATATTCCAGCATGAATTCCAAAGTAAAGGTGTTGATTTTTTAAAAGAGGGGGGAGTGTATCATAGGGGGTATTATATTACTGCTTCACTTAGGGGTAGGAGCTTATTTTGATGTCAAAGAGCACAAGATTCCGAACTGGTTGATGCTTTTTGGCATAGGAAATGGCTTGTTACTTACCGGGCTTGAAGCATGGGTATTAACAAGTGACATGAACATTTTAAAGGAACCTGTTTTTTTTCTTTTACGAATTGTTCTTGTGACAGCCTTGTTTTTTGTTTTGTTTTTATGCCGGATGATTGGAGCAGGAGATATTAAGATGGCAGCTCTCATCTGTGGATATATGGGTCTTCAAACCGGTGCAATGGCTATTTTTTCTGGTTTTCTTATTGGGGCTATCTGGTCTCTAATCAAAATGATAGGAAATGGGATTTTGATACACCGTTTCTCCTGTCTTCTAACCTATATCAGGTATGTATTTCAAACAGGTAAAATAACTGCTTATTACCGCCCCGAGCGGGATGGGTATGACATGGTAATTCCCTTTGGATTTTGTCTTTTTCTAGGGACGCTTATTACCTTAGGGGTGTTACAGTAACAAAGGAGGATTATATTTGGCAGAACGAGTGATGGCAATATATGACGAGGATTCTTTCTATGCGGAAAGGCTTGCAGAATTTATAAACCATAGGAAACAGGCTCCCTTTAAGGCTCTTGCCTTTACTGCTTTGGAAAAGCTAAAAGGCTATGGGAAAGACCATGAGATTGATTTGTTGTTAATCCAGGCAGGTGTCTCCAAAGAAGAAATTACAAGTATCCGTACAGAACAGGTATTTTATCTATGTGACGGGGAAGGCAGTTCGTTGGAAGAGTCCTCGAAGGGTATTTATAAGTATCAAGCGGCAGATGGGATTTTAAGGGATGTGATGGAGGCTTATTTAACCGGTGATCATGATGATGGTTTAAGCAGCATGATATCAAGGACTGGTAAGGTGATTGGGATTTACTCTCCCATTAACCGATGTCTAAAGACTTCCTTTTCTCTTACTATGGGACAGCTATTATCCAGGGATCTAAAGGTTCTTTACTTAAACTTTGAAGATTGTTCTGGACTAGGTAAGCTATTTGGTGAGGAATTAAAAGGAGGGCTATCGGATCTTTTCTATTATTACAGTCAGGAAAAGTATAGCTGGATCAGGCTTGGATCTCTTGTTTATACCTGGGGAGAGCTTGATTATGTGCCTCCTGTCCAGTATCCAGAGGATTTAAACCAGATAGGAACGCTTGAAGTGGCTGAACTGGTAAGACGTATTGCCAGAGAAAGTCCTTACGAAACTATAATTTTGGACCTGGGGCAGTTTGGGAAAAAAGCGGTAGAGGTGTTGGACGTTTGTGACATCATCTATATGCCAGTTATGGATGACTGCGTCTCAGTCTCTAAGATTGAGGAGTTTGAAGAGTATCTTACAACCTCCGGTCAAGAGTCTGTAAAAAAACGAATCCAAAAAATTAAACTTCCATATCACTGCAATTTCGGAAGAAGGGAATCTTATGTGGAACAACTTCTATGGAGTGAGCTGGGAGACTATACAAGGCAGCTTTTAAGAAAGCAGCCGTAAGGAGAGGTAAGCATGGAAGAAGAGATGCGAAGGAAGATGCGGGAAGAGATCATGAGAGAGTTAAATGAGCAGCAGCAGATCACCGATGAAGAGCTGTATGCCATAATAGACCGTAAGATTCTCGAATACGGTCAGAATCACTTTCTTCCCTTAAAAGAAAAGATAGAGCTTCGCAGCAGGCTTTTTGATTCCTTCCGGCGGTTGGGAGCACTCCAGGAATTGGTGGATGACAGACAGGTGACAGAGATTATGGTCAATGGAGCCGATTGTGTTTTTCTAGAGAGAAATGGAAGCATGGAGCTGTGGAACAGGACGTTTGAAAGTCAGGAACAGCTTGAAGATACCATTCAGCAAATTGTAAGCCGAGTCAACCGTACGGTGAATGTATCCAGGCCCATTGCAGATGCCAGGCTTTTGGACGGCTCTAGAGTTCATGTAGTGCTTCCTCCCATTGCCCTAGATGGACCTGCTGTTACCATTCGAAAATTCCCAGAGCCTATTACCATGGCAAAGCTTTTAGCATATGGTTCCGTTACCCGCGAATCGGCGGACTTTTTGAAGGCAATTGTAGAGGCCGGGTATAACATCTTTGTCTGTGGAGGTACCAATTCGGGAAAAAGTACATTTTTAAATGCACTTTCTTCTTATATCCCAAAGGATGAAAGAATTGTGACCATTGAAGATTCCGCGGAGCTTAAAATCACCCAGATAAAGAATCTGGTAAGGCTTGAGACGAGAGGGGCAAATGGAGAAGGGGAAGGAGAGGTGACCATAGGTGACCTGATAAAAGCCTCCCTGCGAATGAACCCAGACCGCATTATCATTGGAGAAGTAAGAGGAAAAGAAGCGCTTGATATGATTTCAGCCATGAATACAGGGCATGACGGAAGCCTTAGCACGGGTCATGGCAATAGTCCCAAAGATATGTTATCAAGGTTAGAAACCATGGTGCTCATGGGTGCGGATATCCCTCTACCTGCGGTGAGGAGTCAGATTGCGGCGGCCATTGATATTATAATACATCTTGGAAGGTTAAGAGATAAAAGCAGGCGGGTCCTGTCTATTGTGGAGGTGGCTGATTATGAAAATGGAGAAATCAGGCTTAACCCTTTATACCACTTTGAAGAAGATTATCAAAAAAGAGACGGCAACAAGTTGGTACAGGGAAGCCTTAAAAAAGTGGGTGACATTCAAAACACCGAAAAGCTCAAAGCCGCAGGCGTTGAGATATGATATTTATGTTATGACACCCATTCAGTGGTGCCTATACGGCGGTCAGGGGCTGGCTCTTTCTGGAGTTTTTGCTTATGTGTTTTATCGAAGTATCGTGGTTTTTCTTATTCTCATTCCATTCGGAATCCTTTATCCCATTTTAAAAAGAAAAGAATTAAGAGAAAAAAGGCTTGAACAGCTTAATGTTGAATTCAAAGAAGGAATTTCATTGTTATCTTCCTTTTTAAGTGCTGGTTACTCCGTTGAAAATGCCTTTTCCTCTTCGGTGAGAGAGCTCAAGTTGCTCTTTGGAGAAGATGGGCTGATTACCATAGAGTTTAAACATATCGAAAATCAAATAAAAATCAACCGTTCTGTGGAACAGGCTTTGATGGAGTTTGCAACTAGAAGCGGTCTAGATGATGTGAAAAATTTTGCTGAAGTCTTTGTAGCTGCAAAGCGCAGCGGTGGGGAGTTGGTCTCCATTATCAGTCATTCAGCCAATATTATACGGGACAAGATATCCGTTCGACAGGAGATAATAACCATGTCAGCCTCGAAGCAGTTTGAGCAAAAGGTTATGAACATGATTCCATTTTTTATAGTGATTTATATTGATTTGACATCTCCAGGGTTCTTTCAGCTTATGTATACCACAGCGATCGGTAAAGTTGTAATGACTGTCTGCATGGTACTTTATGTATTGGCATTTTTCATTTCAAGGAAGATTATGAGTATTGAGATATAAGGAGAAGCCATGTTTAAAAGATTTAGTGGGAAATGGAATATTACCTTTACAAAGACTCAGGTAGCTTGTGTGGCAGCAGGTTTCCTCTTGTATGCCTTAATAGAAATTTCTTCTGCTATGGGATTTGGTAGCGGCTTAAGTGGTGCCGGATTAAAAAGGGCAGCGCCAGGCCAGGGGGAGACCACTTATGAGCTTCAAATAACCGGCCTAAATAAAGACGAGGAAAATAAAAAGATACCAGTTAAGATACCAGTCCGCGAGAAGCGCTATACCAAGGAAGAAGCAAAAAAGATATTTGAAAAAATCAAACCCCAGCTAGAGATCCAGATGCTTGGAGAAAACGCTTCCCTTTTAGAAATAAGGAAAAATCTAAACCTTATAAGCAAACTCAGTAATTATGGAATCAAGATTAATTGGGAGACAGACAATGCAGAGCTGGTGGATTCTCTTGGAACTGTACATAATGAGCAGATAAATGAAGCAGGAGAGCCGGTCACAATCATTGCACGAGCTTCAGATGGTACCGAGGAGTTTACATATCGTTTTCACTTAATGGTTTATCCTCCAATACGTACGGCACAAGAAAAAGCGGAGAATGAATTTTTAACCTGGGCGGAAAAAGAAGACCAAAAGCAGCAGACGGACGATTATCTACAATTGCCTAATGATTATGAAGGACATTCTCTAACTTATTCTTTTCAAGAGGATAATAGCCATCGATTGTTTCCTTTTCTTGGAGTATTCATGGCACTTCTGCTTCATGTAAAAGTAAGTACAGATAAGCAAAATCAGGAAAAAAAGAGAGAACAACAGTTACTTCTTGATTATTCTGAAGTGATTTCAAAGCTGTTGGTCTATATTGGTGCTGGTCTTACGGTAAGAGGGGCGTGGGAACGAATTGTAGCAGGTTACGATTCTAGTGTCAAAGAAGGAAAAAGAAAAATCAGGCCAGTATACGAAGAGATGAAGAAGACGGCTTCTCAGCTTGGAAGTGGGGTATCAGAGAGCAGGGCATTTGGTGAGTTTGGTAGGCGCTGTAGCCTTCAGCCCTATTTAAAACTTTCTGCGCTATTGGAACAGAGCCAGAAAAATGGAAGCAGGCAGCTTCGCCACGCGCTTGAGCTTGAGATGATCTCCGCTTTTGAGCAAAGAAAAAATATGGCTAAAAGGCTGGGAGAAGAGGCAGGAACCAAACTTTTGTTTCCGTTGTTTCTTATGCTGGGCGTGGTTATGGCCATGATAGTACTTCCAGCGTTTCTGTCATTTTATTAGAAGGGAGGTGAGAAAATGATCGCATATTTAAAGACTCAGTTTATGGACTTTATGAGAGAAGAAGATGGCGTAGGCGTAATTGAAATCGTATTGATTCTAGTGGTATTAATCGGCCTTGTTATTATTTTTAAGGATAGAATCAACGCGCTTTTAGAGCTTACTTTTAAACAGATTGATAATCAGTCAAAAGAGGTGTACTAATGCAGAAAAGCGGGCAGATCACCGTATTTTTAAGTCTAGCTCTTTTGTGCATCTTCAGTCTCATGTGCGGACTTATAGAGTCCGCACGTACGGCTGGGGCAAGATGCTATTTAAAGCTTGCAGCAGATTCTGCTATGGATTCCGTGTTTAGTGAATACCATAGAGAGGCGTGGGATGAGTACCGGCTGTTTCTTCTTGAAGCGGGGGATGAAAGTGATATTTTAGATTCCTGGAATCAATATATGGAGCCATATATGGACAGCTCTGGCTGGTATTCCATGGATGTGGAATCGTCGGAGATCCTTGATAAAGTGTCTATAACGGATGACGGTGGCGCACATCTCAATCAGGAAATTCTTGATTATATGAAATATGGCATTATAAAGGATATGCCTGATACGCAAGGCGCTGAGGACATATTAAAAAATATAAAAGAGGCTTCTTCTGTCGATAGCTTGTCTCAGTCTTATACCGAGCACACAAAGGAAGCAGTTCGCCTGGAGCGGGCGCTTGAAGATATCAATGACTGTTTAAGAGCACAAAAGGAATGCTGGCAGGAAGCACAAAATGAGATAAGCGATTACGACGGAAGTGGATTTAAGGAGAAGGCTAAGAAGCTGAAACGAGAGATGGAACGGATTCCCTCCCTCGTTAGTAAATACGGGAAACTGGCAGATGAATTAAAAAAGAATCTGGAAGAGACCAACCGTAAAAAGAAAGCTCTAACAAAAGATATTAGCTCCAATATGCAAAAGGCAATCTCTGAAGAGGCTAACAGTTATGATTCTTATGTAAACCAGGACGGAGCTCGTAGAAAACAAGTTGAGGCTCTTACAGAGAAGATGAATCTTCAACAACCCATTATAGAACAGGCAATAGAACGAGCCGATGAAGTGGAAGATATCATTGATAATTGGGTTTATGTCGACGAGGAGGACGAAGGACCAAATTTGTCCGAGTTATGGGGGTCTGTTGATGATATCTGGGATCGGATTCAAATTCCAGCTTTGTCGTATTCCAATGGTGTAAAGGATCCGGAAAAACAAAAGATCTTAGAACAGGTCGTAGGATTTGCTCAAAAAGGACTTCTGACCCTGGTGCTTCCAGAAGGAAGTGAAGTATCAAAGGGAGTCCTAAACGGGAATTCATTTCCGTCCGCCTCCATGCAAGAGGGGGAAGCAAGCAAGTTAAATCTATTGGAGCGAATTATATTTGAAGAGTATAGCAGCCGGTTTTTGACAAACTTTTGTTCCGAGGAAGAAAAAGATTATAAGTATGAAATGGAGTATCTGATTGGGGGAAAGAAACAGGATGAAGATAATTTAAAAACGGTAATTACTGATATTGTCGCCATTAGAGAAGGAATGAATCTCATTCATATTCTTTCGGATCCTGAAAAAAGGGAAGAAGCCAATGCTTTGGCAGGTGTGATTACTGGTGTTACCGGAGTGGCCCCTCTTGCGGGAGTGGTAGCATTTTTTATTATGGGAGTGTGGGCCTTAGGAGAAGCAATTGTGGACGTTAGAATGCTTCTGGAAGGAAAAAAAGTAGCCTTTGTAAAATCGAAGGATACCTGGAATCTGACCTTATCTAATTTGCTGGAACTTGGAAAAAAGGGAAAAGCGGATGGTGGTAAGGGAGGCGATAAGGGACTAGACTATACCGGTTATTTAAAGCTTTTACTTATTCTTGGACAACAACAGGTGCAAACCTATCGTCTCATGGATATCATTCAATGGAATCTTAGCAAAAAGCAGGAAGATTTTCTTATGGAAGACTGCGTCTATCAGGCTGAAATCAAAGGGAAAGTAAAAACGAAACATATGTTTTTTGGAGGAAGCAATCCCTTTTATTCGTTGGATGTGAAAACAGAAAAAGCGTATTAAAGGAAGGAGGCAGATGATCATGCCCTTTTTCAGGGAGCCTAAAGGAATAAATAATAAAAAAATTGTAACTCTCCAGGTACAAGTCCCCATAAATGATATTAGGCCCACTGTAAAAAGGGTATTATCATCTGTCTTTCGGATTAAAAAAGAAGGAAGTTTGACCATTGAGGCCGCCATGGCTCTGCCCTTGTTTGTGTTTTTCATGATTCTAATGATGATGCCAATGGAAATTATGAATATTGATCGACAGGTTCAGACGGCTCTTGAAGGGGTAGGGGAAGATTTAAGCCAATATGCATACTTACTCCAAAAGGGAAAAGAGGACAATCCAGAGAGCACTTCTAAAATGACTGGGATTCAAAAAGAAATATTAAAGAGTCTTGCAGGCGAAGGGGTGCTTTTTTATACCAGAAAAAGGGTGGAAGACAAAGTAGATATGAGGCGGATTGAAGGGATCTCTTTCTCCAGATCATCAATTCTTAGAGATGATAAGACAATTGATCTCATTATGAATTACAAAGTCAAGCTTCCTTTTTCTGTTTTTGGATTAAAAAGTGTACCTATGACAGCCAGATCTACTCGCAGAGCCTGGATTGGTAAGGAGGGAGGAAAAGGAGAACAAGAAATGGAGTCAGAGGAAATCGTCTATGTGGGAAAGAACAGTACAAGATATCACATGTCAAGAACATGTCATTATCTATTTAACGATTTAAAGTCAGTAACCCAAGATGAAGTGAAGAATATGCGCAACTTGTCCGGTAGTACATACAAGCCATGCAGCCGGTGTAAGCCTAAAGAAGAAGGGGGCGGCCGAGTTTATATCATGCCGTCAGGAGAAAAGTATCATTCGGACCAAAGCTGCTCTTCCATTATTTCTTATGCTTCTGCTGTTTCTATTGAAACGGTGCGTCACTTAGGAGCGTGTTCATATTGTTCGCATTAGGAGGTGTCATCATGCCAGTAGGCATAGATAAAATCGTATTTACCATCTTTCTTGTTATCTCTGCTTTTCAGGATGGGAAAACCAAAACCATAAGTATCAGGTTGTTAATTGTCGCCGGGGTAGCGGGTGCCATCCTCGCTTTTTTTACTGGTCAGGAAGTAAGTGACAGGTTGTTAGGAAGCCTTATAGGAATAGTCATGGTAGTGATTAGTCGTTTTACGGACGGTGCGCTAGGAGAGGGAGACGGGTGGTTTTTTGCAGTCAGCGGTCTCTTTTTGGGCTTTTTTATGAATTTAAGATTATTGGTTTATAGTGTGTTTTTAAGCGGATTTCTTTGTGGCGGTCTATACCTCTATTTCCTTATAAAAGGAAAAGATATTAAAAAGGCTTCCGTTCCCTTTCTTCCTTTTTTGATTCCTGCTTGGATCTGTCTGGTAATCTTATGAAGAGGCGTGTACCAGGAAGTTTTACAGTGGAAGCTGCCATTGTAATGGCGGTTGTTCTATGGGCACTCTTGGTTTCCATTCAGGCGGCATATCGCGTCAGAGATAAGACTGCAGGTACCATGGCGGTACAAGAGGCGGTCCAGAGATTAAGACACAATGAGTCCGAGCCATTCGATGAGGCTGTTACGTGGGCACAGAAAAGGGCGGGTAAACCGTTTTACTGGGAGAGGTACGAGTTTGATCTTAAACTTTCAGGAAATCCCATAACCGGAAAGAAGGTGAAAGCTGTAGCGACAGGAGGAAAGTGGAAGCTGTCCCTGGAGCAAGATGTCTTTGACCCGGAAAATTTTATACGGATGATGACTCTTTTGGATCAGGAGGAAAAAGATGAAAATAGCATACAGACGAGAAATGAAAAGTAATTATTTAATAATAGACCCGGAAGAGCCAAATTATAAGGGATTCGAGCTTCCCATGCTGGAGAAGAATAAAATAGAGGGGCTTTTGAAGTTCCATTTGAAAAATCTGGATGGTCAAAGTTCCTGTTACTATGAAATCACCTCAAAGCAATCCTTAAGCAGGATTTTGGAGTATCGAAATCTTGGAGAAGAGGAGCTAAAAAAATTAATTGGTGGAATTGCCGGCACCCTTTCCAGGCTTGAGGCATATCTCTTAAAGGAAGACCAGATTTTATTGGATCCAGAATATATCTACGTAGAGCCTGAGCGTTTTAAAGTTTTCCTATGCCTGATACCAGGGAGGAAAGGAAATTTCTCGCAGGAGATGACCGGACTTTTGCGGTATCTACTAGGTAAAGTCAATCATCAGGATAAGGAGTGCGTGGTTAAGGCCTATGGGCTTTATCATGAGAGTCTAAAAGAAAACTATGGCATAAATGACTTGATTGAGATCATCGAAAACAAATCAAATGATAGAGAAAAAGAAGCGTTTGAAAAGAAAAATGCGAAAGAGGAAAATATAAGAGGTTTCCACGCAGACATTCCTACCCAAATAGTAACTAGAGAAGAAGAGAAGTATGAAAGTAGAAATCCTGAGAATAATGATACGGTAAAGGCTGGGATCAGCCCATCAAAAGTCCTGTTTCTTATGGTTGTAACTATGTCCGGGTCGGCAGCCATCTTATGGCTGCTTTTTGGAATCAGCGCAATTGTTCGGTTCTGGTATGGACCTCTTATCATAGGAGCAGTGGTAATGGTCTCCTTAATCCTATCTGGCGGTAGAAAAAGCCAGGGCAAAGAGCGTAAGCCATATAAAGACGAACGACCTTTCAAGGACGAACGATCTTTTAAGGACGAACGATCTTTTAAGGACGAACGATCTTTTAAAGACGAACGATCTTTTAAAGACGAACGATCTTTTAAAGACGAACAATCTTTTAAAGAGGAACGGTCTTTCAAAGAGGAACGATCTCTAAAAGAGAATATAAAAAGAGGAGATAAATCAAGCCTGAAAGAAGAACGGTATGATTGGCAGATGGCATTTGTTGAGGAAGCGAACGATCCAGCCCATCAGCCAGAGGAAGAAAAAGAAGAGGAGATACTGCAAACGGTTCTTCTGACAGATACAACTGCGGACCGTAATGCCAGGTATCTTAGGGCGGTAGGGAGTGAAGTCCCTGATATTACAATCTCTTATGTACCGTACCTAATTGGGAAGCAGGAAGGTCTGGTGGACTATGTTCTTGAGGGTGAGGCCATAAGCAGAATCCATGCAAGAATTGACCGTGCAGGTGAGGAATATCAGCTATGTGATTTAAACTCCACAAACGGAACATCGATAAACGGTAGGATACTAGAAACCAATGAAACAGTGACATTAAAAAAAGGGGATGAAGTTTTTATCGCAAATTTCGCGTTTATATTTACATAATATGTTAATTTGTGCTAAAATAATTATATTATTTTAGAAGGAGATCTGTGATGGAAGACGTATCCAGTCGAAAAAAGGCATTTGTCAATATGGGATTTATTATACTGAATGTCATTTATTTTCTGTATCTGGAAATAACAGGCTCCACAGAGAATACTCAGTTTATGGTTAACCACGGGGCGATGTATGCGCCTCTTGTTTTAGAGCACGGAGAGTATTACCGCTTACTAACCTCTATTTTCATGCATTTTGGAATCAATCATATTATGAACAATATGCTCATTTTGTTTATTTTAGGAGATAATTTAGAGAGAGCGTTGGGGCATGTGAAGTATTTCCTCTTTTATCTGTTCTGCGGGATTGGTGCAAATATAATTTCCATGATAGTAAACCTTGGAGATTATCGCCTCATCGTTTCTGCAGGCGCTTCTGGTGCGATATTTGGAGTCATTGGCGGTCTTTTGTATGCAGTATTAATAAACCGGGGAAAGTTAGAAGATCTAAGTACCCGGCAGCTTGTAGTAGTGATCGTGTGTTCCCTGTATTTTGGTTTTTCCAGCACAGGTGTAGATAATGCAGCTCACATTGCAGGACTTTTCGTAGGTATCATCATGGGAATCATTCTGTATCGTAAGCCTAAAAGACCTACTAACATGGAGATATGGGAATAATACACGAGGAAGGAGGTGAGAGTGTGAGAGAAGATGATTGCATTTTCTGCAAAATTGCAAACGGGGACATACCTTCTGAGACATTATATGAGGATGAAGTTTTTCGCGTAATTATGGATTTAGGACCGGCATCAAAAGGGCATGCCCTGATACTTCCAAAGCATCATTATAAAGATCTTTGTGAACTTGACGGTGAGACAGCATCAAAAGTTCTTCCGTTGGCTGCAAAGATAGGGAACGCCATGAAAACCACATTAGGCTGTGCCGGATTCAATGTTGTGCAGAATAATGGAAAAGAAGCAGGCCAGACCGTTTTTCATTTTCACGTACATTTGATTCCTCGTTATGAGGAAGGCCCTGTTATGATTTCATGGGTATCGGGCAAAGTAAGTCCGGAAGACTTAGCACAGACAGGAGCCGCTATTAGGAGCGCCCTGTAATCAGAGGGGCATTATAAATGAGCATACTAAAAGATGAAAATATGTTGTTGCAATCTATTTACGGAGAGTATCAGGGTCTGCTCCGAAGGATTGCAAAGACACTCCATGTGCCAGATATGGAACTGGATGATGTCGTACAAGAAACATTTATTGCATACTTCGAAAATTATTCGCTGACCTGGACCGATACGCGGAAAAAGGGTATGCTGATTAAAATACTAAAGAGTAAATCCATCGACTGTCTCCGTAAGAATGGACATTATGAAAAAGTGAGTTTAAGCCAGGAAGATGCAGCCAATGAGGTGGCATTACTTGCTAATTATGTAATTACAGACCCTCTTGATGTGATACTTGAAGAGGAAGCTGTTTTAATGATTACAAGTGAGATTTCGACTATGAGGGAAGAATGGAAGGAAATGGCTGTCCTTTATTTCTTAAAACAGCTTACGATT
Source organism: Lacrimispora algidixylanolytica (assembly GCF_003609635.1). GTDB lineage: Bacteria > Bacillota > Clostridia > Lachnospirales > Lachnospiraceae > Lacrimispora > Lacrimispora algidixylanolytica. The sequence continues at coordinate 31,990 of NZ_MCIA01000009.1, read as the reverse complement.
CCAGAGATTTGTGAATTACTAGAAATTCCGGGAACGGTATGCCGCTCCCGGATATATCGGACAAGAGTCTGCTTAAAGAAGATTCTTGGACCTGGCTTTGAGACATAAATTACTTTTCAGTCAGAGTTTCAACCATTTCTATTATGGCGTCGATGGCATTGTGCTGTTCGCTCTGTTCCATATTTGAAATGTAAGAATTTCTGTTCTGATACGTTTCAGATACAGCCTTAAGCAGGGAGTCTCCTGATAGGTTCTCCTCTTCTAAGAGAAAGCTAAATCCCTGCTTATGAAAAGATCTGGCATTTAAGATCTGATCTCCTCTGCTGGCAGCAGCAGAAAGTGGAATGAGGATATTAGGCTTCCTGAGGGCAAGAATCTCGCAGATCGCGTTTGCCCCTGCTCTCGATATCATTAAGTCCGCAGCAGCAAACAAATGCTTTAAGGGAGCATCTACATACTCGTATTGTACATATCCCTGGGTATCCATTAGGCTCTCATCCAGATTGCCTTTCCCGCAGATATGTATGATCTGGAAATCCTTTAAAAGTTTTGGAAGTACTTCTCTTACGGCATTGTTAACCGTTACGGATCCGAGACTTCCTCCAATGATTAAGATCACAGGGCAATTTGCTACAAGCCCCGCAAAGCTTAACCCCTTTTGTTTATCACCCTTTAACAGCTCTTTTCGTATAGGAGAGCCTGTAAGGACGGCTTTATCTTTTGGAAGATAGAAAAGGGTCTCCGGGAAATTGCAACATACATTTGTCGCTGCAGGAATACACATCTTGTTTGCAAGTCCTGGAGTCATATCGGACTCGTGGATTATAACAGGAATCTTTAAGTGTTTTGCAGCAAGTACCACAGGAACGGCTACAAAACCTCCTTTTGAGAAAACTACATCGGGTTTGTATTTTTTTAAGAATTTCAAAGCTTCCCCATACCCTTTTACTACGCGGAAGGGGTCAGTAAAATTTTTTAAGTCAAAGTATCGGCGGAATTTACCAGACGAGATGCCGATATAGGCAATGCCGGCTCCTTCTATGAGTTTTCGCTCGATTCCATGATAGGAACCCATATAGTGAATGTCATAATGCCTCTCTTTTAGAGAGGGAATCAGAGCCAGGTTCGGGGTAACATGACCAGCAGTACCGCCGCCGGTTAAGACGATTTTTTTCATAAAGCGTTGCCTCCCAAATTCGATATACTACTAATAGTAAACGCTGACGGTGAAAAGTCAACCCCAAAGAATGGGGGAACTTAAGGATAACTTGTATTTAAGAGGTGCATACATGGAGCAGGGAAGAGACTATCATAATATATGTTCCATTTTCAAACGATTAAAAAAGAATAAGGCTTCCGAGGAAAAATTAGAAGCATATCTGCTTGAGTATATGCAGAAGCACCCGGAAATAACACCCGAGCCTCCGTCTCCTCCACCTGGTGAATTTCAGATGATCATGGAGGAAATGAATCGTCGAGGCTCAACCACTGTTTTAACCAAGCAACTTAAATTGATAGACAAGTATCGTAGAATAGTTTATTATCTGCACAAGCCTTTTATGGTATCCATGGTGATTTGTGTCATTTTGTCAGTAACCTCCATAGGAGTTTGTGCCAACAAATCAGGTCGATTCCCAATGGGCAGAGTGAAAAACATTGAGACGAAGATCTGGCACGATGACGATGCTCTTTGTATAACTAGAGCCGATCTAATTATCGAAGAGACACGCCGTTCTTCCTCAGATGAATTGATCATGAAAAATGTGTTTTTAAATCATAAAAATAAAAGTCATTTGGAAAACAAATGGAAGAATACCCATGATCCATTATATCCCATGCCAAGTTATTGACGGTTGTGTATTGACTAAGCTGTATGCAAAAGGCAAAAGACAAGATGTAACGTGTAAAACCTGACCAAACGGAAGCTGATAATATCCCCGTTTGGCCAGGTTCTTATTTTTATTTATGGAGTAAATGCTTTTATCCATTCTTCTTCTTTAAAACCTGTAAGAATAAAATCTTCTCCAATAATTAACGGTCTCTTAACCAACATACCATTGGTTGCCAAAAGTTTGATCTGTTCTTCTTCGCTCATGCCAGGAAGGAGATCTTTTAGATTTTGTTCCTTATAGATGTTTCCACTCGTATTAAAGAACCTTTTTAAGGGAAGTCCGCTTTTTTTGATCCAGGCGGCAAGCTCGATTTCATTGGGATTTTCTTCTTTTATATTTCTTAATTCATATGATATTTCACGTGAATCCAGCCATTTCTTTGCATTTTTGCAGGTACTGCAGGGTGGATACTGTAAAAATAATAAACTCATATTTTTCTCCTTTCCATATTTGCATGCTTTCCCTTATAGTTTACCTTGAATCCCTTTGAATGAAAAGGAAAGTTTTGGAATAGACTGTAATAATAAGAGTGATTGGGTGAATCAATGAAGTTTTTAATGTTTTTATCTGAGGCTTTGGTGCCTCTTGTAATCTTTTATATTGTTGGCTTTGGTGTCTTATCAAAACGTCCAGTTTTTGATGATTTCATAAATGGTGCAAAAGATGGGATGAAGACAGTAGCAGGAATCCTTCCAACACTCATTGGTCTTATGACTGCAGTTGGTGTGCTGCGAGCTTCTGGTTTTTTGGATGTTTTATCAAAGCTTTTGACAAAGCCAGCGGGGCTTTTATTTTTGCCGGCTCCAGTCGTGCCTGTCATTCTTATACGGCTAATCTCAAACTCAGCAGCAATTGGGCTGGTATTAGATATTTTTAAAAGATATGGAACTGATTCTTACATTGGTATGGTTACTTCTATTATTATGAGCTGCACGGAGACCTTATTTTATTGCCTGAGTGTTTATTTTGGAACCGTTAAAATTCGAAAAACTAGGTATGCACTTACTGGTTCTCTCATTGCAACATTTGCAGGAATCGCAGCCAGTGTCGTTTTGAGCCGTATTTTGGTATAAAAGGGATTATTTCATCTTGATTTTAAGAATTTCATAAGAATTCAAGTGGTTGTCTATAAATACATAATCATGTATAATTACGAGGAAGCTTTTATTGTCATAACGATATGAAAGGGATAAACGTGGACACTTACGGAACTCTTAACGAAGTATTGGTAAGACTGTTTCGGGATATTATGGATATTGAACAACAGGCTATCATTACCCAAGAATTTGATAATATAACCAATAATGATATGCATGTAATAGAAGCCATTGGCGTCGGAGAACCTAAAAATATGTCGACCATTGCCAGAGAGCTGTCTGTTACAGTTGGAACCTTGACCATAGCCATGAACAGCCTTGTAAAAAAAGGGTATGTGACCCGCCAAAGAGGAAAAGAGGACCGGCGAGTAGTTTACATTTCTCTTTCAGATAAAGGAAGACAAGCCTATGAGCACCATGCCAAATTTCATGAAGATATGATTAAAGGTGTTATTAAGACATTAGGTGAAGATGAGGTAGAAGTTTTGATCAAAGCTCTGAACAATCTAAATTACTGGTTTCGGAGCCTTTAAGAGAGTTTAAGGAGGCAATACGCAATTATGAGAAAATTCATCGTGATTTTAATGAGTGTTATAATGATGATGTCCCTGGCAGCGTGTACACCAACACAGCCTAAGATGGAGACTACTGCACCAAATCCAGAGGTGGCGGCTTCTACAGGTGGCGCCAGTGATAAGGTTCCGGATCCTAACGTGGAACCAATGGAAATCATTTCTGTATATAGCAAGAACGACGATGGGACTGGCCTAAATCAGGCGATGGATGCCGTGGACAAACTTACCGCAGAGGCATTGGTAGAAAAATTGGTTGAATACGGTGTTTTAGAAGAAGGAACCACCGTTGTTAAATATGAATCCAAGGATGGAACAGGTACATTAGATCTGTCTAAGATGCCAGCAAAAGGAGTGAACGATAAGATCTCTCTTACAGCAATTGGCAACACTTTTATCGAGAATTTTTCATTGGATAAATTAAAGGTTTTGGTTAATGGCAAGAATTATTCCGGTGAAAAGGTTAAGCAGGGCGATAGTGATATGATGGAATATGTAAAAGATTATAAAAAGATAAGTTCATAAATTCTAGAATACAAAATAGGCAGGAGCAGATATCACTATTGCTCCTGCCTATTTATTTTAGTTGGTTCTAAGTTCTTTGCCAAGCCAGTTACGAAATTCCGGCAGTATAACTGAGAATGGCGCAGGACCAGTATCCAGTAAAAAGGTATGAAATTCTTTTAAGTCAAATTTATCTTTTAAAATCTTCTGAGCGGCGCTTTTCATTTCCATAATTTCTAGATACCCAACATAGTATTTCATATAATTGGTGGGATTTTCCACCAGGCTGTTATAGATGGTATCAACGATATCAGTTTTATCCACGTTATAAAAGGTTCCAAGATACTTTGCTGTCTGTTCTTTATCCCAACCCTCATAGTTAATGCAGATATCAAGATAAGCATAAATGCCAAGGGTTATAGCTGAATTGTGTGCCAGCAGTTTTCCAAGATCCGGGTCGAGGCCATTGTCTAGGGTGTATGAGTAATTTTCAACATAGGTTGCCCAGCCTTCCGAATAGGCGGCAAAGGATAAGATGCTTCTTAAGTCGTTTTGACTCTTGCTTAGGAAGTATACATTTTGATAGAGATGCCCAGGATAACCTTCATGAGCCAATGTGGTATAAAGATCATCGTTTTGAAACCGTTTATTTCCATTGATATAGATAATATTATCCTCGTACCGGTCAATGGGCGGGACCAGATAAAAGGCAGGGCTTAAGGAAGATTCTAAGGCAACAGGCACATATTTAACCGTGTACTGACATGGAGGAAGCTCTGGGAAATCCTTATTGATCTGGGACTTTAAGGAGTCCAAAATCTCATCTGGTTTCGTGTAACGGAAGGAATAGGTATCAAGCTGATCAAGAATCTTTGGATTATCCTTGGTGATCTGTCCAAGAGCTTTGATTTCTGATGAAATTTGCTTTTCGATGGCTTTTTTAAGACTTTCTACGGAATCATAGGAAGTTCCGGTGTTTGAGTTGACCAGGTATTCAAAATATTTTTTTCCGTCTGGAAATGCGGCAAGCCCCTTTTCGTTGGTTCCGGTTCCCATAAGGGCGGTAATTCCATTAATAAGATTTTTATAAGCTGGAACAAAATTTTCTTCAAGGACCTTTAAGTTTTTTTCTTTATAGGCAGCTTTTTCTTCTGGAGTTAAATCATTTAATGCATCAATTCTGGTATTGAATGTCTCCGCTAAAAAGCTGTGGTCCGGTTGAATTAAATAAGCTTCACATGACTTTAAGACATGATCGGCGGCGGAATCTGACATAAAAAGCCCGGCTTTTGATTTCTCTTTTTCATACTCTAAAATCTGTGAATAATAATCATCAATGGTAGAAAGCAGTGACAAATAGTTTTCCACGTCATCCCGGTTGTAAAAGGCATACTCTGCAAACAGAACCGGAAGCTGTGCCTGAACCCCTATGGTTGAGGTAAGAGGCTCTGTATAAAGCTCCATACCATCGGAAGTCAGCTCGGTTTCTATGTAGGAGTAAAGAATTTGATAAGTCAGGCGTTGATCCTTTGTCAATTTTCGTGGATTAAACTGCATTAGTTTTGTCTTTAATTCTAAAAGATCTTTTGAGTTTTGTTTCATGTTATCCAGGGAAAAGTCGCCCAGAGTCAGAGGGACCGTTTTAAGTCCCCGAGAGGCAGGATCTGCAATAGAGAAGTGAAAGCTTATCCCAGAGTTGCTGATCTCGTTTCGAAATAAATCTTCCGTAAACAGATTGAAATTTTTCTGCATGGATAAATCAGCAGCCTTGTATTGTTCATATCCCGCACTGGTGGGGGTAGCGGCTGATTTTGGCGGCGGCGTGCACGAACATAACAGGGAGACCACAAGGAAAATGGAAAGCAGCCATCGACCTTTTTTAAAAAAATTGTTTGTCATATATGATTCCTCCGTAATTCACTATTAATATTTATATGATGAAAAGAAAAAAGTCATGACTAAACTGGGAATAAGAGGGTTGCCTGCTTGACAAACTTTCTTTGAACCATTACACTAGGAGTACTAACAATTGATCTATATGAGAATGCTGAGAAAAGAAGAGTAAGAGATAAGATTCATGTGCAGAGACTTCCCCATGGTGAAAAAGGAAGCTTGAACTTATTTCCGAATATGGCCTTGGAGCAGCGAGATCGAACTGGCATTTTATGTGCTTTTAGATTTCGACGGTTACACCCGTTATCGTGTCAGACTGTATAAACAGCCTTAGGATGGGAATAAAAATCTCATATAGGCGTGCAGTCGGCGAGGTCTATGCTGTAAGGCATAGATAAATTAAAGTGGTATCACGGGATAACTGCCCGTCTTTAAATTTCCGAGAGGATTTTTTAAGACGGGTTTTTCTTTGGAAAATAGAACCAGGAGGAAATAACATGTGCAAAGATTCTAACAAAAAACCTTATTATATTACAACCGCCATTGCCTATGCATCAGGAAAGCCACATATTGGTAATACCTATGAAGCGGTATTGGCAGATGCCATTGCTCGTTATAAAAGAGCGGAAGGCTATGATGTATTTTTCCAGACAGGAACCGATGAACACGGCCAGAAGATTGAAGAAAAGGCAAAAGCAGCAGGAGTTTCTCCAAAGGAATTTGTAGACAGTGCTGCCGATGGAATCAAAGGAATCTGGGATTTAATGAATACATCCTATGATAAGTTTATGAGAACCACAGATGAGTATCATGAGAAACAAGTCCAGAAGATATTTAAAAAGCTGTATGACCAAGGCGATATTTATAAAGGACATTATGAAGGCCTTTACTGTACTCCTTGCGAATCCTTTTTTACGGAGTCCCAGCTAGTCGATGGCAAATGTCCGGACTGCGGCGGTGAAGTACAGCCAGCCAAAGAAGAGGCTTACTTCTTCCGTATGAGCAAATATGCAGACCGTCTCATTGCTCATATCAATGAGAATCCAGAATTCATCCAGCCAGTTTCTAGAAAGAATGAGATGATGAACAACTTCCTTCTTCCTGGTCTTCAGGACCTTTGCGTATCCAGAACCACCTTTACCTGGGGAATTCCGGTTAGCTTTGATCCAAAACATGTAACCTATGTTTGGCTTGATGCTTTGACAAACTATATTACTGGAATTGGCTATGACTGTGATGGAAATAGCAGTGAGCAGTATCAGAAGCTTTGGCCTGCAGACTTACACCTTATTGGTAAGGACATCATCCGGTTCCATACCATTTACTGGCCAATCTTTTTGATGGCATTAGAAGTACCTCTTCCTAAGCAGGTATTTGGTCATCCATGGCTGCTTCAGGGCGATGGAAAGATGAGTAAGTCAAAGGGCAATGTACTTTATGCAGATACCTTAGTGGATTTCTTTGGGGTAGATGCAGTCCGTTACTTTGTGCTTCATGAAATGCCATTTGAAAATGACGGAGTTATTTCATGGGAGCTTATGGTAGAGCGCATGAATTCTGATCTTGCTAACATTCTTGGCAACCTTGTAAATCGTACGATTTCCATGTCCAATAAGTACTTTGAAGGCGTGGTAAATAATGGAAACGATACCGATGCTTTTGATGAAGATTTAAAGGCAGTGGTACTAGAAGAGGTTAAGAAAGTTCAGGAGAAGATGGAGAAACTTCGCGTGGCAGATGCCATGACATCTATCTTTAATATTTTCAGAAGAAGCAATAAGTATATTGATGAAACAGCACCTTGGACCCTTGCAAAGGATGAATCAAAGAAGGCTCGTTTGGAAACCGTTCTTTATCATTTAACAGAAGCCATTACCATCGGAGCATCTCTTCTTGATTCCTTTATGCCAGAAACCTCCAAAAAGATTTTAACCCAGCTTTGTACCGAAAAGAGAGAGCTGTCCCAGATGAACGAATTTGGTCTCTATCCGTCCGGCAATAAAGTTACAGGTCAGCCAGAGATCTTATTTGCCCGTATGGACATAAAAGAAGTGCTAGAGAAGGTGGAAGTTATGTTTGCTCCATCCGTAGATGCGGCTGAGGCAGAGAAGGAAGAAGCCTTAGATGTGATTGACATTGAACCAAAAGCTGAGATCGAATACGATGATTTTGCGAAGCTTCAATTTCAGGTAGGAGAGATCATTGCCTGCGAAGCCGTGGCAAAGTCCAAGAAGCTTCTTTGTTCCCAGGTGCGAATAGGAAGTCAGGTAAAACAGATTGTAAGCGGGATTAAGGCTCACTATTCTCCAGAAGAAATGGTTGGCAAAAAGGTAATGGTTGTGGTAAACTTAAAACCGGCTAAATTGGCTGGTGTTGTATCAGAAGGCATGCTTTTGTGTGCGGAAGATGCAGAAGGTAATTTATCCCTTATGGTACCGGAGAAATCTATGCCGGCAGGAGCAGAAATCTGCTAATAGTAAGGGAATATCAGACGCTATGAGAGAAACAAGTAAGGCAGGCCGGGTTTATTAAATCCGGTCTGTTGTAATAAAAAGGAGAATTCCATGCAGGAGACAACAAGCCCCGAAAGAAAAGGATTCACCGGATATACCCTAAAGCTTATTGCCATTGTCACTATGTTCATTGACCACATTGGTGCAGTTGTCATTGAAAATGGCATATTAAGGAACCCGAACATAGACCTTACCACGACCATATTGGGAATCACTCAAGTGCGGTTTTGGGGGTACATTGACTTTGCCCTTCGAACAGTAGGAAGACTTTCCTTTCCCATCTTTTGTTTCCTTTTGGTGCAAGGCTTTGTTCATACTAGAAATCTAAAACACTACAGCATGAGGCTTTTAATATTTGCGTTGGTTTCTGAAGTTCCCTTTGACCTGGCTCTTTCTGGAGAATGGTTTCACCCGGAATATCAGAACGTATTATTCACCCTGCTTTTGGGACTTTGGGTCCTTTCTGCTTATAAAAAGGCTTATGGGGATCCCTTAAAGCAAGCCCTGGCCATTATAGCAGGTTGTGGAGCGGCTGTATTTTTGAGATGTGATTATAATATTATTGGTATTGCTCTAATCTTGATTTTTTATATTTACCGGGATAACCACAAGATACAAAGTCTTTTAGCTGGCTTTTTAGCAGCATTAGAGAGTGCCTACTGTTTAGGAGCCGGGGCATTGTCCCTGTTCGCAATTCGTAATTATAACGGAGAAAGAGGAAAGAATTGCTTAAGTAAATTATTTTACTGGTTTTATCCCGTTCACCTACTCTTGCTCTATATTCTTTCCCTTTTAATTTTAAAATGATAAATGGATTTCTATGACTTAGGGAATCCTTTTAAAGGAGATATGATGATTTTTGATACACACGCCCATTATGACGATGAGGCATTTGAAGAAGATAGAGAAGAATTATTAAAAAGTCTTTTTCACCATGGCATAGAGGCGGTGACCAATGTAGGTGCCAGCATCAAGACCTCTCAAAACACCATGAAAATGATAGACCAATATCCCAATGTATACGGTGCCATTGGCGTGCATCCAAACGAGACGGCAGAACTTGATGAAGAGGGAATTACTTGGCTAAAGGAACAGTCCTCTCATCCAAAGGTCGTAGCCATTGGAGAAATTGGACTTGACTATTACTGGGACGAGCCTGACCGTGAGACACAAAAGAAATGGTTTATCCGTCAGCTCACACTGGCAAGGGAGGTGAATCTTCCAATTATTATCCACAGCCGAGATGCGGCGAAGGATACCCTAGATATCATGAAGGCAGAAAAGTCCCAGGAGCTAGGTGGGGTCATTCACTGTTTTTCCTATGGAAAAGAGATGGCAAGGGAATACTTAAACATGGGCTTCTATCTGGGCATTGGAGGTGTTTTAACCTTTAAAAATGCCAAAAAACTGAAAGAAGTAGTTGAGTACATGCCAATAGAACAGTTGGTTTTAGAAACAGACTGCCCTTATCTTGCACCAGTACCAAACAGAGGAAAACGAAATTCCTCCTTAAACCTCTCCTATGTAGTATCAGAAATCAGTTCAATTAAAAACATTTCTGAAGAAGAGGTTATAAGAATTACCAACGAAAATGCAAAAAACATGTACCGAATCAAGTAATAGTATAGAAAACGGAGGACAAACATGGCAACACTGGGACAACCCCAAAAAACCATTGAAATCATAAAAAAACACGACTTTACAATCCAGAAGAAATTCGGTCAGAATTTCTTAATTGATACCCATGTGCTGGAGAAGATTATAAATTCAGCGGGAATGACAAAAGAAGATTGTGTTCTGGAGATTGGACCGGGAATCGGAACCATGACACAATATCTAGCAGAAGAAGCAGGTCATGTAATTGCGGTAGAGATCGATACAAAGCTGATCCCGATTTTAAATGAGACGCTAGCCGATTATGATAATGTAACCATAATTAACCAAGACATCCTTAAAGTTGACATCAATCAAATTACTCAAGATTACAACCAAGGACGTCCTATTAAGGTAGTAGCAAATCTTCCTTACTACATCACCACCCCGATTATTATGGGACTGTTCGAGGGAGGAGTTCCCATTGACAATATAACTGTAATGGTACAAAAGGAAGTGGCAGATCGGATGCAGGTAGGACCAGGATCCAAGGATTATGGTGCCCTTTCCCTGGCTGTACAGTATTATGCAGAGCCTTATATTGTGGCCAATGTACCACCTAACTGCTTTATCCCTCGCCCGGGAGTGGGTTCTGCCGTCATTCGGCTGACAAGATACAAGACTCCTCCAGTAGACGTTGTAGATCCCAAGCTTATGTTTCGCCTGATCAGGGCCTCCTTTAATCAGAGAAGAAAAACCCTGCAAAATGGGTTAAACAATTCTTCAGAGATCTCCTTTACAAAAGAGCAGATCATTGAAGCGATTGAACACATGGGCCTTAACCCTTCCGTCCGTGGAGAAACCTTAACCCTGAAAGAATTCGCAGGCTTAAGCAATTTTTTCACCCAGTTAATAAACAATTAAAAGGTTAGTAAACCTTATATTCGGCGCCATATTCATGGTGCCGTTTTTTTGTACGGTGTAAAAGTATGTATGGTGACGGATGAAATGAAGTATGATAATATAATCTCATTAGATAAATTATTTTAGAGAATGGAGTGATGGCTTATGAGTGAAAAAAAGAATCTCGGTAAAATACTCGCATGGGGCGCTGCGACCGCCGCCGCAGGGATCGCCGCCAAAAAAACTTACGACTATTATAAGAGCCGTAAGGATCAAAAAGAGTTGTTTTCAAAAGGACAGCCTAAGGAGTGTAATCAAAGGGAGAATCAAAAAGCATATTTTATAGGGGGAGGTCTTGGGAATCTGGCAGGTGCAGCCTATCTCATCAGAGACTGTAATATGCCAGGAGAACAGATCACCATCTTTGAAGGCATGCACATACTTGGAGGAAGCAATGACGGAATCGGAACTCCAGAGAAAGGTTTTGTCTGCCGGGGAGGCCGAATGCTGAATGAAGAGACCTATGAAAACTTTTGGGAGCTGTTTCGCACCATCCCATCCCAGGAACACTCAGGCCGCAGCGTGACTGAAGAAATCTTAAGTTTTGATCATGCTCACCCTACCTTTGCAAAGGCCAGGCTCATCGATAAAGATGGTAAGATTTTGAATGTTTCATCCATGGGATTTACTCAAAAGGAGCGTATGGCATTGTTTCGGCTCATGAATACACCGGAACATAAACTTGATGATTTGACCATAGAGGAATGGTTTGCTGATATGCCTCATTTCTTTACTACGAATTTTTGGTATATGTGGCAGACAACCTTTGCGTTCCAAAAATGGAGCAGTCTGTTTGAATTTCGTCGCTATATGCGTCGGATGATTTTGGAATTTTCAAGAATTGACACTTTGGAAGGTGTGACGAGAACCCAATACAATCAATATGACAGTGTGATTCGTCCCTTGGAACTATATTTAAGAAAGCAAGGCGTTGTATTTTCGGAGAATTGTATTGTCAAAGATATTGATTTCTCACAAGGTGATGGAATTACGGTAGAAGCTCTTCACTTAAAGGATTATGGAGTGGAAAGAAAAGTGGAGCTGACAGATCAGGATATCTGTATTATGACTAATGCCTGTATGACTGACAGTGCAACCTTGGGAGATTTAAACACGCCTGCGCCTGCCCCGCAATTAAGGCCAATCTCCGGGGAACTGTGGAGCAAGATTGCGGTAAAGAAACCGGGACTTGGAAATCCGTATCCATTCTTTGGAGATGTTCATGAAACGAACTGGGAAAGCTTTACGGTAACAAGTAAGGGGAATAAGCTTCTTAAAATGATTGAACGATACTCTGGCAATGTTCCAGGAAGCGGTGCGCTAATGACCTTTAAGGATTCTAACTGGCTCTTAAGCATTGTGGTAGCTGCTCAGCCTCATTTTATCAATCAGCCCATGGATCAGACTATTTTCTGGGGATATGGTCTATATACCAGTGAGGAAGGCGACTATGTGAAAAAGCCTATGAAGGACTGCACTGGGGAAGAGATTTTTACTGAACTTCTTCATCACCTTCATATGGAGGATAAAAAAGACGAGCTCCTTCATGATGTGGTGGACGTCATACCATGCATGATGCCTTATATCGACGCTCAGTTCCAGCCAAGGAAGATGGCCGACCGGCCCAATGTGGTACCAAAAGGTTCCACTAACTTTGCCATGGTCAGTCAATTTGTGGAAATACCAGACGACATGGTATTTACCGAAGAATACTCCGTTCGAGCCGCCAGGATAGCAGTATATACCCTGATGGGAGTGAAGAAAAAGATATGCCCGGTTACCCCATATGCCATGGATCCTAAGGTCCTTGTAAAAGCATTAAAAACCTCATATCGTTAATTATAAGTCAATGTGTCCTCTTGGGCCAGACAGTTCCTTGTTGAAATTGTCTGGCCCTTTGATACGTTATCACTCTAATACGCTACCAAACAAAGGGGTTTGGGCAAAATTCCTACATTGCAAGATGTCATTTTCTGTGATATGCTAATATTTGCGTTGTCTGCGTTCGACGGACGTAAGAAGAAAATTTGGAGGAAAGAAATATGAAGAAAACGGCACTCGTTTTAGCGGCTGTCCTTGCTTCTAGTGTTGTTTTAACAGCATGTGGCGGTTCCGGTAAATCCGGCGCTCAAAACAATACCCAGAGCACAGTGGCAGCAGGAAACACCACATCAGGCGGCCTTGATCTGGCTGTACAGATTGGACCTGACCCAGAAACCATTGATCCAGCTTTAAACTCTTCCATGGATGGTGCGAATATGATTCTGCACGCATTTGAGACCTTAATGATGGTTGATAAGGACAACAACATTATCCCTGGACAAGCAGAAAAGTTTGATATAAGTGATGACGGAATGACCTATACCTTCCATTTGAGAGATGGCTTAAAATGGAGTGATGGTTCCGAATTGACTGCGGAAGATTATGTATATTCCTTTAAGCATCTGGCAGATCCTAAGACTGCAGCACCATATGGAGCCGATATGCTTTCTATGGTAAAAGGATATGAGGAGGCAGCCAAAGGAAATCTTGATGCACTTGGTGTTTCTGCAACAGACCCTAAGACCTTTGTCGTACAGCTTTCCGCTCCATGCGTTTATTTTGATAAAATTATTACCCATGCAAGTATGGTACCAGTAAAGAAAGATGTAGTGGAAGCGAAGGGAGACCAGTGGTCTTTAACTCCTGAAACCTATATTTCTAATGGTCCATTAAAGATGATCGAATGGGTTCCAGGCTCTCATATTACATTTGCAAAGAATGAAAATTACTGGAATGCAGATAAAATCACAGTAAACACCATAAAATTCGTACTGATGGAAGATTCCAATGCGGCTTACAGTGCATACCGTACAGGTGAAGTACAGATGATTCGTGATGTACCTACGGAAGAGATTCCAAGTGTTAAGGGCAATCCTGATTTCCACCTAGAACCACGTATGGCGACAACCTATGCAATTTTCAACGTTCAGAAGGCACCTTTTGATAATGTGAAAGTTCGCCGTGCATTAAGCCTTGCAATTGACCGTAGTTATATTGCAAACACACTGATGATGGAAACAGCAACCCCTGCATCTAATTTTGTAGGACCTGGTATTTCAGATGTGGAAGAAAATTCTTCTTTTGAAGAAGTAACTCGCAAAAACAACGGTGGAGATTACTTCAACATCGATGATCATGAGGCAGATGTTCAAAAAGCAAAAGAGCTTTTAACTGAAGCAGGTTATCCCAATGGGGAAGGCCTTCCATTTATCGAATACATGACAAACGATGCAGGATATAATAAGCCAGTTGCAGAGTATTTGCAGAATGCCTGGAGCGAGCTTGGCGTAAAGATGGATATTAAGATTGTAGAATGGTCCACCTTCACCCCAACCCGTCGTGCAGGAGATTTCCAGATCTGTCGTGGCGGCTGGGTATACGATTACGATGATCCTTCCAACATGTTAACATTGCTTCATTCCACAAGTGGTAACAATGACGGAAAGTATTCCAATCCTGAAGTGGATGCTGTTTTAGCTCAGTCTCGTGATACGGCTGATAAGAAAGAACATTATGAAAAGCTTCATCAGGCAGAAAAAATGATCATGGAAGATGCAGCAGTTTGTCCTCTTATTTATTCAAATGATTATTATCTGCAGAATGAAGACATAAAAGGAACATGGCATTCTCCATATGGATACTGGTTCTTTATGTACGCGACTAAATAATTTCAGTCATATCATAATTACAGCAATGGCATATTGAGAGAAGAAAAAAGCTTTAAATGGCAATTCCATGCGCCATTTAAAGCTTTTTTAACACCCATATTCCTATATTCTATCCAATTGTGTCATCATAGCAGGCACGCATTCCGCCAATGTATTTTGGTCTGGTACGAGCGGCAACCACACGGGCGGAGCCAATATACTTTGTTTCAATTCGTATGGGAACGGCAACGGCACGTAAGTGCATACCGATGAGGGTATCTCCAATATCAATCCCTGCATGAGCTTTAATCCACTCCACCGCTACAGGGTGAGAGAGAGTCTTATACGCTGCCGTTGCAAAGGATCCGCCTGCCTTGAGCTGGGGCATTACATTAACTAATTCGTAATTGTAACGCTCAGCGGCTTCCTGTTCCAGGATTAAAGCCCGGTTAAGATGCTCACAACACTGAGCAGCAACATAGATTCCCTGCTCGTGAAACACCTGATAGATGGCAGAATACACTTCCTGGCCAATCTCTTCACTGGAGTGAGAGCCTATCTGGTGATCGGCGATCTCGCTAGAAGAACAGCCGATGACAACCAAGTCACCCTTTTTTAAATGTGCGGCCTCCAAAAGCTCCCTGGCAGCGCTTGATGCCTGTAATCTGAGTTCTTCTAACATGACTTAGCCCTTCCTTTAAAAAAACATGTGTTGCTCTTTATAATGCTTCCCGAATGGCAGCAGCCATTTCCTCATATTCCTTATCCGTAAGATAAACCTTGTCCGGGTTCATGGTAAAGGTACCGCCCCATTCGTCTCCCCCGTTATACTTGGGAACAATATGCATGTGAAGATGGCAGCCTGTGTCTCCGTATGCTCCATAATTAACCTTATCTGGGTGAAATACAGTATGAATGGCTTTTGCAACTTTGGAGACCTCACCAAAGAATGCATTTCTTTCTTCTTCGCTGATATCGATCATTTCGCTTACATGATCTTTATAGGCAAGAATAACTCTGCCCTTTTTGCTTTGCTCCTTAAATAAATATAAAAAGCCTGTTTCCATCTCACAGATGGGATAACCGAATTTAGCAACCAGGTCACCCTTCATGCAGTATGCGCAGTTTGGATCCTTCATAATCATGTACCTTCTTTCTGAGAGTGTGTAGTAGTTTATACATAATGTTTATTCTATCAAAAAGTAATCAGGATTAAAAGAGAAGAGAAAAAGAATTTCTCCAAAATGCAAAAAAACAGCAGATTCCTCAATGCAACATAAGAGGAGTCTGCTGTTTTTAATAAGTTTTAATTAGGATTTGCTCTTTAAGTGGTTTGCTACCTTAACATCTTCACGTTTGATGTGATTGATCAGCCAACCTGCGATTGCACCATTTACTTCTCCAACCAATGCAACAGTAGGACCGTCTTTTTCAAGCTTCTGGCAGATGCCAGCAACTACCTTCTTAAATTCTTCATGATATCGTTTGTGGTTTGCATAATCAGGATACTGGCTCTGAAGCTGTAATTTCTCCTCATCACCAAAATGTTTTGCAGTATAATCCTGCAAAAACTTTGTGGTATTCGCCAGTTCAGCACGTCCCTTTCCAGTAGAACATGCCGTTAATAGGTTGTTAATTGCGTCGATAAGCTGACGATGTTCCGTATCAATTAACTGGTTCCCTGTTTCTAAATCTTTCGTAAACGTATATGCCATAATTCGTCTCCGTTTCCCATCTTTTACTGATATTCTACACTATTTCCCATAAAAATCCAACTACTAATTTTCCTTCCAGCTTAAATAAAGACTAGCAACAACGTCTTCAATGGGAGCTTTTTTGATTTCTAAATCAAGAATCTGACTGTAATTAGATAGATTACCCAAAACCTCATGGATTGGGACCTTTGTGCGGTCAAATTCATATTCATGAACATCATTTTCTGAATGCAACAGTTTCATCTCTGGCAGAGAGAGAGCAGGTACTCCTGGTTGTGTGGTGACTAAGATTCGATAGAAGCCACCCATTACGCTTCTTAGGGAATCGAAATCTCCATCAAAAGCAATTTTCCCCTTGTTAATAAAGACCACTCTCTGAGCCATCTCCTCTAGATCATCCATGTCGTGGCTGGTGACCACTACAGTCGTTCCATACTCCTTGTTAAGCTTTTTTAAGAAGCCAATCATCTGCTGTTTTGCTAATACATCAAGGCCAAGAGTCGGCTCATCTAGAAAAATCAGTTCTGGTCCGTGTAATAAAAGCATGGCAATATCTGCCCGCATTCTCTGTCCAAGACTTAGCTCTCTTGCAAACGTTTTTAAGATATCAGGCAGGTCTAAAAGCTCCGTAACCATTTGAAGATTTTTCTCATATACCTGGTCAGGGATATTCCACACATCCTTTTTCCATTGGAAACTTGTAATCACCGGGTGATCCCACCATAATTCGGTTCTTTGACCAAAAAGAACTCCGACCCGGTGCATAAGGGGAATCCGGTCTTTTAAAGGATTAAGTCCCAGTACGGTCACCCCTCCTTTCGTTGGCGTAAGGATGCCGGATAAGATTTTAATGGTTGTGCTTTTCCCGGCACCGTTTGCCCCGGCATATGCCACAAATTCTCCGGAATTAATAACCAGGGAAACCTGATCTAAGGCAGTCACCACTCTTTTTTCTGGTCGCAAGAGATTCCTTATAATATCTTTTGTTTCTCCGCTTCTTTGCCACTGTGAATATTCTTTTGTTACTTTATCTAAAACCAAAGCCGGTGTATCTTGGCGAGCCATATCGTTCATAATGTTTCATACCTTTCTTAAATAATAATAATACGGTCAGCATAAATACCAAGGTCACCCCCGGGAGATACAGAGACGGCAAAAATGCTAGCGCAGTAATTCCTTCTGTCCCAGCCTTTAACAGCAAAAGAGAGGGGAACCAGGCGGAGAGTCCAATGGGAAGAACCGTGAGAAACAATCGTTTCACTACCGGATTCATACTTCCTAAAGGATACGTCTTTAAGGTGGAGAACAGATCCCTTCCCACCATGGAAATCTCCTCTGCAGCCGCCGGCGCATAAAAGGCCATGCAAGAGATAATATACAAAAATGACATAATTAAAAGACAGGAGCAGATTCCATAGAAAAGGAATATGGAAAGCCATACTGCATTTATAATAATTCCTGCCTTTATGGCTCCGTAAATAGCAAGACCAGTCCCGAACAAAAAGAGTGGGGAACCAGAAAAGGGTGAAAATCCTTGTGCCAAAAGCTCTGCCCATAAAGGAACAGGCTGTATGATCAGGTGGTCAAGCTGACCTCTGCCCACGATCCTGCTAATAAAACCTGAATTATTTCCAATGAAAAATAAATTAAAGATCCCGTCTACAAAAAGAGCGTAGCCCATCATAAATAATATCTCACTCTGTTTCATACCTGCAAAATGATCAAAATTCAGTGACAGGAGATAAACTCCAGCAACCGTACACCCTCCACTTATCCCATCTGATAAAACTTGTATGAAAAAATATCTGGTATCACGAAGAAGCCATAAAAGATCCATAACCGCATACCGTCGATACAATCGAAAAACCGTTTTTAAATTATCCACCAAAAGATATCATCCTTTCTTTGCTTTTTCTAAAAAACAAAATTGCCACGGTCCATAACACAAGATTCCAAAATAGCTGAAGTCCCAGTACCCATAGCGGGTTGTTTGCAAGACCTGTATAAATGGTCAAGGGCCCGTGAGCAATAGACCCAAGGGGCATCAAGGAAAATAACCTCCCCACCGCCTTAGGAAACAGGGAAAACGGAATCATTTCCCCAGATAACAATGCGAAAATTGCCTCTCTTATGGCCAAAGCCGCAAAACAGCCATTTTTTAAATGCATGGCAAAAGAAGCAAAAATAAGATCCAGAGCAAATCCCAGGGATGCCGCCAGGATAAGACTTATCAAAGCCAAAAGCCCATGCATAGCGGAAGCCGGCAATGGACTTATGCCAAAAGCCGGTGCTAAAAGCCATAAGGGAAGCCCGAAAAACAGGAAATGAGGGATCCACCACTTCCCAACGGTTTCAGCAAAAAAGCTGACTTCCACCGGTATAGGCCTTAAGAAGCGCCCAATGACAGAGCCCTCCCAAAGGGAAGCTGTGGCAGGAGAAATGATGTTTAATTCCTGATGTAATATGGTAGCCATAAGGGTATAGGTCATCAATTCTTCCCCTTGCTTTAGAGACTTCCAGATAAAAATAAGCATAACAAACTGGACGGCCTGAATCATATAACCTCCTGCTACGAACAGGAAGCCGCCGTCAAAGATCTGTTTTGCACAAATAGACATAGTGGAGCGTATGGCTTTTAGAAGGGAGCCATAGCCGGTAAGAACATTTTTGTTCTGATTCATGATTGAAATTCCTCCAATTTGTGGCTGAAATAAGTCGCATTGACACAAAGTGATGTCCGCTTTGTACCCTTATTTCCCGAAAAAACGCACAAAAAAACCCGGTACGAATCGCGTCCGGGCAGAATATCAGTCAAGGATCAGCAAAATTAGCTACCGGTCGATAGACAGAATCTGAGGTGAGACGCTGCGATTTTCGTAAAAAAAGGCGCACTGATACACGGACTGTGCGATATTACAGAAAATCACAGTAATAAACAGAAGATTTTGCCATAATGAAGTTAATCTTATAGAAATCGTTTGCATGCGTCTCACCTCCTCTTAAAATAACTTATGTTATCATATCATTCAAATATTACAAAGTCAATCATAGTATAGTAGTATGGTCCTTTTGGGATCAAAACTTAGTTAATGCAGCCTCATCGGCAACAATAATCACATCTGGGTGAAGTTGCAAAATGGATGCAGGTACACGTGGACTTACAGGTCCAGTGATGACATCATGAAGGATTTCAGCTTTATCCTCGCCGCTTACTACAAGAAGAATCTTTTTGGCACTCATAATGGTGCCGATTCCCATGGTATAAGCTTGCTTTGGGACCTCTTCAATGGTATCAAAAAACCGCTTATTGGCCTCGATGGTGCTTTCCTGAAGATCCACGATGTGAGTATCTCTTGTAAAGATATCAGAAGGCTCATTAAAGCCGATATGTCCGTTGTGTCCCAGTCCTAAGAGCTGTAAGTCAATGCCCCCAAGCTCTTTTATGGTCTCCTCATAGCGGGCCGCTTCCTTGTTCGCATCTGTTTCAGTTCCATCAGGTATGTTGGTATATGCTTCGTTGATATTTACATGGCGAAACAGATTCTCACGCATGAAATGATAATAGCTTTGATCATTTTCCTTGGTAAGGCCTTTGTATTCATCAAGGTTTGCAGTTTTTACTCTGGAAAAATCAAGATCGCCCTTACTGTACCATTCAATCAATTGTTTGTAGATACCAACTGGTGTAGAACCTGTTGCCAGACCCAGTACACAGTTTGGTTTCATGATAACCTGAGCTGAGATAATATTGGCAGCTTTGCGGCTCATATCGTTATAATCCATCGCGCGATAAAGCTTCATTTTTTATTCCTCCGTAGAATTGGAAAAAATTTTTATTTATTTCTTTCAACAGGATAACATTTTTATGTCATAGATGCAATGGCATTCGGCATAAAATAATTATAAAGGAGTGGTGGCATGTCTAACTATCGAAGACTAATCTCATATATTTATGCCTACGAAGGCGGAGTCAAAGGAAAAAACATCGGATTTGCCAAGATAGAGACTAGAGGAATCCAATGCAAGATTACGGTAAATGTTAAACGGGTATATGTGGGTGGCAATGATATAGGGGTTTACTTATTAGCTGGAGAACAGGAAATTTACCTCGGTAATATTTTCATACGTGGTGGTTCTGGAGAATTCAGGGCCGCAGTATCAGCAAGTGATATCGAGCATTCCGGCATTGCCGTGGATCAGTGCTTTGGACTGACCATCCACGACGTGAAAAATACATGGCGCTCTTATACAACCATATGGGAAGACGCAGTTGCTCATGCAGCAGAGTTGGAATTACAGAAGGCATCTCAGGCTAATCATGACGATGACCGACCCGCAATTTCAGAGGAGCAGATAAAAAAGGCTGTCCAGGAAATTGAAGAAGAATTTCCATTGCAGTCCAACGAAGCTTCAGAAAATCAAGAAACGTCTCAGCAGTACGCTGAGGAAGGAGTTCGGGAGGAGAACCTGGTTGCCTCCCTGGAAAGTGATGCAAAAAAGGATATTCTGGATGACGCCATTACAAAAGGTGCTTTTGCAGAAGCAGATCCTTTGGAATCATTATTGGACGCACAGCAACAGGGAACTATGCCTGGAATGACAGGTCCAGGTGCAACAGGCCCGTCGCCAATACCCCCTGGTGAACCAATCCCGACTTTGACAGGACCAATGAACATAACGCGTCCAACACCCACAGGTCCAACTCCCAATACGAGCCCTGTATTCATAGGCCCGATTCCAGGAACTAATCCAAGGACTACAGGTCCTACGGTTCCAGGCCCCACAATTACAGGTCCTACGGTTCCTGGCTCCACAATTACAGGTCCCACGGTTCCAGGCCCCACAATTACAGGTCCCACTGCTGGCTGGAAAGAGGGAACTCCTCCCGTTAACACGGGTCCAATTCCAGGCTGGTGGCAACAGCCAGCACCTTCTTCTACAGGCCCAATGCCAGGCGTACCACAGCCAAACAGACCTGGAGCCACCGGTCAGGTAGAAGCAGAAGCACTTCCGGCAGAAGCAATATCCTATGAAGAGTCCGTTTCACCCGGTAAGACCTTGCTCTATCGTTCCGATGCCCCGTTAAAAGAAGAACTAGTAAATGAGGAACCAGTAAAAGAACCTGTTTTACCGACCCTTGGAAACCCGGCAGACCTGGAACGTCTTCTTAAAAACGAAGGCCAGGAAGAGAGTTCTCATGATGTTGTCTGGGATAAACTAAGACGAGAGCATACCAGAATACTTGCGTTTGACTACGAAGAAGGTTGTGAGATCCTAACCATCAAGCCCCAGGACATCGGTCTTTTGCCAAGAGACTCTTGGGTATATGGCAACAACAGTTTCTTACTTCATGGATTTTACAATTACCGTTACTTAATTTTAGCAAAACTATTCAATGCCAACGGATCCCCTCGCTACCTTTTGGGCGTTCCCGGTCATTATTACAGCAATGAACAATACATGGCTTCCATGTTCGGTTTCCCTAGCTTCGTTTTGTCAAAAGAACAGCCGGTGGAAGATGGAAGGTTTGGTTTCTGGTACACGGATATAAAAATAGGGAGCTGATTCAGCTCCCTATTTTTTACTATCCTTACTCTGTTACACCCCGAAGCGATGCATTTGGAAGATATGGCGTTAAAATGTCAATAAAATCCTCTAATTCTCTTCTGCTAAAAGATTCATATCCAGGGCATAAAACATCCTCGGATTCCACATAATTTTGAAGGTAATAATGGGAAGATCCTTGAAGCCACTGCCCGATTGCAAAAAAGTCCTCTTTGGTGTGGATTCCCTTTACTGTGGTGGTACGAAATTCCCATGGAACATGTCCCTCCATTAGAAATGCAGCACTTTTTTCTATTTGCTCCATACGGATACTGGCAATACCAGAAGCCTTTTTATAGTTTTCTTTTCCCGCTTTGATATCCATTGCCACATAATCAAGAAGCCCATGAGAAACCAGGGTTTTTAATACCTCAGGCTGATGCCCATTGGTATCCAGCTTCACAAGATATCCCAAGTCCTTGATTGTCTCAATAAAAGGTTCTAAATCTCCATTTAGGGTAGGTTCACCGCCCGTGATGCAGACTCCCTCCAGGATGCCCTTTCTTTTTTTAAGAAAATCCATAATATCATCTTCTGAAAAAGAAGGCGTTACATCCCCGCCAATCAGACTGCTGTTATGGCAGAAGGGACATAAGAAATTACAGCCGCCAAGGAATATGGTTGCGGCTACATGGCCAGGATAGTCCAGAAGAGTGGTTTTTTGGAGACCGCAAAGTTTCATGTCTTCACCATTCCTTTGTTTCATGATATACTTTCATTATACCATAATAAAAAGCAAAGAGGAATTACCATGACCAGTGATGAAAAATATATGAGGGCAGCTCTCTTACAAGCGAAAAAAGCAAGTGCCATCGGAGAGGTCCCAATTGGCTGCGTGATTGTTTATGAAGATAAAATCATTGCCCGTGGCTACAACCGCCGCACCATCGATCAAAATGTCCTATCACATGCTGAGATCAATGCCATAAAAAAAGCGTGTAAATATATGGGAGACTGGAGATTAGAAGGCTGCACCATGTATGTAACCTTAGAGCCATGTCCTATGTGCGCAGGGGCCATTGTTCAGGCCAGAATTCCCAGAGTAGTGATTGGCTGCATGAATCCAAAGGCAGGTTGTGCTGGCTCCATTTTGGACATGCTTCACGAGGAGCGGTTCAATCATCAGGTTGAGACAGAGATTGGAATTCTTGAGGAAGATTGTTCCCAGACCATGAAACAGTTTTTTAGGGAATTAAGGGAAAAGAAAAAACAGAAACTGGAAGTGGCAAATGCTCTGTAAAACCTTGACAATATTTATGTTACCATGTATACTTAACAGCGGTTATACATTAAAATGTCATAAAGTTTCCGTGCAGCCGGGGAGATAGCGGTGCCCTGTACCTGCAATCCGCTCTAGCAGGGGTGATGTCTCACCCAGGGCCGGCTACTGTAGGGCTGCCCCTGAAAAGTGGCGATGACGTTTGGGTCTTACGCAACAGTACTTCGTGAACCGTGTCAGGGCAGGAATGCAGCAGCACTAAATGAATGTTACTGTGTGCCGTGAGGGTGCCTGGACTGAGTTAACTATCAGGGTAACGCCTGTGGTAGCGGTTCAAAGTGAGACGCACGGATTAAATATAAAGTTCATCGGACGCCGAAAACAGATTCTGTTTTGCGGTGTCTTTTACATTTCCATGATATCTAGTTTAAATTTTTCTTATTTTTCTATTATAATGAAGTTTTCCCTTGCTCGCCATTCCCCTTTGTATTATAATTGAGAATAAAATGGGTATAATAGTACCTATTTTATAATGACAAATCTAATCTAAGAAGAGGTGTGCTTTCATGATGAGAATTGGAATGCTGACGAGCGGAGGAGATTGCCAAAGCCTTAACGCAACCATGCGTGGCGTGGCAAAAGCACTTTACCGGATGTTCGAAGATATAGAAATCATAGGATTTGAAGATGGTTATAAAGGTCTGATTTACACGGTTTACCGTATTATGAGACCCGAAGAATTTTCCGGAATTTTGACAAAAGGCGGAACCATCCTTGGTACTTCAAGACAGCCGTTTAAGCTTATGCGAACACCAGATGCAGACGGCCTTGACAAGGTGGAAGCCATGAAGCACACATATAGAAAACTGAAACTGGAATGCCTCGTGGTATTAGGAGGCAACGGAAGCCAGAAGACAGCCAATCTTCTTCGTGAAGAGGGGCTTAACGTAGTTTCACTCCCAAAAACCATTGATAATGATTTATGGGGAACTGATATGACGTTTGGATTCCAGAGCGCTATGAATGTGGCAACCAATGCCATTGACTGCATCCATACCACAGCCGCTTCCCACGGCAGAGTTTTTATCGTAGAGGTTATGGGGCATAAGGTAGGCTGGCTTACCTTACATGCCGGCATTGCAGGAGGAGCTGATATCATTCTCCTTCCTGAGCTTCCCTATGATCTCGATATAGTAATTGAGGCCCTTAAGGCCAGAACGAGAAACGGTAAGAAGTTTTCCATCATAGCCGTTGCCGAGGGAGCTATTTCAAAAGAGAATGCGGCTCTTTCCAAAAAAGAGCTGAAAGAAAAAAAGAAAAGCGGAGTTGTCTATCCATCCATCGCTTACGAAATTGGTGCCATGATCACGGAGCGGACAGGCCAAGAGGTGCGGGTCACCGTCCCAGGTCATATGCAAAGGGGAGGAGATCCCTGTCCCTATGACCGTGTGCTGTCTACCAGGCTTGGAGCAGAAGCGGCGATGCTTATTAAAAACAAAGAATTTGGAAACATGGTTGCGGTACAAAACAATGATATTGTGAGCATGCCGCTAGCCGAAGTTGCAGGAAAATTAAAAACAGTCGATCCCCAATGCTCTATTGTCAAGGAAGCCAAGATGATAGGCATTAGCTTTGGAGACGAATAAGGAGTCAATCAGCATGTCATATACGGCATTGTATCGGAAATGGCGTCCCTCGTCTTTTTCGGATGTAAAGGGTCAGGACCATATCGTACAAACATTAAAAAACCAGATCGTATCCGGACGTATTGGACATGCATATCTGTTTTGCGGAACCAGAGGAACCGGTAAGACGAGTATTGCAAAGATCTTTGCGAAAGCAGTCAACTGTGAGCAACCAAAGGACGGAAGTCCTTGCGGAGAATGCTCCACCTGTAAGAACATCGCAGCCGGAGCCTCTCTTAATGTATCAGAGATCGATGCAGCATCAAACAATGGCGTGGAGAACATCAGGGAGATCAGAGATCAAGTCCAGTATCCGCCTACAGAAGGCAAATACCGTGTTTATATCATCGATGAGGTTCATATGTTATCTACAGGAGCCTTTAACGCACTGTTAAAGACCTTAGAAGAGCCTCCCTCCTACGTTATATTTATTTTAGCTACCACAGAGGTACAAAAGATACCGGTAACGGTAATGTCTCGCTGTCAAAGATATGATTTTAAAAGAATTACAGTAGAGACCATTGCAGATCACTTAAAGGAACTTATTGCCGCCGAACACATACAGGTAGAAGAAAAAGCCATAACCTATATCGCAAAATCGGCTGACGGTGCCTTAAGAGATGCCTTAAGCTTGCTTGACCAGTGCATTGCGTTCCATTATGGAGAGATGCTTACTTATGATAACGTCTTAGACGTCCTAGGTGCTGTGGATACAACTGTATTTGGAACGATGTTCCGTGCAGTTACAGAGAACCGGACAAAGGACTGTATTACCTGTCTTGAGGAGATGGTAATCCAGGGAAGAGAACTCGGTCAGTTCGTGGTAGACTTCATCTGGTATTTGAGAAATCTTCTCATTCTAAAATCCGTTGATGATGCAGATAACTTACTTGATATGTCAACGGAAAACCAGAGCCTCTTAAAAGAGGATAGCAACCAGGTTGACCAGGAGACACTGCTTCGTTATATCCGGATATTTTCAGATCTCTCAAACCAGCTTAGATATGCTTCCCAGAAACGGGTCCTCATTGAGGTCGCACTCATAAAACTGACCCGACCTCAGATGGAAGAGAACTTAGACTCCCTCATTGAGAGAATCAAATTGATAGAAAAGCAGATGGAACATGGAGTCGTGGTAAGTGCCACACCGAAAGAGGCATCAGTCCCAGAAGATGAGATGACTCCTTCGGAGCGTGTAACTTTGCCAAAAGGCCAGCTAGAGGACTTGAATTTAGTCCGCAGCGAGTGGGGGAAGATCACCCGAGAATTAGGAGGTCCAATCAGGGCCAGTTTTCGGGATACTGTAGTGGAACCTGCCGGAGAAAGCTTGTTATGCATTGTTTTTGACGACCAGAGTAATTACATGATCGGAAGCCGGGAAGCTGTTATCATTAATTTGAAACGATACGTTGAAGATCATTACAAAAAGTCCATTGACTTTAAGACAAGACTTCGCGGCGGAGGCGAACGCCTGGATACCATTTACGTCAGCGAGGAAGATTTAAAGACAAACATTTTAATGGAAGTTACAATAGAAGACTAATAAAACAGGAAAATCAGGAGGACGAATCCCATGGCAAAACGTGGCGGTTTTCCAGGCGCAATGCCTGGTAATATGAACAATTTAATGAAGCAGGCACAGAAGATGCAGCGTCAGATGGAAGAGACGACAAAAACTCTTGAGGATAAGGCATATACTGCAACTTCAGGCGGCGGAGCTGTGAGTGTCACAGTATCTGGTAAAAAAGAAGTGACATCTGTAAAATTATCCCAGGAAGTTGTTGACCCAGAAGACATTGAGATGTTAGAGGACTTAATTATGGCAGCCACCAATGAAGCTTTCCGCCAGATGGAGGAAGAGAACAGTTCAGCAATGGCTAAGCTTACCGGAGGGCTTGGCGGTGGTTTAGGCGGAGGCTTTCCGTTCTAATTATGGATTATTATAGCAGTCAGATAACAAAATTAATCGAAGAGCTGTCAAAGCTTCCGGGCATTGGCAGTAAATCCGCACAACGTCTGGCGTTTCATATTATTAACATGCCGGAGGAACAAGTGTCAGGCCTTGCTTCAGCCATTACAGAAGCAAAACGCAATGTACGTTACTGCAAGGAATGCTTTACCCTGACAGATCGGGAACGATGTCCTATTTGTATGAGCGAAAAACGCAATCATAAGGTAATTATGGTGGTGGAAGATACTAGAGATTTAGCTGCCTATGAAAAAACCGGGAGGTTTGAAGGTGTTTATCATGTTCTTCACGGAGCCATTTCCCCTATGCTGGGAATCGGACCTGGAGACATTAAGCTGAAAGAATTGATGCAGAGGCTGCAAGGAGATGTAGAAGAGGTGATTATTGCCACCAATTCAAGTCTTGAAGGCGAGACAACAGCCATGTATATCAGCAAGCTGATCAAACCCACTGGAATTAGAGTTACCCGTATAGCCAGCGGGGTACCCGTTGGAGGAGATTTAGAGTACATAGATGAGGTTACATTGTTACGGGCCCTAGAGGGCAGGATCGAACTGTAACTCATTTGCCTTGTTAGGAGATGCAAATAATGGATAAGTACGAGTTTAATATAAAGGTTGAACAGATCAAAAAACTGGTCGGCAAAGATGACTATGAGACGGCTATGAAAATAGCCGATACCATTGACTGGAGAAGAGTACGCAACACCAATCTGCTATCCATGGTAGCCATGGTATACGAGAAAAATAAAGAATATCAGGAAGCCAAAGGGATACTCCTACAGGCTTATGAGCGCGCACCGATTGGAAAACGCCTATTATATAAGTTAGCAGAGTTGGCAATTAAGGAAGGCAATATCGAAGAAGCGGAAGGATATTATAAAGAATTTGGTGATCTGGCATCTGATGATCCCAGACAGCAGCTACTTCGTTACATGATTTTAAAATCAAAAGGAGCCCCAGCTCAGCAACTCATTCATTCTCTGGAGTCCTACACAAGTGTAGAGCTTGACGAGAAATGGTTATATGAGCTTGCAGAATTATACAGCCTGGCTGGTATGCCTGATCGCTGCGTAGAAACCTGTGACCGGATTATGCTTATGTTCGGTCTTGGCAAATATGTAGATAAGGCTATGGACTTAAAGATTAAGTATGCCCCTCTCACCCATTATCAGATGGACCTTGTAGAAAATAGGGACAAATACGAAGCAAGACTTCGTGCAGTGGAACAGAGATATGGAAGTGGTAGTATGCTTTCAGAAGAATCAGAACCTGAGGAAGAGTATTACGACGAAGAGTCAGCTCCACAGGAACCTGAATTCCAATATGAAGAAAATCCTATAGCCTCCAACTTAGAAACCTCCATTGAGGAAGCCGATGTTCAGGAAACTTTGGCAAGAGAGTTGTCAAAGATATCCTATGAGGAACCAGTCCTTCAGGAGGAACCAAAGCTGGAACACACAAGAGTCTTAGAAGACATCCGAAGAGTCGGCAGTCCTATGACCTCTGTGAAAAGGCCAAGAGGATCTTATTTCTCACAAGAAGAGGAATCCTTGGAAGCCAATTTGGGACCAATGATCGAAGAAGAAAACCTGACAGGCCCAGGACTAGATGAGTCCCAGCTGTCTCAGTATGACATAGAAGGATCTGAATTATCTGAGTACGTAATGGAAGAGGGATTAAACTACCAGTATGGCGAAGGAGAATCCGATCATTCCCAGTATAATTTAGAGGAATCTGACGCTTACCATTATAATATGGAAGAATCAGAGCTGTCTCAGAATGACTTGGAGGAATCATCAGATGTTCTTCCATACGCATCATTGGATTCTCAGGAGTTAGATCACGACAATTATGGGGAAGCCAACAGTTACGAAGAAGGCGACCTGCATGCCGAAGAACAGTCCGCTGCAACGGCAGATGAAGAGTCGGAATCATTCTCCCAGGCAGAACCTTCCTATGAATCATTCGACTTAGAAAAGAAATTCTCAGAAGAAAGTTTCTTTGAGCCCATTCGGGAAGGGTCTAATTACACCCAGCCAGACCATCTACAGTTTGAAGATCTTTATGAGGAAGATGAACTAGATGAGACTCCTGTAAGAAATCATCTTATGATAGAAGCGAGAACCCCTGAGAAGGGTCTTTCTATGGCAGTAGAAGCCTTAAAGCAAATTCATAAGGAAAATGGTGTAAATAATCCAGTTGCTAAGATCACCGGTTCTAGGCTTTCAAAGCGCGGAGTACTGTCTTGTGCAGATAAACTTGCAGGAAAAGATCTTATTGTAGAGGAAGCTGGAGATCTTACTTCTGATGCCCTGATTGAATTAAATCAGATCATGGATCAGGACACCAGTGGAATGATTGTCGTCTTGATTGACAACCCCAAACAAATGGAGCTTCTTCACAGAGAGCATTCCGCCCTTGCCAGTAAGTTTGAGTGCATTGGAAGCGGAGAAGCAGCTCCCGTTTCATCACCCCAGCGCCCAATCTCTCAACCTCAGATTTTAAGAGAACAGCCTGAGACTGATTACGCGGCCCCTTCATTCCGCCAAAATGATGATTCTTATGACTCTCAAGGTGCTTATCAAGAAGACTACGGGTACGAAGATGAAAACAATTATCCCCCTGAAGAAGATTACAATTCCCAGGAACCCATAGAAGAAAAACCAGCTCCCCGGAAAGGGTTCTTTTCCAAAAACAAAAAAGAATCCCAGAGCAGGGCCAATACCCAGGAAGTCAGCCAATCCGTACGTGAAGAAGCCGCTTCTTATGCTCCTAACGAGGAGATGGATATTGATGAGTTTGCTCAATATGCCTGCCGTTACGCCAATGAAATAGACTGTAGCATTACAGGCAAAAGTATGCTCGCTCTATACGAGAGAATTGAAATCATGGAAGAAGACGGTATCTCACTGAGCAAATCAGCAGCAGAAGGCCTAATTGAAGAAGCTGCAGACCGGGCTGAGAAACCATCCTTTGGTAAGAGATTTAAGAATCTATTTTCTTCCAAATACGATAAAGACGGACTTCTAGTATTACAAGAAGAACATTTCATATATTAATGGAGTATAAAATTGGACATTAAGCTTATTGCACTAGATTTGGATGGAACATTGTTAAACAGTAAAAAACAGCTTTCAGACACGAATCGCAAGGCTCTATCTGAATGTATTCAGAATGGAATTATCATTGTTCCCTGTACCGGACGCACAGCAGACGGCATACCGTTAGAGTTGAAAAGCATAGAAGGTATCAGATATGCCATAGCCACCAATGGCGCTGTCATTCATGATCTGGAAAAAGAGACCGTAATTGATACTCGTATGCTCACCTGGGAGCTGGCCATGGAACTTCTGAATTTTGTGAATGACTATCCTGTCATGTATGATCCTTATATAGAAGGAAGAGGAATCACAGAACGAAGGTTTCTCGAAAACCTATCCCATTATTGTCTATCAGAATCATTACAGGAGATGGTCAAAAACACCAGAGACATACATCCTAATATCATAGACTATGTTAAGAAATCAGGTAAGCCCGTAGAGAAGATCAACCTGTTCTTCCCTGATATGGAGGGACGAGCTAGATTAAGGGCAGATTTGGATAAGTGGGATAATATTTTAGTTACCTCCTCCATTCCTAACAACCTAGAGCTCAACGCTCTTGGTGCATCAAAAGGAGAAGCCATTTACCGTCTTGCAGATCATCTGGGTATCTCTAGAAATCAGACCATGGCTATTGGAGACGGCGAAAATGACTTCACTATGATTCGTATGGCAGGAGTTGGAGTTGCTATGAAAAATGCAAGTGAGGAACTAAAGGCAGAAGCAAATTATATTACAGAGACCAATGATGAGGACGGGGTAGCAGCCGCTATCTACCGCCTGGTATTTGGAAGGCAATTATGACGAGGCTATATATGGAAAACTGGTTATCAATATTAGCTGGTATTTACCTATTGGGAATGGTTTTATACGGCCATCACAAAGGATTTATCCGGCTGGTTGTATCAATGCTGGCAGTGATTATTTCACTTACCATAGTCCGTGCTGCATTGCCAACCGTAACAGGATATATAAAAGAGAACACAAAACTTCAGCAGACCATATCCGAGAGTATGAAAAAATCCGTGGGCCTTCAAGGAGAAGATAACACAGGTGAGACTACTTCTGAGGTCCCATCCATTCAACGGACAGTCATCGAAAAGCTTGAGCTACCTCAGAATGTGAAAAGTGCTCTGATTGAAAACAACAACAGTGAGATGTATCAGCTCCTTGGAGTGCAAGCGTTTACAGATTACATTGGAAACTTCCTTGCAAATAAGATATTGAATTCCGTGGGATTTGTCATTTTGTTTGCGGTGGTCTACTTAGCCATGAAGTTAATTGTAAGCTGGCTTGATATCATAGCAAGACTTCCTATTATATCCGGAATGAATAAGATAGCAGGGGCTCTGCTAGGTGGAGTCCAGGGTCTTGTCTTTCTTTGGCTCGCCTGCATCCTCATAACCGCATTCTCAGGTACAACATGGGGACTTACGTTATCTCGGCAAATCGAAGCCAGCAAGTGGCTCTCCTATCTATATAATCATAACTTCCTGAATCTTATGGTTCTAGGGGTCCTGCAGGGGCTCAAATAACGAAAAAGTTGTATTTATCCAATATGCAATTAAAACAAATCTACAAACAAAGGTAGGAATAACCTGGTTTGTAGATTTTTTCTTTTCCCATTCGCTAAGGGAAAACAGCAGAATATGCCCATAATACAAGAGAAAAACCACAATCTAAAAAATTGTTCAAACAAATGCAACAAATTTCCTTGACATCCACTTTGGGACATGATATATTATAGATCCGATGGAGAACACCTCACATCAGCAGTCGAAAAAAGTCGATTGAAGAAAATAACAAAAGTTGTTGACAAACGAAGCGCCGCGTGATATACTACATGAGTTGCTGATCGAGAGACACAACAAAGCACTTTGAAAACAGAAGATTGAACAGTATGTAAAACCCTGAAAATTCTAAATAATAAGCCGCGTTTGAGTGGCTTTGAATGAGTAATTCAGAACGAATACAAGAAG
>NZ_MCIA01000008.1 GCF_003609635.1 Lacrimispora algidixylanolytica | reverse complement strand
TTGGCCCCATGGTCAAGCGGTTAAGACATCGCCCTTTCACGGCGGTAACACGAGTTCGAATCTCGTTGGGGTCATTGAAATGCCGATGTGGCTCAATTGGCAGAGCAGCTGATTTGTAATCAGCAGGTTATCGGTTCGAGTCCGATCATCGGCTTTTGTTTAACTAAATATATATATCAGATTATTATGTTTAGGACCTTTAGCTCAGTTGGTTAGAGCAACCGGCTCATAACCGGTCGGTCCCGGGTTCGAGTCCCCGAAGGTCCACTAACACTGAACTAAGTATTTGATAATCTGGCCTGGTGGCTCAGTTGGTTAGAGCGCCGCCCTGTCACGGCGGAGGTCGTGGGTTCGAGTCCCATCCGGGTCGTTCTGTATGCAGATACAGAGTTTGTAATTCAGCGGGTAGACGTATTGTTTACTAAATTGTTTATGGGATCTTAGCTCAGCTGGGAGAGCATCTGCCTTACAAGCAGAGGGTCATAGGTTCGAGCCCTATAGGTCCCATTTCCATGAGAAATCATGAGAATGCCGGCGTGGCGGAACTGGCAGACGCACAGGACTTAAAATCCTGCGGGCTTAATCGCCCGTACCGGTTCGATTCCGGTCGCCGGCATTTGCCTAATAAGGCAACTAAGTGAATATGTGTGTGTAGCTCAGCTGGATAGAGCACTTGGCTACGGACCAAGGGGTCGGGAGTTCGAATCTTCTCACGCACGTACAAGCACCTTTGGTTACAAGGGTCAACAAAAGAGAGACGTTCTTTAAAGAATGTCTCTCTTTTGCATTGGTTCTTAGTGATTCCTGAATTGTAAAGGCATATAAGGATAACAATAAAGATAATCACGTTATTTTTTTTATGGTTATAATGAGGCCTATGAATGGCTTAAAGGATATAGAATTAAGTAATATATGTCTAAGTGAAATGTAATTGATACTTTATAAGACTAGATATGCAAGTTAAAGTATTCATAACAACGGGTTAGCATTTTAGACAAGTTATAGCAGTGGACAATGCGTACTTGTAAAGAATTGCGGGAGTTGATAACATATTCTGGATATATTTAATGAAATCATTAATTCACATAGAAGGCATCCTGTACAGGGTGTTTTTTTTGTGTTATACTTGCCGTAATTTGACAAAGGACTTATTCCTTTAATTTGAACCATAGAATCTGCGCTTATAGAAATAGAGAAGATTTTAAGATTCCAACGATTGCTAGTCTCTTCTGTTGTACCTAAACTGATTAAAAAGTGAATTAAGTCCATTAATAATTGAATTTAAAACGAATGATAAGGGAGAACCGTTATGATTAACAATTGTGCGGAACTAATTGAGAAAAAATATCTGGATAGGGCCGGAAACCTTGGCGTTGCACTATTATGTGATGGGGTGAAAAAGAGTGGTTTAGATATTCCTAACTGTGGTTGTATGGATGCTGGGATTATGCCAGTGGATCGGGGGATGACTATGGTTGGTACCGCCTTGACGGTGGAGACTAGGGAGGGTGATAACTTTCCAATTCATTTGGCTAGCTACAGTACTCCTTCTGAGGGATATATTATGGTGATTGATGGCAAAGGATATTCTCATAAGGCATATTTCGGCGATCTTATTATGGGGGCATGCCAGGCGGTGGGCTTTCAGGGAATGGTGATAGATGGATACACTAGAGATAGAGATGGAAATATTGAGCTTGGCTTTCCTGTGTACAGCAGGGGATTTATGCCAAATGGGCCTATTAAAAAGGAAGAGGGAAATGTAAATACAGAAATTACCTGCGGCGGTATCAGAGTTTGTCCGGGTGATCTGGTGGTAGGTGACTCTGATGGAGTGTGTGTGATTCCATGCGCTTATATTGAACAAATACTTGATATGGCTGAAGAAAAGATGGCTTATGAGTTGGAGAGAAGACGTACGATTGATGCTTATAAAAAGGCGAAACAAAATGGTACGGAACTACCACAGTTAGCACCTCAGTGGGTTCTTGATATGATTGGTAAGAATATAGTTTGATCTGTAAGAATTTTGATTCATAGGAATCAAGCTTTACAAATAAATAAAACAGGTGTATAGTAGCAATTGCAAGAGGATGCGCTGGTAGCTCAGCTGGATAGAGCGTCTGGCTACGGACCAGAAGGCCGCGAGTTCAAATCTTGTCCGGCGCATGGAAAAGAACAGTTTGATTAATTATGAAAACTGTTCTTTTTTTGTGGGTATTTTTATTCATTGATTTCAATTCTATTACGTAAACTTATACTAAGAGTAGGTTAATATGAAAAAATACTTGATAAATCAAGTAAAAACAATATTTTTTAATCAGATGATGCACTTGCGATAAAAACTACTTGATTTTTTTGTTAATTTTATTATACTAAAAATAAGAGTAAGTTAATTTAAATTCAGACGCGACGAGGTAGCTGCAGACAATTGGTCCAGTGCCTCTTTTTTTATATCAGATGGTCTTACATCCATAGTGGAGGGATTTTATGGGGATGCAAATTGAAATAATAAAACGGTTAGAGCCACTCCCGGGAAAAATAAGCTTTTATTTTGAGAATCTTGATACAGGGGAATCAATTGGTTATAGAGAGCATGAGACTATGATGGCGGCTAGTGTGATCAAGTTGTTTGTTATGGTTTCTGTTTTTGAAGGAGTGGAACGAAACTCATTTCCTTTGGATAAGATGTTTGAAATAAAGAGAGAGGAATGTGTGCCATCCTGTGGAGCACTTACCTATCTTCATGAACAAATTCAGGTGACGCTTATGGATTTAGTGACATTGATGATTATCTTTAGTGATAATACGGCTACTAATGTTTTGATTGATTTTATAGGGTTTGATGTAATTAACCGTACAATCGTTGAGTTAGGATTTGAAAGAACAGTACTTAATCGGAAAATGTTTGATTTAGTGAGTTCTAAGTTGGGAATACAGAATTATATTACGGCGGGCGAGATAGGTAAGTTGCTGAAAATGATGTTTGAAGGTACTTTAGTCAGCAGGCGTGCCAGTGATACCATGTTATCCATTATGAAAAATCAGCAGCTTGCAGGTAAGATACCGTTTTACTTAAAAGCGGTTTCCGAAAGACTAGAAATTGCCCATAAGACAGGGGAAGATATAGGCATTAGCCATGATGTGGGTATTATTTATGGAAAAGTTCCTTTTATCGTATGTTTCTGCGGTAATGAGACGGATACTCCCCGTTTAGAAAGACTAATGGCTGATATTTCTTTGGAGCTTTATCAGGTGCTTAATAAATAGGTAAGAGTATTAAAATATGAATCAAGTAATGATAAAAATATGATAAATAAAGGATAAAAGGATGACATGTAAAGGATAAAAGGATGATATGTAAAGGATAAAAAATGATAAGTAAAGGATAAAAACATGATGTGTAAAGGATAAAAACATGATGTGTAAAGGATAAAAAGATGATAAGTAAATAGTAAAAATGTGATAAGTAAATGGTAAAAATGTGATAAGTAAATGGTAAAAATGTGATAAGTAAATGGTAAAAATGTGATAAGTAAAGGATAAAAATATGATAAGAAAATAATAAAAAAACGCCCAATTACTTTAAGAATACTCGAAAATATGCTTAGTATGTTGGAGAATATAATAGTAAATAGCCAAGTGATTTTGCTGGTAGATAGAAAAAAGGATTGGTTAGATATTGAAAATCAACCTGAAATACAGAGGATTACCTGGTTGATGAATCTGTTTCAGGGTGAATATATATTAGAAGACAAGGAGGTTAAGGAATGAAGAAAAAGGGAATGTTGGCAGCCGCCTTAGGTACCGTTCTTGCAGTTTCCATAGTATTTAGTGGATGCAGCTCAAAGCAGACAGTGAAAGAGGGGGCAGGAAAGGAAGAAAGCGGGTCTAAAGGGGGAGCGAGCAAAGATGGAGCGGTGTATACAAAATTATATGGGGCGGAAGCATCGACTTTGAATTATCTTGTCTCGTCCTCGGAAGGCGACTACAAGATTGGGGCAAATTGTATTGATACTCTTGTGGAATATGACAGCAAGGGGCAGATTAAACCAGGGCTTGCTACACAATGGAGCTTTGACGATGCTTCCCTTACCTGGACCTTTAAGCTTCGGGAAGCCAAGTGGGTGGACCATACGGGAGCTGAGGTGGGAGAGGTCACAGCGCAGGATTTTGTGGATGCCATGAAGTATCAATTGTCTCCGGAAAATGAGAGTGCAAACGTGCAGAACCTGTTCGGTATTATCGCTAGTGCAGAGAATTATTACAATGGTCAAGTCTACAAAGGGGGACCAGATAAGGAAGGAAACGTGTGGGAGACAGTGGATTTCTCTACGGTTGGGGTTAAGGCAGTGGATTCCCATACACTTACCTATACTCTTGATAAGGAGGTTCCTTACTTCCTATCTTCTCTTGCTTACATTGTTTATATGCCCGCCTATGGGCCACAGCTTGAATCATTGGGGAAGGAATTTGGCACTGGGGCAGATAAAATGTATTACAATGGCGCTTATTATTTGGAGGAATATTCACCTCAGGAAAAACATGTGTTGAAAAAGAATCCATTAAATTATGATGCGGATTCTGTTTACATAGACGAGATTCAGGAGATTTATAATGCAGAATATAATACCATCGGGCCGGAAATGGTAAAGCGTGGAGAGATTGATTACGCAGAGATTTCAGCCGATATTCTTGATGATTGGTTAAAGGGTGAGGATACAAAGAATCTGGTCAGCAGGGAAAGGCCTAAAACCAGTTATTCCTATTTTTATTGCTTTAATTTTAATCCCCAGTTTGATGCTCAGTATGAGCCAGACAATTGGAGAAAGGCAGTGAATAATGAAAACTTTAGAAAGACATTGTTTTACGGTCTGAATAAAGCAAAGGAAGTAGCGGTAATTGAGCCTTCAAATCCAGATGATTTTGTGATTCGTTCTATTACTCCTCCTGACTTTACCTTTAATGCGGAAGGTGTGGATTATACCACGGTTGGAAGTATGAAGACTCTTGAACCGACGTTTGATGAGGCGAAGGCAAGAGGGTATAAGGATCTGGCAATGAAAGAGCTTTCGGCTTTGGGAGTAACGTTCCCAGTTAAAGTTTTAATGCCTTATAATCCCTCTGAAATTAACTGGGATAAAGAGTGCCAGGTAGTGAAGCAACAGATGGAAGTTCTTCTTGGAACTGATTTTATTGATGTTGTGGTGGAGGCTGGCCCTGCAGATGGATTTTTAACAGAAGTGCGAAGAGGCGGGAAGTTTGCTCTCATGAAATGCAACTGGGGAGCTGATTATGCAGATCCGGAAACCTGGACAGATCCATTTTACCAGTCAAAAGGAGATGGGGGCTATGATCTTGGATACAAATATGGGAATATCGCAAAGACCATAGAAGAAGGGACCCCTTCTGCAGAGGCTGCGAAGGAGTATTTTGATCTTGTAGATGTGGCAAAGGGAATGAAGGTAGATATCAATGCCAGGTATGAGGCATTTGCCAAAGCAGAAGCAAGTCTTATCAACCATGCATTTGTCCTGCCTTATAGTATCTCAGTTAGCAAATATGTGGCAACGAAACTGAATGTGTTTGACGGGCAGTATGCACCTTTTGGGGTGTCAAATTTAAGGTATAAAGGTCAGCACCTGTTGGATCAATACGTTTCTATGGAGGAATATAAGTCAAACAAACAGAAAAATCTGAAATAAAGGGAAAATTCATACGCCGGATCAAAGCATGGTTTGATCCGGCGGAAAAATACCGTCTAAGATAGAGGTAGAATTACTTACGTCTTTTTTAGAGAGTATTTTTATTTTGGAGGACAAAGGAGACTGAAAACTGATGGTAAAATATTTAGCAAAACGAATTGCACGTTCCTTTCTTACCCTAGCGGTAATACTAACGGTGGTGTTCTGCCTGCTTCGTTTTATGCCGATTGAGGGATATTTTCAGAACTTTGATAAGATGACACCTCAACAGATTCAAGTAGGGCTTAAGGAGATGGGGCTGACAGATCCTCTCCCGGCACAGATTCTTCGCTTTTTTAATGATCTGCTTCATGGTGATCTTGGAGTGTCAAGGATTTACCGGACTAATGTATCAGTTTCTCGGATTTTGGCGGATAAGGTACCTGTCTCCATTAAGTTGGGATTGTGGTCGATGGTTCTCTCTCTTGTGATAGGACTTCCATTGGGGGCCGTGATGGCGAGATATCAGTACCGGTGGCCTGACCGGCTTGGAACATTATTTATTGTATGTATTCAGGCGGTACCGGCTGCGGTTTATTATCTCTACCTTCAGCTTTATGGAAGCAGTCTTTTAGATGTTGGCTTGTTGTTTAAGATGGAGGATCCTAAGTACTGGTTACTTCCGGTATTTTCCATGTCTCTTGGAAATGTTGCATTTTATGGTATGTGGTTGAGGCGTTATATGGTGGATGAAAGCAACAGAGATTATGTGAAGCTTGCAAAGGCAAAGGGGTTGTCTGAGGGTGAGATAATGTTTAAACATATTTTCCGAAATGCTTTTGTTCCTTTGGTTCAGTACATACCTACGGCATTTTTAAATACGGTAATCGGGTCCATTTACATAGAATCCTTATATAGCATTCCTGGAATGGGGGGATTGCTTGTGATGGTAATTAAAAAACATGACAATGCGATGGTTCAGGGTATTGTGCTTTTATATGCTTGCGTTGGAGTTTTAGGGCTATTATTTGGGGATATACTCATGGTCATGCTGGATCCTAGAATCAGCCTTGGAAGGAAAGAGGGTGATAGATGATGAAGCAATTTTCTTATCGCCATGCAAAGGAATCCCAGCTTATGGATCACATGAAAGAATCAGATCTGTTCACGTTTGCTGAATTTAAGGAAGAGGAAGCTGAGAGAACTGGATACAGCAATTATTCCTATTGGAAGAGTACGATTCAGGCTTTTTTTAAGAACCGGGGAGCAGTGGTTCTTTTGGTATTTTTGATCCTTTTGCTTATCTTTACTTTTATTCAGCCTTATTTGCCAGGGCAGTATGATCCCAACAAGATATTAAATGATGCCAATGGGATGCATTACCGTAATGTGCCGCCTGGGAAGGTGTTTCTCTTGGGTACCAATTCCATTGGTCAAGATCTCTGGGCCAGAATTTGGGCAGGTACCAGGACTTCCCTTCTTATCGGGATTTTGGTGACGATTGCAGAAGCGATTATTGGAATCTCAGTAGGTGTGATCTGGGGATATGTTAGAAAGGTGGATTTTATCCTTACAGAAATTTATAATATTATTGATAACATACCAAATACCATTATACTCATCTTGATTTCCTATATCTTAAAGCCCAGCGTTCAAACCCTTGTCTTTGCTATGTGCCTGACGGGGTGGATTCAGATGGCGAGGTTTATAAGAAATCAGATCCTGATTATAAGAGACAGGGATTATAACGTTGCCAGTCGCTGTTTGGGGACGCCAACGGGGCGGATTATCGTTAAGAACCTGCTGCCCTATTTGGTATCCGTAATTATGCTTCGCATGGCCCTCACCATTCCTGCTGCCATTGGAAATGAGGTATTTATCACATACATTGGTTTGGGGCTTCCTGTAGATATTCCAAGCCTTGGTAATCTTATTAATGAAGGTCGGGTGTTGATTACCAGTGCGGCACTTCGTTATCAGCTTATTTATCCGACGATCATTCTTTCCTTTGTCACTATTTCGTTTTACATCATCGGCAATGCTTTTTCTGATGCGGCTGATCCGAAAAATCACGTATAAGGAGGTATGAGATGGAGCGTGAAATGATTTTAGAGGTTGTTGACCTGGATATTTGCTTTCA
Source organism: Lacrimispora algidixylanolytica (assembly GCF_003609635.1). GTDB lineage: Bacteria > Bacillota > Clostridia > Lachnospirales > Lachnospiraceae > Lacrimispora > Lacrimispora algidixylanolytica. The sequence goes on along the minus strand of NZ_MCIA01000008.1, from coordinate 164,255 downwards.
GTTAAGGGGAAAGGTGCTTCATGCGATTCGAGATGTTTCCATGGAGTTATATCAGGGGGAGATCCTCGCGATTGTAGGGGAATCGGGGAGCGGGAAATCTGTATTTACCAAGTCCTTTATGGGACTCCTTGATAAAAATGGGTATGTGGCAGGAGGAAGTATTGTTTACTTCGGCGGGGAAGAGGAAAGAGAAGTGAATCTAACCGCCATTAGCAGGGAACGTGACTGGAGGAGGATCAGAGGGCATGAGATCGCTATGATTATGCAGGACCCTATGACTAGTTTAAATCCTCTTAAGACCATTGGTAGCCAGATTATGGAGGCGGTTCTTCTTCATCAGAAGGTAGGGCGTATGGAGGCCATTAAAAGGACTCTTAAGCATTTGGAAGATGTGGGGATCCAGGAGCCGGAAAAAAGGTTTGAACAGTATCCTCATGAATTCTCCGGAGGGATGCGACAGAGAGTGGTCATTGCTATTGCCATTGCTTGTAATCCTAAAATTCTTGTCTGTGATGAGCCTACTACTGCACTTGATGTGACAATTCAGGCCCAGATCCTTGATCTGTTAAAGGAGCTGCGCCATAAATACAATCTTTCCGTGATTTTAATTACTCATGATCTAGGAGTGGTTGCAAATATGGCCGACCGGGTGGCGGTCATGTATGCAGGGGATATTGTGGAAATCGGTACCAGTGAGGAGATTTTTTATGATCCAAAGCATCCTTATACCTGGGCTCTTTTGTCTTCTCTGCCTCAAGCAGGACAAAAGGGAAGTGATCTTTTTTCCATTCCTGGAACGCCTCCCAGCCTTTATGTGGATATAAAGGGAGATGCATTTGCAAATAGAAATCCCCAAGCATTAAAAATTGACTTTGTAAAACGGCCTCCTTATTTTCAAGTATCGCCCACTCATAAGGCAAAAACCTGGTTGTTGGATAAACGGGCGCCAAAGGTAACTTTGCCTCCCATTGTTGAGAAAATCAGAAAGGGAGGTCTGTTCTGATGAAACGAGAAGTATTATTGGATGTAAAGGGTTTAAATGTGACCTTTGGGGAGCACCGGAAACAATATAATGCAGTTAAAAATGTGAATTTTAAGATTTATAAGGGAGAGACCTTTGGGCTAGTGGGGGAATCTGGTTCTGGGAAGACCACCATAGGTCGGGCAATCATGCGAATCGTAAAAAGTTCAGACGGTGACATTCTTTATAAAGGAGAAAAGATTAACGGGACCATTTCTCAGGAATTGGACCAGAGGGTGATGAGGGAGATTCAGATGATTTTCCAGGATCCCTTAGCTTCCCTAAATGAAAGGGCTAAGGTTGATTATATTGTCAGCGAGGGGCTTTTGAACCTGGAGCATGGAATTGGTGAAAGGGAACGGAAAAAACAGGTGGAACAGGCGTTGATGGATGTAGGACTTTTACCAGAATTTGCTTCTCGCTTTCCCCATGAATTTTCAGGGGGTCAGAGACAGAGGATCGGTATTGCCAGAGCATTAATTATGAAACCGGATTTTATTGTTGCAGATGAACCTATTTCAGCTTTGGATGTCTCCATAAGGGCCCAAATTTTAAACCTTCTTCGGGATATGCAAAAGAAACGGCAGATCACCTATCTTTTTATTGCCCATGATTTATCTGTCATGCGGTTTATTGCCGACCGGATTGCAGTGATTCGTAAAGGAGAGATTGTTGAGATGGCTGAAACCGAGGATTTGGTGGCTCATGCCATGCATCCTTATACAAGGGCGCTTTTATCGGCCATTCCCATGCCGGATCCAAGAAGGGAAAAGGAGAAAAAGCTTTTTATCTACGACCCGGCGATTCATGACTATTCAGAGGATAAACCAACCTGGCAGGAAGTCCGTCCTGGTCATTTTGTGCTTGCAAACCAGAGGGAGGCAGGGGAATATAAGAGAATGTACGAGGGATAGCAAAAAGAAACTCTTAGGAGGTTAATCATGAAGCAATATGGATTGGCTTTGATGCCAGTGGTTACCATATGGGATAAGCCGGAGGAATCAAAGAAGAACAAGGTAAAAGAAACGGTATCGGCTATTGGAGATGAGCTTCTTTACGGAATGGGGGTAAGGATTACTGGGGAACCAGTGGAGGGATTTTATCCGGTTGTCACCTTTTATAATTACCCGGGTTTTGTAAGACAGGAGGATTTATTGCTCCTTACTTTGGAACAAATGAAGGCCTATGAAGATAGTGAGCTTATGGTGGTAAATGGGAGGTATGTAGACATCCTTTCTTTACCCAGGGTTCAGGGAGTACGGCTGATCAGCCTTCCAAAAGGGACTCTTATTAAGGTATTGGAACCGGAAACAGAAAAAGATGGTTGGACTATGGTAGAGCTTCTTACTGGAGAGAGCGGATACATAAGAAGTCAGTATTTAAGGGAGAAAGAGTTTTCTCAGTCTTTTCTGTGGACGGAGATCCTGCCTCAGATAGATATTGTGGATGAGTTGGCATTTCGGCAAGGTGTTATGGAAACTGCTTTGGAATATATGGGAACCCAGTACCGATGGGGAGGAAGATCTACCAATGGGATTGATTGCTCTGGACTCACCTCAGAAAGCTATCTATTAAATGGAATCTTAATTTACCGAGATGCTAAGATTGAAGAGGGGTTTCCGGTTCATCAAATTCCAACGGAAAGCATGCTCCCCGGGGATTTGATGTATTTTCCGGGACATATTGCCATGTATCTTGGAGATGGTGCTTATATTCAATCCACGGCAAAGATAGGAAACAGTGGCGTGGTAATCAACAGCTTAGATCCTGCTTCTCCGTATTACAGAGCGGATTTGGCGGAAAGCTGGTATGCGTCAGGAAGCATATTCTAGCGAGGGGATAAAGACGGAGGATACTATGGATAGAAGACTTACATTGGAGAAACGGATTGAAGCGGAGATTAAAAGCTACGATGGAATCATGGGAATTTATTTGGATGATCTTCATGGAACAACCATAGAGATTAAGGCAGAGGAAACCTTTGAAACGGCCAGTGCCATTAAGACACTTATTTTGGCATGTCTGTTTGAGGAAGTAGAAAAGGGAACTGTTAGCCTTGAAGATATGATTGAGTATAAGAAAGAGCACTCAGTGGACGGAAGTGGCGTTCTTTTGGCATTAGAGCCAGGGGCCAGATTGCGGGTTAAGGATGCGGCAACCTTTATGATAATTGTTAGTGATAATATTGCCACCAATATGCTGATTGATTATCTGGGTCTTGCCACCATCAACCGCTGTATCAAGGGTCTTGGCTGTATGGATACGGTACTTCATAACCCCATTCATTTTGATCAGTATGACAGGCTGGGAACCAGTACCCCCAGAGATTATGCCAGTATATTTATTCGATTGACGAAGGGGGAACTGATCAGTCCTAAGGCGGACCAAATGATGCTTGAGATACTGAAAAAGCAACACTACAATAGCATGATAACTAAGGATTTTCCTCCCTATTTTATGGATAGTGATAATACGGAAGATATCCTTTTCACCGTTGCCTCTAAAAGCGGAAGCATGGATGGGTGCAGAAATGATGGAGGCATTGTATTCACCCCTTATGGGCCTTATGTGATTGTTATGTTTCATAAGGAGTTTTCCGATGCCATGTATTATCCGGCCCACCCTGCCACGTTGTTTGGGGCGAGAGTAAGCCGGATGATCTTAGATCAATACTTGGCCCTGGAGGGTAGATTTTATCCTGCCCTAAAGGGATAGAAGTTCATTTAGGTCTGAGATGGTGTGAGTGGCTTTCGCAGCGGTGATGGCTCCTTTTGGATCGTAAAAGCAAGAGTCTATCCCCGAATTAATAGCACCCTGAATGTCTGAGGTCAGACTGTCTCCAACCATTACGGTCTTTCCCAGGTCAAAGTCTTTGATGTGATCAAAACAGTAATCAAAGAAATTTCTATCTGGCTTTTCAAACCCTATTTTTTCGGATACAAACATCTCTTCAAAATAATCGTAAAGGCCAGCAGTCTTTAATCGCTTGACTTGGGTTTCGTATACTCCGTTTGAGGCGGAGTATATTTTTTTGTTAGCTTCTTTTAAGTTGATCAGGGTTTCCTTTGCGTTCGGCATCATATCAGCTCCATCGCTTAAGTAGCTTTGATATCTTCGTTCTGCCTCTTCTGCATCATAAGAAAGATTTAAGGAACCGAAAAACTCGATAAAACGTCCTGTCCGGACGGTATCTTTATCTACCTTTCCCTGCTCAAGAAGGGCCCAGAAATTCTTGTTGATCTTTTTATATTGAGTGAATAACTCCTCCTCATAAGAGATCTCGTAGGAGTTAAGAAGAGTACGAAAACTCTTTATTTCAGTGGCATCAAAGTCAAGTAATGTATTGTCAATGTCAAGTAAGTATATCTGGTACATAGGGTCATTCCTCCAGGCTGAAAATTTTAGTATAGTAATTATAGCATACTCCTAACAAAGGAGACAATAAAAGTATGCTGATAACGGTTCCTTCCCTGACTTCCAGGGGAGATTTCATAAGGAAGGTAAGGAGCAATGCAACAGCTAAAAATATCACGTCACAGCTCATGCGGATTTTGCTGAAATTCATATGGTATTTTTCGCTGATGGTAAGACATAGGCTTTCCAGCGGAAATTTAATAATTCCAATTGCCAGCACCCCTCCCAGGCTGATAGAAGCAAAAATCAGTCCCGTAAAATAGAGTATGATTCTTTGGTAGTAATGGTTAGGGGTCCAGAAAGATAATGTTTGATACAGAAAGAAATTAATGATGTAGCCGTTTAGTATGGTAGCCAGAATTTGAATAGCATCAGACTGATTTAACTTCGTTCGCCTTAAAAGCAGATAAAAAAGAAAGAACAGTGAATTGATCACATTTAAGATGGTTCCCACTTTCATTTCAATGCCATAGGAGAGTGTGACCGCAAGAGCGTTAAGTACGCTTTGACCGATGGATGCTTTTAATTGTAGTGATACTCCAAAACCGAATAAAATAAAGAAAAAAATGGATATGATTGCTCGTGTGCTATTTTTTTTGTACATTGTTTTCACCTCGGGTTTATGATACCATATGACTGTAAGCTTGAATATGAGAAATATCACATTGAGGATAAAAATATGATTGAAGATGGCAACAACGGATTTCCGGAGCGGTTAGGGGCCCTGGGAGTGGAACGGCGATTTTTAAAAGGAGACCATATCTTTCGTGTTGGTGAGGCCATTGGAAATTGTTATCTTATTCTAAAGGGTACGGTGAAAATTTATATCGATCACGAAAATGGAAGAAGGTCTATTCTTGATTTTGCCAGCGGCGGGAGTTGGCTGGGAGAATTGTCTCTGTTTTGTGAGGAGGATTATATTAAAGAAAATCAGGCGGTAGAAGAGACCGTCTGCCTGGAGTTTAACCTGCGGGAATTGAGAAGAATTTGCAAAGAGGAGGCTGAGGTTTCCTTTTATTTTGCTTCCTATATATCTAAAAAATTGATGGCAAGAAGTGGTCGCATGAGTGAGTATCTAAACTATTCATTAGAAAAGAGACTGGCAGCGTTTATCCTAGAGCATCAGCAGGGCGGCAAATACAATTTGTCCCATACAGATGTATCGGAGTATTTAAATGTCAGCTACCGCCATGTGCTGTATGTCATGAAGAAGTTTTGTAATGAGGGGCTGATCGCCAAAGAAAAAGGATATAGTATCGTGAATGAGAAACGGTTAAAAGAGATCTCTGATAGCGGCGTTTCATGACGCTTCTCCTGATATAATAGGGATAAAATTAGTAATTGCTTAGGCAGTTCTGATTTTATCCCTATTTTTTATATCATTAATCCATCGTATGGCAATCGCCTATGAGCAATTTACGGACGAGTTGCTTTCTATTGTTCTGAAAAATGAATGTTTCCGGAAGAACTTCTTTTCTTGATCTGAGTCTGTATGTGAATGGTATAAAAAGGAGATTCTGGGGCTTCAATTCTGGATAGTAGCTGATTTGCTGCAATCTCCCCCATTTCCTTATTGGGAATATGGACAGTGGTCAAATGTGGTTCTATAATTTTTGATTCTGGTGAATCATCAAATCCCACAATAAGAATATCTTCCGGTACCGAAAGACCCAGACGTTTAATTGCCCTAATGGCATTGATTGCCTGATAGTCATTGGAGCAGATAAAAGCCTGAGGAAGCTGTTGTAAATCTTTCATTCGTATGCTGAGCCAATTGCTGTCGCTGTAGGGAGCGGAATCCTTATCTAGAATACAAAATTCTTCGCCGTAGGAAAGATCATAATCGATCAAAGCGTTTCTATATCCCAGCCAACGTTCGTGAAAAGAAAGACAATGATTTTTATCTCCTAAAAACCCTATTTTTTTATAGTTGTTATCAATCAATGTTTTGGTTATAGAATAAACACTATTGTAGCTTTCCATTAATAAAATATCCGCCTTCAGAGGGGATTTTGGATTCATGACACAGGTATCAACAAAAAGTGTGGGGAGCCCTAAATTGCATATGAGCTGGTTATAACTTTCGGAAAACATTTCCATGCAGATTAAACCGCTTGTTGTATTTGGACTAAAGTTAATTGGAAAATTCATGGCTGCGATATCATCTTCCCGTACCATGTACATAGCCAGTCGATAACCTGATTTACTGATTACGGCTTCAAAGGTTGATAATAGATGAAAACCAAAATGGGAAGGGCTGGGCATATTGCAGGTTAATAGTGCAATCTCTTTCGATATTGGTATTTGGTCGTTAAGTGGCTTGGAATCCATATAAGCATATTGCCTATAACCAAGTTCTATCGCTTTATTTAAAATTCTATCTTTTGTTTCGTCAGAAATGGAACCGGTTCCGTTAAAAGCTTTTGAAACAGTATTTCTGGATAACCCTAATTGATCTGCAATATCTTGCGCAGTAACTCTGGATTTCATAAGAGGCCTCCTATTATTAATTATTATAGCGGATTTACATATAACCATTTAGCGATAACAGAAAGTAGTCATGTTTACATTTATAATACATTATTTACATAATAGTGTCAAATGTAAACTTTAAAAATGAAAAAACTTGAGATTTATATTGAATCGCCCTTTTTAAGTGTCAAATGTAAAAAAATAAGACAAAAACATTGTGCATTTGAAATAAATAAAACAAAACAATATTGACAAATTACAAGTAGGGTGGTAATATGTGAACATAAAAGCTACTTTGATTCGAAAAAATATAGTATTTATGCACAAGTTGTACTATGGAAAAATAATCGTGTGTGCAAATGTAAAATGGGAGGGTTAAAATGAAAGGTACTGCAAGTGAAGTTATAAATAAAAATAATTCCTACAGCAGGAAAAACAAATGGAAATATATTCAAAAAAATTGGCAGCTATATATAATCTTCATGCTTCCGGCATTTTTGCTGACTGTAATATTTAAATATCTTCCTATGGGGGGAGTTCTGCTTGCTTTCAAGGATTACAGTGCAATGAAGGGAATTATCGGAAGCGACTGGGTGGGGTTTAAATACTTTCAAAGATTTTTATCTTCTCCCGATTTTATGAGCTATTTACTAAACACATTGAAGGTCAGTTTGTATGGTCTGGCATGGGGGTTTCCTGTCCCTATTATTCTGGCATTATTACTTAACAGAATCAAGCGAACAGGAATGAAAAAAAAGATACAACTTATTGTATATGCTCCAAACTTTATTTCGGTCATCGTTCTATGCGGTATGGTACGTATCTTTCTATCACCGATAGGGCCACTTAATAACCTGTTAGGAACATCGTACAACTTCATGACAATGCCAAGCGCTTTTCGAATCATATACATAACCAGCGGAATATGGCAGGGGGCAGGCTGGGCGTCCATTATGTATACAGCAGCTTTGGCCAATGCAAGTAAGGAACTTACGGAGGCAGCAGTTATTGACGGTGCTAATGTATTCCAACAGATTAGAAATGTAGACCTGCCAGCGATTAAATCAATTATTGCGATTCAGTTTATATTACAGGCAGGTAATGCTATGAGCGTTGGGTTTGAAAAGGCATTTGCGTTGCAGACAGATATGAATATTGGGGCATCAGAAATTCTGGCAACCTATGTCTATAAGTTAGGACTTTTAAATGGAGATTACGGCTTCTCTACGGCAGTCGGATTGTTCAATTCAGTAATTAATATTATTCTATTGATCTTTGTAAACAAAGTGGTGGCTAAATTAAATGACGGACAGGGACTATAGAGGGGAGGAGGAGTTATGAAGATAAGAAAATTTAATAAGTTAGCCTTTTCAGATAGAACATTACTGGGAATTGGCTATATTTTACTGGCAATTTTTGTGGGGATCATTGTTGTCCCGTTGCTCTATGTGGTGGTGGCATCCTTTATGGATCCGACGGTATTGCAGAATGAAGGGATTCGTTTTGACTTTAGTACTTGGACACTGACTGCATATAAAAGAGTTATGACGAACAAAATGATTTGGGTTGGTTTTATCAATTCGACTATTTATTCGTTGGCTTATACCATTATTTCAGTACTTGTCACGATCATGGCTGCTTATCCCATGTCAAAAAAAGACTTTGTGGGAAAAGGGTTCTTTAATAGTATATTTATCATTACGATGTTTTTTGGCGGTGGCTTGATTCCTACATATTTAGTGATTGGTAACCTGCAATTAATTAATACACCATTGGCAGTCATTTTACCGGGGGCTTTCAGTGTCTGGAACATGATTCTGGCAAGAACTTATTATCAGTCCATTCCGGAAGAATTACGAGAAGCCTCCAGTGTGGATGGCGCTTCGGAGCTAGTCCATTTCATTAAAGTGCTGTTACCGGTTTGCAAACCGATTGTTGCGGTTCTGGCACTATATCAGTTTGTTGGAATGTGGAACAGTTATTTTGATGCAATGATTTACTTAAATGATTCTGGACTACAGCCATTACAATTGGTGCTTCGTTCGATTTTGATTCAGAATACGCCAGAAACAGGCATGATAGCAGACATTCAGAGCACAGCTGAGTTGGCTAAATTAGCCGAATTATTAAAATATTCAACAATTGTGGTATCCAGTTTGCCGCTTTTGATCATGTACCCTTTCTTCCAAAAATATTTTGACAGCGGAATTATGATTGGGTCAGTAAAAGGTTGAGATTAAATTTATATACAACAAAAAAGGAGAGAAAGCATGAAAAAGAGAATGAAAAAATCATTGTCAGTCTTATTAGCATCATTTATGGTGTTGTCTGCAGTAGCTTGCGGGAGTAAGGGTGACGGAGCAGCAGAAGCGGTGGGAAAGGGCTCAGATGGAAACCCGGTAGACATCACATTCCCGCTGAAAGAAACAGCTACATTATCGTTCATAACCAATGCATCAGCAAATTCTACGCAGAATCCGAATGATAGAGTTATTTTCCAAAGACTGGAAGAGAAAACCAATGTACATATTGACTGGACCTGTTTTGTAGAAGATCAGTTCAGTGACAAGAAAAATTTAGCATTGGCGCAGGCTAAGAGTCTTCCGGACGGACTATTTAATGCGGGCATGAGCGACTATGATTTACTTCGCTATGCAAAACAAAATGTAATTATTCCAGTGGAAGAGTTAATTGACAACAATATGCCAAATTTAAAAGCTATCCTCAATGAGAATCCGGAGTATCGTTCCATGATAACAGCAACTGATGGGCATGTCTATGCATTCCCTTGGATTGAGCAGTTGGGTTCTGATAAAGAAGCGATACAGACAATAGGAGATATGCCATTTATTAATAAGACTTGGTTAGATGAACTTGGATTAAAAGTTCCTACTACCACGGCTGAATTGGAAGAAGTTTTGATTGCCTTCAAGGAAAAGGATCCGGCAGGAAATGGTAATACCATTCCGATGTCCTTTATTATTAATGGTGGAAATGAAGATGTAAGCTTTTTAATGGGAGCTTTTGGAAAAGGATTTGGTGATGTTCCCGATCATATTGCAGTAACAAATGATAAAAAAGTACTTTACACAGCGACTCAGGATGGATATAAAGATGCAATTAACTGGTTGCATGAATTGCAAACAAAGGGAGTGATTGATCCGGAGGTATTTACACAAGACTGGTCCACTTTTGTAGCGAAAGGAAAAGCAGGACGATACGGATTGTTTTTTTCATGGGATAGCGCTAATATCGCGGCAAATGTGGATGATTATATTCCGTTGCCAGCATTGGCAGGTCCTACAGGTACGGTAAGTGTTCCAAGGCAAAGTAGCAGTGCAACAAGTGGTTTTGACAGGGGAAGAAGTGTGCTGACAAGTAACTGCAAAAATCCGGCTTTGGCAGCGGCATGGATTGATCAGATGTATGAACCATTACAATCCATACAGAACAATTGGGGTACTTACGGAGAAAAAGATAAGTTTAATATCTTTGAAATGACAGACAGCGGTATGCTGCAGCATATGGATCTTGGAAGTGAATCACCGGTTGAAGTGAGGCAGGCACAAAATGTTGCGGGACCTTTGGCAATTCTGAACAGTTACTATGGAACTTATGTAACTTCCCCGGCTGATGCACAATACAGATTAGACTGGATTAAAGATATTTATACCAAAGATATGATTGAAAAATATGTATATCCGAATGTATTCATGAGTCAGGAAGATACAGATACGGTTACACAATATACAACAGATCTTGATAAATATGTAAATCAAAAAAAAGCAGAGTGGATTTTAAACGGCGGTGTTAACGAAGAATGGGATGCGTATTTAGAAAAGCTGGAAGGCTATGGTATATCAAAGTATCTTCAATTGAAACAAACATATTTAGATAAATATTTAGCTGAGTAAATAGAGTAAGGTGTTGTTGATTTCAATAACAACACCTTTTTAAAAGGAGAGGGAAATTATGGTATGAGAAAACTGTTTCTTTGTATAATTGTGGTGTGTCTAACCGTATGGTGGTGTGGGGGAAATTTAGATATAAATACAGAAAAAGAGAAGCAAATAACAGTGGACAAAAGAATGGTAAATTTGAGTGGAATATCGAAAGTAGAAAATAAGGAAAAAGAGTATAAGTTGTTTGTGAAATCTAATAATGCGTGGGTGGGTGATATCATGCCGTTGAATGACGGTGAAAAACTCCAGTTGTATTACCTGTATGATACCGATAATAACGGAGTTGGATATCATCCTATCCATAAGTTTTCTACAAGGAATTTATATGGATATGAGGATGACGGAGTGGTTATTCCGTTTGGAAGTGATTTGAAAGATTTAGATCTGGCGGTGGGTACAGGAAGCTTTATTTTAGCAGATGGAGTATACCATTGTTTCTATACCGGACATAACGACATAAACCCTTCTGTGAATAAAGATAAAGAATGTATCATGCATGCAGTAAGTAAAGATAATGTGACCTGGGAAAAGATACAGGAAGATACCTTTTGGGCTCCTGGGGGCTATAGCGGTAATGATTTTAGGGATCCTTTCGTGTTTTTCAATGATGAAAAACAGTGTTATCAAATGTTAGTGTCTGCAAGAAAAGAAGGAGAAGAAGGAGGGAGTATCCTTTCTTACACTTCGAAAGATTTATCGACATGGTCATTGGAAGGGACATTCTATGAGCAGAAAGAATTGTATTTCCTTGAATGTCCGGATCTTTTTAAAATGGGAAAGTACTATTATCTGTTTTATAGCTGGAATAACGTTTCCTATTATCAAATGAGTGAAAGTATGGAGGGACCATGGATAAAACCTGAATATCCGGTTCTGGACGGAAATGCATATTATGCTGCAAAAACAGTGGAGTATGAGGGAAAACGGTATCTGTTTGGTTTTATTGACCGGAAAAAGTATCAAGATGATTTGGAAGACTACAGTTGGGCCGGAAACTTATGTGCCTATGAGTTGGAACAAAACGAAGACGGTACGCTAAAGGCTAAGATACCTCACCAATTTGAGGAAGAGTACTTTAATAAAGAAGTAGAGCTTCCATACGAAGCGTTTTATGGTAAGGCTTGGAATGAAAATAATTCCCTTATTCTGAAAGGAAAAACGGATCAAATAGCAGGAGTAAGTTTTGGGGATTTACCATCAACGATGCTATTGAGGTGTAAGGTTGCTTTTGAAGATGCTTCTGAAAAAGGTGGGGGATTTTATTTTGGCAATACAGGAAACTTTAAAGAGGCGTATGCCATATTATTAGATACACAATTAGGGAAAATTCACTATGATAAAAAATCTGTAGCGGATGAGGTTAGCGCGGGACCAATTACATACTCGGATTTTAAATTTCAATCCGGAAAAAAATATGATTTAAAAGTAGTGGTGGAAAATGAAATTATTGTAATTTATCTCGATAATACTAAGGTATTAAGCAATCGTATTTATCGTGCAGTTGATAATGGGTGGGGTATTTTTGGAATGAGTGATGTTAGATTTTCAGATATTCAAATGTTTTATGCTAATTAAAAAATCACCCGGTATGTCTGAAAGGTTGAAAGAAATATGAAGAAAAAGGAATTGCAAGAAAGACCGTATGATGTTATTGCCTTGGGAGAATTGTTAATTGATTTTACCGTATATGGAAAAAGTAAGCAAGGAAATTCTCTTTTTGAAGCCAATCCAGGAGGGGCACCCTGTAATGTACTGGCAATACTCACAAAACTTGGAAGAAAAACCGCATTTATTGGAAAAGTTGGAAATGATGCCTTCGGGCACATGCTAAAAGAGAGGGTTTCAAGTCTGGGAATTGATACACAGGCTCTTGTGATGGATGAGGAAATCCCTACTACATTAGCGTTTGTCCAAAACAAGCAAAATGGAGAAAGAGACTTTTCCTTCTACCGAAAACCTGGAGCAGATATGATGCTTAGAGAAAATGAGATTGAGGAAGAGATCTTTGCAAAGACGAAGATATTTCATTTTGGTACGTTATCGATGACGGCTGAAGGGGTAAGAAAATCCACTCAAAAAGCAATAGAAACAGCGTCAGAGAGTGGTTGTATCCTTACTTTTGATCCCAACTTAAGATTGCCTTTATGGGCTGATGAAAAAATGGCGAAAGAGGCCATTCACTATGGGCTGTCAAAATGTGATGTCTTAAAAATATCCGATAACGAGATCCAGTTTTTATTTGATACAAGTGACATTGAGGAAGGGATTAAAAGGATTCAAACGCAATATCCAGGTATTAGGCTGATTCTGGCTACAATGGGCATGGAAGGAAGCTATGCATATTATAAGAAACAGTGTATCTTTCAAAAAGCTTTTATTCAAAGTAATACCATTGATTGCACGGGAGCGGGTGACACCTTTAACGGAATTGCAATTCACTATATCTTGGAATATGGCTTAGATCATTTTAATGAAGTAAAATTACAGGAATTATTATGCCATGCAGGTGCAGGTGCGGCTATTATTACAACGAGACCGGGGGCTTTGTGTGTGATGCCGGATAAAGACGAAATAGATGAACTCTTGGAAAAATACAAAAATAATACTGATAAATATTACGAGGAGGAAAGAGATCGTGGAAGTAAATAAAGAAAAGTTAGAAAAGGCCAGAGAATATGAACAGATAATGGGTAGGGAGATTCCACAGGAGCAAAGACCTTCTTTTCATGTAAGTGCTCCGGTTGGCTGGATTAATGACCCCAATGGATTTTCTGTTTATAAGGGGGAGTATCATCTGTTTTATCAATACAATCCCTATGAGACAAGAAACGGACTAATGCACTGGGGACACAGTAAATCCAAAGATTTGATAAAATGGGAGCAATTACAGACGGCATTAGCTCCTGATAGGGAATATGATGCCCAAGGCTGTTTCTCAGGCAGTGCTTTGGAATATGAAGAAAAGCATGTGCTCATGTACACGGGAGTGCAGGAAAAAAAGAGAGAAGACGGTTCTTCCGCTATTTTTCAGACACAGTGTATCGCGGTTGGCGATGGAAAAGATTATGAAAAACTGGAAAACAATCCGGTCATTACGCATGAACAACTTCCAAAAGGCAGCAGTTTAACTGATTTTAGAGATCCGAAGATATGGAAGGAACAAGATAGCTTTTATGCAGCGGTTGGAAGCAGGAGTGCAGATGGTAGCGGACAAATAGTATTGTTTCGGTCTGAGAATCTGACAGATTGGAACTATATTACCGTCCTGGACAGCTGTAAAAATGAGTATGGTAAAATGTGGGAATGCCCAGATTTTTTTGCCTTAGATGGAAAACAGGTACTTTTGATTTCGCCTCAAGATATGATTGCTAAGGGATTGGAGTTTCATAATGGAAATGGAACTGCATACTTCATTGGTAATTATGAGAAAGACAGACATTCATTTACAAGAGAATCTGTTGGTACCATAGATTACGGCCTTGACTTTTATGCACCTCAGACATTGGAAACAAAGGATGGAAGAAGGATCATGATTGGGTGGATGCAATCATGGGAAAATCATTTGGTACCCGATGATTTTTTGTGGTCAGGAATGATGACGATTCCAAGAGAATTAAATATCAGGGGTGGGAAACTAATTCAAAATCCGGTTAGGGAGCTAGCGCAGTATTATAAACAAACAGTAACTTTTCATGATTTAAAAATTCATGGTGATATGACCTTGGAGAAAGTGTCAGGGCGCTGTATCGACCTGACAGTGGAAATTAACGCAGGAAATTTCAAGGTGTTCTCAATAGCTTTTGCAAAAAATAAAGAATTTCAGACCATGATAGAGTATGATGCAGAGGAAAACAAAGTAAGTATAAATAGAGAATACTCAGGTATAAGGAAAGATATGATACATAAAAGAAGCATGTATGTTGCAGATAGAAAACATAAAATAAAGGTTAGGCTTCTTTTGGATAAATTTTCAGTGGAATTATTTGTAAATGACGGGGAGCAAGCTATGTCTGCTCTTATTTATACACCGTTGGATGCAAAAGGCATCTCATTCTATACAGAAGGAGAAGCTGACATTAATATAGTAAAATACGACATTGGTTAATAGATGCATAGATATAGACGTAATAGCAGTTCTGAATCAAGTTAAAGCCACTACTATGCGTTATAAAAAAGCATTATCGTAGTGGTTGTTTGTTATAGTTCGATAAACAAATAGTTCCAAAGGCAAACCCATTGAAAGGCGTGGGCGCAAAGCTGAGGATCTAAGGCGCTTATGCGCTATGATAGTCTGTTTACCAAAAACCGTACAGGGGGCTGTTGCACTAAGTAATTAGTGCGCAGCTCCTTTTTCATATGAAAAAATGCTTCTATAAACAAAGAAATGCAGGTGTTCAGTCATTTGACGGGAGGAAAAATTATGTTATAATAAGATGTTTGAAGTGCATTCATTTTTTATAAATGAAAATAGAAGGTTCTCTATTATATTTTGGATAGATGGATCAAACATATAGATTAAGGTTGTGATAGCAGGTATGGAATCAGATAGCATTACGTTTCGAGATGGAAGCATTTGTAATTATAAAATCATCACGTCCAAACGTCGTACCATGGCAGTTCAGGTGACGAAGGAGGGAGAAGTGATCGTAAGGCTTCCCTACCAAGTCTCTGCGGCAGCAGGACATCGTCTGATTGTGGAGAATAAGGACTGGCTTTACAAGCAATTGTGGAAAATACATAAAAAGCAGGAAGAAAGACAGGAATTTCAGTGGATAGATGGAGCGTCTGTCCTGCTTTTTGGGAACAATGTGGTTTTTAATGTTTCCGTAGAACCATATAAGAAAAGTTATATCGTTCGGGAGACGGCAGCAGGAATTTTAGTAACGGGTCCTTCTCACGAAGGCAAGGAATTGGAATATCAGCTAAAAGTCAAGGAAGTTATGAAGCTTTGGTACCGGAAAAAGGTAAAAGGATACTTAGAAAAAAAGACCGCACAGTGGGCGATGCTTATGAAGGTCACTTTTGAGCGGATTTCCATAAGGGATCAAGCAACTCGGTGGGGGAGCTGCAGCGGAAAGGGAAATATAAACTTTAACTGGCGACTTGTACTTCTTCCAGAGGCCCTTGCGGACTATGTGGTGGTTCATGAGCTGGCTCATCGGCTCCATATGAACCATTCCAGGCAGTTCTGGAGCGTAGTGGCCCAGGTACTTCCAGATTACATGGAAAGACGGAAAGAGTTAAAATACTGGGGAGAAAAGCTAGACGGGATTTACTAAGTTCTAGCGTAAGCGACGAAAAAGAGAAAGAAAAGCCGGTTTTATTTGGCTGACAGGGAGAATTAAAAACATGGCAGCAGAAAAATGGATGCTACAAACAAAACGGGCAGATTTTGAGGAGTTGGCAAAGTATCATGGGATTTCTCCGGTTACGGCGAGAATCATACGAAACCGGGATGTGGTTGGAATGGAATCCATGGATAAATATCTAAACGGCGGATTAAAGGATCTGTACAGTCCCTATTTTTTAAAAGACATGAAACTTACAGTTACGATATTAATGGAAAAGATCCGCGAGAAAAAGAGAATTAGAATCGTAGGAGATTACGATATTGATGGAGTCTGTTCTACTTATCTTTTATACCGTGCACTCAACGAGATTGGAGCTTATGCAGATTATGAGATTCCGGACCGGATTAAAGATGGATACGGGATTAATGAATCTATTATCCGCCAGGCGGCTAAAGACGGGATTGATACCATCTTAACCTGTGACAATGGAATTGCAGCGACAACTCAGATAGCCCTTGCAAAGGAACTGGGTTTAACGGTGCTTATTACGGATCATCATGATATCAGGAAGGAAGATGGAGTGGAAGTCCTTCCTCCAGCAGATGCCATCATCAATCCCAAGCAGATGGACTGTTCCTACCCATACCCTGAGATCTGCGGCGGACTGGTGGCTTATAAGCTGGTACAGGCTCTTTATGAAGCTTATTCCATACCACAGGAGAAATGGCTGGAGATGATAGAGTTCGCAGCCATAGCTACGGTTGGAGATGTGATGAAGCTTCAAGATGAGAACCGCATCATCGTAAAGGTAGGCTTAAAGAGAATGGGGCAGACAAAAAGTCTTGGTCTTAAAAAGCTGATTGAAAAGAATAATCTGGATCCGGATGCGATTACAGGCTATCAAATTGGCTTTGTCATCGGACCTTGTTTAAATGCAGGAGGGCGTCTTCATACGGCAAAACTTGCCCTATCTCTGCTCCTAAGTGAAAGTGAAGAAGAAGCGGACCGTATGGCCCAGGAATTAAAGGATCTAAACGATCAGAGAAAGACCATGACAAAACAGGGAACGGAAAAAGCCATAGAGCAGGTAGAATCTTTACACCAAAATGACAAAGTGCTGGTGGTATATCTGCCTGACTGTCATGAGTCGTTAGCAGGTATTATAGCAGGAAGACTGCGTGAGCAATACCAAAAGCCCTCCTTTGTTTTAACCGATGGAGAGGAAGGGGTAAAGGGATCTGGTCGCTCCATCGAAGCGTATCATATGTTTGATGCATTGGTAGAAGTAAAGGATCTTTTAGTAAAATTTGGAGGGCACCCAATGGCAGCGGGACTTTCCCTTGAAAGAGAGAACGTAGAACCGCTTCGCAACCGTTTAAATGAACTTGCAAAGCTTGGGGAAGATGATTTCGTTCGTAAAATATGGATTGATGTCCCCATGCCTCTTGATTACATAGATGAACCTTTAATAGAAGAGCTGGATCTTTTAGAACCTTTTGGACAAGGAAATGAAAAGCCCTTGTTTGCCCAAAAGGGATTGTCTATTCGAAGTGTCAGAGTTCTTGGAAAGAACAGAAACGTGGTAAAGTTTTCTCTTGCCTCTGGTCAGGGAATGCCAATGGACGCGCTGCTTTTTGCCAATGGAGATTCTTTTCTTGAGGAACTTTTGGACAGTCGTAAGTTGGATGTGATTTATTATCCCACGGTGAATGAGTACAATGGAAATAAATCGTTGCAGATCGTTATAAAAAATTACAAGATTTTGAAGGAATCATAGAAAGTCTTGACATAATAGGGAAGTAGCTATATAATCGACCAAAATACAAAAGTGGCACTTTTTAAAGGAATGTGAGGGAATGGATATGGTAAATGAAGTAATGAAGTTTATTACCGGCTATGATAGAGAAGTTGGTGAAGCCATTGAGAAGGAATGCGCACGTCAGAGAAGAAATTTAGAGCTGATCGCATCGGAGAATATTGTTTCAGAACCAGTTATGATGGCAATGGGCTCCGTTCTTACCAATAAATATGCCGAGGGTTACCCTGGAAAACGCTATTATGGCGGTTGCGAAGAAGTGGATGTCGTTGAGACTATTGCCATAGAGCGCGCCAAAGAGCTGTTTGGGTGTGACTATGCCAATGTTCAGCCTCACTCTGGTGCACAAGCTAATATGGCAGTATTCCTTGCCATGCTTCAGCATGGAGATACGGTTCTTGGTATGAACTTAAACCATGGTGGACATTTAACTCACGGAAGCCCTGTGAACTTCTCCGGTCTCTATTTTAATATTGTTCCTTATGGCGTTGATGATAATGGATTTCTAGATTATGATGAGATGGAGCGTCTTGCCATTGAGAATAAACCAAAATTAATCGTAGCTGGCGCAAGTGCTTATGCAAGAGTCATTGATTTTAAAAGATTTCGTGAGGTAGCAGATAAGGTTGGTGCTTATTTAATGGTTGATATGGCTCATATTGCTGGTCTTGTAGCAGCAGGTCTTCACCCAAGTCCAATTCCTTATGCAGATGTAGTGACCACTACGACTCATAAGACACTTCGTGGACCAAGAGGCGGACTGATTTTAGCCAATCAGGAAGCTGCAGATAAATTTAATTTTAACAAGGCCATATTCCCAGGAATTCAGGGTGGACCACTGGAGCACGTGATTGCAGGTAAGGCAGTTTGCTTTGGAGAAGCTTTAAAACCTGAGTTTACCACGTACCAGGAGCAGGTAGTAAAGAATGCAAAAGCGCTGGCAGCCGCTCTTATGAAACAAGGTTTTCACATTCTTACCGAAGGAACAGACAACCATCTTATGCTGATCGACTTAAGAGGCATGGAAGTGACCGGTAAAGAGCTTCAGAATCGCTGTGATGAGGTTTACCTCACCTTAAATAAAAACTCCATACCAAACGATCCCAAAAGTCCATTTGTTACATCTGGTGTAAGAATCGGAACTCCAGCGGTTACTTCAAGAGGTCTTAAGGAAGAGGACATGGAAAAGATTGCAGAATGCATCTGGCTGGTTGCTACGGATTTTGAGAATCAAGCAGATTATATCAGAGGCGAAGTAACAAAGATCTGTGACAAGTATCCTCTTTACGAATCATAAATTAGAAATATTATTAGCTGCAGGGAAATCTCCTGCAGCTTTTTATGTAATAGGAAATCGAGTACTAATGCATAAAAAGCTCTACCGAGCTGGCTTCACATGGCACGCATAAGAAAAATCGCCACTCTTGTGGCAGAGAGTCTGCTCTAGAGTACGGCAAGTCATAACTTTTTCATAAAAAACTGCGCAGTGACTTCTGCGCAGTTTTTGGGAGGAAATTAAATCTGGATTTTATGCCTGGTTTTTGAAAGATTCACAATCGGTGCATTCTTTCTTGGTTGGATTCTGTTCGTGAGTACCTACCTGGATTTTTTCCAGAGTACAGTAATCCTCACTTTTTGCGTGATAGGTGCAGTTGTCGATGGTACATGCGATACATTCGTTTTTTCCGCCTACTAACATAGATAAACCCTCCTTCATTGACTGTTACTTCTATTATTGTAGACCGAAAGACGAAATTTATTATGCCAAATTTTTCTTTATAAATAAGCTTTTTTTAAGCGCTCATATTCCTGATTTGTAAGTGTGAGCACGGTTCCGTGCTTAAAACCGTAGGGAAAGAAAAAAGATTCATCACTTCTAATAAAACGTCCAGTATGTATATCATCAGAAACAAATGGAATGTATCCCTGTTTTTCCTTAACGGTTCCATAAAAATCCAAAAGCAGGCACCAGCGTCCGTCTTCCATACGAAATGCAGTAGGGGCTTCGTACTGGCCCTGTTCCAGCTTTTTCATCTCCTCGGAAAACGCTTTAATGGGAGTAAAGGGACCTGTCACAGAATCTGATTGCAGCAACATAATAGTTTCCGGGTTTGCTTCGCTTTTAACAAAAAGATAATAACGGCCATTTTCCTGATACATGGCAGAATCGATGATTCCGATTTCATCCCTCTCGAAAAGAACAAAAGGTGGGGTAAAATGCTCAAAGTCTCTAGTTCTTGTGCCATATATTTTCTTAGGTCCGTAATGATTGGAAGAATGGGAGGAGGACCAATGAATGATATATTCTCCAGTTTTCTCATCCCTTATGATATCAGGTGCCCAAACGCAACCAAAGGATTCATCAACAAATGAAATTGCCTGAGGTTTAGACCAGTGGATTAGATCGGCTGACTGCCAGAGTATGAGTGATTTACTTCCGTTTTTGCCGACCTCGTCCCAACTTCCTTTATACTTTGTTTTGAAATTTCTGGCAAGACTTAAATCCGTGGCCAGAATGCAGTAAGTCCCATCTTCTTTTCGTAAGATGGTAAAGTCCCTGACACCTTGCTCACCAATGGCGCTAGTGAGAATTGGCGCTCCTCCATTTGTCTCTTCCCAGTGAAAGCCGTCTTGGCTTAACCCAAAGTAAACCTGTTCTCCGTCTGGGGTTTCTTTTTCCTTAAAATGAACAAACAAATATGCCTGATACATAAGGGGATCCATCCTTTTCCTTTTATTTCTATCTTATCACTTGTAAAATGGCCATGCAAGTGGTTGGATTTAGAAAGGAACAGATAATTAACGCAAAAAAAACAGCAGCCCCGGAGAGTGCCGAGGGCTGCTGTTAGTGAATTACTTTAATTTGTCGTAACCGGATTCTTTGATCGTTCCGTCACTGTTGGTCTTGTAGTACTTGCCATCGCCATCCTGAACGTTTGACTTATTCTTAGCAAGCTTTCCGCTTGTACCAACTAAGTACTCTTTGCTGTTGAATTCAATGACTTTGTACTTATCATCTTTATCAGCCTTTAACATACGGCCCTGGATGTAGATACTGTCATCGTTGATGCCGTTGTAGCCAGCACCCTTGTTGCTTCCGGATTTACGGAAGTTGTAAGTGTACTTCTCGCCATCGATATCAATGGTAGTCTTACCAGTAGTCATAGCACCTTCTTTTGGAGAGGTACCGAAGTAGTAAACTTCGCCTTCATCGCCTACTGCTGGGAAATCTGCTTCTGTTTCGATCTCATCATAAGAAGTGATCTTTTTGCTAGAATCAAAGGTAAGCTTGTAAAG
The DNA here is from genome assembly GCF_003609635.1 of Lacrimispora algidixylanolytica. GTDB lineage: Bacteria > Bacillota > Clostridia > Lachnospirales > Lachnospiraceae > Lacrimispora > Lacrimispora algidixylanolytica. Next base: position 142,982 of record NZ_MCIA01000008.1, on the reverse strand, counting down.
TCCGTCAAGCATTTCTCCCTTTTCATTGAATGCATATCTTAAGCCATTGATGGTCTTGATCTGGCTAGCTACTAAATCACCACTAGTGTTTGAGTAGAACCAGTACTCATCGCCATTATCATGTGCTTCTGCGTCAATCGTTTCACTAGGAACTGTTTTGAACCAGCCCTTAGCAAGCCATGACTGCTCTGGAAGGTTGTAATACTGATTTGCATTGGTTGCAGTTGCAGAAGTTGCCTTCTCATACCACTCAGATTCTGCAGCACCGAATTCATTGAAACGGTATTTACGTCCGTTGATGGTCTTAGAAGTATCTTTCATCTTCTTACCATTTGCTCCGAAGTAGAACCAGTATTTTCCGTCAAAGTTCTCTTTTGAGTTGTCATTATCATCAACATCGATAGATTTCCATGCATTGCTTGTCTTTGCGCCGTCGTTATTAGCTCCTAAGAAATAGGTTCCTTCTTTCCAAGCGTCATCGCCGGTAACACGTGCTGCATCTTCGTTTACCCAGCCAAAAAGCATTCTGCCGTCATTATCGAATGCGTAGTCACGAACTTCGCCATTAGCGATCTTTACAGACTTAAAGTTTGTCTTACCGGAATTGGTTGCTTTATAAGCTTTACCGTTGCTTCCAAAGTAATACCAGTATGAGCTCTGTCCATCTTCGTCATCATCATCATCATCGGAAGGAAGTTCACGCCACTCGTTGGTTACCATTGCACCATTAGAGTTTACATAGTAGTAGTTGCCATCAGACTCTACGAGCTGATTGTCAACCATCTGGCCGTCATCATCAAGGTAGAACCAGCTATCTCCTGATTTCTTCCAGCTATCAGATGCACGGTCTCCATCATTGTTGTAAAAAACCCAAGAATTGTTTTCCTCGACCCAACCCTGTGCTGCGAAAGATGTCATTGAGGCACCTATGGTAAAAAGCGCAGCCGCGCAGGGTACAATCCATTTCAGTTTCTGTTTTTTCATATTCAATCTCCTTTCAAACTCCTATTGTTCTCCAGCGTCGTTCGCTGATAGTGTGACTTTAAACCATGGAGTAGGTCCAAGGTCAAGCCAAGTAAAAAAGGCGTAAGAATGCGTAAGAAATGCGCAAAAAATTAATAATTTTGTAACATTTCCGTATTATGGTAATGGAGAAAATTAAGAGTTATGAAGAAATGCCCATTTTATCGTAAAATCTAGGGTCATAGAGGCTTTCTTGAGAGAAAGAGATTGGAAAATAAAAGAAAAAAAGACAGGTAATTCTGCCTTTCTTAGTATTTATATTACCACAAAATTAACTTTTTTTCAAGACTTGTAATTTACCCGGAGTAGGCGTAAACTTTGAATTTATAAGTAGGAGAGGAGATTTTTATGGGTGAGGAGCAATGGTTTCAGGTAAGTAATAGTAGTAGTCAAGTAGCTGTTTTGAAGGCAGCTAATGAGTATACGGCTAAATTCGGGCTGGTTTTAAGTGATGAGGAGACATCTTTGTTATTAAATGAAAGAAGAGATGTCCTAAAAAAAGAGCAGAGAGTTGAATTTGGAGAGGGGATTCTACCTAAATTAATAATTGCTTTTTGTGATTCCCCTTATATTCACCAAGACAATTACGTAGAGACTCTGGGAAGACTGCAGGAAATATTTTATTTCTATAAAAATGAATCCCTAGATGAATATACAGATGATGAGTTGGTGGATGCCATGAAGGAGTTATTTGACGGGCCATGCCAGGGGTCTTTGGATTATCTGGAGGATACAGGTCTTCAAAGGCTTGCAAAAAGAGCTAGGTATGGCCTATGTATGGATGAGGATGAGGAAGAGGAGGAGGAAGATGAATTTTAAAACGGAGGATTTATTGCCCCTGGTGGGGGAACTAGCAGCAAAATATACCTCCAAGGAAAGCACCTCCATTACCTATGAAAAGGCCAGACAGCTTATGGAAGCAGTCTTATATTGTATTCGTGAGTATGAGGATCAGGATCTGGAGGGAGGGGGACTAATAACCAGAGGGGATCTCACAGATGCAAAAAATGCATACAATATGGGATATGAGATGGTGGTTCAAAAGACAAAGGACACCAAAATACAGTACAATGAAATGATGGAAGAATTTCATTCCTATGGAAACCGTTGTTATTATGAAACCTTTGTAAAAGGAATACCAGGATTTTTTCTTTACTATGACTTTCGTTTTCAGCCCCAGAACCATATCCTCACCCTGGATTATCCAGTTCTTTTTCCAATGGGAAACTTGTGCGGAATCAATGCCATACAGATTTATGTAGATTGCGTATATTTAGAACAACTGTTTTTACGGAAGCTTCCAGAGGAATATATCAGGCATGTGCTAACTGCTTATTCTGGGGACTGTGATGAGCTTATCATCAATGTGGCGGCAATAACAGTAAGAAATATATTAGGGGGCTGGATTGCAGGAAAAGAAATCAATACCAGAGGATATACTAAGAAAGAGCAGGAACGAGTAAAAGAGTATGTGTATAGGAATAGCAGAGAGGTTATAGAAGTGGCATTAAAAGAAGGAATTTTTAAGCTTATGGATGTTCTATTTGCTGGGAATGAAGAGTTGGGAAATTATCTTATGTCTGATATGCATGATTTTAGCTTTGAGCTTAAGAATGCAGTGGAGAACGGCTGTTTAGAATCTGTTCTGGCTATTACATGAAAGACGGGGAGAGATGAACCTCTCTGCATTTGTGCTATTTTATTAGAAGTTAAATTCTTCTTCCCAGGAAAAGTCTCCGAAGGGTCCATGCTATTTTGCTAATGATAACACCAATCAGGTGCTCTGGGATGTTCAACACGGTCAAAACTTGGGTATATGACTTCTCTCTTACAAGGAAACATTATTAATAGAAGAAATCACAAAAAACTTGTTCTTTCCTCCAGTCACCAAAAACAAATAATTCAGGAAAGAAACAATATTAAAAACGGTAGATAAAACATGGGATATTCCCAGTTCTACCTACCGTTTTCTATTGTTACATATAATTTACTGCCCTTTTGAAAGATTTTTCTGAGCGGTAGCAAGCATTAGCTTAATACGGTTTAACTGGTTTACTTCACTAGCACCAGGGTCATAGTCAACGGCTATGATATTAGAATCTGGATACTCTTTACGAAGCTCCTTGATGACACCTTTTCCCACAATGTGGTTTGGAAGGCAGCCAAATGGCTGGGTACATACAATGTTGTTGGTTCCAGTGTGAATCAGTTCTAGCATCTCGCCGGTAAGGAACCAGCCTTCCCCTGTCTGGTTGCCAATGGAAACAAATTCCTTGGCCATATCTGCAAGGTTACCGATATGAGAAGGAGCTGTGAAATGGCTGCTCTTTTCCAGTTCTTTTTTCGCAGTTCTGCGGAAGAACTCCAACAGGGAGATTCCCATATTAGATAAGATTGCCGTTGTCTTTTTGCCGCCCAGTTTCTCGGCCTTAAAGTTATTGTTATAGAAGCAGTATAAAAGGAAATCCATTAAATCAGGCATAACTGCCTCGGCACCTTCTGCCTCCAAAAGATCTACAATGTTGTTGTTTGCAAGAGGAGAAAACTTGACTAGAATCTCTCCTACGACGCCGACCTTAGGTTTTGTGATTGCATCACGTTCCAGAGAATCAAAGTCTCTGATGATTCCCCTAATGTTACGGGAGAATGTTATCATGTCTGCAGATTTCTTAGACAGAGCCTGGATACAACGCTGTTTCCACCGATCATGAAGGGCATTGGCAGAGCCGGGCACCTTCTCATAAGGTCTGGTTGCATATACCACTCTCATAAATACGTCGCCGTAAACAACTGCCTGCATGGCTTTTGTCAGCATAGGCAGTGAAATCTGAAAGCCTGGATTCGTTTCCATGTTATTGGCATTAACCGAGATAACAGGGATCTGACCCATATCAGAACGTTCTAAGGCTCTTCTTATAAAACCAATATAGTTGGAAGCACGACATCCGCCTCCGGTCTGGCTCATGAAAATTGCAGTCCGGTTTAGATCGTATCTTCCAGATAGAAGTGCATCCATAATTTGGCCAACTACAATAAGAGAAGGATAGCAGGCATCGTTGTTTACATATTTCAGCCCAGTATCAACTGCGGTTCGGTTATGGTTTTGAAGTACTTCGATCTTGTAACCAAAGGCACGGATAGCAGGCTCAATCAGGTCAAAGTGGATCGGTGACATCTGAGGGCAGAGTATGGTGTAATCCTGCTTCATCTCTTTGGTAAAGGTCACTCGGTTATAGGCACTTGATACCACATTTTGTTCATAATGCCCCTTATCACGTACTTTTAAGGCTGCGATTAAGGATCGGATACGGATTCTAGCAGCACCTAAGTTGTTCACTTCATCGATCTTTAAAGTCGTATAAATCTTTCCAGATCCGGTAAGGATATCATTAACCTGGTCTGCCGTTACGGCATCTAAGCCGCATCCAAAGGAGGTAAGCTGAATTAAATCCAGATTCCGCTCTCTTTTTACTAGACTGGCAGCCTGATAGAGTCTGGTGTGGTACATCCATTGATCTGTTACAATCATGGGGCGTTCAATTTCTGCCAGATGGGAAACAGAATCTTCCGTTAAAACTGCAAAACCATAGGAGGTAATGAGTTCTGGTATTCCATGATTGATCTCTGGATCCACGTGGTAGGGACGACCTGCCAAAACGATTCCGTGGCGGTCATTTTCCTTCAACCACAAAATGGTTTCTTCTCCCATTCGTTCCATATCTGCACGAGAAGCCATGAGTTCATCCCAAGCGGCATGTGCAGCGTCCTTGATTTCGGATACTGGGATATTAAACTCGTTTTTCATTACTTCAACCAGACGTGATGTTAATATCTCTTCGTTGGTAAAAGCCATAAATGGATTTAAAAATCTTATATTTTCCGTATGAATTGCTTCTACGTTATTCTTTATATTTTCCGCATAGGAAGTGACAATCGGACAGTTAAAATGGTTTCCTGCATCGGGAGATTCGTTTCTCTCATATGGGATACAGGGGTAGAAAATAGTTTTAATTCCTTCTCGAATCAACCATTCTACATGACCGTGTGCAAGCTTTGCCGGATAACATTCGGACTCACTTGGTATGGATTCAATCCCCATCTCATAAATACTTTTGGTGGATTGAGGGGAGATTACGGTGCGGAATTTTAATTCCCGGAAGAAAACTGCCCAGTAGGGGTAATTCTCATACAGGTTTAAAACTCGGGGGATGCCGATGGTTCCGCGCTCCGCCTGGTCCTCAGTCAGAGGATCATAATCAAACATACGCTGGTTCTTGTATTCAAAAAGGTTTGGAACATCAGTATTTGTTTTTTCTTTTCCAAGTCCTCGTTCGCATCGGTTACCAGAGATAAACTTACGTGCTCCGTCAAAACGGTTTACCGTAAGAACACAGTTGTTGGTGCACTTTCTGCATCTGGCCATGGAAGTCTCATAATGAAGATTCAGGATATCGTCAAGGCTTAACATCGTAGTTTTCCCGGATTCCTCATAACGCTCTCTTGCAATCAGAGCCGCACCAAAGGCACCCATGATTCCTGCTATATCAGGACGTACAGGCTGGCAGCCAGAAATCTTTTCAAAGCTGCGGAGAACGGCATTGTTATAAAAGGTACCGCCCTGAACCACCACATGCTGCCCTAAGTCAGACGGAGAGGTGATTTTAATTACTTTAAATAATGCATTCTTAATAACGGAATAGGCAAGGCCGGCAGAAATGTCGGAAACCTCAGCCCCTTCCTTCTGGGCCTGCTTTACATTGGAGTTCATAAATACGGTACATCTGGTTCCAAGATCCGTAGGATTCTTTGCAAATAGAGCTTCCGTAGCAAAATCTTGTACCTTGTAATTTAAGGAACTGGCGAAGGTCTCAATAAAGGAACCGCACCCGGCGGAACAAGCTTCGTTTAACTGAACGCTGTCTACGGTGTTATTCTTGATACGGATACACTTCATATCCTGACCGCCGATGTCCAAAATACAGTCCACCTCTGGCTCAAAAAAGGCTGCCGCATAATAGTGGGCAATGGTTTCAACTTCCCCTTCGTCAAGAAGGAAAGCTGCTTTAAGCAGAGCTTCACCATATCCAGTGGAACAGGACCATACGATCTCGCTGTTACTGGTAAGTTGCTCTTTAATCTCTTTGATTGCCTTAACGGCGGTAGCAAGCGGACTTCCGTTGTTGCTGCTGTAAAAGCTGTATAAAAGGGTACCGTCTTCGCCTACCACTGCCACTTTGGTGGTAGTAGATCCAGCGTCAATTCCTAAAAAGCACTTTCCGTGATAAGAGGAGAGTTCCCCTTTTTTAACGGAGTTGTTGCTGTGCCTAGCCATGAAGGAATCATAATCTTCCTGGCTGTCAAATAGAGGTGCCATACGCTTAACTTCGAATTCCATGCGAATTCCATTAGACAGTCTTTGAATCATTTCCTCTAGAGAAACTGAGGAATCAGAACTTTCATTGGCATTCATGGCCGCACCGATGGCTGCAAAAAGATGAGAATGTTCCGGTGCAATGATTTCATCATCGGATAAATTCAAGGTGCGAATAAATGCTTTCTTTAGTTCTGGTAGGAAATGCAAAGGGCCTCCAAGGAATGCAACGTGACCTCTAATTGGCTTTCCGCAAGCCAGCCCACTGATGGTCTGGTTTACAACAGCCTGGAAAATAGAAGCCGCAAGATCTTCCCTGGTAGCCCCTTCATTAATAAGTGGTTGAATATCCGTCTTTGCAAATACGCCACACCGGGCTGCAATGGGATAAATAGCTTTATAATTGGCTGCGTATTCATTCAGTCCAGAAGCATCAGTCTGTAAAAGAGATGCCATCTGGTCGATAAAGGACCCGGTTCCACCTGCGCAGATACCGTTCATACGCTGGTCAATGCCACCGGTAAAGTAAATAATTTTTGCATCTTCTCCACCAAGTTCGATTGCCACGTCTGTATGTGGGGCATAATCCTGAAGAGAGGTAGCGACTGCTACGACCTCCTGAACAAAGGTGACCTTTAAATGTTTCGATAAAGTCAAACCGCCGGAACCTGTAATGCCCGGTCGTAAGTCCATTGGACCAAGTTTATCAAAGGCCTTCTTAAGCAAACCAGACAGTGCTTCCTGAATGTTTGCAAGATGACGTTCATAATCAGAGAATATAAGTTCATTCTTCTCGTTTAATATCGCTATTTTTACAGTTGTGGAACCGATATCAATTCCTAATGTGTTGTATGTAATCATATGTGCGGGGGTATCCCCTGCCTCCTTTTGTGTAAAAGTAAGTTGCTGGCTCACCGAACATCAGTTTAACATAAAATAAGAAATAATACAATTGTCATAACATGCTAAATTAATGTTAAAACTAGCAAAATTTGTTTAAGATCACAAAAAACGGTTTCATTTCGTTTGACAAAAATCAATCGGGATTCTATAATGTATAAGTCAAAGTCTGCCATAGGATTCATAATATTTTTTCAATGGAAGGGGGAAACGCTATGATACAGATATATAAGACTGAGGACGGATTGATTCAACAAAAGGATGTACTTTCTCCAGGATCCTGGATAGCGCTTACTAACCCCACCGCGACCGAGATTTTGGAAATCGCTAATACCTACAAGATCGACCCGGACGATTTAAGAGCCCCACTTGATGAGGAAGAGCGTTCCCGAATTCAGACAGAGGATCATTATACCTTGATTCTTGTGGATGTACCTGCCATTGAGGAACGAAACGACAAAGACTGGTATGTGACGATACCTATGGGTATCATCACTACGGATGATGCGATTATTACGGTGTGTCTGGAAGATACTACGGTTCTAAATGCGTTTATGGATGGCCGGGTCAGGGATTTCCATACGTATATGAAAACACGTTTTATTTTGCAGATTCTTTATAAGAACGCATCGCTTTATCTGCAATATTTAAGAATCATCGATAAAAAGAGCGGAGTGATAGAAGAAAAGCTTCACAAGTCCACCAAGAACCGGGAGCTGATTGAGCTTTTGGAACTGGAAAAGAGTCTTGTGTACTTTACAACATCACTAAGATCTAATGAGATGGTGCTTGAGAAACTCATGCGCAATGAAAAAATCAAAAAGTATCCGGAAGACACGGAGCTTTTGGAGGATGTCATTGTCGAGAACAAGCAGGCCATCGAGATGGCTAATATCTACAGCGGCATTTTAAGTGGCACCATGGATGCATTTGCCTCTGTAATTTCCAATAACTTAAATATTGTAATGAAGTTTCTGGCTACCATTACTATTGTTATGTCCATACCCACCATGGTGGCAAGCTTTTATGGAATGAATGTAAATGCAAATGGAATGCCATTTGCAAGCAATCCCCACGGATTTATCATAGTATTAGGATTTACCTTGGTTTTGACACTGATTGTAGCGTGGATTTTTTCAAAAAAAGATCTCTTTTAGTTTTCAAGTAAAGGAAGAAGGCATGAAATTTTTCTACAATATGGAACGCAAATTTAAAAAATTTGCTATTTCCAATCTTATGTACTATATTATTGGGATGTATGGTGTTGGGCTTCTTATGGAGCTTATGGCACCGGGTTTTTACTGGCAGTATCTCTCTCTTGATGCATCAAAGATTTTAAGCGGGCAGGTATGGAGAGTCGTTACATTTATGATATACCCCCCTGGAAGTACTAATATTTTCTTTAGTCTGATCAGTATGTATCTCTATTATATGCTTGGTCAGAACTTGGAAAGAATCTGGGGCGCATTTCGTTTTAACGTTTATTTCTTTATGGGAGTCATCGGACATGTGGCAGCAGCCCTTGTTGTATATATTTTTATGGGAAAGACGGTTTACCTGACAACAGAATTTTTAAACTATTCCCTGTTTTTTGCTTTTGCTGCAACATTTCCGGATCTGGAATTCCTTTTGTTTTTTGTGATTCCGATGAAAGCCAAATGGCTTGCTATCTTTAACGGGTTATATTTCCTTTATGGATTTATCACCGGTAACATGGCTACCAGAGTCACAATATTTATGTCTTTATTTAACTTTATCCTCTTTTTCATTTTAACCCGGAATACAAGCCGGTTTAATCCGAAGGAGATCAAAAGAAAACATAATTTTCAAAAACAGATGAAAATTATGCCTCAGGGGGGGACACACCACAAGTGTGCCGTTTGCGAACGGACCGAAAAAGATTCTCCTAACCTGGAATTCCGTTATTGTTCAAAATGTGAGGGCAGTTTTGAATACTGTTCCGAGCATTTGTATACACACAAACACGTTACGTCGGATCACCCCACGATCGACAATACGACCCACTAGTTACGGAGGATAATAATGAAGAGAACTAAGATTATTTGCACAATGGGACCTAATACGAATGACCGCGAATTGATGAAAGCACTGGCTTTACATGGAATGGATGTTGCCAGATTTAACTTTTCTCATGGTGACTATGAAGAGCAGAAGGCACGCCTTGATATGCTAAAGGGAGTTCGTGAAGAATTGGATCTGCCAATCGCAGCACTTCTTGATACAAAAGGACCGGAGATCCGCACCGGTGTTTTAGAAGATGGCAAGAAGGTTACATTAAAGGAAGGTGATACCTATACTTTAACAACTGCAGATATTGTCGGTGATGCTACCAGAGGTCATATTACTTACGATGGCCTTGCAAAAGACGTTACTACTGGAAACCGCATACTTATAGATGATGGTCTGATTGAAATGGAAGTTCTGGAAGTTAAGGGCAAAGAAATCATTTGCAACATCATAAATGGTGGAGAGCTGGGAGAAAGAAAGGGTGTTAACGTACCTAACGTTAAAATCAAACTTCCAGCACTGACAGAGAAAGATAAGCAGGATATCCAGTTTGGTATTGAACAGGGATTTGATTTTATTGCGGCTTCTTTTGTACGTACGGCTGGTGCAATCAAAGAGATTAAAGAAATCCTTGCATCTAACGGCTCTAATATGGCTGTTATTGCTAAGATTGAGAATGCAGAAGGAATTGAGAACCTGGATGAGATCATTGAAGCAAGTGATGGCATCATGGTTGCCCGTGGAGATATGGGTGTTGAGATTCCTGCTCAGGAAGTACCATTTGTTCAGAAGAAAATCATTGATAAGTGTAATGTAGCTTGTAAGCCGGTTATTACTGCTACCCAGATGTTAGATTCTATGATCCGCAATCCTCGTCCAACTAGGGCTGAGGTGACTGACGTAGCAAACGCAGTTTATGATGGAACCGATGCAGTTATGCTATCCGGTGAAACTGCAATGGGCAAATATCCAATTGAGGCTCTTACCATGATGGCTTCTATCGTAGAAGAGACAGAGAAACATCTCGATTACAATGCATTCCGTCAGCGTAGAGTATCTGCTGCCAATGAACACAACGTATCCAATGCTGTTTGTTATTCTTCTGTAGCAACTGCTAGTGATTTAGAGGCAAAGGCTATCGTAGCACCAAGTATCAGCGGTTTTACCGCAAAACTGTTATCCAAATGGAGACCAGAATGCCAGATCATCGGTTTGTCCCCAAGCTCTTCTGCACTTCGTCAGATGCAGCTTTACTGGGGTGTTTTGCCACTTCACGCAAAGCGTGCGGAATCCACTGACGTTTTAATTTACTCTTCCATGGAACTTTTAAAGGAAAAAGGAATTGTAGAGGTGAACGACACTGTGGTAGTTACTGCAGGAGTTGTAAATCCAATTAGAAAGCATGAAGCAGCGGCTCATACCAATATCATGCGTGTAGTAAATGTAAACTAATTAATAATTTTTTTTGAATAAATATACAAAAAAAAGTGTGGACAAAAGAGTCTATCCCCGGTACAATGTAGCTTACTAGCAGGCATGCCGGAGACGGGCTCTTTCTGCATAGTTTAACTTAAGAGAGGAGAGGAAAGCTTTGGAAAAAACACCATTTGTTACCAAGGAAGTATTATTAGAAATTGTGAAAGAATATCCAACACCCTTTCATATTTATGATGAAAAGGGAATCAGGGAGAATGCAGAAAAATTGAAACAGGCATTTTCCTGGAATAAAGGTTACCGGGAGTATTTTGCAGTCAAGGCTACGCCGAATCCCTTTATCCTTAACATTTTAAAGGATTATGGTTGCGGAGCTGACTGTTCATCCATGACAGAACTTATGATGTCTGATGCCATTGGTTATTCCGGCTCTGATATCATGTTTTCATCCAATGACACTCCTGCAGAGGAATTTCAATTAGCAGATCAGTTGGGTGGAATTATAAATCTTGATGATATTACCCACATTGAATTTCTGGAAAAAGCCACTGGCCATATTCCTGAGACCATAAGCTGTCGCTATAATCCAGGTGGAATATTTAAAATCAGCAATGATATTATGGATAATCCAGGAGATTCCAAATATGGAATGACCACAGAGCAGCTTTTTGAAGCATTTAAGATATTAAAGAGCAAGGGCGCTAAGAAATTTGGTATCCATGCATTTCTTGCCAGCAATACAGTGACCAATGAATACTATCCTCTGCTCGCAAAGGTATTGTTTGAACTTGCAGTGAAGTTAAAAGAGGAGACGGGTGCTGAAATTACCTTTATCAATCTGTCTGGCGGAATCGGAATTCCATATCGTCCAGGACAGGAGTCCAATGATATCATGGCCATTGGAGAAGGTGTAAGAAAAGTCTATGAAGAGATTTTAGTACCAAATGATATGGGAGATGTAGCGATCTATACCGAGCTTGGACGTTTTATGTTAGGGCCTTACGGCGGATTGGTGACAGAAGCCATTCATGAAAAACACACCCACAAAGAATATATTGGAGTGGATGCCTGTGCAGTCAACCTGATGCGTCCTGCCATGTATGGAGCTTATCATCACATTACGGTTATGGGAAAAGAACAGGAAGCATGCAGTCATAAGTACGATGTGGTTGGATCTCTTTGTGAGAACAACGACAAATTTGCAATCGACCGTATGATGCCGGAAATATCCAAAGGAGATCTGCTGTTCATCCATGATACGGGTGCTCACGGGTATGCCATGGGTTATAATTACAACGGAAAGTTAAGATCTGCAGAGTTGCTTTTAAAAGAGAATGGGGAAGTTGAATTAATCCGCAGAGCTGAGACTCCAAAAGATTACTTTGCTACCTTTGATTTCTGTGATATTTTAAAAAATACAAAGTACGATATATAATTTCACCTTTTTAATTCAATATTTGAACAGAAAAAACCCTGTGCCGTAAGACACAGGGTTTTTTCTTAGGATTTTCGGATTTCAAAAAGGGTAAAAGGATATTTCTATACATTGTGCATTTCTTATGTCATTAGTATAACACACCCCCTCGGTAAAAGTTTGTATATTGTTTGAATAGATTATGAAGATTTTCTTAATATCATTTTCATAAGATGAGGCAGAAAAGAAAATTTTACCCCCGAAATGAAACCATGCAAGTCACTGCGGAATATCCTAATAAAAAAGGAATCAGGTAGTGGACTGTGAATCATGTAAGAGATGCAATACACTGTGACATGGCTTACCGCATGGGTCTAACTGGGCGGGGAGTAGGAGTTGCAGTGCTTGATACGGGAATTTATCTTCATGAGGACTTCGAACATAGAGTAGTGGATTTCGTGGATATTGTTCACCGCAGACGGGATGCTTATGACGACAATGGTCATGGAACGCATATAGCTGGAATTATTGGAGGGAGCGGCAGTGCTTCCGATGGAAAATATATGGGAATCGCACCAGAGTGTCACATCATTATGCTTAAGGTTTTGGATAAAAAGGGGAACGGTTATGCTTCTGATGTGCTGGCAGGGTTAAAATGGGTCCGCGATAACCGAGAACGATATGGAATTCGTATCGTAAATATTTCCGTAGGTTCCTTTTCGAGAAAAGGTATGACGGAAAATTCAGTTCTTGTACGTGGAGTCAATGCGGCCTGGGATGACGGGCTGGTGGTTTGTGTGGCAGCAGGAAATATGGGGCCGGGAACTAATACGATTACAACTCCCGGAATTAGCCGTAAGGTCATTACAGTCGGTTGTTCTGACGACTATAAAGAAGTAAATGTAATGGGAAATCGCATGATTGATTATTCAGGTAGAGGGCCTACGGGCGCCTGCATCTGCAAGCCGGAAATTATCGCTCCCGGCGCTGGAATTATGAGCTGCTCCAATGAAGAGGGACAGTACCAAAGTAAGAGCGGTACGTCCATGTCGACGCCGTTAGTTTCAGGTGCGATCGCGCTGCTCTTGCAAAAATATCCTTATATGAACAATCGGGATGTGAAATTGATGCTTCGTGAAAGAGCCGTGGATTTAGGACTCCCAATTAACCAGCAGGGCTGGGGACTTCTTGATGTAGAGCGTCTTTTGCTTTAAATTTTTCCCATTAGGTTTTTGCAATCCGGGTCTGTTTCGGCATGCAGACCCGGATGATATAAATCTTGCAGTCAGGACATGCCTGTGATATAGTATACCTTACATTCAAAAGGTATCTTGCCTTTTATGAAACGTTTCTCTGGCAGTTCGCCAGGATTTCCATTATATGTAAAAATCATAGCCGGACAGGTAGGGAGTGTGATGCTTATTGAACGTAATTGCATAAATTTCTGGTTGACATTTGTAGTGAATTATACTATTATTATGAATAGAAGAAGAACATTTGTTCGTGTTGGAGGATAAGATGAATAAAGATGATAAAATGAAAGCGCTAGATGCCGCACTTACACAGATAGAGAAAGCCTATGGAAAAGGTTCTATTATGAAGCTTGGTGACAGCGGAACCAATATGAATGTAGAGACCATTCCTACAGGTTCCCTTAGTCTTGATATTGCTTTAGGGTTAGGCGGAATTCCAAGAGGTAGAGTGATAGAGATTTTTGGACCAGAATCAAGTGGTAAGACTACAGTCGCACTTCACATGATTGCAGAAGTTCAAAAGCGTGGTGGAATCGCAGGATTTATTGATGCGGAACACGCCCTTGACCCTGTTTATGCGAAGAAAATTGGAGTCGATATCGACAACCTATACATATCTCAGCCAGACAACGGAGAACAAGCGTTGGAGATTACAGAGACCATGGTTCGTTCCGGAGCGGTAGACATCGTGGTTGTGGATTCCGTTGCAGCGCTGGTCCCAAAAGCAGAGATCGAGGGAGAAATGGGAGATTCCCACATTGGCCTTCAGGCGAGACTGATGTCTCAGGCTCTTAGAAAGTTGACTGCAGTCATCAGCAAATCCAATTGTATTGTTCTTTTCATCAATCAGCTTCGTGAGAAGGTTGGAGTCATGTTTGGTAGTCCTGAGACCACCACAGGCGGACGTGCCCTTAAGTTTTATGCTTCTGTTCGTTTGGATATCCGTAAGATTGAGACTCTGAAACAGGGTGGCGATGTAGTTGGTAACCGAGCTAGAATTAAAGTAGTTAAGAATAAGATCGCACCTCCATTTAAGGAAGCAGAGTTTGATATCATGTTTGGAAGAGGTATTTCCAGAGAAGGTGATATTTTGGATCTCGCCGTGAAAGAGAACATCGTAGAAAAGAGCGGAGCCTGGTTTGCTTATAACAACGCAAAGATTGGTCAGGGCCGTGAGAATTCAAAGATCTATCTTCAGGACAATCCGGAGATCTGCCTGGAAATTGAAAATAAGGTACGTGCTAATTACGGTCTGATCACAGAAGGCGGAGCGGCAGCGGCCCCTGGAGCAGATGTAGTAAGCGCAAAGGAAAGCAAACGGATTAAAGCGGAAGATAGTAAAAATGCTTCCTCAAAGGAATAGAGCTTTATACGCCTGATAGGCGGTAATAGAATAACAGAGAGAATAAGGGGCATTATGATTGTAATGGAGATTGTGCCCGTCGATAAGCGCAGGAGTAAAGTCATTCTAGATGAAGACTTTACTCTTGTTCTTTATAGAGGGGAAATAAAAAGATTTGGTATCGAAGAAGGAGAGGAACTTTCGGAGGATACGTATCAGGAGATTCTTAAGGATGTTTTGCTAAAGAGAGCCAGAGAGCGGGTTCTATATCTTTTAAAAGCTTCGGATAAGACGGAGCAGGAATTGGTGAGAAAGCTAAAGGAGGGGGGATACCCTCAGGAAGCCATCGATTATGCTATTTTATTTGTGAAGGAGCATCGCTTTATAAACGATGAAAATTACGGAAAAAGGTATGTAGAATACAATTCCACAAGAAAAAGTGAAAGACAGATCCAGTACGAGCTCCAGAAAAAAGGCTTAGATAAAGAGATGATACGGGATATTTTATTGGAACAACCTGTGGACGAAGAAGCACAGATACAGGCATATATCAGAAAGAAGCGAATTGTGCCGGAAGAATTGGACCAAAAAGGGCGTGCAAAAGTCATATCATCCCTGGCCAGAAAAGGATTTTCCTATGAAGCGGTAACCCGTGCTTTGGGATGTATTTATTCCGATAATTGACAATAAGGAAAATGTGTATAAGTATACCGGAAACGAGGGTTAAATACTTGACATAATGTATAAAACAGTTTAAAATTGAAGTGTTGTATTGTTGTACAATGAAAATCTAATAAGGAGGTGCTCCTGTGTCAGTATCAGTATTCACAACTGTATTGGTTGTAATTTTGGCATCAATAGTAGTAGCTTTTATTGCCTGGTCTGCTGCGATCTCATATCGAAAAAATACCTATGAAAGCAAGATGGGTTCAGCAGAAGAAAAATCTCGGGAAATAATAGATGAAGCATTAAAGACCGCTGAGACAAAGAAGCGTGAAGCTCTCCTTGAGGCAAAAGAAGAGTCATTAAAGACTAAGAATGAACTGGAAAAAGAAACCAGGGAACGAAGAGCTGAGCTTCAACGTTATGAAAGACGAGTATTAAGCAAGGAAGAAAACTTGGACAAGAAGTCTGAGACTATGGAAAAACGAGAAGCAGGTCTTGCTGCTCGAGAGGACGGGTTAAATAAAAGAAATGCCGAAGTTGAATCACTGTATGAAAAAGGCATTCAGGAACTGGAAAAAATTTCCGGACTTACCTCCGAACAGGCAAAAGAGTATCTTTTAAAATCTGTTGAAGATGATGTAAAACATGACACTGCGAAATTAATTAAGGAACTTGATAACAAAGCAAAAGAAGAAGCCGATAAAAAGGCAAAGGAATACGTGGTTACAGCCATTCAAAGATGTGCTGCGGATCATGTAGCAGAAACGACAGTTTCTGTTGTACAGCTTCCTAACGATGAGATGAAAGGCAGGATCATTGGTAGAGAAGGCCGTAACATTCGTACGTTAGAGACCCTTACAGGCGTAGAACTCATTATTGATGATACCCCTGAGGCAGTTGTATTGTCCGGATTTGATCCGGTTCGTAGAGAAGTGGCAAGAATTGCATTGGAACGCCTCATTGTGGATGGAAGAATTCACCCAGCCAGAATTGAGGAGATGGTAGAAAAGGCACAGAAAGAAGTAGAAACCAATATGCGTGAAGAAGGAGAGACCGCCGCTCTTGAAGTGGGAATTCATGGTCTTCATCCGGAACTCATCAGACTGCTTGGCAAGCTGAAATACAGGACAAGCTATGGACAAAATGCATTAAAGCATTCCATGGAAGTTGCCCAGTTATCCGGTTTATTAGCCGGAGAGATCGGTTTGGATATTCGTATGGCCAAGCGTGCTGGTTTATTACATGACATCGGTAAAGCCGTTGACCATGAGATGGAAGGATCCCATATTCAGTTAGGCGTAGAGCTTTGTAGAAAGTATAAAGAACCTGCGATCGTACTGAACACGGTGGAATCTCATCATGGTGACGTTGAACCACAGAGCCTTATTGCCTGTATTTGCCAGGCAGCAGACACAATTTCTGCGGCAAGACCTGGAGCCAGAAGAGAGACTCTGGAGACATATACAAACAGATTAAAACAGTTAGAAGATATTACCAATTCCTTTAAGGGAGTGGACAAGTCCTTCGCCATTCAGGCAGGACGTGAAGTTCGGATTATGGTAGTTCCCGATCAGATCAACGATGACGATATGGTATTATTGGCTCGTGATATTTCTAAGAAGATTGAAGAATCCTTGGAATATCCGGGACAGATTAAAGTCAATGTGATCAGAGAGTCCAGAGTAACAGATTACGCAAAATAAAAATGGTGCCCTAAAACCGTATAATATTCTATGTGCGGTTTTAGGGCATTTTTAATGTCGGAGGGCAAATGCTTGAAACAAAGATTGAAAACATTGCTGTGCTGTCTTTTGATCAGCCAGTTATTTCTTATAACGGTATACGCAAAACCGGACTGGCCCTCAGATACTGACATCCAGGCAGAATCCGGTATTGTGATTGATGCAGATTCGGGAGCAGTGATATTTGGGAAAAATATGCATGGACAATATCCACCTGCTAGTATTACGAAGATATTGACCGCACTAATCGTGCTGGAGCGGGCCAAACCTGATGATATGGTTACCTTTTCCAAAGATTCTGTATTAAACGTGGAAGCGGGAAGCGGGAACAAGTTAAATGTAACGGATGGAGATAAACTTTCTGTGGAGGATTGCCTTTATTCTCTTATCCTTCACTCATGCAATCAGGCAGCCAATGCCCTCGCGGAGCATGTGGCAGGAAGCAGAGAAGATTTTGTGAAGCTGATGAATCAAAAGCTGGAGGAGCTTGGATGCACAGAGAGCCATTTTGAGAATCCTTCTGGACTGAATGGAGATACTCAGTATGTATCTGCCTATGATATGGCACTGATCGCCAAAGCTGCATACAACAATAAGAAGCTTGTGGAGATCGGTTCTGCTTTAAGCCATAAGATTCCTCCTACCGTCAATAACCCAGAAGGACTTACCATATATAATGAACACCGTCTGCTGAAAACAAGTGAATCCTCAAGTGAGTTTTATTTTCCAGCGGCGGTAGCAGGGAAAACCGGTTACTTAATTAAGGCAGGCAATACACTGGTAACTTATGCAGAACAGGATGGAAGAAGGCTTATTTCTGTTATCTTAAAGGGAAGCCCAAGGCAGTATTTTGTGGACGGAAAAAATCTGTTGCAGTTTGGGTACGACCGTTTTGAGAATTTCAAAATAGATGGAAATGAGACCTCCTATATTCAAGGGGAAGAGCCGGTTGTAGTTGGAGAGAAGAATTTTCAGCCATCAGAGTTGGAACTAGAGCAAGGTCAGATCATCACCCTTCCAAAAGATGCTAAGTTTTCTGATGCAAGCAAGACTCTCGTAACGGAGCTACCGAAAGGCAGTCCAAAGGGAGCCGTAGCGCTGATTCGATATACTTATAATGATAGAAACGTGGGTCAGGCTTACTTAATAGCCCAAAACGGCACTCCGGAATCCGACCAGGCAGCTGGTGAAGGTACGAAAGAGGCAGTTACTACCGAAGGAAGCAAGGAACTACCCGCTTCTGGTGTCAAGATGTCAGGCGGTAAGGGCGTGGGGATTTTAGTAGCCGTGATTGCTGCCATTTTGTTAGTAGCTGGAGCTGGTATTGGATTTGTTGTATTTAAAAGAAAAAAGGAATTTAGGGAAAGCGAGATTCGCAGAGAAGAGCGGAGACGTCGTTTGAGAGAAGATGGCGATGGAGAAGCCTTTGAACGTATGTTAAAGGATCGCCGTAATACAAAAGGTAAAAAGTAAACAATAAGATAACGAACAATGAAAAAGACCAGCTGGGGTAGCTGGTCTTTTTTCGGAGAAGGTATTTCGTTTCTTATGGGGTGTAGCAAAAACTATATAATGTATTGGGGGGGGTTACAAATATAATATAACCGAAATGTGAGAAAAAGTGTCAACAAAAATTCATAAATAATAAAAAATAAATTGTGTAATATGTCTATGACTTTGTGAATTTGCCTAGTAAACCCGAACTATATGATCTGTATTTGCTGTATTTGTGATTATTTAATGGATTATACCCGAAAGATTCTGGCATATGTTATATTGATAAAAAATTAACTAATTAAACTTCCCTAAAGTAGCGTTCTGCTGTTTTATTCTCCCTTAGTGATTTTAACCTTTCCCGTGGTAAGACATGCAGGATGCACATGACGCTTAAGAGGAAGATGTCACTAAAGTGACAGCGCGTCAGCGCCAGAGTCTGACAAGTCAGACTCTCTCTTGTAATATAGATAATAAAGGAATCGTTAAGTTTCTTGTAAAAAGTGCTAAATATGATAGAATAATGAAAAACAACTTGTGCAATGGTGCGTACAAGTTATAAATTGGTAGTAAGAGGATATCTTATCCATCTTATGGAAAGAGCAGGAGGTATAACGTATGAGATCTTTTGTGCATATCTCAGAACGATTACCGTAAAGCATTTGGCGAATAATAAATAGAAGCAATTACAGAAAGGTTGGAGGAACAAAATGGCATACAGCAAAGTTAAGATGGTAGTTGATAAGGAATTTCGTATTGCGGAGATTGATGAAAGAATTTACGGGTCATTTATTGAGCATCTTGGCCGTGCCGTTTATGACGGTATTTATTCCCCAGAGCATGAGACCGCCGATGAGCACGGCTTTCGTGGAGACGTAAAGGATTTGATCAGGGAGCTGAATGTTCCGATTATCCGGTATCCAGGCGGTAATTTCGTATCAAGCTTTAACTGGGAAGACAGTGTGGGACCATTAAATGAGCGCCCAAGACGTCTGGAACTTGCATGGAAGAGCATTGAGGAAAATAAAGTGGGCCTGAATGAATTCACCAAATGGACCAGAGATGTAGGCTCTGATGTTATGATGGCGGTGAACCTGGGAACCAGAGGGATTGCAGATGCCTGCAATATCTTAGAATATTGCAACCACAAAGGCAACACCAAATACAGTGATTTAAGAATCAGTCATGGATACAAAGAGCCTCATAATATTAAGACTTGGTGTCTAGGCAATGAAATGGACGGCCCATGGCAGCTTGGACATAAAACCATGGAAGAGTATGGACGTCTGGCTGAGGAAACGGCAAGGGCTATGAAACTTATCGACCCTACCATTGAACTGGTATCTTGCGGAAGTTCTAGTTTAACCATGCCTACATTCCCTGATTGGGAGGCTGTGACGCTTCAGCATACATACGATCACGTGGATTACGTTTCTATGCACCAGTACTATGGAAATCAAAAGGGCGATACCGAAGATTTCCTTGCATGTTCTGATGATATGGATGAGTTTATCCGTACGGTAATCGCTACTTGTGATTATGTTAAAGCGAAAAAGAGAAGCAAAAAAGAAATTAAGATCAGCTTTGATGAATGGAACGTTTGGTATCATTCCAATGCGGCTGATAACGATATTACAGAAAATCACCCTTGGCAGATCGCTCCACCTATGCTAGAGGATATCTATACCTTTGAAGATGCTCTGTTAGTAGGTCTTATGTTAATTACCATGTTAAAACATGCGGATCGTGTGAAGATGGCTTGTCTGGCTCAACTTGTCAATGTCATCGCACCAATTATGACGGAAGCTGGCGGCGGAGCTGCATGGAAGCAGACCATATTCTATCCATTTATGCACGCTTCCAAATACGGCAGAGGAACTGCACTTCTTCCTGTTATCAGCACCCCTAAGTTTGATACCGCTACCCATGCGAATGTAACAGCTGTTGAGGCAGTTCCTGTCTACAATGAGGAAAAGGGAGAGGTTACTATTTTTGCAGTCAATCGAAGCATTAAGGAAGATGCTGAGATGACCATTGATATGAGAAGCTTTGAAGGTTATCAGGTTCTTGAGCATACGGTTTTAGAATGTGATGATCTTCAGGCAGTGAATGGGCCATTCAACCAGAAGGTGGCTCCAAAGGAGACCAGCCAGTCTGTAATTGATGGTGGAATTGTAACCAGTAAACTAAACAAAGCTTCCTGGAACGTAATCCGTCTTGGAAAGTAAATAATAAGGGGGTAATCTTATGGTAAGTAAAGAATATAAATTCTGGTTTGCAACCGGTTCCCAGGACCTCTATGGGGAAGAGTGTCTGAGCAATGTAGCAAGGCATTCAGCCATTATAACGGAGCGGCTCAATGCCTGTGGGCTTTTACCATTTCAAGTGGTACTAAAACCGGTTCTTATTGACAATGCATCCATACGGTCTTTGTTTCATCAGGCAAATGACGATGAGACCTGCGCTGGAGTCATCACTTGGATGCACACCTTTTCTCCCGCAAAATCCTGGATTTTAGGATTGCAGGAATATAGAAAGCCGCTGCTTCATTTACATACCCAGTTCAATCAGGAGATTCCTTATGACTCCATTGACATGGATTTCATGAACGAAAATCAATCTGCCCATGGTGATCGGGAATTTGGTCATATGGTAACAAGAATGGGAATGGCAAGAAAGGTGATTGCAGGATTTTGGGATGATGAAAGTGTTCAGAATCGAATCGGAGACTGGATGCGTACGGCTGTAGGAGTCATGGAAAGCAGCCATGTCCGTGTGGTCCGTTTTGCAGATAACATGAGAAATGTAGCCGTAACCGAAGGAGATAAGGTAGAAGCCCAGTTAAAGTTTGGTTGGGAGATTGATGCTTATCCTGTTAATGAGATTACAGATTATGTAAAAGATGTAAAAGAGGGTGAGATATCTTCTCTGGTAGAGGAATACTACAGCCGATATGAAATCGTAACAGAAGGAAGAGATCCAGAGGAATTTAAGGCACACGTAGCAGCTCAGGCAAGGATTGAGCTGGGATTTGAGCAGTTCTTAAAGGAAAAGGATTATCAGGCCATTGTCACTCATTTTGGAGATCTTGGTACCTTACAGCAGCTTCCTGGTCTTGCCATTCAGCGTTTGATGGAGAAGGGGTATGGCTTTGGTGGGGAAGGAGATTGGAAGACGGCTGCCATGGTTCGCCTAATGAAGATCATGACCTCTGGGATACCAAATGCAAAGGGAACTTCTTTTATGGAGGATTATACTTATAATCTAGTTCCAGGAAAGGAAGGCATTCTTCAGGCCCACATGTTAGAGGTATGCCCAAGCATTGCAGAGGGGAAGGTTTCAATCAGGGTTAATCCATTGTCTATGGGTAATAGAGAAGATCCTGCACGCCTTGTATTTACGGCGAAAGAGGGGAAAGGCATTGCGACTTCTCTCATTGATCTAGGGAACCGGTTCCGTCTCATTATCAATACTGTAAACTGTAAGAAGATAGAAAAGCCTATGCCAAAGCTTCCAGTAGCCACTGCGTTTTGGACTCCAGAGCCAAATCTCATCACTGGGGCTGAAAGCTGGATTCTGGCTGGAGGTGCGCATCATACGGCATTTTCCTATGATTTAACAGCAGAGCAGATGGGTGACTGGGCGGAAGCCATGGGAATTGAAGCAATCTATATTGATGAGAAGACCACCATACGTGATTTGAAGAACGAATTGAAGTGGAATTCGGTTGTGTACCGCTAAGAACATAATGGGGTCCGCCTCCTAATGGAGCGGGCCCATTTTAAAAGGAGGGGTCCAAATGATAGGAAAAGAAATCGCAGCAGTAATCAGGGAAGGTAAGACAGCCCTTGGAATTGAACTTGGTTCTACAAGAATTAAGGCAGTACTCGTGGATGAAGACCACAACCCAATTGCCTCTGGCAGTCATGATTGGGAAAACAAGTATGAGAATGGGATCTGGACATATTCCATCCCCGATATCTGGAAAGGTGTCCAGGACAGCTATCAGAAAATGGCAGAGGAAGTGAAGGAAACTTATGGAGAAACACTGACCACCATTGGAGCCATCTGTTTTTCTGCCATGATGCATGGATATATGGCTTTTGACAAGGAAGGGGAGATCCTGGTTCCTTTCCGGACGTGGAGAAATACCATGACAGAAGAGGCATCTAATGTGCTAACCGACTTATTTTCCTATCATATTCCCCAGAGATGGAGCATCGCCCATCTGTATCAGGCCATCTTAAACAAAGAGGAGCACGTCTCTTCCATTGATTACCTCATCACCCTGGAGGGGTATGTCCACTGGAAGCTTACAGGAAAGAGAGTTCTTGGAATTGGAGACTGTGCAGGCATGTTTCCTATTGACAGCAGCACAAAGGACTATTATGAGAACATGGTGGATCAGTTTGATTCCCTGATTGATACAGAACATCTTCCCTGGAAGTTAAAAGATATTATGCCTAAGGTATTAACTGCTGGAGAAGAGGCTGGTTCATTGACCTTAGAGGGCGCCGCCCTTCTTGATGTCAGTGGGAATTTAAAGGCTGGGATTCCTCTATGTCCGCCAGAAGGAGATGCAGGAACCGGTATGACAGCAACCAACAGCGTAGCAAGAAGAACTGGTAATGTTTCTGCTGGTACCAGTGTATTTGCCATGGTAGTTCTTGAAAAGGAGCTGTCTAAAGTGTATGAGGAAATCGATATGGTCACCACTCCAGCAGGCGATTCTGTGGCAATGGTCCATTGTAACAACTGTACTTCTGATTTAAATGCCTGGGTATCTCTGTTTGAAGAGTTTGCCGATGCCATGGGAATGAAGACGGATAAGAACACCTTGTTTTCTACCCTTTATCAAAAGGCTTTGGAGGGAGATAAAGATGGAGGCAATTTATTGTCTTACGGTTACCTCTCTGGGGAACATATCACCCATTTTGAAGAAGGAAGACCTTTGTTTGTCCGCACACCGGAGAGTCGTTTTAACCTAGCCAACTTTATGAGGGTTCATCTCTATACTGCTTTAGGAGCCTTAAAGGTAGGGATGGAAATTCTTTATAAAGAAGATGTAAAGCTTGATGTGTTATTAGGCCATGGAGGACTCTTTAAGACGAAAGGGGTAGGTCAAAGCATTATGGCGGCAGCTATGAATGTTCCTGTTTCTGTTATGGAAACTGCAGGAGAAGGCGGCGCCTGGGGAGCTGCACTTTTGGCCTCCTATCTAATTCGAAAAGAAGAAGGGGAATCCTTAGACCATTACCTGGCTCAAAAGGTATTTCATGGAGAAGCTGGTACTGTGGTAAAGCCGGATCCAGAAGATGAGGCGGGATTTACCGTATATATGGAGCGATATAAAAAGGGACTTTCCATAGAACGGGCTGCACTGGATTATTTTAAATAATACTACATTTGGAAAGGCGGAGAGAACATGCTGGAAGAATTGAAACGCTCGGTATACGAAGCAAATATGGAGTTGCCAAGAAAAGGACTTATTACATATACCTGGGGAAATGTCAGTGGAATTGACCGGGAGAAGGGACTTTTTGTCATCAAACCAAGTGGTGTGGATTATGACATCCTAAAGCCAGAAGATATGGTAGTCATGGATCTGCTTGGAAATAAGGTGGAAGGAGACTTAAACCCTTCCTCCGATACGGCCACTCATCTGGAACTTTATAAGGTTTTTTTAACGGTAGGAGGAATCGTCCATACCCATTCCCCAATGGCGACCTCCTGGGCACAGGCAGGCAGAGGGATTCCTTGCTATGGGACCACTCATGCCGATTATTTCTACGGAGAGATTCCATGTGCCAGAAATCTGACAGAGGAAGAGATTGAAGAGGGGTATGAAAAGAACACCGGACTAGTGATTATAGAAACCCTTCAGGGAAGAAATCCCATGCACGTTCCTGGGATCCTTTGTAAAAACCACGGCCCCTTTACTTGGGGAACCGATGCGGACAATGCAGTTCATAATGCGGTGGTATTAGAAGAGATTGCAAAAATGAATCTCATGACCGAATTGTTGAACCCTTCCATAATACCTGCACCTCAGTGCATGCAGGATAAGCATTTTATGCGCAAACATGGCCCCAATGCGTATTACGGGCAAAAAAAATCGTAAGGAGTTTTCTATGGCAGAGGACAGCGGAAAGACAAAATATTATGTATTGATGGAAGAATTAAAGCAGGATATCGTATCCGGGAAAAGAAAACCAGGAGATCGTCTGCCGTCTGAAAATGAATTATCCGCCTCCTGTCACGTAAGCCGCCACACGGTCAGAAAAGCACTCTCTATTCTGGAACAGGAAGGATTTATCGAAGCGGTACATGGGCGGGGAACCTTTGTCTCCAGAAAAGCTGGAGGGAAGAGGGGGTCTGGCAATATAGCAGTCATTACTACCTATTTATCGGACTATATTTTCCCCAGGTTGATTCAGGGCATCGACAGCGTGCTTACGGCTGGCGGATATAGCATCATTCTTAAGAATACTGGAAACAGCAGGCTAAAGGAGAGCAAAAGCCTGGAAGAAATACTGGAAAAGGATATTGACGGCCTCATCATTGAGCCCAGCAAAAGTGAGATCATGTGCGGGCACAAGGGGCTTTATGACAAGCTTGATTTCTATAAGATTCCTTATGTATTCATTCAGGGATATTATTCTCAGATGAAGAAGAAACCGCATATTCTCATGGATGACTGTATGGGAGGATATCTGGTGACCAAATATTTAAGAGAATTGGGGCATAAGCATATTCTTGGTATCTTCAAAGCTGATGACATTCAGGGAATCGACAGGCATAAAGGGTATGTAAAGGCCCTGCAGGAATCTGGATTATCTTATGATCCTGACATGGTGATCTGGTTTCATACGGAAGACCGTACGGTCAAACCTTCGGAGATCTTAAAATATCTGCTGGAAGAGGGAAAAGAGATTGACGGGATTGTCTGCTATAACGATCAGATTGCTCTGGAGATTATAAAGACCCTTGAAAAAAATGGGCTCTCAGTACCTGGTGACATATCAGTTACGGGATACGACAACTCTTTTATTGCGGAAAATGGAATGGTAAAGCTGACCACCATCGCTCACCCCCAGGAACGACTGGGGGCTATGGCGGCGGAGCTTTTATTGGAGAAAATTGACGGCATACCAGATGAGGAAAGCCGGGTAGAACGGATACTAAAGCCAGAGCTTGTAATTCGTGAATCTTGTAGGGACCGAAGAGAATAAGGTCAATGGGTGCGCAGTTTTCCCATGTAAAGAACACAGCCTAAGATCAGTGTTCCGGATAAAAGAAATAACATCTGCATCCCTCCCATTGGAAAGCCAAATACATGGATGGAGGGGAGAACTTTTAAGAGGAAAGCGCCTAGTAAGGTTGCAAGGAATCCGCTAAGTCCGGCATAAGAAGAATTGGCACTGACATATGGCACTCGCTTATCGGTAGGGGCATAGTGATATTGCAGATGAAAGACGGAGATGGCAATTCCGCCCCAGGCAATGCCTGAGAGTGCCTGCATTGGAGGCTGGAGGATATAGCAGGTCTCCGGTGTCATAAACAACCAACCAGCGTGAATCAGCCCTAAGAGCCCCATAGAGGTCCTTGTAACAAATAACCATGAGGTAGCATCTGCAAGTTTCCCCCAAAGCCATGAGGCAATAATTCGTAGCGTGGAAGAAATAAGCCCCAGGAAGGTAATATAAGTATAGTCAAGCTTTAATCCTGTTACCATGTAAACGCTGAAAAAGGGGCCTGCCACCTGCAAAGCCACATTCCAGAACATGTAGGAGAACATGACTTTTCTGTATTCTTTATCCAGTAGAGGAGAAAGAATGGAATCCTTAAGCTTCTGGACATGGGGGACACTCTCGGGTTCCTTGATTGAGGAAAGGCACCAAAAATCCATGCATGCCAGGATAAACACGACACAACCGACCACTAAAAATCCCTGCTGTTCCATATCTGCATTTCGAAACCAGTCCATGACCCGGCCCATAATCAGGCTGATGGCAGTGGACATGCCAAAGGCAAAAGAATCTTTCTTTCCAAGATATTTACCTCGAATGGATGACGGGACCAGTTGAAGAATCCAGTTTCCAATTCCGGTACCAATAAATGCACCGAAAAAATGAGCGGTACCATAGATCACAATAAGAGCGAGCAAGCGAAAAGCCGGATTCTCTATAATGAGTGGAACAAAAAACACGGATGCAAGTAAAAGCCGGTGAATCAAGGAAAAGGCTGTGAGAATGGCCTTTTTTCTGCGCATACTTTCTAACAGGACGGCGGAGAACATCTGCAGCAGGCATAACAAAAGAGGCAGCGAACCGATAATTCCATTGATAGAGTCTGTAGCTCCTAATGAGTTTGCATATCCGGAGAGAAATGCACCAGTAGTCAAGGTGACGATGCCGTTGGCACAACAGCCTTCTGCAATAAAAAATCTTCTGCTTCTTAAATAGTCTGAATCTGTCATAGGTGCATCCTGAGATTGGTTGTGGAAAATCTCTTCTTTAAGTTGAAACATGAAGTTCATGATATTTAGACGGCAAATCTGCCGCAATCCCCTTTTCATTTTGTGAATTTTCTGCTATTCTTGGGTAAAAAGAAGAAGTAGTAATGTATAACTACCGTCTTTTTGCCTTTCTTAATATTGCCAGTAGAATGGAAAGGATACAAGAGGAAAAAGAAGCGAAAAACTGGAGAATTCCGACTCAGGGGTGACAGGGGGAAGTTATGGAACATTTTTTACAGCTAAAAGCGGTACTTCCGGTTAAGGCGCTTAATGCAGGATACTTGGTGACGGGTGGCAAGGGGTGCCACGCGGACCGGGTCATGGATTCTTTTGAAATTATTTATGTAAATTCAGGGGTTTTGGGGATAGCAGAAGAAGAAATAACTTATAATGTGGAGGAAGGGGAGGCTCTTATCTTGTTTCCGGGAAGGCATCATTGGGGAACTAGGGAGTTTGATGAGGATCTTACCTTTTATTGGCTTCATTTTCATCTGGAAGAGGAAGCGGTTAGAACGGGACAAGACGTGATGTCTTTGCCTCAGTTAATACGGGTCAGAAAGCCGGAGCAGTTTGAAGACTTGTTCCGTCGGTTCATCAAACGACAGAATGTATGCCAGGATGATAAAAGGATATTAAATCTGGTGCTTTTAGAGCTTCTTTGTGAGCTCAGCGATTCCCTTTCTCCTATGGAAGTCAATGGGCAGAAGGTTCTTCTTGCAAACCAGGCAGGACAGTATATTAGGAATCATTTAGAAAAGCCTCTATCTTCCTCCATACTAGCAGAAAAGCTGGATTGCAGCCCGGACTATCTGGGGCGGGTCTACAACGCCGTGTATGGAAAGACACTTACGGAAGGGATTCATGAAGCAAGACTGAATAAAGTTTGCCGAATGCTGGTGGAGTCTAGTTTGACAGGAAATGAGATTGCTTATCAGTGTGGATATCAGGATGTGGATTATTTCCGCAGAATATTTAAAAAGTACATGGGTATTACACCAAAGGAATACCGCCAGACCTATAGCCTGGTGGGAAAGAAATAAGAAAGCGGCAGATGAGGAAACTCATCTTGCCGCTTTTCTATATTCTGCCGGACAAAGGCCGGTTTGTTTTTTGAAGATACGGCTGAAATAGAGGGGATTTTCATACCCAATGATGGTGCCGACTTCCCCTACGGTATAATCTGTGCTTTCTAAGAGCTCTTTTGCTTTATTAATACGTATGGAGGTAATGTATTTGCCTGGGGGCATACCGGCATATTGTTTAAAGCTTCTGATAAACCAGCAGGTGCTCATGTGAAGCTTTTTGGCATATTCCTCCACTTGTATGTCTTTGGTGAAATTCTCGTGAAAATAGTGGATTGCCTGCTCCATTTCCTCTTTGATCTCTGTTTTTTTGTAACCCCCTTCTTCCTTTAACCGTTTGAGAGTAAGAAAAAGCTGTTTTATATACAGGGAGGATAATTCTTCGGAACAAGGCCTTGGAAGCTGGAGTTCTTTGATGATGGATAGGAAGAGGTCCTGATATTTGGCAGAGATTCCTGTGTATAGAATCGGGTCTTTTAAGAAACCTGCTTCCCTGATTAGGCCGGCTGCCTCCTTGCCAGTGAAATGGAGCCAGTATACTTCGGGTTTGTCTTCTAGATAATAAGCATATTGCTGGAAATCATGGGGGCGGTAGATGACCATGTTTCCGGCTGAAGCCTCTTGGATTTCAGTGTTTATGTGAAAAATAGCTTTTCCGGATGCAATATATAATATCTGATAGTCCGGGCGACCAAGCGGACGCGTGGTGGACATGACGGGGAGAGTGAGGAGACGATATACTCCACAGCAATTGGCCCTTAGGGAAATGTTGTAATTTTCCAGTTGGTCGTCGGTTAGATCCATATAGCCGGTGTTTGCGTACATATCCAGGAACTCCTTTTGAATTTTTACTATATTGTATCATTTTGTGTATGTTTTGTCGAACAGAATAAGCCTCGTTAATTATGGGGTATCTATTTTTTTATTTCTCAAAATCAGTTATTACTATTAACTTTTAATACAAAAATACGTCCTCATATGAGGACGTATCGACAATGATATAAATATTTGAGGATTATTCTTTTCTGACAAGCATGAAAAGAAAAATCCGTTTGAAGCCGTTCGGAATTGGTATCGCCGTTCGGTTTTAATTATATTATTTTATGTATACTATTTAATTAAGATTTGCGATAGCGTAGTCTGCTTCCTCTTGCGAGAATTTTTCACCATACTCAGAAGTGAGCTGGTCATGAATGGCAGTAGGTGACATACTCATAGATCCCTGATAGGTTTTAGCCTTTTTTAATGCATTGTCGTTCCAATCAGCTTCGATGTGATCAATGGCGTATTGTGCCTCTTCCGGTGTAAATTTTTCGCCATTTTCTGATACCAATTGATCGTATATTCCCTTTTTTGACATGGACATTGTTTGGCTGTAGGTTTCTGCTTTATTCAGAGCATTTTTATTATAATCAATTTCAGAATGATCAACTGCGTACTGAGCAGCTTCAATAGAAAATTTTTCACCGTATTCTGATATCAATTGATTATAAATTCCACCCTTAGACATATGCATTACATCACCGTAGGTTTTAGCTTTTTTCAACGCTGATTTGTATTCTGAAGGTATAGAAGTATTCTCTGAGCTAACTTCTAAAGAGGTCGGCTCAGTATTCCCATTTGCATTGTCTGTTGCAATGGTCTTTATTGCAGCTTCTGTTTGAGGGCTAGTCTTATGGCCAGAGCCCTTTCCCATCGCTGAACTGATTATGCCGATAGCAATAAATGCCAATACGGCGATTAAGCATCCTTTACCTTTCTGGCTTTTTCGACAATTAGGACAGACCTTTGCGTCAAATGGAATTTCTGTCTTGCAGTGTTTGCAAATCTTTGTTGTTGGTTTTTCTTTCCCCATACTCATATTCCTCATTTCATTTGTACTTTATTAAAAAGCCATTGGCTATTTTAATCATTCATCAAAAAAAGCATCATCATAATCCTTCATTTCTTTGGTGACGTTTAGATCAGTGCGTTCATGAGAGGCACGTGGGATAAGATGTGGCTTTTTCAATAAGGTCTGTTCTTTTTCTGAAGGGTGTGGCTCAGTTTTCAACTTTATTATCCGTTTCTCTTGCTTTGCTATTTCTTGTACACGGGTGGTCTCTCTATCTAATAGATAAGATACTGTTTCCTGTCCGAAAGAGTCCAGAGAGCGGTATTTTTTAATATGCTCTATCTCAGATGGATTTATAGTAAAGTCGGTACCAAGTATATTTAGTCCAAAGGTCTCTACGGGTGTTATTTGTGTAAGGTCTTCCTCATCCCAACTCATAAGATAAGGGACTGTTGTACTTAAAGCGTTTGCAAATTCTACTACCTTACTCTGGACAATATCATTCGTACCATTTTCTATTTTGGCGATAGTGGATTTGTTTTTGTATCCAAGTGCTATTGCCAATTCTTCCTGTGTCATGCCTATAGCTTCTCTTTTTTCTTTTATCCTCTTTCCAATATTCGCCATCATAGTTCCTCGATTCCTATATGATAGATTAAATATAACACATAGTTTATTTAAAATCAATAATTCCAGTGGAAATCAAAATAAAGTTGACTTTAAATCACCCAAGTGATATATTGTGATTAGATGATTTAAAATCACCAATTAAACAGATTAAGTTCATAGGGCGGAAACCACCACCAATAAAAACGGTAGCTAGACAGTGTAACAAAAAGAAGGAGGAATGAATCATGAGTGAACAAGTAAAAAAGTCATACGCCTTGTATGACAGAGGTTATTACATGGGAGAATATAGCGCTCAAGAAGCGTCAGCACTATTAAAGATTCCCAGCGCGACAATCTCATCATATGGGAATTCGGGGGCTAAGATACTTGGCAGATTTACGGTTGAGGTTGTTGAACCTTCTGCCGGGCGAGATTTACTAGCTGAGGAGTGGGATAAGGTAAGAATCGAAATTTTGACGACAGGGAGGTGTAAACATGGAGCAGGCAGCGGTAGAACAATTAGTAAAAACAGCAGCTTTGGAAGCAGTTCAGCTATTTGAAAAGTCCCAGAAAAAGAGTAATAAGACAAAGGCTCATCATAATGCAAAGAAGTTAATAGAGAATTATAACCGGATACGTGAGAGCATCAGGGGGGACGTATCTGAAATAACCGGTATGAATCATAATGGGTTAGAAGAATCTCTAGAGGAGGATATTTACTTAAATAGTGTTTTGAGAAATAAGCTCCGAAGCAGTGTTACAATTGCGCATATTGATAAGTGTCTAAGACTTTTGGAAGAGGAACAGTCCAGAAAAAATGCGCCAGAAAAGTATAAAGCTTTCAAGTTATTTTATCTCGACGGCGTGACTCAAGAGGAGATTGCAGAAATGTTATGTAGTACAGATAGAACTGTACGACGATGGGTTTCAGAAGTAACTGATATCTTAAGTGTTTATTTGTTTGGAACGGATGCAATTATTTTGGATTAGGTATTGCCAGACCTCATCCAAATCGTGTCCTGTTAAAGTCACTATAGCAGATTTATAATTTTATTATTCCAACTAAGATAAATTTGGAAAACAAACAGAGGAGGAAGTAAGTATGTGAAGAAGGCGGCAGTAGAGCAGTATGAATTTGTAAAAAGTCAGGAGTTTAATAAACGGATAGAGGAGAATATTAAATGACATTTACAATTGAAAAATTAATAGGCTCCATAATAGGAGTTTTAAAAGAACAATATCCGGATATTCAGGTATACAGTAATTTAAGTCATCAGTCACCAGAGATTCCGTGCTTCTTTCTATCACTTATGCCAGTTGAGACGGAAAATCGGATAGGACGTCGTCTTATGAGAAAAATCAGTATTGATGTGGTTTTTATGGGGGAAAGAGGCAATCAGGATGAATCTAGTCAGCTAACGTCTATTGCAGATAGGCTGGATCTATCACTGGAATACATTCCTTATGAAACTGGTAAGCTACGGACTTATAACCGGGAATGGAAGATTGATAATGAAGAGCTACATTATCAGTTTACGGTGAAAGTAACCATGTCTTATCCGGACGACACACCATTGATCGAATCTTTGGAGACTTATAAAGGGGGTGTAAATCAGTATGGCAACAAATAAAAAGATGGCAGTTAAGTACAAAACAGCTTCTCTTATTCATAGCAAGGGATTTGAAAAATACCAGCAGGATTTTGCCAGGGTATTGCTACCAGAAGAGGAGTATACCGTTGAAGAAGCAAAAGAAATTTTAGATAAATATTTTGAAAAGAAGAAGGAGGGTAAATAGATGGCCGGAGGAAATTGGACTAGTCAAAATAAAAAACAGCCTGGTGTTTACATAAATGTAAAATCAAGCATGGAGCAGGCAGCTAGTGTGGGAGATAGAGGTATCGTTGCAATATGTGAACCGTTGTCATGGGGACCAGAGGATGAAATTATGACCATTCATACAGGCGACGATTTCACACCATTTATTGGATATGATCTCATGAATAAAAAGGCGTTATTTTTAAGGGAGATCTTGAAAGGAACAGATCATACAAAAGGGCCTGTTAAGGTTTTACTGTATCGACCCAGCACTACCGGCGCGACAAAGGCATACGCTGCTCTTGAACCGCTTACCGTTACAGCAAAATACAACGGAACAAGGGGAAATGATATATCGATTTCTGTTATTGCTGATCCGGACGATGAGGGAAGCTTCACAGTACAGACCGTTGTTGATGGGATGATTAAACACACTCAGACCGGAAAGGTTGTTGCAGATCTAAAGGGAAATGATTGGGTTGTATTTTCAGGAACGGGAAAATTAGTAGCTAGTGCAGGAATCCCTCTTACAGGAGGTTCCGATGGTATTGTAAGCAGCGCTGCTCATTCCGCCTTTCTTAAAGCATTAGAACCACATAGTTTTAACATTGTGATATATGATGGCTCTGATAGAATCGTACAGGCTGCCTATGTGGCTTTCATCAAACGAATGAGAGATAATCTGGGAAAAAAATGTCAAGCTGTTATGGCTGGCGCCGAGAGCAATTCAGATGCAGTTATCTCAGTTAAAAATGGTGTAGTGCTGTCTGATGAGACTACACTTACTCCTGAGCAGACAACTTGGTGGGTTGGAGGCTCTGAGGCGGGTGCAAAATATAGTGAATCTCTGGTATATGCACAGTATCCAGACGCTGTAAATGTATCACCTCGCCTAAATGCATCAGAAATTGATGATGCTTTAAGCAAAGGTCAAATTGTATTTTTTGAAGAGTTTGGCAGCGTAAAAATCGTTTCCGACAATAATACATTGACTACCTATACACCAGATAAGGGTGAGGCGTTTTCTCTGAATCAGGTTATCCGTACTTTGGACACTGTAGCAAGCGATATTTATGTAAATTTTTCCAAGAATTATATTGGTAAAATTCAGAATAATGCTCCAGGTAGAGATTTGCTTAAGGCTTGGATTGTAGGATATTTAAATGAAATCCAGGCAAATGGTGGAATTCAGAATTTTGTTGCAGATGATGTGGTTGTGGAAGCAGGAGAGGCAATTAATTCCGTTGTAATTACGCTTGCAATTCAACCGGTGGCTGCTGTTGAAAAAATCTATATCACAGCAACCCTAACAGATTAATAAGGAGGTAGAGTATGTCATTTTTATTAGAGCGTGATGCCTTAAATGGTAAAGCTGGTAGAGCTTTTGCAGTAATAGATGGTCGTAATGTAGAGATGTTTGGCCTGAAGAAATTCCAGGCTGATGCAGAATTTCAGGAATCTGATTTTAAGGTGGTAGGAACTAATCTTGTCCAGAAAAAAACTTCTGGAGTTTCCTTAACAGGATCAGCCACCGTTTATTACGGAACGCCGGAATTTCTAAATATGTTAAAGACTTATTTGAAATCAGGAAAGTTGCCCTATTTCACATTTCAAATCACCAATGAAGACGAGGGGAGTACCATTGGATCCCAGACGGTAGCTTTATATAACGTAAAACTGCAGAAGCTTCCAATTGCCATCTTGGATGCGGATACAGAATTTTTAACTATGGATATTACATTCAGTTTCACAAATGTTGAGATCCTTAACGCATTTACAGCCCCCACACAGTTGGGAGAATAGGAGAAATTATGAGTGCATTAAAAGCATTTTTGCAGCCAGTGATGGCAGGTGTGACCAAAGAGGTTATTGTATCCAATCGTTTTAAAGATGAGGAAGGGAAAGCGGTGCCTTTTGTAATTAAAGCAATCACTCAGAAAGATAATGAGAAGCTGGCACGTATGAGCAGAAAAAACGTAAGTGTCAATGGTTCCCCTGTAGAGAAGCTTGACAACCTCCTGTATACAAAGAGACTGGTTCTTGCATGTGTTCAGGAACCTGATTTTAGCAATCAGGAAATGTGTAAATATTACGGGACAGAGGATCCTCTTGATGTGCCTTCTCAGATGCTGAGTATCGGAGAGTATAACCGTCTGTCAGAAGCAATTCTGGAATTAAACGGGATGAAGGATGCGGAAGATAAGCTGGAAGAAGCAAAAAACTCTTAAACGGGGGAGACATGGACGTGCAGCTGGCATACTACATGTTAGTCAATCACGGTCGCTTCCCCGGGGAGGTCGCAGATCTTCCAGAAAAAGAGAAGATACTAATGTATCAGATGGCAGTCAAAGAAATCAAGAGCCGGCCCCAAAAGTAAGGAGGAACTATGGGAGAGATAAAAGAAACCTTAGTATTAAGTGACCAATTTAGCGAGTCTTTTTCCAAGTTCCTTGAGCTTGGGAATGCCGCAGTTAATGAGATGAAGCGCATTGATCATGCAGTCGTAAAAACAGAGATGACCATGCGCCGATCCATTGGAGGAGCAACTGGTGCAGTTATTGCAAATATGAGGCAAATTGGAGAAACTTCCAACAAGTTTCTTGATCTGGGTAACTCTGCGGTAAAGCAAATGAAGCGGATTGATCAAACCATGACCAAAACAGAAATGACCATGCGCAAATCGATTGGAGGAGCAACTGGTGCGGTTATTGGAAATATGAGAGAAATTGGACAAGCTTCCAACAAAATCTCATCTACTGGATTTGATCGTATGGAAGCACAGTTGATTAAAATTGCAAATAATTCCTCAAAAGCAGCAACCGCCCAGGACAAACATAATAACAAGGTGAAAGAAACCAGTAATTCAGCAGTAGGCCTCCTATCAACCTTAAAAAAAGTGGTGTCTGTAGCTTCTAACTTTAAGATGGGAAAGGAACTATTTAGCTTATCGGATCAAATGACACGGTCCACCGCCCGATTAAGTGTTATGAATCAAGGGTTTAAGCCCCCTTCAATGGATGCAGGGGGTCAAGGTAATGATAATACAAATAGCAGTTTACAGGAAACAGAGCAGCTACAGGAGAAAATCTACCGGTCTGCACAAAGGTCTAGAACCAGTTATCTTGATACGGCTGATGTTGTAGCCAAGCTGGGCCAAAGTGCGGGAAATGCTTTTTCAGGAAGTGACGAAGTGGTTGCTGTTGCTGAAAACTTAAGTAAACAGTTTAAAATAGCGGGTGCCAGCCAGGAGGAAATTGGTTCAGCAACCGAACAGCTTGGCCAGGCTTTGGCATCAGGTGCTTTAAGTGGAGAAGAATTAAACACTGTTTTTAAAGGTGCGCCTAATGCGATACAGGCGATTGCAGATTATCTTGGTAAGCCCGTAGACGAAATCAGTGGACTGGCGGATAAAGGTGTTATTACAGCTGACGTTATAAAAAATGCCTTGTTAAATGCTACAGATCAAATTAATGAACAGTTTAAAAATATGCCAATGACCTGGTCTGACTCCTGGAATTTGATTAAGAATGCGGGAATTCATTCTTTAGACGGTGTCTTGGATAAAATGAGTGAGTTCCTAAACAGTGATACTGGTCAGACGGTGATAGAGGGAATTATAGGAGCCGTTGAAATTCTTGGTGATGTTGCTTCTGGTGCTGTAGATGTATTAATTGCCGGAGCCAGTGCGATAGTAGAAAATTGGGACTATATATATCCTATATTAATGGGGGTAGGCTTAGCATTTGCTTTAGCAGGAACATTCGGATTAGTATCTGGCTTATTAGCTGCAGCCGGCTGGCTTACGGCAGCGATGCCATTTATCCTCATAGGACTGCTGATAGGAGCAGCAATGATAGGTATTATGCAAGCTGGTCTTACGTTTGAGCAGATAGGAGAGAAAGTAGGTAATGTGTTCGGATTCATTTATGCGGTTGGTTATAATATGTTTGCAGACCTGTGGAATTTGATTGCAATCTTTGCAGAATTTTTTGCCAATGTAATGAATGATCCAGCTTCTGCTATTGCTCATCTCTTGTTTGGGTTATTTGATAATATATTAAGTCAGATAGAAACCGTGGCAAATGCGATTGATGCTATATTTAAAACAAATATGTCTGATGCAGTATCTGGTTTTAGGAAAGATTTAAGCGCATGGGTAGATGATGAATTTGGGGAACAAGCGGTAACCATTGAACGAATGACTAAGCTAGATACCGGTGAAAGCGTTAAAAAGGGCGGTGAGATAGGTGGATCTCTTGGGTATAAAATGGATAATATGAATTTTAGCCTTGGTAGTCTTACAGATAAACTGACCTCAGGAAGTGGTATAGGCGGAGGTGTCGGTGGGGGCGCAGCAGTAGGTGATATTGGAAGTGTTGGAAAAGTTGGTAAGGTAGATAAAATTGAGCAGGACGTCAATATATCTGATGAAAATATTAAACTCCTTAGAGATCTGTCAGAGCGTCAATACGTAGCCTTAGTAAACCTTACAGTTCCTCAAACCAATGCAACGGTAAATCAAAACAATTACGGCGGAGGCGGCTCTGATCTTGACTCTATGGTTAATGTATTAAACAATGTGCTCGGTATCCAGCATGCATCAAGCAGCAATGTTGTTACAGGATAGGAGGTATCATGCGAAATAAGTATAAATTTTTTGCAGATATCGGTGGTGATACAATTGAATTTCCAGTTAACCCGAAAGAATATACAATATCTTACCCATCTGATCATAAAACCTATGATATTTTAGACGTTGGGGAAATTGTTGTTCCCAGGCTGCCCTCCTTAATGGAGGTGTCCTGGGAATCTTATTTCCCAGGGGATAGTGATGATCCACTGATGTGCGGGCATGACTGGATGGAACCAGGTGATCTGGTGGAGGCAATCCTTGATGCCCGGGATAACAAGGAAGTATGTGATATTGTAATCAGCCGATATGATGCAAGGGGAAGCCGCATGTACGATACAAATATCAGTGCGGTAATTGACAGTTTTGAAACAACAGAAAAAGGCGGAGAAGCTGGAGATATCTATTATAAAATTAAGTTTAAAGAATATCGGAACTATGCGCCAATCAGGATCATACTTCCTCCGGCGGAACTACCGGCAGATGGAACCACTCAATCAGAAGATCAAGAACGTGCTACATCTGCTGTCCCTGAACTTAGAGTAGGCGCTTCCGTCATTGCAAATGGTACCTATTTTAGCAGCAGTTATGGAGATAAGCCAACTGGAACCGCCAACAATTTGGCGACTACCGTTTCAAGAATCGTTCCGGATGCTTCCAGGGCCTATCCCATATTAATAGGCGGCAATCGTGGCTGGGTGAAAGCAGATCAATTGCAGGTGACAGGATGAGCTACAAACTATTAATTTATAATGAAGAATCTTATTCCTTGTACGATTATGCTCCCATCACACAGAAAGTTACTTATACCACAAATAGAGGCGGAAGTGCAGGTAAGCTTACATTTACATTTCTTCAGGATAAACCAATTAATCTGACAGAGGGTGCAAAAGTACTATTTTACGTTGATGGAAAAGAAATATTTCTGGGTTTTGTTTTTATTATAGAACAGAATCGTTCCGGTGAGGTTTCCGTAACTGCATATGACCAGCTTCGGTACCTAAAAGCCAAATCCAGTTATAGCTTTAATAATATAAAGCTGGGAGAGATAATAAGTCAGATTGCAGGCGATATGCAGCTTCAAGTAGGGGAAATAGAAGATACCGGGCAAGTGATACCCTATCTGACAAAGGAAAATACAGAGTGTTTGGATATTATTGAGTATGGTCTCATGGTAACCCAGAACAGCACTGGTAAGACATTTGTTTTCTTTGATGATTTTGGAAAGCTGACTTTAAAAGAGGCTAACAATATGATGTCAGACATATTGATTGGCAATGGCAGTATCATTACGGATTATACCTATAAATCTGATATAGACTCAGATACTTATAATCAGGTAAAGCTGGTCCGGTCCAATAAAGAAACTGGTCTGGGAGATACCTATATATTTAATGACCATACCACAATCAAAAAATGGGGCCTCCTGCAGAAGTATGACAAAGTAGATGATAATCTTAACGAAGCACAAATTAATGAGCAGGGAAATATTATGATGGCGTATTATGACCGGGTGCTAAAAACAATATCCGTTAGTGGTTTAGGGGGAGTGCCAGGGCTGAAAGCAGGAGCCATGGCAAAGTTTAAAATAAAGGAAATCCCAGAGCTAGCCAATGGTTATTATTTGCTCCTGGATAAAGTGAGTCATTCTTTTTCAGATGGAGAGCATACCATGAGCGTCGATGCAAAAATCATCAATAAGGAGGGGCAATGGAACTCATAGAAAGACTTAAGTATATTATTAACGATACCGTAAGAGCCATGGATCTTTTGGATACTGGTTATGCGACTGTAGTTTCAGTGGTTCCTTTAACCTTAAAGGTCCAAGCAACTCAGTTAATTGTAACAGAGCCTGTTGCTGTCCTGACTGATCATGTAAAGTACCGGGACATTTCTATTCAAGGGGAAAAGGTAGTCATAAATCCAGGTGTTAAGCCAGGAGATAAGGTTCTGGTATTAAAAGCAAATGCGGGTCAGAATTATATTGTGATGTCGAAAGTGTAGGTGATACGATGGCAACATTACCAAATTCCGCAAATACAGTTATTTATGAAAAAGAGAACAGGGAATACCCTACGGAAACTTATTTGGTGGACAAAAGTACCGGTACGATTAAAAAAGTAGGCGGTGGACTGGAAGCCATGAAACAGGCAATAGAAATTATACTGGAAACAGAACGATACCAGAACCAGATCTATACATCAAATTTTGGCAGGGAATTAAAAAAGCTAATTGGAAAACCTCCTGAATATGTAACGAGTATGTTAAAAAGACGGATTCAAGAGGCATTTTCTTCTGATAAGCGAATCCTTTCGGTGAATGACTTCTTATTTGATGCCTCAGATCTAGGAACACTTAGATGCACTTTTAAGGTTAAGACTGTATATGGAACAATCCCCGGGGAGGTGGAGATTTGATTGATTTTAGTAAGAAGACTTATGCGAATATACTATCGGAACAGTTAAAGCGAGTTCCTGATACGATAGATAAAAGAGAAGGGTCAATGATCCAGACTGCCCTAGGGCCAGAAAGCTGGTATCTGGAAGGTTTGTATCTGGATTTGGATCGGGTGCAAAAGAATGCCTATGCGGAAACGGCTGGAGGAAATTGGCTTGATATGCTGGTGGCGGAACGAGGCATTGAAAGGAAATTGGCTACAAGGGCAGTGAAAAAAGGTAACTTTAATATTCAAGTGCCAATAGGCTCCCGATTTTCAGCAATTACTGGAAGCGGATATTTGACCTATCGGGTAATCGAATTTATTGATCATGTGGAAGCAGATTACAGTTATAAAATGGAGTGTGAATTAGCAGGTGAGATAGGCAACAATTATTCAGGCCAATTGGTTGCGATTGATTATGTGACAGGTCTTTCATCTGCGCAGCTTACTGAACTTCTTTCAGGTGGTACAGAGAAAGAAACAGATTCTTCCCTGCGAGAACGCTACCTTGCCACGTTTGACGTTCCAACGTTTGGGGGAAATATTGCTTCTTACCGGAATTCTATTCTTGCGATAGAGGGGGTAGGAGCGGTTCAGATATATCCGGCTTGGAATGGGGGCGGGAGTGTGTTGTGCAGTATTCTTAATGGAAATTATAAGCCGGCTGACGGTACTCTTATTAACCGGGTGCAAACTGCAATCTGTCCCAAAGAAGGTGAAGAATCAGAACCATCACCCAATGGATATGGACTTGCTCCCATCGGAGCCGCCGTCACAATTGACACTGGCGAAGAATTGAAGCTTGATATTTCTCTCTCTGTACAATTTTTATCCAGTATTCAGAATGGAGAAATCGTCTATAAAAACCAGATTCAGGAGAAAATAGAAGATTACTTGGAATCGGTTCGGAAATCCTGGGGAA
Source organism: Lacrimispora algidixylanolytica (assembly GCF_003609635.1). GTDB lineage: Bacteria > Bacillota > Clostridia > Lachnospirales > Lachnospiraceae > Lacrimispora > Lacrimispora algidixylanolytica. The sequence continues at coordinate 102,463 of NZ_MCIA01000008.1, read as the reverse complement.
CCATTCTGAAAAGCCAGAAAATAGAATATGCAGTTGTCGTATATGCATCCAGAATTATTTACGCGATTCTTACCATTCCTGAAATTGTCAATGTTACTGATGTAATTATAAATGGACACGCATCAGATGTTGTATGTGTAGAAACTTCTGTCATGCAGCAGGTGCCGGTTTTAGGGGTGGTGACTATAAATGGCGGTTGACTTAAAGATGATGCTTCCAGAGTGGTTTAAGGATATTTTGGAATTTAATCAGCTTTTGGAGACGGAAGAAATAGATCTGGAAGCAGTGGAAGAAAGCCTTAAATCTATTAGAGATAACTGTTATATTCAGACCGCTGATGAAACTACGATTCTTCTTTTGGAGAAACGTTTTGGTATCCCATATCAGGGAGAGACATTAGATTTTAGAAGAAGCAGGGTTTTACAAAGATATAATACGGTAGTTCCTTTTACAATCGGCTTTCTTAAAAATCGTCTGTCCGATCTTTATGGAGCAAATGGCTATATTCTATCAGTTAATACCAAAACTTGCCTACTGACCATTAAGGTTACATCTGATCGGTACGGTGCTTTAAATCTCCTATATGATCTTTTATGGGATGTGATACCGGCCCATATTCAGATTATAGCAAGTCAGGAAGTGGAAAAGGATGTAAAAGGTAGCTATTACATAGGAACCACGGTAAGCAGTACAAAGATAACCACAATATAAGGAGATAAAATGGGACAGTATAGCAAAGCAATTATAACGGTAGCAGGCCAAAGTCTGATTGCCAGAGCGATTGCAGGAGAGGTTCAATTAAACATAACAAAAGCAAAGACCTCAGATTATAAATATCCTGACGACACAGATTATAAGGTTCTGACTGATATGGAGGGGATTAAGCAGGTTTTAGATTCTCCTGAAACAAAAGTCTTAAGTAATGATTTGATACAGACAAGGGTGCTTTTTAGTAATGAAGAGATAAAAGCTACATACTACATACAAAATATTGGGTTATATGCAATGGACGGAATCAAAGAAGTTCTTTTCTGCATTGTGACTGCAGCCATACCGGATGAGATGCCTCAATATAATGGGGTGGCGGCTACTTCATATATTTATAATATTCAGAATGTTGTTCAAGATGCAGAAACAATAAATATTACAGTAAGTACGGCAGGAAATGCCACCATTCAGGACGTTATGGAAAGGGTGGATGCTACTGGCGGGGATATTTCTGAAACCGTCATAGAAACCCTAGAACCCATTGATACAAAATACCCGGTACCGAGTGCTGGTGAGTCAACAAAGGTTTTCTTGGGGAAGGTTACGAAGTACATAGAGGATACAAAGCCACTTGATGCAGATATTATTATTTATGTTTCCTCAGCGGGCAGTGATACTTCTGGGACAGGTGAACATAGTGCTCCATTTAAAACAATTACTTATGCGCTTAGCAAGGTTCCTAAAGTTCTTAACGGTAATTTAGTAACAATAAATTTAGCAGACGGTGTGTATGATGAACAAGTTTTTGTTTACGGGTTTACATCGGGAGCACTTAAAATTCAATCTACCACACCTGATAGCATTAATGCAAATTGTGTCATACAATCAATACTTGTTCAGTACTGTTATGCATTTGTTGATATTCGTGGAGTGGTTATGAGTGAACCGGAAACCGCAAATGCTATCGGCATCGAAGCTTCAAGCAATGTGTCAGTATCATTTGTACGTAGCGTCAGCGTTAACAGCAGCCGGTCTTGCATAGTGTGTTCAAAGAGTGCTGTTGCTGTATTTACTTGTGAATTATCAAATCACAAGTATGCAATATACGCCAATGATAGCAAAGTTAGATCAAGGAATAACACGGGCACTGGTAATAGTGTAGCACTTGCAAGTACAGGAGGGGCAGTATTTACTCAAGAGGGAATACAACCTATTGGTAACGTACCTCATGACGTTTATGAAGGGAGTATAATAGTATCTCCATACGGTGCAAGAATTGGAACACTTTCATCAGACATAACACTGTACGTTGCAACAACAGGATCTGACACTACAGGAGATGGGGCAAGTGAAAACCCGTTTAAAACTATTCAGTATACAATTAACATCTTGCCAAAGGATTTGGGTGGGCACACTGTAACCATTAATATTGCAGATGGTTCCTACAGCGAAAGAATAGTGATTAGTGGATTTTATGCTGGTCGTATTAAATTAACAGGTTCTAAGCCATGTGAGGTATCATCTGTATGTAATATACCGGATATTACAATAATTGACAACTCTACACTCGTTGATATACGTGGAATTAATTTTACCACAACTACAGCTAACGGAATATTTGCAGTAGTGAGTAGCCTCGTAATAGTAGCTTACTGTCGGTGTGCATTAACCGCCTCAACTTGGTCAGGCTTTACATTTGATCAGACTAGGTTTGAGATAACAGATTGTCTAGTAGCGAATAAAGGTATAGCGCTCATGGCTCATGGTGCTGATGGTAATTCAAGGTTCTGGAATGCTTTATCTATTAATAACTCAGTTGGAATTCATGCTGAATATGGAGCAATTATTAGAAAAGAGGGCACTCAACCTCAAGCGACTATTTTAGAACGTTGTTATAGCGCAGGCTCTATCATTAATGTAAATGGCACACAGATATCTGATATAATATCTTCTGGATTATCTTGTACTTGGGGCAATGTTTATGGTGGATACATTAGGCATGGTAACTTGAATGGAACTGCAATGGTCACCGTAGAGTTGTCCGTAGCAATTACATCACCACTCACTGCTGGAACTGTTTATTATATCACAGGATTCCCAGGAGGGATTCGTGATATACCATGTAATATGAATGTACCACGGTATGTTGACAGTCTATATATGAGGTATGATGGTGTTATATATTTCAGACCAAATACAACAGTTGGAGCGAATCAGACTATTGTATTTGGGTGTACATATCTAACAAATTCATAAAAAGGAGTAAATTACATAAAAAATGAATCAATTAAGGTGGGAAATACTACCTATAACATAGCAAACGGCAGTTGCAGCCTAAACGATTTAAGCGGGTATACTGCCAAAGTTGCAATCATCATCGGATCAAATGATTTACAGGTCATGCACAAAAACCTTACTGAAAACTCCACCGTCATTAAATATGATGCCGATGGTGTGGAGCAATGGTCACAAAATAATTTAATCTATACCAGAAAAATGTCCTTAAATTCTTTCTTCCCCATTGGTATTGAGCAGGTGGAAGAAACGGTTGAAGAGGGCAAATCCAAGTACACAAACAAGGAGATCATGGGCTAGGTTGTTATCGTAGAGTACAAGGCTCCCAGTCTTCAGGAAGAGGTAAAGTCACAAAGGGAACAGATCATTGAATTAAATGCGCAGGTTGCTTATTTGCAGATGATATCGTGCGTAGAAATGGAGGTAGGTCATGAGTAAGAATTATGATAAGGTTAAAAGCTTCTATGCTGCGAAGTTATGGTCCTTAACCGCAGTAGATAAATGGATCACAGCAGATAAGTTTCAGGAAATAACCGGGGAAAAGTATGTAAAAAAGTAGGGTAAAATGATATGGATAAAACTTTAGAATCGGTTGCTTTAGGGGTATTCTTAAAAATATAACCTTGTGCGGTCTACCTGTAAAACGTTTGTGGGAAACGGTGAAAATTTCTCACACAGTACAAGGACGAGTTGCCGGACAATACTTAATCTGTTGCGACTACGCAACTCACGGGCCTGGGATTATCCTGGGGCTTTTTAATTAAGGGTAGTGGACCTGTAAAACTCGCAAAGCATCCGGAAAATGAAAAAACCAACTATTAGCTACGCATCTAATTATACGCTAATAGTTGGTTCCTCATTATAATATTAAAACATATTTCATTTACAGTGCCCAAACAAACATTATTTATCTTTTTTCTTCATCGAATCAATCAAGTCATTTGCCTTCTCAGCAATATTTTCCTTAATATCCTCACCGATATGAGCCGTTTTTTCCTTAGCCTCTTCCACTTTCTCTCTGGCATCGCCGGTAAGTTTTTGCAATTTACCATCCAGCTCCATCTGTTCAGACTCTACAGATTTTCCAATAGTTTCTTTCACACTACCTACCGCTTTATCTATTTTACTTTTAATTGAATTATTCATTCGTAACGCCTCCTTAGTTAAGTGAATCTATCCTCAAGTTTACAAATCTTCAAATAAATATGTTTAAAACAAAATGACTTTATATCTACATATTTTGTCATTTTGTTTTTTCAAAGTGGATCAATAGAACATTGTTTTTTATTTGCGAACTTTATTAACAATCCACAATAAAATCAATGAACCTATAAAGGCAACCAAAAGACTCCAAAGATTAAATCCCGTAATGCCAGTCCCACCTAGTAAATTCATTACGAATCCGCCGATAAGACCACCAATAACACCTACACATATATTTGCGAATGCACCCATCTTTCCATCATTTCCAGTAACCATACTTGCAAGCCAACCGGCTAAAGCACCTATAATAATCCAACCAATAATTCCCATAATTCACCTCATTCTTCCAGTAATTAACTAAATTATAACACGTAAAACCATATAATGTCAATAAATTTAATAAAAATAGTAAAATAATCTGTATTATATAATACAAATTAAATTCTAAATTGATAAGTAACATTAATTGTATTATTCCCCCGACCTCTTAAAAAATACTCTGAATTTCTAGTCAAGAATAATTTAAAAAGCAGGTAATCCAGCATTTCAGCGCCAACTTAATGCCTGGAACAGATTATATTATTTTTAGACTGCGTTTAAGTAGTAATATCTGGTGAAAGTATAAGTCCCCAAAACCTAAGTTTTAAGCCAAAGACTTCGATTTTATAAAAATATCTAAGAGCGGTAGTATCATTTCGAGCATATCTTGCCTATTCGTAGGACATCTTAATTTATGAACCATTCACAACTAGTCTTTACGTCCCATATACTATTCTATAATTATAAAAAATGAGGTGCTTAATATGAGTTGTTCTTGGGGTAGTAGAAATAATTGCGGATGCAATTCAAATAATAATTGTAATAACAATTGTAACAGCAATGATAATAGATGCAATAATGATCCTTGTGCAGAGGAAAAAAGAAGATGTTATTGTGAAGGTTTTCGCGATGGCTGTAACAGTGCTAATAGCCATCGGCATCATGACGATAATTGTGGCTGTTAGTTAGAAAATTAGGCGGGTATCCGGTTTTCCGGGCCCGCCTTTTTACATATAGTAGATCATATCATTATCTGACTGCATTTAAGCAATGACAGTTAGAAATATAAGAGATTTTAAAATTACAATTCCAAGCAAAAGGCTAAGTGATTTTGGGTATAAATTATCATAACTGTATCGTTTTGTGCATGTTTTGTCTAATTGGTGATATGGATTTTCAACTGATTCATTTTATAATTAAAGTTAGAAAGATGAGGAGGTAGAAACCATGATCGTACCCAAACACTATGAAAATCTGCATCTGCTACATGAAAATACCATGCCAAACAGAGCTTACTATATCCCGGCTTCCAAGGCGAGTTTTGATTTAACAGAGCAAAGAACGAATTCTGACCGGTTCCAACTTTTAAACGGAACCTGGAAATTTAAATACTTTGACAGTATTTACGATGTAAAAGAAGACTTTTTCCTAGAAGATTATAATACAGAAAGTTTTGGAGAGATCCCAGTTCCTGGCTGTTTCCAAAATTATGGCTATGATAAGCAACAGTATACAAACACCAGATACCCATTTCCCATGGACCCTCCCTTTGTTCCAGCAGAAAATCCATGCGGGGCTTACGTTCACCACTTTATGTATGAAAGAGATGAGAACGCTCCAAAGGCATTTTTAAACTTTGAAGGAGTGGATTCCTGTTTCTATGTATGGTTAAATGGCAGTTATGTAGGATACAGCCAGGTTTCCCATGGGACCAGTGAATTTGATGTGACAGGGTTAATTAGAGATGGAGACAATACCATTTCTGTTCTTGTTTTAAAATGGTGTGACGGAAGCTACCTTGAAGATCAGGATAAATTCCGCATGACAGGAATTTTTAGAGATGTATATTTATTAAAGCGTCCAGAGGAAGGGATTTTTGATTATTTCTTAAAGACAACCTACAAAAAAGGCAAAGCCTTTGTTCATGGGGAAGTAACATTTACGGGAAATGAGGTTCCAGTAAAAATCACGGTTCTTGATGGCAGCGGCAATGTAACTTCTGGAATGGAAGGCTATCTGCCAGGTGGCAAAATAGATATGACCATTGAAAACCCAACCCTTTGGAATGCAGAAACCCCCTATCTTTACACCGTAATCTTAGAAACCCAGAATGAAGTAATCGTTGACCGGCTAGGAATCAGAGAAATATCCATTCAAAATGGTGTTATCTATCTAAATGGACAAAAGATTAAATTTCATGGAGTAAATCGCCATGACAGCGACCCAGAGACAGGTTTTGTCATTAGCATTTCCCAGATGAAAAAGGATATGAAACTGATGAAGGAGCATAATGTCAATGCCATCCGCACCAGCCATTATCCCAACGCCCCACAATTTTATCAGCTTTGTGATGAATACGGGTTTTATGTTATTGATGAGGCGGACAATGAAAGCCATGGCACTGCCTATGTATATATGAAAAACCGTGCAACTGAAGTGTGGAGAGACCGCTGGAACCGTGCCATTGCAGACAATCCAGAGTTCACGGAAGCAACCGTGGACCGCGCCAAACTATTAGTGGAGCGAGATAAAAATCGAGCTTCTGTTGTCATCTGGTCTATGGGAAATGAATGCGCCTATGGCTGCACCTTTGAGGCTGCCCTGAAATGGACCAAGGAATTTGATCCAACTAGACTCACCCAATATGAGGGAGCCCGTTACCGGGTCCTTAGCAAAGAATATGATTTTTCCAATCTGGATTTGTACAGCCGCATGTATCCAAGTTTGGAAGAAATTCATGAATACACAGAAAGAAATACAGGGAAACCATTTATTCTGTGTGAATACAGCCATGCCATGGGCAATGGACCGGGAGATCTAGAAGATTATTTTAAGGTATTTCAACAGCATGATGAAGTGTGTGGTGGATTTGTATGGGAATGGTGTGACCATGCCATTTACCAGGGTAAAAATACAGATGGAAAGCCGATGTATCTCTATGGAGGCGACCATGGGGAATATCCCCATGACGGCAATTTCTGTATGGATGGCTTGGTATATCCCGATCGTAGGCCACACACAGGGCTTAAGGAGTTTAAGAATGTATACCGCCCCTTAAGGCTAGTATCCTTTGACCAGAAAACAAAGGAAATGATACTTCACAATTATATGGATTTCTTAACGTCGGAGGATTATGTCTGCCTTTCCTACGAAGTGACATGTGATGGAGTGATAATAGATACTGGAGTTCTTTTAGAGGGGGCAGTGGAGAATATTCTTCCTCACGAAGAAGGAAAGGCGGTCATTCCCGTTTCGGTACCAGAAACAGGCGTTTGTTATTTGAAACTAAACTACCTGCTAAAGAATAAATCTCCATTCTTAGAGGCTGGAAGCGTACTGGGCTTTGATGAAATCCTTCTGGAAAATAAAGATGGAAGAAACCAGACGGCAGCAGGGATTTTAAGCAATCAGATGACAGAAAAAGTTTCAACAGAAGTCTTTGAGATTCATGAAGATGACCGTTACCTGACAGTAAGAACAGCAGATTTTTCCTATACCTACAATAAGTTTACTGGCTGTTTTAAACATATGTTCTTTGAAAATGGAAGTCTGCTAGATCACCCTATGGAAATAAATATCTGGAGAGCACCTACAGATAATGACAGCGACATCAAGAAAGCATGGCTGGAGGCACATTATCATAAGGCAATATCAAGAGCTTATGAAACCATGGTAGAGGTGAATGAAGACCGGGTGGAAATTAAAACAGTTATGTCCGTTACCGCAGCCCCGGTTCAGAGAATGTTAAACATCAATGCATTGTGGACCATCTGGCAAAATGGTGCAGTGGATGCAAAGCTGGAGGTAAAAAAGGACGGAGAATTCCCTGAACTTCCTAGATTCGGACTTCGACTTTTCCTCCCAAATGAGATGGATCAGGTGACTTACTTTGGTATGGGTCCATTTGAGAATTATTCTGATAAAAAGAGAGCCAGCTATCACGGACTGTTTCAGGTCCATGTAAAAGAGATGCACGAGGATTATTTGCGGCCACAGGAAAATGGAAGCAGAGGGGATTGTGATTTTGTTACTGTAGAAGGAAGCAGGAATCGGCTGTCAGTGGCATCTCAAAAGTCGTTTTCCTTTAATGCCTCCATTTATACACAGGAAGAATTGACACAAAAGGCGCATAACTTTGAACTGGTTCCCGCAGGCAGTACGGTTCTTTGCCTGGATTATCGTCAGAACGGCATTGGTTCCGAAAGCTGCGGACCGGATTTAAGAAAAGAGTATATGTTTGAGGAAGAAGAATTCACATTTGAAGTAAGACTGCTTCCAGGAAGAAATTAATATCTAACAATAACAACTAATAAAAATAGCAATGAATCTTTTATAAACTAGATTCATTGCTATTTTTTTATCCTTTTAGATAACTTAGGCCAAATATTTTGTTAAAAGTAAAAAGGTATTTAGAATACCATCTTTATGACTTCTTTCGTATCCATGGGTTGCATAAACTCCTGGTCCAATCAGACCGTGTCTCACTTCATGGCCGGCTGTCAATGCAGAATCAACATCAGAAGCATAATGTGGATAAATGTCAACGGCATAGTCAATATGACCATGTTCAGCGGCTTCAATCAATCCGCTAACTACATCGTAATGATATGGACCTACACTGTCCTTGGCACAGATAGACACCTGATACTCCGTGCAGGTTAATCCGTCACCGACACAACCTAAATCTACGGATATTACTTCTGTGACATCTGTTGGTATGGAGCCAGATCCACCATGTCCAACTTCTTCAAATACGGTGAAATACTGATATACTTTTCGAGGAAGTTTAATATTTTCTTCTTTTACGTACTTGGCAAAACCAAGTAAGATCCCCACACTAACTTTGTCATCTAAAAATCTGCTTTTTAAATAGCCGCTTTCTGTTAATACCGTACGTGGATCAAAACAGACAATGTCACCAACACGTATATGAAGGGAAAGAACGTCTTCTTTGGAATTTACTTTTTCATCAATTACCACTTCCATTGTATCAAATTCCCGCGCGGTGGATCTGTAATTTTTATTTACGTGTACGGAAGCGTTTTTCATTTGCATAGTTCCGCTGTAGATCTTGCCAGAACGAGTGTATATCTTGCAGTTTTCACTCTCTGTATTATTTGGCTCAAGTCCTCCAAGAGGAGTTAATATAAGTCGTCCTGTTTCTGTAATCTGAGACACCATTCCACCTAACGTATCAACATGAGCTTCTAAACATAAAGCATCATTGGAATTTTCATCGCTACCTATTTCACAAAGGATTCCACCTTTTATGGTTTGTTTTGGAGAATATCCGAGGCTTCTATATTCTTCCATAACATATTCTGTTACATTTTTTGTGAATCCGGTTGGGCTATCTATGGAAAGGATTTTTTGTGTCTGATCTAATATATAATCTAAGTAAGCTAATTGATTCAATTTTATTCTCTCCTTTTTCTCAATGAAACAACTATAACATAGTTTTAGATTCTTATAAATAATTTGATGAAAAATGATGGTGTTACGATGTTTCCTGATACTTCAGAATTTAGTTCTTCAACCATTTTCAAGAGAATTTCAATTTGTTTTTTAGTTTACGGTAAATTACAACATAGTAGAAATGGTTTGAGAAAAGAAGGATATCTTGATATGACATTATGAAGTGTCCCCAATAAAATAGATAAATAAATGGCTCTATACTGAGTGTTAGAAGTATGCTTTTTAAGCACCCCCCAACATTTTGTATAGAGCCTAAAAAATCTAACTTAAAAAGGTCAATTCAGAAATAGCCATTCTTGATATCCTTTTATGTAATGTTACTAAATAGGAGCCCAAGCGCTATATCGTTTTATAAATCAAGTCTGAAAATCAGAACAGAAAATCAGGACTCTTTATACCCATGCCAGATAGGACCATTTCCTTTCCCGAGTTCCAGTCCTGCCATTAAGGCGCCGTTGATATATTCCTTGGCAGATAGAATACTTTCTTCCAAGCTATTTCTCTTTGCAAGACCACAGGCAATGGCGGATGATAATGTGCAGCCAGTTCCGTGGTTATTTTGCGTTTGGATCCGATCTCCATAGAACCATTGTATAGATCCATTGTGACATAAGACATCACTGGCATGAGAATCGCTGTGACCTCCTTTTAATAGAAAGGAAGTCTTATATTTGTCCCATAGTTTGGTTACTGCCTCTTCCATATCTTTATTGGAGAGCAAAGGGGTTTTTGTGGATAAGAGTGCCTGTGCCTCTGGTATATTGGGGGTAACCAGGGTGGCTAGAGGGAAAAGCATCTCCGTTAAATTTTTAATCCCCACTTTTTCAAATAGTGTGCCTCCGCTGGTGGAGATCATAACAGGATCTAAAACAACTGGAATCGAAGGAAATTTAGAAAGTCGACTTGCAATCACTTCAATGGAGGAAGGAGAGCCTGCCATACCGATTTTGATCGCCTGTGGAGGAATGTCAGACAGCACAGCATCAAGCTGATTGGTAAGCATAGGAATGCTTACATCTTCCACCAGATAGACCCTTGTAGTATTTTGGGCCGTCAGTGCAGTGATGACACTGGAGCCATAAAGTGAAAAGGCAGCAATGGTTTTTAAATCAGCCTGAATTCCAGCACCTCCGCTGGGGTCAGAACCTGCAATGGTTAACACAGAGGGTAGGGAGAAACTCATAAGGTCACCACCTTCCTTACTTCATCTTTTAAGGAGCGAACTGCCCTTGGGATATCCATTTCTCCAAAGATACCAGAAACTACGGAAATACCGGCAATACCAGTTCCCAGTAGTTTGGTTACATTACTAAGCGTAATACCTCCTATAGCAGTAACCGGAATAGGAACACAAGCGCAGATCGCCGATAGCTGTTCCATGGTAATTGGAAGGGCATCTGCTTTTGTGGGGCTTGGAAATACGGCTCCTGATCCAATGTAGTTGGCTCCGTCTTGAAAGGCTTTCTTTGCCTGTTCTGGATTTTTAGCCGTCACTCCTAATATTCGGTCTGGCCCAATCAGTTTGCGAACTTCATAGGCAGTTAGATCATCCTGTCCTACATGAATGCCGTCAGCTTCACATTGAAGTGCAATATCCACATCGTCGTTAATAATTAAGGGAATGCCGTAACGCTTAGTCAGCATTCGTACAGCTTTTGCCTCTTTTAGGAATTCCTCTTTCTCCATATTCTTTTCCCGAAGCTGTAACAGTGTAATTCCGGAACGAAGTGCTTCTTCAATTTGTTCCAGTAAATGTTTCTCACCAGTATAGGACTGATCTGTTACGGCGTAAAGAAGAAGCATATCTTTATGGAAGTTCAATTTTAAGTCCTCCTTTTTGCTCGAATTGGGAAGAGAGGTTGATTTCGTCCATGAAAAAACGGTGAAAGCTTCCAGTCCCTCCTTTGCACTCCTTTGTTTTAATGGCAGCCCGCTCTCCGCATAAGCCATAGAGAGCAGTGGCAATGGTAACAGACTCAAAGATAGGATCAGAAGCGGCTGCATAAGCGGCCAGAACTCCGTCTAACATACAGCCGCTGCCAGTGATTCCTAACATCTCTTGGCAGCCATTTTTCACTAGATAAATGCGTTCCTTGTCAGCAATAATGTCCGTTGCTCCCGTCATAACAACCACAGCCTTCGTAATACTGCTTAGGAGTACAGCAGCTTCCATAAAGGCAGAGATATTATCCTCTGTCATCCGATCCTCATCTGAGGCGTCCACGCCCCGTGGGAGATGGAAAAGCTTTTCCGTGTTGGCTTTTGATAATTCACTGTATAGGGTGTTAATTTCAGATGTATTTCCCCGGATTATGGTCATGTTCACCTTTTTTAAAACTTCCAGAATTAGTTCTGTTCGAAATGGAGTACTTCCAATTCCCACTGGATCAAGGATAACGGGAATGCCAAGACGGTTTGCTTCCATTCCGGCTTTGGTCATTACTTCCAGAGTCGTTTGTTTTGGTGTACCAATATTTAATAAAAGACAGTCAGATAACCTAGTCATCTCTTTGACTTCCGCAGGGTGGTCTGCCATAATGGGTGATCCTCCGCAGGCAAGAATTACATTGGCTAAATCGGTTGCAGTAACATAATTTGTGATGCAGTGGATTAAGGGCTTCTTTTCCCGGACAAGTCGGGGCAGGGATTTCGCTTTTTCTAAGTTTATTTCCATATCCTTTTCCTTTCTATTCATTCATAAGCCGGTGAAGATAAGAAACTAGGCCAAGACGACGGAGAACCTCAAATAAAGCCGCTGCCATAAGGGTGCCACAGACCGTACTTAAGAGAAATGGAACCACAAAAAAGAAAACTGCAACATCTTTCCCCATAAAAAATACTGCCAACGGATAGGAGAGGAGTGCTCCAAGGATACCGGTTCCCGTTATCTCTCCAAGGCAGGAAAGGAGCAGCTTTCCCGTCTTTTGAAAAAGATAAGCAGAGAGAAAGGCACCTATCATACTGCCTGGAAATGCCAGCAGGCTACCCGTACCCATTAGGTTACGAATGAATGACGTACAAAAGGCCGTTAAGACTCCATAAACTGGGCCCAGGAATATACCAGCTAATACATTTACCAGATGTTGTATGGGAAAACATCTAGATGCTCCAATGGGGATGGAAAAGCCGGATAAAGATACGGTAAGGGCAACTAGCATACCGCTAAGTGCCAATTTTTTTATTCTAGATTTTTGAGTGATGTACGCGCTTTTATGTAGAGTTGCCTGTGTGTCATGATTCATGAAAATACCTCCATTTTCAATTGTATATAAAATTCATCATTCATCAAAAATAGTGATCTTTTCTCCGTCCATAATCCGGTTCATATTTTTCATGGCACAGAAATTACCACACATGGAGCAGGTATCCTCTTTTTCTGGTTTAGAACTTTCCCGGTAGCGTCTTGCTTTTTCTGGATCAATGGAAAGGCGGAACATGGTCTCCCAGTCCAGACGTTTCCTGGCATCGCTCATCTGATGATCCCATTCTTTGGCGCCCTTGATTCCTTTGGCAATGTCAGCGGCATGGGCGGCGATCCGGGCAGAAATAATCCCTTCTTTCACATCTTCTGCATTGGGCAGTCTCAGATGTTCTGCTGGAGTGACATAGCATAAAAAGGCAGCACCGGCAGCAGCGGCAATGGCTCCTCCAATGGCAGAAGTAATATGATCATAACCAGGTGCAATGTCAGTTACAAGGGGACCAAGGACATAAAAAGGCGCTCCCTTACAGATTGTCTCTTGAATCTTCATATTGGCAGCGATCTGATCCAAGGGCATATGTCCTGGTCCTTCGATGATGACCTGAACATTTTTCTCCCAGGCTCTTCGTGTCAGTTCTCCAAGTGTGACCAGCTCCTCAATTTGAGAAATGTCAGAAGCGTCCTCAATGCACCCGGGACGACAGGCATCCCCAAGACTTAAAGTGACGTCATACTCCTCACAGATTTCTAAAATACGGTCATAATGTTCATAGAAAGGATTCTCTTCACCGGTCATTTCCATCCAGGCAAAGATGATGGAGCCACCTCTGGATACGATGTTGGTTAGTCGCTTGGAATCTTTAAACCGGTGTGCGGTCTGCTTGTTAATGCCTACATGTATGGTCATGAAATCAACCCCATCTTTTGCGTGCATCTCCACAATGTCAATCCACTCTTTTGCGGTAATGTCACCAAGGGCTTTATGATAATAAACAACGGCGTCATAGATGGGAACGGTACCTATGATAGCAGGACATTCCGTGGTTAATTTTCTCCGAAATTTTCTGGTGTCACCAAAGGAACTTAAGTCCATAATGGATTCTGCTCCCATAGAAACGGCATCCTGAACCTTTTCAAGCTCCAGGTCTAAATCATTTAAATCTCTGGATGTTCCAAGATTTACGTTAATCTTAGTTTTTAGCATAGATCCGATTCCGTTTGGATTTAAGCAGGTGTGAAGTTTGTTCGCCGGTATGGCTACTTTTCCTTCTGCCACCAGGGTTATAAGCTTGTCTGGTTCCCACTGCTCTTTTTCTGCAATTGTCAGTAATTCTTTCGTCTGAATCCCTTTTCTTGCGGCATCCATCTGTGTCGTGTAACTCATTTGTAATCCTCCTTTTTATTGACGGAGGGAAGTTCGAGAACTTGTGCAAATAAAAAGAGCCCATACCAACAGGCACAGGCTCAGAGAATAAATTCGTCTCGTATAAATCCCTACGTTGGCATTATCCAAATCAGGTTATAAAGGTCGAAGTTTGATGACTTCCTCTCAGCCCGCTTACGAGCTCCCTCTTGTGGCATTAGTGTATCACCGGGTCAAATCATTGTCAAGATGTAATTAGGGATCAGGATATGGCAGCTTTCATCTCTCTAACATAGGAGCAGATGGGTTCCACGCAGTCAGTTCCATATTTGGCAGCAAGCTTTACAATGGCACTGCCTACGATCACACCATCTGCATATTGGCTCATTTCCTTTGCCTGCTCCGGTGTGGAAATTCCAAATCCAATGGCGCAAGGAATGTCCTTTGTTTCTTTTACCAGGGAGATCATATTTCCAATGTTGGTGTTGATTTTAGTTCTAACTCCAGTTACTCCCATAGAGGAAACGCAGTAAACAAAACCTTCCGCCTCCGCTGCAATGGTTTTGATTCTTTCCTTGGAAGTAGGCGCAATCAGAGAGATGAGATCAATGCCGTACTTACTGCAATAGGGTTTTAATTCTTCTTTTTCTTCATAGGGCAAATCAGGTACAATGAGGGCATCCACTCCGCACTCTGCCGCATTTTTTATGAACCGTTCACTGCCATAAACGAATACTGGGTTTAAGTAAGTCATGAAAGCCAGAGGGACGCCTGTTTTCATGCGGATTCTTTTCACAGATTCAAAGATTTTATCTGTGGTGGTTCCGGCTGAGAGTGCACGCATATCTGCCTCTTGAATTACGATGCCTTCTGCCACTGGGTCGGAAAATGGAATTCCTATTTCAATCAAATCCGCGCCAGCTTCTGCCATGGCGGGAATCAATATTTCTGTTATAGAAAGGTCCGGATCTCCTGCCGTGATAAATGGGATAAATGCTTTTCCTTTTGAAAATACTTCTGCGATTCTACTCATAGATTTGTACCCCCTTATAACGGGCTATAGCAGCAACATCTTTATCGCCACGCCCAGATAAATTAATGACTATAACTTCATCCTTTCCCATGGAAGGCGCAATTTTCCTAGCGTGAGCAATTGCGTGAGAGCTTTCAATGGCAGGAATAATCCCTTCTATCCGGGATAAATATTCAAATGCTTCTACCGCCTCCAAATCCGTTACAGCCACATATTGTGCACGTCCGGAATCATGGAGGTTAGCGTGCTCCGGTCCAATACCAGGATAATCAAGACCTGCGGAAATGGAGTAAACGGGAGCAATCTGTCCGTATTCATCCTGGCAGAAGTAGGATTTCATGCCGTGAAAGATACCAAGCGTACCTTTTGAAATGGTAGCCGCATGTTGATCGGTATCAATGCCGTGTCCAGCCGCTTCACAGCCAATCATCTTGACTGAAGGTTCTTCTAAAAATTCATAGAAAAGTCCCATGGCATTGCTGCCACCGCCCACACAGGCGATTAAAAGGTCTGGGAGCTTGCCTTCTGCTTTTAGGATCTGAGAGCGAACTTCCTTGCCAATGATGCTTTGAAAGTCCCTGACAATGGTAGGAAAAGGGTGAGGGCCCATGACAGAACCAAGGACATAGTGAGTATCCTCTACTCGGTTGGTCCACTCCCTCATGGTTTCGTTGACGGCATCTTTTAAGGTTTTCGTTCCGCTTGTTACCGGGTGGACTTTAGCCCCTAAAAGCTCCATTCGAAATACATTCAAAGCCTGGCGCTCTGTGTCCTCTTCTCCCATGTATATCTCACATTCTAATCCCATAAGGGCTGCTGCGGTAGCGGTTGCCACTCCATGCTGACCTGCGCCAGTTTCTGCAATCACCCTTGTCTTTCCCATCTTTTTGGCAAGAAGAACCTGCCCTAAGGCATTGTTGATTTTGTGGGAGCCGGTGTGATTTAGGTCTTCCCGTTTTAAGTATATTTTTGCTCCACCAAGGTCCTTTGTCATTTTCTCCGCATAATATAGCAGAGAGGGACGTCCGGTATAAGTTTCGTGAAGGGTCTGTAGCTCTTTGAGAAATTCTTCGTCATGACTGTATTTTTCATAAGCTTCTAAAAGTTCTTCTACTGCATTCATCAGCGTTTCTGGGACAAATTGTCCGCCGTGCTGTCCAAATCTTCCTTTTGACATTTTCATTCACTCCTTAATATTTGTATGATTTCTTTTAGTTTCTCCGGGTCTTTTCTGCCCTCTGACTCAAGACTGCTGCTTAGATCAAGACAAAAAGCATCCGTAGCTGCTGCTTTTAAAATGTTCTCAGCTCCAATTCCACCTGCCAGGAACCAGGGCTTTTTTATGACGGGAATGGAAGACCAGTCAAAGCTTTTTCCGCTTCCTCCGTATACATCTTTTGAATAGGTATCAAAGAGCACATAATCCGAAGGAAAACTTTCTGCTTTCCACATATCGTCTTCAGACCGGACTCTTATGGCTTTTATAATGGGCACCGGACTCTCCATTTGTTCTTTTAAAGAAGTGGCATAGTCCCGATCCTCATCTCCATGAAGCTGTACCATTCCAATGGTCCCGTCCTTTATGAGAGCTAAGATATCCTTTATGGGACTATTTACAAAAACACCGACAGACGGGATTCCCGGCAGTAAAACTTCTCTTAGCTGCCTTGCTTTATAGGGGGTGAGCTGTCTTTTTCCAGGGGCAAATACAAAGCCTGCATAATCTGGTTTCCAGAGATTGACCGCTTCTATGTCCTCGGCCCTGGTGAGACCGCATATTTTAATCCGTTTATTCCTTTCATTCACCTGCAAGCCTCCTTAAAATGGTGGATCAGCGCCTGCTTGTTGAACGCGCGCATTAGGCTTTCCCCTAAGAGGATTCCATTGACACCTGCCTGGGCCAGAGTTCGAACTTGTGATTGGGTACTGATTCCGCTTTCCGCTACAAAAAGTACTTCCTCAGGCACCATAGCTCTCAATCTTAAAGAGGTTTCAAAGTCTACCTGAAATGTATTTAAGTTCCGATTGTTCACACCAATGATTCTGGCACCAGCTGATAATGCGGAATGGACCTCTTCTTCATTATGAGTCTCCACCAGTGAACTTAATTGAAGGCTGTCACAGATTTTTATATATTCCTTTAACTCATCCGTGGAGAGGAGAGCGCAGATGAGAAGAACGGCTGAGGCACCAATCACCTTTGCTTCATAGATCTGGTAAGGGTCAACGGTAAAATCTTTTCTTAAAAGGGGAAGGGATACGGTCTTTTGTATGTCGCTTAAGTACGCATTGCTCCCCATAAAATATTCCGGTTCCGTAAGAACTGAGATGGCATCAGCCCCTGCAATTTCATACTCCCTGGCAATCTCAAGGTAGGGGAAATTAGGTGCAATCAGACCCTTAGAGGGGGAAGCACGTTTCACCTCGCAGATAAAGGAGATACCGGGAGCTTTCAGCTTTTTTTCCAGTGGAAAAATTTTGGTTTCTTCCTGAGAGGCCAAACATGCTGCCTCTGCCTGTTTTTTGATTTCCTCAAGGGAAATGATCTCTTTTGCTGCCTCCGCTCTTTTTTTAGAGGCAGCAGCCAAAGTATCTAATATCATACCAACACCTCCGTAGTGGCACTTACAAACTGATTTAGCTTCTCCAGTGCCTTTCCAGAATTAATCAGGTCCTCCGCTATTTTGATGCACTGGGAAATAGTACAGTCATCAATGCCAAGATACAGGCTTAAAGCTGAATTTAAGACGACGATATCACGCTTAGGACCTTTTATGGCTCCGCTTAATAAATCCCTGGTGATCTGGGCATTCTCCTCAGGGGTTCCACCCAGGAGGTCAGACAATGAGGAACGGCTTAAGCCAAACTCTTCTGGAGTGATATCGTAAGGAATCAGTTCCCCAAACCGGATTTCGCAAACATGGGTAATACCCGTGACCGTGGCTTCATCAAGGCCATCATCGCCACATACCACAAGCCCGCGCTTGACTCCAAGGTTACTTAAGACTTTTGCCAGCGGCTCTACCAGCTTCCGGTCATAGACTCCTAAAAGCTGCATGGTGGCTCCTGCCGGGTTGGAGAGAGGGCCAAGGATATTAAAGATGGTACGGACACCAAGCTCTTTTCTCACCGGGCCGGCGTATTTCATGGAAGAGTGATAAGCCTGAGCAAAGAGAAAGCACATGCCGGTACTTTTAAGAATCTCTCCTGACTGCTCCGCCGTAAGGTTTAAATGAACGCCCAGACATTCTAACACGTCTGCGGCACCACTTTTGCTAGATACGCTGCGGTTTCCATGCTTTGCCACTGGAACACCGCCTGCGGCCACTACAAAGGCGCTGGTGGTGGATATATTAAAGGTTCCCACTTCGTCTCCTCCGGTGCCTACGATATCAATAACTGGAAAATCAGGTTCCAGACGGAGCGCCTTTTCCCTCATAACGGTGGCACAGGCTGTGATCTCGTCAATGGTTTCTCCTTTCATCCGAAGTCCTGTGAGAAATGCTGCCATTTGTGCTGGCGTGGTCTCTCCGCTCATGATTTCGTTCATAACTTCCCTTGCGGCTTCAAAGCTTAAATCCTGCCCTTCGATTACATCGTGGATTGCCTGTTGGATCATTTCGTTTGCCTCCTTTTAATCATGAATGGTTATGGATAGGAAATTTTTAAGTATAGATTCTCCGTTTGGAGTCAGTATGGATTCTGGGTGGAACTGCAAGCCGTAAACCGCGTAGTTTTTATGTTTCACCGCCATAATTTCTCCCATATCGTCGGTGCCAATGGTTTTAAGGCAAGAAGGAAGGGTTTCCTTTCTGGCAATGAGAGAGTGGTATCTGGCAGCAGGAATCTTATTCTCTAAACCCTGAAACAAAGGGTCAGAGGAATCGATTGAGAGGATGCTCTGCTTTCCATGCATCAGTTTTTTCGCTCGGGTAATCTCTGCACCAAAGACTTCACAAATTCCCTGATGTCCAAGACATACTCCAAGAATGGGAACTGTCTCAGCCAGGCTCCTTACTACGTCTTCACAAACACCCGCATCTTTTGGGTAACCAGGGCCGGGTGAGAGAACGATGTGGCTTGGTGATAAATCCTTTATTTCTGCTACTGTCAATTCGTCGTTTCGGATTACCTTGATATCCGGATTTAATCCACCAATCATTTGAACCAGGTTGTAGGTAAAGCTATCGTAATTATCAATAAATAGTATCATAGATCATTTACCTCCCCGGCTCTCATGAGAGCGCTTATAACCGCTTTTGCTTTGTGCTCCGATTCTTCGTATTCCAGCGTTGGTATGCTGTCGGCAACGATTCCGCCTCCTGCCTGGACGGAGACAATCCCGTTTTTCCTCACCGCCATTCGTATGGCAATGCAAGTATCCATGTTTCCGGTGAAATCCACATATCCCAAAGCACCGCCGTAGATTCCTCTAGGTTCTGTCTCCAGTTCCTCAATGATCTGGCAGGCCCTAATCTTTGGAGCACCGGAGAGCGTGCCCGCAGGAAGGACGGATTCAATGGCAGAAAAGGCGTCGCAGTCCTTTTTAATATTTGATTCCACCTGGGAGCAGATATGCATAATGCGGGAGTAGCGGTGGATCATCTGATATCCGGTCACTTCCACGGAGGAAAACTCTGAGATTTTCCCAAGGTCATTCCTTCCAAGGTCTACTAACATGTTGTGCTCAGCCAATTCTTTTTCATCGGCAAGAAGTTCTTTTTCCAGTGTCAGATCCTCGGCAGGATCCTTTCCTCTTGGTCTGGAACCTGCCACCGGGAAGGTAGTAAGCCTTTGATCCTTTAACCGAACCAGGGTTTCTGGTGAGGTACTCATGATTTCCATGTCCCCGGTGCTTAGATAAACCATATAAGGAGACGGATTGGTGGTTCTTAAAATCCGGTATGCATTTAACAGACTATCCGGGTATTGGCTTTCAAACCTTCTAGATAAAACGGCCTGGAAGATGTCGCCGTTTACAATATATTCCTTTGCCTGATCTACCATATGGCAGTAATCTTCTTTGGTCACATTGCAGTGAAAGGAAGGAGTATTTAAAACCGTGGATTTTTCTAAGGGTGCCATATCCCCAATCATTTGGGCAATGCTCTCTAACTTTGTACACGCCTTTCCGTAATTTTCCATTACCTGATCTGTTTTCATATTGACCACAATGCTGATTTTCTGAGTCAGATGATCATAGGCAATGACCGTGTCAAAAAGCATTAAGTCAAAATCATTGCAGTCCCCTTTTTTTATGGAGAGAACCGGCTCCGCATACCCAATCATACTGTAAGAGAAGTATCCCACAAATCCACCGGTAAAAGGTGGAAGACCAGGAATCTTAGGGGATTTGTATTCTTTCAAAATCTCCCTTAAGACATCATAAGGCTGTTTGGTCTTTATAACCTTGTCGTGGATAGTAGCCTCTTCCTGCCGGTAGGAATGGATAGAAACCTCCTCATTTTTACAGGAAACGCTCATGACGGGATCATATCCCAGAAAGGAGTATCGGCCCCAGGTCTCACCGCCCTCAATGCTTTCCAGCAGATAATATCGGCTGCTTAAGGCTGCGATTTTACGCAGCAGGGTAATTGGAGTAACGATGTCTGCAAATATTTCCCTGCAGACCGGGATTACGGGATAGGAGGCAGCCAGTGCCCCGATTTCCTTGCAGTCCGGTGTAAGATTCATAATGATTAACTCCTTTCTGTTTTTATGAGGTTGAAAATAAAATAAAAAAAGCTCCCGTCCCTCCTTCCATACGAATATGGAAAAGAGGGACGGAAGCTATAATTACGGTTCCGTGGTACCACCCTGATTGAAGAAGTTAGACTTCTCCCACTTTAAACACACGAACATGTGTCTCCCCTTGATAACGGATAGGAAACCCGTTGGCATCTACTCCCAGAATCTGGTTTCAAGCCACCCTCGCAGGTCCATTCAGATCAAACATCAACGCTTCCTCTCACCAACCGGAAGCTCTCTGTGCATGATGAAAAAATCTTACTTACTCCTGCTCATCAGTTTATCACTTTGCTTTGCTACAGTATATGAGATGAAATGTAAAATGTCAACACTTATTTTTTAAATTATCTGGGACATTGACATTTGGAAAAAGGATGAGTAGAATGGTGCTAATTGAATGCAAAATTGAAACAAAAAAGAGGAGGAATATCCTATGGCTAAAATCGGGATCATTGGAATCGGAAATATGGGCTATGCCATACTAAAAGGCTTGCTGGCCGTATATTCAAAAGAAGAAATTATCTTTACTGATGTGAACCTGGATCGGTGCAAAGAGATAACAAAGGATCTGGGAGTTGCCCATACAGAAACTAACATGCAGCTCTCTGGTCAGGCGAAATATATCGTACTGGCTGTTAAACCTCAGTACTTTAATCCTGTTCTTGCAGATATCCGTCACAGCGTCACGGAAAAAAATGTCATCATATCCATTGCTCCGGGAATTACCACGACCCAGTTAAAAGAAAAGCTTGGAGATGAAAAAAGAGTGGTCCGTGCCATGCCAAACACTCCCGCACTCTTAGGAGAAGGAATGACAGGCGTCTGCTATGAGGAAAAGGCATTTGACGAGGAAGAGAAAAAATCCATTGAAGATATCTTTGGCTCCCTGGGTAGAATGAGAATTGTGGAAGAGCGACTAATGAATGCTGTGGTATGTGTCAGCGGAAGTTCTCCCGCTTATGTGTATATGTTTATTGAAGCCTTAGCTGATAGTGCGGTAAAGTACGGACTGCCAAGAGATGCTGCCTATGAGATGGCTGCCCAGGCAGTCCTTGGAAGCGCAAAGATGGTTTTAGAAACAGGGGAGCATCCGGGAGCATTAAAGGACAAAGTCTGCTCTCCAGGAGGGACTACCATTGCTGCGGTATCTGCTTTAGAAGAGTCAGGATTTCGCAGTGCTGTTATAAAAGCAGCTGATGCCTGCTATAAAAAATGTACCGAAATTTAAGTGAGAAATCGGAGGAATCTAAATGAAACAGCCACCAGTTGTGCGTTTGGACAGAACTTTTAAATATCAGGGGAGTATCCTAACGATGTATCAGGATACCATTCTTGCAAACGGCCATGAAGCACATTGGGATTTCATTCACCACATTGGAGCTGCTGCCGTGGTTCCAGTCACCCGGGAAGGCAAAATCTTAATGGTACGCCAGTACAGAAACGCCTTAGATCGCTATACACTAGAGGTTCCCGCTGGAGCCCTGGATGCTCCTGATGAACCAAAGATCGACTGTGCCCATAGGGAACTGGAAGAGGAGACCGGATTTAAGACAGAGAAAGAGAAACTTGAATATCTAATCAGCGTCAACACCACCGTGGCATTTTGTGACGAGGCCATTGACATCTTTGTTGCAAGAGACTTAGTCCCATCCAAGCAAAATCTGGATGAAGAAGAGTGTATCGATGTGGAGGAGTGGACCGTAAAAGATCTAGAGGAAAAGATCTTTCAAGGCGAGATTACAGATGGAAAGACCATAGCTGCTATTTTAGCCTATGCAAGAAAATACGATATAAAATAAGAACTGAATAAATAACCCTCTGCAGGCATAAATTGTGACAAGACCTGTAGGGGGATTTTTTATGGCTAGTTTACTCGATACGTTAAGAATCCGTTTTGGCAGAAGAACGGAACATAATTATATGAAGGTTTATCGTAGCACAAGGGCATGGGATATCTACCTGATCTGCTTTTTCATTGGACTGACTGCTGGAACGGTTATGGCTAATTTTTGGTACTCATCCTTTTCAGATGAAGCAGTATATTATCTAGGCCTCCTAAACCGGAATGTTGATCTGGGAAAAGGGGAACGCATGCAGCTTTTCGGACAGGTTCTAAGTCAGAGGCTCATGGAGGTGTGGATCATCTGGCTTATTGGCATGACCGCTTACGCGTTGCCATTGTTTTGTGTCTTTATGTCTATGGCAGGATTTTCCATGGGATTTGTGCTTGCTGTTATAACCGTTCAAAAAGGACTTATGGGACTTCCCGTTTTCGTTATGACAGTGATGCCACAATGCCTATTCTACCTTCCAGTTTTTGGGATTTTATTGCTACTTGGGATACAAAAGGAACGGAGATTTCGAATTCCTGCATTTATCTTACTCCTGCTCCTGACTGCCGCCGGAAGCGGTCTGGAAGCATGGATAAACCCATTTTTCCTAAAGTCTGTCCTTTAAATGGCAAAAATAAATGAGAAAATAACACTGGTAATATTACCATATCTTGCGAACTAATACATTAGATGACCAATATCTTGTATGTATTATGTAAATTTACTTTGCAGCGAGGGTGATGTGGGAAAAATGTGTTTGATTTTATCGAAAATAGTCTATATAATAAGAGACAGAAGCCTTATTTTAAGGCATTTTTTAAACCGAACGGTTAGGGGATATAGAAATGGTAGTTGAGATTAATCACTTTATTATTTATTTAAGAGAGATAAAAAAAACATCAAAGAACACAGAGGTTTCATACCAGAGGGATTTGATGCAGTTGGCTTCCTTTTTGGGACAGCAGGGAATTGTAGAGGTCGGGAAGGTCACAAAGACTAGCCTAAACTCTTATATTCTGTACCTGGAAAAAGCGGGGAGGGCGACCACTACCATTTCTAGAACACTGGCATCCATGAAGGCATTCTTTCATTATGAATGCACTCAGGGCAATATCGGCAAAGATCCGGCAGAACTGATTAAGGCGCCAAAGGTAGAAAAGAAGGAACCAATCATATTGACTGTGGACGAAGTAAATTGCCTTTTAAGTCAGCCTGATGGGGAGACTCCAAAGGAATTTAGAGACAGGGCTATGCTGGAGCTTCTTTATGCCACAGGCATCCGAGTATCCGAATTAATTAATTTGAAAAAATCCGATGTGAATCTTACAGTAGGTTATATTACCTGTAAGGACGAGCATAAGGAGCGCATGATTCCTTTTGGTAAGGTGTCAAAACTGGCCCTTTCTGCTTATATGGAACGGGGAAGAGAACATCTTTTAAAGGAACAGGACTGTGAATGTCTCTTTACCAATTGTAACGGAAGACCGATGAGCCGTCAGGGATTTTGGAAGATTGTTAAGTTTTACGGAGATAAGGCAGGGATTAAAGCTGATATCACGCCTCATTCTTTAAGACATTCCTTTGCAGCCCATCTTTTGCGCAATGGAGCGGACATTCATGTAGTACAAGCTATGCTTGGACATTCCGATATGGCTACTACTCAGATGTATATGAATTATGCTCAAAAGGAAGCCGTTCGTCGTGTTTATACAGGAGTACATCCCAGAGGTTAAGGCTTTATGGAACAATGACATGCCTTCCGCCATATATTGCGGGAGGCATTCCTTTTTGTGAAAATTACAAAATGGTAAAAACAATATTTGCCTGAAAACAAGGTTTGCGCTATAATAGGTAAGGTTGTGCTGTAACACTTATGAAAACAATAACAATATGAGGTATAGGAAATGAAAAAATTAGAAGATTATGTCACAAGTATACCAAATTTCCCAGAAGAGGGAATTGTATTCCGTGACGTGACTACCATACTGGAAGATCCAGATGGGCTCTGTCTGGCTGTTGATGGCGTTCGCAAGATGCTTGAAGGAGTGGAATACGATTCAGTTATCGGACCAGAGTCAAGAGGCTTTATCTTTGGAGTTCCAGTTGCTTATGCAGAGCGAAAAGGCTTTATTCCAGTACGTAAAAAAGGAAAACTTCCAAGAGAAGTTCTTTCCATGGATTATGAGTTAGAATACGGCACTGCAACCATTGAACTTCACAAAGAATCCATTAAGCCAGGCCAGAAGATTGTTATCATTGATGATCTTATCGCGACTGGCGGAACCATCGAAGCGATTATAAAGCTGGTGGAACAGTTGGGCGGAGAAGTAGTAAAGATCTGCTTTATCATGGAACTTGCTGGATTACAGGGAAGAGAAAAGCTGAAAGGCTATGATGTAGAATCTCTGATTATCTATGAAGGTAAATAAATAAAAAGACCAGGGGATTCCCAAGTGCAGAGTGTGAAAACACCTGATTTGGGAATCCCCTGGTCGCTTTTTATATCGATATATTTTTATCAAAATTTATTTTTTTCGATACATTTTATGGGAGTCTTGATTTTATGATTTTTACTATGCTATGATAGGAACTAAAACATATGATGACCATATTGCAGCAGTCTCATTCACACAGTTAGAGAAAGGAAAATTACAATGGCCGTACATGTTATTGATGAAGCAAATAGATGTTTAAACTGCAAAAAGCCTTTGTGCCGTCAGGGCTGTCCCATTAATACTCCAATTCCTCAGATGATTCAGGCTTTTAAGGGGGGAGATCTCAATGCGGCAGGAGAGATGTTGTTTGAAAACAATTCTCTGTCTCTTGTTTGTTCTTTGGTTTGCAACCATGAAAAGCAGTGCGAGGGTCACTGCATTCTTGGAAAAAAAGGACAATCAGTCCACATAAGCAGCATTGAAAATTATATATCCGATACTATTTTTGATAAATTAAAAATTGAATGCAAGCCGAAAAACGGGAAAAAGGTTGCTGTCATCGGCGCCGGTCCGGCTGGAATTACCATTTCCATCCTTTTGACGAAGGAAGGTTATAGCGTTACCATTTTCGATGCAAAGGATAAGGTCGGAGGAGTTCTTCAGTACGGAATTCCAGAGTTTAGACTTCCAAAATCCATTCTGGAACGTTACAAAAAGAAGCTTGTAGGAATCGGAGTTAAGATTCGTCCAAACACTGCCATTGGAACTGCCTTAGAGATTAAGGATTTAGTAAGAGATGGCTATCAAAGTATCTTTATTGGAACCGGAGTATGGAGACCTAAAACTCTTGGCGTTAAAGGAGAATCTCTTGGTAATGTACACTATGCCATTGATTATCTGGCAAATCCAGATGCTTATGATCTGGGAGAAAGCGTAGCGGTTATTGGTATGGGTAACTCAGCCATGGATGTGGCCAGAACCGTAATTCGTCACGGGGCAAGAAAGGTAACTCTTTACGCAAGAGGTCTACACAGCAATGCAAGTGATCATGAAACTGCTTATGCAAAGATTGACGGTGCCAACTTCCAGTATGGAAAACAGATTTATGAGATCACAGACGATGGCCCGGTATTTGAAACGGTACTCTATGATGAGGAAGGCAAGCAGATTGGCATGGAGGAAGAACGGGAGCAGGTTTATGCGGATTCCACCATCATCTCCATTAGCCAGGGACCAAAAAGCAAGCTCATAAGCACCACAGAAGGCTTAAAGGCCAGTGAAAACGGTCTTCTTGTGACCGATGAAGAGGGACGTACTACAATTCCAGGTGTTTTTGCTTCTGGTGATGTAGTTATGGGGGCTAGAACGGTAGTTGAGGCTGTGGCATATTCAAAGAGAGTAGCTCAGGCTATGGATGAATATATGAAATCAAAAGATGAGCAGTAGACATGAATTATAATAGTTTGATTAATCTTCAAGGAATGTTATTCCTTCTCGTGGCAGCAGGCATAATCCTTCGAAAAAAAGGGATTCTTCACGAGGAGGCGAAGGCAGTCTTAACGGATCTTGTGATTTATTTTATCCTGCCTTGTAATATTATTAGCTCTTTTTTGATTGAGTTTAATAGAAAAGTATTCATGGAGTTTGCCATCATACTTGTGATCGCTTCCTTGATTCAGGTTGTATGCCTGATTCTTGCAAATACTCTCTACAAAAAAGAACCAGATAGCAGGAAAAAAGTACTGCAATACGGCACGGTCTGTTCCAATGCCGGATTTATGGGTAATCCCATTGCCGAAGGTGTTTATGGAGCGCAGGGACTCATGTTTGCCTCCATATTCCTTATCCCACAAAGAATCGTCATGTGGTCGGCGGGAGTCTCATATTTTACGGAAAGTCCGGATCGGAAGACGGTTGTAAAAAAGGTTTTGACGCACCCTTGTATTATAGCAGTTTATATTGGTGTGTTTTTCCTGGTCACTCAGTTAAAGATGCCGGAGTTTTTAGAAAACACCATTAGAGGGGTGGGAGGTTGTACCACCACAGTATCCATGGTGTTAATCGGTACCATATTGGCTGAAGTGAAGCTTAAGAGTATGCTGGACTGGGGAATTGTGAAATATACGGTAATCCGGTTATTCCTGATTCCCTTTATGGTATTTATCGCCTGCCGCATCTTTTCTGTGGACCCAATGCTATCAGGAGTGTCTATTCTTTTAGCTGGAATGCCAGCAGGAAGTACAACCGCCATACTGGCTGCAAAATATAACGGAGATTATATTTTTGCCACCAAGTGTGTGGTAGTGACAACACTGTTATCCTTGGTCACCATACCTTTGTGGTGTATATTTCTTTAAATGGCAGGCGGCTAAAACCGTCTGCCATTTTGAATCATCAATAAAACTAATTGTTGCATGCCCAGGAATATGATAGAATATTTGCATTGAAGAAAGGAGGGATCGTTATGAAACGACTGGAAACTGATCTCCATCTGCATTTGGACGGCTCCTTATCAACTGATGTGGTAAGGCTGCTTGCAGCTGAAATCGGCTATGATTTTGAAGGAAAGAGTGTAAAGGAAAGTATCTCCGTAGGAGACGATTGCAAAAGCTTGGTGGAATATTTAAAGTGCTTTGATCTTCCGGCACAGCTTTTACAGACAGAAGATGCACTGGAGTTGGCATCAAAGGACCTTGTAATACGCCTGGCGGAGCAAGGACTGATCTATACAGAGATAAGGTTTGCGCCCCAGCTTCACATGAGAAAAGGACTTACGAAGGAAAAGGTGGTTCAGTCTGTTATTCGTGGAGTGGAGAAGGGAACAAAGGAAGCACCATCTATTCAGGCAGGTATTCTGCTTTGTTCTATGGTGAATGGTTCTGATAAGGAAAATGAGGAAACCTTTGATCTTGCAGGTGGCTATTTAAATAAGGGAGTGGCAGGAGTTGATATTGCAGGACCGGAAGGAATGGTGCCTATGGCACATTTTGAACCTCTCTTTAAAAAGGCTTATCAAATGGACATCCCCTTTACCATTCATGCAGGAGAATGCGGAGATTGCGAGAATATAATCAAAGCGGTGGCCTACGGTGCCAAACGAATTGGACACGGTTGTGCTGCGATACAATCTGAAACATGTATGGACCTTTTAAAAAGGGAAAAGATTATATTAGAGATGTGTGTGATCAGCAATCTTCAGACGAAGGCAGTCCCTTCCATTAAAGAACACCCTCTTAAGGCATTTTATGACAGAGGAATCCGTGTGACCTATAATACGGATAACACGACTGTTTCTGACACAAGCCTTTTAAAGGAAGCAGAAATAATAAAAGAGCATATGGGATTTACAGAGTCGGATTTAAGGCAGATGAACCGGTATGCGCTGGAAGGTGCTTTTCTAAAACAGGAAGAGAAAGAAAAAATAATTGCATTTTTCGACAATAATAATTATAATGAATGATAACTACGTTTAAAAAACAATAAATACTGGAATGCTAGAAAAAGGTGACGGCATATGGCGGATTATCCAATGATGGAAAATAATAATAAGGCAGCTTTGGAGATGGCAAAGCGGGAGAAGCAGGGACTTGATACGGAATTGGAGGCCCCTGCGGATTTTACGAGCCCTGAGGTGCTTTATGAAGAGCTGGTGAAAAGCATCAGACGATACCATCCTTCCGATGATATAACCATGATTAAAAAGGCATATCAGATCGCTCACGATGCCCATAAAGACCAAAAGCGAAAATCGGGTGAACCCTATATCATTCACCCTCTTTGTGTTGCAATCATTCTGGCAGATCTGGAGATGGATAAAGAGACCATCGCAGCCGGAATTCTTCATGATGTGGTAGAGGACACGGTTATGTCCTTAGATGAACTGAAGTCAGAGTTTGGCGAAGAAGTCGCCCTCTTGGTAGATGGTGTAACGAAACTGACTCAGATATCCTGGTCTATGGATAAGATGGAGTTGCAGGCAGAGAATCTTAGAAAGATGTTCTTAGCCATGGCAAAAGACATCCGAGTAATTATTATCAAACTTTCTGACCGTCTTCATAACATGCGGACCCTTCAGTACATGAAACCGGAAAAGCAAAAGGATAAAGCCAGGGAAACCATGGAAATTTATGCTCCGATTGCCCACCGTCTTGGTATTTCAAAGATAAAGATTGAGCTTGACGATCTGTCCCTCAAATACCTTCATCCAGATACTTACTATGAACTGGCAGAGAAAATATCTCTAAAAAAGGAAACCAGGGAATACTTTGTAAAGAGTATTGTAGATGAGGTTGAGGAACATCTACTTACTTCTGGGATCGAAGGCAAAGTGGACGGCCGCGTCAAGCATTTTTTCAGCATCTATAAAAAGATGGTGAATCAAAATAAAACTCTGGATCAGATTTATGATCTGTTTGCAGTAAGAATTATCGTGGAGAGCGTAAAGGACTGCTATGCAGCACTAGGCGTCATTCATGAGCTTTATAAGCCGATTCCTGGTCGTTTTAAAGATTATATTGCAATGCCAAAACCAAATATGTACCAATCCCTTCACACGACACTGATTGGTAATAACGGTCAGCCCTTTGAGATTCAGATTCGTACCTATGAGATGCACCGCACAGCAGAGTACGGTATTGCTGCACACTGGAAGTATAAGGAAAGCGGAAGCGGACAGGTGGCTGCGGCCAAAGAGGAAGAGAAGTTAAGCTGGCTACGTCAGATTCTGGAATGGCAAAAGGACATGTCCGATAACATGGAGTTCTTAAACATGGTAAAGGGTGACCTTGACTTATTCTCTGATAGCGTTTACTGCTTTACACCTTCTGGCGATGTAAAGAACTTACCAAGCGGCTCAACTCCAATTGACTTTGCATACTCCATCCATAGTGCTGTTGGTAATAAGATGGTTGGTTCCCGTGTTAACGGAAAGCTGGTCAACATCGAATATGTAATTCAAAACGGAGACCAGGTAGAGATCATCACCTCCCAAAACAGCAGGGGTCCAAGCAGGGACTGGCTGAATATCGTAAAAAGTACTCAGGCTAAGAATAAGATCAACCAGTGGTTTAAGACTGAGCTTAAGGAAGACAACATCCTCCGCGGTAAGGAGATGGTGGATAAATACTGCAAGACAAAGGGAATTGTTTATTCCGATATCAACAAGCCAGAGTATCAGGATAAAGTCATGAAGCGTTATGCTTTCCGTGATTGGGAATCCGTGATTGCTTCCATTGGACATGGCGGCTTAAAAGAAGGCCAGGTCATCAATAAGATGATTGATGAGCGGGAGAAGAAGCTTAAGAAGAGTGTTACCGACAAGACGATTTTAAATGACATTGAAGATATGAGCAACAAACTGCCGGTTAAGAGACGTAGTGGCAGTGGAATCGTAGTAAAGGGCATTCATGATCTGGCGGTTCGTTTCTCCAAATGCTGCAGTCCGGTACCTGGAGATGAGATTATGGGCTTTGTTACAAGAGGAAGAGGAATTTCCATTCACAGAACCGACTGTGTGAATGTATTAAATCTGCCGGAAGATGAAAGAAACCGTCTCATTGATGCCGAATGGCAAGATCAGGAGGGAGAAGCGACAAAAGAGCGTTACTCCTCTGAGATTAAGATATTTGCCAACAATCGTATTGGTATGTTTGTAGATATCTCTAAGGTATTTACGGAACGTCAGATCGATATTACCTCCATGAATTCCAGAACCAATAAGCAAGGTAAAGCTACGATTACCATGACCTTTGACATTCATGGTGTAGAGGAACTTGGAAAACTAGTAGATAAGCTGAGACAAATTGAAGGAGTAATAGACATTGAGAGGACTGCGGGATAGCGCAGTTTTCTCTTTTTAAGCCGATGTTTCACGATCGAAAGGAGAATCCCTATGATTCAAGGTATTCATTACAATCCATTTACGATCAGACAGGCGACGGTATGTCCGCTGCCAGTTCCAGGAACAGATTTGCAGTTTCCTCTGCTCCAGTTAGATATAGACAGTTACATTGTAGGTGCTGAGATTCAATCCGGAATTAATTTTAATTATGCGGAAGGTGTACATTGTATCCAGATTGGAAAGTACTCCGCTCTTGCAGAGAAGATTACGTTTCTGATTAATTTAAACCATGATTATAAATCCGTTTTTCAGGGAAGTCCGTCTTTTATCTCAGAAACCAGACCCAGCAAGCTGAAACGAAAGGGAAGTGTACTCATTCAAAACGATGTATGGGTCGGTCACGGCGTTACCTTACTTAGTGGTATCACCATTCATAACGGTGCGATTATCGGTGCGGAAAGTGTAGTGACAAAGGACGTTCCCTCCTACGCCATTGTGGCGGGGAATCCGGCTAAGATTATTGGATACCGGTTTCCAGAGGAACAGCGAGCGGCCTTAAATGAAATTGCCTGGTGGAATTGGGATTTGACAAAACTTTTGGAGCGGAAAGAGGAATTGTTTCAGCCCGTAGAACTTTTTATAGAGAAATTCCAAAAAGAGGCAAGAGAGGCCTGGGATCAGGTAGTACCTGCATATGAGAAAGATACAAGGAAAAACCTTCTTCTTATCATGGATGCCAAGGAACCCTTCCCAGTTTGGCAAAAGGTAGTAAAAGAGTATATCGCACTAAAAGAAACCGGTTATCATTCAAGGTTGATTCTGTATCTTTCTTCCTTGTCGGTGGAACAAGGGCACAAAGAGATGTTACTTGATATGTTAAAGGATTATAAAGGTTTGGGAGATGACATCATAATCGTGGACTCCATTCCATCGGAGGATGTAAGGAGCCTGTTTGCATCTGCGGATTACTTTATCACTACAAGACAGGAAAAGAATCTGCTTTGGACGGAATATGCAGACCATTATGGCGCAAAGCTTTTATATGGCACAGACATTCCGGTATTTTCCTTATAAAATAAATACATACAGACAAGATTAGTAAGGAGAGAGAACATGAGTGATTTTAGAATAAAGACATATCCAGTAGGACAGATTGGCACAAACTGCTATATTTTATACCGAGAGTCACTTCAAGAGGCGATAATTGTAGATCCTGGTGCACAGGGTGGTTATCTTGTAGAAAAGTGCAAGGAGCTTGGTGTAATGCCAAAAGCAATTTTTCTGACTCATGGACATTTTGACCATATTCTTGGCGTGGATGAGGTAAAGCGTTGGTATCCGGATATAAAAATCTACGCAGGCGAACATGAGAAGATGACGTTGATGGATCCGTCCATTAACTTATCTGGTGGATTTGGAGGAGGGTATACCCTTTTACCTGATGTATTTTTAAAAGATGGGGAGAGTATAACCCTATCTGGAATTACCTTTCAGGTGATTCATACACCAGGTCACACAAGAGGTTCTATCTGTTTCTTTATCGCGGATGAAGAGGTTCTTATAAGCGGAGATACTCTGTTTTTAGAATCCCTTGGCAGAACGGATTTTCCCATGGGAGATCAGTCCCTTATAATCAGATCCATTAGAGAAAAGCTGTTTGTACTACCAGAAGATACGCTTGTTTATCCTGGGCATGGAGATAAGACCACCATCGGCCATGAATTGGTTTACAATCCAGTGGCATTATACAGAGAATAGGAAAAAATATGATAGGATTATTTTTAGATGACCAGTCTTTTGAGCAGGATATCAGGGAATTAATAATGGCCTTTTATCCAGGGGAGAGCTTTTCCCACCAGGAGACGACAGAGGAAGATTACCGACTTGTGGTCCGAAGCAAGACGGAAGAGAATAGCTTTTTACTTAACATCAGGGATATGGAAAGCGGTGAGGAATTAACAGACTCCGTTGAAGTCCATTTCCCTGATCGGTTTGAGACGAAGAACCGGATCAAACGCATGCTTTATAAGATGTCAATGGAACATACAAAAGCAACCCTTCCCTGGGGAACCTTAACGGGTATTCGGCCAACCAAGATTGCAATGACAGAGCTTTTGGCGGGACGTTCTAAGGACGAAGTCAGTGCCTATATGAAGAAAGCTTACTTAGCAAGTGATGCCAAAATCAATTTAAGTGTTGAGATTGCAAGCAGGGAGATCAGCCTTCTTTCAGAGATTGACTTTGAACGTGGTTACAGTCTCTATATTGGAATTCCTTTTTGTCCAACCACCTGTCTTTACTGTTCATTTACGTCTTATCCCATTTCCCAGTGGGAAAAACGTATGGATCTGTATTTAGATGCGTTGTTTCGGGAAATGGAATATACTTCCAAACGGATGAAAGGGAGAACCCTGGATACTGTATACATCGGAGGCGGAACTCCTACCTCTCTATCCGCACACCATCTGGATGTGCTGATTCAAAGACTGTATGATACCTTTGATTTTAGTACGGTAAAAGAATTTACCGTAGAGGCAGGAAGGCCCGACAGCATCACAGAGGACAAGCTAAAGATATTAAAATCTCATGGAGTGACTAGAATCTCTATTAATCCTCAGACCATGAAGCAGGAGACGCTTGCTATCATTGGCAGAAGGCATACGGTGGACATGGTTAAGGAACAGTTTTCCCTTGCTAGGTCACTGGGATTTGATAACATTAACATGGATCTCATCATCGGTTTGCCGGAAGAAGACATAGAAGATGTGAGAAATACCATGGAAGAGATAAAGGCACTATCCCCGGACAGCATCACCGTTCATTCCTTGGCAATCAAGCGTGCGGCTCGTCTTAACATGTTTAAGGACAAGTACGGTGATTTGAAAATGGTAAACACCCAGGAGATGATTGATCTAACTGCAGAGTATGCAAGGAAGATGGGTCAAGAGCCATATTACTTATATCGTCAGAAAAACATGGCGGGGAATTTTGAAAATGTAGGATACTCTCTACCTGGGAAGGCATGCATCTACAACATTCTGATTATGGAAGAAAAGCAGACCATAATCGCTCTTGGAGCCGGAACTAGCACTAAGGTGGTATTTCACAAAGAAAACCGCCTGGAACGTGTGGAAAATGTCAAAGACGTGGACCTGTATATCAATCGAATCGACGAAATGATAGAAAGAAAAGAAAAAATGCTTGCAAATTTAGAAATGTAATTTAAAATAAAAGCAGGAATCATCATTAAATTAAGAAAAACGGAGTGAATGAGATGGCATTGAAAAAGAAACCGGTTACCGGAATGAAGGATATTCTGCCCGCAGAAATGCAGGTGCGTGAATACGTAACGAACCAGATACGTGAAACTTACGGTGGCTTTGGCTTTCATTCCATTGAAACTCCCTGCGTGGAGCATATAGAAAATCTGTCCAGCAAACAGGGCGGTGACAATGAAAAGTTGATTTTTAAGATTATGAAGCGTGGAGAAAAGTTAAATATAGAGGAAGCCAAAGAAGAAATTGATTTGACTGACAGCGGACTTCGTTATGATTTAACCGTTCCTTTATGTAGATATTATTCCAATCATGCCGCTTCTTTGCCCTCTCCATTTAAATCCCTTCAGATGGGAAGTGTTTGGAGAGCAGACCGCCCTCAAAGAGGACGATTCAGACAGTTCGTTCAGTGTGATATCGATATCCTTGGAGACGGCAGCAGGCTGGCAGAAATCGATTTGATTTTGGCTACCACCACACTCTTAGGAAAGATCGGCTTTAAAGGATATACGGTTAGAATCAATGACAGAAACATCTTAAAAGGAATGGCGGCTTTTTGCGGCTTTTCTGAGGATTCTTATGACCAGGTATTTATTATACTGGATAAGATGGACAAGATCGGCATGGATGGCGTGGAAAAAGAACTGATTGAAGCTGGCTATGAGGAAGATAAAGTTAAGAAATACTTATCCCTCTTTGAGTCAACTACTCCGGATGCTTCTGGGGTTAGAAGCCTTGGTGAAACCTTAAAAGGCTCTTTGGAAGATGATCAGGCAGAGAACCTGGCTGCGATCATTGACAGTGTGACTGGAATTGCGACCAGTCAGTTTTCCATTCAGTTTGATCCCACGTTAGTAAGAGGAATGTCTTACTATACTGGAACCATATTTGAGATTCAGGTAGAGGGTTTCCCAGGATCAGTGGGTGGCGGCGGACGCTACGATAAGATGATTGGGAAATTTACCGGAATGGATACTCCAGCATGTGGTTTTTCCATTGGTTTTGAACGTATCGTCACCATTTTAATGGAGGAAGGCTTTACCGTTCCAGGCAGTCAGGAAAAGACAGCATTTCTGTTGGAAAAGGGTGTCAGTGATGAATTGACCAATCAGGTTATGAAGGAAGCCATGGAAGAACGGGCGAAGGGCGTGACTGTATTAGTCTCTCAGATGAACAAGAATAAAAAATTCCAGAAGGATGGTCTTTTAAAAGAAGGCTATACCCAGTTTAAAGAATTTTATAAAGATAATATGAAATAAATTTATTCAGGAGGAAATTATGGCAGAGTCAATGTTGGGATTAAAAAGATCCCATAGATGTACAGAGGTTACCACAGCAGATGCGGGCAAAGAAGTGACTGTTATGGGTTGGGTTCAGAAAAGCAGAAATAAGGGAGGGATCATCTTTGTAGATTTAAGAGATCGTTCCGGACTTTTGCAGATCATTTTTGAAGAAAGCGAATGCGGAGCAGAAAGCTTTTCAAAAGCGGAGCGATTAAGAAGTGAATTTGTTGTTGCAATTACCGGCGTGGTTGAAAGCCGGGCTGGCGGTGTTAATGAAAATCTGGCCACTGGTGCCATTGAAGTGCGCGCAAGGGACTTGCGAATCCTCTCTGAATCCGAGACTCCGCCATTCCCTATTGAAGAGAATAGCAAGACTAAAGAAGAATTGAGATTAAAATATCGTTATTTGGATCTTAGAAGACCAGACATTCAAAAAAATATGATGATCAGAAGCCAGGTGGCGACTCTTGCAAGAGCATTTCTTGCAGAAGAGGGATTTTTAGAGATCGAGACACCTACCATGATTAAAAGTACACCCGAAGGCGCCAGAGATTATTTGGTACCAAGCCGTGTTCACCCTGGTTCTTTTTATGCACTTCCTCAATCTCCCCAGTTGTATAAGCAGCTTTTGATGTGCTCTGGTTATGACCGTTACTTCCAGCTAGCTAGATGTTACCGTGATGAAGATCTAAGAGCAGACAGACAGCCAGAATTTACCCAGATCGATATGGAGCTCTCCTTTGTTGATGTTGATGATGTATTAAATGTCAATGAAAGACTGCTGAAAAAGATATTTAAGGAAATCTGCAATTGCGACCTTCCTCTTCCAATTGAACGATTGACCTGGAGAGAAGCTATGGACCGTTTTGGTTCCGACAAGCCAGACATGCGTTTTGGAATGGAGCTGAATGATGTATCTGAATTAGTTAAGGATACTGAATTTGTTGTATTTAAGGGTGCGTTAGAAATGGGCGGATCAGTACGTGCAATCAATGCCGAAGGTCAGGGAGCTATGCCTCGTAAGAAAATTGATGCCCTCGTAGAATATGCCAAAGGCTTTGGAGCCAAAGGACTTGCTTATCTGGCAATCAATGAAGATGGAACCTATAAATGTTCCTTTTCTAAATTTATGACAGAGGAAGAACTTCATATCCTGGCAGAAGCATTGGGCGGAAAACCAGGAGATCTTCTCTTATTTGCAGCGGACAAAGACAAAGTTGTGTTTGACGTGTTAGGAAACTTAAGACTTGAACTAGCAAGACAGCTTGATCTCCTGAAAAAGAATGAGTTTAAGTTCTTATGGGTAACGGAATTCCCACTCTTAGAGTATTCTGAGGAACAAGGTCGTTACACTGCTATGCATCACCCATTTACCATGCCAATGGATGAGGATTGGGCGATGATCGACACCAATCCAGGTGCCGTTCGTGCAAAGGCATACGACATTGTATTAAATGGTACTGAGATTGGTGGCGGTTCTGTCCGTATCCATCAAGGTGATATCCAGTCTAAGATGCTTGAGATTCTTGGCTTTAGTAAAGAGCAGGCGCAGGAGCAGTTTGGCTTTTTGTTAGATGCTTTTAAATTTGGAGTTCCTCCTCACGCAGGTTTGGCTTACGGGCTGGATCGTGTGATTATGTTAATTGTTGGGGCGGACAGCATTCGTGATGTCATTGCGTTCCCGAAGGTGAAGGATGCTTCTTGCCTTATGTCAGAGGCACCAGCTCCAGTAGATTCAAAACAGCTTGAAGAATTGAGAATTGGAATTAGTAAAGATAGTGAATAAGAAATAGACAAAAAGTGTTCTCTGCGGAACCAATTTAAAGCGCAGAGAACACTTTTTTTACTTGAAATAATAGGCTTAGAAATAAAAATATTTGGACGATCAGAAAAAAGAAAAATTTGAAGAAAATTATATCTTATCTTTACATGAATCTGGTATAATAAGGGAAAATAAGCGTTCCCAAAGGAGGATTTAAGCAATGAAAGGAAGTATAAGAAAAAGGTTTCTGTCACTTTGTATGGCACTTCTCATGGTTCTTTCCCTTACTACTGGTATATCCATCACTTCATGGGCTGCGGACAAGGATATTGTGGTTCTCTACACCAACGATGTCCACTGCGGAGTTGATGAAAACATTGGTTATGCAGGACTTGCTCTCTATAAAAAAGAGATGTTAGCCCAAACCCCTTATGTGACGCTGGTAGACGGGGGAGATGCCATTCAAGGTGCACCAATTGGCACACTCTCAGACGGGGGTTATATAATTGACATTATGAATAAAGTCGGTTATGATTTCGCCGTCCCAGGTAACCATGAATTTGATTATGGAATGCCCCGTTTTTTAGAGCTGGCAGGAAAGTTAAACTGCGGCTACTACTCCAGCAATTTTATGGATCTTCGGACAGGTTCTGCTGTATTTGCCCCTTATAAAATGTTTACCTATGGCGATACAAAGGTTGCATTTGTAGGAGCGACTACACCGGAAAGCTTTACTAAGTCCACTCCAACCTATTTCCAGGATGGAAACGGAACCTACATCTATGGTTTTTGCGAAGATGAAAGTGGCAAAAAATTATACACCCAAATTCAGACTTCCGTCGATCAGGCAAAAGCAGAAGGCGCAGAAATCGTTGTATTAGTTGGTCACCTTGGAGAGAACGGAACCACCGATCAGTGGACCTCTGATCGTGTCATTAAAAACACCACAGGTATTAACGCAGTCATCGATGGTCATTCTCATGAAGTATACAATAAGTACGTGAAGAACAAAGACGGTAAAGATGTACTTCTTAACCAGACAGGAACCAAGCTTAAAAATATTGGTAAGCTTACGATTAAGACTGATGGGACCATAACTGGTGAGATGGTCACTAAGGTTCCAGAAGGAGTTGTAGCAAGCACTTATACCGTTAAAAAGGGAGATACCTTAAGCCGAATCGCAAAGAAGGAATTAGGCTCTTATCATCGTTACCGTGAAATCTATGATTCCAACCGAAGTGCTATCAAGGACCCTAATGTTTTAACCGTAGGCTCCCAGCTTGTAATCCCGGCAAAGAGTTCCGTAACAGCCGATGGCAAAGCCATTGATTACGATACCGATCGTTACATAAAAGCAATTCAATCCCAATACAACGAAACTCTAAAAACTGTCATCGGACACACCGATACAGAATTGACCGTTAACGATCCAGCAACAGGAAATCGTGCGGTCAGAAGTGGAGAAACCAATCTTGGAGATCTTTGTGCGGATTCATACCGTTTCGTTCTCGGAGCTGACATCGGCCTGTCTAATGGAGGCGGAGTCAGAGCTAACATAAAGGCCGGTAATATCACATACAATGACACCCTTACTGTGTTCCCCTTTGGAAATATGGGGTGTGTAGCAGAAGTGAAAGGACAGCAGATTAAAGATGCCCTTGAAATGGCTTCAAAGAACTATCCAAAGGAAAGTGGTGGCTTCCTTCAGGTATCCGGACTCACATATACCATCGATTCAAAGGTTTCCACCAATGTCCAGGTAGATGAAAAAGGAAACTTTATTAAGGTGAATGGAGCTTATCGGGTTTCTGATATTAAGGTAGGCGGTACCACACTTGATATAAATAAAACCTATACCGTAGCTTCTCATAATTACATGCTAAAATCAGGCGGTGATGGTTTGACCATGTTTAAGGGCAGTAAAATTATTCGGGATGAAGTAATCACTGATGTTGATTTATTATCTTCCTATATCCGCAATCAGCTAGGTGGCAATGTAGGGAATGATTACGCAAATCCTCTCGGTCAGGGAAGAATTTCCATAAAGTAAACAACTATAAAAGCTTGTTCTGGTCTGACTGGAGCAGGCTTTTATCGTTGTTTCTTTCTATGGGGGATGATACACTGGTAAGCAGATTGTAAATGTTAGGAGATAAAATTATGCTTTTAGAACACCCGAAATCCCGTTTTGAGGAAATATACAAAGTCTATGAAGAAGCTTTTCCAGCCATTGAGCGTCGCACTAGGAAAGGACAAGAAGAAGTGTTTGATAGTCCTGTCTACCAGGTTCGAATCGTAGAAGAACAAGGAGAGGTTTTGGCCTTTTTAGGATATTGGGAACTCCCTAGTTGTGTATTTTTAGAACATCTAGCGACTTTAGAAAAATCAAGAGGAAAAGGACTTGGTAAGCAGCTTGTAGAGGAGGTTTTAAAAGAAACTGCAAAACCTGTGTTTCTTGAAATAGAACCAGTAACGAAAGACGATCCCATAACAGAGCGCAGGGCTGGCTTCTACCAAAGACTTGGGTTTCATTTAAATCCTTTTTACTACCAACAGATGCCTCTTAAGCCAGAAGACAACCCTCTTAGACTCATGATCATGAGCTATGGAACACCTTTTACGAAGGAAAAGTTTTTCCCATATAAGAAAGAAATCTATCATATCGTCTACGGAGTAGAAGCAAGTCTTTGATTTGTGCCCGCTCACGGTACAAGTCCGAACCGCATATATTGAATTTAGCAAATAAAATGGGGTAGGAATCCGGTTATCTGGAGGAAATTAGATACGTATAATAGAACGTAGGTATAGATCCCCAGAAGGAGTTGGTAAAGTGAATCAGTATAAGATATGCGTTTACGCCATTAGTAAAAATGAGGAACAGTTTGTGGACCGCTGGATGGATGCGGTATCGGAAGCAGATGAGGTAATTGTAACCGATACTGGATCAACAGATCACACCGTGGAAAAGCTTCGAAAAAGAGGAGCAGTCGTTTACGAGGAAAGCATTTCTCCCTGGCGTTTTGATACCGCCCGCAACGTGGCAATGAGTCATATTCCGGAAGATGCAGATATCTGCGTTTCCAATGACCTTGATGAGGTATTTGAGCCAGGTTGGAGAAAGAAACTAGAGGATCAGTGGAAGCCCGGTCAGACCAGGGCACGTTATTTGTTTACATTTAGCTGTAATCCTGATGGAACTCCAAAGAAACAGTTTCCTATGGAGAAGATTCATTCAAGAAAGGAATACCAATGGATTCATCCCGTACATGAGATTTTGGAATACAGCGGGAAATTGCCGGAAAATTCAGGCTGGGTCAGCGGGATGATATTAAACCATTACCCAGATGAATCCAAGGCCAGAAGTCAATATCTCCCTCTTCTTGAATTATCTGTGGAGGAAAATCCAACCGATGACAGAGCCACGTTTTGGCTGGGCAGAGAGTATGTATATCATGGAGATTATGACAAAGCAATCAGTATGCTAAAACGTCATCTTTCCCTTCCAACTGCAAGGTGGCTAGAGGAACGAAGCGCTTCCATGCGATTTATTTCCCATAGCTATGAAGAACTTGGCAATAAAAGAGAGGCAAGATCCTGGCTCTTAAGATCCCTTGCGGAATGTCCTGATGTAAGAGAACCGTATCTAGCGCTGGCAAAAGCCGGTTACTTGGAAGCAGACTGGCCTCTTTGCTTTGCCATGGCGGAAAAAGGTCTTACGGTTACAGAAAGTACCGGAAGCTATTTGGTAGATCCGGCCAGTTGGGGATACGCTTTTTATGATTATTGCGCCATCAGTGGATATCGTATGGGCATGTTTGAGAGCGCAAGAGAGTATGCCATAAAAGCTCTGGAGATGGACCCTGAAAATCTACGACTTAAGAGCAATCTTGCTTTGATAGAAGATAGATGTCAAAGGAAAACCAATGAGGAGGTATCTTCATGAGCAAATTAAAGGTATGTGTCTACGCCATTTGTAAAAATGAAGTTGATTTCGTAGATCAATGGATGGATTCTATGAATGAGGCAGATCTCATTGTTGTTACGGATACAGGGTCAGATGACGGTACGGTGGAGAAGCTAAGGGAAAGAGGAGCAGTTGTTTATGTAGATATTGTAAAGCCATGGAGATTTGATGTAGCCAGAAACTTATCCCTGGAACATGTTCCAGATGATGTGGATGTTTGTGTCTGCACAGATTTAGATGAGCTCTTTGAACCAGGCTGGAGGAAAAAGCTGGAAGAGGCATGGCTAAATCATAAGCCCATTCACCAAGGTCCCATATCAAAAACTGGTCGATATCTGTATAACTGGAGTCTTAAGGCAGATGGAACACCGGATATCCAGTTTTACTA
This sequence comes from Lacrimispora algidixylanolytica, assembly GCF_003609635.1. Lineage (GTDB taxonomy): Bacteria > Bacillota > Clostridia > Lachnospirales > Lachnospiraceae > Lacrimispora > Lacrimispora algidixylanolytica. The sequence goes on along the minus strand of NZ_MCIA01000008.1, from coordinate 60,619 downwards.
TTTCAAAGTGCATGGGCGCAAAGGATTTCGCTGGAAATGCCCCATTCATGAATTTGTTCAATACGTCAGCGATTTGCCACTTGAAACCGTATACATTGAAGGCATGGTTTTAAACCATCATCCAGATCCCACCAAATCACGAGGATCTTATTTACCCCTGTTAGAACTGGCGGTGGAAGAGGATCCAATAGATGAGCGGATGCGCTACTATCTTGGCAGAGAATATATGTATAAAGGTGAATGGCAAAAGAGCATTGACACTTTAAATGCTTATCTGAATTTGCCAAACGCAAACTGGCCAGACGAACGATGTGCCGCTATGCGGTGGATTGCGAAATCCTATTATCGCCTTGAAAAGATAAAGGAAGCATATAGCTGGTATTTCCGCGCAATTGCAGAGGTGTCCACCATCAGAGATCCATACGTGGAATTCTCCAGAATGTGTTACGAACTAAAAGATTGGACCATGAGCTATTATACGGCAAAAGAAGCGTTGAAAATAAAAGAAAAATCAAAAACTTTTGTAAATATGGGCTACTCCTGGGATCATACCCCAGATGATTTATGCTCCATCGCGGCATACCGTATGGGAATGCTTGATGAATCAGAGGAACACGCAATAAAAGCCCTAGAGCATTCTCCTGAGGATCCCCGTTTAAAAAGCAATTTGAATTTAGTCCTTGCGACTAAAAAAAGTGCATCATAGTGATTAGAATATACACCTTGAACCCATAGTAACCTGGGGTTCAAGGTGTTTTCTTTGAAAAAGACTATTTTTAAAGATACTATATGCCATTCGCTTCATGAAACTCAAAAAAAGGTTACCCCGTTTATAGTTATAAAATCCCATAAAAGCACAATTTTTGTTATATTTTAGTGACTAAATATTATTTGTCTGAAATCTATAAGTTTAGGTGATAAATATAAAAAAACAACAAATATTTAAGGGAAAATCTTAATTATTTTACAAGTATAGTAATTACAAGTATTTCAAAAGACAAAGATCGACAAAAAGAGAAGAAGTCACACACTATTTCCTCAAACACGCATTGCGATAATGATGCAACGGAGTTATTATATTTGAATATTATCAAGTCTATGTAATAACGGAGGAAAGCATAATGGAGAGGCAGAAGAAATACAAATTGCAGGTCAGGGGAAAACTGATTTTATTCGTCAGTGCATTGATGTTTACCACGATTTTTGTATTAACCACAATTTTTTACATCGGCTTGGACCGAGCATACCAGAACTGGATTCAGTTAAGTTATGATAGTTACGATCAAAATATCAAAACAGCAGTAGAAAATTTAGTGAGTGTCCTAAGTGACAATTATAAGCGCTATGAAAGTGGGGAAATCACGGAGCAGCAGGCTCGTAAGAATGCTGAGAGCATTGTTCGCAATGCCCGGTATGGAGGAGGCAGTGGCTATTTCTGGGCAGATACCTCAGATGGAATTTGCGCGGTACATATGAATTCTGAATATGAAGGAAAAGCACGGTACGATGAACAGGATAAATTGGGCAATTATTACGTGCGCAGTTTTATAGAAAATGGTGTTAAAGCAGGCGGCGGATTTACGGATTTTTATTTTACCAAACCTGGTCAGGATGGAGTCTTTGCAAAAAGAGCCTATACCCTTAGATTTGAACCTTATGACTGGAATATCAGCACTGGAAATTACATTGACGACATAGATCAGGCGGTGGCAAATCAACAAAGAGAGAAGATAATGGAAATCGTCTTTCTTCTTCTAGTATCAATTGGAATTTCTGTAGTAGGTCTATTTATTTTAACCGGCCGTTTGAGTAAGATTACAGCACCACTAAGTCCCATTGCCAAACGCCTTAAACTTTTGGCAGAAGGAGATGTACATACACCTCCAGTGAACGTTATTAAAACTAACGATGAGATGGAGGTACTTTCCAGAGCTACAGACGAACTGATATTTGAAATGGCAGAAGTTGTGAAAGACATTGCCGGACACATGGAGCACATGTCGCAGGGAGATATGACTCACCCTGTGGAGAAGAGATATGCAGGTGATTTTGCACCGATCCATGAGTCCCTCATTCTTATTTATCAGCAGCTAAACCAGACCTTAAAAATCATACGACAGTCTGCCGATCAAGTAAATGCTGGATCCACTCAGGTGGCATCAGCTGCCCAGGCGCTGGCAGCAGGAGCTACGGAGCAGGCTGGAACCATAGAAGAACTTTCCTCAGCCATTACAGAGGTCTCCGCTCAGGTGGAACAGAGTACAACTCATATTGAAGAAGCAGCAGGATACGTGGAACAAACCGTAAGCCGGGTGGAAGAAAGCAATGCCAAAATGAAACAGATGTTAAAAGCAATGGCTGAGATTAAAACCACCTCAGACGAAATTGGAAAAATCACAAAGGATGTTGATGGGATTGCGTCTCAAACAAATCTTCTGGCTTTAAATGCAGCAGTTGAGGCAGCCAGGGCGGGAGATGCTGGCAAGGGGTTTGCAGTGGTGGCTGAGGAAGTAAGAAGCCTGGCAGCAAAAGCAGCTCAGGCGGCTAAGCGTACCTCACTCCTGGTTGAGAATGCGACCCGAGCTGTGGAAGATGGTCTTACCACTGCAAAGGAAAATGCAGATATTTTATCAGATGTATCTGGTCATGCAAAGCACGTAAAAGCAATTATGGAAACCGTAGAACAGGCTTCCAGGGAACAGACAGAAGCGATGGCAGAAGTCACCTATGGAATTGGTCAAATATCTGCAGTGGTACAAAGTAATGCCGCCACGGCAGAACAAAGTTCCGCTTCCAGTGAAGAGTTATCTGCTCAGGCAAATCTGCTGCGTGATGAGGTAGCAAAATTTCATATTCTTAAATAATTGAATGAATAACCTTGTCGTATGATAGGATATATTGTGGCTTTTTCACAATAAAGTTAAGTACATATTGAATTAAAAACCTGCTTGTGATACCATGAGAGTGGTCAGTTATTTCTAAATACAACAAGGAGGGTTTTAATAAATGGATATCCGTTACTCAGCAAATCAAAAGGATTTCAAACGATACACAACAGAAGAAACAAGAAATGAATTTTTAATAGAAAATTTATACGTTGCCAATGAAGTGGTTGCTGTATATTCACACGTAGATCGTATGGTTACATTAGGTTGTATGCCAACAACAGAAACAGTTTCTATTGACAAGGGGATTGATGTTTGGAAAAACTTCGGTACAAGCTATTTCCTTGAGAGACGTGAAATCGGTATTTTCAATATCGGCGGAGCAGGAACCATTGTTGCAGATGGGGAAGAGTTCAAGATGGGCTACAAAGATTGTTTGTACATTACAAAGGGAACAAAAAAAGTTACTTTCTCTAGTGCAGATGCATCAAACCCAGCTAAGTTCTATATGGTAAGTGCACCAGCTCATAAATCATGTAAGACAACCTTTATCCCAATCGAAAAAGCAGCGAAAAAGCCTCTTGGTGCAATGGAGACTGCCAACAAACGTGTGATTAACCAATTTATTCACCCAGATGTACTGGAGACCTGTCAACTTTCTATGGGTATGACTATTTTAGATTCAGGAAGCGTATGGAACACCATGCCATCTCATACACATGAGAGACGTATGGAAATCTATATGTATTTCGAAATTCCTGAGAATAATGTAGTGTTCCACATGATGGGAGAAGCCAATGAAACAAGACATATTGTGATGCAGAATGAACAGGCTGTGATCAGCCCATCTTGGAGCATTCATTCCGGCGCAGGTACTAGCAACTATACCTTCATTTGGGCAATGGGTGGAGAGAATCAGGCATTTGACGATATGGATAACATTCCTACAACTGAATTAAGATAATAAGGATAGATCAAAAAGCAGATGCAGCCATTTTTAGCATCTGCTTTTTTACTGCCCAAATCAGGAATATGACCCGTAGATTGAGGGAATTATCCTATAGACAGTTATTTCAACTCCAATCATGTGAAATCTCTGTGAAAATGTAGAAATATCTCGTTTCATTTGATACAATATGACTCATAAATAGATGAAAAAGTGTCTGATTTCAGGAGGTTACAATGGAACAGTTGAAAATATTAGTGGTTGATGATGAATCCAGAATGAGAAAACTGGTAAAGGATTTTTTAAGCGTTAAGGGATTTACCGTAGTAGAGGCATCCAATGGTGAGGAGGCAGTAGACGTATTTTTTGAACAAAAAGATATTGTACTAATCATCCTTGATGTCATGATGCCAAAGATGGACGGTTGGGAGACCCTTAAAACCATCCGTAAATATTCTCAAGTTCCCATCATCATGCTAACAGCCAGAGGAGAAGAGCGGGATGAACTGCAGGGCTTTGACCTTGGTGTGGATGAATATATCTCAAAGCCATTTAGCCCAAAGATTTTAGTTGCCAGAGTAGAGGCGATATTAAGAAGAAGCAATTCAGTGCCTGCTGATGAGATGGAGATTGGTGGAATTTGCATTGACAAGGCGGCTCATCAGGTGTCCATTGATGGGAAAAACATTGAACTAAGTTTTAAGGAATTTGAATTACTTGCTTATTTCCTTGAAAACCAGGGAATCGCTCTTTCCAGGGAAAAAATATTAAATAATGTATGGAATTACGATTATTTTGGAGATGCCAGAACCATAGATACTCATGTGAAAAAGTTACGTAGCAAGATGGGCGAAAAAGGTGACTATATTAAAACCATATGGGGAATGGGATATAAATTTGAGGTGAGTCAATGAAACATTCCATAAAAGCACGGTACGCCATAATTTTTGTAGGTTTAATGGCGTTTGTGTTTATCTCAACCTGGTGTGTGAACAGTTGGTTTTTGGAACGGTTTTATACCAGTGATAAGGTGCGTATTTTACAAAGCGCCTATACCGAGATCGATCAAGTGGTGGCTCAGGCCAATGAGAGCGGAAAAGGCATCATTGAGTATTATAAAGAATCCTATGATGTAGATTTTAAAAATGAAGGCCCTGTCCAGAGGATGTTTCGAATCATGGGAGAAAAATACAATCTGATGATGGTCCTAATTGACAGCACCACGGACGAAGCACTTATGTCAACCAATGGTGACCGCCAGTTTTTAAAAAATAGGGTGGAGGATTATATCTTTGGAAAGGATATGCCTCATGCCAGTATATTAAAGAGATATGATAATTACGTGATCCAAAAGACATATGATTCAAGATCAGACTCCTATTATCTGGAAAGCTGGGGATATTTTTCAGACAATAAGACTATTTTCCTTATATCAATCCCTCTTGCCAGCATTCGGGAAAGTGTATCTCTTTCCAATCGTTTTCTTGCCTACGTAGGTGGTGTGGCTCTTTTCTTAGGAAGTATTGTCATATTCTTTACGACTAAGAGAGTCACCTCCCCAATCTTGTCTTTATCCGTTTTATCAGAGAAGATGTCAAATCTTGATTTTGATGCCAAGTATACGGGAAAAGAAGAGGATGAGATTGGTATCTTAGGAAACAGTATGAATAAGCTTTCTGACCGGCTAAAGGATACCATTGGAGAGCTTCGAGAGGCCAATGAAGAGCTGCAAAAGGATATAGAAGAAAAGGTAAAGATTGACGATATGCGTAAGGATTTTATTGCCAATGTATCTCATGAACTGAAAACTCCCATTGCTCTCATTCAGGGATATGCAGAGGGTCTTATGGAGGGAATGGCAGAAGATCCGGAAAGCCGTGATTATTACTGCGAAGTCATTGTGGATGAAGCGAATAAGATGAATAAGATGGTGCGGCAGCTTTTAAATCTTACCGCGATTGAGTTTGGAAACGATATGCTTCAACTGGACCGATTTGATGTAACCGAATTGATTCGTGGAGTGATTAGTTCTGCTGGGATCTTAATACAGCACAAAGATATTTCCGTGAAGTTTGAAGATCAGGGCCCTATTTATGTCCACGCAGATGAGTTTAAGATTGAAGAAGTCATAACCAATTATTTGAACAATGCCTTAAATCATGTGGGAGGAGATCGGAAGATAGTCATTACCGCAGAGGATAATGGGGAAGAAGCACTTATTACGGTGTTTAACACTGGCCTGAACATACCAGAAGAAGATCTCTCTAAGCTTTGGACTAAATTTTTTAAGGTTGATAAAGCTCATACCAGAGAATATGGAGGCAGCGGCATCGGCCTGTCCATTGTCAAGGCAATCATGGATTCCCATAAGAAATCATGTGGAGTGCGTAATGTGGCAGAAGGCGTTGAGTTTTGGTTTACCTTGAATAGCCATAGAGAAAGTTGATTTCATCTGACCTCTTATAAAGTAATTAGTCAATCCGATATATAATAGGAAAGCATAGGATGCGATTCACCTAAATATGTGCATCATGAAAGGAGAAAACAGTATGGACGTTGCTGCATTTAGCATGGATATGAGTATGGCAAAGCTACAACAAAATGTAGGTCTAAGCATAGCAAAGAAAGCGATGAATCAGGAGGAACAGCAGGCAGCCGGACTTCTTGACATGGTAAGCCGGTCAAATCCCGGTCAGATCCCTCATAGCGGAGTTGGACAAAATATAGATACAAGAGCATAGTAACTAAGAACTCCCTGTTGAGGCGGATTACATATCTGACCTTAACAGGGAGTTTTTAAGTTATTTCGGTTTCGTTGCAAGAATCAGATACCGGTTTAGATGTTCGGATCTATTGAACTTTAATTCAGCAGGCAAAATAGGCTCTAGAATTCCATTCCCATTTGGAATTAATCCCTGCTCTCTTAAGATTTTCACTGGTTCTTCGATGGGGATTAGCGTGATGGAATGCGCTCCATTTAATAATCTTTCTTCCTCTAACTCTTTTTTTAGAACATGTGAATAAGGATTTCTCAGATAAAAGGATATGACGCCTCCGGCATCTAAGCGTGATGCGCATTCCTTTAAGAGTTCCGAATAGTCCGGGTAAAGAGATAATTCCTTACCAATGCAGATATATTGAAAGCTTCCTTCCGGGAGGGAACGGTATATACTATATGGGGAATCTGCAATGGAAACCTCACCCTTTAATGGCTTTAAGTCATCTGCTAGTTTAGGATCGCTTATGGCAAAGGAAAAAGATACTTTCTTACCCAGTCTCCTTAAGCCAGTCATGAGTTGTATTACATCTGCTCCATAACCAGAATCAATCCCAAGTATGGGCGTGTTCTCTGGTAAATCTTTAAATGTGGTTTCCAGATGAGTGAGAAGGTAAGGATCGTAGCAGAAGTTATTGCCCCAAGGATCAACGCCATGTTTTTCTATAAACAAGCTTCTTCCGTTTTGTAATGTCCGATATTTCAATTGATCTTCTTTTCCTGAAACGCTTCCGAAATGGTAACACCATGTGTCTTTACATAATACCTGCTTGTAACCAGCCCTTCTTGCCCTGAGACAGAAATCATCATCCCAAAATTCCATCGTATAAAAATACCGGTCTGCAAATCCAATGGTATTTACCTTCTTAATATCATAAAGGGCAATCACAGGCATAAGCCGGCATCGTTCTTCCCATAAATAAGGACATTTGACGTTATGGGCCTTCGCTACCTCTTCCGCATTTTCTGGCGTGAATTCATCAATCATTCCCTGGAGGTTGCTGGTGTTTGGAGTACTTGGAGATACGGAGATGATATCTGGATCAGATTGGATGCAGGTAAGGAGGTTATCCAGCCAATTGCTTGTTAATATGGTATCGTTGTTGACGAAGGCGGCATATTTTCCTTCACACACCCGGTACATAAGTGAAAAAATCATAGCTTTTACGTTGTGCTTTAATGTCAGCACTTTACGGATGCCAAGCTCCTTAAAGTATTCCTCTGTGCCATCTGAGGAACCATCATTTAGAAGAATCAGTTCGTAGGAATAGCTGGTAAGATCTGTATTTCTAAAAAGGCTTTCAAGACACTTCTTTGTATATTCCAGTTTGTTATAAACTGGAATAAATATGGAAACCAGATAGTTCTCCCCTCTGTTTTCATAAGTATTTTTATGGTTTTCTATGAATTCGCAGTCATAGTAATGCTTCATTTTTATTTTGTCAGGATAAATAGTAAGCCAGAAATAGGTATCTTCTTTCCATTCCTTTAGAAATGGAATTAATTGAAATTCTGTAAGATCCTCTGCTTCTTTTAAACGGCCATCTTCTATCAATTCCAACAGTTTGTCAACGGTCCATTTCGTATTTTCATACATCGCCAGATAGGACACGGGAATATGAGCGATTTTTTGGTCTTGACAAAGAGGCTTTAATCTTATTAGAGCAATGGAAATGATTTTTAAATGACTTCTGCTGTAGTCAAGCTTCTCATTCCTTATGGAAGATGGCAGTTGACTGGCAATGGAGATAAGAAATTCCTGAAGCCTGACGGCCTCCGTATACGGTGTTTCAGGATTTTCTTTGTAAATGTCATCTGTGGTCAAAGCTTCTATATTCATTATGACTTCCTCTTTCATTATAAAATATCAACAGAGCTAAGCTTTTAATCAGAAGGTTTTGGTAATTTGACTCTATATTTGACGAATCGCTTAGATGCGAATGATTATAAATCTTATGATTTTGTTTATCGTTCTATTATATGAAAGGAATGCACATTTCTTGAATCCATATTATTTCGAACAAAGGGACGTTCGATGATAAGTCATTTGTTATTTTTATGGTACTTTTTAGTGGTCTATTCTTTATTTAACATATTTTCCTGTATGATAAGTATTAAGATATTGATAAAATGACAAAAATCGACTAAAGTTGCTTATTTTTTTCACTTTGGTTTCGATATAAATATAGAAATGATAATAAAAAGATAAAATATAACCAAATCATGGAGCCAGATATTACGGGTAGATTAAAATAAATGCCCATTAAGAGTGAAACAGCCTGGTGAAATGATATAGAATTTCAGTGTAAATTTTTGTTGTTCCATGAACATTTTCATAGTCTGGACAATGGAATAAGATAAAATATTGAACTATCATATTCCATACATAAGCTTTTGTATGTACGCATGCTTGTTTGGAGAACCATGAATTTGTTAGATAAGATATAAGAAATTTATAGGTCGAACCCTTTTTCTTCTGTCAGTATGGGGTAAGTGTTTTTGGGAGGATGAGGTTTCGGCAGTTTCTGGGGTGGTTTTGAAAGCGGCTTTCAAGTGAGGGGGGAGAGGCTTGTACAGAATATTGGCAATTGATGACACTTCTTTTTTTCTAAGAGTATTAGAAGATATACTCTCTGAATATTTCGAGGTGTTTACTACTGTTTCAGGAGAGATTGCGTTCCGTTATATGGAACAGTTAAAACCGGATCTGATTCTTTTAGACCTTGCAATGCCTAAGGTAGATGGTTGGCAAACCATGAGACAATTAAAAATGAGACCGGATTGTTCTGACATACCAATTATTTTCATAACATCACAAACAGATAAGGCGATAGAGGCAGAATGCTTAAAACAGGGAGCATATGATTTTATTACAAAACCAGTTTCAAAAGAGGTTCTTTTAAGCCGTGTCAAAAAAGCTTTGGAAGTAAAACGTTATAGCGAAGAGCTTAAGATAAAGCTGGAGCAAAAGACGAAGGAGCTGGAGGAGGTTTCCCTTGCCTCAATAAGTGCAATGACAGCCTTAATTGATGCGAGAGATTCTTACACAAAAGGACATTCCAAGCGAGTGGCCAGATATTCCGTATTAATAGCAGAGAATATGAACTGGTCCAAGGAGGAGATTAGGCGCTTATACGACATTGCAATGCTCCATGATGTTGGAAAGGTGGGGGTGCCCGATAAGATCCTATTAAAGACAACGCCGCTAACACCCTTAGAAATGGCAGTTATGAAAAGCCATACCGTAATGGGGGCGGAAATCCTAAAAGACATCACGACATTTCGAGATTTGGAACTAGGAGCAAGATACCACCATGAACGCTTTGACGGAAAAGGCTATCCTGATGGGCTCTTTGGTACCGAGATCCCCCTGCTTGCGAGAATCATTTGTGTGGCAGATTCCTTTGATGCCATGAGCAGCAACCGATGTTACAGGCCGAGGCTTAATCCTGCACAAATTCGTAAGGAATTGTTAAGAGGTAGTGGAAAACAGTTTGATCCAGAGGTGGTTTGGGCCTTCTTAAAAACTTGGGAAGTACTTCCTCTTATAAGGAAGGAAATGCAGCGGCAGGTCTGATTCTATCTATGAAAAATCAAATTATACAAAATGCCGGATAGAGAGCATAATTATAACCAGTTTTTGGATATTGGCTTAATAGAACTTTCTTGACAATATATGTAATAAAATGTAAAATAAAGTAAGTTTAAAATTACAAAAATAATATAATTTTGGAATTGCTTGTCGAAATTTAACTACATTTAGATGTTTAAAACCCTATTACGTATGAAAAACATTTTACTGAAAGAAGTGAAAGTGAGGAACAGATCCGATGAATTTAATATTTGGAAACAATATTTCCATGGCGGAGAAGACTCTGGATTATCTGTGGTCGAAACAGAAAGTTACTCTTAACAACATTGCCAATGGAGATACCCCGGGATATAAAGCCCAGTATGTAACGTTTGAGGATGAATTACGCAAACGTCTTATGGCAGGAAAAAAAGGCACATCCCAGGACATAAGTAATATCATTGGAAATTCCAGGCATTTCATAAGGAATACGGATAATGAATCGGCAAGAATGGATGGGAACAATGTTAATATGGATGTGGAGAACGTGGAATTAGCAAGAACAACGTTGCAGTACCAATATGAACTTAATGCTTTAAACAGCGAGATAAGCAGACTACGTACGATAATTAAAGGTTAAACCAGGAGGTACATAACATGGAACAGATGTTCATAACACCCATTATTCCCTTGAATTCCATTGGAAATATAGGAAGTGACAAGAAGATAGCATCCGGTAATGCTGGAAATTCAGCCTTTCAGGATGTTTTTAGAGAAGCCATTCAGAATGTAAAAGAGACAGACAAGAATCTGACAACCCAGGAATACTTATTGTCCACAGGCCAGATTAATGACGCACACACCGTGCCAGCAGCAGCAGCAAAAGCCCAGTTATCGATAGAACTTTTAACGGCACTTCGTAGTAAGGCATTGGAGTCTTATAACGAAATGATGAGGATTAGTATTTAAGATGGATAACGGGGCGGACAGAGTCGATGGAAAAAATTAAGGAATTTTTGAATGGTCTTAGCGGTAAGACGAAGAAGATTATTATAGCTGGAATTGTGGGTGTTTTAGTAGTTGCAGGAGCGGTGGTCCTGGCATTATCCATGCGACAGAAGCCTTTTGAGGTAATGTTTACAGGCGTTGGCAGCGAGGAAGCAAAGCAGATCATAGGAAAGCTACAGGAAGATGGCGTTTCCTATCAGTATGAAGGTGGAGACATTCTGGTACCGGTAGAGCAGATGGATACGACCAGAGCAAAGCTAGTTTCAGAAGGATATCCCAAAAGCGGTTTTACATACGATGTTTTTAAGAATAATGTTAACTTAATGACGACTGATTCAGACCGGAAGACTTTTAAGCTTTATGATCTGGAGACCAGAATTGGTTCCACGATCCAGCTCTTTGATGGTGTAAAAGAAGCATATGTTACGATAGCCCTGGGAGAAACTTCCAAGTATGCGCTGTCTGAGGATAGTGCAAAGGAAGCGAGTGCTCAGGCTGTTATCGTGATGAAAGATGGAGGAGCACCTACAGAGGAACAGGCTAAGTCTGTTCAAAGACTTATATCCAGAAGTATTCCTGGTATGGTCATTGACAACGTTTCTGTTTTTGACGGCAATGGTAGAGAAATTACTGTAGACTCTAAAGAGGATGATCTTAACACTGGTAAAGCAAACGAAGAGATTGCAAAAGTGATTGAAGATCAGATTTCAGCTAAGGTTATTAATGTTTTAGGACCCGTATATGGCAACGGAAACGTAAAGGTTTCTGCAAAATGTACGGTCAATATGGATAAATTGATTCGCGAGAGCATTGTTTATAATACTCCAGATAAGATTGATCAGAAGGACAAAACTGGTATTATTTCAGAAGAGACCATTAATAAGGAGTTTTCTGGTGATAAGCAAACTGCCTCCGGTGTTGCTGGATCAGAAGCAAATGCTGATATTCCAGAATATAATGCAGCAGGTACTGGAACCGGTGCTGAGGGCTCTTATGCTTCCAATGGTCTTAGCAGAAAGTACCTTATTAACCAGATTAAGGAGCAGGGACAGATCAATCCCGGAAGTCTTGAGAATCTTACGGTTTCCGTTGTTGTGAACGGGGCTGATTTTGGTACGCTCACTGTGGACGATATTCGCAACCTGGCTGGTAATGCGGCAGGCATTACCCAGGCAGAACGGGCAGAGAAGATTACTGCAGTAGCAGCACCGTTTTATACTGTTGATGTGCCAAAGCAGCCGGAAGACACAGCTGAGGCAGGGGCAAAGGGTATGATTATTAATCAGTGGGTACTAATTGCGGCAGCGGTCGGAGTCGTATTACTTCTATTAATCGTTATATTGGCGATTAGAAGTGCAAACAAAAAGAAAGCCATGCTCGCCGATACGGAGGATAGTCAAGAAGATGTTCCTATCGTTCGAGAGATTCCAGAGGTTATGGAAGAAGAGGTTGTGGAAGAAATTGAACCGGTTGAACCTGAGATTTTCGTTCCGGAGGTGGATCGAGGTGCAGAGCTGCGTGAGAGTATTCGTGATTTTGCAGATCAGAATCCTGAGATTTCAGCTCAGTTACTGAAAGCGTGGTTGAACGGAGGGGAGAACAATGACAACTAGTCTAAGACCAGAACAAAAAGCGGCAACTGTTATTGTTTCGCTCGGAGTAGACAAAGCGTCTAAAGTTTATAAATATCTTTCCGAAGAGGAAATTGAAAAACTCACAGTGGAAGTGGCAAAGCTAGGGCACGTAGAAGCCAAAGCCACAGAAGAGATACTGGATGATTTTTATAAGACCTGTTTAACACAGAAGGTCGTAACCGATGGCGGTCTTGAATACGCTAGGACAGTTTTAGAAAAAGCATTTGGCGAGAGCACTGCGAATAATCTTCTTCAGAAGGTGACACAGTCGTTAAAATCCAGATCCTTTGGATTTATTAGAAAGAGTGATTCAAAAAACTTATTTTCTATTTTACAGCATGAGAGACCGCAGACCATTGCTCTGGTTCTCTCTTATACTACAGAAGATATGACGGCGGAACTGATTTCTGAGCTGCCTCCTGAAAAAAGATTTAAAGTGGTAGAAGCCATTGCAAGAATGGAAAGTGCATCTCCAGATGGCATTAAGATCGTGGAAGATGAGATTAAAAGAAAGTTCTCAGGCATCATCACCACCGATTACACAACTGTGGGCGGTATCGATTACATTGCAAACGTAATGAACCGTATGGATCGAGGAAACGAGAAACTTATCTTCGAGGAATTGGGGAAAAAGGATGCAGATCTGGCAGACACAATCCGCAAAAAGATGTTCGTGTTCGAGGATATTGTTACCATGGACAATCGTTCCATTCAGCGTTTCATTCGCGAGTGCGATATGAAGGATATGGTTTATGCTCTTAAAGGAACCAATGAGCAGATTTCTGAGGCAATCTTTGCTAATATGTCCAGCCGTATGAGAGAGAGTATTATTTCTGATATGGAAGTTACCGTTAATGTTCGTGTGAAGGATGTACAGGAAGCTCAGCAGAGAATCGTTGCGACCATCAGACGTCTGGAGGAAGAAGGCGAGCTGATCATTAGCAAGGGTGGAAAGGATGATATCATTGCCTAATATTATGAAAGGAACACGTACAGGTGATCGTGTTCTGGAATACGCATTTGACAGAACGTTTGATGATATCATTGAGATTTCTAAGCAACAGGAACAATTGGAAGAATTGGTAACTGAGGCGTTTGTAGATCAGGTGACAGATAAGCTGAAAGAAGAAGCGGAATCGATCTACAAACAGGCTTCGGATGCATATAAAGAAGCAACAAAACGGTCAGAAGAGATACTTTTACAGGCAGAGGAAGAGGCTAGAAGGCTTCAAGAGGAAGCACGAGAAAACGGCTACTTAAACGGTTACGAGGCGGGATTGCTTGACGGAACCAACAAAGCTTATGAGGATCATAAGACAGAGTTAGACCTGCAGATGGAAGAATTTAAGACTACTGTCAGGCTGACCATAGAAAGTATCACTCGGGAAAAGGACAAACTTCTTGAAAAATACATGGACGACCTAAAGAAAATCACTTTGACCATAGCGGAAAAGGTAATTCAAACCAGCTTAAAATCAAGCGGTGAGATCATAAAACGAATGATTGTAGGAGCGGCAGGAAAGCTGAAAAAGACCCAATGGGTAAAAATCTATGTATCACAAAAGGATGCAGGGATGATGATGCAGGGAGATGTGGGACTGTTAAACGAATTGTCCCATATTTCAGGTAATATTAAAATCATCTCCATGGATCATGCAGAAGATGGCAGTTGTATCATTGAGCTTCCAGAAGAAATTATTGATGTTAGCGTCAATACTCAGATTGAAAATATCAAAGGAATACTCAATAATGCCAGACTGTAGCAGGAGGAACTCCCATGTTTAAGGAACTTTCTGATCTTATAATGAAGACAGAGACAATTGATCACATTGGTAAAATTGAAAATATTGTTGGAATGTCCATGGAAGCATCGGGCGGTAAAGCCAGTATCGGTGACATTGCTTATATCTACAATGAGGACAAGCAGGAACAGATACCGGTAGAAGTAGTAGGATTTAAGGATGATAAGATACAGCTTATGGCCTATGAAAATATGAATGGCATTGCTGCAGGCAGTTTTGTAAGGAATACGAAGCGCCGATTAAAAATACCCGTAGGCGATTTTTTAAGAGGTCGTATCATTGATGCAAAGGGAGAACCCATGGATGGGAAAGGCCCTTTTGAATCACCCAAGTTTTACTATGTTGAGAATCCATACATCAATCCCATGACACGTCCTCCTATTTCTGAAAAGCTGGAATTTGGAGTTAAAGCCATTGATGGAATGAATACCATAGGAAAAGGACAGCGTATTGGTATTTTTGCAGGTAGTGGTGTTGGTAAGAGTACTTTGCTTGGAATGATAGCCAGGAATGTCAAAGCAGATATTAATGTTGTGGCACTGGTTGGAGAGCGAGGCAGAGAGGTCCGTGAGTTCATTGAAAAGGATCTTGGACCGGAAGGAATGGAGCGATCTGTTTTGGTGGTTGCTACTTCGGATCAGCCAGCCATGTTGCGTATGAAATGCCCTCTGGTAGCGACTACCATAGCGGAATATTTTAAAAACCAAGGCTTGAATGTATTGCTCATGATGGATTCCCTCACCCGATTTGCTATGGCTCAACGTGAAATCGGACTTGCCATCGGCGAACCTCCTGTGGCCCGTGGATATACGCCTTCTATATATGCTGAGTTCCCTAAACTTCTAGAACGTAGCGGGAATTTTGAAGAAGGCTCTATTACAGGTATCTATACGGTGTTGGTAGAAGGTGATGATACGAATGAACCAATTGCAGATACGGTTCGAGGTATTGTAGATGGGCATATTGTACTTAGCAGAAAATTGGCCAATGCAAACCACTTTCCAGCTATTGATGTAAGCGCAAGTATCTCAAGGTTGATGAACAATGTTGTATCAGAGGAACATCGTTTGTTGGCCTCTCGGGTCAGAGATATTTTGAGTATTTATGAGAAAAACGAGGATCTTATTTCCATTGGCGCCTATAAAAGCGGTACCAATCCAAAACTAGATTTTGCAATTGCTAAAATTGATAAGATAAATGAATTCCTTTGTCAGGGAATACAGGAAAACAACAGCTATGAAGAGATCCTGGATAAGATGAAAGAAATTTTAGGGTAAGGTTGAGAAAGCGAGCTGCAAATGAAAAAATTCAGTTTTCCTTTAGACACAGTTTTAAATTATAAAGATCAGATTTTAGATAATCTAAAAAGCGAACATGCCCTTATCCTCACTCAGGTATCCAAGCAAGAGCAAAAGATTTTTTCTTTGTCAGAACAAAGAGGAACTGCCTGCACCCGGTTTCGGGAAGAGACTCACTGTGGTATGTCAGTAAGCGCCATGCGTGAATATGAGTCATATATTACTTACATGCAGCAGAGAATTCTTTTTGAAGAAGGAACTTTAAAAAAGCTGAAGAAAAAAGAAGAACATAAGCGCGATGAAGTAGTAGAAGCCAAAAAAGAAAAGTCTTCTATTGAAAAGTTAAAGGAAAAAAAGCTTACTCAGTATAATAAAGAAGTCCTTCGTAGCGAAGAGTTGTTCATTGAAGAATTTGTATCAAACACCATGTCAGTACGCAACAGTAGGTAGTCCTGTCAGAGATAACTCTGTCAGTTACCATAGAAAATAATGCCAATAGGCAGATAAGAAAGGAGGAGAAGAGATGAATGTTAATACAAGTTATGTAGACCTGATTGACAAGCCGAAGTCAGAGTCCTCTAAAAAAGAGGGAAAGACAGAGGAGGGGATTGCTGGTTTTAAGAATCTGTTGAAGGACAAGACCCAGAAGAAAAGTACAGGTTCCGAAAACCCCAAAACAGAAGCAAAGAATAACGGGGAAGACGCAGGAGTTCAATACATAGGCAACAATCCTTCTGATAATAAAGTTGTTGAAAATGATGTTCCTGTTCAAGAGCAAAAGCTGCCGGAAGAATTTTTACAGAGTATTCTATCACCTGGAATCTTTCAGGGAAATAAAAACTCTCTTGAGCTATCTGGAAAAATCAACCCAACTCAGCTTTTAAAATCACTTAACCCAGACAAGCAAACAGAAGAAATTAAGGGTCCAGGTGTGGTAGCAAAGGGATTTGAAAATTTGATTTTAGATGAATCAAAGAAGCAAACTAGCGTGGTTTTACCAAAAGGTCCCGGCTTAGCGCTGATGGGAAAGAAGCCAGAACTTACTGAAACTAATGCTTCAGAGAAGAGCCAGGTGGTATTGGAAGGTCCAGGTGTTGTAAAAAAAGAGACATTAACCGGACCGGGATTTGCCGAGGCTATTAAGGAATCGGTTGGACCAGCATTTATAAAAAATGAAAAGACCGAAGCAAAAGAAGTAAAAGAAGTTAAAGAAGAAGACGGAATTACTTTAAAGGCCTTTGAAAATCTTAACAGTCGGAATCCGGAACCAGTTCATGCAATACACGGACAAGAGGAAAAAACCGTAACCATGCCTGTGAATGAAAACAATCCGGAAGAATTGGAAGACAGATTATCTAAGCAAATCCTAAGCCAGATTAAAACTGGAAAAGACAGCATGGAGCTTCAGCTGGAACCACACAATTTAGGTAAGATCCTGCTTAAGGTTTCTTATGAAAACAATCAGGTGCACGTATCCATCGTTTGTTCCGAGAGTAAGACGTTAAAGCTTATTTCTCAGTCAGCAACTGAAATAGGAAACATACTGGAAGCCAATGTGGAACGTCCATTCCAGGTAGTTGTGGATAAGGCGGACGTGGATTATTTGAATAACCGCAATCAGGATCAGCAAGGTGGCGGACAGGAACAACAGCGTCAGCAGCAAAATCAGAAGCAATCTGATGATGGTGGTGATGATTTTGCCCAAAAGCTGAGACTGGGAATGTTTGGTTCCTACAGCGGAGAATTCAAAGAGGCAGAATAGGGATAAGGAGATGAAACAATGGCAGTGGATCCAATAAATACTGCGGCAGCAGCGAAAACGAACCAGGTAACAGGGGAAACGACAGCCAAAAAAAACAGTGATCTAAGCACAGAAAGCTTTTTTAAACTTTTGGCAGCTCAGCTTCAGAACCAGGATATGTCAAACCCCATGGACAACTCAGAGATGATGACCCAGATGACCCAGATTGCCATGATGCAGGCGATGCAAAATTTCTCAACTGCAATGGATGATTCGGCTAAAGTAAACACAATTAATTATGGTACTTCCATGATGGGTAAGAAGGTGGCTATTGCTTATACGGATAAAAATGGGAATCTGGTAAATAAAGAAGGACTTGTAGATAGGGTAGATATTTATAATGGTACTCCTAAGCTATATCTGAGTGGTGATTCGACAAATAGTTATGCTGTTTCAAGTATTATGTCCGTTTATAATAATGCATCTACAGCAATGGATGACTTTTCAAAAATAAACACCATTAATTATGGAACTTCTATGGTTGGGAAAAAAGTAATGGTGACTGGTAAAGACGCGAATGGAATTGCGGTGAAAAAAGAAGGAACAGTAGCTAAGATAGAGATCCATGATGGTATTCCAAAGTTATACTTGGAGGGAGATACAACCAATAGCTATGCTGTTTCCGATATTGTCACTGTTTATGATACGAGCACTGATACAGAAACAACTGATAATAAGGCCAAAGATTAGACAGGTGATGCTACATGATTGAAAAAATAAACCAATATGAGGACGTCAGGCAGCTGAAGCTTCGCAGTTCTACAGCAATGTCAGGTTGTGGCAGTAGCTTTGGTGATATACTTCAGGAACGCATTAATAAAAGCGGTGATCTTCATTTTTCCCGTCATGCGGCAGAACGGGTGAATGAAAGAGGGATTGAGATGTCTGATGCATTTTTAAATGACTTAAAGTCCGCAGTTGAAAAAGCCCGGTTAAAAGGTGCCAAGGATGTAGTGATTATAAGTGAGCGGGGAGCTTTTATTGTGAATGTCCCCAATAACACGGTTGTAACTACGATGTCTGGCAATGAAATGAAAGAAAATATATTTACTAAGATCGACAGTGCCGTTTTGCTATAGCCGGACCGTTAAGGGGGCTTATCCTTTATGTCTGATTGACATAAGGAGAACGGTGATGTAAAGAAAGGAAAAAGCATATGGTTAAATCAATGTTCGCTGGTGTTGCAGGACTTAAGGCACATCAGTCAAAGATGGACGTTATCGGTAATAATATTGCGAATGTTAATACGTGGGGGTTTAAATCTGCGAGCATGTCCTTTAAAGATGCCATGTATCAGTCCACTTCCTCAGGTTCCTCAGGTAATACAAAGAACGGAGGATATGGTGCGGTAAATGCAAACCAGGTTGGATATGGTGTAACAACAGGTTCTATTGCTTATGATTTTGGTACAGGTGGTATGTCACCGTCCTCAAACGGATTGGACTGTATGGTTGATGGAACTGGTTTTTTCCTGGTTGGACCGATGTTGAATGCTGGAGATATTCCTCTTGATACAGAAGATGCGGTTAAATCTAGTGGATTGTATCTTTCCAGAGTCGGTAAATTTAAAGTCGATCCAAACGGTTATTTGGTTGATGATGGCGGTAATTATGTATACGGATTCGAAAACAAAGCCTATGTTGGTGATCCAGATTATAAGAAAGGGTCATTGAAGCCTTTAAAACTACCTACCAAAGCAGATATGGAGGCAGTTACGAAAGGTAAAAGCAGTACTGCACTTGCAAATGCGAAAACGGCATTAGATAAAGCTCAAGCAGCTGTAAATACCGCCGTTCTTGCGGCAGGTACGGCAAGACAGGAATATTTTGAAGCAAAAACACTTTATGATGCAGCTTACAAAGCGAATGATATTGGAACGCTCAATACCGATTTAAATACTCTAAAAGCAACCATGGATAGCTTATATTCAGAGTATAAAAATGATACTACCGGGGATCCACTCGGAACTAAACTAAAAGCTTATTCTGAAGCCAAATTAAAATATGATCAAAAGAATTTTGAATTACTCAGGGCAAAGTCTAAAGTGAATTTAGAGAAGCCTCTCAACGGATCTTATACAACTGAAGGCGCATTAGATACTGTTATTAACAAATATGCTTCAGACTACAATGCTCTTCAAGCTGGAGATCCAACTAACACTACAGCGTATGCTGCTTTAAAGGCTGCTTTAGCGACTTCAACTGTGGAATTGGAAAAAGCGCAAACATATCTTTCTGGTACAGAAGCAAATTCATTGCAGGGAATTTTGACAACGAAAGAATTAAATGTTGCTGACAAGGATTCTAAATTAACCGCAGCACAAGAGGCCTTAAAATCAGCAGATAGCACATACAAAACTGCTCTGGAAGCTAATTCAAAGAGTCAGGGAACGTCTACCTCTGATACAGATGGTGTAGCTGAATTTTCAAACTATAAAATACAACAAGATGGAACCATTGTTGGAACAACAAGCGATAATGCTACAGTTGTCATTGGAAAGATAGCATTAGGTAGCGTACCGAATACCGGAGGTCTTGAAAAAGACAGTGGATATTACTACACCATCGGCGCCAGTGCTGGCAATGTAAGCGTATATGAAGCTGGTGGTTCTCAAGGAAGAATCCTTGGAAACTACCTAGAAATGGCAAAAGTAGACCTTTCCACTGAAATGACAGATATGATCACCACCCAAAGAGGATTCCAGGCGAACTCAAAAATCATCACGGTAACAGACCAAATGTTAGAAGAACTGGTGAATCTGAAGCGATAATTTTTCATAATATGGAGAGGCATACAATGCCTCTCCTGACAAAAGGGGAGGGGACCACGCTGTGATTCATTTGACAAGACTAAATGGGGAAGAGTTTGTAATCAACTGTATGCAGATTGAACGGATTGAATCCATACCAGAATCCAATGTGATACTGGTGAACGGAAAGCATTACGTTGTACAGGAAAGTGTGGATGAGATCATTGCACGGACAGTAGAATTTAATGCAAGAATCTGTGCAAGCGCACGGAAGATGGAAGACTGATCTAGGATTGAATGAAAATGGGAGGGTATTCATGGATGTATCTTTGATCATAGGGTGGATACTGGGCGCTGTCTTGATCGTTATAGGAATTGGGGCAGATAAAGTAGGTAATTTTATTGATATACCCAGTGTTATCATTGTTATCGGAGGGACTGCAGCTGCGCTCATTGCCAGTTATCCATTTAGAATGTTGGCCCAGATTCCTAAGCATGTTGGTATCATGTTTGGATCTCAGAAATACAATCATGGCGAGGTTATCTATAAATTTGCAGACATGGCCCAGACTGCCAGAAAAAGAGGACTTCTTATTTTAGAAGAACAGGCGGGTTCCATACTTGATCCATTTTTAAAGCAAAGTGTTATGCTCATTGTAGATGCAGTGGATGCTGAGCGGATCAGGGAGATATTGGAAGGGGAAGTGAATGCATTGATTGATCGTCACGAACAGCAGATCAGTATTTATGAGAGATGTACCTCACTTGCACCTGCTTTTGGTCTGGTGGGAACTCTTGTGGGACTGGTGAATATGCTGAAGGGACTTAATGTAGAGCAAGGCGCAGGCGGTATTGGAGCAGATATGTCCACAGCACTGTTAGCTACGTTCTATGGATGTATTCTGGCTCATTTGATATTTGCACCAATGGCCAAAAAACTTCGAATCCGCAATGAGGAAGAAGTTCTTTATAAACAGATTATAATAGAAGGTGTATTGTCGATACAAGCAGGAGATAATCCGAAATTTCTGGTGGAAAAGCTTTTCTCTTATTTATCACAGAACCAGCAGAAAAAATATATGAGAAATGGAAGTACCGGGGCAGACGACACAGGTGCTGTTTCATAAGACCGGTTCCAGCTACAAGGAAAAAAACAGGTGGTTATATGATAAAAAAGGACAGGAAACAAGAAGAGCCTGGAGGATGGCTGGATACATATGGCGTTATTGTTACTCTGCTTTTATGTTTTTTTATCCTTTTGTATTCTGTTTCTTACATTGACCAGAATAAATGGAAGATACTTGTGGAGGGGGTAAACTCTAGCGTGACTGAAAAGGAGGGCCAGCAAGTTCCTCCAGTGAATGGAACGCAAGGAGAACCCGTTTCTGATTCTGCTATTGATGCCGGCACTATTACAGATTTTGGCCAGCTTGATCATGTGTTAACGCAGGTGATTGAAGAACGGAGTCTACAGGACTCTGTAAAGATTACTTCAGGAGATGACTTCACTTTTATAACATTTCATGATAAAGTGTTTTTTGATGGTGACAGCTCCATTCTTCGCCAGGAAGGCAAAGAACTGCTGGATCAATTTGCTGGGGTATTATCCAGAGCGGACAGTACCATTAAAGGAATACAGGTTTTGGGGCACACTTCCCAGGTTAATCCTGAAAGGCCTAATAATATTCGCAATGACAGGATGCTTTCTGCCCAGCGTTCCGCGGAAGTGGTCATCTATCTACAAAGCAGGAATGCTGTTTCTCCAGAAAAACTGGTGAGTATAAGTTTTGGTCAGTACCGTCCTATCGCACCACTTGGCACGGAAAATGGGGGAGAGATAAATCGTCGTGTAGAGATCCTGATCACCCAAAGCAACAAGGTGGAGAAATCCCTGGAGGAATACTATCGCCAGGTATATCATCAGAATCAGCAAGAAACGGACAATAAATAAAAAGCGGGAGTGAAACAGATGGCTGAAGTATTATCCCAAAGTCAAATTGATGCACTGCTCAATTCCCTTCAGGGAAGCGATGAGACTATCGATGAGATTGATAAAAAAGCAAGTGACGCAAAATATAGGAAGTATGATTTTTACAGTCCTAAAAAGTTTACAAAAGACAAACTGAAAATATTAAAGAGTATCTTTGACAATTATTCCAGAATGGCTGGTTCTCAGATTAACGGGTTATTCCGTACATCGAGTGAATTGTCAGTTATTACGGTGGAAGAGCAGCGGTATTATGAATTTGCGAATGCTTTGAATGATAATGATATACTTACCATTGTTAATGTAACGGTGCCAAATATTTCCCAGAGTCCGCCTCTTTTAATCAATGCCAGCATGAGCTTGATGCTAAGCCTTATTGACCGTATGCTTGGAGGTGTAGGGGAAGAAGCTGATATCGATGAATATTATACATATACAGAGATCGAAATGGCCCTCTACCGAAAGGTGATTCAGTATTTAATTGGAGCACTCAAGGATTCCTGGTCCAGTTATATCAACCTTAATTTCAAATTGGACAGGCTAGAGGAAAACCCTGGAATGTTTCAGGAGATTGGTGTTGATGAAACCATTGTTATTGTGGTGATTGATGTGGATTTAAAAGAATGTACTGGAAGGCTGAATGTCTGCATACCAGGAACATTGCTTTTGAATATATTCGAAATCATGGAAAAGAAAAAACATAATGCACTGGGAGATGAGCTTAGGAGTCAGGATAACAGAAATGATATCTTTAGCTCCATTAAGAGTTCTGATTTATTGGTTCAGGCAAAAGTCGGCGATGCAGTAATCACTCTTGATGATATTTATAATCTTCATGTGGGCGATGTCATTAATCTGAATACGCCAAAAGAATCGGATATTCAGCTTTATGTAGAAAGTCAGCCATGGTTTAAAGGCCAGCTGGGAGTCCATAAGCGGAATGTCGCAGTACAGATTGATGATCTGATTGAAAAAGGAAATTACCAGACCGGTGAAAACTGAGTCAGGGATTATATAAAGTAACATAGGATAACAAAGGAGATGTTGAAAATGGCAAAAATATTATTAGTAGATGATGCAGCTTTTATGAGAATGATGATTAAGGACACGTTATCTAAGAACGGATATACGGATTTATATGAGGCTTCTGATGGAGTTCAGGCAGTACAAATGTTTTCAGAGATTAATCCTGATCTTGTTATTATGGATATCACCATGCCAAATATGGATGGACTTGAGGCATTAAAGGCAATTAGAGCAAAAGCACCAGATGCGGCTATTGTTATGTGTTCCGCTATGGGACAGGAAAGTATGGTTATTGAGGCGATTAAATCTGGTGCAAAAGATTTCATTGTAAAACCTTTCAAGCCAGATCGTATCCTTAAGACAGTAACTGGCATTATCGGCTAAAGCTGATATTTGAGGAGGGTACATATGTCATTTTTGAGTTCAATGAACATCAGTGCGTCAGCAATGACTGCGCAGCGTCTTCGCCTTGATGTCGCATCTGAAAATATTGCGAATATTGATACAACTAGAACAGAAGCTGGCGGTCCTTATCGAAGAAAAATGGTAGTACTTGAAGCCAAAAACGAAAACAGTTTTAGAAAAGTCCTTATGAATGCGGCGGGTAAAAGCTGGCAGCAGAGTACAGGGGGGGTCAGAGTCTCACAGATTGTGCAAGACACTAGTCCTCTAAAGCCAGTATATAACCCGGAACATCCAGATGCGGATGAAAACGGCTATGTGCAGATGCCCAATGTAGATTTGATCAAAGAAACGGTGGACAGTATGTCTGCAACTAGATCTTATGAGGCCAATATTACAGCATTTAACGCCATAAAGATGATGGCTTCCAAGGCGTTGGATATCGGGAAATAAGGCAAAATATGGCATAGAGGGCTAAATGAGTATAAAGGGAGAAAAGTTGTATGGATTCGAAGAATTTTAGCGCATTTGAGATTGATGCCATAGGCGAAATACTAAACATAAGCCTGGGTGCCTCAGCCACTGCAGTATCTACCATGCTCAATGCCAGAGTTGACATTACGACACCAGTGGTCAGGGTATTAGCAAGGGATGAATTTGAGATTTCAAACCTAGAGCCTGCCGTAGGCGTAGAGATTACATATACTGCAGGATTAAGCGGAAGTAATATCATGCTATTGAAAAAGCATGACGTAAAGATTATTGTTGATATGATGATGGGAATGACAACCCCAGAGGAAGATTTTGAATTAAATGAGCTGAACATCAGCGCGATCTGCGAAGTCATGAATCAGATGATGGGAGCATCAGCAACAGCACTCTCTGAGTTTTTATCAAAAGCAGTTAATATTTCGACTCCCAGTTCATTTGAAATTGGGGACCTTAATGATTTTAAGAAGAAATATTACGACAAAAATGAGGTCATGGTCGTCGTCGGCTTTACATTAAAGATCGCAGATCAGATGGAAAGTGAATTTATAAATGTGATGCCTCCAAGCCTTGCGAAGGAATTGGTGGGTGGATTTTTCACTCCAGATAGTCAGGAATCACAGCCGGAACCAGTAAAAGAGCCGGAAAAACCAGCGGCAGGATCCGGAGGAGGCGTTCTCTCTCAGGCGGATATTGAAAAGCTTTTGTCAGGCGGTACAACTCCAGAACCAAAGGTAGAGCCACAGCCAGTGGAAAAACCGCAGCCGGTTCAGGAATCGTCAGGCGGAGTTTTATCTCAGGCAGAAATTGAAAAACTTCTGGCTGGCACTCAAAATACTGAGCCCCCTAAAGTGGAACAGCCTTTAACAGCAGTACCTACAGCAGGAGGGCAGATGTCAGGAGCAGATCAAACAAACATGCAGAATCTGATGAACCAGTTACAGATGCAGCAGCAGATGATGAACCAGATGCAGCAGATGATTTCACAACTACAGGGTGGAGCGCAGGATGTAACAAAGGAGATTCAAGATCCTAAAACAATCAATGTGAAACCAATTCCTCAGAAGAATTTAAAAGATAGCGTTGGTAATTACGAAGAGCAGGAAGAAAACAGAGAGTTAATCATGGGAGTTCCTCTGGAGGTTTCCGTAGAAATTGGAAGAACCAGAAAACTTGTGAAGGATATACTTGAGTTTACGAAAGGCTCCCTGGTCGTTCTTGATAAATTAGCAGGTGATCAGGTAGATTTATATGTAAACGGTCGCTGTATCGCAAAAGGTGATGTCGTAGTTATAGATGATAATTTTGGTATCCGAATTACAGAGATTGTAAAAGGAAATATCCAGTAGAGAGGGAGTGACAGTCGTTGAACAGTGTTATAAGTCTGGTATCAGTATTAATTATCACGATTTTAATTTTGTACCTAAGCTATGTATTTACAAAAAGTCTTGGTAAGGGCATCGGGTTAAAACGTGGGGGTACACATATGCAGATGCTAGACAGACTTCCGCTGGGTCAAGATAAGGCGGTTGCTATTGTTCGATTAGGCAGTCATTATTATTTTATCGGCATCGCGGCTTCTCAGATTACCCTTCTTGCTGAAATACCAGAAGATGATATTGATGCAGAAGGGTACGAATCCTCACCGTTTCCGGGCGCTGAGGGGTATCTGGATTTTAAAAAAATTCTTAAGAAATATACAGATAGACACAGGAAAGATGAGTAGGGAGGAACAGAATGAATACAGATGCCTTGGTTAATATCAATGGGGGAAGAATGCCAACCCTTGAAATTTTTCTCATTCTAACCATCATCTCGTTGATGCCTTCTATTTTAGTGATGATGACATCCTTTACAAGGATTGTCATTATCTTGTCTTTTACAAGGAATGCTCTTGGAATCCAGCAAACACCACCTAATATGGTTTTGGTAGGAATTGCATTGTTTTTAACTTTGTTTATCATGGATCCAGTCATAAAAGATATCAACACAAATGCTTATCAGCCTTATATAAAGGAAGAGATAAAACAAGATGAGGCTTTGAAACGGGCAGAGGTTCCGATGAAACGTTTTATGCTAAAACAGACGGAAACAGAAACTCTAAATGTCTTTAGTGATCTCGCTAAGATAGATAAGCCAGAGAAGTTAGAAGACCTTCCAATGACGGTAGTCATTCCTTCGTTTATGACCTCTGAGCTAAAGAGATCGTTTACTGCAGGATTTATGATTTTCCTGCCGTTTATGCTAGTGGATATTATTGTATCCAGTACGCTTATGTCCATGGGTATGGTAATGCTACCTCCGGCAATGATCTCACTTCCTTTCAAACTTCTATTATTTGTGACGATTAATGGATGGGAGCTGTTGTTTACAAACCTGGTTAAAAGCTTTCATTACTGACAGGAGGTATTATTATGACAGAAGTTGCACTTAGCAGTTTGATGTATGAGATGTTTGGGGCAGCGGTAAAGCTTGCTGGTCCCGTATTAGTTGTAAGTATGATAATTGGTATTATAATCTCCATCTTACAGGCGGCAACCCAGATCCATGAGCAGACCATAACTTTTGTGCCAAAGCTACTTGTCATAGGGTTGATGCTACTGATTATGGGAAGCAATATGATGGACATGCTTAGTGATTTTACGATAAAAATTTTTAATACCATGCTGGGATAGGGAAAAGCAAAGAAAGGAAGAATTCAATGCCGCAGATAGAACAGATTACGCTGTTTTCCCTGATTCTTATGAGAATGTCAGGATTTATTCTGCTGAACCCTATTTTAGGAAGAAAGAATATACCGGTGCAGGTGAAGGCTGGAATGGTGATGGTGTTCACGCTTCTTATTTACTCCTTTTCTTCTACACAAGTACCGGAACCGGTCAATTCTATTGAGTATGCAGTTATTCTCATGAAAGAATTTGCTATGGGATATGCAGTTGGGTTTGTGATTGATTTGTTTTTTTTGGTCATCACGTTTGCAGGTTCCGTGATAGACTATCAGATGGGGTTATCAATGGCTACAATTTTTGATCCTCAAAGCAATGCGCAAATTGCATTAAGCGGTAGTCTATATCATACTTATTTCATGTTGCTGTTTTTCGCAGTTGATGGTCATCTGGCACTTTTTAAGCTTTTGATTACATCGGCTGAATTTGTCCCATATGGGCAGGTGGTTTTTGGTCCGCAAGTAGCTTGGGCGATGACAGAGGTATTTGTTCAATGTATGGTTATGGCTGTTAGGTTTGCATTTCCAATTGTCGCAATTGAATTTTTAGTAGAAATCGCGGTTGGAATCTTAATGAAAATCATACCGCAGATAAACATATTTGTTGTCAATATACAGGCAAAGCTCATTGTTGGCTTATTGATGCTTATCTTCTTGTTTTCCCCTATGTCAGAGTATTTGAGTGATATTATAAGTCAGATGCTTTTAACCGTACAGCATATAATAAAGCTTTTATAAGAGCAAAGGATGTGAGAAACGAAACATGGCAGATAGTTCAAAGACCGAAAAAGCCACCCCGAAAAAGCGGCGGGACGAACGGAAAAAGGGACATGTTGCAGTCAGTAAAGATGTAGTAATGATATGTTCTCTACTTGGAACGTTTTTGATGTTAAAGATGCTGTTTCCTCTCATGTACCGTACGATGCGGGATTTCATGATTAAATACATTAGTCTGGCACCTATGGCAGAAACATTGTCTGATCATGCGAAAAGGGCATACCTAGATATGGCTACAGCCGTATTAAAAGGAGCAGTACCCATTGTTGTTGTTTCCATGTTGCTAGCTATTTTTGGCACAGGATTGCAGACTAAATTTATATTTACAAAGAAGAATATGGTGCCTCAGTTTAACAGACTAAATCCTTTAAAAGGCATCAAGAACATGTTCTCATTAAAAAGCTTGATCGAGTTACTAAAGAATATAATTAAAATTACAATTTTAATTATTATTTTGTATCAGATTATTATGGGCGAATTACGTGGAGTTGCTAGAACCATTGATATGGATTTCCTGGATTCAGCAGTTTTTGTACTTAATTCCGTAATGAGTATGGTTTTTAAAGTTACCATTGTATTTTTAGCAATTGCAGCATTTGACTATTTTTATCAATGGTGGGATTATGAGCGCCAGATTAAGATGTCAAAACAAGATTTAAAAGAAGAATTTAAACAGACAGAGGGAAATCCTGAAATTAAGGGACGAATTCGGAACTTACAACGAGAAAGAGCCAGGTCCCGTATGATGCAGGCAGTACCCACTGCAGACGTAATTATCCGTAACCCCACCCACTTTGCAGTAGCCCTGCGCTATGATTTGGAAAAGGACAGTGCTCCTATGCTGGTCGCAAAAGGGCAAGACGAGCTAGCTCTTAGAATCGTGGCAGTCGGTGAAGAGAACGGAGTATACGTATTAGAAAACAAACCTTTGGCAAGAGGTATTTTTGCCAGCACACAGGTTGGGGCGGAGATTCCTCCGGAGTATTATGGTATGGTTGCAGAGATTCTGGTTTATGTATACCGTATGAATAACAAAATCATCGAATAGAAAAAGCAGCAGAGATACTTGAAAGAAATGGTGTAAAAGAATGAAGAACTTACTGAAGAATTCCGTAGTGGTATTTGTCATTATAATTGTACTTCTGTTGATCATTCCATTGCCTCCCTTCTTTATGGATGTAATGATTATCATAAATATAACCCTGTCCATGATTATCTTGCTGATAAGCATGAACATTAGAGAGCCATTGGAATTTTCCATATTCCCATCTCTGCTCTTGATTACCACCCTTTTACGGCTGGGTTTAAACGTGTCTTCCACACGTAATATTTTGTCGCACCAGGGAGCCTCAGGCCAGGTAATCAAAGCGTTTGGTGATTTCGTTTTACAGGGAAATATTGTAGTTGGTTTTATCATATTCATTATTATTGTCTTGATGAACTTTCTTGTTATTACCAAAGGTACAGAGCGAGTATCAGAAGTAGCAGCCAGATTTACCTTGGATGCTATGCCTGGTAAGCAGATGGCCATTGATGCAGATTTAAGTTCTGGTTTAATTAATGAGCAGGAAGCAAAGACGAGACGATATAAGATACAAAAGGAAGCCGATTTTTACGGAGCCATGGATGGTGCTACCAAGTTTGTTAAGGGAGACGCCATTATGTCCCTTATCATCGCAGCGGTTAACTTCATTGGTGGTGCAGTAATAGGTATGGTTCAGGCTACTATGCCATTTTCCGAGGTTATGACGGTATACAGCATCGCTACAGTCGGTGATGGACTGGTCAGTCAAATTCCTTCTCTTTTAATTGCTACAGCGACCGGTATGATTGTAACCAGAGCGGTATCAGAAGGCAGCTTAAACGAAGATGTATCTGCACAATTCCTAGCTCAGCCCAAAGCGATTATGCTGACTGGAGCTGTTATGGTAGTGCTTATGTTAGTTCCAGGTATGCCTAAAATTCAGTTGGCAGTTATGGCGGTGGTACTTGTTGCTTCCGGTTTCCATCTGGAGAGAAAAGTAAAACAGTCAGCAGTTAGGGAAGAGATGTTAGAAGCAGCACATGCTGTGGAAGAGGCATCTCAGGCACCTTCTGATGAGGAATCTTATTATCGAGATGTAAATAATGTATATTCTTTAATAAATGTTGAACCGATAGAGATGGAATTTGGTTACAGTCTCATTCCACTGATTGATGAGAGCAGTGGTGGAAAGATGATTAACCGTATCGTCATTTTCCGAAGGCAATATGCCCAGGATATGGGATTTGTAATACCATCGGTCAGGCTTAGAGATAGTTCCAGCTTAAATACCAATCAGTATGTGATTAAAATCAGAGGTGAGGAAGTTACTAAGGGAGAGATCTTGGTGGATTATTATCTGGCCCTGGAGCCTCCGACGCTTTCTGGAGAGGTAGATGGAATTGAAACTGTAGAGCCAGCGTACGGAATCCCTAGTAAGTGGATTCGACCTGAGAATAAAGAGATGGCAGAGATTTACGGATATACGGTTATTGATCCACTTTCTGTTATGCTCACTCATCTGTCTGAAACCATCAAGCAGCATGCTTATGAAATGCTTGGAAGGCAGGAGGTAATGCAGTTACTTGAGAATGTGAAAAAGCATTCTGCAGAACTGGTGGATGAATTGATCCCCAGCCAATTTACATATGGAAATCTTCAAAAGATCCTTAATAATCTCTTAAAAGAGGGCGTACCGATTAAGGATATGGAGACAATTCTGGATACAATCGTAGATTCGATTCCTGTTACCAGGGATATTGATGTCATAACTGAAAATATTAGAATCGCCTTAAAGAGAACTATTACAAGAATGTTCTGTGACGGAGGACAGATGAAGGTTCTAACCCTGGATGCAGATCTGGAGAAAAATATTATCAGCAGTATGGCAAAGGGCGAACAAGGAGTATATCTTGCCCTCAGCCCCGATGTGATGCAATCGGTAATCGGACAAATGGGGGAACACATTAAAAAGTTCAGTGATTTAAATCAGAAGCCGGTAGTATTAACAAGCCAGGTTGTCAGGCTGTATTTTTATCGCTTGATCGAGCAGTTCTATCCCAATGTATATGTCCTTTCGTTTAATGAGATTGCAAATAATATTCAGATTCAGGCAGTCGGAAATATTACCGTTTGACAGAATCTTATGTCAGAAAGGCAGTGTTAGTCGGAATGGAACAGGATTTTAGTCAATTTACCAATGAAGAGTTACTAGTTAAATATAAGCGGAATAAGGATATTAAGATCAAGCATGAGCTGGTACTGCGTTATATGTATATGGTCAAGAGTATATCCATTCAAATGCGTGACGTATACCTAAGCTTTGCTCAGGTGGAAGACATCGTGAACGAAGGGGTCCTTACAATCATGAGTGGGTTGGAAAAGTTTGATCCAGATATGAATGTTAAGTTTGAGACATATATTTCAAAACGGATACGCGGTATGATTATTGATATGGCAAGAAAACAGGACTGGATACCAAGAAGTGTAAGAAAGAACGCCAAAGATTTAGACAGTGCATCTATGGAATTATGTAACCGTCTAGGGCGATTTCCAACACCCAAGGAAACTGCAGATCACATGAATATTAGCCTGGATAAATATCAGGAAGCTTTAGGTAAGACAAATATTTACAGTGTGCTTTCTTTGGATATGGTTTTGGAGGCCGGAAGTGAGAATAAAAAGGTTGTTCAGCTTCCCTCTATTAATGAAAATGATCAACCAGAAGATCATTATCTCCAGGAAGAATTTAAGCAGGTTCTTGTCACTGCTATAAATAATTTAAAAGAAAATGAGCAAAAGGTTATTTCTTTGTATTATATGGACGAATTAAATATGAAGGAGATTGCTCAGGTTATGAGTGTTAGTGAGCCCAGAATCTCCCAGATTCATTCAAACGCCATACAAAAGCTAAGGCTTAATTTGACCAATTTTATAAATGGGAAATAAGGAAGGGGATAAAATATGTTTCACGGGTTTTATAATCTGGCGTCTGGCATGCTATATCAGAACCGGAACTTGAATACAATCAGTAATAACATGACAAACGTGAGTACCCCAGGATATAAGTCTGATCGTCTAGTCAGCACTACATTTAAAGATGAAATGCTCTATCGCAATGGAAATCGTAATAAAAGTAATCCGACACAGATTGGTTCAGTATCCATGATTCGTTCTGTAGGCGTTACAAAAACCAGCTATAATCAGGGAAATGTGGAAGAGACCGGAAACAATTTGGATTTTGCACTGACACAACCTGGCTTTTTTGCTGTTCAAGATAAGGACGGAAACCGT
This sequence comes from Lacrimispora algidixylanolytica, assembly GCF_003609635.1. Lineage (GTDB taxonomy): Bacteria > Bacillota > Clostridia > Lachnospirales > Lachnospiraceae > Lacrimispora > Lacrimispora algidixylanolytica. The sequence goes on along the minus strand of NZ_MCIA01000008.1, from coordinate 28,428 downwards.
CTTTATACGAGGAACGGCTCTTTTGGTGTTGATCAGGAGGGATATTTAAGTTTATCCTCTCAAGGGAGAGTCCTTGGAGAAGATGGTAATCCCATTGAGATGACCACGGATCGAATCACAGTTGACAAATCTGGTAATATATATGAACTGCCATTAAAGGGAGTAGGAGGCGATGAGGAAGGAACAGAATCCGAAGAAGAAGAGCCAGTACTACTTGGAAAAATAGGCGTTTTTAATTTTAATGATTATACTCAGCTTGTAAAAGGAAATAATGGGACCTTTAAAGCGACAGAAGATGGCACTGTAGTGAATGGCGGAATCCAGTGGAAATCCATTGAGCGGTCTAACATTGATCCAATGGAAGAGATGACAGCTATGATGACTAGCCAAAGAGCATCTCAAAGTGCGGCTCAGGTACTTAAAATGTATGATCAGCTTATGGGAAAAATCGTAAGTGATATAGGCAGAGTTTAAGGGAGGGTTATTGAATGAATCAATCTTTTTACATAGGAGCGTTGGGCGCATTAAATCAGCAGACTAAGATGAACATTGTGTCCAACAATATTGCAAATGTCAACACCGTGGGTTATAAATCTCAAAACGGTGTATTTTCTGATTTAGTATATGAAAATGTTAGAAATACTAAGGGAGAAAATGCAGCTAAGTCAGGAAGCGGTACAATCGTTGATAGTGTAAAAACCAATATGGGTGCGATGCCATATAATGAAACGGGACTTGAACATGATTATGCCATTCCTGGGGAAGGGTTTTTTATGTTAAAAGATCCTGTAACAGGAGAGGTTACCTATACCAGAGATGGACGTTTTCAGCTTGCTAAAACAGAAGATAAATTCTATCTTGTTAACACAGAAGGAAAACGAGTTATGAATATGGATAAGGTAGAAGTATCCTATGATGTGAAGCCAGCTTCCTATCCTGAAAACAAGGAAGACGAAGAGGTAGAAGATAAAGAAGAATTGAATGAGGGAGAGCATGACCCAAAAGCAATTGGAGTATATACATTTAACAGAATGGATGGACTTCAAGATGTAGGCGGGAACGGTTACGTGGCTTCAGCAAAAAATGGTGAGCCCATTCTTCTTGAAAAAGCAAAAGTTGTAAAAGGCGCTCTGGAGAATTCCGGCACGGATCTTGCCACTGAGATGACAAGATTAATGGAGGCGCAAAGAGCCTATTCCTATGCACTTAAGATGGTACAGACTTCAGATGAAGTAGAAACCACAATTAATTCGCTACGGTAAAGATCGTAGGCGTTAAGGAAAGAGGGCGATGAAATGAAAATTAGACGTTATGATGAAATGAATGGATTAGGCCTTGATTTAATTCGTGAGATCGGCAGTATAGGCACCGGAAATTCAGCAACTGCATTATCTTCTATGCTTGGAAAATCGGTACGTATGACGGTTCCGGATGTCCAGATCCTTGGTTATAATGAAGCCATTCAATTCCTCGGTGATCCAGAAGAGATCGTAGCTGCAGTTCTGGTAAAAATGACAGGTGAAATAAATGGACTGATGCTATTTATTTTGAAGCTGGATTTTATCAATGAAGTGCTTAGCAGCGTTATGCATAAAGAAATTGAAGACTACTATCAGTTAAACGTGCTGGAAACATCCGCTCTTGAGGAAATTGGAAATATAATAATCTCATCTTATGTAAATGCAATGTCCACATTAAGTGAGGTAACAATAAATTTGTCCGTTCCAGACATCGCTGTTAACATGCTGGGAGGAATTTTAAGTGTACCGATGGTAGAGTTTGGTTATCAAACTGATAAAATGATGATGATTAGCGGCCAGTTTGTTATTGGCGGAAAAGTACTTCACAGCGACCTTCTCATGATGCCAGATATTGAATCACTGAATTTTTTGATGGAGAAACTGGGGATTACGAATGGATAAACAAATTACTGTAGGGATCGCAGATATGAAGTTCGCCAGGCAAGAGGGAACTCTTATCACATATGCACTTGGTTCCTGTATTGGAATCAGCTTATACGATCCCATGATTAAACTAGGAGCGCTGGTACACATCATGCTCCCAGAAGTGTACGGAACTGGTGATGGTAATGCTTTTAAGTATGCGGATACCGCTCTTACAGAAACCTTTCGAAAGATAGAAATTATGGGAGCGAGAAAACCACGTCTGGTTGCCAAGATAGCTGGAGGAGCCAAGATGTTTGAGCTGCAGGGAAACAGTACTCTGGGTAATATTGGTGCCAGGAATATAGTCAGTGTAAAACAGATATTAAAAAATTCAGGTGTACGGCTTGCTGCGGAGGATGTTGGAGAGAATTATGCCCGCACAATGTCAGTTGATATCACTACTGGGGCGGTGAAAATCCGCACCTACGGGAGAGCGGAAATTGTTTTGTAATCATTATGAACCAGCAGAAAAATGTCGATAAACAGGTAAGCAGGTGTTTTTGCTGGATTATATTGGGATAAAGGAGAATGAGTATGGCAGAAACAGAAATTTTGTTAGAATCAGGGACGAATGAAATTGAAATAATGGAATTTACCATATATGGTGAATTGTATGGAATCAATGTTGCCAAAGTACGTGAGATTATGATGTCGGAGAAGGTAAAACCGATTCCGCATTCCCATCCTTCAGTAGAAGGTATTTTTAAACCAAGGGATCTCTTACTTACGGTCATTGATCTTCCCCACTATCTGACAGGAAGTGTTTCTGAGAAGCAGCCTAAGGATTTATTTATTGTTACCAACTTCAACAAAATTCACATTGCATTCCGTGTACATAGCGTAGTTGGTATCAGTCGTATTTCATGGGAGAGCATTCAGAAGCCAGACGACACCATCAGCAGGGGTGAAGAGGGTGTAGCAACTGGTATCGCTCAGTGTGGAGACAATCTGGTCACTATACTGGACTTTGAGAAAATTGTAGCTGAAATTGCACCTGAGACAGGAATTCAATTAGACGAGATTAATAAGCTTGGTAAGAGAACAGAAGTTAATTATCCTATTTTAATCGCAGAGGATTCCATTCTTTTAACAAAGATGATTGAAGCAGCCCTTAAAAGAGCTGGTTATGAAAACTTGATGTTCAAGAACAACGGACAGGAAGCTTGGGATTATCTGGAAAGAATTAAGGATGATTCTGATTTGAAGGAAAAAGTTAATCTGATTATCACAGATATTGAGATGCCAGTAATGGATGGACACCGCTTAACAAAGCTGGTTAAGTCGGACCCTAAATTGAAAGAGATCCCACTGGTTATTTTTTCATCTATGATTAATCAGGAATTAATGATAAAAGGAAAGCAATTAGGAGCTGATGAACAGCTGAGCAAACCTGAGATAGCACATCTGGTTGAGGTAATTGATCATCTGATCCAGAAGGGGGTAAAGAATGGATAGATATGTCACCCGACAGCCCATTAAGGCTTTGAAGGAGGACAGGATTGTCGGATATGAAGTTTTATTTCAGAAGGACTATAATTCCATTTACAGCAATTCCGATGTTGCAGTAGCGGACACTATTTCGGATTTTCTCATGCAGAACTCTGATAGTCTTGCAGATGATAAACTTACATTTGTTACTTTTACACCGGCTTTACTGTTTCGTAATACACCGAAGATTTTTGCTAAAGAGAAGATGGTGATACAGATTGAAGATCATGTCATGATTCACCCTCTGGCGCCTACGATTATTCGTAAATATAGGGCAGAAGGATATGAATTTGCCATCAATGATTTTCAGTTTTCTCCTAGTTATTTCTCCATGTTGGATTTTGCTACTTACATAAAAATTGATATCGGAAATAAACGTGATCCCAAAGAGAAAATTTCGCTGGTTAATTTAGTTAATACCATGAAAGGTCTAGACAAAAAGTGCATTGCAACTGGCGTTAAAGATAAAGAGGATTATGCTCTGGCTCTGGAGATCAATGCGGATTTTGTAGAAGGAAGTTATGTTGCGGAGGCTTTGGCTAAGAAAGTAAACCGTATGGAGTTTTTGCAAGGAAACTTCTTTCAACTAGTTGTCGAAGTATCAAAGGATGAGCCTGATATCGAGCAGATTGAACAGATTATAAGTAGGGATGCAGCACTTAGTTATGCACTGCTTAAAATTGTAAATTCCGCACATTTTGCATTGCGTCGGAGAGTATCTTCCATTCGACAGGCGCTAGTCACTATGGGAATCAGTCAATTAAAGCAGTGGGTCTATCTTTTGAGTTTTAATAATGATTCTCACCATGATGAAGCCTTAGAGGCTGTTATGAAACTCTCGTTTTTAAGAGCAAATTTTGCTATGGCTCTCTCTGATCATGTACAGGATTTCCCAATTATCCGGTCAGAGGCATATATGATGGGAATGTTCTCAACCCTTCAATATTTAATTAATGCACCATTAGTTGAAATTCTGTCAGAAATACCAGTTGCCGAAGAAATCAAAGTTGCATTGATTGACAAAGAAGGAATCTGTGGAACTTTATATAAACTCATTCTTAGCTATGAAAATGCAGAGTGGAAGAACGTAAAGTTAATGTCTGATGAATTAGGCCTTCCTTCCGGATTTCTTGCGCAGGCCTATATGGATTGCGTCGAAACCGTGAACGGTATATGGAACAGCCTTACCATTAGTGCAGAGCAGGAGCCAGACCTAACAGAAGAAAGAAAAACCCACGCCTAATGGTGTGGGTTTTGTTTTACCGTAAAGCAGGCTTTTGTTAATTCTACAAATACCTGCTGAGAAAATCGGTTGACATAAAAATTTAATAACGGAGAAGCAGATGGTGGTTCCACCACAACATACTTTGGCGGAAGATTAGTCAAGGTCAGTGCCGTAATGTCAGCGATGCAATGTCCGCAGCAACAAGCATCTAATTTAGCGGCATATTCATGTACTTTATTTTGAACTACGTGTTCCATCACGTTTAAATATTTAAATGTTGGTTTTTCAAGCTCAGGAGATAAAGTTTCTTCCTTTACGTCCGAAGTTTTTGCTTCTGGTGCTGGATTTGTCTTAGGATCTTTAAAATCTGTCTCGATAACGTTCACCTCAGTAGCGGTTAAAACAACAGGAGATTCCTCCTTTTCTTCAGAGGGAGATTCTAAAGTGCTAAAATTATCCTCTGAGTGATTCAAACCATCTGAATTGTTCTTGGTTTCTGAATTATCTACCAAATTCAAGTCGTTTTCAACTTCTGGCTGGATTATTTCTTCTTTAGATATAGCTTCCTCAGCTAATGTTTCATCATTTGTTGCTTTATCGCCTAATGCTTCACCAACAAAAGTTTCATCGTCCATCGCTTTATCGTTTAACACTTCACCGACAAAAGTTTCATCATCCATTGCTTTATCATTTAGTGTTTCACCAGCAAAAGTTTCATCATCTATTGCTTTATCGTTTACTGTTTCATCATTTATTGCTTCTTCAGTCATCGTCTTATCAGAAAAACCATTCTCAGAAACTAATTCAGAGGCATCATCAAGCTCCACCTTTTCCTTGACCGCTTCCACTATACCTTCCTCATCCTCTAATTGCTGCCTAATCATTTCAGAGACAGGATCAGGAGCGGATGAAGACATATCAATAATGGATATGGGAGAGGGCGTTAATGGTCCCTCTTGTGTCTGAATGGAAGCTTTGTGGGCTAATACGGTAAGCTCTTTTATGGTTTCGGAGGAATCTGTATTTAGGCTTGCGGCCTGGTTCTCCTTTGCGGCTTCTGATTTGGAAGTTTCCGGCTCATCACCTGCCAAGAGATTCATAACATGAGCTGTCTTACTGCTTTTTCTGGCCATGGTCTCATACCCCTATCATGTATATATTAATTTTTACGCTGGTTGATCAGTTCTAGAACTTCATCTACTAAAGCTTTGTAATCCAATGCTGGATTAGAGCGAGGAGCATAGTCTAGAAGGCTTTCGCCTTGAGCAGGGGCCTCAGCCACACTAACACTGGAGCGGATTTGAGTGCCAAATACAATTGTGCCGATTTGAGCAGCAATGTTTTCTGCCATCTCTTTTACTTCCCTAGAAAGTAGAGTCCTGGAATTGTATTTATTAAGCAGTATCCCAAGAACATAAAGATTCGGATTAACAGAGGTACGTACCGTATTAATGGTATCTTTAATTTGAGATACACCAAGCAGACTAAGAATCTCCGGAACCATAGGGATTACCAGATAATCAGCTGCAGCATATGCATTTACAGTAAGAATATTAAGAGCAGGAGGAGTATCGATAATGATATAATCATAGTAACCTGCTACGGTAGATAAGATATCCTTCAACATGCTTTCTCGCTGCTTTCCGGTAAATTCTCGCTCGGCTCCGCTTAAAAGAATGTTGGACGAAATAACATCACAATATTTAGCTGGGCGAATGGCCTCCTGCAGGGTAGCAGTTCCTTTAAAAACTTCATATATGGTAGCGCAGGATTCAATTTCAAGACCAAGGCTAAAACCCAGGTTACCCTGTGGATCTAAATCAACTGCTAAGACTCTTTTTTTCTTCATGGCCAAACCGCAGGCAAGAGAGCAGGAAGTCGTTGTTTTACCTACGCCGCCCTTTTGATTTGTAATGGTAATTACCGTTGACAAGTTCTATTCCTCCAATCGTAATTTAAGATAATACTATTATCTTTAGTATACAATATGTCGATAAATAAGTATAGCAAAAACAAGAAAAAAACCGATTTTTGGCGAAAATTGGATATGGATATAAGAAAGGAGTTTATCTATGGCATCAGTATCAACTACTAACAAAATCAACTCTGCATCGACGGTACGTGGATATGGCGGACTTGTCAGTGGACTGGACAGAGACTCTCTCATTGAAGGAATGACAGCTTCTACGAGAGCTAAAATTGCGAAGCAAAACAAAAGTAGACAAACCACGCTTTGGAAGCAGGAAGCGTATCAGTCAGTTAGTTCTAAGCTGGTAGAATTCTCAAAGAAGTATATGTCCTATACTACCCCAGCAACCAACCTTGCCAGTGCAAGCTTATGGGCGAGCAGCAGCATTACGACAAACGGTGCTAACAGCAAATACGTGAGCGTTACAGGAAGTTCCTCTATTTCGAATTCTCTTTCCATAGTTGGAGTAAAAGAGATGGCGCAAGATGCATACAAAGTATCCAAGAATGTGGTTAGTGACTCCACGCTTAATAGTGGAACCGTTGATTTCGGTATGAAAGATGTCAGCAATTTAGAAGGTGAATATCTCACCTTTAAGTATGGAAGCAAAACTTATAATGTAACGATGCAGACTGGAAAAGCTAGTGATGGAACTCCATACGATTATTCCACTGCAGAAAAGTCTGCGGAGTCTATAAATAAATCTTTAGAACAGGTTTCTATTGGTAATGGAAAGACTCTCGCCAGTGTAATCAAAGTTTCTACATACGATTCAGGTGGTGTCTCAAAGTTGGATATAAGATCAGAAAATACTGCGGGCAATACTGTTTTACTTGAGAGTGGGAGTGGTTCTGCACTAAAGGCGCTTGGTTTTAATGATATTAGTAAAGTCTCCGAGACTGATCGGACAATTAGTGGTACTGGATTCTCAAGTACGGTCAAGGGGTATACACAGGAACTTACTACCTCTAAAACTTTTCTGGAAAGAACCGAAGGCAAAAACATTAGCTTTACCTATAATGGTGTTACAAAATCCATAAAATTTGGTGATAAAACAAATATTACTGATTTAGCAAAAGATCTGAAAGATAAATTAGCAAAGCAATTTGGTGATGGTAGAATTGATGTCCAAGCAGATGGTGATAAACTGGTTTTTAAAACTAAGATTGCTGGAACTGTAAATGATGATAAGACCTCTGTTCTTTCTATTACATCAGCAGATAAGGGAATTCTGGGAATAAATGGAGAATTAGGTATCAAAGCAGGCGAATCTAATCGCTTGAATTTAGAGTCTTCTGTTGCAGAGTCGGGCTTAGAAAGTATGAAGGCGATTAAAAGTAAATCGGGATATTCAGAAGATAACTCAATAAATTTAATAATCAATGGTGTTTCTATAACTGGATTAACATATAAGAACTCCATGAAAGAGATTATGGATAAGATTAATTCTTCCGATGCTGGTGTAAAAGTCAGTTATTTGTCAAGTTCTGATAAGTTTACGTTCCAGTCCACTGTAGCTGGTGCTTCTGGTAAAGTTGAATTAAATGAGGATGCAGTGGCACTTTTTAGCGATAATATTACAGGATTTGATGAAGAAGTAGGCAAAGATGCTGTAATCGCAGTAAAGTATGGTAACGGAGCAACTCAGGAGCTGGTACGCGGCAGCAATTCCTTCAATCTTGAGGGACTTAATGTTACTGTTAGTGGAACATTCGGATATACGAATAATGTAATAGATGATAAAGCAGATCCAGTAACATTAACTGCAAAAACTAATGGTGACAAGATTGTGTCTACAATTACAGACATGATCAAAGATTATAATGAAATTATTCAATTAGTTAGCGATCAGTCAAGCAAAAAGCCTAATCGTGACTATTCTCCTTTGACTGATGAGCAAAAAGAGAGTATGTCTGAAGATCAGATTAAAAAGTGGGAAGATAAAGCTAAAGTAGGAGTACTATTTAATGACACTGAGCTTCGTTCATTATCAGATAGCCTCCGGTTTGTATTTGACGCTGGTTCAGACGAGAAGGCTATGTTAAGTTCTTTTGGTATTACTACAAGCAGTGATTATACTGAAAAGGGTAAGCTGGTATTTGATGAGACGAAATTCCGTGCAGCTCTTGAGACGAATGCAGAAGATATAAAGAAGTTATTCACAAAGAAAGCGGATACTTCCACAGGTGAAAAGGATGGATTTATGGCTAAACTTACTTCTATAACGAATAAGTTTGCTAATACTTCGGGAACAGTAAAAGGTATTCTTATTGAAAAAGCCGGTTCTGTTTATGCACCAACCAGTGTTACAGCAAATAGCTTACAGAAGTCAATTGACAGTATTGATGTTTACATTAAAAAACTTCAATCTCAGTTAAAGACGGAAACGGATCGGTATGTAAAGCAATTCACGAATTTGGAAAATGTTATTGCTCAAATGAACTCCCAGAGTAGTACCTTAAGTTCATTCGGCAGTTAGAAATGGCGGTGTAGACAATGAATATGAATGGATATCAGCAATACAAAGAACAGTCAGTCAATACGATGACACCAGGAGAGATGCTCAATCTTTTATTTGACGAACTGTTAAAACGTTTGACAAGAGCGGATCTCGCTTTAGAAAAAAAGGATTATGAATCTTTTGAACAATCCATTCAGCGGTCAATTGATATTATAACTTATCTAAAAAACACTTTGAATTTTAATTATGAAATCAGTATAGAACTGAAACGGCTTTATGATTTTTTCCTCTATGAATTTAGTAGAATTAAAGCAGGAAGAAATCGCCAGGTTATTATAGAAGTACGTCCTTTAATTGTTGATTTACGGGATACATTTAAAGAAGCCCAGGGATTAAGTAGTTAAAATAAGGCTGGAGAGGTTTTCCTCTCCAGCCATTTATAAATAATTCAAGTGTTAGGAGGTTATTATGGAAGACGAAATGTTGATGGAAATATTAAAAGAGATGCAGAAGAAATATCAGTGTTTTAATGAAATAGAACGTATTACCAAAGATATTGGTGATGCACTGTCTAGAAATGATCGGGCATTGGTTCAAATATTATTAGGAATGAGGCAGGAAGAGATAGATCAAGCAGAGATGAGTGAAAGAAATATTCACCTACTCTTGTCTTTTATTACAACAGATGAAGCTACTCAAGCCATGAATTGGATTAAGGGAAATAAGGAAAACATACCAGAGAATCCAATAATTAAGAAACTAGTAGAAAAAGGAACCAGCATTCAAATGCTGGTGCAGCGGACCATTGAACTGGACCGCCATATTAGCATGCGATTAGCCGGAAAAGATTCTTTTTATCAAACATTACCGTGAAGAATCGGGCAATTGGATTGCCCACAAAGGGCCACCATTTGAGGCTCGTCTGTTTAACTCCTTTAAAATGATTTCAGGATCCCAGTCAATAGATGTGTTCTCATAGCTGTTTGGATCCGCAATCCGCACTTTTCCTTCTTCAGTCATACGGGTAATAATAAGGAAATGACCTCGTTGTGTGAAGTGTCCTTTGCCAACTAGCGCAATGACCAAGCGGTTTGAATTAAGAGCCTGCTGAATTCCATTTACAGAGTAGTCCCTGATTGGAACGGCCTCAATTCCAAAAGCAGAGGAGGCATGTTGGATCAGACAATGATAAGAACCGTCTTCTGGGGCCCAGCATCTGTTCGAGGCAGCCCAGTTTGCAGCATCAGCAGGCAGTACCTGGTTTCCAGTCAGACTGGTAATCACCATAGCCATAATAGTTGGGCCGCAGCCATAGATGGATAAAGGATCTTTCCCACCCCAGAGATAATTCCCCCACCTGGAATCACCTTGATTATAATACGTAAGAGGTCCAGCTACGCTGTCTAGCATTACATCATATCTTCCTTCCTGAGGGATTTCCGCCTCTGCATAACTATCACTTACAGATACCTGCGATAAAGAAATAAGCCTATTGGATTCTACGTTTTGATTGTTAGCGGTAAATGTAGTTGTTAAAGGGACAGTAGCTAAGAACAGTGTTTTAAATATGATATTATAAAATCCATTCACTGAATTCACCTTTTCTATAGAAATTTATATTTATGTATACAATATCTATCGTACAATTGGCATCTAAAGTTAAGATATTTATATAAAAACCGATATATAAGTGTAGGATGTAACCTTCTTTTGCTTCATTCAGCTATTTAATATAAAAATACAGAGGAATTCATCCGACAATGTTTTGTGATCATGAATATAATATTGTAGTTACATTGATATATGATTTGCTGTAAGCGTTTGTACCTTCGGCATATAAGGATGGAAGTGTGTAATGAGAAAAGGATACGAAGAACGGTATTTAATAATGATTCTATCTTCCGTTATGAACCAGAAGACAACTCCTGAACCAATGCGCCAGCTGGATTGGGAAAAGATGTTTCGCCTTGCGGATTTTCATCACGTTGCTCATGTTGTTCATTACGGAATTCTGGGTTTAAATGAGATAATACCTCAATCGATTCGAAGACGTTTCTTCGAGAAATATCTTGAGGCAGTCTATCGAACGGATCGATTAAGAAAGGCAGAAAAACAGCTGAGATCTTTAATGGAAAAAGAGAAGATAAACTGCTTTTTTGTAGATTATGCTGAGAATGTGAAAAGCTACCCCATTGAAGAAATGTGTTGCCAGGAGTATATAGAAATTGGCTCTGATAAAAAAGGCACGGGACTGATTGCGAATAAACTACGCATTAGAGATTTTGTAGAGAAGCCTTTAGAAGATGAGGGTTTTTTATATTATCGGATACCTGGTATCAAAGTGTTTTTTTATAATTATAATATTTTTTTGAGCAGGCCTATGCGTAAGTTTTATAAGAATCTCTTAGGCACCATACCTAGAAAAGAGGGGTTTAAGCATGTTAGAGAGATGGGGCCTAACGACCAGTATCTCTTTTATATGTGTAGACTGACTGATAGCTATGCAAAAGGTGAGATCAGCTTAAATCAAATGATTAATTTCTGGTTTTTTTATAAACGTTATGCAGAAGAATTTTCATGGAAGTATATATATGATCGATTAAAAAAATTAAAAATAGAAGCTTTCGCAGAAAAAATGGAATACCTAGTACTACGCTGGTTTGGTACAGGGGCCGGAGTTGGTGCAGAGTTTGCAGAGGTCTATGATGCAATGGAATCGTATATCCTGTCTAAAGGGGAGGAAGGAAGAGAAATCAGTTCTCAGTACCTACCTTTAATAAAAACGGTAGCGGACTGCTATGCACGCAATCGAAGAGCAGAAGAATTCAAGAGATTACTGGAATGGGCATTTCCTGACAGAGGTTATATGGAGACGATCTATCCAGAGCTTGAAAAGGCCAGTGCATTATTGCCCCTATTCTGGATGTTTCGATTAGGACGATATGGACTACGAATATGCTATCATAAATTATGGGAAACGTATCTATTAAAACCAATTAGCAATTTGCAACAACGTTTTAGCCAGCTACCAATTATTAAAGATATCATAATCAAATTGGCGGCATCTCAAGAGGAAGATGAAAACATAGAAACATCTGAAGCGGAAGAAACTGACATAGGAGATAGTGAACAGGATAAAGATGATGATAAAGAAACAGCGGAAATACTGAAATGATTTCAGTTATCTCCGCTGTCTTTTTTTATTTGTAATAATTCATTTATTTTAGAAATAGATCCTGGACTCAGAGAGATAGATGCAGCTTCTTTATTAGCAGAAGCTGCTTCAATCAATTCTGACCTTAATATAGATACATCCCTAGGAGCCTCAATTGCAAGCTTTACCCAGTCATTTCCGACATCTAAAACAGTAACGCAGATATTTTCGCCAATTGTAAGTTCCTGACCTTTTTTTCTTTGAAGAATAAGCATATTATTTCTCCTTTTTTATAAAATCTTTCACTGGATGGCGAAATTTATAAAGTACATTATCCAGAATGATCTGTCGAGCTTCCCTAGTATCTGTATTTACTACAATCGGGCATTTTAAGTTCACTGTGCTATCTTCCATGGAATCATGTATGATGCAAATTACATAATAAGAGATGTTGTCATCGTTGTAGGAGGCATCTAAAAGCTTCCGATCCTCATCGGATAATATCGGCATATATTCGGTATATAATTGGAATGGATTCATGAGAATAAAAGAGATGGAACTATCTTCTACAGATTGAAGTGAGATAAGAGCATCACTGTTATTCTCAAAAGCCAATGGGATATAATTTTTTAAATCAGCGAAACCAAATAGTCCATCAGGAAAATGAATGAATTCTTTGTCTGAACTAGAAATGGTACCAAAATACTGTGTTTTGATTTCCATAGAAACCTCCGGAATTAAATTATGCAAGTACATCTACGGGAGAGTGATTAAAATAATCTGCTGCACTAGGTGGAACATACATGGGACCGCCAATATACTCTATTTGTACATCAGGCATTTGTGTAATTGAAATTGACACATCTCCAGGGATAAACTCAAAATCACCATTGGCAACTCTAAAGTCAAAATTTAGTTTGTCCATCTGGTACTGCATCGTCAGATCAGGATTAGACCATTCTATCTCCGGACCAGTTGTAGGCAGAAACGTTAAGCCAAAATCTCCGGTAGGTACTTGAGCACGCTGTTGGTTGATAATATCAAGGGGATTTGAAATATTTGGGTCTAATAACATAGCGCCCTCCTCTGCATAGGTTGCGGTAGCTTCTTGAGCGGCAGATTTGCCCTCCTGGGCAGATCTGCGTACGCTTTCCATCGTTGTTGGACAGACGGAATTACGTGCGTCAAAAGTATCTATACGCACTTTAATTGGGCGGCTTTCCATTTCAAAGCCGCCTTTTTGTCTTGAAGACACCATTTCGGTCTTTGAATTTGAATATTCTAATCGGGCTTTCGTAATCATAAGTTCATATTTAATAGGTACAGTCGTTATTCTTAATAAAGGTTCCACAATAATACCCCCCAATCAAAGTTATTTCATGAAATCAATAAACGAGGCTGACAAGATAGAAGTACCAACTTTTAAAGCTGCATTATATGCATACTGATTCCATGAATAATCAGTAAGAGCCTTAGCCAAATCGATTCCTTCAACGTTTTGCATCTGTTCCTGAAGAGAAATATCTGTATTCTCTAAACGATCCTTCGTCGTTGTGAGGAATTCTGATTTAACTCCTAATTCGGTGACCTGGTTTAGAATGCCGGTGCTCACTTTGTCGAACTTAGATGCCAATTTTTGATATTGCTGGGCATCAAAGGTCTCTGCACTCAATAGATCAGCCATCTGCCCAGTCAGAACTATTACATTATTACTCATTTCGTCATCATCTTTCCCGTAACCAACTGCATTAATGCCAGGAAGAGACATATTGAATGCGCTAGAGGGAACAACCTTATTATTTTCATCAAGTGATAGTCCTAATCCTAAATCAACATAGAGTTTTTCGTTGGAAAGTCTATCTAGTTCCTTGTAATCTTCTGACCCCTTAGCGGCATCAACATTAATATTTCGATAAGTCAGGGTTCCGTCTTCGGATAAAACAAAAGGAGGATTTTTCCCATCAGAACCTGCAAATAAAAAAGTATCTTCATAAGTTGAATTCAGACTCAATACCATTGACTTTTGAAATTCCTTTAAGGCTGAAGAATACCCCTGTCTGGTTTCAAATGTTTGGTTCGTTCCACTCATTGCTTGGATACCGTAATCCTTGCCAACGGTTTTTAGCATATCATTAATCTGCCTCATAGCATCTTCTTGTCCATCCTGCCTGGACTGAACATCATTTAGCATACTTAAATTATCCTGATTTTTGTAATATTTACGGTGAAGCTGGGAAGCTCTCGCCGCAGCACCTGGATTTTCAGCTACAGAATTAAAGCTACGCTGAGTCATTACCTTGGTCCTTGAACTATTTAATGTATTAATTGTGGTAGAAAGATTGTTTTTATAATTTCTTAAAATTGCACTTGTCGTAATTCTCATTACTGTTCCTCCTATCGGCCAACCATGCCAGTACTATTGATTAATGTATCTAATGCCTGGTCAAGGGTAGTCATTAGACGAGCCGCCGCTGAAAAAGATCTTTGAAATTGCATTAAGTTGATACCTTCTTCATCAAGAGAAACACCTGAAACTGCATCTTTATTGTTAGATGTTTCGCTTAATACAGAAATATGATTATTTAATATAGCTGTATTTGATGAACTATCGATACCCTGCATATTCTCCATATTAGAATAGCATTGTGAAAAACTACCATTATAGAAGGAGGTAGATCCACTTTTGGGATTTCCAGCATAATCAGTATAATTGTATTCATATGTGAATTCACGGCTATCTGTAAGTGCCTTAATCATGAGAGTAATATTATCACTGGCAGTTGTTCCTGCTTTCGGATCATGAGAGGCGATAATATGTATGCTGCTATTCATCCAGTCGTCTGATATTTTTATATTGCTTGCTGTAAAGATACTGCTCCCATCAGAAGTTTTAAATAAATCATAGTTTTTGATATTTAATGGATTCGCAGAATAAGTTAAGTTATCGATATCCTTGCTTGCGGTTGCTCTAATACTGTTCTCACCTATGGATTGACCTGTTGCCAACGGTGCGGTGCTTGACCAAGTGAGTTTTTTATCCTTATATTCCCAAGCTCCAGCCATAGAAATGCCTTTAACATCAAAAGTAGTATTTGGTATTTTACTTGCTAGATTCTTTAGACTATCCTCCATGGTATTACCAAGAGCAATCGTACCGCCACTTCCATCTCCAAAAGTGTAGCTTTGACCATTAATATTTACTATTTCATGATTTAAAAAATTACCTTTAGCATTTTCAAAATTATAGGAATATTCTACCTTTTTAGCACCGTCTCCAACCATTTCTGTTGGAGCTCCTTTTGAAGGTGCATTGGTAATTCCTGTATAAGGAACCGTATTTATATTCAATTTATTAAACGTCTTCGCAAAGGACTGAACAAAGGAATCAAATGATTTCTCATAGTAACCAATCCCCCTATAATCAGAGGAAGGATTATCTAATTCCCCCGATTTATTGAGCATATCCAGCGTACCTTTCAGTGTGCCTTCTCTCAATTTATCGGTAATGTCCGTTTTTAATGCAGAAACATCAGCATATGCGGGGAAATCAGATGCTGGTATTAAGTTAATCTTAACAGTTCCATCTTCAACCTTAATAGATAAAGAAGCAAAATTTTCTCCATGATCTCCTGCTGTTAGATTATATGTAGTTCCGTTCGTACCATTTAATTTCACAACCGGATAATTATATTTTGCTCCGTCTGCTATATTTACCTCTTTATACGATACGCTAATAGGGACATAGCCAGCCAGTTCATCAAGCTTTGTGTTTCTCTGATCCATCATCTCAAGTGCAGGATTACCAAGCATCTGGCTTTTATAGATCGCATCATTTAATTCACCAATGTCAGATAACAAGCTGTTTACTTTAGGTAAGGTTGTTTTTTCCAAGCCACTTATCGTTTCATCGCGTGTGCTCTTTAAATCTGCATTTTTCTGATGAATATAATTCATTAAAACTTGACAACGAGAGCGTACGATACTGTCAAATTCACTGCTGTTTGCATTGGCTGATAGCTTGTCTAAAGAGCTACTTAATTCACTAAGGGCTGTTTTTAAAGCGTCCTTGTCTGTCTCATCAAACACATCACCAAGCTGATCCAAAACTTCCTGACGAGCATCTGCAGTACCAACTTTTGCAACCTGGTTTCTGTATTGTACGTCTAGGAATGGATCACGGATCTGTGAGACACTGGTTGTTTCTACACCATATCCAATTTTTGAGCTTGGATTACTGCTGTATACATCTCCACCTCTTAAGTTCAGGCTGACTAAATCAACCTGTTGCTTTGTGTATCCGACCGTATTAATGTTAGCAATATTTTGACCGGTAACGTCAAGTGATCTCTGGCTGGCAGCCATGGCCAGGCGGGCAGTGGTAAATCCAGCAAAGGTTGATCGAGTCATAATTGTCCCCCCCATTGTTTTTTATCTTTTTTGGTTCCATCTTGGGAATTGTTAATAGCTGTATTAATTTTATGCAGATTAATCTCAATCATTGTGCGGGCACTATCGTTAATTTCCTGGAAAAGCCGCACATGGTCAGAAAGGGTATTAAACATGCCTTTTAACATAATATGTTCTTCTCCGGAAATCTTTGAGAGTATTACCTGAAAGGTATCACCTTCAAATCCTAGTTTCTCCTGACAGAGTTCGCGTTTCCGCTCAAGGCCTCTTAACTTTAAGATAGCTGCTTGTTCTTTATTCATACAATCTTCTACATAAGTAATGCGATTTTTTTTAACGGCTTCCAGTTTGGTCTGTTCAATCTGTATTAGTTCCTGGAATAACTCAGTCAAATCCTCGATTACGGTAATAAATTCATTCATTCTAGTTGGGCTCCTTTGTATAGAAGAATCTTCTCGGCTATCTTATTAGCATTTACCTGATAAGTACCATCTTCAATTCTCTGTTTTAAAAGATCCAGTTTTTCCTCTGAAGTTGGCTGCTTGATCTCTTTTACCATGAGGTTCTTCAAAGTAGATGCAAACTTTGAATCTATTTCTTCCGGCGACGCAGAACGGATTGTAATTTCATCATATTTGTTTTTTGAGGATTCCGAAGCATTGACCACGGATGTATCCTGATTTTGTCGTGTCATGGGTGTATTATATAGCGTACTATAATAGTTCGGTGAAATACGCATTTAACGACTCCTTTCTAAGAGCTTATATACCAAAGGTTCTATTTATATTATCGTCATAAGTAAAAAAATATTAACTTTCGATTCAGTAATTTCTTATTTAAAGAGAATATAAATGCTTCAGTAGAACATTTGATATATTAGCGCAGGAAGTTTGAGTCACAACAGCACCTATGTTATAAGCAACCATAGGCATTCCGTATACAACGCAGCTTTCGGCATCTTGCCCGATTGTAAAGGCACCCTTTTTTTTCATGCTGAGAAGTCCATCAGCGCCATCCCTCCCCATTCCAGTCATAATGATACCTACAGAGTTTGGACCGGCTGTATCTGCAATGGATTGGAAGAGAACGTCTACAGAAGGGCGGTGGCCGCTTACCTTTTCACCAGAATAGCAATTTACACTATAGCGGCTACCAATTTTAACTACTTTCATTTGCAAGTCACCAGGGGCAATAAGAACCTGACCTCGCTCGATCGCATCACCACTTTGAGCCTCTTTTACATTCATTTGACACAATCGGTTTAAGCGATCTGCGTACATTTTAGTAAATCCTTCTGGCATATGTTGGGTCACTAGAATTCCTGGAGTGTCTGGAGGGAGATTTTTTAAGACCTGAAGTGTTGCCTCAGTTCCTCCAGTTGAAGCTCCGATTGCTATGACCGTATTGTAAGCATTTAAAGAAAATAGCTTTCCGTTATTTGATGAATTCTTAGAGACCATAGGAGAGGCCTGGGGCACTTTGATTTTGGCCCTAGAAGCAATGAATATTTTACTTATTAAGGTATTCAAAAACGTACTAGAGGAGTTGCCTGAGGACATATCTGGTTTTCTGACAAAATCCACAGCACCAGCGGAAAGTGCCTCAAATACATTTAGATTCAAGGAGGATACTAATATTACTGGTACCGTATATATAGGTAATAGTTTTTTTACAAAATCAATACCGCTTAACCGGGGCATCTCCACATCAACCGTAACAACGTCAGGTTTTAGAAGTGGTATTTTACGCTCCGCATCAAATGCGTCAACGGCATAGCCAATAACTTCAATATTTGGATTTTGGGATAAATTATCAATCAACACCTTGCGGAAAAGCAAGGAGTCATCTACGATAAGAACTCTGATTTTTTCGTTCATATTTTACTCCATTCTTGGCACTGATATAAGCATAGCCAGGCTGATGTAAGTTTTACATTTTCTGCTATTTGGTTATAAATCTGTGTAATATAAAATCCATTTACCGTTACATAGCAGCAGTAAATAGATTTTATATTAAACAGATTATTCTTTTCGATAGGTTGCTGGCATTATATACTTAAACGGAGTTTTTTCTTTATTAATGGTTTCCGAATGACCTATTAGTAAGTAGCCCCCTGGTGCTGATGCATCGTAAAAGCGCTGAATCAAACCATCTTTTGTATTTTGATCAAAATAAATCATTACATTCCTGCAGAAAATAACATCAAATTTCAAGCGGAACCGTATGGGATCCATTAAGTTAAATGTCTGGAAGATAACATTGGATTTAATGGCTGGTGCCACGGAATAAATACCTGGTTCTGCTGTTTTAACGAAATACTTTGATTTCCACGCTGGGGATAGATTCTTTAAAGACTCTTCATCATAAACCGCCTGCTTTGCTGCGTTTAAAGCATTCTGTGATATATCGGTGGCTAGAACTCTGGTATCCCAGAGGGCGGCTTGCGCCCCCAGAGATTCTTTTAATATCATTGATATTGTATAAGGTTCTTCACCAGAAGAGCAGCCAGCACTCCATATGCTTAAAACTTTATTCTTTTTTGTACTTAATAGATAAGGAAGAATGGTTTCACGGAAAAAATTAAAATGAGCTTCCTCCCTCATAAAGTAAGTATAATTTGTTGTAAGCTTATTCAGCATTACTTCCAGATCAGCTGGATTTTTTGATGAGGTAACGTGGTCTATGTATTCTGTAAAAGAAGAATAACCCAAAGTAATGATTGTATTTGACAAACGTCCCATAATCAGCTGCATCTTTTTTGACAAGTCAATTCCATAATTCTTTTTCACGAACTGAACCAGTCGTGTGAAGTCTTGCTGTGAAAGTGTTAACATAGAAAGGCCATCCTTTATGAGTTATTAACTAAGGTTTCACAATCCATAAGCAGAACAACTTTGTTGTCCGGCATGGAAATCATACCACTTACCAACTCTTCCCGGTTGTTCGCCGGAATAGAAGAGATCTGGGAATAATCAATATCTAAAACCTGTTCAACTGCATCTACAATGATTCCGATAAAGACAGAATCCACATTTAAGACAATGACACAAGTAGTATTGGTATATTCAATCGCAGATTTTCCAAGTCTTAAACGAATATCAATAATAGGAACGATTTGGCCCCTTAAGTTGATAATTCCTTTTACATAATTGGGCATCATTGGCATGGTAGTAATGGCATGATTAGTGATAATCTCTATAATATAGTTGGTGCTTACTCCAAAAATCAAGTTATCTGTGCGGAAGGTAAGGTAGCGTTCCGTAGCTTCAGATCCGGAAGAAGCAAGACCTCTTGGTGCTGCATGGCTTGAACCGGTCATAGTAGTTTGCGTATTTTCTGCTGACATTTGTATTCCTCCAATTCCAATTAGTATTGATTGTGTGCCGCAGCATACAGATTTAAAACGTCTAAAATGATGCTGATATTGCCGTCACCAAGTATGGTGCAGCCGCAGATTCCGGAATTTTTAATGTTGAAGCTGTTTAAATAAACTGGAAGCGGTTTTACAACAACCTGCTGTTCACCAAGCAGATCATCAACAAAGAGGCAATAAGACTTGTCACCGGATTCAACCCAAACCAGTATACCGTCTTCAATATTGGTTATCTTCGAATCAATATTGTAGAGAGTATGTATACGAATAATAGGATAGAACTGATTCATGCACTTGATGATTTCGTTGCCCTCAGTATCGTAAATAACATCTTCGCTCTTAACCTTAAAGGACTGACGGATGTTTGCAATAGGAATCGTAAATACAGATTTGCCGACTGCGATTTCCATACCATCGACTATTGCCATAGTAAGAGGAATCTTTAATGTGGTACACATTCCCTTACCTAATTCACTGGTTACAGTAACGGTACCCCCAACAGCTTCTACATTCTTCTTTACAACATCCATACCAACACCACGGCCGGAATATTCCGTTACCACTTCGTTGGTAGAGAATCCAGGTGCAAGAAGAAGAGCCAAAATTTCTTTCTGGGTATATTCATTTTCCGGTTTGGTGAGAATTCCATTTTTCTTTGCTTTTGCTAATACACCAGCAGGATCTACACCATGGCCGTCATCTTTGATTGCAATAATAACTTCATTCGTTGTATGGGTGGCAGAAAGTGTTATCTCTCCCTGAGGATTCTTTCCGGCAGCAATACGTTCCTGAACAGAATCTTCAATTCCATGGTCCATGGAATTACGAACGATATGCATAATAGGATCACCAATGCTATCAACAATGGATTTGTCAACTTCTGTATTCTCGCCAACAATGGTAAGTCTAACGTCCTTTTGCAGCTTTTGTTTCATATCTCTGACAATTCGGTTCATTTTCTGGAACACACCGGATACTGGCACCATGCGCAGGGACATAACGATGTCTTGAAGATCATCCGTCAATTTGCGTAGCTGTCTGGTTGCTTTTAAAAAGCTATCCATGTTTTTTAAGTTTTGAATGTCAGGAGAGGAGGTTACCATAGATTCTGTAATAACGATTTCTCCAACAATTGCAACAAGATTATCAAGCTTAGCCAGATTTACACTGATTAAATTCTGCTTATTTGGTGTCTGGTGGCCAGTGCTAGCTGCAGGAGTGCTTGTAACCGCATTTTCATGCACAGGAGCTGTTGGAGTCTTAATCTCATCCGCTGTAGCATTTTTAACACGTACATTTTCAATTAATTCATAAGATTGAATATTGTTTAAATTACTTACCTGGGAGATGGCAGATTCTGCATCTTTACTGGATTCAAATGTTAAATAGAATCCCTTTTCAATAATAGTAGCGCAGGTCTTGCTATTCGTCTCTATATCAGCTGGATAATGATTGAATTCCAAACCGGATTCTTTCAATGCACTTATAAGCATGAAAGCTCTTAAGTTCTCCATTCCACACCCTTCATCAAAAAAGAGGCGAAGGAAAAAGGAAGCATTATCATCAGGACATTCTGCCAATTCCATTCGGATTTTATCTAAATCAGCGGTCTGTGTGGCTGGTGCAGATACCTTTTTTGGTTGTTCTGACTTTTTCGGCTCAGATGATTTGGCAATTGTTGCCTCTGTGTTCTTCGGAGTTTCTTCCTCACTGATTATTTTCAGGAAGCTATTAATTTCCTGGGTCAGATTGTCGACATTATCACTAAGTGGTTCATTGTTTTCTACCTTTGAAACCTCTGCTCTAAGCATATCGGTTGAGCGGAACATTAAATTAAAAAGGGTGCCTTTGTGGGTAATGTTAAGGGAGTCCAAACCATTCTGACGAATATAGAAGAATAAATCTTCAATGTGATGGGCGATCTGCATTAGGGAAGAAAACTCCATCATCGCAGAGGAACCCTTGATGGTATGCATGACACGAAAGATTTCATTTACATCGTCCACCGTTAAATCTCCTGCTTTTTCGGCTTCTATCAGGAGTTCATCCAATTGCTCCAGTAGAGAATTGGTTTCAAAGAGATACATATCAAGCATATTATCCATGCCGTTATCCATAATATTTACACCGCCTTGTCTAATTAGTATATATCTATTTATCGGTATGGATAGTTAAAAAATAATAGCAATTAGTAGAACGTTTGGAAAAAAATAAATGATTTACCACATAAATGGAGGCTACTATGGCAGATGTTTTAAAAGTAACAACCCCGCTTTCCGGTTATGATAATTCAACAATCAAGAACAATCCTCAGGCCGGCCAAGGCGCCCAGATTCAGAACCCGGTTGATCCAACTCGAGTAACACGTGGAGACAACCGTACCAATTCCGGAGGAAATGGAGAGCAGCAGCTAGCATTTCAATACAAATCCAACTTTGGCGCTTTTCTTAATATGGTTAAAAATGTTCCTGACCTATCAAAGATTTTCGCCGATATATTTTTCCAAGGTGATGAGATGCTCACCGGAGGCGTCATGGGGCAGGAAGCAGCAGAGAAGATTGCTGCATTTTTTAAGGCCACTCAGATGAATGAAGAAGACATTTTACCATTTTTAAAAGAACAGGCAGAATCCAATGTCAAATTCAGTGGCGGATTATTTGATCAGATGCGAATGGTAATGGCAGACACTAATTCTGTTGATTTAAAGGCAGATGTGCTTAACTTTATTAAGAAATTTAATGACATGTCATCTGGAAAGCATATTCTAGGAGATATATTTCGTACATTAAGAGAAATGGAGAGTTTTGTATATAAGCAGACAAGAGAACAAATCCAGGAGATGTTAAAAGAATTGGATATGTCTGCACAGGAAGGAAACACTTCTGAAAACAGCGCTTTGCTGAAAAATAAGATTATTCCGTTCCTCGCTCGTTATATATCAGCAAACCATGATATGGGTACAGTAAGAGATAAGATTTCACTACTGACTGTATTGATATCCAGATATGAAAATGGAAACAAAGGCGAAGTCTTACAGGCATTTCAAAGACTGACTGGATACCAAGGATTTCGTAAGTATTTTGGTGAAATGACATTGAATCAGTTCAGCCAATTATTAGATCAGGTAGACATGGATCAGGCCGCCGGCAAAAACGAGTGGTCCGACAAATTCCTGGATTTTCTACGGACAGGAGTGAATGGAGGAACTGGTCTTGAAAACAGACAGACATTCTTAAACATGATGAACTCCATGATATTGAACGAAAGTGTTTATATGCCACTTTTGCATCTGGCCTTTCCGATCAATATAAATGGGAAGAAACTCTTCACTGAAATGTGGATTGATCCGGATGAACATGGAAGTACCACACAAGCAGGGATAAAGCGAGTTTCCAGAATCTTTGTAAAATTTGATATCCAAGGATTGGGACAGTTTAAACTGTTGCTTGTTTATGGTGAAGATGCATCGTCCCTACAGCTATATTATCCCGAAGGAATGCAAAAATCAGAAGGTTCCATTCAAAAGGGGATCAAGGCTATTTTTGAGCAGCATCGTTTGAGGATTGATAATTTGCATCTCCAGGCAGGTGGAGGCCCTTCTTCTCCTTTGGAGGTATTTCCTAAAATACAGGAAAGGAAAAATTCAGTCGATGTCAGAATTTAAAAATACGTTGAACAAAAAAGCAGTAGCAATCAAATATGACGAAAACAAGAATGCAGCGCCTGTCATCGTGGCTTCCGGAATGGGATATATGGCGGAAAAGATTATTGAGACAGCCAATGAAAGCGGTGTTCCGGTATACGAAGACAATTCACTTGCATCAATTCTTACTCAGCTTGAACTTGGGGCTCAGGTTCCGGAAGAACTTTACCATGCAATTGTAGATATTTATCTCTATTTTTTAGAGTATGTACCAGACATCAAGGAAAAGTTTTTGACAGAAAACTCCGATGATTCAAATTCAAAAGATCTTGAGTCACCTGGAACGGAGGAGTAAAACTATGTTTATGGAATGTAAAAAGGCCTGCATTTATACGTTCGCCGGTTCATTGCTTGCGGAAGTAGAAGTATTAGATGGAAATAAGGAAGCCATTGAGTTAATCATCAAAGAAGAGGATATTTGGAATATCAGTGGCGAAACAATGATTGAATTTTATGATGGCAAACAAGGCCTTGTTACCTGCAAATGTCGAATATCAGGAATGACGAAGCTGGTGGATCAAACTGCCTACCGTGCTACTTGCAAGGTAGTGAAAATGGTCAGTGAAAATGAGAGACGCCAGGCATTAAAAGTCAGAATAGAACAACCTGTAACTATTGAAACTACAGAAGATAGTGGCCTAATTATGCATATCC
Source organism: Lacrimispora algidixylanolytica (assembly GCF_003609635.1). GTDB lineage: Bacteria > Bacillota > Clostridia > Lachnospirales > Lachnospiraceae > Lacrimispora > Lacrimispora algidixylanolytica. The sequence goes on along the minus strand of NZ_MCIA01000008.1, from coordinate 4,048 downwards.
ATGCAGAAATCAAAGATATCAGTCTAGGTGGCGTAGGGTTTGAATCAAAGGAAAGTTTAAATGAAGATCAGTCTTTTTCCTTTTTGATTAACACCAGCTATGGATTACTGCGCCTGAAAGGTAGTGTTCTTTGGAAGAAAGAATTTACAGATGATAAGGAGGAATTATGCTACCGTTATGGTGCCCAATTCTTAGAAATGACCCCTCATCAGGAATCAATGATTAAAAAATTCACTCTTTCCGAACGGCTGAAAAAACAGTAATATCCGTTGATGGCTTATGTTTCATACTCAACCTGACGATAAAAAATATATACTGTAAATTATTTGTTTTAGCTTAGAAAAGGAGTGATTGAATGAAAAAGCGAACGCGAACAACGGCCATGGTGATACTAACGGCCTTTTGTTTGTGCTTGATCCCAGAGAAATCTATGGCGACAGACGCCATTAATTCGGTCAGCATTAAAGTAGGACTTAATATTGAGGCGGGAGACCGTTTGCCGGATATACAGATTGATAAAACAAGTGCAGACTGTTATGTGACGGCAGGAGGTAAGGAGTATAAGGTGACGGAGGCAACGTGGGTAACGTCTACCACGAAAGACATGACGATTGGGGAAGAGCCCAAGATGAATGTAACAATTACTCCTTCCAGTGAATCAGATGCCTACTTTAAATCATCTTACGAAGCTTCTAAGATAAAAGTCAACGGTGGCTCCTATGTCAGTGCAAAGCGTCAGGGCAGTGATTTAATTGTTACACTGCGGGCTAAGGCAGTCAAGGGGCTTTATGCAGAACCTGATGATGTTGGTTGGAAGGACACAAGACTTGGCTTAGCTGTATGGTCGAAGGGAGATAATACTTCCGGTGCCTATGAAATATGGCTTTATAAGGGAAAGAAAATCGTCTTTAAAAAGGAGCAGGTCACAGCAACCACATATAATTTTTATCCTTACATGACAGAAGAAGGCACCTATTCCTTTAAAATTCGTTCAATTCCATTTAAACAAGAAGAGTTAAAGAACGGTAAAAAGAGTAACTGGGTAGAATCAGATGAACTATTAATCAGAGACCGTGATATATCAGACGGAACGGGAAAAGAGGCAGATCGTAAAACAGATACCACCAGTAGTACTCAACCCCCAAGTGGCTGGGAAAAACAGTCGGGTGTCTGGCTTTACCGCCATAAGGATGGAACCATTCAGACGGATACTTGGATGGCGCTTGATAATGTATGGTACCGGTTTGACCAGAATGGAAAGATGCTAACCGGTTGGTTTATCTTAGATTCAGATATATATTATTTGGATGCCAATGGAGCCATGTTGACAGGTTGGCAAAAAATCAAAGACATCTGGTACTATTTCTACCCTGATAATGGACATGAAGGTCCTCAGGGGGCAGCTGCCACCAACTGGCAGGTAATAGATGGTTATACTTATTTCTTCAGTAACCAAGGGGCCATGCAAAAGGGCTGGATCAATCAGGCCGGAAGATGGTATTATTTAAATGCCATTCCTGCTAATCTTGAAGGTGTCATGATCAAAGGCCTATTTATCCGTAATGAAAAAACTTATTTCACAGGAGAAGATGGAGTGATGGCTACTGGCTGGCAGCAGGTAGATGGATATTGGCGTTATTTCCATGAAGATGGAAGCATGGCAGTCAAAACCACAATTGATGGATATCCAATCAATGAAGATGGAGTGTGGGATCGATGATAAGAAAAAACAGTATCACGAAGAATTTCATATTATTAGCTGTTTTGGCGATAATGATGGCATTTCTGCCCCCTCTAACGGTTCCTGCGGCTGAATCAATTGTAATTAGAAGCTTAAATTTAACGTTTAAAAGTCAAACCGGGGATCAGGAAATATTAATGCCTGAGTTAACAACTACAACCTCAGGAGTAACCATTCAGGATACCCTTTGGAAGAGAGATATTAGTAAATGGAAAGCTGCTTCTAATGAAAGAGTCAGTGTTATTTTCACTTCTGATAATATGATCTTTGCTGAATCCTACAACCGCACTGAGTGCAAGGTGACTGGAGCCAAATTTGTTTCAGCTAAGGCTCTCGACAATAACACCCTGGAGGTCAAAGTTGATTATATCCCAGTCGTGAAGCTAGGGAAGACATCCCAAGCCGGCTGGAGTGATAGTAAAATGACAAAAGCTGTATGGAAAAAGGTGGAATTTGCCACAGGCTATCAGGTAGCTCTATATGCAGATGATAAATTAAAAAAACGAATTTCGGTTTCGACTAATATGGTAGATCTTTCTGATTTAATGGACAAGGATGCAATTTATTATTATGAAGTGCGTGCGATTGGCTTTACCGCTGAAGATCGGAAATACCTGAAAGAGGGAGATTATGTAACCTCAGACGAAAGCACTCTAAGCTATGACGGAGACACCTCCGGAGCATGGAAAGGTAATACATACAAACAGGAAGATGGAGGTGTTCCAAGAAACAGCTGGAAGCAAATCTTAAATGACTGGTATTATTTCGATGGCAACGGTATCCGTCAGACCGGTTGGTTACAGTCCGGTCAAAGGTGGTATTACCTAAATCCGACAGATGGTAAATTAATGACTGGCTGGCAGCAGCTTAATGGAAAATGGTATTATTTAAATACTCAAGGCGGAGAGATGATGACTGGCTGGATAGAAAGTAAACCAAAAGTCTGGTATTATTTAAATCCCGATGGAAGTATGGCAAGCAACACCAAGGTAGGGGAATACTGGGTGGATGCTTCTGGAAAATGGATTTCATAAATGCCTTAATAAGGCGGGAGGAATGAATTTTGGCAACAATAGACCAGTTAAAAATGTCTGCACTTGCGGGAACAACTTCAGTGCGGACACAAAACACAGCATCCACATCCGGTAATGAGTTTAAAAAAGTATTAAAGTCAATTGCAAATGTTCCAGAGAATTTGGAAGGAATCTTTACTGAGGCTGCAAACAAATATGGAATATCAGAAAAACTCCTTAAGGCAGTTGCGAAGGTGGAATCTAATTTCAATGCCTCAGCAACTTCAAAAAAAGGAGCCGCAGGTATCATGCAGTTGATGCCCGCCACAGCAAAGTCTCTTGGTGTAATGAACCCATATGATGCCAGAAGCAATATTATGGGAGGCGCCAAATATCTTAAGGAGCATTTGGAGCGATTCGACGGAAATATAGACCTTACTCTTGCTGCTTACAATGCCGGAGGCAACAATGTAAAGAAGTACGGAGGAATCCCGCCTTTTAAAGAAACACAGGAATATGTAAAAAAGGTAAAGAATTATATGGGTAGCCCTGAATCCACTAAGACTGGATCCTTATATTTCTCCAGTAATTCAAAGACTTCCAATAATGATATGACTACGGCAGCTTCCAATTATAGTTCTTATTCACCTCAAGGTATGTCTGGAATCAATGAGTTATATCAAACACTCACTTCATTGTCCGGACAATCATCAGAAACAGATGGAAATTCGCTGTCAGCAAATAAGACAAACTATCTATATTTAATAGAACTAATGAAGATGCGCATGCAGATGTCCTCTTATAGTCTAGGGAGTCAGGATAATACTACGAACTCTACGAACTCAACTAATGGAATAATATAATTATACTAAAAGCACTGGAATGGGAATGAGCATACCAGTGCTTTTTACATTGCATTTAGTTGTATCAATCATGTAGGCCACTATTTTAGAAAATCTAATTTCTTCATTTCTTCATTACTTTATTTATTATCCCTATCCCCACTGAAACATATTCTTAGGTCATGTATTCTTATCTCATTCAAAATGTATATTTGAATAGGAAAAATAAATAAGATAATTACTGTTACCATAACCCTGATCTTTAGGTTAACCTGATATAAGTGATTATTAGTTTATATAGCTCTCTTAATGATTCGGAAGTTAAAACGCATGAGTTAGAATTAGGGTTGATTAATTGGATCATAACTGTTTTGTTATAAATTGATAAAGGACTTATTTAAAAGTATTAACATTATAATAGTAAGAGTATTGTCAAACCGTATAATACAGTT
>NZ_MCIA01000007.1 GCF_003609635.1 Lacrimispora algidixylanolytica | reverse complement strand
ATAAAGTGTTTCTAAGCCCGTCTTTCCAAAAGCTGCATAGCAAGCTCTTCTGGGGTTAACCCATTCTTCTCTGCAGCTTCTACAAATCTCCGAAGCTCTTCTCGCTCTTTCGCTACCACTAGCTGCCTTTTCCTATCTTGTAAATCTGTGATCTTTGTATCAATTTCTTTGATCTGTTCTTCCAGACTTATTTTACATAGTTCCTTAAGCATCATCTTTACCCTTCATAATAAGTATTTTATTAATTGAGGCCAATATCAAGATATAGCCCATTTTATCCTAACGTCCTGACTGGCCTGCTATATAATCAGCTGGTGTAGCTCTTCTACTGTATCTGCCTTCATAAATTTATTATAAGCTGCCTCATCAGAAAATAGAGCAGACAACTCTCTTAGTGCATCCAGATGGCTGTTTCCATCTGTACTTGCCAGTATAAAAAACAGATTAGCATATTTTTCTTCCGTAAAATAAACCTTTTCTCTTACCTTCAGCAATGACATGGACATCCATCGGACACCAGCTTCCGGTCTGGCATGGGGAATGGCAACTCCAGGGAACATCACAATGAAAGGACCCATGCTTTCTACAGAAAGTATCATGGCTTTCGTATAAGCCGGTTCAATACTTCCATCTTCCTCCAAGGGCTTTGCCGCCAGATAAATTGCTTCTTTCCAATCCTTTACCGAATCCAGGATCTTTATTCTGCCTTCTGTAAGCAATGCCTTTAACATATGGCATTCTTGTGTCCCATATTTGATTCTGACCTTGTTTGACTTAAAATATTCCTCTATCCTGACTCTTAGATGTTTACTGTCTTCCAAACAGACGGCTTCCTTTGAAATAGCTGTAATGTCCGTAAGAAAACGTAACAATTGCTCATCTTCGGGAAACTTATGCTTTGTCAGCTTCTTAATCCGATCTTTGTCATATTCGGTCAAAAACGTGTTCACCACTATGACTGGAATCCCATGCAATTCGATTGGTATTGTGGATACGACCATATCCATATACTCTAAAAACCTGGTCAAATCCTGAAACAAGGATGCAGTTAGTACTCTCGCCCCTGGCATAAGATTCTGAATCTGTCCCTGTAACAGGACACCAGAGTCAGAATTTCCCGCATACACCACCAAAATGCGAGGAGTTTGAACTGCGACATGTTTTACCTTATATAATCCTCCCAAAAAATTAATACTGAGAAGTATACAATCTTCTTCTGTCATTGATTCTTTCAGCTCTTCAATTTCTTCCATAGCTTTTTGCGTAAGTCCGATGATATGAATGTAATGTTTTTTTACTTCCAGGCTCAATCCATTACAAACCCAGAATCCATGTTTTTTCCTTAGAGTAATGCATTTTAAGCTGAGGGCCACACTTTTTAGCAATTCATTCTTATTCTCAAAAAACATTCCAACCAGTGCCTCAAACTTTTGCATGATCTGGTCCGCATAAAACAGTAGTGTTTCTTCCTTGATGTGTATGGAAGTAATATCATCCCCTGTCTCACAACAGACACAAACCAGCATCCTCGACAGACACTCTGTAAGTGCATTTTTGACCGCGTCAAAAACAGGCTTGCCCACTGTAGCATCTGAGGGTTTCTTCAATATTGCATCAACTACGCCTGATTTATAAAGAATGCTGCGTATCCGACAGTTATAGGCAAACATGAGATGATAATTGGGAATGTCCTCCTGAAAAATCAAATGTCCCAGATGAATCCTTCTACTAATCAAAGTACTAGAAGCACAAAATATGTAAAGAGCCTCACGATTGAGAGAAAAAGAAAACTTCTTTGATGCCTTAATCACCATGAGTCCAATGCTCTCGATATCCTTTTGTGAAAATTCAAACAAAGACATAGCCATCTCGTAGTTCTTAGGAAATAGTTCCGAAAAAATCTTCGAGGCCACCCATAAGCAAAGCTGGTAAATATTATACTCTTCCCCGTTTAGGGAATAGCCATGATTTCCAGTCGTATAAATAAGGTGGAATTTTTCCAGCATACGATTGACTCCAGCAAGATCCAAAATACATGTGTTTCTGCTAATGCGGAACCGCTCCATGATTTCATGAGTGGAAACATTCTTTTTTCGAATGAGCAATACAATGATATATATTCTTCTTTCTCTGGGAGAGTAATCAAATTCCTCATAATTTGATTTTGATAGCTGCGTTTTTAACTTTTCTTTTAAATCTCCTTTCCCTATGTAAAGTTCTCTCCGCTGTTGTAATGAATCCTCACCCAATTGATTCTCGTTCAACCAGATTTGGCAATTTTGTATAAGAAGATATGCTGCGCTTTTTGATATATTCAAATATTGCATTACCTCGTGTACACCAATGGGTGTATCACTATTTTTTGAGGCTTCAAGAATAACCCCCATTTGATAATTCAAACGCATAGTTTTCCTCTCTAAGTTCCAAGTCCCAAATTAGGATATGGATGCCATTGTACATTACATCTACAATAATGTTATATTCAAAACAGTGGTTCGTCAATATTATTCCATTAATTTGTTCTTTTAACTCAAAATATGTATTTTACTATATATTACTGTGTTTTTTTTAGATTTTTTTATATATTTTGCTCAATTTATGTTTTTATTTATAGCAATTTATCACTGGGATGTTGAATTTTCAGGAATCCCATTTAAAAAATCCCGAAAGATTCACACGGGTTCCATGCTCTTCTTTCAGGATTGCTTACTCTCTTTCATATGATCTTCCACAAGGATCCTTCTCTTTCGGAACTTACCAGCAAAAAATCTTATGAAGAGAGATTCAAAGACATAAAGAAGAACAGTACTTGCAGAACAATTGCAACTGATGCCAACCCTATGCATAGCGGCTTTGGATTAACAGTTTTCGGCGAAACGGAATAAACAATCATACAGATACCGAAAACGGCACCTATGAACAAACCAATCAAGCCGCCAAATACCATTCCAGTCAAAAGAAGAATTCCCGATAGTATATTAATCCAGTTTGGTACAGTCTTTATGGGGGTATAAGGCTTTTTGGAATTTACGTATACTCCGTCGACCGCAAGATCAATCTTGTTTCCAATTGCCGTCAGATGTAACATCTTTCCATCTACCTCAAAGGCATCATCAAACAATCGGATAAACCAGTTGGTATTCTGAACTAATGTAACGACACCGTCTACCAATCGCTTTCCTTTTATTAGCCCGGGAGTAAATACAATTTCATGTTCCTTCCCGTCTATCATAACATTCCAATTATACTTCAAAATCCAATCCTCCGATGTTCCTAAAAAATATTTTCAGATAATAACACAATACCTGTTATTCGTTAATACCATCACCTACGACCATACTGTTTTCAAGAAGCAAAAGAATGGGACTCGAATTACCTGTGTCGGTTTATTTCTATTCAGGTTCTATTCAAACCACACGACACAAACGAATAAACTGCTGGTAGAAATGGAGTAAAGTAAAAAATCTGACAACAGCTACACAGATAAAGACAATGACCCTATCCTTCCTAATTTATATTAAATTTTTAAAACTCACACCGAAAAATAAATCATTTATATAGTTATCGACCAGATGCTCCAAAATTATAGTTAAAAAACACATAATTTTTATTTTTAATCGTTTTTAACTCATTTTTTAACCAAAAATTGACAAAGTAATACGGCGGATCCATAATCTCAGCCATGGATCCGCCGTATGGTAGTTATTTATCATTTATGTGCTTCGCTTTAAGACCTATTAGATATCTGCCGGACTCTATCATAAACGGTTTGAAAATCCATGCCAGTTTGTTTACAGATTCTTCTTACACTTTCATACTCCGGATAGCAAAAGCTCCTGTCTTTCCAGGCACATACCTTTACTTCTACATCTCCCCATTCTGTTTCCACAACTTTGTTTTCCCGATCAAGGATGGTTCTTTCCACGGAATGTCTTCTAACTCCAATGGTTGTGGTTTGAAGAAACAAAAGATCTTCCATAACCTTTATCATATAATCTTTACAGAGAACTGAAATCATATAGGCAGGTCGGCTTTTTTTCATATAGATAGGTGTATTCCATACATCTGATGCTCCTGCTTCCAGCAAAGATTCCATGGCAAACCCTAACATCTCACCACTGCAATCATCAATATTAGCCTCCAACACCCACATCTTTTCTTCTGGCTTCTCTTCTAAAAGAATCATTGCCCTAAGTATATTCGCCTGCTTAAAGTCTTTTTTTCCAGCCCCCATACCTATTTTAAGAACTTGGAAGGAATCAGGCAAATCTGCTCTAGAACGTAGTCCCGCTGCAATGGCCGCACCCGTTGGTGTTACCATCTCTCCATTATTATCTGTAAAACGAAGTTTTAACCCATACTGGGAAGCAATGTTTACCGTCGCTGGAACTGGGACCGGAATAACACCATGCTGGCAGCGCACGGTTCCAAATCCTTCTGCCAGAGGTGAGACGACAACTTCCGTCAAACCCAGGTTATCCATACAAACTGCGGTACTGATAATATCTACGATAGAATCAATGGCTCCCACTTCATGGAAATGAACCTCATGAACCGGAATTGCATGTGCCTTTGACTCCGCCACTGCCACGATATCAAACATTCGCTTTGCCATATTCTTTACATTGTCTCCAGAATCAAGACGGTCAATGATTTCATAGATGTCTTGAATATTTCGGTGCATATGGCTGTGATCATTATTATCACTGTGACTGTGATCATCGCCGTGGCTGTGATCATCGTTATGATTGTGGTCATCGCCGTGGCTGTGATCATCGTTATGATTGTGGTCATCGCCGTGGTTGTGGCTACGTTCATGAGTACTACTTACTTCATAATCATGGCCAACATGATCATTTTCGTTTTCCAGATGAACATGAAAATCAAAGGCATCAATCCCATTTTTTTTCGTGCGTCCAAAATGAAGGTGATACCCATCTACATTTAGACTTTCCAATGCCTTTAAAAGTACTTCACGGTCCGCTCCCAAATCAAGAAGTGCACCTACTGTCATATCTCCGCTTATGCCTGAATTACATTCCAAATAAAGTATTTTCTTCATCTTATTTCTCCGCAATCCGATTGATTTGTGTAGCAATGTATCCAGCTCCGTACCCGTTGTCAATATTTACAACTGAGATCCCATTTGCACAGGAATTAAGCATGGTAAGCAAGGCGGATAGTCCATGAAAGCTGGCGCCATACCCGACTGAAGTCGGAACTGCTACGACCGGACATTCGGCTAAACCTGCGATCACAGTACCTAAGGCCCCCTCCATGCCAGCCGCCGCAATGATACAATTGGCTTTTGTAAGACGTTCTCTCTGGGACAACAATCTGTGGATACCGGCCACTCCCACATCATATATTCGGTCCACATAACAGCCGAAATATTCTGCGGTTTGGGCCGCTTCTTCGGCAACCGGAATATCTGCAGTTCCTCCGGTACAAACAGAGATCCAGCCTTTTTTTTCTTTGCCAGGTTTTTCTGCTTTTAATATTCTGGAAATAGGATCATAGGTTATCTGTGGTATGGCAGGCTTTATCAGCTCATATTGTTCTTTTGTCGCCCTAGTGCCAAAGACCTCCTCATCCCGTTCATATAACCGTTTATAAATTTCAACCAGATAAGAATCCGGTTTTCCCTGGCAAAATACGGTCTCTCCAAATCCAGAACGCAACTTTCTGTGATGATCAAGTTTCGCATACCCAAGTTCTTCATAGGGAAGATCCTTTAATAGTTTTTCTGCCGTATCCATATCCATCTCACCAGACTTTACCTGATGAAGCATGTCTCTAATATCCATAAACACCAACCTTTCCCCTAAATTAAAGAGTCCGCATCCCCGGAGGGTTTTATCATATAGGACGAACTTTCCTATATGATAAAAAAGATACCAGAAACAGTTATGTACATTCCCAAGGAATCCACATACCTTTCTGGTACCTGCTTTCATTTATAAGTGCCTGTTACGATATCCCGTTTTCATAATAAATCTCTTCCCATTATCTCTTCCAGCACAAGTACTTTGGCATCTTTTACCGGACTATGTATCTCCGGAGCTGATTTACTTCCGTTAAAATAGCTGTAGGATCCGGCACACAGCAGTATCACTATCAGGGCAAATACCAAAAGCATCAGCTTATTGTATAAATCCTTATTCTCCATACTGTTTCCCCTTTTCCTTTGTAATAATTATACTATGGGTCAGGACACTTCTTAGAACGACCTGTACTCAGATAATATTATTATACCTGCTGTTGCACCATTCTTCAAGCAAAATTAGTTGATTAACACAATCTGTTGGGCAACCGTTTCTGCTTCTTTTGAAGAAAAATATCCGCAGGCCTCCATTCTGGATATTACCTTTTTCTGTCTCATCTGAGCCAGTTTAAGGTTTTTTGTTGGAGCATATTTGGAAGGGGCATTGGGCACTCCTGCAAGAAGTGTGCTTTCATAATCTGACATATCTTTGGGAGGCTTATTAAAATAGCCTTTGCTGGCCTCACCAACGTTATAATATCCATCGCCAAAATAAATACCATTGACATAAAGTTCAAATATTTGTTCTTTTGTATAATGTTTCTCCAATTCAAAAGCCATAAGTACCTCTGCGATTTTTCTGGTAATTTCTTTATCTTGATTAAAAAACATATTCTTTGCTAGCTGTTGGGTTATAGTACTTCCTCCCTCAACATAACGCCCTGCCTGAATATCATGTAAAACTGCACGCCCAATGGCGATCAAATCAATTCCCTCATGTTTAAAAAAACGCTTATCTTCTACTGATACAACCGCATTAATATAGACATTTGGAAGATCTTTATAATAGGTATATTCATCTTTATCCTTCATGGCTTCCACACGTTCATTCAGATTATTCTCACTTAAAACGTTTTTGTAAAGCTCATAACCTTTATGTGCCACAGTGAAACCGGTTAATAGACAAACCGTGACAAACATAAACAATATTCTTCTTAATAAATTTCCGATTTTCATCCGTTCACTGCCTCCTTTTTAATCACATCTCTTTGCTACTGAATTAATTGTATCATAGACTTCCATTAAAATCAGGAATAATTCCTTATATTTACCTAAAGTTTTCGGAATGTTTATAACAAATTCATTACCATTTCTTACAATTAAAGGTATATTTTCACAAAAAAAAAAGACAGCGAATTCGGCAAAATTCACTGTCTTTCCTGATATGATAAAGATTTACAAGATATGTTTCATAGAAATCAAATGCCGAGAGAGGATTGATATCAGTTGTTTTTCTGATTGAGACAACGATACCATCTCTTTCTTGATCCCGCAATGCGCTTTGCACTTTTTGCACTTTTCGTTGCGCTTTTTCGACAAAATTCTACAAAAGCATGAAATTATTCTCCAGATACTCAAGATATCTTTTTTCAAATTTCTTTCTTCTTGCATCATTTATAAATAGAACCTCACCATTTTGCATTACAATGGTCTCCCCTTTTACAGTTCTCACATATTGCATATTTACTATATTATGTCGGTTGATACGGATGAATTGTTCCTTAGGAAGTCTCTTTTCCTCTTCATCTAACTTTGCCCGTATCCTTATTTTTCCGCTTTCTATCACCACACTTGTCTTCCGGTAATAGGACTCAAAAAAAATGATATCCCGAATGTCAAAAACCCAAGTTTGACCGTTAAAAAATGCAGTATATTTTTCTTTCATTTTAACCTGACTGATTATCTCCCCGCAGGAATCCGCTCCCCCTTTTGGATAAATCACAATTACATCGTATACGGTGCAATCCAACGTCGGAAGAAGCTTCTCTTCCATGGAATAATAATCGACCTTTAACAAATGTTTTCTGCTGCCGGCTATATTATCCCCCTGCAATTCAGGCAACTGCTGTTCATTTGACAAAAAGGCAATTTTCATCTTCATATCCCTCCATTACTCCATACTCTCTCTTGGACTTAATCGCCCCGCATGTTATATAACGATAAAAAAGAAAATTTATAACGCAAATAATGGATTTAATTTCTTCATGAATAATAACTGTTTTTTTTCCTTACACTAAACAAAAAGGAGCTAAAAATTAACAGCAGAAGGAGAAAAAAATGAAATCAGAAAAAGAAGAAATGAAGAAAGAAAAACGCCAAAGCTTAACGGCGAAAAATAATTATGATGTTGATATTCAGGCATGTTCCTCCATGGATTGTACCGGACTAATTCCTGCTACCCCGGGAACAGAAGAAGAAATGGAAGCATATGAAGATATTTACCATTACCTTCCCCATGCTAATACCGGTAAGAAGGATGAAACCAAATAAAATGATAAAAAAACAGCAATACCAAAAAGAAATTTCCTTTGGTATTGCTGTTATATTTTTATCGAATCTTAAACCGGCTCATCAGATGGCTTAAGTTTTCTGCCTGACCGGAAAGTTCCTCACTTGCTGCGGCACTTTCTTCGGCTGTGGCTGAGTTGCTTTGAACAACGGCTGAAATCTGCTCAATACCTGCTGTTACTTCTTTCACCTTATCACTCTGCTCTTTTAGTTCCTCAGCAGATTGTTCAATGGCTGAAACCATGCTTTTTGTTTCAGAAAGAATTGCATTTAAGGATTGTCCGGTTGAAGCAGCAAGACCAGTTCCCTTGTTTACTGCTAAAATCGTATCTGCAACAAGACTGGAAGTATCTTTTGCAGCATTGGCACTCTTTCCAGCAAGGTTTCTTACCTCATCAGCTACCACGGCAAAGCCTTTTCCCGCTTCTCCAGCACGAGCAGCTTCTACCGCTGCGTTGAGAGCAAGAATGTTAGTCTGGAATGCAATATCCTCAATCAGTTTATTGACCTTTTCAATTTCTTTTGATTTTCTGCTGATCTGATCCATGGAATCCATCATCTCATGCATCTTATCGTTGCCTTCTTCCATAGCTTTTCCAACGTGTCCAGCCTGCTTATTCAAACCTACTACGGAACTTGCAGTATTCATGAGACTAACGGATATCTCGTTGACAGAAGAGGAAAGCTCCTCAACTGCTGCTGCCTGCTCTACAGCACCCTGGCTTAAGTTCTGAGCTCCCTGGGAAACCTGAGCACTGCTCTTTGCAACTTCATCTGCGGAAATTTCTACTGTTTCCATCGTCTGAGAAAGCATCTTTTCCGTTCTCTGGATTGCCTGCTGGATCAATACATAATCACCCTTGAAATCTGTAATTTCAGAAGGGCGGAAATCTCCAGACGCAATCTTATCTAAGACTTTAATAATGGTGTGATTGGTATCTCTTACGCTCTGAACGTAATTGGAAGCCTCTTGTGCTAATAGACCAATCTCATCTTTACGGTTCACCACAGGAACTTCACTGTTTAAATCACCCTCTGATAACAGCTTCATTCGCTTTGCGATCTCTGAAATAGGTCCAGCAATTGGTGCAGCAAACCGGAATGCCATAATGCAACCTAATGCAACGGAAACAACCATCAAAATAGCCATTGCGGTAACTACCAAATAGATGGAAGTAGTCGTTTCATTAACCGGAGCAACAACCCCAAGAGCCCAACCATCGGCCCCAGTTACAGGGCTGTAATAGCAAAATCTTGAAACTCCCTTTAAATCATACTTTCCAATTCCGGATTTTCCAGAAATCATGGTCTGATACATACGTGCTGCGGACTGATAAGACTTATCCGTTTTTGACATCTCAATAAAGTTCTGACGCTCATTTACCATTTCAGGATTAATATTTGCAATCATGGTACCTGTATTATCAATCAAGAATGCATTGCCGGTGACACCAATGCGAAGATCCTTGATTAGATTGCTTAATACGGTGCCATCATAGGTTGCAACTAAGATTCCCAGATCATAAGGAGCTGCAACACGGATCACCAATTCGTTTTTATCGTCGAATTCTGTTGTCGAAACAGCAGTCTCTCCGTTTAAAGCCTTCTTTATGTAATCACGATCGGAATAATTATCTCCCACGTGTTCTCCGCTTGCGCTACGAGTAACCACTCCCTGCTGGGTAACTACTTCCAGATCCTTATAACCATAAAGTTTACTCTGGCCTGTGAGGTATTCCGTTACAACTCTTGAGTTAATGGATTTTAAGCTTCCACCCTGAGTACTGGCTTCAATGTTTGTCTTCATCTGTCCAAGATTTTGCACAACCAGACTATTTACAAGATTTCCAGTTGATCCCAGATCATTCTTTACAACATCTGTGATGCCTTTGTAGCTGACCGAGATACTGATAACCATATTAGTAACAGCCAGTGCGAGAATAATTGAGATGATGAATACAAGCATCTTCATCTTCAGTGATTTTAAGGAAAACAAAGCTACACCCGGTGCTCCCGCTTTTCCTTCTTTTCTCTTTTTCACTCCTTTCCCCTCTTTGTTACTTCTTTGAAACCATTTCTTTTCCCCCGATGCCTTCATAATTTTATGCTCCTTGTCTTGTCATTGGTGATATACCATTACAAATTATACATGGCTTTAACTATTATACGACATTTTGTAATAATTTGTCAACGCATCCATAAATTGACAACAATTTTACATAATACCCATATTTGACCAACATCATAAAATATAATAAAAAGATATCTTTTTATCATAGACGACAAAAAAAGATATCTTTTTATAAGTTATTATAATTAATTATTGAGTATCAGAATGCTCCTCAGTTCAAAACTCAAGTCATTTATACCCCGGAATAAGCGGAAAATCCGCCATCGATTGGAAGTACAACGCCTGTAATAAAGCTTGCAGCCTCCTGGTTTAAGAAAAACAAAAGTGCTCCGTTTAACTCAATTGCATCTCCAAATCTTCCCATTGGGGTAGCAGAAAGAATCTTCTCCGTTCTAGGGGTAGGAGAGCCATCTTCATGAAATAGCAGCTTCTCATTCTGCTGAGTAACGAAGAAACCTGGTGCTATGGCGTTAACACGGATTCCTACCTTGGAGAAATGAACCGCCAGCCACTGTGTAAAGTTACTGATGGCTGCTTTTGCTCCGCTGTAGGCCGGAATCTTTGTCAAAGGAGTGAATGCATTCATGGAAGAGATGTTTAAAATGCTGCATCCCTCTCTCCCAATCATATCCTTTGCGAAAATCTGGCAAGGAAGCAAGGTTCCTAAAAAGTTTAAATTAAAGACAAACTCAACTCCGGACTGGTCCAGATCAAAAAAGGATTTTACATCAGCCTCGATATCTCCCATTTCAAAGTATTCTTTATCTGTATTGGCTCTTGCATTGTTGCCGCCAGCTCCGTTAATTAAGATATCACAAGGGCCTAATTCCGCTAAGATACTGGCATGGACTTCTTCAAGACTGCTTCTTTCCAGTACGTTCGCCTTATAAGCTTTTGCTGTAAAGCCTTCCTTTTCAATGGAATCAGCGATTTCTTTAGCCGCCTGCTCATTTAGATCAAGAACCGCAACCTTCGCTCCTGCTTGAGCCAGTGTTCTGGCAAACATACCGCATAAGACACCGCCTGCTCCTGTTACAACTGCTACTTTTCCGCTTAAATCTGTTCCAAATGCCAATGCCATGTCATTGCCTCTTTTCTCATTTGCTTGTTTTTTCAATTGCTTCCCATAACCCATTTAAATAGGTAGCTCCTAGGGCACGGTCATAAAGCCCGTATCCAGCACGACCAGTCTCTCCCCAAATCATACGTCCATGATCTGGGCGCACATAACCATCAAATCCATTGTCGTGAAGTGCCTTTAAGATGGCAAACATATCAAGAGATCCACACTTGGATAAATGAGCGCGCTCTTCAAAGCCCTTGTTATCTTCAAGAACTTTTACATTTCTCGCATGTACAAAATGAACACGTCCCATAGCCGCATATTTAGCTGCCATCTTAACTACGTCATTTTGATTGGAGCACCCCAAAGAACCGGTGCAAAGGGTAATGCCATTATGAGAATCATCCACTAATCTTAAGAAACGGTCTAAGTTCTTCTCGTCTGTAATGATTCTTGGTAGGCCAAAGATACTCCAGCATGGGTCATCTTCATGGATTGCCATGTTGACGCCACATTCTGCTGCCACTGGGATGATTTTCTCAAGGAAATATTTTAAATTGTCCCAAAGATTCTCTTCGGACATAGAGTTATATTCACCTACTACTTGCTTGAGTTCTTCTCTTGTATAGCTGGAATCCCAGCCAGGAAGTGATAAATCACCATCTGACTCCAACGGATTGACTTTATCCACCTGATCCTGATAATAAACAAGTGTAGTCGAACCGTCTTCCAAAACATGATCAAGCTGAGTTCTTGTCCAGTCAAAAACAGGCATGAAGTTATAGCAGATACATTTGATCCCTGCTTCTGCTACTCGTCTGATATTTTCGCAGTAGTTTGCAATGTACTGATCTCTGCTTGGTTTTCCTAATTTAATATCTTCATGAACTGGTATGCTTTCAATTACTTCAAAAGCCAGACCTGCCTCTTCTGTTTCTTTCTTTAAATGAGCAATGGTTTCCCTGCTCCAAACCTCACCTACTGGGACATCATATACGGCTGTAACAATGGAATACATTCCTGGAATTTGTCTTATGTTCTGTAATGTAACCTTGTCATCGTCTCCATACCATCTAAATGATAATTTCATAAAATACCTCCTTCTCGTTCGGATCATTAGTATGAATTTAGTATATACAAAATACGGAAGGAATACCATGGATTAATTTGCCGTTCACATTGCAAAACTTGCGGTTGTAATCTATAATGAAAAGAAAAAATGATTATAATGGGAGGGATTACATGAAAAAAGAGTTGTCCACCGGCTTTAATGAGCGGCAGTATATGAATTCAGGAGAATTTGAAGTGTTTTTTTATAAAGATGCAAATTTAGATCATATTGTGGATCACAGTCACCCTCATTATGAATTTTACTTTTTCCTAAATGGAGATGTGACCTATGATGTGGAAGGAAACCAATACGCCCTTCAATACGGAGATTACTTACTCATCCCTCCTGGTGTAAAGCATCACCCCATTTTCCATTCCACGGATAAAAACTATCAGCGATTTGTTCTTTGGATTAGTCGAAATTATTACGAAACCATGTGCTCTTGGTCTGAAGATTATGCTTACAGTTTTCGTTATGCGGCTGAACATAAAAATCACCGGTTCCGTACGGATACTATCACCTTTCAAAACATCCAAGGTCGACTCTTGGATCTTCTAGAGGAGCTTCATGGTAACAAAGCCTTCCATAAACTAAATGCTGAACTTTTGGTTCACTCATTTCTGTTGCATATAAACCGAATTACCTATGATATGCTCCATCAGGTTCCAGTGGCTTATGAAAACGTGTTGTATTTAAATCTTTGTGACTACATCAATAACCATTTAAATGAGGATTTGTCCTTAGATCACCTGGCTTCCTTTTTTTACTCCAGCAAATTCCACATATCTCATGTCTTTAAAGACAATATGGGGATTTCCATTCACCAGTATATTATCAAGAAACGTCTGAGTGCAAGCAAAAATGGAATCCTTTCCGGGATTCCATTTAAAGAACTTTACCATCAATATGGATTTACAGATTATACCAGCTTTTACCGGGCATTTAAAAAGGAATTCGGCCTCTCCCCAAAGGAATTTCGGGAACAAAAGGGACTTCCGGAAGGATACTGATTTATTTGATCTTAAAACACGAACTGGGTCAAGATCATATAACAGGCGGTTCCAGCTCCGATGCTTAAGAGAGAATTTCCCTTTAAAAGATGAAGAAAAACAATCAATACAATGGAAATAGCCTCGGAAAGTCCATGAGGATATACAAAAAAGGAGACACCTTTTAAGCAGTAGACCACCAGCAACCCAATGGTCGCATAAGGTAGAGTTTTCCCAAGGTAAGTAATATATCTAGGTGTTTCTTTTCCTGCTGGAAATAGAAGAAAGGGTAAAAACCGTGTAATCGTAGTGGCTGCTATCATGGAAACTACGAGAAAAAGATATTGTATCATTTCCTGTTTCATGACTGTTTCTCCTTTCTTTTTTCCATATAATAAGCGGATGTGATCAATCCAAGAATTACAATCATAGCTGAAACGATAAATCCATTCTGTCCAAAGACCTTTAAACAGAGTGCAGAAGCTAATACTCCTGTAAGAGCAGACCAATGCCCTTTCCCTGATTTCCACTGATCCACAAATATGACTACGAACAAAGCAGTCAAAGCAAAGTCCATCCCTGCCGTATCAAAGGATATCATAGTTCCTGCAATGGCACCAAGGAAAGCCCCTAGTGACCAGTAAATATGGTCCAACAAAGATACAAAGAAATAAACCATATACTTTGGAATATCCTTTGGAGGTTCTTCATTGCACAAAACAGAAAACGTCTCATCGGTTAATGCAAAAATAAGGTATGGTTTTAATTTACCAGCCTCCCTGTATTTATCTAGCATGGAGATTCCGTAAAAGAGATGTCTTGCATTCAGCATTAGAGACATAAAAAAAGCATACCAAGGGTTCACCAATGCTACAAAAAATGTGATTCCCAGGTACTGCAGACTTCCAGCATATACAAATACACTTATAATAAGCGGCCACCAAATTCCAAACCCTTTTTCACTCATCAAAATTCCGTATGCAGCTCCAAGCACCAGATAACCTGCCATAACAGGAGCTGTCTTTGGAAATGCGTAACGAAGTGCGGCCATGTTTTGGGACTGGCTCTTCTCTTGCTCACAGATTTCTTCCTTGTAATTCATAACTGTATTGGTGGTTCCTTTCTTCATTTTGCTAAAGTCAATATAAAACCAATTCTTTCTATATAATAGAGTTGAAAAATATATTGTTTTCTTATTCGCTTTTCCATATAATAATTAAATTGATCTTTATTATTCCATAAAATGCAGCCATTGTTTTGTTGGCTCCAATATGTTTTTATTATAGTAACGTACAAAAGTAACTTTGTCAACACTAGGAGATCCCCTATGAATTACGACCTAATGTATCAATCCTGCAACTTGTGTCCTAGAAACTGCAACGTAGACCGCAGTGTAGTCACCGGTTACTGCGGTTGTTTAAATACCATAAAAGCGGCTAGAGCCGCCCTTCACCACTGGGAAGAACCATGCATCAGCGGTACAAAAGGTAGCGGCACGGTGTTCTTTACCGGCTGTACCTTAAGGTGCTGTTTTTGTCAAAATCATTCCATTAGCCAGGAGGGATTGGGAAAAGAGGTTTCTATCAAGGAACTTTCCCAAATCTTTTTACGACTTCAAGATCAAGGTGCCCACAACATTAACCTGGTCACCGCTACCCAGTATCTTCCTTCCATCTTACCTGCACTCGACCTGGTAAAAGGAAAGCTATCCATACCGGTGGTCTATAACTGTGGAGGATATGAAACCCTTCATACCGTTAAGGCGCTGGAGGGATATGTGGATATCTGGCTTCCCGATTTAAAGTATGAAAGCTCTGAGCTGTCCATGCGCTACAGCGGTGCAAAAGACTATTTCCAGGTTGCAAAAAAAGCAATCAAACAGATGATTTTGCAAACCGGTTCACCACAATTTGATTCCCAAGGTTCCATTATGAAAAAGGGCGTTATCATACGCCACATGGTTCTGCCGGGAGCAAAGGATGATTCCATACGCTTGCTTCACTTTATGAAGGAGGAACTTCCTGAGGGCATGTATTATATCAGCCTTATGAGCCAATACACTCCTTTTTTCCATAGCAAAGATTTTCAGGAAATTAATCGAAGAATCACTACCTATGAATACAACAAGGTACTTGACGAGGCCATACGCCTTGGTTTGGATTCTGGGTTTATGCAGGAGAAAAGCAGTGCAAAGGAAGAATACACACCACACTTTGATCTGGAAGGGATTCTATAACTCACGAAAAAGGAGGTGCACCAGCACCCCCTTTTATTTTTATATTTCCTTATTTATAAATAGAAGAAAAGTCAACCAACTCAATTTCGTGGTCTTTAAGCCATTGTCTGACTGCCGGATCACAGGCAGTTTGTAAGTCTTTGCACCGGGCTATGGTCAAGGATGAGTGATCTAAAATGTATGCATCCACATATCCAGGGTGTAAATGAATGATGTTGTATTCGTAAGGACTATCAAGGATTCCCAATCGGTCTTCGTAAAAATCTTCTGGGCTTAATCCCCTATTAAGAATCTCTAAGAACAAGGGATTTCCTATCATAATTTCGTGAACTGGGTGCCACTTTTTGGTCTCTACCTCTGGCTCTGTCATGCAATGGATATCATATTCCATAGCAACCTGATGAAACGCGGCTGAGATGTTTTTGTTAATCACCGAATGTCCTTCAAAATGATTGGGATAATGACCTGTCAATTCTCGGAAACGCTCTATTTGTGCAACGGTTTCCTTATAGCAGTCTTCTGCAGTCACTACAATGTCGCCTATACATTTTTGATCAGACGGATCGTCTCCTCTCCATTGAAAGGAACGATAAAACTGCCCATTTTTGTCCACCAGACTTTGAATGATTTCTGGTTTGCTTACCGGTCTTCCATGGACAAAATTGGTATGGAGCACCAAATTTGCACTTGGCACCTCCCTCTTAGCTAGATTCACACCATGGGGAGCAGCTTCCATATTACTCATCAGGGAAAGGACGGTTATAATCCCTTCCTGATATCCTTTTACCGCTCCATAATTATATGCTTCACTAAAACCAAAATCATCTGCTGAAACAATTAATTTTTTACTCATTTGGCACCTCCCCCTTTTCCCCATTTCTTTAAGAACTCTGGATTAAAGACAGACCCTTCTTTTGCATCGTATCCCTTTTTTCCCATGGAATAAGTGGCTATGGTGCGATACTCGTCGCTAATTACCACAAAATCTGCATCTTTCCCAACGTTTAAGGAGCCCTTATTCTTATCAAAACCATATTTCCGGCATGGATTCAAAGAAAACATAGGCCAAACGGTCTCCATTGGCATCTTAAGCTTCTCCACCAGATTACCAATTCCATAAAGGACTGGCTGACTGGATCCCATAAGTCGTCCGGTATCAGAAAGAACAAAACCGTCTTTTGATACTTGAATGGTCATGTCCTCAGAAAACCCTTTGTAACTACCTTCAGGAGCGCCTGAAAATGGTGTACAGTCAGAAATCATCATAAAACGCTCTGTTGATTTCACCTTAAAATATATTTTAAGCATTTCTAATGAGATGTGCATTCCGTCACAAATCACTTCACAGTCCACGTGATCGTTTAGAAGGGCGGCTCCAAGACCTCCTACATCTCTGTGATGCAGTCCTGTCATTACATTTCCAGTATGAGTGGAAACGGAGAATCCATTGTCATAGGCCCTAGTAGCTTCTTTGTAATTGGTATCGCTATGTGCCATGGCTAGTACGATTCCTTCCTTTAGAAAATACTGGATTAAAGGATCGATTCCTGGTATCTCCGGAGCTATGGCAACTAGTTTTAACAGACCCTGTCCATCAGAGACCATTTGTTTGGCAGCATCTAGTGAAACTTCTGGCCAGCCGGTACGTACTCCTTTTTCACCGGTTCGATTTAACCAAGGGCCTTCACTGTGAATACCAAGAATGGTGGCCCCCCAGTCATTTTCTTTTGCTGCCTTGGCTACAGCGGCAATCATAGAGCGTTCCGCAGTAGGGAAAACATTGGTGATTCCCTGGGAAGCGCAGCCTTTTAAATATCCTTTGATTTCTTCCTGGCTTCCCTCTCCTGACAGGCTATAGCCGCATGTTCCATGATTATGGGTATCGAAAATACCTGGTATGATACGCATATTCCCATAATCAATGACTTCTTTATCATCTGACAGGGTTAGAAATTGCTGGATTTTTCCATCTTCTATTACCAGGAATCCATCTTTTAGGCCATCTTCCATATAGATTCGTTTCGATTTAACAATCATGATACATCCTCTCCTTATCAAAATATTCCGATGATAGCTCCGATAAAGGCAAAGGCGAAAATACCAACAATAAGCTGAACTGGGCGTCTTCCCTTTTTAATAAGTCGCATCAAGAACAATACTAAAACGATGCTTAAAATACCAGGGAAGATGGAGTTTAATACGTCTAAAATCACCACAGAGGTATCTCCCATCTGAACCGTCCAGTTAAGTGGAACATTCACAATGCCTGCTGTCATGGCTCCGACCATGGTGACTCCAAGAATCGATGCTGATTTTCGTAGAGCCGGCATGAGTCCAGAGCTGAAGATCTTATCAATAAATGAAGTTCCGTATATATATCCATATTTAACGCAGAAGTATTTTAAAATTGACTGTGTGATACCATATAGGAAGATAAAAATTGGTACTCCCATAAAGTTTCCCTGAGAACAGAGACCAATGGCAACGCCTGCTGCAATAATTCGTAAACAGTTAAAGAACAGGGAATCAAACATGCCTGCTGTAGGCCCCATAAGAGCTGCTTTTATGCTTTCAATGGTCTTTACGTCAACGGATTGTTTTTGCTTATGCTCCTTTTCCATGGCATAGGATAAACCAGCGATAAAGGAGAACGGAACGGCGTGTGTATTAAAAAAGTTTTGATGTCTGGCATAAGCTTCTTTTTTTCCTTCCTCATCGCCTTTATAAACATCTTCAATGGCTGGCTGCATGGTAGCTGTAAAACCATTGGCCTCCATCTTGGTCATATTAAAGGACAAAAAGGTCAAATGAGAACGGATAAACATAGATTTTAAGACTTTCTTTTCTTCACGGTTTAATATTTTTTTATCCATTAGAAGAAATCCTCCTCATCGTCTGGCGACTTCTTTTCAGAAACCACCATGGAATTTTTCACATCAATCAACTGCTTTTCATAGAAGAACATGGTAATGGCAATGGCTCCACCGATGATTGCAATGGACAGGGAATCCATTTTTAGAATCTTGGCCATTACGTATCCAACGAAGAAGAAGCTAGCAACGTCCTTAGACCAGATCATGGAGATCAGGATTGCAAATCCAACTGCAACCATCATACTAGACGCTGCAGTTAAACCAGTCATAACAAACGGCGGAAGTGCATTGAGTGTGTTGCTTAATCCAGTTACTCCAAATGCAATGCCTAAAAAAATAATGATTACATTAGGAAGGGGGTATATAAGTCCGGAGAAAACCAGGTTTTGTGCAAGAAATGCTCTGGGTTTCCCGGATACTGCAAGCTTCTCCCAGTAAGGAGCCAGTGCAGAACTAAAGGATAACACAACGCTTGATAGAGAAGCCATAACGGTTCCGATTGGAAGTGCGATGGCAAGTCCAGTCTCCACGTTAGAACCGGTTAATATGGTATAACATACTGCTACGATACTGGCGGAAAGTGCATCTGCTGGCACGGAACCTCCAATGGCTGAAATGCCCATGAAGATGGATTCCAAGGAAGCGCCCATGATGATGCCTGTTTGAAAGTCGCCTAACAGCAATCCAAGGATTGGAGCCACTACAATGGGGCGGTTTAAACACTGCCAGGAAAGAATATAGGGATCTAATACAAAAAAGATCCAATAAGTGAGAGTACCAATGAGAGCAACTGTTATAACGGACATATTCACTCCTCCTTAATCAAATATTTTTGATAGTTCCTCCGGAGCATCATCCGGAACTGTCTGGTAATTACATTTGATTCCAGTTTCTATTACTTTCTTTAAAGTGGAAACCTCGTTGTCGTAGGCGTATAAGTTATTGCGGTAGGATTTTCTTGGTTCTGCGTTCACCTTTGCTGCCACCCTGCCATAGTTGCCTACATTTACAAGAGGAATATCAGGTACCTCTGTTACAATCTGAAGCAAATCTTCTGGAGTGCTGACAATAATAAGGATCTTGTGTTCAGCCGCTTTCGGATTTTTTAGAAGTTCAATGGATGAATTCACATCCTTTATGGCTGTTTTTGCGGTACTGGGAGCTGCCATCATCAGAGACTTCTGAATCAGAGGGTTACTAGCTGCCTCATCATTGGCTACAATGATTCGGTCAACCTCTGTGTGTCTTGACCATTTGATTGCTACCTGTCCATGTATCATTCGTTCATCTAGTCTTACCATCACAATCATGTTCTTCACGCTCCTTTTAAAAAAAGTCTTTCTGGGAGGAAGGTTCTTCCTCTTCCAAATTTACAATGCAAATCATCTTTCGGCTTTGTTCTATAAGATCTTTTAATTCCTCTCTTGTTATGGAGTCTCTGCCCATAAGCCCTATTAAAAATGCTAGATTAGCGCCTGCTACAAGAGTTGTACCTGGTCTGTCTAAATACATGCTCATGGCCTGGTTTACGCTGCTACCATAAAGATCGGAAATCAGCAAAACCTGCTGATCCTCCTCTACCGATTCAAAAAACAATTCTATTTGTTCCTGAACGGAATTTTCATCTACATATGCATCAAAAACTGTAATATGATCACAGTTCCCATACAGAATCTCCAGGGAACTTTTTAATCCGCTTGCTAAATGGCCATGAGACGATAAGAATATTTTCATATGCTTTCTCTCCTCCTTTTGATACATTTATTATAATACATTCATTGCATTTGTTCTATGTTTGCATTTGTTCACAAAAAGTGAAAAGCACTAATTCCGCTTAGAATTAGTGCAAATATTTGCATAGATATATTATTCACTTTTTATGCACGTCTCAATCATCTCAAGGAGAATGGGACGACCTCTTTCTGAAAAAGCCTTAATGCTTTTGTAGTCTGAAAAAAGCTGGCGCAGGCTATTTTCCATTGCCTTTACCCTTCTCCAGTCATCCTTCCAGTCAATGGACAATAAAAGAATAAATTCAATTTCCTTTCCTCTCCATGTTCCTGGTACATTCAAACAATATAACTCCATACATTCTTGTTTACAAAACTTGAAGGGAAGATATACAACTGCAAGCTTTGCTGGAAATAGGCCAGGATCGTAACTCCCTGTTCTTTTTAAATACGCAAATAGTTCTTCTCTCTCTTCTGAAGTTTTTCCATGACGAAATGATAAGAATTGAAGAAACTGAAGCTCATCTGTATAGTGATAGTTTCGGTTAATCTCTATCTGACTTTCCGATAAAACAAGAGAATCTACCTGGAATGCTTTCACCAGGCTTCGATTAAATAGAAGATCCATTTCTTTTTCACTGCTTAATGTGTGGATGACACAGCATGGAAGATCGTAATGATAAGCCACCTCACTGGTGTCTGTTAAAACCACATCGTATTCTGCTTGATCTAGTCCTCTGATCTCATATAATTCCACTATTGTAAATGAGGCAATCAGAGGCTTGTACCTTCTTAAGATTCTTTTGATGATGATTTCATTCAATCCAAGCCCATTGGAATTGACCATAAGAAGCTTCTGCCCTTTGATCTCATATTCAGTCATAGAGGCCATCTTAAATACAAAGGAAGCAATCTTTGAATAAAATGAGGTGGATAAAGATATTTGCAGCCGCATCTTTAAAAATTCCGAGACAATGGAAGTAATTGCACAAGATACCGGGCTTTTGAATGCCTGATTTTCATAATCGTACCAAAACCGGTCTATGCTTTCCAATCCAAACCGGATATGGATGAGCAATGAAATCAATATGTTTAAAAATTCTATCTTTGCAAAAGGCTGACCCATTAGTTCCAAATCACACGTGTCTCTAAAATAAGCACACAACTCATCATAAATAATGGTTGCCTCTTTATAATAGGCACGATACTCCACCTCCGGCTGATCTACGTTCCACATATCCCGACAGGCCATAAGATAGATTCCTAGAAATATGGTTTCCTCTTCTAGAAGATCAAAACCCTCAAATTGCTCGCTTAAGTTTTTATAAATAGAGCTGGCCACGCCAAACTCTTTAGAATCTATGATCTCAAACTTCCATTCTGGTGGAAGTTTGAGCCGGTAACCTGCAAGACAACGATTTCTTACAATGATAAAATAAATGGCAAGGCGCTGGGTATTGACATCAGAAATTTTAATTTCGCTCTCTCTTAATGTCTTTAAAAATACATGTCGGATATCCTGTCGTTCCTCATAATCACAAGTGGTCCATTTTGCATAATCCATTCCGGCATTATCCAAAAGAACCTTATGAAAATGTACGGCGAACAGCTCTGTCATTGCCATTCTCATATGGTATTCCGTACCAAATGCCCGGATGCCAAGTCCTGGTTTACTCTCCGTCTCCAGATGATAGCTTTTTAAGAAGTTCATTGCGTGGTTTACTGCTTCCCTTATGGCACTTCTTGATAAAAACAGTTCGTTTGCAATATCTTCCAGTCTTGAAAAGCGGGAGGAGGAAACTAACTTCCTGGCAATGTAGAGAAATCTGGCATTGTCATCAGAACCAAAATTATTGGCAAGGCTGGATTGAAGACCGATGGGCTCCAAATAACGCTTAAACAATTCCTGATCTGTTACGTGCAGTGAGTAACCTTCATTCCGCTTTGCAATCAGTTCTGCACCAATGCCTCGAAGTCGTTCTCTCACCTCGGTCATCTCATATTTTATGGTACGGGAACTGACTGACAGTCTTTTTGCCAGTTCATCGGTGGTAAGCGGTCTGTCGCTGACTGCTAATTGATAGATGATACTTTCCTGTCTACGTTTCATTTCGAGTCCCCCTGTTTGAACTCATTATATCAGAAATTCTTTGATACGGCTTTCTATTTTTCAAGCCTATATAATGTCTTAGACATGAAACTAATTTAAAATGGTATAATACACCTATATAGAACGTGGCGCTTGAGAGATTCCATAAAATCTATTTTATTCATAACTATCAATAAAATACAAAAGGAGACGGATGAATCTATGAGAAATAAAATTATGATAATCGGAGGACACGGTCAGGTAGGACAATATATCACCCGTGCCTTAAAAGGGGAAGCACTTATACTGGCAGGACGCAGCCAGGAAAAAATAACTGCATTTATGAAAACCAATGGAATCGATTGTGAGATACGGATTTTAGATATAAAAGATCCCGACTGGACACTTCTTGAAGATGTGAAAACACTGATTGTATGTGTCGACCAAACAGATACAAAGCTGATAAAATACTGCAACGAAAATGGTATGGTCTATATGGATATAACGGCCAACTCTGATTTCATTAACCATGTACTTGCACTAGACATTAACCAGTCCTCCGTAGTATTAGGAATCGGCCTTGCCCCAGGAATCACGAATCTATTGGCTCAGGAATTAACCAAATATTTGACCACTCCTGCAGAAGTTCAGCTTCATGTAATCCTTGGTATGGGGGACAAGCATGGGGATGAGGCTATTTCCTGGACTTTGAAGCAATTTACAAGCCCCTACATTCATAAAAAATATAAGAAATTAAAACCTTTTTCCATGTCTTCGGCTACCAGATACAAAAACAAATCACTTCCAACCTATAACTTTAACTTTGTGGATCAACACATGTTAAATAGAAGGAACGAAGATGTTATCTATACCACTTACTTTGGATTTGATGTGGCCTTCTTAAGCCGCTTTCTTCATTTTATGCAAAAAGCAAACTTGATGCATGTCTTTCAATGGAAATGGATACAGTCTGCCATACGAAAGACCATGAAAAAGCCGATTATAGGTTCAGATATGTTCATGGCCTCAGCAGAAGCCCAGGGTAAAATCCTTCGAGTCATAGGGAATGATGAAGCCAGATTTACAGGGTTGGTAGCTGGGGAAGTGGCTAAGGTTCTAGTAAGCAGCAACCTACAACCTGGCTGTCTTTTCATTGAGGATCTTATAAGCCTGGACCAGCTTAGTAAGAATGTTGGGTTTAAAGTGTTAAAGAAAGTAAAATAAAGGGTTAAAATTCAATCACTGCCGTATCAAACGGCTCCAGCCGTATTTCAGATACGCCGAAATCAGTTTTAACGCAGGTACTTTGAACCAATTCACTGTTGTTAATTACAACCAGCTTTCGGCTATCTGGATACCAGGCGCATTCTGTCTGTGGGTTATCCGTCAGATATTTCTGATCCAGTCCCATCTTTTGGCCAAACAACATAAGATTTAAGAGCAGTCTGGTATTTTCATTGGTCACCTGGAAACTGCTTAGGAAAATACCGCAGCCTGTTCCAAAGGTATGGTATGTAATCACCGGTTCCTGTTCTTCCATGGCAAGTATATGGGTATTCTCGCTTGTCAGGTAGAGATTCTTCCCTTTTCGCAGCTTACTTCCAGTGGGAATTAAACCAGGAACTTCTTCATCGGACATTTCATATCGGCCATGGCACACTCTGGCGCCCGTGTCTTTATCAATTCCCAGTACATGGGACATACGAAAGAACGTGTGATACCCTTCTATGGCGGAAGGCTCGTTCACTCCGATCAATACTCCACCTTTAGAAACAAAGTCTGATAAGTCTTCCATGACCTGAATATCTGACCATTCATTACCGCCACTCCAGGCCGTTCCTGCTGCACCTGCATTGATCACAACATCTACATTCTTTAACGCTCCCTGTCTAACATCCTCAAAGCTTATAAAGTCCACAGCCACTGGAAGTCCAGATAAGGCTTCATTGATATGTATGAGATCATGCATATGGGTTTCATGAAAATGTCCGGATAATGTCCAGGACCTTAGTTTCCCCCAGGAATGAAGAACCGCCACTTTGATTGGAAGGCAGTAAACCTCACCATCTTCATGAAAGGATTTAAGTCTTCTAAATTCATCTGCAATCTTTTCTATGTAGCTGCAAAAATCGGGATAGCCTTCCACCAGATGAAGGTAACCACCAAGACCAATCCGGTCAATTTTCTCTCGCAAAAGTGCACGACGAACTCGAATCCAGTATTCCTTTGCATCTCTTACAGGATCTCCTCCTTCGCAGAAGGTGGGGGCACCTCCAAGGCCAACGGGAAATAGATAGGGGTGAAGCCTTAATTCATGAACATCTACCTTCGCACCGGCACACAACCTTGCTTCATAACCGGAGAATACACATTTAATCAGGCCGTCAAACCCGAATTCCTTAAAGTTTTCGTGATATGGCTCTAGTCCAATCCAGCTATCATCGTAAAATACATAAGCCTTTTTTTCATAGCTATGAACCAGTTCTACCAGTCTTTTTCCATAATCCACCACAAACCGGTTTACAAATGCCATATAATCCAACTGTCGTTTACCTGGAGACATATGAGTTACGTGAAATTTTCCTTGATTGATGAAATCTTCTGCGGTGAGCGCGTAGCCAAATTCTTGCTCAAACTCAATAAGCGCTCTGGGACTTACCGTAAAGTCATAGGAACCCCAGTCACTGAATATATTTCTTTTTCTTTCACTGCTTCCCCATATCCAGACAAAATTATAAAATAGAGAAGTGAAACGAACTACAGTTGTGGCAGGATGTTCCTCACACCACGTCTTAAGCCAACCATATAAATATTCCCTGGTTTCCTCGTGTCTTGGGTCCAAAGGCATAAGATGCTCTTTATCCCAGTTGTTGGTTACGTGATTATACATGGAGATTTCTTCCCATATCCGGTATGCGAAAAAGCTTACGGTATACTGGTGAAATGGCTGAAACTCTATAAGCCTCACACGACCGGTGAACGCATCATAAGTCCATGAGCTTCTTACTATCTCCTTATTTTCCGTACGGTCGTACACCTGCCAGTAACCTAGAGACTCCGGGTTGTCGTTGATGGTAAACTGATCTTCATAAAAATCTTCCATTAGAGATATGGAGAATGGTTCTTCCTGAGAAATAGCAAGTCTTGGTTCTGTGACCAGGAAGGTCTGCTGAAGTTGATCTTTGTGAGCATTGGCCCATTCGTTATGATCCCGAATGAGACAGATGGTGGAATAAAT
Source organism: Lacrimispora algidixylanolytica (assembly GCF_003609635.1). Taxonomy (GTDB): domain Bacteria; phylum Bacillota; class Clostridia; order Lachnospirales; family Lachnospiraceae; genus Lacrimispora; species Lacrimispora algidixylanolytica. The sequence goes on along the minus strand of NZ_MCIA01000007.1, from coordinate 165,939 downwards.
GCCAAATCCAGCTTCTGTGATCTCACTGGAAAGTGCAGTTCCATCGCTGTCACGGATCACATCTGCTCCCCATCGCTCAGCCAGGTTAAGGGTCAGTTCTTCATATCCGGATTCTCCTGGAAGCGTAAAGCTTCCTCTTTTTGTCTCTCTCATAAATGTTCTCCTTTTTCATATGATAACCAGGCATTTTCCTTGGGTGTCTCCCAGAGAGGAACTTCACTCCCGTCAGAATCTATTACGCCCAAATCAACCAGTTCTTTCCAAACAAAACCAGCCATCTTCCAGGCTCCGTAATCATTGGTGTGCGTATAATCTAAGGGATAAAACCACTGTTTCGAACCTTCCAGACCATACTCCTTTATCAGTTCCATGCTCTTGCCATGAAGATCTACAACAGGGACAGACATGGTTCTCCCAAGACTAATAACCTCTTCTGCATATTCTTTTAAAAGGTCATGATAGACACTTCCATCTTCAGACCAACTATTTCTTGCCAGTGGAGTGACTAGAATCGCAATAGCCCCCTTTTCTCGCACTTCTTTTATATATTGAATCAGATTTACCCGGTAACCTCCAAACGCTTTTAAATGGTCAAGCTTTTGATCGTTATGACCGAATTGAAACAGGCAGATATCTCCACTTTTAATTTGCTCCATAAGAATGTTGTAATGTCCTTCAGCGCGAAAACTTTCTGTGGTCAGACCGGAATGGGAATGATTCGATACTCCATAAACACCATCTAAAAAAGCAGGAAGCATCTGTCCCCATCCCCCATAGCTTAAATTAGGAGTATAAGGATATTCAGCACTTTGATCCGTCACGGTAGAATCACCGGCAAGATATATGGTTTTTCCCAGCCACGATTCAACTTTTAGCCTTTTTATATGTACTGACCGGCTTATGACCGTTACCTCTACTTCCTGATGCAGAAATCGATCAGTCTCCCCTCTCGGTATAAAATCACAGACAGAGACAGGAACGGAACCGCTCCATTCTTCCTTAGACTTTAAGCTTCCTCGATAGACCAACTGTCTTCTTCCAACAAACAACAAGACCTCTTCTTCTTCCTCCTCCGAATAAAGTGTGATAGTAAGAAGAAAATTTCCTTGAGTGGATACATCCCCTTTAAAAGATAAGGGAATTTGGGCCGGCAATGTCTGGGATTCCACAAAGCAACCCTTATCATCTTGTTTTATCTGAATTTCTTGCTGAAACTCAGCAGCTGGAACAAAACCTGTATTAATCTCCGGTAAACTTAAGGAATGAGACGATTTTGCTGACTTTTCTGTAAAAAAACCATAGCCCAAACCGGGCTCATAATAATCACATGGTTTTACAACAATCGAATCTTTGGTCTGATTGTCTGTTTGATGAAATAAATATTCTGTCATAAAAACTCCCTTTACTGTCTCTAAGTGGTTACACCCACCTTGTTTTTAAGAAAGGGCTGATGCCTAATCTGCAACAGCCCCTTTTTCTTATTGCGCGATAAAATCTCCAGAATCCACTAACTTCTGCTTTTCATCAAGAATTTCCTGATATCCATTATCTAAATATTCCTTACTGTACTTCTCGTATTTGGCATCTAGTTCCTCTGGCTTACAGGTAATCATATCCACATAAAACTCCTGCCACATGGCAGTTAAGTCTGCTGCATACTCTCCTGTGGATTCTATACTCTTTGTGAAAATCGGGCTGATGAGGCCATATTGTTCCACTTCCTTGGCATAATCATAGGACTGAGTAACCAAATCCTCGTATCCAGCTGGGGCAAGAAGTCTAATATTGGCTTTTAGGTTTTTCTCATCATTGCCATAATCGGTCATCTCTGTAACCAGGCACCAATAATCTTTGTTATTGTTATTGGATAACTTGGATTCTCCTTTGAAATCCTTAACAGGTACTGCAATTCCGTCGGAATCCAGAGTGTAGTTAACCCCTTCTGCACCATTTTGTAAAAAGAACAGATTCTTAGGCTGTGACATCCAGTTTAAGAACATCCAAACTGCAGCTCTTTGCTTTTCGTCTGTCTTTGAATTAATACCCATAACCATTCCGTAGGGTGGGTATTTATAATAGTATGGGTGGCTTCCTTTTGGTGCCTGGGCAGATGGACTAATGACGGAGACTTCTGCCTTGGGATCGTTGGCCTTTAAGCTATTTATAACGTCCGTATTTGCGGAGATATAAAAAGAGTAGGTTCCCACATTTCCAGCCACAAAATCGGCTTTCCATGCTGCGTCATCGGCATTTAAATAAAACTCTGGATCAAGGATTCCATCATTAAAATCTTGATTCATGGCTTTTAAATAATCCTTGGTCACATTCCAGGTAAGAGGTGCCACATTAAGGTCCAGATATTGGTTTAGATCTTTTTTATCTGGGGAGGAACCGATGAAGGGATATTCATAGGTATAGCTCTTATTCACAATCTGAGCACCCAGCTTACCTAGTCCTGCTGTCTTCCATGCCTTTGCTGCCTCTATAAGCTCCTCTCTTGTTGTGGGCTTTTCTTTTCCTACCTGATCCAACCAATCCTGACGGATGAGGGTGACCCAGTTATAATAGATGGGATTTCGATCTGCAAAGAAGAACGTGTTTTTCTCATCTAATTTTCCGTATGTGTTTATGGTTTTCTCCGCTTTCTTAAGATAATCGGGAGCATAATATTTCATTTCTTCTAAGTTAAGTTCCTGCATGGCTCCCTCAGAATTATAGTTCACTGCCTGGGGCATGTCGTAATGGTAGATGATATCAGGTGCATTGCCTGCTGCAATCATCTGCATATAATCTGCAATCTCTTTCTGACGATTGATTGCTACATACTGTACCGTTACATTATATTTATCTCCAAATTCCTTTTGAATCCAACGGGTGTAATAATTATTTACCGGATCCCAGCCTTCAAATCCTCTGTCATACACAGGGATTTTAATGGTTACCTTCTCAGGAAACCCTTTGGAATAATCGGTGAATTCAGTGCTACCAGTTTCTGCTTTGGCTTCCTCTGTCTTATTTGTTTCCCCCTCTTTTTTATCATTTGCCGTAGAGGCAGATACCTCTTTCTTTGCACCGCAACCAGACAGCACCCCCGCTGCCATAACAGATGCAAGACCAAAGGCTGCCGCCCTCTTCCATACCTTCCCTTTTTTCATAAATACCCTCCTTTTCTTTTCATTCCAATATCATCAACCTTTTACTGCACCTATCATGGTTCCCTGAACAAAATATCGTTGTACAAAGGGATAAATACAGATAATTGGTAATGTTGCAAAGATAATGCAGGATGCCTTTAACACCTCTGGATTTGTAATCTGACCTACGGCGGTTCCCCCTTCGGCCTTAAAGGATTCGCTGGCTGCCACAACCAAGTAATAAAGTTTTAGCTGCAAAGGCCGCAGATCCACCCGCTGCTTGATATAAAACAAGGCATCGGAATAAGCATTCCAACGTCCTACAGCGTAGAACAAGGAAATCGTTGCTATAATAGGTTTGGATAACGGAACCACAATGTGGCTTAGGATCTTAAAATGACTGGCACCATCTATAAGTGCCGACTCAATCAGGCTGTCAGGAATGGAAGCCTTAAAGTTATTTTTCATAATCAGAAAATTATAGGCCGCAAAGGAAAGCGGTAAAATCATGCACCACCAAGTATCCAGCATATTCAGGTTATTCATCAGTAAGTAATCTGGTATGGTACCTGCGGTGAAATACATGGTAAACATAATGAGAAAGGTCATGAACTTTCTCCCTTTTAACTGGACTCTGCTTAAAGCATAGGCCGAACTTATGGTTAAAAAGGTTCCAATGGCTGTAAAGGCTGCCGTTACAATCACGGATACATATAAAGACCGAACGATGGAGGCATCCTGAAAGACTTTTTTGTAAGCATTGAAATTAATTCCCTTGGGGATTAGAAAAATCTTATTTGCGATGACATAGGCTTCCTGACTAATGGATTTTGCAAAAATATGAACAAAAGGAAGCAGGCAAGTCATTGAAATGGCAAGAAGCAAACCATAAAAGAAGAGATCAACCAAAAGATCTTTTCCTCTTTTTTTCGTCCATGCCCTGGGTTTTATGTACTGATTTTGGCTCATGATGGTTCCTCCTTATATGAGACCGTCTTCTCCAAGACGTTTGGCTATGTAATCAGCTCCTATGACCAGAGCCAGACCAATCACAGACTGGAACAGACCTAGCGCCGTGGCTTCACTGAATTTCCCACTCTCAATTCCCCATCGGTATACCAAAACAGGAATTGTGGTGGTGTATTCAGTGGCCTTTGCATTGGCCAGTGCATATATCCGTTCAAAAGAGCCTCCCATAAGCTTTCCAAGATTCATAATCAGCAAAGTAACTATGGTGCTTCGGATACAGGGAATTGTCACGTGAAGGCACTGCTTTAAGCGTCCTGCGCCATCTACCCTTGCCGCCTCATAAAGCTCGGAATTGACACCGGTAATGGCCGCCAGATAAATAATCGTTCCCCAGCCCATGGACTGCCATACTCCAATGAGCACATAACTAATCAGCCACCAAGTATTATCCTGAAGAAATGGGATAGGGCTGTTTCCGGCATTCTGAATCAAAACATTAACCACGCCGCTGCTAACAGAAAACAGAGAATATCCGATCCCTCCGATAATGACCCAGGATAGAAAATGGGGCAAATACAAAAGAGTTTGAACTACGCTTTTAAAATACCGATTTTTAATTTCATTGAGGATGAGGGCTAAGATAATCGGCATAGGAAATCCGAATACAAGATCCAGGACGTTTAGCAAAAGCGTATTGCCTACGGCCTGACCAAAATCCCTTTTTCCAAATACCTTCTGGAATATGGAAAACCCTACCCATTCACTCCCTGCATACCCCTTTGCCACCTTATAATCTTTAAACGCGATGGACAGTCCACTGTATGGCAGAAATTTAAATACCAGTATAAAAAGCATAGGAAGAAACATGAGCACATAAAGCTGCCAATCCCTTTGCAAATAACGAAGGATCCCATTTTTCTTACTCTGATTTAAACTGCCTGGGTTTCTCTGCGTTTCAGAACGTTTCATAATATCCCCCCATATGTGCAATTAGTGATAGTTATATTATAGAAAATTCACAATACTGTTTCCAATCAAATCCATATGAAAACTATGCAATTTCAACCTTTTATTATTTTAGAGACTAGAGAAATACCATTTATATTTCCCGGTCTTTCGAGCTTTTTTTCAAAACCCACTTGAATCCAAGCTTTATTCCGTATTATCAATGGTATTTTGAAGTTTTTTTGGTTGAAATTCGAATTATATATCATGTATAATTAATAGATTAAAACCAGGAGGGATTTAGCAGATATGCCCAGACAAAAAAAGACTGTTATTGAGTTCAGAGATTATGATTTGCCAGTTCATTTTCCTGTTCTTCTCCTAACAGGGGAACATTGGAGAATCTCCGACGTTCCTTCGGGACGTCTTCATATACATAATTGCCTTGAGATTGGCATTTGTGAGACGGACAGCGGAATTATGAAGTTTGAGGATACCTCTTTTCCTTTTCAGGCAGGAGATATCACTGCCGTTTCTTGCGACATCCCACATACCACATGTAGTGCACCTGGGGCTAATAGCAAATGGTCTTATCTGTTTGTAGATATGGGAGAGCTTCTTCATCCGTTTTTCTATGGCACAGATCTTCACAATGTAGAGCTTTTCTCTGTCTCGGAACATCATTTAAACCTGATTATGGGGAAAGAGAAATATCCGGTCATACACTCTCTTGTTTACGAAATTATGGAAGAGATGAAACACAAGGAAGCCGGGTATGAGCTTGCTGTTCGTGGTCTTTTCCTAACACTGGCCTCTAATCTTATGAGAATTGCCGTCCATAACCAAAAGAAAAAAGACCAGCAACCGGAAAATGCTCTGGTCATTGCCCCGGCACTGGAATTTATCAGGTATCACTATATGGAAGATTTCCCTATGGAACACCTAGCAACCTTATGTGGATTAAGCCCCACTCATTTTCGGAGATTGTTCTCCTCCATTGCAGGTAAAAGGCCCTTAGATCACTTAAATACCACACGAATTCGAAAGGCGGCTGATCTGCTGCGCATGACAGAAGACTCCGTCTTAAGCATCTCTGAGCGGGTAGGATTTCATTCCATCTCAAGCTTTAATCGGTACTTTCTTACTATCATGGGGAAATCACCAAGAGAGTGGCGTAAGCAGATGTCCATTATTAAAGATCAATCTTTATTTAAATACAACGGCTGGATGTATGCTGAGATATTAAAGAAAAATGAATGATAGAATAAAGCTGCCAGCCTTCTCCTCTTGCTAAAAGCAATGGATTAGACTGGCAGCTTAATAGATAACATAAAATCGCTTAAAATCACTTCATATCGATCACTTCTTTTGCCATACCGCTTAAAGCATCTAATTTCACATCTTCAAATGTAAATAGCAAGTAATCAATCCCTTCTTCTGACCAACTTATGGTTTTAAATTCTTTCCGTTCTTCCTTAGTGCTTCCATAACTAATTGCTAATTTTCCTTCTTTCTCAAGTTTTAAATCTGCGTCTGAAGCGACCGCATCTCCTGGCAGCATCAAATATTGCTGTTTCATTGCCTTCAATGTAATTCCCTGATAGCTTTCCTGATTTGATTCAAGATTTGATTCTTCTGCCAGAGCTTCCTGGTGTACATGACTCGCTAATGTCACCTGCCCATTATCTCCAAAACTTGCGTATGTCTCTGGATAGGCGATGACCTGATTGCTGTTTTCATCCATACCTTTTACCTGTGAGATGTATCCTAATTGAAATTTCAAACCATTAGAAAACGTTTCTATGATCTTCGGGGAAGCCTTCATCTGATCACTGGCCTGCTTACGAAGTTCTTCTATGGAATGAATATCATCTTTACTATAGCTTGAGCTAACTAAATTGGTGATCTTCCCCGCTGCAACTGCGGTAACTGTACCTAATACTGTAATAAATGCGATTGCTGTTAAGGTTACTGCTAACTTATTTCTTCTAAATTTCATATGCCCACTCCTTTGATTACATTTTTTATGGATTTCTAATAGACGCTGTTCTTCATCCATGTCTGGTTCTGTGGAATCAAGTTCCGTTTTTATCATATCTCTTAAATCATCCTCTAAATTCCTAGCCATGGCAAACTCCCCTTTCCTCTTCTATATCCGCACTGCTCTCTTCCTTAAGCAAATCCTTTAGAAGCTTCCTAGCCTTGAATAGACGGGATTTTACAGTCCCCTCCATGGTTCCAGTCACTTTTGCTATCTCTTTGGTACTTAACTCATTGTAATAATACAATAAAACAACAGTCCGGTATTTTAAGTCAAGGCATTGAAGTGCACTTTGAATCTCAGAGGAAACTTCGGCTTTCAAAATTGCTGCCAGAGGGCCTTTATCCCTTCCATCTTCCTGGATTTGTTCCCCTCTCGTTTTTTCATCTTCCTGATCTAGAATTCCTTCAAATGAGAGTTCCGCTCTTCCCTTTTTTCTTTTTTCAAGACGCCAGGCTGTTCTCACCATGATCTGGTAAAGCCAAGACTCAAACCGTTCGGGTTCCTTTAATGTAGTTCTGTAAAGAAAGCATTTAACAAACGTCTCTTGAAGGATATCTTCACTGTCACTCCGGTTGCCAGTGATAAAATACGCCATACGGTATAGCTTTTTGGAACAGGAACGGTATAGTTCATCAAACGCTGCTTCGTTGCCCCCAAGCATGCTTTCTACCAAAGCTCTTTTTTCTCCGTCCATAACCTTTTCCTTTCCTTTTTTAGATGCATCTATATACTAAGAGACAGCAAATACTCCTTTGGTTCACTTTTTTTACAAAAAAAGAACCAAAGTTGAAAACAACGGGCCTGCAGTCATACGGCATACGTGATCCTTATCCCTTAACTGCAGTCAAAGCCGTTTTCGTCTCTGATTCTTTTATTGATAATTCCTATTATCACTTACAAACCACTGAGGCTTATACTTGTACTACCTCTTTCCGGAAGATATTCATAAATTCCTCACCAGTAATTGTCTCCCGCTCTAATAAATATTCAGCGATTTCATGGAGCTTGTTCACATTGTCCTTTAATATTTTAAACGCCTTCTGGTGTTGGTCACGAACTATTTTTATAACAGCTTCGTCAATCCGCTTTGCCGTATCAGGGGAGCAAGCAAGGGATGTATCTCCTCCCAAATACTGATTGGTCACTGTCTCTAATGCCACCATATCAAACTCATCTGTCATTCCGTACCTGGTAACCATTGCCCTGGCAATTCTTGTGGCCTGCTCAATATCATTGGAGGCACCGCTGGTAACTGTTTGAAAGATAAGTTCCTCTGCGGCTCTTCCTCCGGTAAAGGTAGCAATCTTATTCAGTGCAGCTTCCTTTGTCAAAAGATGACGTTCCTCTTCATCCACCTGCATGGTATAGCCAAGGGCACCTGAGGTTCTTGGAATAATGGTAATCTTATGAACCGGTGCTGAGTGAGTCTGAGAAGCCGCAACCAGGGCATGTCCAACCTCATGGTATGCAATGATCTTCTTTTCTTCCAAATTGACTGAGGCATCCTTTTTCTGATATCCTGCTATAACCACTTCAACACTTTCTTCCATATCTCTATGGGTAACGGTATTTCTGCCCATACGCACCGCTCTTAACGCTGACTCATTAATAATATTGGCAAGCTCCGCACCGCTCGCTCCAGAGGAAGCCAGGGCTATTCCCCTAAAATCCACGTCATCAGATAACTTTACATTCTTTCCGTGAACCTTTAAAATGGCTTCCCTACCTTTTAGATCAGGCAGTTCTACAGGAATGCGTCGATCAAACCGTCCTGGTCTTAGCAATGCTTTGTCGAGAGAATCGGGGCGGTTGGTCGCTGCCAGGATGACAACGCCCTTCTTTCCGTCAAACCCATCCATCTCAGCCAGAAGCTGATTTAAGGTCTGTTCTCTTTCGTCGTTTCCGGAAAAGCCACCTCCATCACGTTTCTTACCTATGGTATCAATCTCATCAATAAATACAATGCATGGTGCTTTGTCATTGGCCTGCTTAAATAAATCCCTGACCTTAGCAGCACCCATACCCACAAACATTTCCACAAATTCCGAACCGGAGATGGAGAAAAACGGCACATGAGCCTCTCCTGCCACGGCCCTTGCAAGAAGAGTCTTACCAGTTCCGGGAGGTCCTACTAAAAGAGCTCCCTTTGGAAGAGATGCCCCAATATCTGTATACTTACTAGGATTGTGAAGAAAATCCACAATTTCATTTAAGGCTTCTTTTGCTTCCTCCTGTCCAGCTACATCCTCGAATGTCTTTCCTGTCTCAGATTCCGCATAAATCTTTGCATTGGACTTACCAAATGACATTGCATTGCCGCCGCCCATCTTCTTTTGTAATTGTCTCGATAAAAAATTACCCAAAAAGACAAATATCAGAATTGGTATAATCCATGTGAGCAGAAAAGAAATCATGGGAGACATCTGAACTACAATGGCCTTTTCAAACTGGACGTTATGGGAAACTAACCGCTCCATTAAAGTGTCATCCGGCCATGGACCAGTTTTATATACTTGAAGTACGGGCTTTCCTTCCCAGTCCTTTTTTCCGGTGTCAGACTTAAACTGAATCTCTGTCTCTGTCTTTGCCACTGCCTGTACTTTTCCCTGATCCACCATTTCCAAAAAGGTGCTGTATGGCACTTCTGTCATGGATTTTGACTGAATCCAAGGTACTGTAAGAGCATTAAATATAACCATAAGTATTAATACAATGGCATAATAATACATAAATGATTTGTTCTTTTTATTTCCTGAGTTATTATCATCTTTTAACCCCATCATGTTCCTCCTCTTCCTTTGTATCCTGTTTTAACACGGATTGTACAAACTGGCATACATTATCTAAATCCTGCTCATTGGGGTGCAGCATTGCATCTTCATAAGCGGAAATCAAAGCTCTGATTTGCGGAGTGTCGCTGACATTCTGCATCAACCTGTATTTTTCAAGTATGAAAGGTCCCAGCTTACCTCCACATAAAAAGCAGCCAAGATATTCGTTATCATCTGGCAGAAAAACAGCCACCTGCCGCTCCACTTGTTTTAAATAATCATCATTTCCCATTACCCCGCAAGTACCAAACAATGCAATTTTCTTTCCATGCAGACCAGAAAGAAAGTCCATCATCTCAGTCTCACAGGTTCCCCGGTTATTCCAGAAACCAATGAAATACGTATCAGCTTCTTCTGCACGTAATTCTTCCAGTCTGACAATATCTTTGGACTTTCCGGGAAGGGATTCAAATACTCTGAGAGCTACCTTTTGAGTATTTCCGGTTTTACTAATATATACAACCAAATAGTCCATAGATTGAGCCTCCTATAAGACTAAAATATACCAAATTTGTTTTTTTATCAATAGAAATCCCAAATGTTAATACAATTTATGTAATTTTTAGAATTTTAAAGAATTTAATTTTGTCATTTATGGATTAAAAACGGGCCGGAAAAAGGGGAGTTCTCTCCATTCTCCGGCCCGCCAAACAATTCTTTTATAGATGTCTGGCTGCTTCCTTTATGATGTTGCAAGTTGTCTCAATATCCTCGTCCGTGTGAGCTGCACTGAGGAATAAAATCTCAAATTGAGATGGAGCTGTATAGATACCGTGGTCTAACAAATAGTGGAAGTACTTTGCATACTTTTTCGTATCAGAAGTAAGGGCTGTCTCAAAATCCACTACCGGAGTTGTCTGAAAGAACACACTAAGCAAAGAACCAGCCTGATTCACCTGGGTATCTGGCAGCGCTTCTTTTAGTGCAGACACAAGCTTACTTGCCTTCTTCTCAAGTCCCGTATAGATTTCTGGTTGTTCCATTAAGGCTTTTATGGTTGCGATTCCTGCTGCCGTTGCGATTGGGTTACCGGAAAGAGTTCCTGCCTGATACACCTTCCCAACGGGGGAAACGGTTTCCATAATCTCTCGTCTGCCACCATAGACTCCCATTGGCATTCCGCCTCCAGCTATTTTACCAAGTGTGGTTATGTCTGGGATAACGTTATAATATTTTTGCGCCCCACCGATTCCCATACGAAATCCGGTGATTACTTCATCAAAAATCAACAATGCACCATAACGAGTCGTAATCTCTCTTAAAAACTCCAGAAAACCAGGACTTGGAGGAACCAGTCCCATATTGGCAGCCACCGGTTCAACCACAATCGCTGCAATGGATTCCGGAAACTGTTCAAACAAATCCTTTACAGATGTTTCCCCATTGTACGATGCAAGTAGCGTATGCTCCGTATAGGATGCAGGGACTCCAGCACTGTCTGGTGATGAGCCAGTTAAGGCGCCTGAACCAGCTTTTACCAAAAGCCCATCGGAATGGCCATGATAGCATCCTTTAAACTTCACAATCTTATCTCTTCCCGTAAATCCTCTGGCTGCACGAATGGCGCTCATAACCGCTTCCGTACCAGAGCTCACCATACGCATCATTTCCATGGAAGGAATACATTCTTTAATCAGTTGTCCAAGGATAAGTTCTTTTTTCGTAGGTGCACCAAAAGACAAACCATCAAGACAAGCTTCTCTGACTGCTTCAATCACAGGAGGGTAACCATGTCCTAAAATACATGGTCCCCAGGAATTAACGAAGTCAATGTATTCATTGCCATCTTCATCAAAGATACGAGAGCCTGATGCTCTTTTGATAAACACAGGAGCTCCTCCTACGGAACCAAAGGCGCGTACCGGGCTATTGACTCCTCCCGGGAAATAATTCTGAGATTCTAGAAACAATGCTTCTGACGTTTCAAACTTCATATTGTTATACTCCATTCCTTCCATTGGTTTTCTTACTCCAGTCCTGGCATATGGCTTTTGCCACTCCCTGGGTGCTGTATTCTTCTGCAATGAGATCCGCTTTTCTTCCATAAGAAGCCAATGCTTCTGCCGTAATATCTCCAATACAGACAACATTAACATCCTCTAATGACTTCTTTGCCCCCAAGGAATTCTTTTCAAAAAATGCCTCCACTCCAGAAGCGCTGGCAAAGGTCACATAATCCAATTCATTTATAAGGTCTAAACGGTTACCGCTTGTTTCTTCTATCGATACCACATCATAAAGCACCACATCATCATAAACTGCTTTTATCTCGTTAAGAATCTGGTTCAATTCCTTTGATCCACGAGAGGACCTTGGAATCAGAAGTCTGTCCTCTTTTGTTATCTCATCTCGCAGACCTTCTGCCAGATCAATCACCTGGTATTTCTTTGGGGTATAATCAGAACGGAATCCATACTTTAGAAGCTCATCAGCCGTACCTTTTCCAACCGTAGCGAATTTAACGTGACCAACGGCCCGATAATCTTTTCCACATTTCATAAGCCCTACAAAGAACTCTCGAACAGCATTGGCACTGGTAAATACAATCCAGGTGTAGCCAGAAAGTTCCTTATAGGCTTTTAACATTCTCTCTTCGTCCCAATATGTCTTAAGTTCCAGACTGAAAAGTTGTTCTGCAGTTCCACCAAGATAAGACAACTCCTTATGAAGCTTTCCTGTAAAAGAAGGAGTTCCCGTGATTCCAATACGGCACCCTTCTAAAGGAAGTTTGTTGGTAGAAGAAAAATCAAGGGCAGCCGTATCTCCCACCACGATAATGGCAGGACTTTTAATTCCAGCATCCTTTGCCTTTTGCTCTAAATCCAGTAAATTCCCTCGAACCACCTTCTGCCCTGGTAATGTTCCACTTTCAATAACTGCCGCCGGTGTGGTATCAGGTTTCCCCTGCTTTATAAGCCCTTTTACAATCAAAGGAAGATTTCCAAGTCCCATGAGAAAGATTAAGGTTCCACTCAACCTTGCAAAGGCATCAAAATCTGGAGGCAGGGTTCCTCCTTCCGAAAGAGTATGTCCTGTCATTACGTGAAAGCTGCGGCTTAATGCCCGGTGGGTAACCGGAATGCCGGCACTGGCAAGGGCTGCCACAGCAGAGGTAACACCAGAAACTACTTCAAATGGAATGTCTGCCTTTTGAAGTGCGATTATTTCCTCTCCTCCCCTGCCAAATACAAAGGGATCTCCACCTTTTAACCGAACGATATGAAGCCCTTTTTCAGCCAGTTCTACTAGTAGCTGGTTAATCTCCTCCTGCTTCATGGAATGAGCACCAGCCCGTTTCCCCACATAGATTTTCTCACAATGATCAGGCACTGCCTTAAGAAGAAGGTCAGATGCCAGGGAATCATATACCACTGCATCGCAGCTTTTAAGTCTTGACAGTCCTTTTTCCGTAATGAGCCCCGGATCACCAGGGCCTGCGCCTACCAGATAGACAATTCCTCTTTCCTTCATTCTTTTCTCCTTTTATGAAAGACCTTTGGCTGCCAGTTGAGCCAGGTGATCCAGTTCTGTTAACTCTCCAAATAAATGAATCCTTTTTGTTTCTTCCCCTCTTCGATTGACTCCAAAGACTTCCATCTTTCCATCTACGAATCTGGAATAGATGCCGATTGGTTCATGACAACCTGCATCTAAAAGCTTTAAAATATGTCGTTCCAGGTTAAGGCAGAGACTTGCATTTTCATCATTGATCTGAGCATATAAAGATTCCATGCCGGAGTTTATCCGTCCCTCTACCGCTAAAATCCCCTGACCTCCTGCTGGTACAAAGGACTCGCAGTCAAAGCATTGATAATCATATCTTCCATCTTCCCAAAGCCCAAGTCGTTTAAGACCTGCCGCTGCTAAGATAATGCCGTCATATTCTCCCTTTGCCATCTTTAAAAGACGAGTCTGTACATTGCCTCTTAAATTCTCACAACGAATCTCCATATCTGGCCAAAGCATCTTTCCAGTCTCGTGAATCTGCATCTTTCTTCTTAAACTGGAAGTTCCTATTACAAGTTCCTTCTTGCCTAGAAAACTACTTCCCGCTAAGGTCACTAAAACGTCTCTTGGATCTTCTCTTTCTAAGACTGCTACAATGCCAAGACCCTCTTCTAATACCATAGGCATGTCCTTGGCACTGTGGACAGCGAGATCGATTTCTCCGCGTAAAAGGGCCTGTTCAAACTCGGTTACGAACACGCCCTTTCCGCCAAATTCTAAAAGTGGTTTATCAAGAATCCGGTCCCCTTCCGTCTGCTTTAACACAAGTTCTGTCAAAATCCCATTTCCAGCCTTTTCGATCGCTTCGGCTACAAGACCTGTCTGGGCAACAGCCAACTCACTTCTCCTGGTTCCGATTCGTATGACTTTATCTTTCATGTTCCGCAAGTTTCCTCTCTATCAGTTCTTCTGCCTGCTCTCTGGTAAAGATTCCTCCCTGTTGGATTCCTTGTTCTACCATGGTTTTAAATATATCTGTTCTTATAGAAATAAGATCTACTTTTTCCTTTACCAAATCCCGGTAAGCCCCAAGCTGCTCTGCCAGATCCCCAAAACCATCTGGGATCGCTTCTTTGAATTTATCCTTTAAATATTTGGCAATGGTAGGCGAATGTCCCCCTGTGGATATTGCCACTGTAATGTGCTTATCTTTAATGAGAGCAGGGAAAATAAAGCTGCATTCCTCCTGCACATCAACCACATTAATGGGAATCTTCCTGGCCCTGCACAAATCAGATATATGCTTATTAAGCGCCTCATCAGAAGTCCCAGCCACAACAAAATCCGGGTCTTCCAGATCAGATTCTTTAAACTCTCGTTCTTCCAGCTTCAAGTTTCCACGCCATTCTTTTTGAAGCTTTCTTAATTCCGGATGAAACTTAGGCGCCACCACCGTAATCTGCGGACAATAATCCATAAGCACTTCGACCTTTCGGTACGACACAGTGCCTCCTCCTACAATGAGACATTTCTTATCTTCTAAATCCACAAAAAACGGAAAATATGCCATAGTTAATCCTCCTTAATCCAACTCTCCAAGTCATCTAAGGTTTTAAGCACTACCTTAAGCTCATCGCTCTTTAACTGGTCTCTCACACGAAAAAGAAGGCTTTCCAGACGTTTTCCTGTAAACGCTGCCTTAAGCTCGTCCATACGACGAATATAAGGGTGAAATACCACTTCCTTAATAGCGGCATCCAATTCTTCTTCCATAATGGCATTTGCAAGATCCAGTTCCCTTAGTTTTATATCTGTGTTATTTTTAGAAAGGGTTTCAAAGTAATCGATATCAAACAAAGTCAACCCCTCCAGCCTTTCAATAGAAGCATCCATATCCACTGGCACTGCCACATCAATAAAAAGACGCTTTTTCTTGTCTTTTAGAACCTTTGATAAGTCCTCATACGTTATGGTGTAATGGGGACCAAGGGTTGCACTGATAACAATGTCCATATCGTCCATGTACTGATACCGTTCTTTATAATCAACGGCTTTTACATAATCACTTTGTATATTAACGGTTAAACATTCGTTGTGTTTGCGAACCGTACCAGTAACCTCGATGCCTTGCTTTGAAATCAGGTTCTTTGTAATGGTAGTTCCCATCTTTCCAGACATGCCAATCACCATTACCTTTTTACACTCATTCCCGTTTTCAAAATGAAACACTTCATTGGCTACTAGGGTAGCTATGGACAAAGGAGTTTTAGATAAGTTAGTATCCGTTTTGATCCGCTTTGCGCAGGACACTGCTCTTTGAAATAATACATTCATCTCATAATCCACAGTCTTCATATCTTTGGATATCTGATATGCTTCCTTTACCTGACCTAAGATCTCATCTTCTCCAAGTACCATGGAATCAAATCCACAGGTTACCTTAAACAAGTGCCCTATGGCACTTTCTCCATTATAGATATTTAAATATTTTAATACTTCTTCCAGACGCACCTTTTTAAATTCTGCCAACTCTTGCTGTAGTTCTGATACCGCCTGCTTGGTACCAGAGACATAAATTTCGCTTCGGTTACAGGTACAAAGAATCACAATTCCTGTGATCGCTTCCTTGCCAGAAAGAATCTCTATGAATTCCCTTTTCTCCTCTTCCCGAAACGCAAACTGTTCCCGAATGGTAACAGGAGCCATCTTATGACTTACACTCAAACAATACATCATCTTCTTTTGCCTTCTTACTCGTTAATATTAAAACATATATAAACTCCTTCCTATTCTAACATAACCATAGCAAAAAGAGCAATCCATAATGGCAGGAAGAAAAAAATTGCAGCATCTTCTAATTGTGATATAATTCTAAAAAACAGACAGGGGAATGACCAATGAACATAAGACAAGCAAAACCAGAAGACTCCAAGCTTTTCTTAGGATTAATGAAACAACTGGACCACGAGACGGAATTCATGATGCTGGAGCCAGGAGAGCGAACCACAACCGCTGAGGATATGGAGCACTACCTTCTTAGCATGGAAAAATCCAACTCCCTTTTGCTACTCCTATTTGATGGTCAAGAAGTTGCTGGCTTTCTATCTGCCAAAAGAGGCGCTGCCAACCGGATCAAGCACTCCGCCTATATAGTCTGTGGAGTTTTAAAAGATTACAGAGGAAAAGGCTACGGAACTTCACTCTTTAGGGAACTATTAAAATGGGCTCCAGAAAACGGCATTACAAGATTGGAACTTACGGTTATGTCTCATAATGAAAAGGCCGTTCAGCTATACCGAAACATGGGCTTTGAGATGGAAGGAAAACTGGTTCATTCCATGATTGTAAATGGAGCTTACGTAGATCAGTACGCAATGGCAAAACTTATATAATTTAAAATGCCCCCGGATACTTTCTCCGGGGGCATTTATGATTTAAAGCACTTTGCTTAAAAATAGTTTTAATCTATCATTCTTTGGGTTTTCAAAGAATTCCACTGGTTCATTCTCTTCCATGAAATAGCCGCCATCCATGAACATAACGCGGGTGGCTACCTCTTTGGCAAATCCCATCTCGTGGGTCACCACCACCATAGTCATCTTCTCTTCGGCAAGCTCTCTCATAACATTTAACACCTCGCCTACCATCTCTGGATCAAGGGCAGAAGTCGGTTCATCAAAAAGCATCACATCTGGATTCATACATAAGGCACGGACAATGGCAATACGCTGTTTCTGACCGCCTGAGAGCTGATTTGGATAAGCGTTTGCTCTATCCTTTAATCCTACCTTATCTAATAGCTTTAAGGCCTGTTCCTCTGCCTCTTTGCTACTTTTCCCCTGAAGCTTTATGGGTGCTAGTGTTAAGTTCTTTAAGATGGTCATATGAGGGAATAGATTAAACTGCTGGAATACCATTCCCATCTTCTGACGGTGCTTGTCTATATCCGTCTTCTTATCTACGATGTCAGTCCCCTCAAAAAGGATATGTCCGCCGCTAGGCTCCTCCAGACGGTTTAAGCACCGAAGAAAGGTACTCTTACCAGAACCAGAAGGTCCAATCACACAGACTACATCTCCTTTATAAATATCAACGGAGATGTCCTTAAGTACTTCCATATCACCAAATTTTTTACCCAGATTTTGAACCTGAATCAGTGGGGTTCCTATTTCATTAATGTTCACTCTTATGCAGCCTCCTCTCAAGTAATGTGACTAGATATGAAAATACCATTACCATGATCAGGTAAATAATGGCCACAGAGATCAGAGGCATAAATGCGTTATACGTACGGCTTTTAATAATATCGCCGCCCTTTGTCAGATCCTGGAGTCCTATGTATCCTGCTACAGACGTCTCCTTCAAAAGAACGATGAATTCGTTAGCCAGAGTTGGGACTACATTTTTAAACGCCTGAGGCATGATGATAAACAACATGGTCTGGGCATAATTAAATCCCAGGCTCCGCCCTGCCTCAAACTGTCCCCGCTCTATAGAACTGATTCCACTGCGGAAAATCTCTGCCACATAGGCGCCGGAGTTGATTCCGAATGCCAGGATTGCCGTAAAAATCTGACCTGGATCATGAAATGCAAAAATAATGAAATACATGATCATGAGCTGTACAACAACTGGCGTTCCGCGGATCACCGTCAGGTATACACTGCAAATGGCATTTAAAATCTTTAATTTGCCGGTATTTTCATAGGTGGAACGAATGATCGCAACCACAAATCCTAATAAAATACCGATCAAAACAGCAAAAAACGTAATCTTCAACGTATTTTGCAAACCATCGACAATGTACTTCCAA
The DNA here is from genome assembly GCF_003609635.1 of Lacrimispora algidixylanolytica. Classification (GTDB taxonomy): domain Bacteria; phylum Bacillota; class Clostridia; order Lachnospirales; family Lachnospiraceae; genus Lacrimispora; species Lacrimispora algidixylanolytica. The sequence continues at coordinate 147,756 of NZ_MCIA01000007.1, read as the reverse complement.
CGGTCATCTACGATAAAATTTTGATAAAAATCATCTCTTAGCTTTTCCCACATGGCACTCTTCCTTTTTTTTATTCTGCAGTAATATACTTATCTACGATCTTTTGCAGTTCACCGGAATCCTTTAAATCTTTAATGGCCCCGTTTAATTTTTCTAATAATTCTGTGTTGCCTTTTTTAACGGCGATGGCATACTCTTCTTCGGTAAATGCTTTATCAAGTACTTTTAAACCTGCATTGTTTTTTACAAATACTTTTGCAGGTTCACGGTCAATGACAACCGCATCAATCTTGTCCTGAGTAAGAGCCATAACTGCATCCATACCTTTGTTATATCTTTTAATATCTCCGTCTTTAATATCAGCAGCATAGATATCGCCGGTAGTACCAGTCTGAACACCGATTTTCTTTCCTTCCAGATTATCTGGTTCAACAATGTCGCTTCCTTCTTTTACAATGATAACCTGAGCTGCCTTAGCATAGGTATCAGTAAAATCCACGTTTTTCTTACGATCTTCATTAATTGTCATACCAGCAGCGGTAAAATCTGCTTTGCCAGTCTGAACAGCTGGAATAAGAGAATCAAATGCCATATCCTGGATCTCTATCTCCATGCCTAATTTATCTGCAATCGCTTTTGCGATTTCAGCATCAATACCAACAATTTCGTTCTTTTCATGAAATTCGTAAGGTGGGAATTCAGCATTAGTAACCATAACAAGTTTTCCGCCTGTCGCGCTTTCCCCTGCCTTTGTCTCTGTTGCAGAGCTTTCTGCTCCTGCTTTTTCTGATGCTTTTGCAGTTGTTTCTGTCTTCGTTCCTGATCCGCCACACGCGGTTAAAGCTGCAGCCATACATACAGCAGCGGCAATTAAAATTACATTCTTTTTCATAATGATTCCTCCTTATATGCATAAATCTGCATAATTATTAAACCAAGTATCAGTTATTCATTATATAGCATTTTCGGAATTAATCAAGTACTTCATTAGAAGAAAACGCTTAATTTTATACATAATTTCATTTATCTTGCATGTTTTTTTCCAATCCATTATAATATAGTTTAAATTTGGATAACAGGAAAAATGAAGGTAACAATCAATGAGGGATTTTCTTGAAAGAACCGCATGGCCTATGAATCCGCCTCTCCCCTACTCCCTGTTTCACATTCTCTTTCTGGCGGTTGGGCTTACACTGGCAGTTTTGCTGGCTTATATTACAAGCAAACACATTTATAAGAAACATCTGACCAGGCTACTTTTCGTCTGTGGACTTGTCCTCGCAGGAACAGAAGCTTATAAGCAACTCTTTCTTTATTATGTAGTCAATGAGCAGTCCTATAACTGGTGGTATTTTCCATTTCAACTTTGCAGCCTTCCCATGTATTTTTGTCTGATTCTCCCCTTTGTTCCTGGGAAAAAGGGGCAAACTATTCTATGCACCTTTATGCAGGATTTTAATCTCTTAGGAGGGGTCATGGCTCTGGCAGAGCCTTCCGGACTGTTCCACCCTTATTGGCTTTTAACCCTTCACGGACTTATCTGGCATCTGCTTTTGATTTACATTGGTCTGGTCATTGCATTCTCCCAATTATCTGATGACACCTTAAAAGGGTTTGTAAAAACCATACCTTTGTTTCTGCTTTGCTGTTTCATCGCTTCTATTATTAATAGAACTGCCAAGCCTTTGGGTCAGGCTGACATGTTTTATATCTCCCCTTACTATCCCTCCGCGCAGATTGTATTTCATGAAATCGCAGTCGCTTTGGGCATAGGAATTGGGAATCTGGTTTATTTATTTGCTACCTGTTTTGGTGGATTTGTATTTCACTGCATCTTTAACAGAATTCATCTGCGGCCTGTATCTTACAAAAGGCCAATGACTTCTGCTGATTAAAAAGGAGGAATTTTCACATGTCAGATACAACAAGAGAAAGAATAGAAGAAGCTTTAAAAAAACACGATAAGGGCTATAACTGTGCACAGGCCGTTTCCTGCGTATTCTGCGACAAAGTAGGCATCAACGAAGCAATCATGTTTCGTTTTACCGAAGGCATGGGACTTGGTATGGGAGGCATGGAAGGCACCTGTGGCGCCATTGGCGCAGCCTCCATACTCTCTGGTCTAAAAAATAGTTCTGCCCATCTGGAAAGCCCTGATTCTAAAAAGCTCTCTTATGAGATGTCCAGTCAGTGCTTATCAAACTTCAAGAACCAAAATGGCAGCGTAATCTGCAAGGACTTAAAGGGAGCAGAAACAGGAACGGTACTGCGCTCCTGTAATGACTGCATCGCCGACTCTGTGCGGATTATTGATGAAACTCTTTTCTAGCCCCTTTGACATCCTGCAAAAATTGTTTCCATAGATCTTCATGAGCGACAAAAAATCTGGGACAATCTTTACCGGTAGCATCGTAATGACGGATTACATCTTTTTCAGTCAATCCCAGATTCTCACAAAGGTATGCCGTGAATCTTACTAGAGATTCATAGGTATCTTCATTAAACTTTCCAGTCTCATCGGGATGGCAACATTCAATGGAAATGGTATCTGAATTCTTTTCCTTTGATGTGGCATATGCCATCTCTGTGATTGGAATGCCTTGAAGAACTTCACCGTCCAGACCGATGATAAAATGACTGCTGGCTGAAATTTTTTTAATCCCTTTTTGATCCTTTAAGCTGTCAAAATAGGCCATATTCTGCTTGGCGGTGGTTCCTGGATTTGCAACATAATGAATTACAATTTGTTTGACCCGTTTCATCTGGGTCTGAGGCCTTGAATATTGATTTGGTGTGATAAAATCCTGTTTTACCCATTCTGGCATGGCAACAGTCTTTAAATCCACATAATTTCTTTGAAAAAGCTGACTGAGTGCAATTAATAGCACGGTCAAGGCAGAGGCTAAGATTAAAATTTTTACAATTATGTACAGGATATTTAATAATGTCTGCTTCTTCTTTTGTTTCCTGCGTTTCTCTCTTTGGCGCCGGCGCCGTTCCAGCTCGTTAAAGCTATCCTTTGTCTGATCTTTCATATGCTAAACTCCTGAAATGACTTTTTATTAGTTTACGTCTTATCACGGGAAAAAGTCAACCAAAAATCAGGATTTCCATAAATGATCAGGCCTTGGATTCCATTTTAACGGTCTGGCATACTTCTTGTAACAGTTGGTGAAGATCCCTTTGAACGGTTTCTTCGCACAGAACCACAATCTTGTCTCCAGGCATGAGCGCAGTTTCTCCTCTAGGTACAAATTCCGCCTCTCCCCTTATCAAAGAGACTAACAGGCAAGTTCTGGGCCAGTGGATTTCAGATACCCTTCGCCCCTCAGCCTCACTTCCATGAAATATCATACCTTCTACCAAAACCTTTTCTCCTTTGGATTCAGACCATTTTCTAGGATCAAGTTTTGTTAACAGTCGGTTAAGGAGCTGATCGTACACAGGAGCACAATGCACTAAATCCGGGATTACATAAGCGACTAGAGACACCATAGAAAGAGTCAAAAGGTGAGAGAAACCTCCCGTCATTTCACTAATTAATATAATCCCCGTAATGGGAGCCCGTACAATGGCTGAAAAATACCCAGCCATACCAAGAATAATAAAATTGCCTAAAAGACCATCGAACGAGTTGCTTACCCCCTGGACCGCCTTATAATAAATGCTGCCGATGATAGCACCTAACACCAAAAGTGGCAAAAAGATCCCTCCTGGCGCACCTGAGCCAAAACTAATAAGGGAAAAACAAAACTTAAGTACAAACAGGGTCAAAAGCGCACCTATCATCATCTGATCAGCGGTCAAACCTTCTACCAGTGAATGACCTCCGCCTAATACATAGGGGTATGTAAAACCAAAGATTCCTGCCAATAAAAAGGGGATTAAAAACCGTATCGTCTGCCTCGGTATCTTTTGAAATAGGTCCTGAGTTTTGGAAAGACAGGTATTATACAAGATTCCAAGGCCTCCAAGAAGCACGCCTAAAATCATGACATGTCCATAAGTGCTTAAAGGCATCATACGGGTAATCTGAAAATCAAACACAGGTTTTAATCCAAAGACATTCCTGGAAACAAAGTCCGCTGTAATTGAGGATGCCATGGTAGATAAAAGCACCTCTGGAGAAAAATTCTTATGTATTTCTTCCAAGGAAAATAAAACTCCGGCTATGGGTGCATTAAAGGCGGCAGAAAGACCTGCACTTGCTCCACATGTAATTAGAAGCCTCTCTTCTGTTTTAACCCGCTTGGTTAGACGGGAAAATCCCTTGGCTGTCATAGCACCAAGCTGAATGCTGGGGCCTTCTCTTCCAAGTGATAAGCCGCAGCCAATGCTTAACAAGCCACCAATCAGTTTTGCAGAAAGGACTTTCCACCAACAAGGATCTATGGCACCAATCATCTCCCCTTCCACTTGGGGAATCCCGCTTCCTGATATGAAAGATTCCCAAGTCAAAAGTTTGGCAACAATCATGGCCGAGACCACCAAGAAGACAAACCAGAAAGGGATTAATGAGGTATGAGTTTTCCCATATGCCAAAAGAGAGCGAAGCAACTCTTCGGCATAGCTGAGTAAATACCGAAAGAACACCACAACTACTCCTGAAACGGCTCCCACGACGATTCCTTCCAATATCAAAGCGTAACGAAAACTTCGAAAACGATTCATTGTATTTTTAACAGAATGTTCTTCTGCCTGCATTCCAATACCTCCTGTCAATTTCATTCATACTTGCTTCTATAAGAAACAATTTAAAATTATAGCCCTAACTACAGATGTTTGCAAGAAAAAGACCGACAAATCAAAAATAAACCCCTTTTGTTTGCTAAGAAAAACAAAAAGAGTTCATTTTGTATGGTTTGGACATCAAGCAGCATGATCGATTAAATCTTCTGGAGAGGCGGTATCATTATAGCAGACAATCTCTACCTGTCTCCCTATGCCTATAATCATAATTCCCATCAGGGATTTCCCATCTATTACCAACTGATTGCAAATGACTTTGATTTCATAATTGCATTTTTCAGCCTTTACCACAAATGCAACTAATTCTTCCACTGTTGAAAATGTGTGTTTTATGTTCCTCATTCCTACACCTCTTCCATGAATTTCTTTGGTTTTATATAAGTATTCCACAAAAATGATTGGGATTTTCATAAAAATATGGACTTATTTACGACTTAATCCTATTCTTTCCATTGTTCCTAACATTATTCTGTTAAAATGGATTTATTTCACAAAAAACCACTACACAAATTTAGTTTTATCGTGTATAATCGTATGGTCTGCATATCTATCTTATGATGGTGGAATGCAAGATGATAATGATTTCACAGAATCAACTGAAGTTTATTTGAATTTACGGAATTTTGAAATTTAAGTTATTTACCGATTAATACGTTTTTTCTACACTTTGCCTTGATTTTTTAGGAAAGGCTGTATGTATTAAAAATAAAATATGGAGCGGTATCGAAGTGGTCATAACGAGCCTGACTCGAAATCAGGTTGTCGGGCAACCGGCACGTGGGTTCAAATCCCACCCGCTCCGCTGTAAGCCTATCTATTGTATATATTTACGATAGGCTCTTTAATGAATTATATACTCTTTAAGTAGAGAGTTCTTTTGTTTCAGTGGATCTCCATTGTACTAGCTTCATTGATATACCGTTTACCAGTAATAAGCTGGCACAGGAATGTATGAGATTTTATATAATTCAGCATATTTAAAGACCAGCACAATGTGCTGGCCTTATTTTGTCTGATCCTTATAACATCATTGAGATATTTACTTATCTAAAAGACTAAGCCCCATGATTCCTGTCTGCACTTCGTTAATCCTGTCATTGGCAATGATCGCTTTTCCCTTAACGCCATCCAAATGATCAATGATTTCTCCATCCGGTACATTGGGGTAAGCCTGGTGATTATACTTCAATACAGAATACTGAGTTTTATTATCACTATAATAAGGAATAATTAAATCATGATAACCATTATCCAACGTATCACTGACAATGATTGGTTCATTTACTAACGTAAACTCCTGTGTGATGTGCAGCTTTCCGCCATTTTCAGACAGCAGCAATGCACTGCTTCCTCCGGTGCCGCTGGTATAGGGACCCGTAACCATAGCAAATATTTCATTTTTCCCGTCATCATTTAAATCAATATAGTTATAGAAATAATGTGTTGTTTCATAATAATCCTCCGGTACCACCATATCTTCAATGATCAGATCTCTCAGTTCTTTAAAGGGCTTTGTCTCCGCTTTCATGCCTGTTATGCCTTCCGGTAGCGTCAGCATTGGGATTTCGTCTGTTCCAGCCTTTACGTTATCAGCTACTGTAGATACATTAGAAACCGATGTTTCCTCTGATGCGCTTGTAGCCTTATGATCCTTCTGCAGGTTAGATGTTTTATTCCCGCAAGCGCTAATAGACAATGTAACAGCAACTGCAAGACTTCCTAACAGCAGCATCCTGTGATTTCTTTTCTTCATTCTTTTAATCCTCCATCTGTTTTTTATGTTATACTGTATTTTCACAAATGAATGTAACAAACTTGTATAATCCCTACGAATTTTTTAAATAATTTTCCCACTGCATTTTTAAAACATCATCTTCTATTCCAATGGGCTGAACAAATAGCAGTTTACCGCTCTCTTCTTCCAACGTAATTTGATATTTGATATCCTTTATTGTAATGATGCCTTTCCAAATCAACATCGTGCTTGACGGTGTCTCTGAGTCGATTAACAGATAAGGGGTTATGTCGATCTCACTTAAGATAGGACCATAGATACTGGCCTCTAAAACAGATATTTTGCACAGCTCCCGGAAACATTGTCTGCGTGCCTCATATAAGCTATACCTGTCTCCTGTCTTAAGTTGGGTAAGCTTTAGATCGGCATTGCTGTCAGCAAGCAGATTCAATTTTTCTTCTAGAGTTAAGGCATTATTTTCTACTTTGTCAATCTGAAAAACTTCCATATCCATTTCTTTTGTCTCACGAAACACCTTCTGGTCTTCATATTGAAAATAAAAATATGGAAAGATTAGAATTCCAAACGCTAAAGCAGCTATCTTTGTTATATATAATACATGGTTAAACATCCTGCTCATCCACAATTCCCTTCCATACCAATGTTACGGTAGTTCCTTTCCCAACCTCGCTTTCAAACAGCATTTCACCATTATGAATATTCATAATGTTAGAACAGATGGCTAACCCCAGGCCTGCTCCCCCCTCTGATCTGGAACGAGACTTATCCACCCGGTAAAACGCTTCCTGAATTTTAGATATTTCCTCTTTAGGCATTCCAATTCCATTATCCTTTATAGAAATCCATACATTCCCATTCTTGCAACCAGCTTCAATGGTTATCTTACCATTGATTCCAGCCGCTTTTCCTCCATTGTCCAATATATTTAATAATACATTTTTCATAAGCTCTGTATCTGCCCTTATAGGAAAATCTACAACAGACTTTTTTACCGTAATTTTCTTTTTGTCAAAGACTGGTTTCATTGCTTCCAGTGCGTCTTCCAACAAATTTTGAACTGTACTGATGGTAATGTTGGGCATTGCGTTTTTATCTATCAATAGCTGCATCATCCTGTTAGAAAGTGCCTCCAGCCTCTTTCCTTCTGAAATAATATAGTTTACCGCATATAATAAATCTTCTTCTTTCATTTTGCTTCTCTTTATTAAATCTGCATACCCTATCATTGCAGTAAGGGGGGTTCTGATCTCATGCGCCAGACTTCCTGCCAACTCCTCCTGCTTTTTTGCTGTTTCCTTCAGCAACTGGATTTTTTCTTCCAATTGCTCTGCCATGCTATTAAAATCAGTTGCCAAGATGCCAACTTCATCATTTCCTTTATATTCCACTCTCTCCGTATAGTCTCCATATCTGACTTTTTTAACTGCATCAATCAATTTATGAATTGGCATTGTTAATTTTATAGCATTAAACGCATTGATGAACGCACTTAAGATTCCTACCAGGATTACAGTTATAAGAAAGATTCTTTGCTGCTCTGCTTTCTCCGCAAAAATCTGTGTAAGGTCTTTATGCGTCTCTATGATAACAGGTTCATCCAACAGTTCTGTCAAAACCGACATCTTCAAAAAATATCTGTTTTCATTTTTTCCTACACCATAAACAATCTTATACGGAGATAATCCGGCGGTCTCTTTATCTGAAAATTCTTCATCATTGTTTTGAAAAAGCACCTTTCCGCTTTCATCCCTTATTCTATAAGATTCTTCTTGCCAATTATCCTTTAAAATATCAATTGCTTCCTCAATACTGTTCATTGATTCCTTATACATCGTGCTGCTGTCATTTGCAAGCACTGTTACCAATTCTCTATGAATATTTTCAATATTTTCTTTTTCCCGTTCAACTTCCAATAAATATGTTTTGTGAAATGTCATTGACAGCAGTACAACCCCTTCTAACGTTAAAGCAAATAGCACCATTAGAAGGGTATTTGAGAATATTTTCCAGGAAAGATTCATTTATTCCTCCAAACGGTATCCAACTTTAAACACAGACACCAACTGATCATATAAATCTAATTTTTTACGCAGCCTTTGTATATGCATATCCACCGTCCTACTATCTCCAATATACTCCCTATCCCATACCTTTTCATAGATCTGCTCTCTAAACAATGCCAGATTTTTATTGCTAATAAACAGCACCAGCAATTTAAATTCTTTTTCCGTAAGGGGAATCTCCTTTTCACCCTTTGTAATTTTGTGAGATGATACATTCACAGATATATCTTTATAAGTCAGAATTTCATCTGTTTTGTAGTACCGTCTAAGCACGTTTTCAATTCGAACTTGCAATTCCTCAATCTGAAAGGGTTTTGTCAAGTAATCATCAGCCCCCAACTTGAAACCCTTTACTTTGTCCTGTACACTTGCTTTTGCAGTCAAAAAAATTACCGGGATCTCCATTGGACGAATAAATTCCATTAATTCAAATCCATTGGCTTTCGGCAGCATAATATCCAAAAGAATCAAGGAATACCTCTTTTCTAAAATTTTATCTGCCGCTTCTTCCCCGTCATAAACCTGTTCACATCCATACCCCATAGCTCTCAAGCTTAGATTGATGAAATCAGATATGGGCTTTTCATCTTCTATAATCAAAATATTATACATTTTCATTTCCTTTCTAACCAATTCCTCTTTTCCCAACGAACAGAACAGATACAAAAACTAATTTATGGTATCTGTCAATAACCTTTTACTTATTATTTTATATTGTTCCTCTTATTATATAAAAAACATATATTTGTATCAATTTTGTAAATAATTAGCGTATCACGTAGGTAAATAAAATATACCATCTAAAAAATCATAAGTGTGCTTTTCCCTTTTAAGTATCCTACGAAACTTGAAACACTTATACTTCGTAGCAATTCTACCAGCAATGTACATAATCTGGGCAGACTTCTGCTTCTACAATCTTTACACCTTTTCTTTCATAGGGTACTCAGTATATTTGCTATATCTTGTTTTAACTGCCCATATGCTATCTTTCTTCGATATTTTGGTGCAAAAGCAATGTGATAATTACTATTCCATTTTGTATGTGATAAACTGTTAATATCCATTTAGGATACCTCCTTTGATTTAGTGTGATTGGCGAACCTACACTTATTGTATCATTGGAGGTTTTTTCTGTAAGCTAAAGCGACTATGGACGCATCTGCATAGCAGGTGGCTTATTAAAAGACTGATATACAACAAAAACCCCGCGTAAATCAAGAGTTTACGCGGGGTTTCTTATTCATCAATTATTACCACTCCCACCGAGCCATCAACCGTTATCATTTGTCCGTTTTTGATGGATCGTGTGGCGGTATGCGTCGCCATGACGGCGGGGATGCCGTATTCACGGGCGACAATACTTGAATGGCTGAGAGGGCCGCCAATGTCCGTTACAATGGCACTTGCAAAAGCAAACAAAGGCGTCCATGCGGGAGTTGTGGTAACTGCAACCAACACGCATCCAGGCTGAAAGCTTTCAAAATCCGCCGGGCTGTGCAGTACACAGGCGGAAGCCTTCACAATTCCGGTACTGGTACCAATACCCGTCAATACGATTTTCCCGTCTTTCCGCTTCTGTGGTGCGCCAGATATCATTTTTCCGATTTTCTCTGGCAGCTTAGAGGGCGGCATATAATCCCGTTGTTTTTCCAATTGAGTTTTTCGAACTGGTATTGCTCCGCTCATATCAGACAAAGACTTATTTTCATCCAACCGCACTATGAGCGCTTCCAATTCTGATTTTGTGAGCCAATAAATATCAGCCGGCTGTGAAATTGCTCCGCTTTGTATCAATCGTTCTGAGATTTCATGAAACATACTGCGGATTTGCGGATGCCCCATTCCCATCAAATAGATAGCATTTTCGCGCATAGGGGCGGTTTCCTGCGCCCAGCGGAGCAGCTTTAAAAACAGTTTTTTACAAGGAGCTCGTATGTGTTGCAAAATCTCTTGTTCCGCCTGTTTCCTGCGATTTTCAAGCGTGGCTTGGCGTAAAAAAGGACTCTCCCCTTTTCCTGCCGCAAATGTTTTTATAGATTCAAGGGTCGGCGTAAGCGTTTCCCCGGGCGTGGGGTACGCAAAATCGAATTCATAAGCGGTACGGCCAAACTTTATGAAATACTGATTAATTCGGGTTTTCCATTCTGCCCAAGCTTCCTGTGATACTTCGGCTGGCAAAACTGAAGACATGAAATCTATCGCTATCTTTGTTGTGGAATTGTTTTGCAGATAAAAGTCGAAAGCGTTATTTTGCTTTACCCATTCGGTGAGGTTGAACAGGGACTTTTCCGATTGCAGGGCTATGGTATCAAAGCCAAGCAGAAAAACGGAAGTATCCGCAATACCAGCACCGCGAGCCGCTCCCTGAAACACCTTTGTAAATAATGTTTCGCTGAGAGATGCGGCAGGCAGTGTAAGTTGAATCCTTGTGAAATAAGTACACACGGCATAAAATACTACCTGAATACCCTCCATGATTTGATGAGCGTTCAGAGTGTCCAGAGGCTTGCCTTCCCATTCTCTAACTACAGCTTCAAATTCTTCTCTTGCCGATTGAAAGCGCTCGACGCTGTTTGTAAGCGTCCGGCGCAAAGAGCGGGGCGAAAAGGATTTGACGGCAATCAAAAGCGGCTTTGCTTTCGCAGAAAGATAGACATAGCCGTTAATAATCGCGTATACCCCATTATCAGGCAGTAACTTTGTTGCGCTTTTACCAAACATATCTACCCACAAAAGTTCCGAGGCGCGGTTGACGATTTCAAGACCAAGCGTGGCAAACAGAGGCGTAACAGGATTTGGCAAATGTTCCGCCAGACTTCCCTTTGTGTATATAACATCCCTTTCTGGGGACAGCCATTCCGGCGGCAGGACAGTAATGGGACGAGCCTGCACAATATACAATGTATCTTTTTCAAGCGCCCACTCTATATCCATAGGCATTTGATAATACTGCTCAATTCTCTTTCCAAGCTGTGCCAGCCGCATAACTTGATTACGGGTAAGCGCATGTTTTTTCCTCAACCGTTCGGAAACCGTAGTTTCTTCCGTTCCGTCTGAGGTACGAACTGTCATAATCTCTTTACTTGCCGCTTGATATAATACGATTCGCTCGGCTTTCTTATCCACAACGATTGTATCAGGGATGACTAAGCTGGAAACCACTGATTCGCCAAGCCCCCACGCAGCGTTAATAATCATTTCTCCACGTCTGCCATTGAGCGGGTTTCGCGTAAACATAACGCCGGACGCATCGGAAAAGGCAAGCTTTTGTACTACAACAGCAAGGGCGACCTCCTCCTGCCTTATATGATTTTTCATGCGGTAAGCAATCGCGCGAGCCGTCCACAGGGAAGCCCAGCACCGCTTTATGGCGGCAATGACTTCATTCTCACCTTGTATGTTAAGATAAGTTTCCTGCTGGCCCGCAAAAGAAGCATCAGGCAAATCCTCTGCGGTCGCAGAAGAACGAACAGCTACCGCAATGCTCCCCAATTCTGCATAAGCGGTTTTAATCGCAGCCGCCACTTTCTGAGGCATTTCTCCATCATGGAAAAGCATCCCAATTTGTCTGGATACATCTTCAAGCCGGTTGATGTTGTTGGAATCAATACAGTCCAATCGCTTATTTATGTGAGGCTGAATATGGTTTGCTTCAACAAAATTCTGGTATGCGGCAATGGTAACATGAAATCCATCCGGAACAGGTATACCCGCAGTCAATAGCTTCGATAAAGACATACCTTTTCCACCAACCATTTCAAGGGTCGCCTGTTTATGCGCCAATGGCAGGATATAAACCATACTCATGCACCTCCATGGTTTATAATTCCTCGTAGAATTATATTCATTGTTTCATCCAGCATTTTTTCCGGGCTGGTTGATGGCCGGGACGTGTAGACAATTGATAGCATGGAGTTAATTAACAAACGGGAGGCAAGGGCGGCATCTGTCTTACGAAAAACACCCAGGGCAACTCCATTCTCAATGACGGATTGCACAACATCTTGATATGCGTAGCGAATAGCTTGCAGTCGATTTCGATATTCCTCTTCTAAATAGTCAGATTCTGTATTTAACCACATCAACACAGTTCTATACTGCTTTGGCACTCCAAGATGATTGAGCATGATTTTTCTTAGACACTGTTCCGGCGAAGATTCATCAGCAACAATCCTACGAGCTTCTTGAGTGGTTTCTTTTATTTGTTTTTCAACTGCGTATACGGCAATCTCGTCCTTTGTTTTGAAAAAATCATATAGGCTGGACTTTCCCATGTTTGCTAAAGCCGCTATTTCCCGCATTGATGTTTTTTTAAATCCATTTTCCTCTATGAGGCGCAAAGCAATGCCCACTATTTCTTCTCGGCGCTCTGCTTGTTGTTCAGGGGTAAGTATAATTCCTTTTGGCATTTGACTATTCCTCCGTATATCGACCGCTGGTCGCTTCTTATTCTCATTATATAGCGACCGTAAGTCGCTTGTCAAGATTATTTATTTTTATTAACATTATATGATTTATTTTCTTAATTACAAAAGCATATCACATCATTTCAGCTTGTACCAAATCACCTATACAATGTGTACAGGTGCGGTCCAACGCCTCATATGCGATTAGCCCGAATCAAAAAGACGTTTTTACCTTTCTATTATGTGTGTTCCGGTGTTATTTTGAGCAAAAACAGGTTAAAATCCGTGGTGCCCAAATGGTGCCCGGACGGAAAAAATAGTGTTGTGAGAAGTTGTGGACACAAATAACATGAAATAAAAAAAGCCCGTATTTACAGGCTTTACAGGGAACAACTGACGGGAAGAAATACGTAGATATAAAGGGTTTTTGCTCTTTCATGCGCCTCGAAATCAGTTGAACCGCAAGGTGCCGTGGGTTCTTTAGGTTCGAATCCCACCGTCTCCGCTAGTATGGGCTTGCAGCAATCAATGGTGTTGCAAGCCCTTTTCTTTTTGTCGCATTTTGTATTTTGGGCAGCCTCATCATGCCTGCTGAATATTATCATCAGTGCAATAATTCAATAGACCGTAAGCTGCTGGGAAGTACCTTTGCACATTTCATTTGCCTGTATTGGGTGTATGCTCAAATCTGCTTTTTAATAACAAACTTTTTTATGTATTTATCTTCTACTTACCTTCGGAATAAACCCAGAGCATTTTCTGAATGAATGCTGCGACGCTGTTCTTCCATCAGTATTCCTGTTTTATCAAGCATATCTGCCAAAGTGATACACCCAGACACGGGCGTATATGGATAATCACTGCCGTACAAAAAGTGATCTGTGTCAACGAGTTGCATCAGGCAAGGCAGTTGTCTTGGCAGGCAAACGCCGGCAAGATCATAGTAGAAGCCTTTCAGTGAGGAGTAGACATCAATTTCCTTAGGCTTAATCGGTTCACCAAATGTCCCTGGTAACGCTTGAAGAGATAACGCAAGCCGGTCCGAAAGTATTGACAGAAACGCTCCGGCGTGAGGTATGATGAATTTAATGTCCGGGAAACGCTTCATTGTACCCTTTAAAATCATATTTACTACCGTACGGGTTGTATCAAAGAAAAACTCCATAACAGGTATCGGCAATCCTTCCACAACTTCAGCTGGGACACTGCTTGGTCTATTGGGATGAATCGCAACAACTGATTGATATCGATTTAGTTCTTCCATAACAGGATCCAGACACCTATTCCCCAAATATACTCCTTGTGTGTTTGTAGGCAGTGTAAACCCATCGACATGCAAAATATTCATTCCGTATTGAATCTCTGCAATGCTGTCTTCCACATCAGGCAATGGCAAAGAGGCAAACAATCCAAAACGTCCAGGGTACTTTCTCACAAGAGCTGCTCCTTCCTCATTAGACTCTCTTGCCAATACTTTTGTAATCTCTCTGTCCCCAAAATTAAAATGGGGGGACGATAAAGAAAGAATTGACGTTGCGATACCCAGACGATTCATGACTTCAAGATGCATTTCCGGGTTCCAATCGGGTGTCGGATAATCGTCAGGATACTTTCCACAATATTTCAACAATGCTTCTTTATATGATTTCGGTAAATAATGTGCATGGACATCTATTTTGGATATGTTCTCTTTTTTGAAGGCATCCATTTGTCTAACTTCCTCTCAATTTATCTGATTTTTGGTTGCTGCAATAAACAGACTTACAGCTGAAATGCTTCCGTCAATTTTGTGCATACCAATGCAAGAGCATCCCTCGCTTCTTCCACTGTCCTTTGCATGTTAAAGAAGCCGTGAATCATTCCGTCATATCTCTTAAGACATACGTCAACGCCAGCCTCTGACAACCTCCTAGCATAGTCCTCGCCCTCATCTCTTAACGGATCATATTCGCATGTAATGATACATGCCGCAGGTAGGTCTTTGAAATTCACTGCAAGTAATGGTGAAGCTAAAGGATTCTTAGCCTCGCTTAAATCATTTAAATAATTTGGAACAAAAAACGTATTATTGGCTTCTACGGTCAGTCTGTACCCTTTTGCGTTTTCCACTCTGGATAAAGGTTTTGTTTCTCCAAGCAAATCAAACATAGTATTAACCTCTACTTGATAAGCAATTGGAAATTCACCTCTATCTCTTGAGAGTTGAGCAATTACCGCCGTAATAGTTCCACCAGCGCTATCACCTCCAATGGCAATTTTACCTGGCTGTATATTCAATTTCTTTGCATTTTCATATACCCATTTTACCACTTGATAACATTCTTCCACTGGCTTAGGAAATTTATATTCCGGAGAAAGGCCGTAATCAATAGAAAGCACCATACAATTCACATTGTTTGTTATTGATCGGCATATGGAATCGTAGACTTCAATACTTCCAAAAGAAAATCCGCCACCATGTATCCAGATAAATACTGGGTGAGCTCCTTTGGCTTTCGGATTATAGATCCTGATTGGAGTATCTCTTATGGAAGTTTTAACAGTACAATTGCTAACACTCCCTACCTCGATGGTATCTCCTTTAAAATCATCCCAACTTTTCTTGTAATATTCTCTCAACTGATCAATGTTAAGAGAAGAATACATACGATCGAAATCTGTTTCTAATAATTTGTTAAATATTGGATTTAACGGCATAAGTAATCACTTCTTTCATTTAATTGATTATTAGTTAACTAACTCAACTAAATTATAATAATATTAGTTGAGTTTGTCAACTAATAATGCTGTGATTTAACAAAGTAATTTTAATAAGATACTCAATAAACTTAAAATTTCAATCGCGATAGTTGAAATTATTCGCAATCAAATAAGTTGACATTGTCAACCAAAATAGATATAATGCAGATCAATAATTAAATATAGACTAATTATTAAAAGACAACGCCTAAGCTAATATTTTTTTAAGCACAGAAATACAGTTTAGATAAATTAGGAACGTGAAAACTGCATGACAAATAACATAGCCTAAGCTGTAGAGAAAGTAAAAAGCGGCTATGACTATATAAAGCGAGGATATAAACATGAATATAAGGAATTATACAAGATTCTTCGGAATATTGAACAGACAGTTTCAAACTTATATCAATAGTGCATTTAAGGATATAGGTTTAGGTTATTCGGAATGCATTTTTTTGGCTAACTTATATGAAAATGAAGGCATCAATCAGGAGGAACTATCTTCCTTTTTAATAATTGATAAAGCAATCACGGCAAAAACGATAAAATCTTTGGAAACTAAAGGATTTTTAATAAGAACGATATCAAAAAAAGATAGAAGAGCCAAAAATCTTTATTTAACTGACAAAGGATTGAATTATAAAGAGCAAATTCTTAATTTATTAGAAAAATGGATTGAATATATTTCAGATGGTATAGATAAAGACACTCTGGATTTCGTATTTAAACAGATTCAAATCATGGCTGAAAAAGCCGGTAATGCAGATTATGATAAATTGATAGAATCTAATATTAATCATGAAATTGATATTTAAGGCAGTAGGGAGCAGGGAATACAGACAAAGCCTCGGATTGGTGGTTTAACCAGTCCAAGAAAATGTCCGCCCCCCTGCTCTCACATCTATTTTTTAGGCTACGTTTTTTGGTAATTACATGTTATTCTAAATGATTTAAAAACTCTTTTATTAACTGTATATGATCTCTTCTTCTTTGATACCAGGACTAAGTTTTCTACTCATTTCAGGTAATGCAATATGCCCAACCATAATACTCTCCAGACCTTCTTCAATCATGGTTCGATATGCTTTCCCAAATGTATTATTTCTAACCTTATTCGTGCATGATTGTACAGAGTGTTATTACTTCAACATCAGATGTTCCTATTTAGAGAATGCTGTACATTATGTGGAATTTCATGAAAACAGGTGCAATTATATTGCTTCCCAACTATATATTTTTTACATAACCTGGTGTTTTCTAAAAGCTCTTTTGAAAATGGGGGTACAGACCATGGCTAACACTATATAAGCCAGTACTGCCATGGAGTTTGTTGTTGCTCAGATGAACGAGCGGTTCTGATTCCAAGAGAAACATCGGATCCTTTCTAATTTATACAATGATCCGATGCTCTTCTCCATCATCAACCAATAAAACCCTGTTCCCCTGAATTAACCTGTCATCCACAGTAATTGTTTCCGTTGTCAGCGTTCCCTTGCTTCTGCTCTCAACCCTGATTTCATAGAGAGAACTCCCATACTTATATTCAATGGAAAAATCGCCGAAACCTGCAGGTGTCGCCGGATCAATAATCAGCTCATTCCCTTCCTTCCGAATACCCAAAAACCAGCTTAACAGCCCCTGATACATCCAACCTGCGGAACCGGTATACCAACTCCAACCACCTCTTCCGGTATAGGGCGGGCTTAAGGATATATCCGCCGTCATTACATAGGGTTCCTTCTCGTACCTGAGCGCATCCTTCCTGTTTTGCGTAATGTAAATCGGATTAAGTATGGTGAACAGGGTTTGAGCCATGTTATAGTCGTGCAGCATCGATGAGGCGATTGCCAGCCAAACCGCCGCATGGGTATACTGGCCCCCGTTTTCCCTGATTCCGGGGATATAATTTTTGATATAACCCGGATTTTTTCTTGTCTTATCAAAGGGAGGTGCCAAAAGTAAGGAAAGGGCGTCCTCTTCCCTTACCAGATAACGCCATGCCGACTGCATTGCTGTTTTCGTCCGTTCCTTTTTGGCCCCTTTTGATATCACACTCCAGGATTGGCTGATGGAATCTATCTTGCACTCATCGTTTTCCTTTGAGCCAAGCTTCGTTCCGTCGTCATAAAAGGCCCGAAGATACCACTCCCCATCCCAGGCATGTTCTTCGATGCTTTGAAGCAGGGTTTCCCGTTTCCGCTCCAGCTCCCGGCCGTAAGCCTCATCACCTTCCTGAGAGCACAAGGGAATGAAGTCACCCAATACGGTATACAAAAACCAGGCCAGCCAAACACTCTCTCCCTTTCCCATCATTCCTACCTCATTCATCCCGTCATTCCAGTCGCCTCCGCCCATGAGAGGAAGTCCATGTTCTCCGAAGCAAGTCCGGTCGATGGTTTTTTTGCAATGGTCATAAACACATTCGGAACGCCCGGATATTTCCGGGGTAAACATGATATCTTGCTGATCCTCCTTAAGAACTGGGCCTTTGATGTAAGGCACCTGCTCCTTTAAAATTGCGTAATCTCCGGTGCATTTAATATAAGCGGCGGTGCAATAAGGCAACCACAGTAAATCATCGGATATTCTCGTTCTTACCCCGATCCCCATGGGAGGATGCCACCAATGCTGAACATCCCCTTCTTCAAACTGCCTGCTGCAGGCAATTAGAATTTGCCTGCGCAGAATACTGGAATCTGTAAAGAGAAGCGAAAGGGCATCCTGAAGCTGGTCCCGGTATCCATAAGCTCCTCCGCACTGATAATAGCCTGCCCTTGCCTGAATGCGGCAGGACACCGTCTGATAGAGCAACCAGCCGTTAACCAGGATATCGACCGACCGGTCCTTCGTCTTCACTTTAACCGTCCCTAACATCCTGTCCCAGTAGGCTTTCACCCTGTCAAGCTCGTTATCCACAGCAGCGGCATCCCTGTATTTGTATCCGCTTTTGTATATCTCATTAAGATCACTGCTCTGCCCCAGCCCGAACTGCACAGTCTTTATTTCCTGCGGCTGTATTGCTATTGATACCTGAATTGCTCCGCAGGGATCATAACACACACCCGTATTGCAGGATAGCTTGACCTCTGCTCCCCGGGGTTTTTGGATGCTGCCCCTCTGCCCCAAAAACTCCTGTCTGTCGCCGGTATAACCAATGATTGTCTCACTGCAAAACAAGTAGGAATAGCTGTTTTGAAAGTTCATGGTATAGATGTTCTTTGCATATAAACATTCATGCTCATTGTCGTAGGCGGTCAGAATATAAGGACCGGTTTGCTCTCTCTGCGTACCCATAACCCATTCCACATAATAGGTCAGGCTTAAATATTTCACTTTATCCGAACGGTTCGTCAGCTTTAAGTTCCATAGCTTCAAGGACTCATCCAAAGGAGTAAAAACCGTCAGCTCCTGATCAACCAGCGCTTCCTCATGAAGGAACCTGCTATATCCAAAACCATGCCTTACCCGGTAAATGCCCCGGTCTTCCCTTCCAAGGGACATGGGTGTCATGACCTCACCGGTTATTTCATCCAAAATATAAATTGCCTCGGAGGCTCTGTCACTTACTGGGTCATTGGACCAGGGCGTGAGCTTATTCTCCCTGCTGTTGATATTCCAGGTAAAGCCTGCCCCCGACTCCGATATCTGGAATCCAAAGTTCTTGTTTGAGATTACATTAATCCAGGGTGCCGGCGGTCTGTTATTTCCCTCCAGCAGAATTTCATATTCTCTGCCCTCACAGACAAATGCTCCGAAGCCATTAAAAAATTCATAATCCTCTATTTCTTTCTCCTGTGTTGATGGTGCATCTGCTGTATTCAAGCCACTTCCTCCTTAAATCCTAATATTCCTCAAGTAACTCATACATATTTTCTTTCCCATTGGTAAAATAAATCCCTGTCTTATCGGAAAATACGACCCGCGCTACCGTATACAGCAAATCAATCTCTGCCGGTTTCATCTCATACGTATGCAGTGTAAAGAAGCTTGGCTTCTCACTTCTAGAGTCATAAATCCGAAGAGAGCTTGTCATATCGTTGATAAAATCATCTACCTCCTGAAGATAACCATGCTTGGAATCAATCAGAATAATCAGATCCATCATAACACGGTTGATTCTTAAATATTCATAAGCCTTTAATACATCCTTCACAATTCTTTCCTCTTCAATGGATCGAACCAGTAAAAGCAGAATTGGATTATCGCCGGATACACCGAATTTCCATAAGAAGCTCTGATTCATAAAGTTCCGTCTTATATTTTCATCCGGCCCACGGTAAATTCCCATAGGATAGAAGACAGGGCTGATCAGTTCCTGAAAAGCGTTCAACTGGGTTCCAGTAATCTCCAGATACTTTAACTCCAGGTTTGTTTGAAGCTTGAATTTCTCCAAGATATCATCAATCCGATAACTTACCTTCAAATCTTCTGCGATTTTTATTGCTTCTTCCTTACTTCCACACACTCCGGTAATGAAAGAAATGCAGGCAGTTTCACCTGCTCCTATGAAAAATTGTGCCCGCAGGCTCATAATCGGATCATTGCAAAAGCCCGAATTATTAAAAAAAGCAATGCTGTTAACAACAGAATCTGGATTCTCCAGGGTATTGTTTCTTCCAATAAAGCGTTTTCTGTCATTTTCATATTCTAATTTTTTGCATAGCTTTGTTCCTGTACTTACCATGTGCATCACATAAGGATTATTATCATCCTTCTTCCGTCGTCTTTTTGAGAGGAAGATTTCCTGCTCTCCCAGGTACTCGCTTTCCAGAAAGAGCTTATTGAACGCAGGATGGCTTAGCTCTGCCATATGGGTATCATCCACCACCTCCACATAGCTGGTCACTTCCAGTTGCTTTTCCTCTTTCCCGTGATTGGTCAATGTAACCTTACGTATCTCAAAGTTATGATCCGCATCCAGGCTGACAATCATGTGTGATGAGATATCCCCGTCCCTGCGCTTAAATTCCGCCTGGTGCGGCCAGAAAACCACCTGGTAATCCTCCGGCTCCGTTCTTGTCGGATGATAAGCGGCACTCCAAACCTTCTCCTGCTTCATGTCCTTGATATAGATATAATTTCCTGTATTCGCGTAAATATCCGGCCGCCAGCGGTAAATCATCCGATCCTCATATTTGCTGAAGCCGTCCCCATCGGTGGTTATCATCAGTGAATACTTACCGTTTGACAGATAATTTACAACCGGCGAATTCACACCTGCACGGTTGACATATCGGTTACTGTAACTGTCTTCTTTAAATAGAGGCTTTCCAATTTTTATTGTATATCCCTGCCTGGCAATGGAAATCAGATGGGACTGCCGTTTTTCTTCCAGAAGAACTTCTGAAGCCTTTATCATCATCTCGCCATGAAATCTCTCCCGAAGGATGCCCTCATTTAGATAATTATTGATGGCAGCCAGATTCATCCCCTGATGATGGGCCATATAGGATTTTACAATGCAATAAGGTTTCAATTCCACTGAATTCGGTACGTTAAAATCAACGGACTCATAGAATCCGTAAGTGCCGAAGGCACCTAATTCCTTCAGCCGCTTTAAATTTCTCATGCATTCCTCTTCTGCGATATTCAGTGCCAGCATCGTTGCATAAGGAGCAACCACCAGGGGATTTTTTCGGACCGGCTGGAGTCTTATCTTCGGAACACCGAAAGCCTTGTACTGGTAATTTGAGTTTAAATCAAAACGATAATACTGGGATTCCGATATCCCCCAGGGGATATTTGCCTCCTTTGCATACTTCATATGCTGGAGTACCGCTGCCCTGGAAGTCTGCGCGTAGACGGAGTCTTCATATTCTTTAAATACAAGATTCGGCATCAGATATTCAAACATCGTACCGCTCCAGGACACAAAACATGGAATGCCCCCTGCAATGGTCAGGGGTCTTCCCAGTTTATACCAATGCTTTAAAGGCACTTCCCCCAAAGCTATGGCAAGAAGGCTTGTGAGTGCAGATTCCGAAGCCATCAGGTCGTAACAGCCGTCATCCAACATGTGCGAGGATACATGATATCCGATATGGAACAGCATTCTCTTTTCATTAAATAGAAAATGGAAATTAACATTTGCTAACATGTAGTCAATTTTATTGCTGAGTACTTTGATGCGATCAATCATGCTATTTGCAAATTTATTGTCCTCTGCTGCAATACGACTAAGCACAAGATAAGGGGAAAAACTCTCTTCCTTCAGTTTTAAGGCCGCAGCTTCATTTACAGTGCTGTCAATGAGGTTCATCAATTGCCTGGTCCATGGGTAATCTGCTGGTGGCCGTAGCTCCCTCTCGTTTAAGTTTTCCCAAATATCCGCAATATCTTCTATCAGTTCACCGATCCTTTGATACCCGTCCCTAAGCTTATTTCCGGCGGGATTTCCTGTTCTCAGCTGAATTTCATTATTGCTGTTCTCTAGCGCAATTCTGAGTTCAGGCAGAAAATTGTCTGGATAAACCGGCTTGTCGATCTGCTCTAAAAGACCGTTTTTCAGGGCGACCAGATGTCCCAGGAAATTACCGCTGTCAACGGTTGATATATAGGCAGGGTTTAGCACCTCCAAGGTTTTAATATGATACCAGTTATAGAGATGTCCCTTCCATTTCAGCATTTTCTGAACCGTTTCCATCAGGTTCTCTGCTGTCTCAACTGTAGCGCTAAGAGTTTCAAACCCAAAATCCCTGGCTGACAGGATTGCCAGAAACTGAAGTCCGATATTGGTCGGCGATGTTTTATCGCTGATTTTTTCAACCATTGATATCTGGTAATTATCCGGACAGAGCCAGTTATTTTCCTTCGTGGAAAGCTCTTTAAAAAACAGCCAGGTTCTGCGTGCAGTATCCAGAAGCAGCTCACTGTCTTGTGCTTTATCCCTTAGATGAAGCTTCCTTTCCGGCTGACTGATCCGGTATGCGATTTCAAAGGCAACGCTCCAGTCGGCAATTATGATTGCTGTCAGTATCATTCCCGCCGGTTCCAAATATCCCATAAATGGAATTATTACAAGCGCAAGCGCCGGAAGAAAAGAGCTCCACATGGTAAGAAAATATCCCTTTCTGGTATTGACAATGGAGGCATCCACTGCTTCCGCCGTATTCCAGCGAAGCAGATTTTTTTTGCTGATAAAGACCCGATACAAAGTTCTGACTATTGCATCGGATGCGACATAAGCACGGTAAGGAGTGATTGTAAACTCCAGGAATGCTCTTTCCAGCATCACAGCAAGTTCCTTAAAAAAGCCTTTATAAACAAGTACAAGCTTCGGACGGATCAGCTTCTGGGTGACCACTGCAAACAACATAGTCACCATAACAAATATATCATTAAAGAAAACGAAAGGTACCCAAAGATAATATGCTTTGGGCATCCATGCCAGATTCAACAATATCAACAGCGTCTTACTCAGCGGAACCAGGCTCCTCCTTAAGTTGTCAAAGATTTTCCATCTTGACAATGCGCATAAGCTTCTCCCTTCCGAGTCCTTCTTCATAAACAACCAGGGCAGAAGCTGCCAGTCCCCGCGCAGCCATCGGTGTTCCCTTTTGGTAAAAGATAAAAAGCTGTTTGGAAAATTGTCCATAATCTTGACTGTGCTGGAAAAAGCCGTCCGTGCATAGCAGCTCTCAAAAAGGTCATGACTGAGAATCCGGTTTTCCGGTACCTTATTTTGAAGCACCTTGTAGAAAGCATACAAGTCATAGATGCCCTTCCCGGTATAGATTCCTTCGTTAAAAATATCCTGATAGATATCTGATATTACGGTTCCGTAATGGGCAAGACCTGATTCTCCTCCAAAGATTTTTGTAAATCTGCTGCCGTTCTTATCCACGATATGGTTTCTTACCGAAGGTTGAATGATGACATAGCCTTCCTCCACCTTTTGACCTTTGGCATCCAGAATTGGTTTATTTAAAGGATGATCAATCAGTCCGACCAGTTTCGCGGCATTGTCACGAAGCAGATTTGTATCCGCATCTAGTGTAATCACATACCGAAAGGTGGAAAGAAGCTTTTCATCACAGTAAATGGAGGAAAAGGTAGTATTCTCTTTTTTTTCCCCGTTTAAAAGGTTATTAAACTCTTCCAGCTTTCCTCTCTTTCGCTCCCAGCCCATATAACAGTTTTCCGCCTGATTCCATTTGCGGCAGCGTAAGAACAGCGAGAAACGCTGGTGCTCCGATGGATAGAGCTCATTCAGTTCCTTCATTCGTGCAGCTAGAGCAATTTCAATCACCTCATCCTTTGTCATGAACGGGTCCGGGCAATCCTCAAAATCAAGGAGCAATGCAAAAAAAAGGTTGGGCTGCCGGTTTGCCAGATAATGCTTTTGGAGACGGTCCATGTATCCCATACCCTGTTCTTTCGTGGAAACGATGACCGGCATGGCCACAAAGGTTCTTGCTTCTGACCGTATTTCTTTCAGATAGTTCAGGGAAGGAATCTTTTGAACCTTAATTCTTCTGGTAAATATAAAGTTTGTAATCTCCATAGAGATCCCAATTAACAGCGGCATTGCCGCCAGAAGAGTAATGATCTTCCGGCTGTTATCCTGTAGCCCGCCAAGAGCCCTGAAAGCATAGAGCAGGCAGAAGCTCAGCCCCGGAATAATGAAAAATAGGGTAAGGAAATAAAGGAAACCATTTACGTTTCGTCTATTTTTAATTCTTTTGGGGATTGGCTTTCCTAATACCTTTGCTTTCAGAATTGGATACCCCTTCCCCAAAAGATAGGTTCCCACATGATGAGAGCAATGCAGTCCTTCCCTTCCCTGAACTGCCAGCTCCAGGCAGTCCTTCGCTATCTTTTCCTCCCTCAGGCGATAACGGAGCGATAATTTAACGATGACCCCACGGTACATGCCCCTGGATTCCAGATCCATCTTTTTAAAGACCCCATCCGGATCCTGTGATAAAATCTGCTCCAGGCAGGAATATTCCTCAAAGAATTTTTCCTCATCCACTTCATTGACATCCCTCAGGCTGACAATCAGAGTCCGCATATTCGTCTCAAGAAATGATTCAATCTTTCCTTCTTCCATGAATATGTCGGAAGTCTTCACCTGTCTTTCCATGGAAGCAAAATGAAATTCCAGGTATTTTTGAATGGATGCCTCATCAAAAGACATATTTTTCAGCAGGTATATTACATGGGCATGAAACGAATAGTTCAGCCTTAAGTTATCCTCTATTTTGCAAAACAGTGCTGATATACAAGCCGGTCCCTGCTTATGGGGAAGCTTATCCCGGAGAAATTTTTCTGCCTTCGACTTCACATCAATCATATGGAGGATTTCATTGGCGATTGCAATGATTTCTTCAAGAAGGCAAAAGCCCAGCACTTCCGGCAAGACCCAGATTTCCTTGTCTGTAAGCGGTATCTTCTGCTGATAAGCCTTGAGCATCACAGATATATTTTCCTCACTTAAATGGCCACCGGAAAGAGCCACCATCTTTTTTGCCACAACATAAATACGGGGAAAGTTACGGTATTCCTTTCCCTTCAGCACCGGCAGTACGGCATAGCCAGTTCCCGAGTTACGCACTTTTTTAATTTCCCGGTACAGCATCTGGAAATTGTCATAGAGCCAGCGGGCTGCCGGAATCAGGGAAATCATATCGGCAGACACAGCAGAGATGCTGTTTCTGATTTTATTCAGCTTTTTATAGGCCGCCTGATTATAATTATTAAGAACAAAGCTATATCCAATCAATCTGACCTGCCTGTGGCTTTCTGCCAGATCAAGCATCTGCTTCTCCCACTCGCTGGGACCCGGTTTATCTCCTTCTCCCGGAGAACAAAGCGGAAAATGTAATTTCTTACCAAAATGGTTGCACCGGCAATACAGCATTAACAGAATGAAACAGAACAATGCAATTAGTATCAGTAAAATAGCCAGCAGAAGCGGTGAATATATATATAAATTAATTTTTTCCAACAAGATCTGCAATTGAGGCTCCTCCTTATTAAAGAGATCCTTCAGACGAGACGGCATCTCTTTACAGTTAGTTTGTCTGTTTTTCATAAAAAATAGCACAATATTATATTGTAGCACTTTTTACGTTTTTTATTAATTCCTGTCAGATTTATAATATTTCTATAAACTCTGTGTTCCAACGTACCCTATCCATGGCTAACTATCTACTTCATCAGCCAATTCTCCATGTATGGCAAAGTGCATTTTATTTTGTACTTTTGCAAAAACCATTGCAATTTTTAATCTACTTTTAACAGCCCTCATGACAAAAGGAGCCGTTCAATGGAACAACTCCTTTTACTTATTTATCATTTTTTAAAAGCTCAATTGTATTTACACCATTTTTCCGTTATCAACAACTAACGAAAGCACCACTTCACTATGGCACGCATCCCTAAAAACCAGCAGGTCATGGGTGGATAAGACATTGATGCAGTGCAACTGTTTTTATTATGTTAATCTCCCCTTATAAACTCCAATTCCCCCTATGATCTAGCTTATTCACAAAAGAAGCGTAGGTATTTCCTTGTTCCATCAATTAACTTGATATATGCTATCTAAAAATATATACTAACCATATAATCCATCGTCTTATCAGTCTCGGTTGTAAGTAAATTTTACATATAGGTAAGTTGTCAAACTGCATAGAAGGAGGATTTATATGAAAAAGCTATTTTCCCTGTTTTTAAGTATGGTTATGACCTTATGTTTTACTGTATCTGCATGGGCTGCTGATACCACCCAAATTCCTGGAACCCGCATAGGATATACGGACTATAAATTGTCAGACTTAATGGGGACAGATACACTTGCAGCCGTGAGAGCTGCTTCGTCAAGCAAAGAAGCCACAGTAGGACCAGTTGAAGCACGGCTGTTTAAGAATGCTACAGGAACAATTGTAGGCACCAGCTCAACCTTTAAGTTTACTAACATTCCAACCGGTGCTAAGATAACAAATGTTCAGGCTTGGAATCCCTCAAAAAGCAACATTTCTCAAGGAAAGTTTACAGCCATTGAGAACGTACAAGTCTTCTGCGGCGGACAAGCATCTGGATTCTTTAAGTTTTGGGTGACAGACAATCCTAGTACTGCAAATCCTTGTAATACAACGGTTCTTAACGGTTTAAATGCTGACAGCACCTATTATATTCAGATTCAAGGCAGGGTGCTCAGTAACTATACAGGTTCAGATGGCTTTACCATCAGGGGGACTAAGGTCCGCGTCACATACAGTTATTAATTCAGTTACCATAATATGAAATAATTAGGCCAAGCAGGTTGACAACTTACTAAATACAGCAAAAAACAGGGACTTGTTTTTAATCAAGTCCCTGCTTTTTGCCCTTAAAGTTATGCGGTATAATCCACTCTGTTTTTGGTCGCTGACGCTGTATCAAAATCCTGCCCAGTATTCAATGGGCCAGCATTTATATACTGTCTATAATATCGGTCTTCCGCTTTATTCAGTCTGGAAAGAAAATTTTGCTGCATGTTCTGCTCTTCGGATGTATTCACATGATACCAATTACCAGATGCATAACCCATCACTGTTTGACCTGCTTTACTGCCCTTTATCTCAAATGTATCTGGCTGTAAATCAGATCCCGTAAGAACGACTGTGGTGCCGGACTTAGAAGCTGAACCACGGCTCCCTTTCTTGGCATATTCTCCAACTCCGTCTTTCTTATTTAGATAGTCCATAAAATCATGAGGTTTATCTGTTTCTTCTTTTCCGGCATTGGAACGGGATTGATTCATAAGCTCTGAAGCCTCATCTACCATGTTCTTCCGATCTGGTGACACAGATGATATATACTGTGCTCTCATCTTCTCGCCTTCCGAGCTAAGACTTTTATATCTGCTGTTGTCATTGCTGTAACGCGCCTCTGCCAAGCCTTTAGCAAGTTCGTCAATCTTGCTTGTAAATTCCGCTTCTGATGGGCGTTCCATCCCTTTATGTGGTATCTTCTCCCAATCCAAGCCACTGACTTTTGATGTTTGTGAGAAAGATTGATACTGAACTCCAGACATTCTGCCAACATTAATATTTGTCATACATTATCACTTCCTTTCATGTTTTTTCCGTTGGAATGATAAATAATTCATCTATTTAGAATATCGACAAAAAATTGTTTAAATTAATATAAATAAATTTACCTGCTTATCATAAAAGTTTATATCATTATAAAAATACAAGCAAATAATATATTATGATCAATTAGTCTATTCTTTTTGACCAGCAATACATAGACCAAAGAATTCTCTGGTCACCACCGCATCACATAGCTTTGAATGGCGGAGAAGCTCTGTGATTTCCGAAACAGTGTATGCCGCATTTAATGAAGACACCAATCCGGGACGCATTTCTTTTGGCTGGGTAGAGAAATACACCATAGCTTTTTTCATTGGGCTCACATCACGGCATAAGTCTGTGATACAATACCTTCCGCTAGTACGCAATACACGATAGATTTCATCAAAGGCAAGAATTGGATCTTCCCATTCATGCATGGAGCCATTGGATATCACAGAATCAAAACTTTCATTTTTAAATGGCATACTCATGCAGTTTCCAAGGACATAGTGGGCAGAAATCCCGTATTCGGCGGCATTCTTTTCAGCAAAGCGGAGCATGGCAGGGCTGATCTCACAGCCAGTAAGAGAAGTAGGGTGTATCTTCTTTGCCAGTTCGAGTCCTACATAGCCAGGGCCGGGCCCCACCTCTAACAGATCACCGCCCTTAATGCCGGAAGCAATCATGCCGTCAACGCCGTTCCAACCTTTGTCTCTCATCTTACTGGCAAATACATCAAACATCTCCACTGTAACTTCATTTTGAATTCCCTCATTGGTCTCGATGATCCTGGTCTTTCCCATATGATTTTACCTCCTTCAAGGTGTTACAAGATTGCTCCGCCCATGCAAGTTCCGCTTTATAATGCATGATGTGATGTTCAAAAATAATATTTGCAGAGATTTTATAGCTTTCTGGCATATACTCCAGGGTTTCCCTATGGTGAATATTTAACTTTTCCAATGTCTTTTTCATGACACCAATATGAATTTCGAGACTATTCACCATTTCATTTTGATCCAGTGAATCAGAAAAATAAAACGTGCAATCAATATCAAAGGTCGGGTGGTACTTGATCTGCAAGGACTGGGAAAGCAGTTCTCCAAACTTATCTGCTCCTATATTGCTTACTTGATACACCGTCTTTTCCGGACGCTCTCCCTGCTTTTCACAGGTGGCTGTAATTAGCCCTGACGCTTCCATCTTTTCAAGATGGTAATATACTGTTGGTAGCTTAATCTGTGTAAAATCCTTCAACTGTTCTTCTATCAGTTTCTTTATCTGGTATCCGTGCTGAGGGCCAAACCGTAAGAGAAGGCCAAGAATATATAGTGGAATCATAAAATCGCTCCTTATCTCAAATAGTCAGTACTGAGTATCAGTATACTCAGCGCTGACTATTTGTCAAGATTTTTTTTAATTATGATTCTCTTTTCCTCTTATATCAAGCAGTGCCTATGGCTGTGCTCCAATCATAAGAAGCATTGTATGAATATCCTCCGTCCCCATCTTCATCTTTGATTTTTCAATCAAAATATTTCCGCCTGTCATAATATAGGAAGGCATTACCCGTACATTTCCATAATACAATTCACTGTTTCTTAGCTTATAAGTAGATATAGAGGGTACAACATTTTTCTTGGTCTCTTTTTTGGCAATCATATTAAAGGCTTTTTTTGCTACGTCACCCATAAGCATAATTACCTTAACATTTGGAAACAAAGCAAGCTCCTTTTCCAAGTAAGGCAAACTGTTTTCAATCATGCTTTTTTCAATGGTGTATTGGGATTTAGGAGCTTTGACAGCATTGGTAATATAGATTCCCAGCCCTAATATGTCCTCAATAGATGAGACGGATGCTCCGGCCCCTTGAAAAAGTGGAATTGTTGTCTTCATATAATCAGCGTCAGCTTGTCCATAAAAATCCTGTAGGGGATCGGACGGCACCACCTCATTAATCATTACTGCTTTAATAGTCAAAGGGTCGATCTCAATATCATTGAAATATAAGCAGTCAGCCTTGCCTGTTATCTCTTCCAATTCTTTTTTGATATTCATTTCTCATGCTCCTTTACAATGATTTAGCACATCTTATAATATTCAACTAAAATCCAGAAAACCTAAACTTTTTCAATCAATTCTTTTCATAGTTTCATTATATAATAATAACCTTGACAGTGAAAGTCAAAGTTATTGTTTAATTTATTTCGTTTTAATAGCAATTCTGATGTTTATACAAGCTCTATAGCAATTGCTGTGGCCTCTCATTCAGAGGGCATATACTCTCTTTCCTTACAGGTTAACTTCCGTTTACCATTTTCAATATATCCAATCTCGTAATATTCATGAAAATGGTTCGGAAACTTCTGCATAATTCCCTGAAAATGATAAGCTTCCATTTTTATGCTTGCATTATACTTAATAATTCGTGTTTCATGGTTCATATTTTTAATCGTATAATCTCAGCCTCTGTGTTATAATAATCACAAATACAATGTCAGGATGTGATTTCATGATTACTAAATTCTTATTATTTGTACTGATAACCGCGTTTTACATTGCATACTTTGCAAAGCAGATCCTTCTAAGAAAAAAGGGGATTTTTACAAACCGCCTGGCGAAAGGAAGTAAGCCTAAAAAAACGGCAATGATTGAATCATGCCTGCTCACCATCACATATGGTATGGCAGTCATTCAATATGCTGGCTTTTTCCTACAGAGATATATGCTCCCAGTTAAACTACCGTCAGTCATTCAATGGATCGGTATCGTCTTAACCGGATTAGGGGTTCTCTTCTTCATTCTTGCCATCACTTCCATGAGAGATAGCTGGCGGGCCGGTATCGACGAAGGCCAGAAGACTACTATGGTTACAAGTGGCATTTACAAAATAAGCCGTAATCCTGCATTTGTGGGGTTTGATCTTCTCTATATCGGCTCTGCCCTTGCTATGCCAAGTGGAATCATTGCTGTGGCCGCTGCTGGGGGACTCTTATTTATGCATTTACAGATTTTAGAAGAAGAAGTATATTTATTTCGGATTTTTGGTGACGAATATAAGCAGTATAAGAAGAAAACCCCCAGATACTTTCTCTTTTTGTAAACTTCTATACAGAAAACACTTTTGCATCCCCTGTCTCCAACTTACAGACAGGGGATTTTTTAGTTCATCACTTCTCTATCTTTATAATCTGATCAATCCAATCACAATAAAATGCTTCCTCATGAGACACAATGAGCACCGTGCCAGTAAAATGAATCAAAGCTGACCTAAGAGAATCTTTTGCCTGAGCATCCAAATGATTGGTAGGCTCATCTAGAATTAAAAAGTTGCATGGCACTAATGACAGTAAGCACAATTTAACCTTAGCCTGCTCCCCTCCGCTTAATGTTCCCATGGGTTGCATAGTATGTTTACTGGATATTCCATTTCGAGCAAGATGCTCACGCACTTCTTTTCCGGTCAGAACCGGGTTGGCATCTGATACAACTTCTATTGGTGTTTTTCCTTCATCTTCCCATAATAAATCCTGTTCAAAATATCCTACCTTGACCTGATCCGAGAATCGATATACCCCATCTTTTGGCTGAATTTGGCCCATTAATGTCTTTAGTAACGTAGACTTACCAATTCCATTGAATCCGGTAATAACTGCTTTCTTACCTCCTTTCATACCGAAATCAATGTG
Organism: Lacrimispora algidixylanolytica; assembly: GCF_003609635.1. Lineage (GTDB taxonomy): Bacteria > Bacillota > Clostridia > Lachnospirales > Lachnospiraceae > Lacrimispora > Lacrimispora algidixylanolytica. Next base: position 116,289 of record NZ_MCIA01000007.1, on the reverse strand, counting down.
AGATAATACAGATGTTTGATACCCCACCGCTAGATTACTCACAGACAAATGATCCCCATTTGTTAAGGGTAGCTCTGGGAAATGAAAGTTTGGTCTTATCTCTTTTAGATTCAAAGACTGAATTTTATCCATGCGGTCGAGCTGCTTTTGGCGCCCTCTTGCCATTTTCGACTTCCGTCCTGCTATATTTTTACGGATAAATTCTTCTGTCTTTTTAATCTCCTTTTGCTGAGCCGTGTATTGTCTGATATAGTCTTCTCTTAAGAGTGTTTTCTTTCCTAAGAACTCAGAATAGGTGCCGTGATATTTTGTTATGATTTTATTGTCAATATCACAGATTCGGTTTGTGATTCTATCTAAGAACTTAAAATCATGAGACACCACCAAAAAAGCACGTTCTAACCCCGATAGATATTCTGACAACCAGGCAATATGCTCTCTGTCCAGAAAATTAGTTGGTTCGTCAAGCAACAATACATCTGGCTTTTCTAAAAGAAGCTTTGCAAGAATTACTTTGGCCCGCTGGCCGCCGCTTATTTGATCTATTGATCGTTCCAATCCGATAGCAGACAGACCTAATCCACTGGATACCTGTTGAATGCTGGTATCTATGGAATAAAACCCTTTTCTTTCCAGCTCTTCTTGATACCGAGCCGCCTGACTTAAGGATTCCATACAACCTAAAGCCCCCTTTTCGTATAACTTTATCGTTTCTTCCTCAATCTTATAAAGATTTGAAAAAGCAGACTTTAAAAAGGTATTAATTGTGACATCTCTATTGATTTTGGCATACTGATCCAGATACCCAACCGTTATCTTTGGCTGCCATGAAATTCGTCCTTGATCTGGTATAATCTGCTCCGTGCAAACCTTAATTAATGTGCTTTTTCCTGTTCCGTTCTGGCCTACAATTCCAATATGCTCCCCTTTGTTTAAGGATAATTCTGCATTTTTATAAAGCAGAGTATCACCAAAGGAATGTGTTAAGCCTTCAATTTCCAATAAACTCATAGAATCAATTTCCTTTCTTATTTAACTGGCTGACGTTTGAACCTAAAAAAGGCAGAAGACAAAGATACACTAGTGTATCTGCCTTCTGCCTCTAAACCTGATATGGCCTATAGTAATGCAAAAGGCTGGGGACAAAACATTGTCCTCAGCCTTTTCAAACACAAATTTGTTCACGGAAAACAGACAATAAAAGTTGGGACTAAGTCACCTCTTCTATTGCAATGTTTCCCGATGAAATCCTATCGCGTTGATTTATCCGCTATACTCTGCACAATGTTTCACCGGTATGGATTGTACAGAGTTGAGTTTCTTTTTCAGTTCATTCGTCAAATAAAAGTTCATGCTGATCTCCTTATGAGGGTATAACCCTTCCTTAAAATCATACTACATCATAATTTAACTGTCAAACTCAAACTTATTTATATACCAAGCTCATTCATTTTCTCCATTACTTTAATGAGATTTTTCTCTAGAGCCTCCCTTCCTCTTGCCAAAAATTTAAGCTCACTTACGATACGCCCATCGCTCATAAACAGAACCCGTTCCGCTCTGGCTGCGACTCTGGGATCATGGGTTACCAGTAAGAGCGCCGTTCCTTCCCTGTTGATTCCAGAAAATAATTCCATGATATCCTGAGCGGTTTTAGAGTTAAGAGCACCAGTAGGTTCATCTGCAAGGATGATCTTCGGCCCACTCATAAGCGCCCGGCAGATTCCTGCCCGCTGCAGTTGTCCTCCGGATACTTGATTGATCTCCCGATCAGCTAGTTCTCCAATTCCCATTTGTTCCATTAGTTCTTCTGCTCGCTTTTTAATCCATTTGGCTTCCTTTCTGTTATCCCTTAGAGAAGGGAGCAGAATGTTATCGATGATGTTTAGATTCTTTAACAAGGTGGGCTGCTGAAAGACAAATCCGATTTTTGTACGGCGAAGATCTGCCAGCTCATCTTCCGACATGTTAGATAGATCGGCTCCGTCAAAGGTAATGGTTCCGCTGTCTGCTGGGTCCATTCCGCTTAGAACAAATAGCAGAGTGGATTTACCGGAACCAGAGGGACCCATGACCGCAACAAATTCTCCTTCCCCAATATCCAAAGAAGCATGACTTAGTACGGTTTGTGATTCTCCGCCCTGGTCAAATACTTTAACAATTTCTTCTGCCTTGATCAGTTTTTTCATCTCTTACTCCTTTATATGTTGGGATATTTTAATGTTCTTTACTCCTGACGATCCAAAGAACGCCGCTAGCAATACCGTACCTCCCAGTAAAAGTGGGGTGACCAGATAAGCAGAAATCGGATCGATTACAAATTGAAAGGACGCAGCTCCAAAGGAAGCAATTAAGGCTCCTGCCAAAGTTTCTCCCAGTGTGTTTGCAAGGACCGTGCCCAGTATGACTCCAGTTGTGAGAATAAGTAGGAAACGTGATAGATACTGAGCCGAGATATCTTTAGAGGTATAGCCCACCGATTTCATAACTGCGATGGAATACCTCTCTTTTGCAAGAAGCATCTTAATCATCAGTAAGGTGATTAAGAGAGTCATGAATAGAGCGGCCACCATTCCTACTGCTGCTGCTTTCCCTACGGAACGAATGGTTGGCCCAAAGGTCTGCGTGATATATCCGTTAATGCCAGAAATCTTTGCAAAGCCTAGACTCTTGCCATACTCCCCTACCTTTTTGTCCACAGAAACATCTTGAGACAGCTTCACACAAATGGTATTCCACAGAGCTTCTTTGCTATCATCTACAAAGGATGCTTTTGCCGTTTTGCCACCGTTTGTGATGTCGGAGTATATACCGCAGACCACCAACTGTGTTTCCATGCCATGATCTGTAAGGACTACGATATCTCCAACTTGTTTCTTTAATTCCTTAGCATTGAGTACGGAAAGTGCGATTTCTCCCTGCTTTTGAGGTTCTTTTCCTGTTACATATAATACGGGGAAAATAGAGTGGTTTCCTAGTTCAATCTTGATTGGTTCTTCTCTGCCTGTTATGGTTCTGGCGGTAAAACGTTTGGAAGTGAGCACAGCATATTGAGAAACGTCCTTGTCGCTTTGGAGCATTTGGACGGTTTCTTTCACCATTTGATCATCATTAGAAGTATTTTGCATCCGAATGATAAGATCACTGCGTCCAATTCCCATATAAGTGCCAAATTCAGGGGAGGATATGGTGTGGTGGAGATTTAGAGGAACAAGGATGATGAATGCAGAAACAACCACCACAGACAGCATGGTTGCATATAGCCTTTTTCGCTGAAATACTTCCTTTATTCCAAGAAAAACATTGGTATTTAAAAACATGTTGTTGCTTAATGTCAGCCTGTTTGTACGTTTCCCAGTTTCCTCTATTCCTCCAAACCGGATTGCCTGAGCGGCCGATATCTTATGAAAACGCCGGAGCACATGACTTACATAGACCAGAATCAAGAGATAAATCAGCAGGATTCCAATGATTGAAAGACTGATTGCAAGGGTTTTATTTCCTCCGTCTCCTATGGTCAGGCGAATGTTTTTTAGAGCTATTTTTGATAGTCCTAGGGATATCCCGCCTCCTATTATGCAGCCTGCGCCGCCGAGGGCAGTATATTTGCCAAGGTATAGCTTTTTAATATCTAAGGTCCGTAGCCCAATGGCTTTCATGACCCCGATTTCTCTTGCATCCTCCTCCATCTTTTCCAGGAGGGTAAAGCGGATGCATAAAAAAGCAATGAGTACTACTAAGGCACTTACCAAGAGTATTACGGCAATCATAAGACCGTCCGATACTGCATTCATCATCTTAAACAGAGGGTAAGTCACCGTTGGCCCGTTGGCTTCCAGCCCTTCGTTTATATATGCAGTTTCAAATGCTCCCAGATCATCTAAATTCTTTAGCCTGAATTCAACGAGATATTCCATGCTCCCGAAGTTTTTAAGCTCATTATAATCATGTTCACTTATTAGAAAACGCTTTGAAGAGGCTAACAGAGAATTCATCTGGGAATCTCTAAGAAAGCCTTTTACGGTAAACTGCTTTCCATGAATCACCGCCTTATCCCCGATTTGTGCTGTGCCATCTCTGCCGTATGCAATAGGGACATAAAGCTCCCCGTCAGAAGGATGAATGACAGTTCCATCAAGGGAAAGGAGGTAATCAAACGAGCTGCTTTGAGTGGAGAAGCCATTGTCTTGTACGCTGCCGGCCAGGCTATTGGCGCCGATAACGATTTCTGATCCCTCCACATTTAGAAATTCTAGTACCTGAAACTCTGTAACGCTTTCATTCTTCTTTGCAAAGCTTTCTAGGCGGGATATGTTAGGCTGCCCAGTATTCATCTGTAAAAAATGAGGGGTCTTTGCCTGAATCATGAGCCCGTCGATTGCACCAGTCAGATGGACTGTCAGCAAAGCTGCCAGAGAAACCAGGGCCGCTGCGGCAGCAATAAACACCAAAGTAATGAACGATACGGTACGGCTTTTTAAGATGTCATTCCGGATGATCCGTCTAAACATAGGTCACCTCCACTTTCTAACGTTTGAACCGATTTCATACGATATAACGCGATAGAAACGATACACAAAAGACCGCCAGCTATGAGAATCAAAAAGCCAGCGCCTCTGCCTTGTCCTGTTCCCAGTATTCTTCCAACACTGCCAGACAATCCCCCTCCCTCTAAAAGCAATGGGGTGAACACGTAATCTGCCAGCACTCCAGAGGTTGCATAAGCAAAGATATATCCTAGCTGGGAGATTAGTCCCACCAGTCCCCATACCCTTCCCTGGAGTTCATTATTAATATTGGTTCGAAGCAGATAATCAATACTTGTATTTGCAAAAGGCAGCATAGAGAAAAATAAAATTCCTGCCAAAGTAATAAACGTAAGATTTTCCTTCATACCAAATAGTGCCATAAACACACCGGAACCAAACAAAGAAAAACACAGTACTTTTACATATCCCCTTTTGATAGGCACGACTCCAAGTAAGATGCTACTTACTAACATTCCTGATGCCATCAGGGCTTGAACCACTCCCAAGGTCGTGGTGTTTGAAAAGCTTAATATCATGGGAGATGCAAGGGTCTGAATATAGCCCAGGCACAGAGTGATAAACGTTGTCATGAAAATCAGGGTCATAACACCTTTGTTCTTTGACAGGGCATCAAAGCCCTCTTTAAAATCAGTAAGAAAGGCTGTACTTGTAGTCTTTTTCTTGGATGCCAATCCCTTTCGTACTACAAGGGTCGTACCCATAGTAACAAAAAAGGTACAGATATCTATGACCAGCAATAGGTTGATATCAAAGTATTTCAGTAAAAATCCAGCAATCACTGGAGAAATTAAGTATTTGGCAGATCCTGCTGCCTGAGCTAGACCACTGGCTTTTGTATATTGGTCTCCAGTAAGCATATCTGTAATGGTCGCTCGATAAGCTGGCTCTAATAAAGAGAAAAATATGGAACTGATGGTTACTCCTACATAGATTTGCCATAACTGCACATCATTGTTTAACAAACAAAACAGAATGAACAACGGGCCCAAAGCAGAAAGTCCATCTCCCAAAATCATAATTAATCTGCGGTCATAACGGTCTGCCAGCACTCCTGCCGGAGCACCAAGAAGCAGAGTTGGAAGAAAGGAAAGGAGGGTCACCAATGCTACATGGGAAGCCATTCCTGTCTTCTGATATACATAAACGCCAATTCCAAAGGCTGTTAACCCTCCACCGATGGAGGAAATCAAGTCTCCAACCCAAAGAAGAAGAAATTTTTGAAACGCTTTCTCTTTATGATTCATCTGTATCATCCCTTTCAAATATTTCATGCGCCAAGGAAAGAGTTCCTCTCTCCACACCAAGTAGTCGTTCTGTGTGAAACACAAATGCTTTCACACGCAAAATCCTGTCCTCATCCGTAAGGTCAATCATATTGCCATCAAAAACAGTATTTGTATAGACGACTAGCATCTCAATTGCTTCATAGGGATAGGGTGTGGTGCATAACCCCTGCTCAATTCCTTCCTTGATGATTTCCGTAAGAATCGGTGTGAGTCCATTTAAAATAGCCTTTTGGGCTTTGAAATGCATCAGTGCATTTTGAGGTTTATGAATGTGCTCTATAATCTCTTTTCCACTGACGTGGTTCATGTTAAGTGCCATCACCGTTTGGACAATCCGCTCATAAACCGGAATGCTTTTGTTATCGGCAACTTCCTTTGCTCTGGTTAAAAGGCTAGTACTGTAACGGTCGATAAGGGAATCCATAATGTCTTCCTTTGATTTAAAATGATAATATAAGGTTCCTCTTGCAATCCCTACCGCCTCTAAAATATCATTGGTACTGGTACCATCAAATCCCTTTTGGGTAAACAGCTTATCTGCTGCGTCTAAAATCTCGTTTTTACGTTCTTCTGGGTTTTTAATTATTTTCATATTATCTCTCTCCTATTATAGACCGACTGTCCGTCTATAGTTATCATATGTGATTTTCCGCCTTGTGTCAATGGAGTATTATGAATTTTTTATTACAGACGATTCATAGGGAGCTGACCTGCCTGATGGATTCAAATAGAATCTTGTACCGGGTGGAGATTGTTGATATAATAGAAATAAGTCAGGCATACTCGCACAAGAAGTATGAACTGACTTATAGTATGAACGAAATGGAGAAGAACATGGTACGAGAGTTTAACAACAAAGACCTGGATGTCGTCATGAAAATCTGGTTGGACACCAACACAAAGGCACATGATTTTATCCCTCAAAACTATTGGCAGGATAACTACGAGGAAGTGAAACGCATGTTGCCTGAAGCTGAAATTTTTGTCTATGAAAACAATCACAAGATAAAGGGATTTATAGGACTCTTGGATCATTACATTGCAGGTATTTTCATTGATTTAAGGTGTCAGTCCCAGGGGATCGGAAAGGCGCTTTTAGATCAGGCAAAGAAAAACCACTCTGATTTATCCCTGCAGGTATATAAAAGCAATGAAGGTGCCGTAAGATTTTATGTAAGAGAAGGCTTCACCCTTGTAAGAGAACAGATGGATGAAAATACCGGTGAAGCGGAGCTGGCTATGGAATGGGCTAAATAATGATTAAATCCTATGTAAGCACGTAATAAACGGCGGTTTTGAATTGATTTCAAAATCGCCGTCGCTGGAAATGGTAGTCGTATCTACAGCTAAATGCTTTGAGGAGATAAAACCATGCCGCTTGAGCTTAGTGGAGCCTTGGCGGCAGATATATTTCTGAAGCAGTCATTTACGTATGCAATTTTCAACATTATGAATTTGCCTCATACAATTACTTTTCCTTTCTGAAAAAGCGACCTTGATTGGGCCGCCTTTCCTAGTTTTCAACTTTTATATAATTCCTTGGGAGTAAGACAACATCTTCCCGATTATAGAATTTCTACATACCCCTCAGTACCATGCACGCGAATTCGTTGCCCATCCTTTATCATTTTGGTGGCATTTTCCACTCCGACAACTGCTGGCAGACCATATTCACGAGCGATCACTGCTCCATGGGTCATCAGTCCACCAATTTCAGTGACTAAGCCTTTCAAAGATACAAATAATGGTGTCCAGCTAGGGTCAGTAAAGGTAGTGACTAATATATCTCCATCTTCTAAATTTGCGTCTTCCATGCTTAAGATGACGCGTGCTCTTCCTTCAACAACTCCTGAAGAAACAGGTAGACCTGCCATAGCACCCGCTGGAAGATTTTCTAGTTTATACTCGCCTGCAATTATTTCACCTTCAGAGGTAATAACACGTGGGGGAGTTAGTTTTTTAAATGATTTATACTCTTCTTTACGCTTACAGATGATTTCATAATCCAGTTTATTTGTGACTAAGACTTCACGAAGTTCTTCAAAAGTGAGATAATATATATCTTCTCTTTCATGAATAACAATTGTCTGAACGAGTCGATCGGCTTCTTTCAGTAAAGCCTGCTTATAAACAAAGTATCGACTAACCATGCCGTATTTTGGATATTCACGATAACCAATGAAATTTCTGATGAGGTCAATCATTCGCTTTGTTTCTTTGACTTTTTCTTCACCATCCTGCAATTGCTTCAATCGATCTAATAACTCTTGTTCCTTTTTCAGAGCTTGCTGTCTTCCTTGCTCAAATTTAAGATGGCTTTCATTTGGTTCAAAGTTTTTGATGTTACTAAGAATCATTGGAAGAAGCATTGTTGGTTTTTCATTAAAGCGGGGTTTCGTAATATCTATTTCTCCGCTACATCGCATTCCGTATTTGTCAAGATAAGACAGGATTGCATATCGGACTTCCTGCCCACCATCAAGCTTAACTAGTTTTTCCAAAAAATCATCATCTTTTACACTTAATAAGTAATCAACTACTTCGGGATAAGGGCGAATTACATCAGCCACATCCATTAACGCCAGACCCATTTCCGAAGTAATATTGTTTGGTACCGATTGAGAAAGTATGTCTGCTGCGTTCTTTTCACCCAACCACTCTTTCATTTTATCATTGATCCAAAGTGAAGCATTTATGGCAGCCATAAATACAGCTGAACTTTGAGGGTCAAATAAAATCCTTTTTAACTCCTGGATATCTTCTAATATAAAATCAATTAAATTCGTTCCTGATTTCCCTTGAATGTTTCGTTTCAACTCTTCTATGGAAGTTTGACTTTTTCTAATCAAATCAGAAACAATGAACGGATCGTTTTCGATTTGTGCTTGAGGTTTTTCAGGCAGCGTAACTTTATCACTATTAACAGAATTCTGCTCTTTCTTATCATTTGGTAAGCATTTTATAAAATCTCGCTCCATAATTGTCATAATTGCGTCTTCTGTGAGCGGTTCTAGTTGTCTCATGTTATTTAATAACAGTTTTCTGCCGTCTGGAGAAGCCAACATTTGTGTCACATCAAAAAACAACCTTCCACCAGCTTTAAACCAGTTACCAGAAGATATTAACTTCATTAAAGATATTCCCAATGGTTTTATGGGATCAGTCATCATTTGTTGATGACCAACAGATAAATAGACGTGGTTTTCTTTATCATTCGCTTCTGGGATGGGATATAAAGTTGTAATTGGCCGACTTTGGACAATGTAAAATGTTTTATCAGCCAAACACCATTCGATGTCCTGAGGACAACCAAAATGTTCTTCGATCTTTCTGCCCAAGTGCTCAAGCTGTAAAATATGCTCATCCGTCAGCACTTGCCTGTTCTGCCACTCTGGCTCAACCGCCTGTTCTTTTGTTCCGCCATCCTTTAAGGCATAAATAGCCAGCTTCTTGGTGGATACCTTCTTACCGATAACCTTACCCTCACGTACCTTATAGTTATCCGCATTTACCAGACCGGAGACCAAGGCTTCTCCAAGCCCGAAGCTGGCATCAATGGATAATACCTTCCTATTGGAAGTGACGGGATCGGCAGTAAACAAAATTCCTGCCACCTGTGGGAAGACCATCTTCTGAACAACCACCGACAGATAGACTTTTCGGTGGTCAAAGCCGTTTTGTATACGGTAAGTGACTGCCCTCTCTGTAAATAGCGATGCCCAGCACTTGCTGATATGATTCATTATGGCTTCCTTTCCCATAATGTTTAAATACGTATCCTGCTGGCCTGCAAAGGAAGCTGTCGGTAAATCCTCTGCAGTTGCACTGGATCGTACTGCAAAGGAATTCTTTTCTCCAATCCTGGAGAGAAAGACGGCGATTTCTTCTGCTATATCCTTAGAAATAGATATTCTTTCGATGATCATGCGAATCTTTTTGCTAACTTCAGCAATTTTTTTCCTATCTTCTACTTTAAGGTACGATAGTTCATGCAATAAACTGTTAAGTTCCAGATTATTTCCAATTATCTTTTTATATGCTTCTGTTGTAATACAAAAACCTTCCGGTACTAGAATCCCCGTAAGCCCGAATAGTTCCCCTAGATTGGCACCTTTCCCCCCTACCACGGAACGCTTTGTTTTGTCAATTTCTTGAAAGCTAAGCACATATGAACTCATACATTTTCTCCTCCCTCAAATTTAAGTATAGGTGAAACTATTCTCTATGAAGTGATATCTTTCATATAATACACACAATAATTACATATTAAAAGTCTGTTATTTAAAAAATTAATATGCTATAATAAATATAGGAGGAGGAGTTGATTGTAGGTCACTTACTCCAAAATATTCTAAACCATCATATCTTTTAAGATAATTATATTTGATATATTATCCCTATCATCCTTAAAACTTTTTCAACTTGTTCCACTTAAGCATTCCTATATTTTCTATCGATTGAAGAGAGCGATTTCCCGCTATCTCAATTAACAATCACACAAAACCCTAAATCTAAGCCCGAATACCCCATTTCTGCGTAAAAGTACAACCCACTAATTCAAAATCCCCCAAACTTATCAGTCTGAGGGAATATAAAACATACTTATTATTTAGTTAAATATCTTCAAAGTTTTTGATATCAGGGTATTATTGGGAGCATTAAATACGAATCAAATTCATCTCCTGTATGTATGGTAACGTCTGCCTCCCAGACTCTATCATCCCCTGTCTGAGTTATTAACGCACATCCACTTTGACTTTGGCTTCCAATTTCTAAAAGCAGACGATTCCCTTTCGCTATAACAATTGCGCTATCCCATATCTCAATGTCTAAGGGATAGACTTCCCCTGGAACCAGTTTTTGGAACTCATCGAATGCATAATAAGGCTTATAATCAGTTGATAATTCATCATTTGTTTTTCGTAAAGAAGCGCGCAGCCACCCCTGACTAATTGGGGATTTCTCTGTTAATGCTCCTGAGTTAACTACTTCTTTGCCTAAGGGGTCAATGTTTCTCAAAGACACAAAAATATCCATATCATCAGTCGTTGATGAGGCCCATAAACGAAGTTTGATAGGTCCGAGTATCTCTGTCTCGTTTTTAAATGGAGTAGTTTCAAACATTACACGTTTGGAATTGTCTTCGTCTCTTGAGAATGCCTTCATCATAAAAGGTTTTGCCCAATATTTTGACTCGCGATCCTTATCCCCTTCATAACAAACTATAGCCTTTGAATGCGCAGGTTCTTTTGAAAGTATTTTTGAACTCGCATCAAGATAAAATCGAGTCCATTGGGTGCGATTAAGCGGATATTCATTCTCATAGCGCCATGTGTAGTGATTGCCGCCACGAGGAATTGCAAGTTTCACTTTGGGCTCTTGCATAATACCGGTATCAATTCCTTTAAGCCAATAATCCAGGAATTTTTTCTGCAGCGCACGACCCTCAGCGGTGTAAAACTCACCGACATGACTGCCTATATGCACTTCAAGCCACTTGTTCTCCGATGCTGCATTCTGGAAGCCCAGGAAATTTCCCCGGGTATGCATTCCGGCACTAAACCAATTGCTGGCTGATAAAACAGGTACCTTTACCTTACTCAAATCAGAAAATCGATTTGTCCAAACTTTGTCACGCAGTGGATTGTTTCTAACTACCTCCGTAAATTCAACGCGATTCGCCTGCAATTGCTCTTTCGAGTACGTTCCATCCGGATTGTATTGACGCGTCAAGATCCCATTTTCCCACCAGAAAGTAAGAAAGCCGTTCGACTGAATTCCACCCGGATAACAGAAATCAGCATAATAATCCACGGTACCTTCCCAAGGTACAATACAGGCCAAATGAGGAGGTTGTTCCGATGCTACAGCCCATTGGCTCATAGCCAGATATGAAATACCCAGCAATCCAATCTTACCATTGCTCCATGGCTCTGTTCCAGCCCATTCAATAGCATCATAATAATCCTTCTTTAAAGATTCTGATAATATATCCAGTTTTCCCGGAGAATTTCCGATACCGCGTTCATCTATCCTCAATATGGCATACCCCTGGGGTACCCAGAATTCAGGATTTGGAGTTTCCCAGCTAAGTAAAGGACCTTTATCTTGCGAATGAGAATATTCTATTACAATCGTTGGATTAGCAGGCGCAAATTGAGAAAAGTGCGCATCTTTTCCATACGGACACATCGTCATAATTACCGGAAACCTGCCCTCCGACTTTGGCTGATAAAGATTCGCTGCAAGGTAACTTCCGTCCCGCATTGGAATTTGTATCTCTTTCCAGGTAAGTTCATAGAAGTGGTTTGTCCTTTCGTTTATGTCTAAATTTGGTTGATTCATTGTTTTCCCTCCATTCGTTTAGGTTTAATCTAAAAGCTAACCACAATTTATATATTGTCTTTACGAAAGTCTTTCTTTCAACCAGACAATCAATAAACATTCTGCTTCGGTATCCTGTTCAATCGGTTACTTTCTGATTTCTTGCATTTTGTGTCACCCCTTCTATCAATATTTTTTTATAGGATATTTTAGTACATATGTACTAAACTTAGTATATCAGTACAATTGTACTAATTCAAGCTTTTTTTAATCCATCTTACCTAAAATTTACTTCTATTATCTTTTGAAAACGTTTACTTTCTTGATTCATTATTTTTTGCTCAATCTAATAAGACGTTTTTTCGAATGTATCATACACTAATTACTTATTCCTACATTTAAAGACACATTTATGATATAATGCTTTTTGATTTCAAGTGCAGGTTACAGCTAAAGACCAATGTCGATTATTTAATTCCAAGAAATTTGAACCACAATGAAAAGACAGGATGATGCTTATAAGTTATCTGTAAAGGAGATAGGGATGAATAAATATTTAAGAGATAAAATCATTGAGACATCAATTGAATTATTTAATAAAAAAGGATATGCATATGTAACAATGAGAGATATTTCCGATGCATTGAAGATCAGTCCAGGTAATTTGACTTACTATTTTAAAAGAAAAAATGATCTGATGATTTGCATTATTGATATGCAATACGAAGAATACAAAACCTTGAATTTTTCATGGGACGTTACGATCGAAGGCTTAAATCAACAATTTTTAAGTCTTAACGCATTTCGTGAAAAATATTTCTTTTATTTCTCCAGCTTTACTGAATTATCCAGATTGTATCCTGAAGTATCAAAAATGCAGGTTAAGGTAGTTAATGATTTCTATACACTTTATACCAACATATTTTCTAACTTCGTTAATAGAGGAATTATGAAGGAAGAATTATATGCCGGACAATATGAAGATTTGTCTATTTCTTTATTATCAATAAACATGTATGGAACACAGGAAATAATTCTTCTTAAAGAATTTCTTCCAAAGCAGAAGAATATTTTATCCATCCTATGGAGCCTAATATTGCCTCATTTAACAGGTGAAGGGATGGAGATGTATAATAAAACTATATGCAGCGATTAAAATCCCCTAATTATTCTTGAGAACTATTTCAAGGATCATTTCTCCTTTTAATATCAGGTTTTCTTATAGGGTGATAAGGATATTCGTTCCAACAAACGTTCTAGCATAAAATTTATTAAAATGATCTGTGTTGATGTTTTCATAGTCAATTAGTGCAGCGTAAGTGCCTAATTGTAAAAAACGGCGATTTTGAATTGAATTCAAAATCGCCGTTTTCCCATGACTCTTGCGGTATCATTAAGGCTGCTGCCAACCGCTCCTGTTTTTCATTATGACCTTAATCGAACTGGATAGCACACCTCTGTGACCATTTCTTCCGGATTGTTCGTCTGTGCAGGACTAACATGGTAGATGCAGAACAGAGAACCATTAAACTCATACCCGTTGTCATTGACCCAATTTGCCACTGCCTGGTTGACATCCGTGATTTGTTCATAGCTGCCTTTATAGATAGCAGATGCAATTTCTACTTCCGGAACCGTTTTAAATTTCACGTGCTCCGTATCCTGATACGTACCTTTTACGGAAACCTGTATCTCCACATCTACTTCGTTGTCGCTGTGTCCCTCGCCATGGAATATGGCAAGGCTGAAACAATTCTCATCAGATTGTAAGTTGTGACCCGCTGTTTCTGTCATAAGAAGATTCCATAAAATCCCCTCCTGATTGTAAGCTGGAATTATGTTTCTTACACTTGCTACATATCTCTGCGGTATGTTTTTTAATGTTACGTTATAATTCATGGAAGTTACATCCTTTCTCAGCCTTTCTATGGCTGTTTCAAGGAGCCTCACACGGCGGTTGGTCTCTTGCAGTTCCAAGTTTACCTCCGACTGCTTGATTTCTAAAAATCTGGCCAGTTCCTTTGGGTTATTATAATTTCCGATTATATTCCCAATTACAGCAAGGCCGAACCCCATTTCCTTTAAAGAGGTAATCCGGGATGCCATAGGAAGCTGATCTTCCCCGTAATAGCGGTACCCTGTCATCTGATCAATGCTTTTGGGTTCCAGCAGGCCGATTTCATCGTAATGACGCAACATCCGTATACTGATCCTTGCTAATTTTGAAAAGTCACCTATTTTTAGCATTTTTTCACCTCACATATATATGTGTTCTTGAGCTCAGTATCAGTATAGAGTATCTCACAGTGTGAGAGTCAACAAAAATATTTATATTATAACAATTGACTGAGCAGCCCCTGTTGGGTACTGTACCATATCAATAACTTATGTCCTCTTTTGGGGATCCGAACATTTAAATACCATTCCGGATACTGCTTAATGACCTGAATCTGATCTCCTGATGCAAAGGCCAGAAAAGAGATATAGCATTCTTTGTTCATGGGATGAGTACTGGTAATGTACCAGTCCCCTTCTATTTCCTCAACAGTCAGTTTTTCACGTTCCTCCGCCTTTTTTATTTCCAGAGAGGTGAGTTTTTTGCCGCAGCAGGAAACCTCCGCTCCTCCCGTACTAAAGGTTAGACTATTGCAAGTTGGACATACGTAATATTTCGTGTTTTTCATGTTTCCTCCATCGGATTCATTGGGGGCTAAATCTCCTGCTAGTAGGTTCTCCATATCTACTCCCAGAACTCCTGTAAGGTTTGGAATCAGTGATATATCCGGCAGTCCCTGGCCCCTCTCCCATTTGGAGACCGTTTTGTCACTGATATTTAACTTATCTGCAAGCTGTTTCTGCGTCATTTTCTGTTCCTGCCGAAGTGTGCGGATTACAGCTCCGATTTTACGGTTCTCCATTGTAGTTTCCTCCGTCTGCTGTTTATATTTGTTCTTCTGACCTCTTTGGCCTCCAATAGCGGGATCCATCAGGTATTCTACACAATAAACCATGTTGAATCAGTTCTCGCCTTAACAGGAAGAAGTCGCCAAACGTGTGCCACTTTTCACAAATCTCATTTACTTCTTTTTCCGTGTAATCCCGATCCGCCATAAATTTATCAGCCAGATATTCTAATACCGCCGTTCTAGCTCCTATTTTCTTCGGGAACTGTTCGATCTTACCTGACTGATCCAGCATCCGGCTGATATCAACCTTCTCTTCCATTTATCTCTTCCCCCTTCTGCTTTTCCTGCCACATTTCAAATAATACTTTTACATCCTGTGAGAACTCTTCCTCCGACTGAGTATCTTTCTTTCTAATATCTTCTACAATTTCAAATGTAAAAGCTTCCCCTCCGTACCGATTCCAAAGTTCCCTCATGGCATTTTCCGGACAGGAATCCATGGACTTAGAAAAAACAAAGCGATTCTCTGCTCCTTTTAAATCAATGGTTCCCCGTACCCAAACCATTCCGCCTTCCCGACATTTTATAAGGTATACCCCACCGGTAAGCGTTCGGTTCTTATACTGTTCTTTCAAAGATCTTTTTGAAAGCTTGTCCATTTAGTTTCACCATCCTTTCAATCTGCCATACAGATTAGAACTCCTATCTTTGGATGCTATCTGCTTTCAGGCATTTTATAGAATCATTGTAACTGAAAGTTCATTATTATTCAATCCACGCTTCGTAGAGTTAAGAAGCAGTCCGGTTACTTATCATACCGGACTGCTTCTTTGATTTGTCTTATCTAAAATACTGAGGAAATTGTTTTACGATTCCGTCCGTCATGATATCTGCCATTTCCATTGACTGGCTCTCGATATCTGTAAATGTAGTGACAGCATCATCAAAATTACCTGCTAGCATTTCATTTATTACATTCTTAATCATATCCAAATAATCACGGAGCATATTTTGCCAACTTTCCTGTGACCAGTTGGAATTAATTCCACTTAAGAAAGAAGCCATCTGATCTGCATTGGCGTACCACCGTCTTTCAGCATCAGCGGCAGCATTTACATTGGAATTCATAAGTGCGGTGACAAGCTCATTTACCATGGTTAGATGATTCGTTAAAAGTTCTGCAAATGCCGCGGCATCATCATTACCATACAGGCTCTGGAGTGCTGTTTCAAATTCTATTGGACTCTGCATGAGACGAGCACTCGCGATTTGGGAATCCGGCAGATCAAATATCATGCTCTGAATAGCCATTTTTAGCCAGTAAGCGTTTTGAATCCACAGAAGACGAAGATAATTATTCAGATTCTGCTCTGCCTTGCTGACCCACATAACCATGGGCGTCTGTGGTTGAGGCATTGGCTGGGGCGCTGGCTGAGGTGTGGGCTGAGGCATCGGCTGAGGGGTCGGCTGAGGCATTGGCCGGGGTGTGGGCTGAGGCATAGGCTGTGGCGTCGGCTGAGGCATCGGCCTTGGCGTTGGCTGTGGAGCCGGCTGAGGCATTGGCTGTGGCATTGGCTGTGGCGTCGGCTGAGGCATTGGCTGAGGCATTGGCCGTGGCGTCGGCTGAGGCATTGGCTGAGGGGTCGGCTGTGGCATCGGCTGAGGCATTGGCTGTGGAAATGTATTTACCCGACCAGCAGGTACGCAAACCACCTGACCAACAAATAGGGTGTTGGGATTAATTCCAGGGTTTGCAGTCATAAGTGCTTCTACAGTAGTGTTAAAACGCTGAGAAAGGAGCCAAAGCGTATCGCCCGCCTGAATCACATAGGAATGATGTCCCTCTGGACAACCAGGAAGCTGATTGCCTTCCATCATTTCATCATAGTACCCTTCCTGTACACGAGGCCATGAAGGGAAATTTCGAAATCTGTATCCGGCAGGAATCCAGATAACCTGGCCATCCATCAAATTGTTGGGGTTAATTCCTGGATTAATTGCCATAATTGTTTCTACCGTCGTACAGTAAGTCTGGGAAAGCTTCCAGAGACTGTCTCCTGACTGAATGGTATAAGCCCGCAATCCTACCGGACAGTTGCTAGGTGGCTGCGGCTGTGGTTGCGGTGGTTGCGGAGTAGGCGGTTGAGGTCTACTTCCACGTGGAATACAGATGGTTTGACCGACCCTTAGATTACCTGGCATCAAACCACGATTTGCATACATAATGGCATCAACAGTTGTATTATAGCGTCTTGAAATCAGCCATAGCGTATCACCCGCTTGAATGGTATATGAAGCCATTCCTTCTGGACAAGGAGTCATAATATGATTGCCTTTCAATTAAACAATTTGTCTTATGTTATGTTTGAAAAACCAAAATAGTACCACTCTACCACATAAAAATTATTTTTTTTACTCTTATCTTCTTATTTCATTTAAGAAATCCATAAATACAACTCTTTTATACCGAAAATCAACAAAGACAAGCATATTATCACTCTCTATAAAACTTTATAATATATTATATCATATTGGTACATGCAGAAAAGAAGATCATTAGATGAAGTATGTCCGCTAATTAATAGAAAAGAATCCATGGAGCATTTACGAATGCCTTTGATATTATTTTACTAGCACTACAAGCGATTAACTAAGAAAAGGAGGGGTCTATCGTGACTGCAGAGATTGCAAGACAGATTTTTAAGCAAATCCCCGTGGGCTGCGACTATTTTAAAATAGTGACAGTAAACATAAGCCAACGTAAGGAGTACATTCTGGCAGATGCCAATGACACTTTTTTTTACTACCTAGGTGTTAAAAGTTACTTTAAATTCAATTGGGGATGGTGTGGTTACTACGAACAACGAAGGACAGATTACCTATCTAAATCAAGCGGCCCAGATAATTTCCGGTTGGAATCAGGAGGAGGCTTATCTGAAACCGTTTGGCGAGGCCTTTGATTTAAGAAATTCAATGAGCGGTAAAATGGTTCCTAATCCTATTAAAAAAGTACTAAAAACAGGAAGAACCATCGAACTTGCCGATGATACCGTTCTTCTTAACAAACAAGGGGACTTAATCAAATTTATCTATAAGTAAGTGTAGGGCCAGCCGGCATAAACCTCCGGAGTGTCCTGCACTTTTTTATATCTTCAATCTTTGATACTATCTTTTGAATAGCAAAAAAATAAATTTCAAAAAACTATTGACTTCTTAAATTAAATTGAGTACAATACAATTGTATTAAATATTAAAGAATTGGAGAGGTGTTAACAATGAATCTTTATGATATAACAGTTACGGACATGAAACAAAACCCTGTTTCCCTTTCAGATTATAAAGGAAAAGTCCTGCTTATCGTCAATACGGCAACTGGCTGCGGTTTTACCCCTCAATACGAAGGACTTGAAGCGCTATACGGAAAATATAAGGACCAGGGCTTCGAAATTCTTGATTTTCCATGCAACCAGTTTGGTAATCAGGCGCCTGGGAGCGAAGAAGAAATTCATGAATTTTGCCAACTGACTTACAACGTTTCATTTCCTCAATTTGCAAAAATCGAGGTAAACGGTGCCAATGAATCACCATTGTATACGTATTTGAAATCTTGCCAGTCAGGTGTCCTTGGTTCAAAGATTAAGTGGAATTTTACGAAATTTCTGGTAGATGAAAACGGAACCGTATTAAAACGCTACGCTCCTACTGATAAACCAGAAAAAATCGAAAAAGATATCGCTGCTCTTTTATAAAGAGTTACAGATAAAAAGAAGTCAAAGAAAGGAAGTATTCACATGAAAATCAAAGCGGTCAAATTATATGAGGGTGGTTTTATGACACAGCCATTTGCAATGGGAGGAGGCGTAAGTGAGCCAATTTTCGATTCTTCCGTAACATATCCTTCCAGCCTACAAAATTATGTCATCGACACAGGGAGTGAGGTCATTCTTGTTGATACTGGAATCCCAAAAGAAGCACCTGACGCTCTACCAAAAGAAGGCCAGAAGATTTATCAGGGAAAGCGGATCCATGATTATCTAGCAGCCTTAAAAGAACTTGGATATGGCCCGGAGCAGGTTACAAAAATTCTTTTAACCCACAAACATCCAGACCACTCCGGAGAGTTAAGAAGTTTCCCCAATGCAAAGATATATTTATCCGGGGCAGAAGCCGATGCCCTTAAGCTAGAGGGAGACAATATTATAAGGGTTGCTTACCAAGATGGTCCTTATCATAACTTTGAAGCCAGTGAGAAAATTAGCGATGGCGTCTATTTCCTTCCAGCTCCAGGTCATACAAAGGGCAACAGCATCGTAATTGTGGAATCAGATGGACTCTTCTACCTGATTCACGGTGATATTACCTATACTGACGCTGCATTAATAGAGAATCGGTTATCGATTGTCTTTGAAGACCTGGAAGCTGCCAAAGAGACTCTTTTAAAAGCTCGTGCTTTTATTAAGGAGAATAAAACCGTGTATCTATCGACTCATACTCCAGAAAGCTTGGCAAGTTTGGAAGAAAAAAGGATTATGAAATTATAATTTAGGCTGTCCCTATTCTTTTAGCTGGAATTTATTCACTTCCTGTTTTAAGATCTGGGCCTGAGCCGCAAGCTCCTCACTGGATGCAGAGCTTTCCTCGGCTGTCGCAGCATTGGTCTGAACTACGGAAGAGACCTGTGACAGCCCCTGATTGATTTGTTCGATGGCGGCCGCCTGTTCTTTGGAGGAAGCTTCAATTTCATGTTTTGCAAAAACCATTATCATTTCCAACAAAATGGTTATAAAATAGTTGGCAACAATTGTTTTTGCAAAGTCGCTGTTTATCCAAAACTGCGATCATAAAACGCCCGTTCCATTGTTGCAATGGAACGGGCGTTTTGCGACTTTTTACTCTATCATTCACAGGTAATCTCATCTCATACGCCATAAAAAGATAGTTACCATACGCTTTGGATTAAAGCAATACGCGTAATACCCTTTTTATAGGAAGACATACAAGCCGCACCAAATCTCCTTTCTTCTAATAACATGATAGTAAGAAAGGAGGCGCTTATGTATGAACATTTGCAATTTCAATGGTCTGACCGGCCGGGTGGTGACACCAGACGACCCTTTCTACCATGAGTTAAGACAAGTTTACAACAGAGCTGTCAATAAATTCCCTCTGGCTATCGTTTTTTGTCAGAATGAGACGGATGTCAGCAATGCCGTGTTATGGTCAAGATCTCACCATGTTTCCCTGCGAATTAGAAGTGGAGGACATAACTATGAAGGCTACTCCACTGGAAATGATATTCTCGATATTGATCTGAGCGAATTAAGCCAGATTGTCATAGATGAAGCTTCTGGTTTGTTTACGGCCCAAGGCGGGGCCACCAACAAACAGGTATATGCAACAATTTCTTCTCTGGGATATCCCTTTCCAGGAGGTACCTGCCCCACCGTAGGTGTTAGCGGTTATGTTCTTGGAGGAGGCTGGGGACTCTCCTGCCGCTACCTTGGACTGGGCTGCGATAATTTGATCCGTCTACGGCTTGTCAACTACGAAGGTAATATACTAACCGCAAGCGATGACGAAAATCAGGATTTGTTCTGGGCGCTTCGAGGAGGAGGCGGAGGGAATTTTGGCGTTGTCACCTCCATGACTTTCCGACTACCTCCTAAAATTGATAAAGTCACGTTAATTGATATCCGATATTCAAATGCTGACCAGGAAAAGCAGTCATTGTTTATACAGACCTGGCAGGATTGGTTAGCAAATGCAGACGCAAGAGTTACTATGGTTTCAAGGATCTTCAACTCACTGGAAGAAGGTCTTGGGATCATAGCAAGAGGGATTTTTTACGGTCCGCCAGAAACTGCCTTAGGTATTATTAAACCTCTCTTGGGACTTGGGGGCGTTAGATATAGCTTGAAATATCTTACCTTTTTAGAAGCAGTTACAATCATCGGAGAATTTTATCCCCCCTTTGAATCCTTTCAGTCCACAAGCCGCTTTGTTCTCCATGACTTTAATGAATGTGAAAGCAACCGCCTGTCAGAACTGATTGCGAGCCGGCCTAGCGGCTCTATTTACGCGGCTCTTTCCTTTTATGCTTTGGGTGGCAAGGTCTCTGAAACTGCTCCTGAAGCCACAGCCTTCTACTACCGGGACGCTCACTATATCACTTGGCTCAACACTGTATTTGAAAGCTGTAAGTGTGAAAACTCTAACTGGATTAAGGATCGGTTTTGTTATTTAAAATCCATTACAGAGGGCTCTTATGTGAATTTCCCATATGGCTCGCTTCCCTGCTATCTAAATGAGTATTACGGTAATAACGTCTACCGGTTAAAAGAAGTGAAACAAAATTATGATCCCTATGATGTTTTCTCGTTCCCTAAGGGGATCTTAAAGATATCACCCTTTAATTAGGCAAGAAATCAATCCTTTCAACCTTTTTAAATTTCACATTGCCTCGTGTAAATAAGACCTTTACACGAGGTCTTTATTTATTTGATCACGAAAAAAGATGGGTTTTTAATTTAGGTTACAAATTTTTACAAAATATGACGGTTTTTGACTATTTTGATTGAGTTTTCTCATTTTATCATCTATAATCATAATTATAATTTTTGACTATTATGGAAACTTCCCCAAACTTAAAATTTGTTCCAATACATATGTATTTCGGCCCAGAAAAAGCATTTGGACAATATGGTATAAGCAGAGAAATAAGAAAAGAAATTCCGTCAAAAATCAAAGGGACTTGCAGACTTACATTTTAAGACCTTTTCCCTGTCTAATTGGATGAAAAATCAGCAAACTTTCATTTCGTCCCTACCGGGCCAGGTAGCTTGTAACTATCAGGAGGATTATTTATGAAAAATTTTAACGACTACAGTATTTCAAAAAAACTAAGCACCGGATTTATAGTCGTAGCCGCAATCATGCTGGTGGTGGGTCTACTAGGCCTTGGAAGCATGCTTCGTATCAATTCATCGGATACCTACATGTATCAAGAAAAAACTGCACCTCTCGACGATATGTTCAGTGCAGTCCAAAGCTTATATCAAATCCGATCCGACTCCAAGGATTTGATCATTAACTCCGGCAATACACAAATGGTTGGGGAGCTGGAGAAAAGTTATGTAAAGAACAAAGAAACATTCCTTACTAGCTCAGAGATTTATCGAAAATCTATTCCTTCTTCCTCTCAGGAATCAATTAAGTTATATGAGGAAGCTATGAAGCTTTTCAAAGATTCTTACGATCCTGCTATACTTAAATCCATTGAGGCGGCAAAATCAGGGAATAAAACAACCGTAACATCATCTTTAACTGATCAGACTGATGAAATCCAGACAATCTATAACAATTTCGATCAGTTAATTGATAACCGCATGATAGAGGCAAAGGAAATCAGCGATATAAATGGAACCATTGCTATGGTTGCCACAATCGTTCTAATCATCTTTATCGTTGCTGGTATTATATCTGCCTTATTGCTTGGTAAAAAAATCGCAATCATGATCAGCCTTCCTATCGGAAAGGTTGTAGACGCCGCAAAGTTGATTTCACAAGGTCACCTTGATGTGGATCTAGCTGATATTACTTCAAAGGACGAAACTGGACAATTAGCTTCTGCATTTACAGAAATGATAAGCGGTATCAGAGAACAAGCTTTTGCTGCTATCAACATAAGCAACGGAGACTTTACACAAAACGTTCCTCTCCGTTCAGAAAAAGATACCATGGGACTTGCTCTGTTAAAGATTGAAAATGACTTAAACCAG
Organism: Lacrimispora algidixylanolytica; assembly: GCF_003609635.1. Taxonomy (GTDB): domain Bacteria; phylum Bacillota; class Clostridia; order Lachnospirales; family Lachnospiraceae; genus Lacrimispora; species Lacrimispora algidixylanolytica. The sequence goes on along the minus strand of NZ_MCIA01000007.1, from coordinate 93,445 downwards.
TCTCTTCTTTCCATTCAGACGGCAGCCATTCAGGTTAACACAGGAGCAGAGCAAGTATCGTCTGCCGCCCAGGCCCTTGCCTCTGGTACAACAGAACAAGCCGCTACCATTGAAGAACTAAATGCAGCCATATCAAGTGTAACTCAGCAGGCTGAATCCAACGCCGGTAACGTACAAAAAGCCACCATTTATGTAGGAGAGGCTGATGCAGGCGTTATAGAGAGTAATTCTCATATGCAGAAGTTAAATCTTTCCATGAAGGAAATATCTGCTTCTTCCGATAAGATTTCAAGCATTACAAAGGTAATTGAAGACATTGCTTTCCAGACCAACATCCTGGCATTGAATGCGGCAGTAGAATCTGCCCGTGCAGGAAGTGCAGGAAAAGGATTTGCCGTAGTTGCTGATGAGGTCCGCAACCTTGCTGCCAAATCTGCCGCTGCAGCAAAACAGACAGCAGAATTAATCGGTCATTCTGCCGCATCTGTTTCAGAAGGTGAAAAGCTTGCCCTAGAAGCCGCTAACATTCTTTTGGAAGTTGGGAAAAAGGCTAAACTTGCTGAGCAGTCTATTAATGAAATTGACAGCGCCTCCTCCGCTCAGGTACTAGCTATTGAAGAGATCAATCAAGGACTTGCCCAGGTTTCGGCAGTGGTTCAAAGTAACGCTGCAACAGCAGAAGAAAGTTCAGCTTCCAGTGAAGAGCTTGCAGCACAGGCTCAAATGCTAAAGCAAGAAGTAGAACGTTTTAAGCTAAAAGAAGGAACAGAGAGCCATTATCCGGTTAAAGAAGAGTATACTGCAATTAACAACTCTTATGATTATAATTATGAGCCTGCTTTCACTCCAGCAAATCTCGATAGTAAATACTAAATAAAATAGACTCAGGAAGCCCATATAAGGTCTTCCTGAGTCTATTTTATTTCTCTGGATTCCGGCTGGAATTGCCTAGAATCTTATAAAGCAGATGATATAGCTGTTTTGACTCTTCCTGATCAAGAGGAACACACTTAGAAATTTTTTCCGGTATCAATACCGCCTGTTCCTTTAATTCCTCTCCCTGATCGGTCAGTTTGACTATAACACTGCGTTCATCCGCCTTATCCCGGCTTCGGCTTAAAAGCCCTGAACTTTCCATCTTTTTTAACAGGGGAGTTAAGGTACCGCTGTCCAGATAAAGAATCTCGCCAAGCTGTTTTACTGTAAGCTGCTTTCTCTCCCATAATACCATCATAGCGATATACTGGGTGTAGGTTAGGCCAATCTCGTCAAGAAAGGGCTTATACAGCCGGACAATCTCACGAGAGCAGGCATATAGAGGAAAGCAAAGCTGGTTGCCTATCTTCAATTTATCATAGTTCATTACTAATCTCCGTTCTCCCACTGTCTAAAACTTAATTTATTTAAGCAATTCACTGATGCTTTCTTCCACAAGCTTCATATCTGCAGTAGGTTCAAATCTTCTTACTACGTTTCCGTTCTTATCAACCAGGAATTTTGTGAAATTCCATTTAATATCTGGTTCATTCTTATAATTTGGATTACTTTCATCAAACTTCTTTTCCAGAATAGGTGTTAAATTATGACCAGCATCAAAACCATTAAAATCTTTTTCCTTCACCAGATACTGATAAAGAGGAATGGCATTCTCTCCATTCACATCAATCTTTGAAAACTGAGGGAAGGTAACTCCAAAACGTCCGGTGCAGAAAGTATGAATTTCATCATTCTCCCCAGGTGCCTGATTGCCAAACTGGTTGCAAGGAAAATCAAGAATTTCAAGACCTTTATCCGCATATTTTGAATAAATCTCCTGAAGATCCGTATACTGAGGAGTAAACCCACATTCAGTAGCCGTATTTGTAATCAATAAAACTTTGCCTTCATAATCAGATAAACTCTTCTCTTCACCATTCATTGTTTTTACTTTAAAATCATAAACAGACATGTCATATACCTCCTTAATGTATTATATCAAATTATATTTGTTAAAATCATCTTTATTATAAATTAAATTGATTATCTTGTCAACGGTATTGCTAAATTAAATTTTACCAAATTAAATATTTACAAAAAGGATTGACTATGGTTTGATCTGGTGCTATATTTGTATGTACAAACAAGAGAGGTGATGAATTGAACAAAGATTTAAATACCGAAGAACATGTTTGCGATATGAATAGCTGTTTGTTTTTTTCCACCGCCAAATTATCAAGGGCTCTGGGGAAAATCGCAGACGAAGCCTTCTTAAAGACTGGTCTTTCACCAAGTCATGCACTCCTTCTTTATCTGGTAAACCAAAAAGAAGGCATGATGCAAAAGGAAATAGGGGATGCGCTTCATCTGACTCCATCTACCATTACCCGATTAGTTGAGAAGTTGGAGCGGAAAAATCTCGTTACCAAAAGGACGGAAGGCAAGCAGGCATATTTAAGCACGACTCCAGAAGGGCTTGTTTTACAAAAGGAAATTATTAATTCTTGGGAACAACTCCATCAAGAATACGAAGGAATCCTTACGAAAGAAGAAACCGCTCAATTTATTGCCATTAGCGGGAAGCTTTTAAAACATTTAGAAAAAGACTAGGAGGTTTCACTATGAAGGAAATATTTAACCGCAGAAGTATTCGTAAATTTACAGATCAAGCGGTAGAGCAAGAGAAAATCGATAAAATTTTAAGGGCTGCTATGCAGGCTCCCTCAGCAATCAACGAACAGCCATGGGAATTCATCGTAGTTCAGGATAAGGAACAGCTTTCAAAGCTCTCCCTCACCTCTCCTTATGCAAAACCTGCCGCAGATTCATCTGTTACCATTGTTGTACTTGGAAATGCGAATGAATTAAAAGTTGCCGCAGGACTTGATGAGGATCTTGGTGCAGCCACTCAAAATATACTTTTAGAATCTGTTTATCTGGGACTTGGAGCTGTATGGCTGGGAGTTGCTACCTCTGATGAAGTAAAAGAAAATGTACGAAAATTCTTTGATCTTCCAGATCACATCAAACCATATGCCATGATAGCCATCGGCTATCCAGACGGACAGGAAAACAAATTTGTAGATCGTTACAAAGCCGAGAGAGTTCATAATAATATTTGGTAAACGAAGGAGAAAATCATGATACAGATTATTGCAAACAATTATATTAAAGCTGACAAAGTTGACGAATTTTTAAAATTGGCCGTAGGCCTGGTGGAAGAAACAAGAGCGAAAGATGCTGGGTGTATTCGCTATGAACTGGTACAGGATATGAAGAATCCTCAGATTCTTACGATGCTTGAGGAATGGGAGGACCAGGAATCATTAAAAAGCCATATGAGCTCCCCTCATTTTATAAAGATTACCACTGCTACTGCTGACTTTGCAGAAAAAACAGCTGAAGTCCACGTATGCAAAAAGATTATATAAAATGTTTCATTACAAACTTCTGACCAATTGGTCGGTTTACGGGTCATAAATCGAATACCAAATAAATGGAGGTAAGTTAGTTTGAATATATTAATAATCACAGGCAGTCCTAGAAGAAATGGCAATACAGAGATCATGGCAGATACTTTTGCTGAGTCTGCAAAAACAGCCGGTCATGACGTAACGATTAAAAACCTAAGCACGTTAAAGGTAGACCCATGTCTAGCCTGTCAATACTGCTTTACTCATGATGGAACCTGCATCCAACAAGATGATATGAACTCTATATTAAGTGATTTGGCTGAGACTGATATGCTAGTTTTAGCCTCTCCCATCTATTGGTTTGATGTTTCCGCTCAGACTAAAGCTTTTGTGGATCGTATGTATGCTTTTGCAAAAAAAGGCTTCCGGATTAAATCCATCGCCATGCTTTTAAACTCCGGTGCTCCCAATGTTTACGATGCTGCAGAAGCACAGCTAAATGCCATCTGCTCCTATCTAAAATGGGAAAACAAAGGAGTCATTAAAATCTCCGGTATGTTAGAGAAAGGGAGCATGAACTCGTCCGACAAACTAGAATCAGTAAAGGATTTTGCAGCCAGCCTCTCTTAAAACGAAATACATAAAATATTCTAATAAGCCTTACACAAAAAAGGGTGCTCCCGATATGGAACACCCTTTTTTTGTTGTTATGTTTAGAGCTCAAGCCCTCTTAATTTAATATAATCCTTAATAAGCTCTGCGGTCTGCTCCAGATCAATCTTGCTGGTATTGATAATCAGGTCATAATTATCCCAGTCATCCCAACTCTCACCGGTATAGTAGCGATAATATTCTTTCCTCTCCCGGTTGATCTTCTTAACGCGCTTGGTTGCTTCTTTTTCATCAATCTTATCTACATCCATAGTTCTGCTCACAAGAGTAGGAGTATCTGCATATACAAAGATCTTAACCAGTCCTGGAACATTAACGTCTTCACGGCTTAAGATGTAATCTGCACATCTGCCTGCAATGATGCAGGATTCTTCCCCTGCAAGTTCTCGAATCACCTGGGATTGGAAGCGGAATAGATTTTCCGGTTTCACAATATCGGAATCCATAGATGGCTTGCCTAACTGAGGTTTTAATCCACTTACGATTTTATAAAGCAGATTGTTCCCTGCCTTTTCATCTGCCAGGCGGAAAAATACTTCTCCCACAGCACTCTGCTCGGAAGTAAGGGTTAAAATCTCTTCATCATAAAAGTTAATCCCGAATTCTTCCGCTAAAGCCTTTCCTACCATACGACCGCCGCTTCCGTATTGTCTTCCTATTGTAATGATCAGATTATTTTTCTCTTTCATATTGCCTGCCTCCTTTAGTTGCACGTTCTGTATTCTATCTCTTACTTCTATTGTACTCTATTATGGCAGGTTTTTCAATTATTATTGCCCTATCATATCTTGAAAACAGATAGCACCGTGTGGTCTGATGCTCATGCGGTATGCATTTCCTTCTCCCATGGCTTTCTCGATATAGGTGATATACTCTGTCGCCAATTCATTGGGAATCATAGTCATGATAACACCTGCAAATCCACCGCCATGAATCCTACATGCACCTGCTTTTTTCTCGGCAAGAAAAAGTTCCGTAAGAGCAAGAGCTATGGTAATCCCCTGTTCCTGATAGCTGGTATTAGTAAAACAGTTCTGAAGCCATTTCCAAGAGGAATTACCGGAGGAAGTAATATTAGATAAAAAGTCTTCAAACCGACCTTCCTTTAAGGCGGCTACTTCTGCATCCACCCGCTTATTTTCTTCAAAGAAATGAAGGGCACGTAGAACGGAACGGTCTCCAGCAAATTCCCTGACTTCATTCAGGTTTTCAATCAGATCCTTTTCTGTGATTTCAGCACACACTTCTTTTCCAAAAAACTCAGCCACCTTTTTCATCTCAGAGGGAACATGGGAATAATCCTCGCTTAAATCTGCATGTCCCTTCCCTGTATTGACGATAATAAGGCTGTGATTTCTGGAGGCAAAATCAAATTCTATCTTCTCCACCACTGGAGCTGTTGGATCCTTAAAATCAATGGTAATAAGGCCGCCTACGGCACATGCCATCTGATCTAGAAGCCCTGAGGACTTGCCCCAGTAAACATTCTCAGAGTATTTACCAATATGAGCATAATCCACTGCATTTAAACGTCCCTGGTTAAAAAATGTATCAACCATACTGCATAAGAGCATCTCATAGGAAGCGGAGGAACTAACTCCTGCCGCACTGATTACATTGGTGGTGATATAGGCATCAAATCCTCCTATTTCATGACCAGCTTCCAAAAATCCTTTGAATAGTCCCTTGGTCAGATCAATGGTTCCTGCCTTCTTCTCACTTGGTCTTAAGTCATCAAGGTCAATCGTAAAATTCTGATCATAAGTCTCACTGATAATATGAACCGTTCTGGTATTGTTCTTAGCAGCAACGCCTACGCAGTCTAAATTAATGCTTCCTGCTAAGACCTTTCCATGGTTATGATCTGTATGGTTTCCGCTGATTTCCGTACGTCCAGGTGCTGTAAATAAAAGCATGTCCTCATCCTTTGGAAACTTCTTTTCAAAACTTAATAAAAGATCCTCATATCGTTTTGTATTCGTCTCAATTCCTTCTTCTCCATATAAAGCAGCCATAAGCTTTCTGGAATCCTCTGATTTTAAAAGCTTGACGGTATCAGTAATTTTCATGTTATTACTCTCCTTTTCCCCAATGAAATACATAAGAATCATTATTATGAGTATAACATAATCTACAAAACTTCTACAATACATTATTCTACGAAAAGATATAATAAAATTTGACAGTCTGACCTAGTAGACACTATAATAATGCAATGACTAAAAATTGGAGAGACTTCTATGCTTTGGAATGAAAAACCTTACCATTCACTTGATTTTGAAATGAAAAAACAATACGGACAAAAAATATATAAACTGGCTCTTGATGGCGGGATGACATGTCCGAACCGGGACGGCACCTTAGGAAATAATGGCTGCATCTTTTGCAGCGGCGGAGGCTCTGGAGAATTTGCGGAATCCATTCATGCCCATTCCTCTATCACGGATCAGATCGAGGCTGCGAAAGAAAAAGTCAGCCGTAAATTGAAACCAGGGGAAGGGCGTTTTATTGCATACTTCCAATCTTATACCAACACCTATGCCCCTGTCTCCTATTTAAGGAGGCTTTTTATGGAGGCTATCTCCCATCCTGATGTGGCTATTCTTTCCATTGCTACTAGGCCTGATTGCCTGTCTCCTGACATTCTTATGTTATTAAAGGAGTTAAACCAGCAAAAGCCAGTTTGGGTAGAACTAGGATTGCAAACCATACACGAATCCACCGCCAAGTACATCAGGAGAGGTTATTCTCTGGATGTCTTTTCAGATGGCTACTACCAGTTAAAGGTAATCGGAATAACGGTCATCACCCACGTAATTCTAGGGCTCCCTGGAGAGAATAAAGAGATGATTTTTGATACCATCCGCCATCTTGCACGCCTTGACAGCCATAAAAGCAATGGAGGCGATGGTATCAAGCTACAACTTCTTCATATTTTAAAAGGTACCGATCTGGCCTTAGAATATGAAAAAGGCCTAATACCGGTATATACCCTAGAGGAATATATTGATCTGGTAATTGACTGTCTAGCCCTACTTCCTAAGGACATGGTGATCCACCGGATCAGCGGAGACGGTCCAAAGGAACTTCTTCTGGCTCCTCTTTGGAGTGGAAATAAGCGTATGGTACTCAATTCGCTGGCGAAACGCTTCAAAGAACGAGGTACCTGCCAGGGAGACAGATACCTCGAATCGAATTAATTATTCTATTTTATTCGTTTCATGGATGATTCCATTGTCATCCACGGTAACGTCAAAGGAGATCCCCTGCAGATACTGATAAAAGTCCTTTTTTTCTCCATCTCCGGTTAAGGTTTTTGTTAATCCTGCTTTTGAAGTGCCGGGAACCAGTGATAGTGTGGTGCTTTCCTTATCAAAATCCACATCCACCTTTAAAAGTGTGGTCTTTGGAATCGAACTTCCAAAAATGTAATTACCAAGGCTATAGCAAATTGGTTTGCCTTTGTAATATTCAAAGCCTTGAAGAACATGAGGGTGACTTCCTATGACAATATCTGCACCGGCGTCAATGATTTGTTTGCCTAGTGCTCTTTGATATCCCTGTGGCTTCTCATCTCGTTCGATTCCCCAATGCACATAAACGACTAGGTAATCGCAAAGAGGTTTGGCTTTTTTTATTTCCTCCAAAAGTATGGTAGGGTCGTATCCACTAACCATTCCAGGCTTCTTGCTATTGGCCACCCAGTTTGGATCTGGATAAACTCTGGAAGCTGCTAAATAGCCAATGGTTTTACCTTTGACTTCCATGGTCTGCAATTGTTTCGCTCTCTCCATGTTTGGACCAGCTCCTACATACTGAATGCCCGCTCCATCCAATGCCATGCATGTGTCAAGCAGAGCATCCGTTCCGTAGTCTAAGGTATGGTTATTTGCAATAGTTACAATGTCCACCCCAATCTCATTCATCATAGAGACCTTAGAGGGTGGAAGGCGAAAGGTAAATTGTTTATCCGGTGCTGCTGTTCCACGATCGCTAAATGGAAACTCTTGATTTGCCATAAAGATATCCGACTGGCTAATTTCTGCCAGATATCCAGCATCTAACACTCCATTAATACCTTTTGCATTATTATATGCTGTAGTTACATGACTAGAAAGTAATATATCTCCAGCAAATAGTAGATTTACCATAGGATTTTCAGATTTATCCGGATTTTCCTTCTGGGTTTCAGATTTTGTCTGATCCTCGGACTGCTTAAGCGTCAGCACCTCAGGTTCCTCCTGACTTCCAGATTCCTCTTCTGATGCCAGAGACGTCTCCATCTTTCCCTTATCGGATTCATAAGCTGAAGATGAATTCAACTTCGTTCCGTTCCGTTCACTGACCCCGATCCATCCGATAAGCATTATAAACAGCAATGCAGGAAGGAAAACCAGAATCCTGATCCAGTTACCTTTTTTCTTCATCAATGCCTCCCAATTGTTAATAATTTCAACATGATTTTATGAATTTCATGATGTTTTCCACATTTTTTGAAAAAAACTCCACATTTCTTTTTGAATTAATTGTTTTCCACATAATACATTCTGGTTTTACATTACTAAACCTTTATGGTTATCTGGATTTTAATCCCATTTTTTTATCTTACCCAAAATATAAGGGTTTGTCAAATTAAAAAGATTCTTGGAGACAATAGGAAAGGACATGACAAAACTGCCATGTCCTTATAAAGCATATACTTTTTAATTCTTTAGTCGTCTAACTATCATAGAGTAGCACTTATGTAATTACTGATTTAACATACCTCTTTTTTCCATCTCTGCTCTGTAAAGCTGATAGATATCCTCCTGCATATTTAAAAAGGATTTATAAAAAATTCCGTACATAAAAATTGCCATCATCTTTCTTTTACGGCCCTTATCCACGGCGTTACACAACTTCTCCAACTGCTGATCACTTATCTTACCTTTTTCCAGTTTTCGTCTGATCCCATTTTGGGAAATCTTACTTAACAGTCTGGTATAGAAATTAAACAATAACATAATTCCTAGTACAAACACAATTAATATAGCAATCATAGTTACATCATTCATATAATTTCACCTCCCTATACCTATCCATGTAACAATATTTATATCATAAAATGGTATAAAGGTAAATATTTTCCTTTGTTTTAATTATGAGTAGAATTAACAAAATGTAGCAATAGAATAAGACAATTTTCGTTACTATCACATTCTATACTAAATTTTTATAGTCTTCTTCTTTATATTTGTTGATATCACACATGCTTTCTTTTAAAATAAGTTAGTATATAGAAGAGACCATACAGTCAGAAGGAACGTATAACGTCAAAAAGGGCCTGACCTCAGTGAAAAGTTAACATCTTCCCTTTCAGCCATGGCAGACCCTTGCTATTTGCTATTATTCTTAAATGCGTTTCAAATCCTTTGATTATAGTGTCATGATGATTCCACCGTCATTGGCATAAACTGTAGCGACACCTGCTGTCTCTGTTATGATGATATCTTTATATTTGGATCTCTTTAGCATCTCCTGCTTAACAAACTCTGCTCGCTCTGGATTGTTGCAGTGAGCAATGGCCAACACCTTATCTCTGGTATCTCCTGAATCTTTAATGGCGATATCCACCATTCGTACTAACGCTTTGTTAATACCTCTAGCCTGATCTAGTTTTACAATAATGCCGGATTGAGCGCTCATAACTGGCTTGATGTTAAGGGCAGTAGCAAAGAATGCCTGTAGCCCGGTAAGCCTACCATTCTTTCTTAATGTATCCAGGCTTTCCAACACAAAGTAGGTCTTCATGTCCTTAATAAAGTCCCTTGCTCTTTTCTCAATTTCCTCAAAAGGAAGTGCTGCCTGACAAAGAGACTGAACTAGCAAAGCAATATTAAGCTGGCCCGAAGAAGCGGAATCAGACCCTAAAACTGCAATCTTTTTCCCATCATCGCCATGCTCCTCTTCATATAACTTTTTCCCAAGGACAGCGCTGTTATAGCTGCCGCTTAAATGTTCCGATAGAGTAATGACAAAAACATGATCTTCTTCACACTCATAAGCCTCTTTATAAAGCTCTGGAGAAGGACAAGCAGACTTTGGTGATTCACTGCTTTTTTTTACAATTTCCAAAAAACTCTTCTGATCAAAGGTATCATCATCAACGACCTGAATCTCTCCCACTTGTAACGTAAGTGGAATTATCTGAAAGTGGGGGTCCTTTTTTAAATCCGCTGTTAAATCTAAGCAACTATCCCCAATAATTTTATAGCTCATAGTTATTTTCTTCCTCCTAACACGAAATTTATCATGTAGTATTCATTACCATATATTATAGAGAAACCTGTTATAGATGTCAATAGCATTATACAGAAAAGGACGGTTACCCTTTGATTTCCAAGGTTACCGTCCTTTTCTATATTTTATTATTTATACTTATGCTTCTGCCATAATTATCATCAGTTCATTGCTTCTTGCAATAAATTTAGTCATGCGCTCAGGTGTTAAGGAACCATGGCTTAAGCCTGCCAAATCGTAGAGCTGCTCACAAATCGTATTGGTATGAGCTCCCTCCTTATGTCCTAACACATACTGAACCAGCTTATTGTTATAATTAAGCACTAAAGTTTCAGTGGTGCCAAACATAGAGTTATCCATTCCTGGCATAGAATACATCTTCATCATCTCTGCCATACGACGTGATTCTTCTGAAATCGTAATCATAGAGGACATATTTTCATTCTTAAGCTTTTCAACCTTAACATCAAGGTTCTCTTTGCCTAAGACCTTGCGGAACAGCTCAGTAAGAGCATCTACGTCCGCCTTCATAGCTTCCTTATCCTCTTCGGTCACTTCTTCCTTAAAGATATCAGATAGGTCAGAGTTAATGCATAAGAACTTCACATTTTCATTCTTCTGCTCTAAGTAGCCTACAAAAGGATTGTCTATGTTCTGGTTCATATAAACTGCATCCAGACCAGCTTCTTTAAACATGTTAATATACTGGCCTTGTTCTTTCTCATCTGTGATATAGAACACGCTATTCTCATGCTTTTCTTTATTCTCTTCCAAACATTCAGCAATTGTCAGATACTTATCGCTGAGGTTCTTAAAGAGAAGGGAATCGTTGATCTTTTCAGCAAACTTCTCATCCTTTAAGCAGCCAAATTTGATGAATGGATTAATATCGTCCCAATATTTTTCATAGTTCTCTCTATCGGTCTTAAACATGCCTGTCAGCTTATCGGCAACCTTCTTTGTGATGTAATCAGAAATCTTCTTAACAAAACCATCATTTTGAAGTGCACTTCTTGATACATTAAGAGGAAGGTCTGGACAGTCAATGACTCCCTTTAATAGCATTAAGAATTCTGGAATTACTTCTTTAATGTTATCTGCGATGAATACCTGACTGTTGTAGAGCTTAATGGTTCCTTCCAGGCTGTCATAGCTAATGTTTAATTTAGGGAAGTAAAGAATTCCTTTTAAGTTAAATGGATAATCCATATTTAAGTGGATCCAGAATAATGGTTCCTTATAATCATGGAATACTTTACGGTAGAAATCTTTATATTCTTCTTCGGTACATTCGTTTGGATGCTTATTCCAAAGAGGATTGATATCATTGATTGGTACGGGACGTTTTGCAATTTTATATTTTTCAGATGCTGGAGAAACTTCAACAACTTCTTTCTCGCCGTTTTCTTTCTCTATTTCCTCAGTTTTAGCTTCTTCTAAGATAGTCTCAATTACCGTATCATTCTCGGTCAGCTCATCTTTTTCAATGGTCTCAAACTGATCTTCTGCGGCAGCGTTGGTTAAATAAATCTCCACTGGCATAAAGGAACAATATTTCTCCAGAACTTCTTTTGCACGGTACTCATTGCAAAATTCCAGACTTTCTTCATTCAGATAAAGTTTGATTGTAGTTCCCTGCTCTGCTTTATCTCCGGCTTCCATCTCAAATTCTGTACCGCCGTCTGACTCCCAGTGAACTGCTTGTGAACCGTCTTTATAAGATAATGTATCGATGGTAACCTTCTCAGCAACCATGAATGCAGAATAAAATCCAAGACCAAAATGTCCGATAATCTGTTCTTCATTTGCCTTGTCCTTATATTTCTCCATGAAATCCTGAGCACCGGAAATAGCGATCTGATTGATGTATTCATCAACTTCTTCCATTGTCATACCAATACCATTATCAATAAAAGTAATGGATTTTTCATTGGGATCTGTAATTACCTCAATCTTAAATTTCAGATCTTCAGGCTTCTGCCACTCTCCCATACCATCAAGCTTTTTCAGCTTTGTAATCGCATCGCAACCATTGGAAACAATCTCACGATAAAAAATGTCATGATCAGAGTACAACCATTTTTTAATAATAGGAAAAATATTTTCGCTGTTAATTGTTAAACTACCTTTTTTCGCCATGTTAGTACACTCCTTGCTCTCATTTTTCTATAATTAGTTCCATGTGCTCATGGAATTCTTTCTAAATATACCTGCAAAGAGTATTTTAATACGCAGTCCAAAAAATGTCAATAGAAAATCAGCACTCAATTAAAATGAGTGCTGATAATGTCATTCTTCCTCAAATGGAATCTGATTTTGCTTTAAAAAACCTTTAAATCCGTTATCCCATTCTTCATCAAGAGTCTTATCCATGGTGAACACAGAAACTGAGGTTCCTGTAATGCAAGTCAACTTTTCATCCTCATAACGTATATTCACATAAAGTCCTTTTACTTGTTCCTTGGGAAATCCTATGTTTTTTGTTGAGAGAAACCGCTCCGTCTCATCCTCTGGCATTAATAAAATAATGCGGAAGCTTGTAGGCAACCGCTTCCCCTTAACCATAGAAAAGCAAAAGGGCTTAAGAGCGGTCCAGGTTGAGTATGTTCCTATGCCCTGCTCCTCCATCTCTTCTTTGGAGTAATATCCATTTTTAATAGTTCCATCTATGGTAAATATATTATAGGTAGAAACAGAAACCTCCTTAACAAGAAAGTGATCGAACACTTCCCCTACGAACAGCTTGGAGGTAAAGGATTTGATATCCTCAATTTTCACTGAAATCATAACATAATCTCCTATTCATGATTGTTCTTCGTTTACTATACAACGGATTCTCATCCTCTGTCAACGGAGGATTCCAAACAACAATCTTATATGTTATAATAACAGAAACAGTTTCATTTAGGTACCAACAAAGAGGTTAGAAAAGAGGTTATCATATGACTATCATCAAACAATTAGATTCACTGGTTGCAGCATCCGTTTCTCCCTATCATTGTATTATGGCAGCATCAAAGCAGTTATCAGACGCTGGCTTTCATGAGCTACCCCTTTCCGCCACATGGAAGCTTATAAAAGGAGAATCCTATTATATAAACGTTTTTGATTCCAGCCTGATTGCATTCTCCATAGGAGAAGAACTTACAGACTCTCCTTCCCTTCGTCTGGCAGCTTCCCATACAGACTGGCCCTGCTTAAAAGTTAAGCCATATCCGGAAGTAACCTCACTAGACTACGGAAAACTAAACATAGAGGTCTACGGCGGTCCACTTCTTAACACCTGGTTTGACCGCCCTCTTTCTATGGCCGGAAAGGTATCCGTTAAGGGCTCCTCTTTAATGGAACCAAAGACCATATTTGTAGATTTTGCAAGACCCGTGCTTACAGTTCCAAGTGTAGCCATTCATATGAACCGTAATGCTAACGAGGGTGTTCCTATCAATGCCCAGGTGGATATGCTTCCTTTGATCACCAGAATTACCGATGAATTAAGCCGGAAGGACTTTTTCCTTGAAGCCCTGGCAAAAGAAGCCGGAGTTGAGAAGACAGATATTTTAGATTATGAGATCTACATCTATAACTGGGAATCTGGAAGTTTATTGGGCTTACAAGAAGAGTTCTATTCCGCTCCCCGTCTGGACAACATAACCTCAGTTCATGCTTGTTTAAACGGAATCGTGGAATCCACCTGCAAAGAAGGAATCCATGCTGTTATCTTATATGATAACGAAGAGATCGGAAACCACACAAAACAAGGTGCCTCCTCTGCCATTACAGAGCGTGTTCTGGAGAAGATCTATTTGTCCTTAGGTTATAGCAGAGAAACCTTTATAAATGGGCTCTTAGGTGGTTTCCTTCTCTCCATGGACGTTGCCCATGCTATCCACCCAAATCATATGGAGAAATGCGACATTAAAAACCAGATCATGATGGGAGACGGTGTAGCCATTAAGCTTGCCGCCAGCCAATCCTATGCCACTGATGCCACAAGCACTGGAGTTATTGAGGGAATCTGCCGTGCCAAAGATATCCCATATCGCAAATTCTCCAATCGTTCCGATATCAGAGGTGGCTCCACTCTAGGCAGCATATCCTCTACCCTGCTTACCATGCGCACCGTTGATGTAGGTGTTCCTATACTGGCCATGCATTCTGCAAGAGAAGTTATGAGTGCCAGTGACCAGGAAGCACTTGTAAAGCTAACCATAGCCTTCTTCCAGGCTTAATAGATCAACAATAAAAGAAAAGTGCCACAACTGACTCCTTAGTGGTCAATTGTGGCACTGCTTATGAAACAATAAAGACATTTACTAATCTGTTTTATTATTTCTTATTTTTTATTTCCCTGCATGGTTTCCGGAACTACCTCCCGGCTGGTTTCCAAAGGCAAATTAGACGTCCGGTTACCCTCCCAGTATCGATAACCATAAACTCCACCGGCAATCACACCTGCAAATAGAATGAATACAATCAAAAATAGTATGACACCTCCAAAAACATCCCGCCCACGGCTTTGTCTGCGTCTTCGGCTGTGGCTTTTTCTTTGAATCGTATCTCTCTGGCTCATTTGCTTTTTGCCCGTCCTTTCTTTTTATCAATCTGTTACATGTTTTTTGTAAATTTCAAAAAAGTTAGTGGTTGTGGTTTTATCTTCCTTTGAAAACTTCACATCTTTCCATATTTCATTGCTAAAAGTAACTGGATGTTCTTCTTTATATTTGTTATAGATCTGATCAAATGCTTCCTTTTTCCGTGTCCGGTACAATCCGGATTTTCTTTCTTGGGTCGCCGTCTCATCATAATCATTGACGCATTTGATGATATAATACTTGCCTTTGTCTTCTACTACAGGACTAATTTCTTCTGCTAACAGGGCAAACACAGCCTCTTCATAGGGTTTTGAAACTTCTCCCCTTCCGATATGACGTTCCATTGTTTCCTCAATGGAATACTCTCTCGCTAGGGCAGAAAAATCAGCACCTTCCACTGTCGCCAGTGATCGCACATGATCCGCCTGTTCCTTATCCTTTAAAACAATTTGATCGATTATAATGACTTTTGCTTCACTATCGCTGATCTCCAGATTCATATCCTTGGTCAATTCTGTAACAACCTTATTGGACAGGTAATACTGTTCATACATGGTTTTGACGTCTTCTTTTGTCACTTTCATATAAGTGATATCTTCTTTTGTCAATGACTCAAAGTATTCATCTGAAGCTTTACGCACCGCTTCTTTTTCTCCGCTGGTTAGCGTAACGCCCTTATTTTCTGCCAGAAGATTCATAATCTTCATTTCCTGAAGAAATTCTTTTACCTGATCTACCAGATAAGTCTCAAAATTCTGGTCTCCTGGCAGGTCAATGCCCCAAATTTGGCTGGTATAAATGGTTTGGTACCGGTTTCTCTCCGTTGCCAGGATAATCATAGACTGAGGCAGTGTATATGCCTTTGTTTCTGCAATCTCAGAAACAATAGGAATATCTGCCTTACAACCGGTAAGCAGAGCAATAAGTGCCAAAACAGCCAGGAATGTCTTTCCTCTTCGTTTTTTATCACCTTTCACGAGCTTCCCTCTTTCCTTG
The DNA here is from genome assembly GCF_003609635.1 of Lacrimispora algidixylanolytica. Lineage (GTDB taxonomy): Bacteria > Bacillota > Clostridia > Lachnospirales > Lachnospiraceae > Lacrimispora > Lacrimispora algidixylanolytica. Next base: position 77,517 of record NZ_MCIA01000007.1, on the reverse strand, counting down.
CTACAAAAGCAGCTTCAGTATTTTTAATACTCCGTCGTTGATATTAAGATCCGTTTGGAAACTAGCCGCATTCTTTACTTCTTCTCTGGCATTTCCTACTGCGAAGCTATAATACGCCTGTTGAAGCATCTCAATATCATTCAACTGATCACCAAAAGCCATGGTTTCTTCTGGTTTGATTGAAAGGCTATCTTGAAGAAGCTTGACTGCCTGTCCTTTGTTGATCCCTGGTCTCATGCAATCCATCCACATATCGCCTGATATGGTCATCTTCAAACGGTCTTTAAACATCGTGCGAAGCATTCTGGTATTCTCTTCCACATCTGATTTGCGGTATACGGATACCTTAATAAATTCTGATTCCACTTTTGTCAGATCCTCAACCCACTGTGCCTTAAACTTATAGCCGTGGATCAACCAGTCTAAGAATTCCTGATCTTTGGTCTCAAGATACACCACATCAGGACCACTCACCATAACATCTAAGCCTTCTATCTTACGAACTTCCTTCACCATATCCATAATGGTTTCTAGCTCAATGGTATTGATAAATAAATTTCTTCCGTGGCAGCCTACGTAAGCTCCGTTATCTGACAAATAAAAAATCTTTTCTTTCACAGGATCAAAAATAGATTCAATGCTTGCCCATTGGCGTCCACTTGCAGCAGCAAACTGGATTCCTTTTGCCCGAAGCTTTAATATCACATCAAAAAGCTCTGGATTGATTTCGTTGTATCCGTCCGGAACTAAGGTTCCATCGATATCCGATGTTATCAGCTTAATCATTATTCCCCTCCTGTTCAAGCATCCATTTCATTTCCTGATACACTCGTCCTACAGGTAACCCTACTACATTATTATAATCCCCAGTAATTCCCTTGACAAACGCTGCGTAGTTACCCTGGATTCCATAAGCTCCTGCTTTATCCATTGGTTCTTCACTAAAGGCATACGCTTTTATCTCTTCTTCCGACATAGGATATACCGTGACTTCAGTCTTTTCCACAAACGACTTTACTTTATTCTCCCGTTGTCCACAAGAAACCATAGTCACACCGGTATATACCTGATGATTCCTGCCTTGCAGCATGGAAAGCATCCGATAAGCATCTTCGTGACTTACGGGCTTTAATAGTATCTGACCATCTAGGGCAACTACGGTATCTGCTCCAATGACAATGGTACCTGCCTCCTGATGTTGCGCCACATCCTGTGCTTTCTGACTAGAAAGTTCTAAAACCACCTCTTCGGGAACGGTAGAAGTAACCTTTTCTACTATGGTGCTTGGCTCAATAAAAGGGGTGATTCCAATTTGGGCAAGAAGCTCTTTTCTTCGTGGAGAAGCAGATGCCAGCACAAGTTTCATCATTCGTTTCATAATCGTCCTCCCTGTTTTTAAACGTACAAATAAGCGGGACCCGAATCGAATCCCGCCATTCATTAATATACTTTCAAACGACCAATCAATGTTGCATCGTCTTCGTCACAAGATGACTTAAGCTGCAATCTCATTGTATAAATAAAATCAGCCATATAAAATGTTAAAAGACTGAGTGCTACGAAGCGCTCCAACTGCTCTGGAACAACTCCTGCCATCTGATTTACAAATCCATCTAGGAAGTAGAAATAGAAAATTCCCAAAAATCCCCAGGCAATGGTGCTCTCCATACAGATAATACCCTTGTAGTTAAGTTTCTTCCTGCTATAATCCCACCAGAAGGAACCAAACAACTTAATCATCATACGTGCTGTTATAAGCTCCATGATGGTAGCCATCATCGCTGACGCTAGATATAACAGAAGTAGATTATCGGAAAGAGGCTTTAAAAGAATCATGGCTCCCATGGCTCCGAATCCGTAAATGATACAGAAGGGGCCGTGTCCAAAACCGCGATTAATTACAAGTCTTTTATTTTCATAACTGAGCACAACACATTCAAGAAGGTATCCAAGAAAGCTGAACAGGAAGAAACAAATAATCCTGTGATAAATCGACATACCCATTTTACCTCCAAATTTGACAATTTTTGAACTTGTTAAAGTATAATATGGATATCTTAAGAAATCAAGGCGTAATTTCTTACGATTCACGGAAACATAGCTGTTTTATTAATAAAATTGTGCCAAAAACAGGGTAAGGAGTATGCCAAGGAGTGCTCCCGCTGCCACTTGCAGTGGAGTGTGCCCCACATATTCCTTTAATGTTTCTTGTATTAGCTCTCCTTTTAATTTCAAAGGATTTTCAAGTAATATGCTGTTTAATAATTTCGCCTGCTTTCCAGTTTCCCTGCGGACTCCCATGGCATCATACATCACAATCATGGAAAGAACGAAGCAGATCGCAAATTCAAAAGAACCGACACCATAGCGGTAGCTGGCGGCGGTTGTCAATGCACAAACCGTTGAGGAGTGGGAACTGGGCATTCCCCCGGAGCCCACAAGCCTCTCTGGATTAAAATTTTTGTTGAGTGCCATATCAATCAGTGTCTTTAAAAACTGAGCGAGCGTCCAAGCTGCGACAGCGCTTACTAAAACCTGGTTTCCCAGTATATCATCCCAATAATTCATGGTTTCCTCCATCTTATGCCGTACTTTTCCAACCAACGCTAAATAAAAACCAACGCTTAAACCTGGCCACGGTTTCTACGAGACCGCAGAATTTATCCGAATAAACGATAACCAATCCCCCCCGGCTCTTAGGCGGAATCGGGGTCAGAGGCCACATATGGCGCAGGATCATGTCTTTTTCATTTTCTGTTAATTCAAAGTATTTGACTGCATTGTTCAGCGCAGCCCTCGGATGGGTAAAACCATGGAAACGTTCTCCAGTTTCTCTGGCATGGGTATGCCAATCATACAAAAACAAATCATGAAGAAGACCAGCTCTGGCAACCTCACGATAGTCCCAGCCCAGTCTTCTACAGACGCAATAGCTCATATAGGATACTTGAATGCAGTGGTTTTTGCAGGTAGTATCTCCATGTTGCATAAAGTTATCCATGGACTGAAATACTGGATTGTCTAAGATATCTCTAACACACTCCATATATTCCAAATCCTCGTTGTAAATTTCTAGCTTAACCCAGGAAGAGTCTTCCACCCATTCAAGGGCTTTGTCTTTTTCTTCCTGGGTGATATGCATGCTTTTCATTTTAATCACTCATTTCTTTTCTGTAATATCCGTCTGCTAGCAGCCAGGGAGCCAATCATAAAGCTCCTGATATTTCATGGCAGATGTCTTCCATGAAAAATCTTTATTCATAGCACGACAGACAAGCACGTTCCACTCTTTATTTTTATCGTAGAAGATGCTTTCCGCATACCGAATGATCCCTAGCATTTCGTGGGCATTATAATTGGAGAAGGAAAAGCCAGTTCCGCTCTTTTCATATACATTATATGGCTCTACCGTATCCTTTAAGCCACCTGTCTCCCTCACAATCGGCAAGGTCCCATAGCGAAGTGCCATTAACTGGCTAAGTCCGCACGGTTCAAATAAGGAAGGCATAAGGAACGCATCACAGGCCGCATAAATCTTGTGGGACATGGCCTCAGAATAATATATATTCGCAGATATCTTATCTGGATACTTCCATGCATAATGACGGAACATATTCTCGTAACGTTCATCACCAGTTCCAAGGATCACTAGCTGAATCTTATCCTGACACAGTTCATCAATGACACACTGAATCAGATCAAGTCCTTTTTGATCGGTCAGCCTTGATACAATGCCGACCATAAACCTAGTTTCATCCTGGTCTAGACCAAGTTCTTTTTGAAGGGCTATTTTATTCTTTCCCTTCTCTTTTTGAACGTTCTTAGAATTATAATTCTGTACAATAGAAGTGTCGTTCTCAGGATCAAATTCATCGTAATCAATCCCGTTAACAATCCCTCTGAGACTACCAGCCCTAGCACGCATCAAGCCATCAAGACCTTCTCCGTAAAAAGGCATCTGTATCTCCTTTGCATAGGTTTCACTTACCGTAGTGATTGCATCCGCATAGACGATGCCGCCCTTTAATAAGTTACCGTCCTTATAAGCCTCCAATTTGTCCGGTGTGAAATAATAATCCGGCAGGCAGGTGAGCCTTTGTATGGTCTTTACATCCCATACGCCCTGAAATTTTAAGTTGTGGATCGTAAACACCGATTTCATGTTGCAAAAAAATTCCCCATCATGAAACCGATCTTTTAACAGAATAGGAATAAGTGCAGTCTGCCAATCGTGGCAGTGTACCACTTCCGGTTGAAATCCAATCACCGGAAGTGCGGATAAAGCTGCTCTTGAGAAAAAGCAGAATTTCTCCAAATCATACAACCAGTCCCCGTATGGTTTGGGACCTCCAAAATAACTTTCGTTGTCTATGAAATAAAAAGTGATACCCTCGTGAACATACTGAAGAATTCCAACATACCTGCTTTGATCCAGATAATCCATGTAGAAATGGTTTATATAGGTCATCTGGTTTCTCAGCTCTTCTTTTATGCAGAGGTATTTGGGAACCATGACTCTAATATCAAAATGCTCCTTTTGAAAGCACTTGGGAAGGGAACCTACAACGTCTGCAAGTCCTCCTGTTTTGACAAAAGGTACCGCCTCTGATGCCACGAAAAGTATCTTCTTCATCCAAAAACCTCCCTTATCCTTACCGCCCAAATGACGGCATCTGTTGGTCTATAGTATACTTCATTTTAAGGAAATAAGAAAGTCTCTTTCCGTATATTTAGGAAAGTTTAGGAAAGTTTTTTGTAATCTAGTCGTATTTTATCAGCAATCAATGCAATAAACTCTGAATTCGTCGGTTTTCCTTTTCCAGTACTTACCGTATAACCAAACAAGTCATTAATGGTATCCATCTTGCCTCTGCTCCATGCCACTTCAATGGCATGCCTGATGGCTCTTTCTACTCTACTCGGTGTTGTCTGGTGCCTTTTTGCAATGGATGGATAGAGAATCTTAGTCACAGAAGTAAGCATCTCCTGGTCCTGAACAGAAATAACAATTGCATCTCGAAGATACTGGTATCCTTTGATATGAGCAGGAATTCCAATTTCGTGAAGCATCTGTGTTACATCATTTTCCAGATTCTGCTCCATATATTCGGTTTTATTGACATAAGGCTTCACCTTTTTCATGCCCTGTAAGCTTGGTACTTTCGCCTTTCTCTGACCAACTCTTCGAACCTTATCGACGATAATTTCCTTATTAAATGGTTTCATTATGTAATAATTTGCTCCCATACGAAACGCATCTTCGGTAATATTCTCGCTTCCTGCCGCTGTTACCATAATAAACGACGGAATCTTTGTAATAGATCCATTGCCCCTTACCCGTTCCATTACTGTTATTCCATCCATTCTCGGCATAATTACATCCAATAAGACAACGTCGGGATTTGTTTTAAGGATCATGTTGTAAGCATCTTCGCCATTATCCGCTCTTCCTACAACGTGGAAATCCTCCTCTCCTTCCAGTATATCGTTCAGCAGATTCAATGTCTGCAGGTTATCATCGGCAATTGCAATACTGATTTCTGACATATTAATACTCTCCTCCTGATTCCTAAAATAAAAAAACTAGTGTATAGCCATTATAATCTTGCCTTGGCTTATGCCGCAATGGAATTCAATCGCATGATTCGACAAATAATTGTTTGTACTGTCTGTTTTACAAATTTTTCTGATTTCACAAAAATGTCGAAACGATAAAATGCCTTTTTGCATCTTGATTCGCTTGTGTCCCCCTTTTTTTCACAGTGTTGAATTTTGATACTCCGTGTCGGCAAAAAACTTGGCATTGCTTCACTCCCTGTATCTTATACTAACATATTCCTTCTCCATTGAAAAGTGTTAATCATCAGATTAATATATATTAAATTACTTTTTTTTAGACTTTTTGAGTCTCAAACTAATTATTTTCATACATTTCAACAAGATATGATTGACTAAAAAGGAACGAAGAAAAGGACAGCACTGTAATTTTCATTACAATCCTGTCCTTTTCTTATCATAATTAAGTTTAATGATTCAGCATGTTTTCTATAAAGATTCCATAACCTCTTGTTGAATCTTGAATAAATACATGAGTCACTGCTCCGATTAATTTACCGTCTTGAATAATTGGACTTCCGGACATACCCTGAACGATTCCTCCTGTAAGAGCCAGAAGATCTGGATCAGTAACCTTTATGACCATTCCCTTGCTTTTATGAGTTGTTGAGTAATCCACACGTTGTATTTCAATCTCATAATCCCTTATTTTACCGGATACATCACTTCTAACGTATGCCAAACCTTTTTTCACATCCTGGCGGTAACCGATTGGAATGGCGTCCTGCTTTATCGTTTGCTTAAAGCGATCGTTTACCGTTCCAAATATTCCTTCTTCTGTGTTGGCTGTAATCGAGCCAAGGGTAGATCCAGGGCCATAATAAATAATTCCGCTCATCACTCCTGGTTTTCCAAAGGTTCCTTTTTCAATTCCCATAATTGCTGTTTCATACAGGGAACCATCTGTAATCTGCACCACATTGCCAGTATCACTGTCACTGATGCCATGCCCAAGTGCTCCAAACTGTCCATTCATATCCACATAAGTCATTGTACCGATTCCCTGAGTATCATCTCTTACCCATACTCCAAGTTTATAAGTGCCGTCTTCCGTCTCAACAGGATTCATCTTTACGTCAATGCTTTCATCATTTCGTCTGACTTTCAAGATTGCTTCTGCTGCACCTATTTTGTTTAACTCGCTCATCAAGGATTCTTTGTCTTTTAATGGTGTTCCGTTAATAGTTTCAATGTAATCACCGGATTGAAGAATGCCAAATGCTGGTTCTGTTGTCATTCCATCCTTTTTTGTTACATCTCCAGTACCTATTACCATAATCCCTTTAGATTTCAAATAGATACCAATTGGACTTCCACATGGAATCGCATACTTGGTGTCTACCACATTCACCTCTATGTCCTTAAGCTGAATAAATCCAAAAAGCTTAAGGCCCAGTTTGTAACTCCCCTGATTCTTGGAATAAACCGAGAACGGTTGGTTTAACTGCAGGTGAATCTGATCGGATGGAATATTGGAACCATTGTTTAGTACTACTTGCTCACTGTCTGAATGGAGGGTTACATCAAAGGGCATGGAGAAATGAAACTGTTCTTCTTCCTCTGCTACGATATTCAATTTGTCGGGGATCACCTGTTTCATATAGAACCAGGAAAACCCGATGCAAAAGATCAGGCTGATCCAGAACGCTCTCACGACAAGCCTATGAATTTTGTTTTTACCCATCTCACATACCTCCTTAGAAGAATGAAGGAGACAATTTTTTTGCTCCTTTCCTAGTATGTGAGAAATCACTAAAAACACTCTGTCATATTTTAGTTGAATTCATTTATTTTTGGACATTGGTTTTTTGGCCAGCAAGCCGTTTCATCTCTCTGGCATTCTCTCTGACCGCTTCTGTGATCTTTGCCCCACCGAGAAGTCTTGCCAGTTCTTCCACCATCTCCCCATCAGAAAGGGTGCGAATGGTGGTATGTGTCTTTCCTTCTTTTGCCGATTTTAAAATTTCATAATGGGCATCAGCCATGGCTGCAATCTGAGGCAGATGGGTAATTAATATTACTTGATGATTTTCAGAGATATAAGAGAGCTTTTCTGAAACCTTTTGTGCGGTTCTTCCGCTGATTCCAGTGTCGATCTCATCAAATATTAAGGTAGGAATGTCATCAGAATCAGCAAGGACTGTTTTGACCGCTAACATGATTCTTGACATCTCGCCGCCGGAAGCGACTTGACCTAGAGGCTTTAAGGCTTCACCTGGATTGGTGGAGATGACGAATTCTGCTTCGTCGTAACCTCCAGAGGTGTAATGGTCCAAACGCTTAAATTCCATTGAAAATTCCACATCTAAAAAATTCAAATCTTTTAAGCCAGTTTTAATTTTTTTTGTCAGCTCTTTTGCAGTCTCTTTTCTCATATAAGATAATTGTCCGCATAATTGGTCCAGTTTATCCTCAATCCTAAGGATTTGCTGCTCCGTTTCACGCTTCAAAGAATCGTAATCTTCTAGCTCAATAAGACGTGCCCTTCTTTCTTCCAGATTTGTAAAAATCTGACTTACACTTTTTCCATATTTCGCTTCCAGATTATGTAGTACGTCCAGTCTTTCTTCCATCTGTTTGTATTCTTCTTCATCAAACGACATATCCTCCATATAAGATGATATTTCGTGACTGATATCGCTTAAGATGGAATCTGCGTCAAAAAGCTGATCTCTGATACCTGAGAGTCTATTATCATAGGAAGCAACCGATTCCACTTCTTTTAACGTACGGCTAATCAAATCTCCACTAACAACAGAATAGGCGTGGGAAAGACTTTCGGTGATTTTTTTTCCATGAATAAAAAGACGGTATCTGGAAGATAGTTCTTCTTCCTCTCCCTCTTTTAAATCAGCGTTTTCTATCTCTTCAATCTCAAACCGAATAAAATCCATTTCCCTGAGTCTGGTCTCTTCATCAAGAGCAAAGGTAGATAAACGTTCCTTTAACCGGCAATATTCCCGGTATGTTCCTGTAATATTCTCTTTTAGTTCATGGGACTTTTTTTCGTGATATCGGTCCAGAATCTCCAGATGTTTTGATTTGTAAAGTAAAGACTGGTGTTCATGCTGTCCATGAATATCAATTAAAAGCCCGGTGATATCCCGCAGCTTTCCTGCGGTCACCGTCTCGTCATTGATTTTGCTTAAACTTCTGGATGGCATGATTTTTTTTGAAATAATTACAGTACCATCGCCATCTGGATGGACATCATATTCCTTTAGCTTCAAAAGCTTCTCCGGATCGCTGACTGTAAAGATTAGTTCAATATAGGCATATTCTGCGCCCTTTCTGATGATATCCTTTGGTACCTTGCCTCCAAGGGCAATGGTAACAGAGCCAATGATAATGGATTTTCCGGCACCGGTTTCCCCGGTCAAGACATTGAGTCCTTCCTTAAATTCCACATCGGCCTTTTCAATCAGGGCTAAGTTTCTTACGTGTAATTCTGAAAGCATGGCACGCCTCCTTTATCCCGTAACGAGTTTTTTAAGTTTATCCATCATTAATATGGTATCATCATACGTCCGTACGGCACACATAATGGTATCGTCTCCTGCAATGCAGCCAACCATCTCATTAAAATGCAGGGCATCCAACGCAGCCGCCACAGCCATAGCCATGCCGGAAACTGTTTTAATGACTAAAATATTTTGCGCCATATCCATGGACAAATATCCATCCTTTAAAATCCTTATATATTTATCACTGAAAGAGCTTTGGCTTTGAAGCACCATGTATCGCTGCTTTCCGGTTTCTGAAGGAACTTTAGTTAATTTAAGCTCTCTGATATCTCTAGATACCGTAGCCTGCGTAACTGCAAAACCAGCTTTATTTAAATATTCCGCCAGCTCTTCCTGGGTCTCGATTTCATATTTACCGATGAGTTCCACAATTTTGCTGTGTCTTTCCAGTTTCATTATGTTTCCTCCTTATATACCGGTCATCTTATTACGAAGGTTATCTAAAAATGATATATGTTTTAGCTTTACCAAAATAGTCTTTACCTCTGACCTGCCAATTTCCACTGTATCACCAGGCCATAACCTTATTTGCGTGTCACCGTCAAAAACGGCCTCCTGGAACACATCCTCTTGCCCCATCATCTCAACCCTGATACAGTCATCGGAGGACAGGACAATACTCCTGGCTCCCAGAACATGGGAACAGATTGGGGTTAATACAAGCATCCTAGAATCTGGTACAAGGATCGGTCCTCCAGCAGAAAGGTTGTAAGCGGTAGAGCCCGTAGGGGTCGCTGCAATGAGTCCATCCGCACGATATTCATTAAAATATTCCCCATTTACATATACCTTGAACTTAAGGACTTTTAGCTTCTGGTTTCTAATGATAACAATCTCATTCAAGGCAATATCATGAAAAATAGCTTCACCGGCACGTGTTATGGATCCGTTTAGCATCATTCGTTCTTCCAGCGTGTATTCTCCTACAAGAAGAGAAGCCAGCGCCTCCTCAATCTCCTCTGTGTGGGAAATCTGAGTCAGATATCCTAGAGTCCCCCGATTGATTCCCAGTATCGGAATATTACGACCAGCTAAATCTCTGGCTGCCTGGATTAAGGTACCATCCCCGCCAAGAGTGATGATACAGTCTATTTCCTTAGGTACCATGGCAGAATCGGTATAATGGCTGCCGGGGTAATCTTCCTTTTTGTTACTGCCTCCAATGACGCAACTAGCACCATGAGCCAGAAGATAGCGGCTGATGACGTCCGCAGTCTCCTTGGCTCCTTCTTTATCCGGATTCATGACTACATAAAAATGTTTCATAATATTGCTCCTTACCTGCCTGCGCTTAACTCTTCATGAGCATATGCGACAACCTGTTCTGGATTCACTTCCATGCTTGGAGAGGAACCTTCTGACTGGCAGTTTTTAAGATGAAGTAAATATTCAATATTCCCTTCCGGCCCCTTGATTGGAGAATACTCCAGATGAAGCACAGAAAATCCGATGGATAGAGCATAATGAATTACGGTTTCTATTACCTCAAGGTGAACCGATTTTTCCCTGACAACACCTTTTTTGCCTACTTTCTCACGCCCTGCTTCGAATTGAGGTTTGATCAAACAGACAATTTCTCCATCTTCTTTTAGAAGATTTTTTACAGGCCCTAATACTTTTGTTAAGGATATGAAGGATACATCAATGGAGGAGAATTCAATCGGGTCTTCAATATTTTCAGGAGTTACATAACGGATGTTGGTTTTCTCCATACAGACAACTCTTTTGTCTTCCCTGAGTTTCCAGGCAAGCTGACCATGTCCTACATCTACCGCATATACCTTTACTGCACCGTTTTGCAGCATACAGTCGGTAAAGCCGCCAGTAGAGGAGCCTACATCCATGCAGACCTTTCCTTCCAGGGTTACATCAAAATGAGTCATGGCCTTTTCAAGCTTTAAGCCGCCTCGGCTTACGTATTTTAAGGTGCTTCCTCTTACTTCAATGACAGAAGTATCTAAAAAAGCAGTTCCTGCCTTGTCTTCTTTGTCTCCATCAACGTAGACGATTCCAGACATGATAAGGGCTTTGGCCTTTTCTCTGGACTCTGCCATTCCTAGTTTTACTAAAAGCACATCTAGTCGTTCTTTCATTCCTTTATCTCTTCTCTTGTTTTGTCTTTATAATTTTTCCATTCCGCATTCTGGCGTTCCATGTCAAGGTATTCCTTTTTCAATCGCCAGATAACAGAATCGCTGTCGATTCCCAATCCTTTTCGAAGAAGAGATACGTTGCCATGCTCCACATAGGAATCTGGCAAAGCAATATTTACAACCTTCACATGGGGATAATGCTCATGGATATAATGGGTAATATTAAGGCCGTAACCTCCCTGAAGCACGTTCTCTTCCATGGTTACAATCAACCAGTGATTTTTCGCCAGAGAGTCAACCAATTCTTTATCAAAGGGCTTTATAAACCGTCCGTTGGCAAGGGTACAATTCCAACCTTCGGCTTTTAGCTTTTGTCTTACATGTTCCCCTGTGGATACCATGCTTCCAACTGCTAAAAGGGCAATGTCCTGTTCTTCATAGAGCATCTCTCCCTTTCCAAACTCAATGGGGGCACGGAACTCTTTAAGACCCTGGTACGCCTCTCCTCTTGGATAGCGCACGGCTATGGGACCGCCATATGATAGAGCAAATTCCATCCCATCCATCAGCTCCCAAAGGTTCTTTGGTGCAAAAACACTCATGTTTGGAATGGCAGATAAAAAGGAATAATCAAAAATCCCCTGATGAGTTTCTCCATCACTGCCCACTAATCCGGCACGGTCCACCGCAAAGACTACAGGCAAATTCTGAATACAAACATCGTGGAGAACCTGGTCAAATCCGCGCTGTAAAAAGGAGGAATACACTGCTACCACTGGCTTTAAGCCTCCGGCTGCCATTCCTGCTGCGGAAGTAACCGCATGCTCCTCTGCAATCCCCACGTCAAAAAAGCGGTTGGGATACTGTTTGGCAAATCGCTTTAATCCGGTTCCGTCAGGCATGGCTGCGGTAACTGCAACTATCTTTTCGTCCGCCTCAGCAAGACGGCATATGGTTTTAGAAAATACGTCTGTATAGCCTGGATTCTTTTTTACTCTATTTGATTCACCTGTCAAAATATCAAAGGGTTCTACTGCGTGATATCTGGATGGATTCATCTCTGCATGGGGATATCCCTTGCCCTTCTGGGTAATCACATGAACCAATACCGCATGTTTAAGCTTCTTTGCCTCCCGTAGAGCTCTGGCTAGGGCTTTTGTATCGTGCCCATCAACTGGACCAAGATAGGTGATTCCCATATTTTCAAACAGCATTCCAGGAATCAGAAGCTGCTTGATTCCATTTTTTGTTCGGCTAATCTTTTCAATAATGGAATCTCCCACCACTGGAACCCTAGAAAGTAAGTTAGTTACATGCTTTTTTAAATCCAGATAACCTTCTCCGGTACGGATGCTGCTTAAATAGGAGGACATGCCTCCTACGTTTTCTGAGATGGACATATTATTGTCATTAAGAATGATAATAAAATTCTTCTCCATCCTTGCCGCATTGTTTAAGGCTTCATACGCCATACCGCCGGTTAAAGCACCATCACCGATGACTGATACCACATAATGATCCTCTCCCAGTACATCCCTTGCCTGTGCCAGTCCAAGGCCAGCGGAAATAGAAGTAGAGCTATGGCCAGTATCAAAGGCATCACAAGGACTCTCTTTTCTTTTTGGAAAACCGCTCATACCGCCAAATTGGCGCAACTCATCAAAAGCGGCTTTCCTTCCGCTTAATATTTTATGGGTATAGGACTGATGCCCTACATCCCATACTACCTTATCTTTTGGAAGGTCAAAGGCAAGATAGATTGCCATAGTAAGCTCGACGACTCCCAAATTAGAAGCCAAATGGCCTCCTATTGTACTTATTTTTTCCAGTAAAAAATCCCGGATCTCCTGGCTTAGGACATCAAGCTGCTGCTTGTCTAGCTTCTTAATATCTTCCGGTCCATTTATCATATCCAATATCATATTATATCAAATCCTTTATTTTTCACGGTTTATCAGCATCTGAATCAATCCTTCCAGGAATTCATTCTTTCCTGGAAGCTCAAGAAGAACGGATACTGCTTCTTTTGAGATACGTTCCACATCCTGCTTTGCCTTAGTCATCCCATATAAAGAAACATAGGTAGTTTTATGGTTTTTCTCATCACTTAGTACTGGCTTTCCAAGTATCTCGTCACTGCTGGTTAGATCCAAAATATCATCCTGGATCTGAAATGCCATGCCAACTAAAGATGCCATTCGCTCCACCTGCTTTAATTCCTCTTCCCCTGCTCCGCCTAGTATTGCCCCAATCATCATGGGGGCCTCTAGCAGAGCGCCTGTTTTCAAACGGTATATAAATTCAAGTTTATCTTCTGGAATGGATTCTCCTGATAACTCCACATCAACGGTCTGTCCACCAATCATTCCAAAAATCCCTGTTTTTTCTGCAAGGATTCCCATGCTGCGGGCAACCAGATCCGGTCTGTCGGACATGGAAAGAGCCTTAGCCGCTGTTTCCATGGAGTAAATAAGAAGTCCGTCACCTGCCAGCACTGCCATATCATAGCCAAATTTCACCCAAGCTGTAGGAAGCCCACGTCGCAGGGTGTCGTTATCCATACACGGAAGATCATCATGGATTAAGGAAAAGGTATGAATCATCTCAATGGCCGCCATAAACGGCTCAATCTCCTTGCCCTTGCCAGAAAAAAGACGGTAAGTCTCCTCCATAATCATAGGGCGAAGTCTTTTTCCTCCTGCTTTGACGCTGTAATCCATGGCCTCAATCACTGTGCTTTGGTAGCCACTCACTTCGGGCAAATATGATTCCACCACCAATTGAACCTCTTTCATACGAGCAGAAAACAATTCTTTAAAGTTCACTTTTTTCACCATCATCCTCTAATACAATTATCTTTTTTTCCACTTTATCTATCTTATCATTGCATGACTTAACAAGCTTCATACCTGTCTCATAATACTGAAAGGACTCTTCTAGAGAGCTTTCTCCGCTCTCTAACTTTTTAATTAGTTCTTCCATTTCAGCAAATGTCTCTTCAATGGTCTTTTCTTTTTTTACTGCCATAATGGACCTCCTTATCTGATATCCAGATCATCATTCTTTGTCTGGTCGTTTGGAATGATTTGAGAAATCACTGCTTCCATACTGCCATCCCTGACTATAACCCGGATGCCATCTCCAGCTTTTACCTGAGTTACAGAGTTTATCCTATGGTCTTTTTTATCTGTAACGAACCCATACCCTCCGCCAATCTTCTTTAACGGGGACTGGGCTTCCAAACGGTTGGCAAAAAGTTCAAGCCTGTGCCTGTCACGAACCGCCTGCTTATCAAGCAAGGTCTTCATGCGTAAGGCTACCTGAGCCACTTCTGTCTTATAACCTGCTGTCTTTAAAAGCAATAGAGTCTGAAACTTAATCTCCAGATCAAAGAGCCTCTGGCGGCTCTCCCGAATGCTGCGCTTGGGATCGAAATACTTAAGCCTTAAACCGTATTGGTTCGCATGGAAACGGTAACGTTCCATCTTCCGTTCCATCGTCTTTTTTAAGGTATTCCGGTACAATTCCTTTTGCTCTTCAAACAGGGAATAATCAAATACTGCTAACTCCGCGGCAGCAGAGGGCGTAGGAGCACGCATATCTGCCACATAGTCTGCAATGGTTACATCGGTCTCATGACCCACCGCAGAAATCACAGGAGTGGAGCATTGAAAAATAGCTCTGGCTACAATTTCTTCGTTAAATGCCCATAAATCTTCAATGGAACCGCCTCCCCTTCCCACGATTAAGACGTCAAGTCCCATCTGGTCCAGTACCTCAATTCCTTTTGTTATACTTGTCTTTGCATTCCCACCCTGGACAAGAGCCGGGTAGAGATAAAGCTGTACGTAAGGATTTCTCCTTGCCGATATATTCATAATGTCTTGGATCGCTGCGCCTGTGGAAGCCGTGACAATTCCAATTTTCTTTGCATATTTGGGAATGGGCTTCTTATATTCAGGGGAAAACATCCCCATCTCTTCCAGCTCATTGCGCAGCTTCTGAAACCGCTCAAACAGATCTCCCAGCCCTTCTCTTGTAATCTCCTGGGCATAAAGCTGATAGCGCCCATCCCGCTCATAAACCTCCACACTCCCCTTCACCGTGACCTGCTGGCCCTCTTCCATTTGAAAGGATAGGCCTTTCCGGTATCCGGCAAACATCACGGCTGCAATGGAAGATTTCCCATCTTTTAAGGTAAAGTAGATATGTCCGGAGGTATGATACTTGCAGTTGGAGACTTCTCCTTTTACGGAAATCCGGTTCAAGGCAAAGTCCTGGGCAAACATATTCTTGATGTAAGCATTGACTTGGGTAACAGAATAAGCGCTAGCCATATTACACCAGCTTTGCTAAAACTCCGTTAACAAATGCCGGAGCTTCGTTCCCACCAAATTTCTTACCAAGTTCCACAGCCTCATTGATGGCAACTTTTTCTGGAACCTCATCATCAAACAAAATCTCATATAAAGCAAGACGGAGGATTGTTAGTTCGGCTCTGCCCATACGCTTTGTCTTCCAGCCTTCTGCCACCTCGTTGATCTTAAGATCCAGTTCTGGGATCTTACTCATGACAGCTTTTGCTCTCTCTCTTAACTGGTCGGCATACTCACCGCTCATCGACACATCGTGTATGATTTCTTCCTTTCCTTCTTTGTCAAAATCATACTCCATTGGTTCCTCAAAATAATGGATAAGCTGTGCTTCCTTTTCCTCTGCTGGATAAAAATCCACACAAAAAAGCAGCTTAAAGCAGTGTTCACGCATTTTACTTCTGGTCATTTACCATGGTCCTCCTGTTGGTAATTTTTCTGGACGTTTGGAATTATTATACCTTACCGTGGTTTATTATACAATAGTATTTTTCATTATCCATATATGGATTATATGAAAAATTACCGCTTCACGGCATATTGGTTTTTCCCTTTTCTCTTTGCCTGATATAAAGCTTCATCCGCACGTCTTAAGATTGCATCGTAATCATTTTCATTTTCTCCAACCTGTGTGATTCCAATGCTGGCATGGATATTCCCTGAAATATTAAAAGCATTGAGTATCCTTGCGGCTATGGCTTCCGGCTGTTTTCTACCCCTCATTCCGTACAGCCAAATACAAAATTCATCCCCTCCGAAACGGACAATCACATCCTCTTGTCTGGTACAGGCACTTAAAATCTGACCAACTTCAATCAGAACCAGATCTCCTTTGTGGTGTCCAAAGGTATCATTGATTTTTTTAAAATCGTCAATATCAAGGAACATACAGGCATAAAATCGCTTATTCCCCACGCCCTTTAACCCTTGAGATACCAGCTTTCTTGCGGTTTCCCTGGTATATACTCCTGTCAGATAATCCTTTTGCGCCCGTTTTTCTTCCTTCTTGCGATAATGAAGAATACCAAGTATGAGTAAAACAGCACTTACCAGCATAATGGTTGAGCTGGTGATAAATCCAAGGGTCAAGCTCCTTATTCGGTAGAGCATGCTTTCATACATTTCGGTCTTAACCAGGGAAGCTACCATCCAGTCTTCGATTCCGGTTGGCTGATAATACAAAAGCCGTTTGTTGTTATTTTCATAGTAAATCAGATATCCTGCTTGACCATTTTTAACATCTTGTTTCATCTGTTCTAAGGATTGTCCATCCCGAAATTCCATATTATCCAAAAGATCGTATACGGTACCCTTACGACTGACTCCAGAGCTTGAAACCATGATCTGCCCTTCTTCTGTAAATATGAGATTGGCCCCATTCTGGTTTAAAGGACTGTCGTTTAAATGCGCTTCAAGCTCCGCTGCCGAATACTCCAAACAGGCCGCCCCTACTACCTTAGAATCTCTAATAATAGGAATAGCCAGGACAATTCCGTCTTGGCCTTCAAACCCTCCAGGAAGGAGTCTGGAAATATTCTTCTCTCCCAATAAGACTTTCTGGAAGTAGGCTCTGGAGGAGATATCTGTTGATTGGTGGTTTCCATAATAAATGATTCCTTTATGATCTACTACCCCTAATCTTGAACTCTCCTTCTCGCTTTCTTCTAACAGCTCCCACCAGCTTTCATTTCCGGACCCATCCGGAAGATCACAAAGTGCCGCAAACAATTCCAGCCATTCAAATTTTGCCTCTGTTAAATTCTTCAGATAGCTCAATATCTTGTCGTTCTCCAGTTTTAGATCACGGCACGTCTGCTTTATAAGGCTCTTTTCCACCTCTTTGAAATAATAAAGATTCATCGCAAAAATTCCTGCGATGATAGAAACCACCAGGCCGACCATTCCCATCATCTTTGGCAAATAATGATTCCTATCCCTATGATTTATCATATTAAAAAACACCTGTCCTTAACATCCTGTCCTAATGCATATGGTTCATTATAAATCCTGTCCATTTTCATTACAAGATAAACTTTATTACGAAAACCAAAAGAAAAGCGGGGGTATTGACCATAATAGTCCACCCCCGCTATAGATTTTACATCTATTTGTTTTCTTCCATTGCAACACCGGCGATACGGATATTCACATCTAAAACCGTAAGACCTGTCATGTTCTCAATAGCAGTCTGTACCTTTTCTTGAACTTTCTCACTGACTGTTGGTATGCTGTATCCATATTTGATGTTTAAGGACAAATCCACAGATACATGTTCGTCAGGAGTCAGCTCAACCTTAACGCCCTTTGATAAATTTTTCATGCCCAGCTTCGCCACCAACTCATTGGTGATGTTGCCTGCCATGGAATCTACACCTTCTACCTCGGTTGCTGCAAGACCTGCGATGATAGCTACCACATCGTCTGCGATCTGCACTTCGCCGATTTTATCTTTTTCATATAATTTGTGAGTATTTCTGCTTTCTGCTTCTGCCACAGCAATTCCCTCCTGTACTAAAATTTCTGGGTTATGGAATCATTATAGCAAAATTGTCCATTGTTTGCAAAGCTTTTTATTCACCCAGTTTCATAAGGGTGATAACGATATTCTCTGCACCTACTTCTGCTTTTCTCTTTACGATATCTTCAATCTGTGCACGCTGTGGGTCGGTAATGGTAGAGGCATTGATGACAACGTCTACTTTTCCACTTGAAATGCTGACGACTGGATCTGAGAATCCTTTTGCAAGAAGAAGGGTCTCTGCTGCATTTTCTTTTTCGGAAATAGCTGTCATATCAATCATTTCCTGAATGGCCTGTTTTTTTGCAGACTCCTCAAGGCTAGGATTGTTGATCAGGTTCATTAAGGTCTCTTTGTTTCTTGCCCTTACCTGCTCTCTGTTCAACTGTACGCTAGATATGTAATCCGTTACGCTCATTCCGCTTGTAAGAACAGCTTCTCCTGGGTTATCCAGTCCAGTGTTTGCTGCTTTTGTCTCAGCGGCTGCTACCTGCTCTGCGGCTGCCTTTGTTTCGCCTGCTGCTGTGCTTTCAGCGGCTGCTACTTCTTTGTTTTCTGATGGCTGAGTTTCTGCTGCTGCCATTTTATCGACATCGGAAGCATCCTGGTCCAGACTTGCAATATCCTGGGCGGGAGAACTTTCATTAAGGGCTTTGTTCTCTGCTAAGACATCTTCTTCAGATATATCCGTGAGTCCTGCTTCAAAAACATCTTTACCAGAAACTGCCTCCTGTTTTCCGGCATAATTTAAATACCCGGCGGCAGCTATCATAACGGCCAGTGTGGTAATGATGATCTGATTTCTTCGGAACAGTTTTTTCATATCCATTTTCTTTGGGGTTTTAGGGACATTTGGTTCATTGCTTGTTTTCCAACTTCTCATACCTGACACTCCTTTTTATTCCACCCTCTTTAATACTTTTATTTTATGTGGGGGCAAGTTAAATAATGCTTCCATGGCACTGGAAATTTCAGCTTTTACCGTAGGACTGCCACCACCCTGGGCACTTATGATGATTCCTTCTATTTCTGGACTTATCTCTTTCTCCACAATGGGAGCCGTATTTTCGCCAGAACCGGTCAATATTGTACTTTGTTGCAGCTCTTTATTGGTGATATTTCTGGTTCCGCCAGAGCTGTCATTTTCCACAGTCGCTGAATCTGATGTTTTGTTATCCACCCTTAACACCTGTTCCTTGGAAGATTTTAATACAATCATCACATCCACCTGACCAACTCCCTCAACGGTTTTTAAAAGTTTTTTTACCCTTAATTCCATCTGTTCCTCATAGGTGCGGTCTGCTCCTGCGGCCACAGCCGTATCTTTTCCTGCCGGCTCTGTCACAATTCCTTTTTGAAGCTCGGTCTTGTTTTTGCTCTCCGATGCCGCTCCTATCTTTCCTAATGTACTTGAATTAGAGGGTATCGCAAGGATCAGGATAATCATTCCAATCGCCAGTAGGATCAGCCATTTATCCTTTCCCATCTTCCACTTGAATTTCAATATCCTGTTCCTCCAAACCATAATATTCAGCAATCTTCTTTCTAAGACCTGATACTTGTGAATTTTCTTCTTGTCTTACATTTCCTCCTTGACTCGGAGGGGATGGCGTAATCTTTATGCCTTCCACTTTGGCCACTTTTTGGATCGGTTCCATCCCTTCTGCTGCCGGGATCGCCTCTTCTTCCTCTTCTACTGATTCTGGATTTAATACCAAAGATACCCGAACCACATGACCAAAATTTTTACTGTCCTGATCTTGATTAATCTCTGCCTTTGAAGCATCGCAGGAAAAGCCAGCTGAAACCGCCATGGCTTTTAAATCTCCAGAAACAGCGTCCTCGTACTTGGTTATCATCTTATCAAGCCTTTGTCCATCCATCTTGGCCATTTCACCCGTTAACTCTGTCGCCTCCTTTTTTAAGCTGATGGACTCAAAATAATAAGCCAACGTATCATCAAGCCTTAGTCCACCTGTAATTGGCTTTAAAACCAGGAGAATTAAAACCATACCTGCAAAAAAGCGAATATATTTCTCGTATTTTTTGTTAGGCAAAAGATTTGCCACAACCGTAATAAATATAAGATAATAAATAATACTGCGTATCCATTCAAACAATTGTTCCATGTCACTCACCCAGAAAAATACGTTACGTTAGTTGATGCACATACAAGCGCAATGGTTATTACAAATAAGAGGACTCCAGAAGCGGCAATGGAAAGGAGCAACTTATGCCCTTTTGCAATATCCGAAATACAGGAGACGATCCTCTTGTCACAAATTGGCTGTAACAAGGCTGCCACACACTTATAGAGAAACATTAAGACCAATAGCTTAATTAGAGGAATGGCAGAAATGATTAAGAGAATAATGATTCCTGCTGCACCAATGGTGTTTTTAATAACGACACCAGAACCAAGGACCATCTGGGCTACCGAGTTTATTCCATTGCCGATTCCTGGTATTGCACCTGCTAGCTTTTGAATCGCCCCAGTCTTCATGGAATCCACGTAAGGGAGAACCATTCCTTGTATAATCTGAAATCCCAATACAATTCCTATCATAGTCTTTAAACTCCAGGATATGATTTGTTCCAGCAGCTCTGTCATCTTTGAGAGCATGTCTTCCTTTGTTATATGGCCTGCCATAACAAGAAGGGCATAGACACGTACCAAAGATAAAAGAACCTGCCCTAAGAGCCACTGGGCACCTGCTATGACAAAAAGGGTGAATCCATAAGATGCCGCTGCTGCGGTACTCCCTCCTGCAAATGCCACCGCCAGGAAGTATGCTGGAAGAAGGGCCTTCATAAATCCTAATATCTGCCCAACCACATCACTTACAATGGATACACTGGTAAAAAAGCTGGCTGCCAAATAGGTAAACAGCAAAAGGTAAGTAACAAAAAAACCAGTTTCTGAAATCTGACTTCCTGTAAACACACTAGAAAAATTAGAAAATACGGCTCCAATGATACCCAGTATGATGATCTGACCCATCATGTGTCCATTGGTTTTTATCTCCCCTAACAAAAGTTCCTTAATTGCATTCCCAACTTTTGCCATCACCTGATCTAGCTTGCCACTGATTAAATCCATCATCAATTCTTTAAAGTTAAGATCTAGACCCTTTGTCCCATTTCTGCCGTCTAAAAAGCTTTGAATGTCGGATAGGTCGTATTGGTCCAAATCAAGGCTGTCCACTTCTGTAGCGCTATCTTCGCCACCTTTTTGAACGTTTAAGTCTGCTGCAAAACTGCTCATGGAAAAAAAGATAAGAGACAGAAAGCAAAAAAGAAAAAAAGTAATTCTTTTCATGGCCTTTCCCCCTTCTGTCATGATACGAATACTTGAAGCGTCTCAATGAGCGCCAGTAGTATGGGCATGCTGACTGCCAAGACAGAAAGCTTTCCAAATATCTCAATCTGGGTCCCTACGGCCCCGTATCCCGCATCTTTGCAGATTCCTGCGGCAAATTCTGCAATATAGGTAATGCCAATCATCTTTACCAGGGTAGACAGATAGATATTGTTGATCTTAATATAGGACTGAATCTCTTTCATGGTATCTAATATGGAAGTAAGCTTTCCTAGACCATAGAAAAAGATCAATAAGCCTGCTGCCATTACCACATAGGTCCCATATTCCCCCTTGACTCCTTTTAAGGAGACTGCCAATATAACTGCAATAATTCCAGTTACTGCAATGGTTACTACCGTCATATTTCCCCTTTCCCGCCTGCTCTCCAGGGCATAAGGGCATGCCTGCAAGGCGCTCACCTACAATGCAAACAGATTTTTGATGGATTCAAATAACTGGTATATGTAAGGCACAAGCCAGAACAGCACCAGGACCAGCCCCGCAAGGCTTGTTAAGAATGCCTGCTCTTCCCGTCCGCTATGCTTTAAAACCTGGCATATGACGGAAACCAGAATTCCAACTGCTGCAATTTTAAATATCAAATTGACTCCCATGCTATCCTCCTTAATACATTACTATGGTAAGGAACAGTCCGCCCATAATTCCAAGAGTGCTATAAAGACGACTTTTTTCCTGCTTATGCTTTCTTAAATAACCAATGGTCAGATCAAGCTGTTCCAGGTACAAAAGAATGTTTCTCTCCTGCATGTCCATATCCAGATATCCCAGATGCTCACCCAGTCCTTTTAAATTCTGTTTGTCCTCTTTGGATAAGCAGACTTCTTTTGGCAGATTGTCTATCTCCTCCTGCCAAACCGTAAAAAAAGGTTCTGCCTGCTGTCTGATCAGCCGTTCTGCTACTGCTACAAAAAGATCTCCCATTCCTCCTCCTGCCTTTTTTCCGGTGCGTTCAAAGGCCTCTGTCAGAGGAGAATTGGCATATACGATTTCTCCTTTTAATAGAAGAATCATCTTTTTAAGCCTTTCCACTGTTTTTAAATGCTCCGTCCACTGAGCTGCCATATAAAATCCTAGTCCAGTGGAAGATATAATCACAAGTGCAGCTCCCAATAGTTTGAAATAAGTTCTATCCATAAGCCCACTCCTGCCTGTCCCATAGCTTACCCACTGGTTGTAGTGGAGCTTTATAAAGCTGGGTCCCTCTGGAATCGTATATCTGGTCTATATTTCCAATCCGTCCCTGGCTGTTTAAGATGATGTATCGTTCAAAGGTCCTCTCCTCCACCAATTTACGAAGAACCGGCTTTTGCTTAATGTCATCGATAGAGCTTCCATGAACGGTGGCAATTAATTTACAACCGCAGTTCATTACATATTCCACGGCTTCTATGTCTTCCCTGCTGCCGATTTCATCCACTGCTATTACTCTGGGAGACATGGTGCGAATGAGCATCATCATTCCTTTTGCCTTTGGACAGCAATCTAAGATATCCGTTCGTATTCCAAGTTCATTTTGTGGTACACCCTGAAAGCAGGCACCAATCTCGGAGCGTTCATCAACCACTCCTACCGTAACCCCAGGGTGATCTTTAACCCCGTCAGATATCTGCCGGATTAAATCCCTTAGAAGAGTTGTTTTCCCACACCTTGGAGGTGATATGATGAGCGTATGACAGATGTCGTTCCCTCCCCCATATACATAAGGCAGGACCGGCTGAGCACAGCCCTTTACCTGATGAGATAGCCTTACATTGATAAAAGATATGTACTTCATGGTCTTGATCCCGGATTCGTCTAATATGGTCTTTCCTGCGATGCCAATCCTGTGACCACCCTGTATGGTAATAAATCCCTGTTTCATCTCTTCTTCAAAGGCATACAGGGAATGGTTGCTCATATATTCCATGGTCTCTTTCAGCTCATTTTTTGAGGCAACGTAAGCATCTGTTCTTTCCTGGCTTAAGACACCGTTAGTAGCCACATAATACTCTTCGTTTCTATAAATCATTAAAAGAGGGCCTGCCGCCCGGAGTCTTATTTCCTGAACCTCGTTAAAGTCCACAGATACCCGGTTTAGAATCTCTCTTATATCCTTCGAAAATATATTGATAAGCTCGTCTTTCCTCTCCACCATCATCCCTCCTCTTAACTCAATATATGTAAAGAGGGACAAATTATACCAGAAAAACTTTTCGATACAATAAAACAAACGGCCCCATCTTTCCATGAAAGATAAGACCGTTTTCACGCTATATAAACTTATCTGCAAATGGTTTCACCACAAAGCAGATCAATCACAAAGCTTGTTACATCCCCCTTAAAACATCCCCCTAATAAATTCTATAACACCCCCCTAACGCTAGTAATGCAAAGAAATACAGACAATTGTCATAATACCTTCGGTTGCCCTTTCTCAGTGGAGTATTCCAAAAACGGTGAACCCATTCCCTTTTGTATTTGCCATTCGAGGCTAGGGAAGCCTGGGCGTTGGTTGCAATGATTGCAATCGGATGAAGGGAAGATACTCTTTCAACCTTTGTACCGTCAATGAGATAAACTCCGTTCACATCCCCCCTTTCACTAAAAAAGCACTGGAGCTTATCCGCTGTTTCACAAGCCCATTCATCCTTTGGAAACCAGAGATGATCAAGGCTGATGTTTGCTATGGTGCGGTAAGCATCGCTGTAATACCAGTCATGTCTATCTTTTGAATCTGGCAACCTGTTTCTGGGAGTGCCGTTATAATCCGCATACTCACCACTGAGACCGGTTGCCGAGTTGCATGCTTTCTTTAGATATAACCGACTCGTCTTTGCTGCCTTTTTAAAGAACTTTCGATCTTCCTCATAAGCCCATAAGGAAAACAATTCATAAAAATGTGGCAGATGATAGGACGGGTCCGTAAAATCACAATTTGGAATAAATTTAATCAAATGGTTGTCAAGATTCCACATGGGGTCTCCATCGCCCTTTTTTTCGCCCTTATGTAGGCAGGAATGAAGAATGTCCTTTGCCTCTTTGGAATAGCAAAAGATTCCCTTTCCATCTCCCCACCGATTGGAAGCAAAGAACAGTGACATGGCAAAATACTCTTCCCCATCTGGTGCCGGCCCCCATGAATTTTTAGTTCCGTCTGTCTGACAGGACCAGGCAAAATACCCTGCATTCTCCCCTTTGTCCATATACATATAGGTTTTAGACCATTTCCATAGACGGTCAAACTCTTCTTTTCGGTCCATCTGTACGCACATCATCATAGCGTAAGACATCCCTTCCGTTCGGACATCATGATTACCAGTATCCTCTACGTATCCCATATCAGCTCCGACTGGATGGTAGAATCGCTCTGCTTTGCTTCCATAAAAAATCGTCTGGAAAGAGGAATCTATTTTCCTTCTTATTTCATCCTCGCCATAGCCGCATTCTAAAAATACGTTTGGATAACTCTTACGTCTCATACTGTTCCCTCCTTATTCCTTTACTCCTCCAATGGTAAGGCCAGTAACAAAATACCTCTGTAAAAATGGGTAGAGGCAGACGATGGGAAGCATAGTAAGTATGGTTGCCGCAGCTCGGACGGATGTTGGAGTTACGGTCCCCACCGCATTCTTCATGGATTCTACTGAGGTGCTTTGATTGGTCACCGAGGATAATAGCTTCATTAACTCGTACTGCAATGTAGTCAGATTCGAGTTCATCCGGTTGTATAACATGGCATCAAACCAGGAATTCCAATGCCCCACGGCACAAAATAACGCAACCGTGGCATATACCGGTTTGCATAAAGGAGAAATGATTTTTGTAAAAATAACCACATCTCCAGCTCCATCTAATTGGGCAGATTCTTCAAAACTATCTGGAAT
This sequence comes from Lacrimispora algidixylanolytica, assembly GCF_003609635.1. Classification (GTDB taxonomy): domain Bacteria; phylum Bacillota; class Clostridia; order Lachnospirales; family Lachnospiraceae; genus Lacrimispora; species Lacrimispora algidixylanolytica. The sequence goes on along the minus strand of NZ_MCIA01000007.1, from coordinate 52,148 downwards.
ACCTACCATAAAAGTACGGATTACGAGCATATAAAAGGCACTTATCATTCCTGGAATAATATATACCAGAAAGTTGTTGGTAAGACCAAGTCCTTTGAATAAGAGAAAGGTTGGAATCAAACCTCCGTTTACATACATGGTAATAACCCAGAATAAAGATAACTGTCTTTTAAAGAGAAAACGCTTCCGGCTTACGATATAAGCGAGGATGGCATTGGCTCCTAATGCCATAAGAGTTCCTATTATGGTCCTTGCCACAGTAACATAGGCACCTACCAGCAGATTCTTCTTATGTAACACGGTGTTAAAATTTTTAAGAGTCCACATTCTTGGCCATAAATACAATCCCCCCCGTAGGGAATCGGTTCCATTATTAAGGGATATAACCAAGGTATTCCAAACCGGGTAAAGGGTTATGATTACAAATAAAATCATAAAAAACCCATTTAAGAAAACAAAGACTTTTTCGCCTACTGATGTTTTTTTACGTGTTGTTGCTCTTTTCATCATGCCTGACCTCCTTAGAATAAGCGCTCTTCTCCAGCTCGTTTGGCCATCCCATTCGCTATTAATATGATGACAATACTTACTACGCTTTTGAATACTCCTGCCGCTGTACCCAAGGAATAATCTCCCTGGCTGATTCCCCATTTCAGAACATAGATGTCTATGGTCTGGGAGACGCTTTGTACTAGTCCGTTTCCTAAAAGATACTGTACCTCAAAGCCGGCATTTAGAACATTTCCTGCATTCATCAAAAGGAGTATGATAATCGTTGGCTTGATTCCGGGCAGTGTGATGTATCTAATTCTCGCCCATCTTCCTGCGCCGTCAATGGCAGCCGCCTCATAAAGATTTGTGTCAATTGCAACGATTGCTGCCAAGTAGATAATGGCATTCCAGCCTGTTTCCTTCCACACGTTGGCAAAGGCCACAATCCCCCAGAAATACTTTGGGTGTGCAAAAAAGTTAAGAGGCTCCTTTAATAAATGAAAGCGTAATAGAAGATCGTTTACAATTCCAGTTCCCGAAAGAGCGTCATGTAAGATACCAGTTACAATAATCCAGGATAAAAAGTGGGGCAGATAGGATATGGTCTGAACTACTTTTTTCCCACCCTGAGATTTTAACTCATTTAAAAGGATTGCAAATACGATAGCAGCAACAAAGGTTACAACAAGATTAATAACTCCCATTGCCAGAGTATTTCTAATTACGCGAAGAAATCCATCGTCAACAAATAACTGTTTAAACTTACCAAGTCCTATAAATTGGGAATGAAAAAATCCATCCTTTGGCTTGTAGTTTTCAAATGCCATAAGCCAGCCTGCCAGGGGCAGATAACAAAATATAAATCCATAGATCACATAAACCAAAGACCATAGCAACAGCACTTTTTGTCGTTTCATTTCTTTCCAGTTGATCTTTCTAGTTCTTCCATTCACAACAGATGTCATGGTATCACCCCTTTACTGAAAAAACAGGCAGATGCAGTTTAAGGACAAATTGCTCTGCCTGTTCTTACGCTATTATTGTGCTGCTTTTTCTGAGAGTTCAATTCTTCGATCTACTTCCGGCTGTACTTCATCTAAAAATGCCTTAGGATTGCAGGTTTCATAAACTTTCATATATTCCTTCCAACCCTCTTCAAAATCAGGAGCCATAACTACTTTTGGCAGGTACTCTTGCTTGATTTCACGCATTTTTATCCAAGTGGTTCCACCTGGTGTTGCCGTTGTCATGGTGCCGACAAAGGTATAAATTGGGTACCAAGGACCTGGAATCTCATTTCTGCCAACCATATCAATGTAGTTTTTGCTGTTATAAGCTTCTAAACACTCTTGAACATTCTTTGGCAGACTGCTTAAGAATTCATTGGGCTGCTGCTCTGGCTTATTTGCATTGAGGTTATCCTGGCTCATTCCAGAATAGATAGGGAAATAGGAATAAGTACACATATGAGACGCTTTGTATCCAGTGTTGGTAACCTGCATACGGATTTCAGGAGTCCGGTAGAATAAACCATCTTTATCTACCATATAATCTACATCTTTTATGCCCCAGTTTCTAAGATTAATGACTTCCTGGCTTAATAAATCATTAATAAACTTCAGTGCCCCTTCTACATCCTTGCAGTCTTTGGTGATGGAAATACCGGACCCTACATTTACAGTGTCTCCTGAGGTATGCCATCTGCTTTGTACTCCCTCTTTAATGGTAATTGGAAGTGGCACATAATTACAGCCAAGATCTTCAAGTCCCTGCTGTTTTAATGCATCATTAACGGTATTATAAAAATCCCACCACTGATCAATCATTCCAAGCACACGGCCGGTGGATAGTTTTGCAATGTATTCATCGTATTTCTGAGTGAAGGATTCGGGATCAACGATTCCCTTTTTAAATTCCTGATTCAGTTTATTGAAATAGACCTTTGCTGTTGGTGTGGTATTGTAATCAATTACCTTTTTTGTCTCTGGGTCCACGATACAGCTTCCATCATTGGCATATCCGTCTAAGAACAGCGGAGCATTCTCCAGACAGAAATATCTCCAGTCATCACACAGGATGGTGTATGGAATATTCTTAGTTCCATTTGGCATGGTAGGATTGGCTTCCTGATAACGTTCAATCAGGTCAAAATACTGATCCATGGTGGTAACCTTTGGATAGCCTGCCCATTTCAGTACACGGGTCTGAATCCAGAAGGCTTCGTCGTTATGGGTTGTTTCCATCTCTTTTCCATAGCTGTTGTTAAACTGAGGAATCCAATAGATATGTCCATCTGCCTGACGCAGGCTTTCCCATTCTGTTTTAGTAAAAAAATTCTTTATATTCGGATACTTGTCTATGTAATCATCAAGTGCAACCAAGGCTCCTGCTTCATAGAGCTGACTACTTCCTTCACTTCCGCAGATAAAATCAGGATACTCTCCTCCTGCAATTAAGGTACCAACCGCTTCCTTCGCAGTCTGACCGGTCAACCATGTTTCCTTTACCTTAGCCCCTGTGATTTCGGCAATCTTTTGTTGAATCTCATTATCATCATTAATCTCATTGCCTGGTACTGCAACAAAATATGTAAACTCCTTGATTCCCCCATCATTCTTTGCTGCATTCTTGCCTTTTGATGACGCTCCCATGGAGCACCCTGAAAGAGTTGACATTATTACGGCACCAACTAAAAGCAGAGCTGTAAACTGTTTTCGTTTCAAAGCTTTTTCCTCCCTTTTATTTTATACTATAAGTTTACTTGAATCTGCTGTTTTCACAACTGGGGAAAGCATATAAGAAGACAGGGCAAATTATATATGTGATATACATAATTCGCCCCGTTTCGTTTTAATGCCTGGCCCCTTTTCTAAACTTTGACGGGGTACAACCCTTAACGGAGATAAACCGGTTTACAAAGTAATCCAGGTCATGATATCCCACTTCCTCTGCGATCTGATAAACCTTATCATCCGTTCTTAAAAGTCTAACTGCAGCCTGTTCGATGCGGCAGTTATTTAAGTAGTCCTTAAAAGACATCCCGTATTTTTTGCGAAAAAGCTGACCCAAATAGGCACTGTTTAAATAATATTTGTTGCTGTACTCTCTTAAGGTAAGATTTTTTCCATAGTTTTTCCGGATATCTTTTTCTACCTCATGTAAGATATCCTTTGATACGTGTTTGCGCAGCTGCTCGATATAATCTGCATATTCACAGGATAAACGGGTCAGGTGCTCCTTGCCTCCTCGTAACATTTCTCCTTCAAAGGAATTTTCACCAATAAATCGCATAATCTCTTCTTGGTTTACATAACTATCTTGTTCCGAGGCAAGATGTATGAACTGAAATAAGAGGTAGTTGATGTTAAGATTAACTGTATCCATGGTAAATCTCATATGCTTCATCTCTTCAAATAGCTGTTCTACACTTTGCCCTATTTTCCCCTTTGCATTCTGTTCCACAGCCAGAAGCAAATTGTCCAGGTGTTGTTTACATAATACAATTCCATTGTTATTAACCTGCACCTCTTTTTCATAAAAATAAATCGGGCGCTTATTCCGAAAGGCCTGGAAAGAGCGTAAAATACGGGCGGCTCCATAGGAAGTCGATATTTTAGAAATATCTCCTACCTTTTTCCCTACCAGCATGATGACTGGAAGCTTGATTGCATCGTATAAAGAACTTCGAAACTGTTCCAGAAATTCTTTCTGATTCATCTTTTGATTCTCCGCCATATAATCGCAGTAAAGAAAGCCAATATCATAGCTCTTTTCATGGCTTGTTACATCAAAGATGCAATGGTCTCCATCCTCCTTTAAGAAATTCAGACATGCATCGTAGAGTTTTCTTTGCTGGTTCCTTTTTTCCTCATCCATGAGCTCTTCCATTTGACCGATATTATCAATCTCAATGTCTACGTAACTGATTCCCTCTGACCACTTCATATGATCCCTGATGTAATCCAGATTAATCTGATCGTATTTCCCAAAAATAAGAGAAATCATATTTCTAGCCAGATAAGCCTTTTCCATTTTTTGCGTGTTTTGTTTTTGTGTATTATTTCCCTGACTTAAATAATTCAACCGATGTAGTACTCGAATTAATTCATCCCTTACAACGGGCTTAAGTATGTAGTCAAAACAGTCATTTCGGATTGCTTGCTGTGCAAAGGAGAAATCACTAAATCCGCTTAAGATGATAAAATAAGCATCTGATATCTTATCTTTTCTTATAAGCTCCAGCAACTCAAGCCCTGACATTACAGGCATCTTAATGTCAGCAATGATTAAATCCACCTTATTCTCTTTTAGATAGCTTAATGCCTCCATCCCATTTGCTGCTGTTTTGACAATCTCATATCCTTCTTCCTCCCAATCGATTAAAACCTTTAGGCCCTGCAAAATAAAAGGCTCATCATCCACTAACAATACTCGAAACATAAATATTCCCCCCTATTTCGATAGATATGATACCGGTATTTTTATGGTTATCATGGTAGATAACCCGGCTTCACTTTCTAAATCAAAACTGACCTTATCTTCCGTAGCCATCTTAAGCCGCAAGCAGGCATTTAAAATACCAACTCCTTTTTTATCTTTTAACTTATCAATGCTGGCATGCTCCATCTTATATTTTAATTCTTCTAAGAATGACTCCTCAATTCCTTCTCCTGTATCCTCTATTTCCAGATAAAACATCTCATCTTTTAAGTAAATTCGGACAAAAATCCAGCCCTGTGTTGACTTACTCTCGATTCCATGAACACAAGCATTCTCTGCAAACGTGACTATGGTAAGCTTTGGAATCCTGTAATCTAAGCATTCCTCCATGATATCAAGCTTATAGGAAAGCCTGTCCCCAAAGCGGTATTTTTGGAGCTGTAGGTATGCCTCTACAAATGATATTTCTTCTTTTACGGTTATGAAATCCGTTCCCCAATCGAAATTCTGCCGTTCCATCCTAGCGAGCTGTTCCACCATACAGGCTGTTTCTTTTTCGTTTTTTAGTAAGCTGTGCATTCGAATGCTTTCTAACGCATTAAAGAGAAAATGAGGGTTGATCTGGCTGTGCAGTGCCAAAAGCTCCGCATTCTGCCTCTCAATATCCATCTCCTGTTCTCGTAACCTGTCGATGTAAACCGTCTGAATCAAATCGTTAATGGTGGTTACCATGCGGTTGTAATTGCGCATTACCATTCCGATTTCATCTTCTCCCCTGACATTTTTTATTTCCATCAGCTTTTCATCATCTACCCGCTTAAATGCTTCACTAAGTTCCCTAAGGCGCTCGGTAAAGGACTGGCTGATCATTTTCATAAAAAACCAGGGGAGAACGGTATTAATCATAATGAGCAAGGAAATCAACGGGATGTTATTGATGATCTGGCTAAGAATAACTGTCTTTGGCTTTAAGACATAGATTTGAAGATCCATTCCATAAGAGGCAAAGGTAGTTTCATAACCAACCTGGCTTTGAAGATCAAAAGTATCAAAGTCATCCCATAGGCCGGAATGTCCTTGATTGGATAAGATTATTTTATTATTCCAACAGACATAAACTGGAGCATCGTAATTCATTTTCGTAAAGCTTTGAACCATGCTGCTATAATCAAGATCCATCTTTACGATCTTTTCAAATCCATCCCGCTGATAAAAATTTAATTTTCTTAAAAAAGTGATTCTCTTCTTGGCATCTACCGTTGGAATGCTACTACTATCGTAATAGATATAGAGCACCCCATCCTGATTGGAGGAGATTAAATAGTGATACCATTCCTGATCTCTTACAGGGGAAAGCCTTTTAAATTTTCCTCCGCTTACAATGGTTTGGTTGTCCGCATACATCGTAATTTTTGAAGCAGTGGATCCTATGCTGCTTTCAAACAGAGAATCTTTCATAAAAGCCTGATAGCTTAAATAGTAATCCAGTTGTGATTCAAATTGCTTGTCCAAAAACTGGTTGACGTATTTGTTCATATAGATTTTTTTGGTTGCACCTGCTGCCTCTTCCACGTCATAGAAGAAATTATATTTAACTGCACTGGCAATATTTTCCATGCCTCTTTGTACGTTTGCGTTTTCCGATGCAATGAATATGTAGATAATTACACTGTCTGTAATAATAAGTGGAAGCAACACACAATAGATATATAGAAATTTTAGCTTTTTTCTTAATTTATAGTCGTCTAATCTACTTCGAAATCGTTTCCATCTCTGCCCCATAACTGCCCCCTGTTATCTTTTGTCCCTATTTTATGATATCAACAAACCCTTTGCTTTTATACTCATTATACGGGACAAACTCTTTATATCCTCCTGACAAACTATATATATTGACCCGGCAAATTTGTATTCTCCGGTGAAAATACAAAAAACGCACCAGGCTGCTGACAAAAAACCTGATGCGCTCACTTTTATTCGCTTAAAATTCTTCTTATGGACTGGATGGGCTTAAAATCTATATTGGATACCTTAATGCCATCCTCTGGTCCGCTTGCATGGATCAGCTTACGGTCGCCTCCATAAATTCCGATGTGGCCTATGTACGAAATCAGATCTCCTGGTTTTGCATTTTCTATTCCATTAATCTCAATTCCTGCTTTTCCCTGTTCCTCAGATGTTCTTGGCAGATTCACTCCGTACTGCTTATAAATGCTTAAGACAAATCCAGAGCAGTCCGCTCCTTCCGTCAGGCTTGTCCCGCCATAAACGTAAGGATTTCCAAGAAACTGTCTTGCATAATTTGCTACGTCTTGCCCTTTTCCTGAGAAAACACCAGACACACCTGGGCCCTTTCCACTAAAAGATGGACCGGATAGAGCTTCAAAGGGCATAGGAGGCACGATGGGAATGTTTTGAACGGTTCCAGTATCAGCCCTTGCCGGAATGCTGCCCGCAGAGATCATGAAAAGACTTAATAGCAAAGCTTTGACCAATAATTTCTTTCGCATATATTTCTCCCTGTTTGATGTATTTTATAATCCCATTTCCACTGCTTCTTCCAGAAGAAACCGGTGGTATGTCACATGGTTTTCATGAAACTTAATATAATACCTGTAATAATCAAAGGAAGCGTCTTCAAAAAATATAACATAATCACATTCTTCCTGATTTGAAGTATTACAAATAATCCTGCCCTGAGAATAGCTTCCAAATACACTTAATATATCATCTAGTGTAGTACCTGGCTTTTCCACTGCTTTTATAAACTCTCTTAAAAATCCGTTGTCTTCCACATTCTGATACACGTATTCCACACCTTCTGGCGGTATCTCAAAACAGAATCTCTCCTGGCTTTTGGTAATCCTTACGTTATGAAGCTTGTCTTTTGTATATTCTTTAAAGCCTTCCATAAAGGCTTTTATCTCTTCTTTTAAATTTCCATTTATCTTCACTGCTCGTATGAGAGCCTTTTCCGGGTAATAAAACCGGATGGCTTCTTTTTCATATCCTAATTTAATCTGAACTTCCTTGATTGAATTAATGAGCATCTGTTCCAAAAAAGCATACTGCATGTTTCTTCTCCCCACCTGGTGCCTGTCCTTTTTCTAACAGTTTCTCTCCCTATTATAGACAATTATCACCTTACCAGTCAAGTAGGTTTCTGCTACTGGTGGAGCCTTCGAATAATTTTATAAATGATAGCGCCCTCCATTACAAGAGGCTGGGAATGGGCAAAAAAGACGATTCCTTCTGCAGGGGCTAGAATCTGGCTTATAATCTCTCCCTCAAAGGGATCTAATATCTCCGCAAGCACCTCACCTCGTCTCACTTCCTGACCCGGTTTAAAGCAGGGACGGTAAATACCGCCTTGGTCCGTCCTTACGCTTGCTAAGTCACTTTCTTGAAGAACCGTGGCAATGTATCCGCTGTGGCTGGGATAACGAATCATACCCATTCTTGTGAGGAAGCGAAGCACAGAAGCCGCCGCAAGCTTTGCCGATTCTTCATCAATTTGATCCGTACTGCTGGTGTAAACAGAAAACGCACTGGTGTTATTTAGCTGCCAGTTGTAATTGAGGGTCACCTTATCAATTGGTTTTGCCTCTCGGACGAGAACATAGGGAAGACCGAATAAATTAGCAAGGCTTGGGTTTTGCACGCCAGTGTCCATCATTCTCACATGTGGAATAAAGTCTCCTGGAATGTAAAAGCTGGTAAACTGAATCCCATAGCTAAATTCCTTCACAGCGTCAAAGACTCCAGCAGCAATTCGCTTTGTAATTTCTCCATTCTTATCGCCTGGAAACATCCGGTTAATGTCCGAATCATCCGTGGGCCAAAATCTCTTTCCAAGATTCATGGAAGCCGTATTTAACGTGGGGATCACCATAATCTCATTTCCCTTTACAATGGCTCCTCTTTCTTCTAGCTCTTTTAGCTGACGGATCAGTTGGGAGCATATATAAAGCTGCTGGATCTCGTTCCCTCTGCATGCTCCCACAATACAGGCGGACTTATCCCCTCTTCCAAAGCGATAGCCATAGATATTCATATCATCCCGGTAGAGGTTGCTTACCGTAAAAACGGCCTCTTTTCTCATTCCTCTTCTCCTCCTAACACCCTAGCCAGCAGGGAACCTGTAGAGACCACCGGATATTCTCTTAACGTAAAGACCAAACCAGAAGTAGGGGATACCACCTCTTCCATCACCGTTCCATCCATAGGATTTAAAATCTGACCCATTGGCTGACCCTTTTCAACCACTCCCAGATGCTCTACAAAAGGAAGAAAGATACCCGCCTTTTCTGCATGGATTAGACCAAGCATCCGATTTAAAGATACCATCGGCTCCCTTGGGATGATGGTTTCTCCTGTCCACATACCAAGTTCCTTCATAAGACAAAAGATTCCTTCCGTAATCTGATGCCCATAGCTTTTGGTTATCCTCATGCCCACACCCATTTCCACCACAAAGGTAGGGACACCGATGCTGTTTAGTCCATGAGAAAGGGTGGATTCCAGCACCGGAGCACTCTCGTGAATCCAAATCAAATCCACATTCATTAGACTGGCATAGGGAAGAAGGGCATCTGCCCTCTTTCCGCTCATTCGTATTTGAGGTATCTCCCGTAAAAATATATTGCTGGCATGGAGATCCACACAAAAATCAGAACCTGAAATATCAGCCATGATCCGAGAAGCGATATGCTCTGTAACAGCGCCCTCTTCGTCTCCTGGAAATATGCGGTTCATATCAATATCAAATCCTGGTACACCTCTTGTAATGGAATCCACTCCAAGAGGATTCAGCGCCGGATAGATATCTACGATTCCTTTTAAATGTTCTTTCTTCTCACGGAGTATCCGGTTTAGCTCATAACATACCAACTGACCTTCCAACTCATCTCCATGAACCCCAGTTACAACGCTTAACCGCTTCTCATTCCCAGACAGTACCTTTGGCTCTATTCTATTTTTATATATATTCCAGCTCTCCCCGACGGAAAGCCCAATGGATACCACCTTTTCTATCATAATCCCACGCCCTTTGATTTCTTTATTCGCTGGCTTTAGCTATCATTTCTTTAAAGACAGCGTTACCAACCTTTTTAAAAAGGCAACGAATGCCCAAAAAGCGTCGTTGCCTAAGAAATAATATACCGTTATTTTATGATTTTGTCAATGAATCCGGGACAGGCGGTAGTATCTGGAGCACCATGAAATCCTTGACCTTGCTTTTATACGAAAGGAGTGACCCATGGTTTAAGACACAACCAGTTTCACACCATTTTTTTGCAGTGCTTCTGGAAATAGAGAACTGCCGGACCAGTAAGGCATCCACCCTTAGATCAAAACCGGCAGGGATACCTATTTCCACCTCAGTGATGCCTTCCTTGCTAGTCGTAACGGTGGTGTTCCTTATAATGACTTCATAGTCTGTCCGGTTCTGAATCATTTCTGCCTTGTTCTTTCCAAATAGTTTCCTGTCATTTCCGTATTTCCCAGCAAGCTGGACTGAATTGCTTAAAAACCCCTTATATTCCTCTTTATCCACCCGCCCTGCTTCGATCCGTTCCAATACCGTAAGATTGTAGGTGGTTTCACAGCTTTCACATCGAAATATCAACCAAATATCAAGTTGACTGCCATTGGCATTTACCCGGAATTTTCCACTGTTCTTAAATTCCTTTTTCTCTTTGCACTTGGAACAGTTTTTTAAGATGGAGGGCAACTCTTTTGGTTTTATGGTCCAGTTTATCCGTAAATTCTGATTCATAATTTCCTCCGATCAGCTTATCGCTTTACGGATTACTCTACCATGACTGCCTTCCTACTCCCACCTTATACTCGTTTCTATTACAAAGACAAGGCAAGACATCATGTTACCTTTGATGTCTTGCCTTGTCCCATATTCTTTCTTTCCTGCAGTACAATCCTTTGAATGCTTTTTTCCGATAAGTAGTATCGTTTCGCAAGATCACCTACGCAGGCCCCGGTTGAGTATTCCAAAAAGATTGATCGGTCACGTAGACTTCTTTCCTCTCTGGCTCCTGTTCTCTCCCCCCAGGTTTTTTTATTTTCTTGTTTTCTTGGTATATAAATGTATTCTCCGTCTATATACTTCTGGATCAATTCCACCAGTTCTTCTGGCATGATCTCATTGGCTTTCTGATAGCGCATCGCTGCCTCCCAAACATATTTTTCTGTCCGGAATAGCAAAGGCCATACAATTACTTAATTCACTGCATAACCCGTGCTATGCAGTCTTTGAAGGTTCCATCATAGATACTCGCCCCCTATCTCTATGGTGGTCATTAGTTGTTTCAATTATATCATAAAAAAGATCAATATAACACCTCAAAATCATCATAGAACGATGTTTGAGTATTTAAACTATTCGTTTTTAATGACAATGCCTAAGTACCTGGAAAGCTCTGCCGCCTGATATAAATCCACAATTGCACCGTTAATCTCTTTCCCCTCGTCGGAAAGGATCAGCCCGCTTATCTTACTTGTGGTAAAGTCAGCTCCCCTTAAAGAGGTTTTAAACAAGCTTGCCTTTTCAAGATCAGCCTGATTCCAGATGACATCTTTAAAATGACATTGAGTAAAAAAGCTTCCCTTAAGCTGACTTTCAAGAAATTTGACATGCTCCAGCTTGCTTGAGTCAAAATTAGCATAATTAAAGTTACTTCCTGATATAGAAATATGGAGAAAGGTACTTCCAGCAAACACAGCTCCCATCCCTTTGCAGTTGAGAAATTCCATCCGGTTAAAGTAGCCGTCTGAAAATACACTATTGGACATATCGCAGGAGTTAAAAACAACATCACTAAATTCTCCACGCTGAAAATCACAGTTTTGAAAGCTACAATTTTCAAATAAGACTGAAAAAAAGCGCATATGAGATAGCTCTTCTCCAGTCATATGAATGTTTTTAATCAGGGTATGCCTGACTGCTTCTTCTTCCTCTTTTCGAACAAGAAGTTGGTTATCTTCCTCAAAGACCCATTCCATTTGCCCACCTAAAATGGGTCCAAGTAATTTCTGAGACATGCGATATGGTTCTCCTTCTTCGTTTCTTTCCTATATTATGCCACAAGAAATTAAGGTGGACAACCCTTTCCCACAATTCTTTGTTTAGCTACGAAGATGGAAATTATCTACTTCATTTTGAAGGTCCCTGGCTAGCTGTGACATCTCCTGGCTGGAGGAGGAAAATTCCTCAGCCGCCGAATTGGCCTGTACCACACTGGAAATCTGCTCCATCCCCTGAGTGATCTGATTGATGGCATCAAGGAAACTTACGTTGATTTTGACTGCAAAAGGCCTTTATTGCTATTACTTTAGATTATTCTCTGTCCAATTCACTTGTTCCGAAAGAAAAATGGGGATTTTTCGTAAAAAAAGAACAAGACTCTCTTTTGTGGAGAAGGTCTTGTTCTTTTCTTCTATCTATGTCCAATTACTTATGATAAGGTTCCCCATAAATAATCCGATAACTGCGGTATATCTGTTCCAGCAATATTACTCGCATCAACTGGTGGGGAAATGTCATACGGGAGAAGCTAAGTTTATAATCTGCCCGCTTTAAAACGGCATCGGATAATCCCAGGGAACCGCCAATAACAAATGCGATTTGACTAGTACCTCCAATTCCCAGGGAATCAATCTTTTCAGAAAGCTTTACAGAATCCAGCATATCTCCTTCAATAGCAAGGGCAATCACATAGGAACCATCCTTAATGGATGCAATGATGCGTTCCCCTTCCTTATCCTTAATCTGCCTTTCCATCACCTCACCAGCATTATCTGGTGTCTTTTCATCAGGCAGTTGAATAATATCCAGTTTACAATAACGACTCAGTCTTTTTGTATATTCTGCAATGGCGTCGGAAAAGAACTTTTCCTTAATCTTTCCCACTGTTACCAAAGTTATCTTCATGTAAATCTCCTATCCATCAAGCTCCTTTTTCATCATAGCGATTAGAAGCTTTGTTACGTCTCTTACTGTTTTTTTCGGCCCGTTTTGTACCTTACGGACTACTTTGCCATCTGGCTTTACATTGATATGATATATGATTCTTAAAAACTCCTCTGCTTCTTCCCAAGCTTCCTGGCTCTCTGGAATCAGATCAAGGCCCATCTGGAATACATGAAACATGCCATCGTATACCGAAAAACGGTGCTTGACTCCGGCAGCCTTTAGCTTTTCTGCCATAGATTGGGTATCGCTCAATAAAACTTCATAGCTTCCAACCTGTAAAAGAACAAAAGGAAACTGTTTGAAATCACCAAACATAGGGGATATATATGGATTTTTAGGATCCTCTTCCCCTACATAGGAAGAATTATAAAGCATATTGTTGGTGGAATTTCCAAACAATGGATCTATCTCGTAGTTGGTTTTATAACTTTCCCCGCTGTTGGTTAGATCCGTCCAGGCAGACATAGCGATAAAACCGCCAGGAAGTGGGATATTATGATCCTTTAAATAAAGACCAAGAGCAAGGCCTAAGCCGCCACCAGCAGAATCTCCTGCAATCACGATGTCAGCTGGGTCGTATTTTTTCTCATTGATAAGCCATTCATATGCAAATAGGGCATCGTTAAGAGCGGCTGGATAAGGATTCTCTGGTGCTACCCGGTAATCTGGGGTCAGCACATCCCCTCCATAACTGATCTTGGAATAGCGGACGGCAAATCTCCTATAAATGTTTTTCATAGGGCCAATGTAGCCGCCTCCATGAAGCTGTAAGATCACCCGGCCAGTGAAGACTCCAACAGGCCTTAAATATTCCATATTAAAATGTTCATTCTCTATGATTTCATACTCATATCCTGATGGACAGGCCCAGGCAGGTTCTACGGGATTACGTCTTAATTCCCCGGTTCTTATTGGTTCTTTTAATGATGTTTCCATCACGTTTTGCATCATTTCCCTCACCAGATTTCCTCTTACACTTACATTTTTTCTTCTCAATGAAATGCCAACTCCTTTCTGCCTTTATATATGAAACCGCCGTTTCAGCTCATTTTTAACGCTCCAATCACCAAGAAGTATGGTGACAATGAGTAAAATCACCGTCAATGTCACAGCAACTATGGTGAGAGGCGGTCTGGTAATCAAGCCTGCTGCCCAGAATATCAAGGGAATAAAGCTAAATACGGTTATGGCAATCTGATACATGAAGTAGCTCTGCCAGTTCATCCGGTTTACAAGAATTAAAGACACCACAGAAAGATCCGCAAAAAGAATCGTGCTAGGTATGCCATAATTCACAGACCATCCGCTGTAACCACTGGAATGATCGATAGCCACCCATAGCGCTTCTGCGGCGGCTGTCTGAAGCAATATCTTTGCACCTAGATTGGAATGGTGCATCAGGGAATACCGGACTGTAATCACAGCATAAGCCATTAATCCAATGGCTATGACAGACCAAGTGGAGCCGGAATATGTGGCATAATTTATAATTCCCAGAACAAAAGCCATAATTACCATCAGCCCATAAAACACATTGGCCAGCTTTTTCATTTTCTCTTTATCGTAACGGATCTGAGGATACATTCCTTTATTGTCACGGGTTCCGGGAACCCCATTGCTTTCTGCTTCTACTGGTACTCCTTCTGATTCTAAGAAAGCAAAAAAATGATCCTGGAGTCTTGTATCCTGAAACACGGTAGAAAAGGTGATCACCAATTCATTGTCATAGGAGCAAACTGCACATTTTACCGGCTGCCTTTTAGAGACTCCAATTAGCATATGGAACCGTTCCACATCTTCCTTATATTCCTCTAACACATCGATAGAACCAATATTAGAAAGTGTCATGGTATATGCTCTATCATTCTTTCGAAACACGAAATTAATGGCGCACCACTTCACAAAGAGAGGCACAATGCGCAGATACCACTTTTTCTCATTGGAAACATTATAGGAGATTACTTCCTCCATCTTCTCCTTTGTAATGTTTAAATCCATCTGGGAACTGACTATCTTTAATATCTCCGAAAAGGTATGCTCTTTTCCATCGGAGAGATATTCAATCAGGGTGACTGCAAAAAAGTTAGCCATGGTCTTGGAGCCAAAGAAAGTACGAAGGTTGATTGGAATGCTGATTCCAATGGGTGCTTCACAAGCCTTTCTCTCAAGATGTTCCGTATAGATGGACCAGATTAAAGCGGCAGTTAAAAACCTGGTCACGCTGGCGTTATAACGTTTGCCTGCTTCTTTTAATTCCTTTAAGCCCATGTAGCCATGAAGAATGTTTTCTTCATCTAGAGGCAGGCTATCTCCGGATAGATGAAACGCCTTTTTTGAGCTATATTTGCGTTTTTCCGTCTTTTTATAGTTCCTGATATAGCTGTCTTCTACATTCATGGAGATATCAGACGATATCTTCTGGTCGAATGTATGCACTGATTTCCACCCCTTCTTTAAATCCAGATAGCGGTAAACCAGGGCCTTTAAAAAGTTAACGGCTCCAAGTCCGTCTGTCACAGCATGAAATACCTCTAAATTAATTCTTCTGTCAAAATAACTGACCCGGAACAAAAACTGGTGGCTGCTTCTGGGATCAATGTATTTACAGGGATAGGTGGTCTCTCGTTCAATCACAGGCATCCGCTTATTGTGCTCAAAATAATACCAGAAAAATCCTCTGCCAAGCCTTACGGAGAATCCCTCAAACTGAGGCAAAATCTCTTCTAAGGCTGTCTGAAGAGTTCCTGGATCGATCTCTTCCTTTAGGGTTGCGGAAATGCGGAACACGCTGCTTAAGCTCTTGCTTGCTATAACTGGGAATATCTTTGCTGTATTATCAAGTTTTCTCCATCGCTCTCCCTGGGGACTTCGCTTCATCCAGTTTGTGCCTCTCTTCTCTTACCATTTGGACGGTATATAATAGGTGACATTTCTTATTAATTCGTTTGAAAAAGACGGATTCCCCGGCATGCGGCAGGAAATCCGTCTTATTATTCTTTCCTAGACGCGGAAATAATAACCGACGCCCCACTTTGTATGCACATACTTTGGATCGCTTGGGCTAGGCTCTATCTTCTCTCTCAAACGGCGCACGTGAACATCCACGGTGCGGACATCTCCTGTGTCCATTGCCTTATTCCCCCAAACAAACGTAAGAAGCTGTTCTCTACTGTAAACCTTGGAAGGATTGCAGGTAAGAAGCTCTAAAAGATCAAATTCCTTGGCAGTCAGATTAATCTCTTTCTCA
This sequence comes from Lacrimispora algidixylanolytica, assembly GCF_003609635.1. GTDB lineage: Bacteria > Bacillota > Clostridia > Lachnospirales > Lachnospiraceae > Lacrimispora > Lacrimispora algidixylanolytica. The sequence continues at coordinate 35,979 of NZ_MCIA01000007.1, read as the reverse complement.
CCGATAAAGACCCGCCTGCTGTCCCGATCAAGCTTTAAATCTCCTGCGGTAACAAGGCGCCCTTCATCTTGGCGGTCCCGCTTACCTTTCTTGGCATTACGACGCATGATCGCCTTAATTCTAGCCTTTACTTCCAGAATGTTAAAGGGTTTTGTGATATAATCATCGGCTCCGTATTCCAGTCCAAGGATCTTATCCATATCATTGCCCTTTGCTGTCAGCATAATAATCGGCATCTCAGAAAATTCCCGAATGGCTTGGCAAACCTCATAACCATCAAACTTTGGAAGCATGACGTCTAGTAAAACCATATCGTATTCTTTTTGCTTTGCCAGATTTATGGCTTCCTCCCCGTCATAAGCGCAATCCACTTCCATACCATCTTGTTCCAAGCTAAATCTCATGCCTTTCACAATTAATTTTTCATCATCCACTACTAAAACACTTGCCATCTCACACCTCTGTCTTCTATCTTAAATCGTTATGTCGTCTTTTATCTTTTGGAATGCCGCATCCTTGATCCCGGATACATTCATAATATCGTCAATCTTCTTAAATGCACCGTGACTATCCCGGTACTTTATGATGTCTTCGGCTCTGGCCTCTCCGATTCCTCTAAGAGTCATCAGTTCTTCCTTTGGGGCAGTATTTAGATTTATTTTAGATCCTTTCTGCCCGGTTTCTTTCAAAGCTTGGTCTTCTGCTGTTTTTGCTTCGTCCCTGCTTAAAACCACGATTTTCATGCCGTCTTCGATCTGTTGTGCCATATTTAAATATTCTGGTGATGCCTGCTGCGTGAAACCTCCGGCCTTTTCCACCGCTTCAAATACCCTGCTTTCTTTGGAAAGCTGGTACACGCCAGGAAAAACCACTTCTCCGCAAATATGTACATAGCAGGGCAGACTCTTCTCTTCTTGTGTATCCAAGGAACTGCTGCCCGGAGATTCTTCCTTTTGGCTCTCTAAGGGGGAAACAGTGCTTGCCATTGCTTCCATCTCTTTTGATGACTGAGAAATATTGGTTTCACCGGTCCGGTTGACGTAAAATCTGCTTACGCTGTAGCATATGCCTGAGATCAAAATACATAAAACGATGAATGCAATCTTCGCTTTTTGGAATTTCATGATATCCCTCCTGTTACAAATATTGGATAAAAAGGATACCATCTTCAGCCTATGTTATTATTCTACCGAAAGAGATACGTAAATACAAGCACTATTTCCAAATTAGTTAAATATCATGATGCCAATGATTGCAACTACAGCACCAATTAGCTTTTTCCACTCAAATCCTATTTTTTCTACACCAAACAGGCCAAAAAGCTCCACCCCGTATGCCACTATGATCTGGGAAACCACAATGACAAGTGCTGCCTTTGCAGGTCCTAAACTACTCATGCTTTTTACTACCGTATAGGTGATGAATGCTCCAATTACACCTCCAATGAGCATGTATTTTGGGTGTACATTAAGAAGGTCCGTAATATTTTCCCGGCCTGAAAAATACCATAAAATCATACAAGTTAAAAATGCAGTGAGCTGCACCCAGCCAGTCGCCACCCACATACTGGATTGTTTGGTCACACCTGTATTTAAAACTCCCTGGATGCTCATAAGTGCTCCCGATATAAGAGCGATTACAAAGCCTGTCATAAATAACCTCCATTGATCCTGTTTTCTTTTTCTGTTATATCCTAGGTTGTGCCTTATTTGTTTTTTTATACAAATATTATCATTTGACACAACTTGACAAGCCTTTCCAATTGAGTTATACTCAGCTTAAACTAATAAATGTTCACGCGCTAGGGGAGCCACAGGCTGAGAATGGTAATTACCTAACCCTCACTACTTGAACCGGCTAATACCGGCGTAAGGAAGCATCAGTAGTCCCCTCCTGCGTATAAAAAGGAGGTATTTTTATGTCTTTTTTTCTAAATTACTCCGCTGACAAAGCGGAATACATGTTAACGACAGCCGGATACATTGCTGTTATCTTACTTTTAGCAGTTGTCTTTTTGGGATTTCAATTTTTTTCAAAACCCAATCAAACAACGCCTCATATTAGAACACAGCGCTTAGTATACTGTGCAGGTGCCATGGCTCTTTCCCTGGTAACTTCCTTAATCAAGTTCGCATCACTTCCGTTTGGAGGCTCCATCACCCTTTTCTCCATGTTGTTCATCTGCCTTATTGGCTATGTATTCGGGGTAAGAACAGGAATTATGACTGGTGTGGCATACGGAATCCTACAGTTTATTATGAATCCATATATTTTTGCCCCAATACAGGTTCTTCTTGATTATCCCCTGGCTTTTGGAGCACTTGGACTTTCCGGTCTGTTCCGCAATAAAAAACATGGACTGATAGCCGGATATATCACTGGCGTAATCGGCCGCTATCTCTTTCATGTGATTTCCGGTTACATATTTTTTGCTTCTTATGCTCCGGAAGGAACCAACTCCATGATCTATATTCTGGTATACAATGCTACTTATATTCTTCCAGAGTTAATTGTCACCATAATTGTTCTTTATATGCCACCTGTACTCAAAGCAATCACGCAAGTGAAGCGGCAGGCAGTGAGCGAATAAGTGTAACAACAAAAAAGTATCTTGAAGGCTGATTTACGAGCCATTCAAGATACTTTTTTGTTGTTTTAATTCGTTTCTACAGTAATATGGGACTGTTTCTTTCGCTTTTGACCATACAGTCTAACTGCGGTTAAGAAAGCACCAACTCCACAAACGGCTGCGGCAATGAGATAGACGGTTCTCATTCCATAGATAAATACATCGTCACGTCCCCTGATATAATCGGATACATTATAGCCGACCTTTTGACTCATCTGGCTATAGAGAATAATAACAGCAAAGGACACTCCGCTAATGATACCCAGATTCCGAATCAACGCATTGACACTACCGCAGATTCCCAGCATATTTTTCGGAGCCGTAGACATGGTAATGGAGTTATTAGGAGACTGAAATAATCCGTTTCCCACTGACATGATTGCCAGATAAATCACCAAAACCTTAATTTCTGAGGTTTCTGTTAAGGTGGCCATCAGACAAAGTCCCACTCCTGACAAGCATAGTCCTGCAAAGGTAAGAATCTCCGAACCTATCTTATCGGATAAATACCCGCTGATTGGGGCTACCACTGCTAGAATTACCGGGGATACCATTAGTATGATTCCTGTAAATGCCGGAGAATACTTAAGGGTATCTTGAAGGTAAAAGGGCAGGATGATGGAAGAGCTGCTTAGCGCCACAAAGGATAAAAAGGCACATAAAATACTGATGGAAAACAGGCTGTTGCGAAACAGACTAAGAGGCAAAAGGGGCACTTCTGTCCGGCTCTCCAGATAAAGAAACAAAAGGAAGGAAATTAAAAAGAAAAGGAATCCTCCTACAATCAGAGGGTTTGTATATCCGTAGTTCTTTCCAAACGTTAGTGACAAAAACAAAGAGACTACGGAAAACAGAAATAAAACACTTCCTTTTTTATCAAATGGCTGTTGGGTTGCCTTTTTAGACCTGGGAAGAATCCTCATTCCTAAGAAATAAACCAAAATTCCAATTGGTACGTTAATTAAAAATATATATTCCCAGGCAAAGGAATGTATAATAAAACCGCCCAGGGGTGGACCTGCCATGGACCCAAGCGCTACCGCCGTACCGGAAATTCCAAGGGCTTTTCCTCTCTCATTTGCTGGAAAGACCTGGGTGATGATTCCTTGATTGGTACCCATAGCTGCCGCTGCTCCAAGAGCCTGAATTCCCCTAGAAATAATAAGCTGTAAAAAGCTGTGGGATATGCCGCAAAGCAATGATCCGGCAGTAAAAACTAAAACTCCGTATAGGAATATTCGTGTCTTTCCAAATATATCGCCCAAACGGCCAAAGATCAAAATGGTTCCAACCACCACTAAAAGATAAATAGTTACTACCCAAGCGATTGCCTCGGAGCTGACATGTAATAGCTCCGACATCTGGGGAAGAGCCACGTTTACGATGCTGCTGTCTAGGGTCGCCATAAGGGTGAGCAACACCACATTAATTAAAATAAGCATACGATTTTTGTATACTTTTTCATTTGTTTGTTCCATTAATTTCTCCATTTCTAGATTCATATAATAAATTCTCTCTTCTTTCTGCCTCTTTTATTCCTCGTCTTTTTTGAGATTGCGAATTTGCTTTGCTTTTATTAAAACTACATCTAACATTCTCATAAGCTCATCTTTTTCTTCCTCATCAAGGCCCCGGGTAATGGTTCGATTCCAGTTAATCATTTCCTTTCGAATGTCCGGAACCAAAGATTTTCCCTCTTCAGTCAGATAAAGCTTATAGGCTCTTATGTCTTTTTTGTCTACCTCTTTCTTTACATAACCCTGATCCATCAGCTTTTTCAATTCTCTGGCCGACATGGCTTTATCCACGCTTAACTCTTTGCTCAGTTGATTTTGATTGACCCCATCTTCATGATACAAAGCCAGTAAATAGGGACAGCTAGCGCTACTAAGTCCATATGGCTTTAATATATCACTCATATACGCCTGAGTGCAGCGATAAATGCCTCCAGTGTACTTACTTAGCTTCCGGTATTCTTCTTTCATCATCTCTCCTCTTCCATCAAGGGCGTGTCTGAAAACTGCTTGTTTCAAGATGTGCGTTACACTTTGTGGAAGATTTGGTCCAGATGAAGGCGGCGTAGTAGGCTACGCCAACTGAATTTGGAGCAAATATGCTGCGAAGTGGGACGTGCAGATTGGTGCAATGAGTTTTCAGACACACCCTAAGTATCCTGGAAATCATACGCTGGATATTATAATCCAATATGGTTGATAAGTCAACTATATTTATAAGAAGCATGTCTGTATCACATCAGCAAGTACCTCTGGAATATAATGAAATAAAAAGCAAAAAAGGAGATTTTATGAATAACCAGGTGGAATCTTTAAAAAACTTGAAAGCACTTCAAGAAGAAGCAGCCAAAGACAGCCGTGATTATAAGGTTTATTATAAATTAGGAGACTATTACAAAGATCAAGGGAATGTAAGGCGGGCGTATTTAAGCTATATCCACAGCTTGTACCTTGGAAATGAGAAGGAAGATGTCATTCATGTATCAAAGGAAATTGATCGTATAAAGAAAGAGACACCGGAATATGCGCCTCAGGTATCCATTCTCATCCCAGCCGTTCCCATGCTGGCACAGATGAAAGCGATATTATCTGCTACCCTTGCTTTAAAAGAGGACTCCAATGTAATTGTCCTTCTTGACTGGGAAGAATCAAAAGAAGTCACCGACTGGCTAAAAGAAGTAAAAGACATCACCTTATTATCCGTAAAAGGACTCACTTCCCAAAAGGCCTATGAAAAGGCAGTAAGCTTAACAGGGGATGGAGATGATCTCCTCTTATTGGATAAAGGTTCCGCCTTATTAAACCATGCCTTGTATCATCTTCGTATTTCACTTTATAGAGATGACGAGATTGGTGCGGTTAATGCCGTTACCAACGGACCTGCCTATGATCTTACGGAGTTTGAGACTCCAATCAAAAGAGCTGACGGATATGCCATCGAACATAATCTGCCAGGGGATGAACACATGGATCCATTGCTTGTACCCTCTTGTGGAAGCGTTCTGGTCAAACGAACCTGCTGGGATGAGATCAATGGCTTTGACCCTTCCTTTCTGACTCTGGAGGTGGCAGAAAAAGATCTCAGTTTTCAGCTTATTTCTATCAAGAAGCTGACGTTTGTATGTCACCACGGCTATGTCTATACTTTGGTTCAACCTCAGAATAATCCAGCCAGACTTTTGGACTACAACTACTTTCATATTAAATGGGATGTTCGCCTGAATTACTCCATGTTTAGCCGCCCCGAAATTCTTGCTCTCATCACCGATCCTACAGACACTCCCTTAAAGGTTTTAGATGTGGGCTGCGCCTGCGGAGCTTCTCTTTTGTCTATAAAAAATAAGTTTCCGGCATCAGAGCCTCACGGCATTGAACTGGACCCAGGCTCATGGGGAATTGCCTCTAAGCTATTTCCGGTGACACAGGGGAATGTGGAGCAGGATTTAGACTACCCCAAGGAATATTTTGATTATATTATTTTTGGAGATGTGCTGGAGCATTTAAATCAACCGGAAGCTGTTCTGGTCAATATGAAACGCTATTTAAAACCAGGTGGTATGATTCTTGCAAGCATTCCAAACATCATGCACATTTCCGTAATTGGTGATTTGTTAAACGGAGCTTTTACCTATCAAGACAGCGGAATTTTAGACCGGACTCATCTACGCTTCTTTACAAAAGGGGAAATTATTAAGATGTTCGCACGTGCAGGGTATGAGATTCTTGATGTGGGCAATACCAGAGTATGGGTCAGTGATGATCAGATGCACTTAATTAATAAGCTATGTGCTTTGAGCACCAGCCAGACAGATGCATTCCTTGCATACCAGTACCTGGTAAAGGCCAAAAGATAGGTTCCCTTCATCTAACAATAAGGGCGTATTGCAAGTCTAACGTTTTATCGTCAGGTTGCAATACGCCCTTATGTTATTCTCCAAGTTCCTCTACCATTCGGTATCCAACCCCCATCTCAGTTAATATATATTGAGGATTTCCGGGATTGGCTTCTATTTTCCTTCGAATGTTTGCCATGTTTACACGCAAGGTATGGCTTTCATCCGTATAGATCCCCCAAATCTCACGAATGATAAAATCATGAGTTAATACTTTACCTGCATTCCTGGAGAGCAGTACCAGTATCTTATATTCAATGGGAGTGAGATGAATGGGCTCTCCTTCCCGAAAGACGAGACGCTTACTATAATTGATTTCAAGATTTCCCACTGTAAATTGATCTACTTCCTTGCCTCTTAAACTAGCTGCCTCCAAGCTGTGGCGCATGGCGGTTCGTATCCGGGCAAGAAGTTCCGGTGTGCCAAAGGGCTTAACAATATAATCATCTGCTCCTAGATCAAGAGCAGCTACCTTCTCCCGCTCATGACCTCTGGCTGACACAACAATAATTGGAATCTTAGACCAGCTTCTAATATTTTTTAGTATTTCTACTCCGTCCATATCCGGAAGACCAAGATCCAAAAGAATGATATCAGGAATATGGGAGGTAAACAGGGACAGGCCTTCTTTACCTGTTTTGGCTTTTATAACCTGGTAATTATTCGAAGTTAATACAGCCGAAATGAAGTTGCTGATTGCCTCTTCATCCTCTATGATTAAAACCGTTGGTTTGATATCCATTTTCATTCACTTCCTTTCAATGGCAGAGTGAGACGAAATACCGCTCCTTTGTCGTCTCTGTTTTTGGCAGTTAACTCTCCTCCATGGGCATTTACAATTGTTTTACAGATGGAAAGGCCAATTCCAAGACCTCTTGCAGAATCAGAACTCTTGGTCCCACTTGGTTTATTGCCTGAAAATAAATAAGGAAACTCCTCATTTGAAATCCCGTTTCCCTGATCCATCACAAAAAATTCAGCTCGTTCTCCATTTTTCTTTAGATGAAGTTCCACAGGGGTGTCATCAGGAGAATATTTGATTCCATTTTCTAAAAGATTGATTAAAACCTGTACGATCAGCGTACCGTCCATGGGAACCTCTAAATATTCTTCTGGGACGATTACCTTGATTTCCCGATGAGGGAATCTATGCTTTATTCTGCTTACCGCTTCTCCTACCACTTCCTCTGCTGCTTCTGGATTAGTTACCAGATTTGATGCATTCTCATTAATTCTTGTAACTGAAAGTAAGTTTTCCACCATGCGGATTAGCCACTGGGATTCCTCTTGTATGTTGGCAATGAGACTGTTTCTTGTGGCTTCGTCAAGTGGGTGTTTGTTTTCTAAGATAGCGGAACTGGAGCCCAAAATACCGGCAAGCGGGGTACGAAGATCGTGGGAAATGGCCCGCAAAAGAGTACTTCGCATTCTTTCCTTTTCTGAATCCAACATGATTTTGTTCTGCTCATCGGAAAGCTTCTGTCTCTCCAGGGCCATGGCAGCCTGTGATGCTATCATGCGCAAAAACAGGCGGGTATCGTGATCTAACTTCCCTTTTAGACTGGATATCCCCCATACAGCAAGAACCTTTCCCTGTGAGATAACTGGCATGTAGAAAGCAGCAGCTCCCATTAAGGTATCTGTTCCTGCTCCTGCACGTTTTTGATTCAAGAATACCCAATGTGCCACTGCCTTTTCATCTGGTGAATTTAAAATGGAAGCGTCAAAATCATCTGGAGCCTGCATTACGTATCCATCTTCTCCATGCTCAGGATCGATCGTAAAAAAAACAATAGAGCAGTCAAACAACCTGATGATATAGTCATTGGTAAGGGCAACTATTTTTTCAAGACCCCTTGTAGCCAAAAATCCTTTATTAATCTCATAAAGCACCTCTGTGCGGTGCTCCCGCTTTACAGCCAACTTCGCTTCCGACTTAATCCTTACAGTCATGGTACTTGTGATAAAGGCCACCAAAAGCATAATGAGAAATGTAAGTGGGTAGCCGGATTGAATGGCAGCTAAGGTAAAATAAGGCTCGGTAAAAAAGAAATTAAAGGTTAAGACGCTGATGACAGATGAAACAATACCATACACATACCCTTCCGTGACCCTTGAAATCAGAAGTACGGAAAAAATATAAACCATAATAATATTCTGGTTCAAAATATTAAGACGATGAAATCCATAGGACAGCAGGGTGGCTAGCACTAAAATAGAAAGCGTCTTAATGGAATCCCCCCAGGATAAATGAAGGGATTCACGATTCAAATTTTTTCTTGGCTTTTTATATTTACGTTTTCCTGGGTTCCCTGGGATGATATGAACTTCAATGGTCGGCAAAAGTGAGATCAGTTTGTCTTCAAGATCTGTCTCAAACAGACTTTTCAGTGTCTTTTTATTCCTGCTTTTGCCCACCACGATATTAGTAATGCCAGAAAGCTTCGCATATTCTGATATGACAACAGCAAGGTCGTGCCCAGTCAGGTTTACAATTTCAGCCCCAAGTGTTTCTGCCAGCTCAACGTTTTCCTGAATTGTCTTTTGCTGCTCCTTTGTTAGCCTTTCCCCTCTTGCATCTTCCACATAAAGAGCTGTGAAACTTGCGTGAAAGGCATCCGCCGCCCGGGCCGTCCACCGGATACATTTGGCAGAGGAGGGAGAAGGACCGATACAGACAAGCATTTTTGTATTTGCCATCTTATTGGATAAACTTCTCTGGCTTTGGTTATCCAGGCTGATCTTATCAGCCGTGCATCTAAGGGCAATTTCCCGCAGAAGCCTTAAGTTTTCCCGGGTAAAGAAGTTCTGAGTCGCCGTTTTGGCCCGCTCAGGCCGGTAAATCTTTCCACCTTCAAGTCGGCGCAAAAGCTCCTCCGGTTCAATATCTACCAGTTTTATTTCCTCTGCACGGTCAAAAATATGATCTGGGACGGTTTCCTGAACCCTGATATTTGTAATGTTCTCTATTACGTCATTAAGACTTTCCATGTGCTGGACATTCACAGTGGTATAAACATCAATTCCTGCTGCCAGCAGCTCTTCAATATCCTGATACCTTTTTTTATTTCTCCCGCTTTCTCCGTTGGTGTGCGCCAGTTCATCAACCAAGATCAGTTCAGGCTTTCGCCTCAGTGCTTCATCTAAATCAAATTCCTTTAATTCTATATTTCGGTATGACACAGTTTTTGGCAATAACAGCGGGAGGCCCTGAAGCTTTCCCATGGTCTCAGGGCGGGTATGTGGTTCAATATAACCAACTAAAACATCCATTCCGCTTCGGAAACGATCCTGGGCATCGTCAAGCATGGCATACGTTTTTCCAACGCCAGCGGCATACCCAAAAAATATTTTAAGCTTCCCTGCTGGCTTCGTCATCTGGGACTGAATATTCTCTAAAATTTCATCCGGATCTGGCCTCTGATCATTCTTATCCATTCCTGCTTCACCACCTTTATTCAAGAATCATACCACTTTTTTAAATTATAGCAATCCATCCAGAGCTAAATTCACCTTTAATACATTGACGGCAGGTTCTCCGATGAACCCTAGAAACCGACCACTTGTATAATCCTTTATAATATTTCGCACCTCATCCTCTGTCATTCCCCTGGCCTTTGCAATCCGATTTACCTGATATTCGGCTGCCTGTGGCGTGATGTGAGGATCCACACCGCTTCCTGAGGCAGTGACTAGATCCATAGGAATATCTGAGGGATTGCCGGGATCAAAGGAATGCCACCAATCAATCCGTTCCTGAACCAGCTTTTTTTCTTCCTTGCTGACAGGAGAGAGATTTGTGACTCCAGCCGGCCTTCCTATTAAATATTCCGGTTCTTTAAAGTCTTGGGAAATCAGCTTAGAACCATATTCCTTTTCCGTTCCATCCTTTTGAAGAATGGTTATGATGCTGCCATTGGCCTGAACTGGAAACAAGATCTGGGATATTCCTGTAATGACAGCAGTATAAAGCATGCCACACAATATTGTCATAATGCCAAAACATACAAGTGCGGGTTTTAATTCTTTCAATCGTTTCATCGTTTCACTCTCCTTATACCAGACCACTGGCAGTCAGAAGCATATCTATCAGCTTAATTGCCAGGAAAGGGGCGGTTATTCCGCCAAGCCCATAGACCAGCAGATTTCTTTTTAGTAGCTTGCCAGCAGGCAGTTCACGGTATTTTACTCCTTTTAATGCAAGTGGAATCAATGCAATTATGATGACTGCATTATAAATGATTGCAGAGAGCATGGCACTTGACGCACTGGTCAGTCTCATAAAATTAAGGGTTGAAAGCTGTGGATAGATGCCAAAAAACAGCACCGGAATAATGGCAAAATATTTTGCAACGTCGTTTGCTACGCTAAATGTGGTCAAGGAGCCTCTGGTCATTAACAACTGTTTTCCAATCCGCACAATGTCGATAAGCTTTGTTGGGCTAGAGTCTAAATCAACCATATTACCAGCTTCTTTTGCAGCTTGAGTCCCTGTATTCATGGCAACAGCAACATCCGCTTGGGCCAGTGCAGGAGCATCGTTTGTTCCATCTCCTGTCATAGCTACTAAATGTCCCTTGGCCTGATACTCCCTAATGAGGGCCAGCTTTGCTTCTGGTGTCGCCTCTGCCAGAAAATCATCCACTCCTGCCTCTGCAGCAATAGCCGCTGCAGTCATTGGATTATCGCCTGTAATCATAATGGTTTTAATTCCCATTTTTCTCAGATCTTCAAAACGTTCCTTTACCCCATTTTTCACAATATCCTTTAGGTGGATTACGCCAAGCACCTGGCTGTTTTTTACCACAACTAGAGGCGTTCCACCAGATTGGGCAACCCGCTTTACGATCTCGTCACATTCTTTTGGGTACTTGCCACCCTTTTTTAAAGCATACTCTTTTACGGTATCTGCAGCTCCTTTGCGGATTTCATTTCCCTGAAAGTCAATTCCGCTCATTCTTGTTTTTGCTGTGAATTCCACGAAAACTGCATCAAGCTTTGAAAGCTCTCTTCCCCGCAAGCCAAATCGCTCTTTTGCAAGCACCACGATACTCCTCCCTTCTGCAGTTTCATCTGCAAGAGAGGAAAGCTGGGCCGCATCGGCAAGTTCTTGTTCTGTTACTCCGGAAACCGGCAAAAACTCACTGGCCTGGCGGTTACCTAATGTAATGGTTCCTGTTTTATCCAGCAATAATACATCCACGTCTCCAGCGGCTTCAATGGCACGGCCGCTCATAGCCAGAACATTGGCCTGATTTAAACGGCTCATTCCAGCGATTCCAATAGAAGAAAGAAGAGCTCCAATTGTGGTAGGGGCAAGGCAGACGAGCAGGGCGATCACATTGGTTAGGGAAATAGCCGCACCAGAACCAGCCTGCTTGCTTGCAAAATCAGTAAAGGGCAATAAAGAGGCCGTTACTACAAGAAAGATAATGGTTAGGGTAATCAAAAGAATCTGTAATGCAATTTCATTTGGCGTTTTCTTTCTAGATGCTCCTTCCACCATAGAGATCATCTTATCTAGAAAGCTTTCACCAGCTTCTGCCGTAACCTTAATAACCAGCCAATCAGACACTAGGGTCGTTCCCCCGGTAACTGCGCTCCTGTCTCCACCGGATTCACGGATCACGGGAGCCGATTCCCCGGTGATGGCACTTTCATCAACGGACGCTGCCCCTTCTATGACTTCTCCATCCATGGGAACCTGCTCATTGACTTTGACGTATACGATATCGCCTTTTTTCAGGGAACTTGAAAGGACCTCAGTATAATCCATCATATTGGAGACCGTTTTCAACTTTTTGGCCTTTACATCTTTTCTTGCACTGCGCAGACTGGCTGCCTGAGCCCGCCCCCGTCCCTCTGCAATGGATTCAGCAAAGTTGGCAAACAATACGGTAAACCAAAGGATTAATGCGATGGCAAGAGTATAGCCAGCCCTTTCGTCTTTGATTCCTAAAAATGAGAGTACATAGAATGCCGTGGTCAGTATTGCGCCTAAGTAAACCACAAGCATCACTGGATTTTTTACTTGTATACGGGGAGACAGTTTTATAAAGGACTGCTTCACCGCATCTGCAAAAACACTTTTATTGATACGTTTTTTTTCCATTTTATCACCTTCTGTTATCTTGAAGTAACGAAATCAGCAATGGGACCAAGCGCCAGAGCAGGTAAAAAGCTGAGCGCACCTACAATCAGAATCACTCCGATTAAAAGCCCGATAAAGGTTGGATTGCTTGTGGACAAGGTTCCTTCACTGACGGCAATGGTCTTCTTTTTGGCCATATTTCCCGCAAGGAATATGGCTGCCCCTATGGGGATAAAGCGGACCAAAAGCATGATGATCCCGCCTGTCACATTGGTAAATACCGTATTTGCGTTAAATCCGGCAAATGCGCTTCCGTTGTTATTTGCCATGGAAGAAAAGGCATAGAGGATTTCTGAAAATCCATGAGCGCCTGAATTTGTCAGCCAGGAAGCTGCAAAAGGCATACTGACAGCTACGGCTGTTCCAAGCAAGGTTAAAAGCGGAGGAGTCAGAACGAGTAAGCACACCATCTTCATATCAAATGGCTCCACCTTCTTTCCTAAATACTCTGGAGTTCGACCCACCATCAGCCCTGCTATAAAGACCGTCAGGAGCACGAAGGCCAACATTCCATACAAACCGCTTCCCACACCTCCAAATACAATCTCTCCAAGCTGCATGAGAAACATGGTCACCAGTCCTGCCATGGGAGTAAGGCTGTCATGCATTGCATTTACAGAACCATTTGATGCAGCCGTAGTTGCTACAGCCCATAGCGTAGATCCTCCCACGCCGTGAATCACTTCTTTCCCTTCCATACTGCCAGAAGAAATTGCCCCATTTAACATAGGGCCAGTCAACTGTTCGCTTGCGGTTGCAGCAATCAAAGCGGCTGCAAAGAAAATCAACATGGCAGCATAAACGGTACGTCCCTGCTTTCCATCCTTTACTGCCTTCCCAAAGCTTACACAAAGAGACGCTGGAATCAGGAGGATGGATAAGACCTGAATGAAGTTCGACAAAATCGTAGGATTTTCCAGGGGAAATGCTGAATTCATACCAAAGAAACCGCCTCCGTTTGTTCCAAGCTGCTTAATTGCTATCTGACTGGCTGCCGGACCTAAAGGTATTACCTGGGCCTCCCCGCTTCCAAAAGAGGCAATCTCTTTATATTGGCTGAAAGTCTGAACAACTCCCTGAGAAACTAAAAGCAAGACTACTACCATAGAAAGAGGGATCAGAACATAGATTACAATTCTAGTTAAATCCGCCCAAAAGTTTCCCAGCGTAGTTTTCTGTTTTGCAGTAAAACCTCTGATCAGTGCAAAAAGGACCGCGATCCCAGTAGCAGCCGATACAAAATTCTGAACCGTAAGACCTAAGAACTGGGTCAGGTAAGACAAAGTGCTTTCCCCTGAATACGCCTGCCAGTTTGTATTGGATATAAAGCTTGCTGCTGTGTTAAAAGCCAAGTGCCAGCTTGTTCCCCTCATCTTTTGGGGATTCAATGGTAAAAAACCTTGTAACATCAGCAAAAGGAACAGGAAAACAAAGCCTGCAACACTAAATAAAACTACGGAATAAGCATACTTCTTTGCACTCATTTCCTCCTGACCATCTGTTCCCATCAGCTTATAAATCTTTTTTTCCACCGGAACAAGCAGAGGACTTAAAAACACCTTTTCTCCACTCATTACCTTATAGATATAATTGCCCAGGGGAATGGATAATCCCATCAAAACAACGATATAAAAAACATCCTGCATAATCATATACTTCATAATTCATCACCTCGAAATAACACGTAGAACAAATAAATCAGCAAGGCAAGCCCAATGATGCCTGCTGCAATTAAAATAATACCCATCTTATCATCTCCCTGTTGCATCCTTTATTTGCTACCGATTTTCAACGATGGGTATCATCCACCACTGAATCATGCAAAGCATTGATAAAACAATGACTAGAATTAAAAGAATCAATCCAAACAAGTCCTTCACCCTCTCCTCTTAAGCATTCCTCTTAAGCATTCCTCTTAAGCATTCCTCTAATGCGTTTAACTTCCTTACATTTGTAATTTTATCAAAAATAAAATCAAAACGGTGTCAAGATGAAAACAATCCATGTCAAAAAGTTGGCAAGAAAAAAAGAGTTTGTTTCGGTTCCTGTTACAAAACCAAAACAAACTCTTTTCCTGTTTTTCCTATCTTAATGTTCTGCTTGTGACAATGCCGCCATAACAAGATGTTTTGCAAGCACAGCGGTTGTAACTGCACCTACACCTCCAGGTACAGGCGTTGCCATAGAAGCAATTCCTTCCAGAGAATCAAAATCCACGTCTCCGCAAAGCTTACCATTGTCATCTACGTTAATTCCTACATCAATAACAATGGCATCCTTTCCAATGTAGGAGCCGTCAAGCATCTTTGCCCGTCCTACGGCTGCAATTATAATATCTCCATTTTTGCAGGTATCTTTTAAATTTTCCGTACGGGTGTGGCAAATGGTGACCGTAGCATTCTCTTTTAACAATAACATGGAAAGCGGGCGTCCAACCACCATACTTCTGCCAACGATGATGACCTTTTTTCCAGTCAAGTCAATGTCATTGGTTTTTAAAACCTCAACCACTGCTTCAGCCGTACAAGGTGCAAATCCTGATTCTTCTCCTGCAAAAATCTTGGCAATGTTATAGGGGGATATTCCGTCTAAATCCTTTTTGGGATCAATCATCTGCTCGATATCTTTTTCCAGGATCTGACTTGGCAGGGGACGTAACAAAAGAATTCCCTGTATTTCTGGATTTTTATTAATCTTTGAAAATTCTCTTTTAAAGTCTTCATCCGAGATATCACAGGGGAATGAAAAGCTTTCTGCCAAAAGACCGAATGCCTCCATTTTTTTTAATGCTCCCCGCTCATAAGAAAGATCATCAGGCCGTTCTCCTACCCTTACGATTGCAAGCTTAGGCTTACTTCCAGTAATCCCCTTATAAAGCTCATCCACCTGTTCTTTGATTTTAGCAGAAACTTCTGCTCCCTTTAATGTTATCACGGCTTTTTCTGCCTCCTTTATTCTGTCTTTAACGCCGCTTCTACCTGCGTATAAATAGTATCTGCCAAACGGATTGCTTCTTCTGAAACAGACTGAGCCCTAGCATTTAATTCTCTGGCCTTTTCTCTTTGGATCATGGTTTTCGTGTTAATATACACATTCATTTTAGCTCCCAGAATGGAAGCACGGATCATCTGAACCCCTACTCCCACATCACTGACTGCCAGACGGCTTCCTTTTTCACCTAAAACCTCTAAAAGATTTAACGTTTTTAAGCAAAGCTCCATAACAGAAAGGGGCACCAGTGCCGCTGATACAAGGAGGTCTTCCAGGATAGCTTCTTTCTTTTTCTTATCCTCTTCCGTAGTAGCAGGGAGTGAATAGGCGGCAGCAAGAGGTGCAAACACAACGGCATCTTCATCGGCAAGTCTTAAAAATTCCTCTCTCATCTGGGTAAGAGTCATAAGAATCGACTGCATCTCTTCTTCCACATCAGCATACTTCTTTTTCCCCAGTGTTAAGTTCACTACCATCTCACCAAGAGCCGTTCCAACTGCGCCAGCAAGGCCAGCCGCTCCACCGCCTCCTGGAGTCGATTTTTTCGAGGATAGTTCTTCTAAGAAGGAAGAAACCGTAAAATCCTGTATCATTTGTTCATACCGCCTTTCAAACTGAAAATTTATTTAACATTATATAAGGCTTTTTGAAAAAACACAAGGTTAACTTGAAAGGTGTTTGAAAGAAAGATCATCAAGCTCTGCTCGCAGTCTGAGATCTGCGTACTTTGCTGCAAGAGGGGAAAAGATTCTAACGGTCTCTTCTGCTCTCTTCTTCCAAGTAGAAGGATCTACAAATTCTATGGTCCGCATATTGTGAAGGCGATCTGCCAGCGCAACCAATGCACCATTGTCATCGGTACATTTACCTGTTTTCTTAAATTCCTGGAAGGCATCTAAGATGTCTTTGATTCTTCCCCCTACTTCCAAATCCACTGCATCGTGAATAAGTCCGGCGCAAACAGTTTCAAAGTCTGCTCCCATGTCAGCTAAAATAATAGAGACATTGATCGGATGGGTAATATATTCTTCTCCAGAATAGCGTTTTTGATTGTAATGGTACTGGGACGCTTTCGCGTATAGGTTTCTCAGTTTTTCCGCTTCATATTCTGTACCATTCTCTTTTAATATATTTAAAAGTATTGCAAAAAGCTCTTCTGGTTTCTTATTAAGTTCTGTTTGTTTGATTGATAATCCCATTGCTTCTCCTTTCAATGAGACATCACGGATATGAAAGGCTCTTAACAATACGGGAGAATAGCCGAATTGGCTGATAAAAGCTTTGGCAAAGCCACCATGGGTTTCCCAGCCGTAATCAAGAGCCACATCTAAGATCCTATAGCCTTTGGCAATCTCTCCGGCTGCTGCCAGCAGACGCCTTTGCTTTAAATATTCCATAGGAGATACTCCCACCTTTTCCTTAAAACACCGGGAAAAATACCAGGGAGAGTATCCTGCCCATGCACTCAAGGCTTCCACTGACAGATCATCTTTTAAATGCTCATTGATATACAGGGTGCATAAAACTGCCCATTCTCCATGTTTCATTCCGCTGCCTCCTGTTATTGGTTTCCCACGTGGTAACCTGATTATAGCAGAATGAAACATGGTTCGCTGCTCCAAATATGTTTTTTTTGAATAAATAGACTTTTAGAAAAAAATTATAATTAAGATAAAGAGTTATTAAACTTTAAATATATTGATAGAAAGAAGATGAATTCTTACTCACAAGTTTTTAATACTGACTCCAGTTTTAGAATCATGGCATCTACATGCTCTTTCTCTATCACAAGAGGTGGCACTAGTCGGATAATATTGGCCCCTGCGCTGATTATAACAAGTTTTTCCTGAAAAATAGCTTTCTCCACAATTGGTGCCACCGGTATTGAAAATTCAATTCCCTGGATTAAACCAACTCCCCTGTGTTCCGTAATGACTGGATATTTGGAGGCAAGCTCTTCTACCTTTTCCCAAAGATATTCTCCAATCTCTTTCACGTGTTCTACGATATTACGGTTCTCGAACAGTTCTAAAACTTTTGCGGCGGCTGCCGTCACAAAAGGATTGCCGCCATAGGTGGTTCCGTGGTCACCCGGGGCCATAGCAGTAGCTGCCTTACCTGATGCTAAAAAGGCTCCAATGGGAACGCCGTTACCAAGGGCTTTTGCTGTCGTCATCACATCCGGTTTTACCCCGTATCTCTGCCAGGCAAACATAACTCCTGTCCGTCCCATTCCGCATTGAATCTCATCTAGAATAAGAAGCATATCGTGTTCATCACACAACGCTCTTATACCTTTTAAAAATTCTTCGGTGGCGGGATAGATTCCTCCTTCTCCCTGAACCGTCTCCATGATAATGGCACATGTCTTTTCATTGACCTGAGCTTTCACACTTTCCAGATCATTAAAATCTGCAAACTTAATTCCTGGAATGAGGGGCTTAAATGGCTCCTGGTATTTATCATTTCCAGTTACGGAAAGAGCGCCAAGGCTTCTTCCGTGGAAGGAATGGTTCATGGCTATGATCTCATGGTCATGACTGTGATCCTTATTATAAGCATATCTTCTGGCGATTTTTAAGGCTCCTTCAATGGCTTCTGTTCCGCTGTTGGTGAAAAACACTTTATCCATCTGTGAGACCTTTAAAAGACGTTCTCCGGCCTCTACAACTGGAACGTTATAAAACAGATTTGAGGTGTGAAGCAACTGATCCACCTGGGATTTTAAGGCATCGTCAAACTCCTTGTCATGGTATCCAAGACCCATAACTGCAATTCCCGCTGCAAAATCAAGATACTGATTACCATCGGTATCGTAAAGAGAAACCCCTTCTCCATGATGGAATACCACAGGAAAACGGTTATAAGTCTTATAAATATTTTCTTCTGATTTATCAATATACTCTTGTTTACTCCGCATGATAGAAACGCTCCTCTCCTGAACTAATGATAGCAGTTCCGATTCCTTTGTTGGTAAATATTTCAAGAAGAAGGCAGTGGGGGATACGTCCATCCATGATATGTACTCTGGATACGCCTTCCTTCATGGCATCGATGCAGTTTTGCAACTTTGGGAGCATGCCACCTCCAAGCGTTCCACTGCTTACAAATTCTTCTGCTTCCTCAATGTGCATTTCAGAGATCAGGGATTCTTTATCTTTAAAATCCCGGTAAACCCCCTCCACGTCCGTCAAAAAAGCCAGCTTCTCCGCTTTTACGGCAGTTGCTATTGCACAGGCTGCATCATCGGCATTGATGTTATACGTCTTAAAATCCTCATCAAAACCAATGGGACAGATAATGGGCAGAAAGTCCTTCTCCAACAAATCATAAATGATCTGAGGATCCACTTGCGTAATCTCTCCCACGTATCCGATGTCCTCACCGTTAGAGAAACGCTTTTTGCATTTTAACATCATGCCATCTTTACCGCTGATTCCAACCGCTTTGGTTCCAAGCTCGTTGACAAGCTGCACTAGACTTTTATTTACACGGTTAAGAACCATTTCAGCAATTTCCATGGTCGGCTCATCGGTTACACGAAGACCACCCACAAACTGTGGTTCCATACCAGCCATTTCTGCCCATCGGCTGATCTCCTTACCTCCTCCATGGACGATAATCGGTTTAAATCCTACCAGCCTTAATAATACCACGTCCTGGATAACCTGTCGTTTCAGTTCTTCATCTACCATGGCACTGCCGCCGTATTTTACTACAATAATCTTTTTGTTGAATCTTTGGATATATGGTAGGGCTTCTATGAGTACTTCTGCCTTTTGCATGATGCTTTGATCTAATTCCATAATGTTTTCCTTCCCTATTTCCGGTTATGAGCGGTAATCTGCATTTATTTTTACATAGTCAAAGGTTAAATCACAGCCCCATGCTGTGGCTTTTGCCTCACCCATTTTAATGTCTGCGGTTGCTGTCACTTCTGGTTCTGATAATATCTTAGTCGCTTCTTCCTCACTGTAAGGAAGAGCTACGCCGTCTTCTATGATCTTAAGTTTTCCTGCTGCACTTTCAAAATATAGGTCCACCTTTTCTGGATCAAACTGTGCTCCGGAGTAACCCATGGCACAAAGGATTCTGCCCCAGTTTGCATCGTGTCCAAATATTGCTGCTTTGGTCAAGCTGGAGGTGATGACTGACTTTGAAAGGGTCACTGCCTGCTCCTTTGATTCGGCGCCTATGATTTTCACTTCAAACAAAGCGGTACAGCCTTCTCCGTCTCCTGCCATCTTTTTTGCCAGTGTTTCATTGACATAATGAAGCGCATTGAAAAAAGTATCATAATCTTCGTTCTTTTCCGTGATCTCTTTATTTCCTGCCAGACCGTTTGAAAGGAGGAGAACGGTGTCATTGGTGGAGGTATCTCCATCTACGGAAATCATGTTATACGTATCTTTAATGTCTACTCTTAAGGCTTCCACAAGAAGTTCCTTTGATATGGCAACGTCTGTAGTGATGAAGCTTAACATGGTGCACATATCTGGGTGAATCATGCCAGAGCCTTTACACATGCCGCCGATGGTCACGATCTTTCCACCTAGTTCGATCTGAACTGCCACTTCCTTTTTCACGGTATCTGTGGTCATAATGGCAGTAGCCGCATTGGTTCCACTCTCAATCGAAGGAGAAAGATCTGGTGTCATGACTTTGATTCCGGCACGTATGCGGTCCATAGGAAGCTGCATGCCGATAACTCCGGTAGATGCGACTAATACAGAATCTTCTGGAATGGACAGGCACTCAGCCGCTTCCTTTGCTGTCTCCTTACAGTAAGAGTAGCCCTCCTGACCGGTACAGGCATTGGCAATTCCTGCATTGACCACGATTGCTTGGATAAATGGGGAATGATCCACCATTTCCTTATCCCATTTTACTGGTGCTGCTTTTACGATATTAGTCGTATAGGTTCCTGCTGCCTTACATGGCACTTCGCTGTAGATCATAGCCATATCTTTTCGGTCCTTATATTTAATTTCTGCTGCTGTGCAAGACGCTTTAAATCCCTGCGCCGCTGTAACTCCGCCGATGATTTCCTTCATATGATTATCCTCTCTCGTCTATATAGTTGTATATCCTGCTTCCTGTAGCGCTTTCATTGCCTTATGGTAAGATTCTTTTTTCACCAGTATGTAATCCGTCTGAAAGGTGGATACGGCAAAGATTCCTATGCCCTGATCTGCCAATACAGTGGATAGCTTGGATAAAATACCAATTAACGAGAAATCCAGAACCCCTTCCATGCGAAATGCTCTAAATCCATCTTCACGTTCCACTGGATTTTCTGGAGCAAGAGAAGTTTCGCATACCAGGGAAAACTCATCATCAGTCTTTCCAAAGAACCAAAACGGAGACGACTGAATCTCTTTCGTCAGCTCCGAAAGTCCGGACAACCTGCATACGGTATAATCTCCCGTGATTTGTTTTAATTTCATCTTGCTCCTCCTATGAATTTATATTGTATTTGTTTCCTTCATTTAACACACAGTCATAGGAATTAATATCTTCTCGCAAAGTAAAGCCTAAATCCTGCCAGAACTTATTTCCTATTTCATTGGAACAAAAGGCAATCAGGCTCACCTTGCTGATTTGCTCTTTGTTAAGTCTTAAAAGGGCTTCTGATACCATCTGATGACCCACGCCTTTGCCTCTGTAATCACTGGCCACACAAACGTGATAAAAGCTTCCTGATCTCCCGTCATGACCACTTAGTATGGTACCAATGATTCTGCCATTTTCCTCCGCAACCACACTGGTTTCCGGATTTCTCTTTAGAAACTTTCCTACGCCCTCCCTGGAATCATCTAAGCTGCGAAGTGCAAATCCTTTAATCCCAGACCAAAGCTCATAGACCTTATCATAATCTTTAAGTGTCATGGTTCGAATGATCATCTTTTGCTCCTTATAAAATGTACTTATTATTATGGAAACATGGGAACAAGCTTAAGTCCTTTTTGTTCTGGAAGTCCAAAGAGTAGATTCATATTTTGAACCGCCTGCCCTGCCGCTCCTTTTACCAGGTTATCCATAGCTCCCATCATAACGACACGATTGGTTCTCTTATCCACGATAGCGTTTACATCTACGAAATTGCTGCCTTCCACCCATTTCGTCTGCGGGGTAATATCATCTTTTAACACCCGGACAAAATATTCATCTTTATAATACTTATCATAGATGGCCTTGATCTCTTCGCTTGAAACCTCTTTTTTAAGAGTTCCATAAGCAGTTACCAAAATACCACGGTTCATGGGAACTAGATGAGGGGTAAAGCTGATAGTCACCGGATTATTCGATCCGTAGGAAAGCTGTTCTTCGATCTCAGGTATGTGTCTATGAACACCTACGCCGTAAGCCTTGATGTTTTCATTGACTTCACAGTAAAGGTTATCTGTCTTAGCACCCCTTCCAGCACCCGAGGTCCCTGATTTCGCATCGATGATAATGCTTAACGGATCCACTAGCCCTTCTTTTATAAGAGGATAAATGCTTAGAATGGAACAGGTAGGATAACATCCAGGGTTCGCAATTAACCTTGCGTCCTTTATTTTCTCTCGGTTGAGTTCAGGAAGTCCGTAGACCGCTTCTTCTATATATTGAGGTGTTTTATGCACCATTTTATACCACGATTCATATACAGCCACATCTTTAATCCGGTAATCAGCACTTAAATCTATGACCTTTGTCTTTGACAATATCGTATCATTCAAAAGGGAGGCCAAATATCCTTGAGGGGTAGCGGTAAAGATTACATCTGCTTTTTCTGCCAATACTTCTATATTATCATCAAGGCAACTGTCATCCACTATTTTGTACATGTTCTGATAGACCGATGCATATTTTTGATCCACATAGCTTTTAGAACCATACCATATGATCTCTACATCATCTCTTTGTAGCAAGAGTCTTGCAAGTTCTCCGCCTGCATATCCGGTGGAACCGATGATACCTGCCTTTATCATATCCATCTCTCCTTTTCGTTCCTATTATAATACTCTCATTCTTTGTTACAAAAGCACGTTTTATGCTTCAGGTTTTATTAGTTCATAATTATACATCTACATTGTATATTATGCAAGTTCTTTTTATATTTTATATTAATGCTTGCATTATTGAATATTTTGGTGTATATTTATGTAAGTTCAACAGACAAAATACAATTAAGCAGAGGAGAAACATAGAATGAAAGAAAAAGTTATTTTAGCTTATTCCGGAGGACTGGATACAACAGCAATTATCCCATGGTTAAAGGAACATTTTGATTATGACGTTATCTGCTGCTGCATCGACTGCGGCCAGGGGAATGAATTAGACGGTCTGGAAGAGAGAGCCAAGTTATCTGGTGCTTCCAAATTATATATTGAAGATCTGGTTGATGATTTTAGCGATAACTACATCATTCCTTGTGTACAAGCGAATGCTGTATATGAAAATAAATACCTGCTGGGTACTTCCATGGCTCGTCCTGCCATTGCCAAACGTTTGGTAGAGATCGCAAGAATCGAAGGCGCTACTGCCATCTGTCACGGAGCCACCGGAAAAGGTAATGACCAGATTCGTTTTGAGCTTGGAATTAAAGCACTTGCTCCTGATTTAAAAATCATCGCTCCATGGCGTATGACAGATGTCTGGACCATGCAGTCCAGGGAAGATGAGATCGAATACTGTAAGCAGCATGGCATTGATCTTCCTTTCTCCGCAGACAGCAGCTACAGCCGTGACCGCAACTTATGGCACATCAGCCATGAAGGTCTGGAACTAGAAGATCCTGCTAACGAGCCAAATTACGATCACCTCTTAGTTCTTGGTGTTTCCCCAGAACAGGCACCAGACGTAGGCGAATATGTGACCATGACCTTTAAAAAGGGCGTTCCAGTCAGCGTTAATGGAAAAGAGATGAAAGTTTCTGATATCATAACCACCTTAAATGAACTGGGCGGAAAACATGGAATTGGTATCATTGATATTGTAGAAAACCGTGTGGTTGGAATGAAATCAAGAGGTGTTTATGAAACGCCAGGCGGTACCATTCTTATGGAAGCTCACCAGCAAATAGAAGAACTTGTTTTAGACCGTGCTACGATGGAAGTAAAAAAAGATATGGGCAATAAATTTGCTCAGATCGTTTACGAAGGAAAATGGTTTACCCCACTTCGTGAAGCCGTTCAGGCATTTATAACTTCTACTCAGGTGTATGTGACTGGTGAAGTGAAGTTTAAGCTTTATAAAGGAAATATTATCAAAGCTGGAACTACCTCTCCTTATTCTTTATACAGCGAATCACTCGCTTCCTTTACTACTGGAGATCTTTACGATCACCACGATGCAGAGGGATTTATTACACTCTTTGGCCTACCATTGAAGGTTCGTGCTATGAAGATGCAGGAAGCAGAAAAGAAGAATTAATTCATGAATACAAAAAATAAGGTTGCTGTATCATAACATTATAGTTATACATTATACAAAAACACGTTTTGATTGGCTTATAAAAGCTCAATCAAAACGTGTTTTTATGATTGCTATTTTGCAACAGTCTCTTTTTATTCTGCCAATTGTCTTAATGTATCTCCAGTCACCCGGTAAACGGTCCACTCATCCATTGGAACAGCACCAAGGGAGCGGTAAAAATCAATACTTTTCTGGTTCCAGTCAAGACAGGACCATTCAAGCCTTCCACAGCCTCGCTCCACGGTTATGGCTCCCAGTTTTTTAAGAAGCGCTTTCCCCACTCCAGAACCTCTAAATTCTGGCTTTACATAAAGGTCTTCTAGATAAATACCAGCTCTTCCAAGGAAGGTAGAGAAGTTATGGAAAAATAAGATAAAGCCAGCTTCCTCTCCATTTGCCTGCGCCAAGATCACCTCTGCCTTTTTCTGATTGAATATCCATTCCTCCAGAATCTCCTCAGTTGCCACTACTTCATTTTCTAAGTTCTCATATTCTGCCAATCCTTTGATATAATCAAAGATCAAAGCCAGGTCCTGTTTTTTAGCATATCGAAATGTAATCTCCATTTGTTCCTCCTAAATGTAATATTCTATATTGTTTATCTATGAACGCTTTTCCAGCACTTTTCTGATGCGGGGAATCATCTGCTTTGTATAAACGTAACCGCTATCCATGCACTCCTCCATACAATCAAAGGTAAGAAGTCCCGCGTCCTTAGGAAGGGTAGGTTTTAAGAGCATGACCTCACCCCCACTTCCGCAATCTTTTAAATCTCTACTCATAACGGAAAAGGAATGATAAGCAATCTCAATGATGGAATCATCATGAGGCTTTTCATACTTCTCCCCAATATCTACCCCTAAGACTTTGGGAACTCCAGCTGCAATGAGTAAATCTACGGGAAGGTTATTGGTCACGCCTCCATCCACTAAAAGAAAGTTTTTTATTGGTCTTGGGCGAAAGATTGCGGGCACAGAGGAACTGGCCATCATGATCTCACACAGAGATCCACTTCTCTCCCATTTTACATGCTCCAGCCTTAGAGCGGAGAGCGGTATCTGTTCGTGAAATAGATTGGTAAATACCACGGTATCGCCACTGTTAATATCCACTGCCGGTATTAATATCCCTTTACATTTTCCCTGTATATCCATGTTCATGGTAAGATCACAGAGAAAATTTTGAAGTCGATTTCCTTTAATCAGTCCTCGAAGTGATGTCTGCTTTCCCAAGATGATTTGAGGAAGAAACAGAGCAATTCCAAAAACATCAGGATCAATCAGGTTCTTTCCATGCTTTGCTAACCACCGCACAGTATCCCTCATCTCCCCGATGCCCATACCCGATGCGTAAAGCCCCGCCACAATGCTTCCTGCACTAGCTCCTGCGATCTGACTTGGAAGAAGTCCCTCTTCTTCCAGGGCTGTTAAAACTCCCACATGGGCAGCCCCTCTGGTACCGCCCCCTGCCAGCGCCAGTCCGTAATCTGCCATTTTTCTCTCCTCGCTTTTCAGCTAGGTTTTAGAAAAATTTATGCCTATCAGATCGAATATATAACTGTCCTACGGATACAAAGAAGAACAGAGTTTAAGACAATCCTCTTATTTGAGGTATTTTCTTAAAAACTGTTCTTTTATTAAGTTCCATTGCTAAACATATCCTGCGGCAATGATCTATTTTGAATAATAATCGTCAACTCCGTCTGCAATTCCCTTGGCAAGCTTATCTCGGTATTCTTCCGTAGCCATCTTTTGGTCTTCCTCTGGATTGCTCATAAAACCCATTTCAACAATGGTTACCGGAATCTTGCACCAATTGATACCACTCATGGAGTCGGTCTCTTGTATTCCTTTGTTCTTAAATCCAGTCTGTCCCACGATGCCATCCACAACTGACTTTGAAAGAGCATGGCTCTTGTCGTAGAGATTTCCATTGTATGGATTCTTAGAGGTCTGACACATGTTAAGAACTCCATGGACACTGCTGTCGTTTAAGGAGTTGGCATGTACCCGGATAAAAATATCGGCTCCGCTTTTGTTTGCCATCTCGGCGCGCTCTGCATTGCTGATATTCACATCATTGGTTTCCCGAATCATATAGACCTGATAACCGCGGTCTGTCAGCTCTTTTTTCAGTTTTAAGGATACGGCTAGGGTAAGCTTATATTCTGGTATTCCCGACTTTACTCCGGTTGCTCCAGAGGCTACCTTTGCTTTCATCTGGGAAGAACCTGGGGCAACTGGTTCTTTCTCTGAATTCCCCTTTGCCTGATGACCTGCATCAATTGCTATAATCTTTCCAGCTCCTGTTGAGGTTACAGATGTGGCTTTGCTTGTTTCCTCTACCACAGGTTTGTCCTTAGATAGAAACTGAGAAGAGATATAACTTATCTTGCCATCATATACCACCCGGCTCCAGGAACTGTTAAAACCAGTGCGCTTTAGGGATGTCCCCTTATCAAGCTTTGTTAGAACCTGGCCGTCAGAGGAAGGGGATTTTCTTACATTAACAGAAGTAGCCGTTACGTATACCGTCTCATCTGCGCCCTGAAAGGCGGGAGCTGTCTCTTTGGTGACCGATGCCTCTAGGGAGCTTGTTTCCGCTTTTCCAGAACTATCTTTAATAGAAACAGGAGTAGACTCTTTTTCTTCCTGAGGCAGACCTCCCTGGGCTTCTTCCACCGTGGGAGCTTCCATGGATGTATACTTTTTCTGGCAACCCATAAGGATGGATGCACAAATAAGAATCATGGACAAGAGAAACCAGACTTTTCCTTTTCTTATATATCTCACAGTATGGTTCCTCCTCCCACAACATAATCTCCATCATAAAATACCACGGCCTGCCCCGGCGTAATGGCCCTTTGTGGTTCTTCAAAACGGCACTCGATAAGTCCGTCTTCCACTTCCTGTATGGTACAGGTGCCACCTTTGTGGCTGTAACGGATCTTAGCTGTTACCGTCTTGGTTTCCCCATGGATTCCGTCAATTGACATCCAGTTGATATGGCCGGCACGGAGCGTCGTAGAAAAAACATCTTCTCCCTTTCCTATGACCACTTCGTTAGATTCAGGACGGATCTCAACTACAAAAACAGGATATCCCATGGATAAGTTAAGACCTTTTCTCTGTCCAACCGTATAATGGGTGATGCCTTTATGACGTCCAATTACCTTGCCGTCTAAATCCACAAAATCACCTTCCGGTGCTTTCTCACCTACATTTTCTTCAATGAAACCTGCATAATCATTATCAGGAATAAAGCAGATCTCCTGGCTGTCTGGCTTATGGGCTACCCGAAGATTGATCTGGGTTGCAATTTCCCTGATCTGGTCTTTAGAATAAGCACCTACCGGCATCAACGTACGGGAGAGCTGCTCTTGAGTCAAATTATAAAGGGCATAGGTTTGATCCTTTGCGGCAGTCACTGATTTCTTTAAGGCAAAACGTCCGTTTGGAAGCTTGTCTATCTGGGCGTAATGACCCGTTGCAATGTAATCCGCTCCAATATCCAGACTCCGCTTTAAAAGAGATTCCCACTTTACATACCGATTGCAGGCGATACATGGATTAGGAGTTCTTCCCTTTTGGTACTCTTCTACAAAATAATCAATGACATTTGATTTAAATTCTTCTTTAAAATTCATAACATAATAAGGAATACCAAGATCCCAGGCAACACGTCTGGCGTCGTCTACGGCACTAAGCCCACAACAGCCTCCGTTCTCTTCCTGGGAACTGGTATCCTCATCCTGCCATATCTGCATGGTTACTCCGATTACGTCGTATCCCTGTTCTTTTAAAAGCCAGGCGGCGACTGAGGAATCCACGCCTCCTGACATTCCTACTACTACTTTTTCTTTACTCATAGCTTCACGCTTCCACTTTCCGCCCATGCTCTTGGGCATAGAGGTATACCCGAAGGGTGTTTTTCATCTCTTCCGCCGGGTAAGCAAAAGCCCGGCATCTTAATATTCTTCCTCAACCTCTTCTTCACCAATATCAGACTTTGGTTTCTTAAGGCCATCAATCATGATCCCGTTCTTATTTGCATAATCCCATAATGCGGCATGAATGGCTTCTTCTGCCAATAAAGAACAGTGTATCTTTACTGGAGGAAGTCCGTCGAGTGCCTCACATACAGCCTGGTTTGTAATCTCCATGGCTTCTTTTACTGTCTTACCTTTTACAAGCTCAGTTGCCATACTGCTGGTGGCAACCGCCGCGCCACAGCCAAAGGTTTTAAACTTCACATCCTGAATGATCTGATTCTCATCGATGTCCAGATACATTCTCATGATATCTCCGCACTTTGCATTTCCTACGGTACCCATACCGCTTGCATTCTCTATTTCTCCAACATTTCTTGGATGCTCAAAATGATCCATTACTTTATCTGTATACATATTCTATATTCTCCATTTCCAGGTAATGATTCCCGATTATAACTAGTCAGCCGATATCTATTTATTTTGCCTGATGTTTTAAATAATCTTCATAAAGAGGTGACATGCTGCGCAGCTTTGCTACGATCTCTTTCGTAGAATCTACTACGAAATCCATCTCTTCTTTGGTATTGATATGATCCAGAGAAAGGCGAAGAGATCCATGAGCAATCTCATGAGGCAGCCCAATGGCTAACAATACATGGGATGGATCTAATGACCCGGAAGTACAAGCGGAACCGCTGGAACCGCAGATGCCCTTCATATCCAGCATGATAAGAAGAGATTCTCCTTCAATAAACTGGAATGCAAAGTTTACATTGTTTGAAAGTCTGTTCTTTCTATGTCCATTGATCCTGGTATATGGAATCTCATCCATAACACGATTCATTAAATATTCTCTAAGCTCTGTTTCCTTCTGGATTCTCTCATCCATCTCGGCAACTGCAAGCTCAACGGCCTTCCCAAAGCCAACGATTCCTGGGACATTCTCTGTTCCTGCACGGCGCTTACGTTCCTGTCCGCCTCCGTGTACAAAGGAACGGGATTTGATTCCGGTTCTAATATATAAACAGCCAATGCCCTTTGGACCATTCACCTTGTGGGCACTGGTACTGAGCATATCGATATTATATTCATCTACATTAATTGGTACGTGACCAAAAGCCTGGACAGCATCCGTATGGAAGAAAATTCCATGCTCTTTTGCAATCTGGCCGATTTCCTTAATTGGTTCAATGGTACCAATCTCGTTATTCGCAAACATAATGGAAATAAGAATGGTATCTGGACGTATGGCTTTTTTAAGCTCCTCCAGTTTTATCACACCGTTCTCATCCACATCTAAATAGGTAACTTCAAAGCCACGTTTTTCTAAATATTCGCAGGTATGAAGAACCGCATGGTGTTCAATCTTGCTGGTAATGATGTGTTTTCCCTTTGATTCATAAGCTTCTGCAGTTGCTATCAGCGCCCAGTTATCGGCTTCAGAACCTCCTGCTGTAAAATAAATCTCATTGGATTTTGCGCCAAGCGCATTGGCTATGGTCTCTCTGGCTCCTGTAATGGCCTTTTTAGAGATCCCGGAAAACTCATATACGGATGATGGATTGCCGTAAAATTCCGTAAAATAAGGCAGCATGGCTTCCACGACCTCTGGTCGTGTCATTGTCGTAGCTGCATTGTCAAGATAAATCAATTGTTTCATAGTTGTTAATTCCGCCTTTCTGTAGTTCTAAAGTTAAAAGCTTCATCTACAAATTCTATTATACACACATTTCCTAGAATTTCAATAGGAATGATTCTCATTATAATTATGTGAATATGAAACTGTCATTAAGAAAGAATCCCTTCCATATATTATAACAATTCTCATTTACAGGAGATTTTATGAATGAATCCTTAAAGATCCCCCGAAAACTCTCTCCTACGAAATATGCACTACTGACCGGTACGATTCTTCTCACCTCCGCCGGACTTATTACCAGAGTCCTGGGCTTTTTTTACCGGATCTTTCTCTCCAGAACCATTGGTGCTGAGGGTCTTGGAGTCTTTAATCTGATTCACCCAGTCTTTGGTATCTGTTTTGCCTTATGCGCAGGCTCCATTCAAACTGCCATTTCCCAGTCTGTCGCCGCCAATGCCAGAAAAGGACGATCCGTTTTTCGGTCAGGCCTTATTATTTCAATGGGGATTTCTGTGGTTTTGGCATATGCAATCATACAGTTTAAAGATATTATTGCCAATAACATTCTCATGGAACCCCGATGTGCCCCTCTTCTTATCTTTGTTGCCGTATCGGTTCCTTGCGCCGCCGTTCATGCTTGCATCAACGGTTACTATTATGGTATGCAAAAACCACAGGTTCCGGCTTTGGCACAGATTATAGAACAGTCCATCCGGATTGGAGCCGTTTTCCTGATCGCAGATATTATGATTCGGTCTGGAATTACCATTACCGTACAGCTTGCTGTTTTAGGGCATTTAATAGGAGAGATTGCTTCTTCTCTTTTTACGGTTACCGCTTACCGTTTCTTTCCTCCCAAGATGGCTCCGGGTGTCTCTCAGATTCATTCTGGCTTTCAAGATACCGCGCCAGAGCTGATTCAGGTTGCTCTTCCTCTTATGGGAAACCGTTTAATTTTAAATATCCTCTTTAGTGCAGAAGCAATCTTAATTCCCAGCAGACTTCAGATGTCAGGTCTTTCTGACTCTGCGGCGCTTTCTGTATACGGTGTTTTGACCGGAATGGCTCTGCCCTTTATCCTCTTCCCCTCTACAGTATTTAATTCACTTGCTGTTCTTTTACTACCTACCGTTGCAGAAGCTCAGTCAGAAGGGAATGATCGTAGGATCGGATTAGCCATTTCCATGTCTCTTCGTTACTGTTTGTATGTTGGTATCTTATGTATTGGTATATTTACCTTATTTGGTAATGATTTAGGCGTCAGCGTATTTAAAGATAATACGGCTGGAAGCTATATGACCATCCTTGCCTGGTTATGTCCATTTATCTATTTGGTCACTACCATGGGAAGCATCCTAAATGGACTAGGAAAAACCTCTGTTACCTTTGTCCAAAATGTAGCCTGCATGATGGTCCGCCTTTTCTTTGTACTCTTTGGGATTCCAAAGTTTGGTATTGTGGCTTACCTGGTGGGGACCCTGGTTAGTGAACTTATGCTGGCTCTTATGCATGTTCTTACCTTAAAAAAGATTGTGGATTTTGTCTGGAACGCATGGGATATGATTGTGAAACCATCGACTCTTATGATACTGGCAATTGGGATCTATTATGCTGCATTCTCCCTTTTTGATCCCTTTGCTGGTCTTTCCCTGTTCTTTAAAACAGCCCTACATATTGGAATCTTGAGTATCTTCTACCTGGTATTGCTTTTAGGCGTTCATATGATGAAAAAAGATCCGGAGGGAGAAGCTTTTTAAAAAACGGTATCCCTGTCTTGACTTAAGGCTCCTGACTGATATAATGATACAAAAGGAGAGGGTCAATCTCATGGATGTGAAAGAAGCATGTTCCCAAGTTGAAATCTTTCAATCGATTTCAGAAAAGTCAACCGCCGCCCTAGAGGCCTTCGGAAGCCTTCGGCGTATTCCAAAAGGGACCCACCTCTTTTGGGATAAGGAAATGAACCAAACCCTTTATATTGTTATAAGCGGATTTGTATCCCTTTATAAAATCAATTCCCAAGGCGAGAGAAAGACCATATTTCTTCTTGGTAAGGGAGATGTCGTCAATGAAGAGGTTCTTCAAAATATGCCTGCCTCCATTAACTGCGAGGCCTTTGAACCTTCCCTTCTTCTTTGTTTTGGAAAGATGGAGCTTTTATCTGTGATGCGCCATGACTTTACTCTAACAAAGGCTATCTTCGATTCCCTGGCTCTAAAAAACCGCCGCCTCTATCGTCAGCTTAAAAACACCTCCAATTCTTTACATGGAGAAAAACGAATTGCTGCAAAGCTGTGGAGGTTATCTAAGGATTACGGCATTGCAGATGGTGATGGTACCTTAATTAATATGGAAATCAGTGTTACTTATCTGGCGGATATGCTGGGGTCTAGACGTGAAACCGTATCTCGTCAGCTAAAGCATCTAAGCGAACAAGGTTTGATACAGGTTCAAAAGGGAAGAATCGTCATTCCTGACCGAAATGCCTTATCTGTTTTTTTCAAGTCACCGTGATTTATATCACGGTGATTTTTTAATTTGTTGATTATACTGTACTTATAGGAAGATTGATAAAAAATAAACAAAGGAGGTAGTTTATGTTTCAGGAGGAATATTCAACGTTAGCAAACGCAGCCAAAAGCAAATCGAATTTATTAAAAAGCAATCCAATTGGTTATTTGATTGCTTCTATGTTAGCCGGTATTTATGTGGGGTTCGGCGTACTGCTCATTTTTACTGCCGGAGGAATGATTTCCAATCAGCCTTACGTCAAGATTATTATGGGCATATCCTTTGGTATCGCACTCAGCCTTGTTATCATGGCAGGTGCGGAACTGTTTACTGGAAATAATTTAGTTATGGCGGGAGGACTTTTTCGGGGTACTGTCACACTGTCTGAGACAATGAAATTGTGGGTGATCTGCTTGATTGGAAATTGGGCTGGTTCCATTGTCATTGCCCTTGTTTTCTGGGGAGCTGGTCTTGCAACGGGTCCTGTTGGGGAATTCATGGCAAAAGCCGCTGCTGCGAAAATGGCCATCCCTTTGGCGCCTCTCTTTTTTAGAGCCGTTCTCTGTAATACGTTAGTCTGTCTTGCCATCTGGTGCGGCTTCCGCTGCAAATCAGAAAGCGGTAAGCTGATTATGGTTTTTTGGTGTCTCTTTGCTTTTATTACTAGTGGTTATGAACACAGCATAGCTAACATGACACTGCTGACAGTCGGAATTTTAAATCCAGGCGGCGCTGCGGTTTCCTTATCTGGATATTTTTATAATATTTTGGTAGCAATCCTTGGCAATATGGTTGGAGGAATTTTATTCATAGCAGTTCCTTACCATCTCATATCCAAACAGAAGGAGGTCTAACATGGGTTACCTATTAGGACTGAAAGAAATCAATGAGGTGCTTCGTCAGTGGAACAAGAATTTTGTTATCTACGCACCAAAGTTGATTCCAGACGGAGGGGCATTTTCTGACACAGACTCAGTTCATTACGGTGAGGTCACTTCTATAGAAGAAATTGTCTTTGATAGAAAGTCAGACTTCTCTTTTAAGGAAATCTTACTTCCCATCTCTGAAACCTTATTTTATTTTACAGAGGATTCCGTTATGGAACCGGCTACGCCAGAAAAACAGGCCATCATCTTTTTACGAAGCTGTGATCTTCATGCGGTGAAACGGCTGGATACCATGTATTTGCATAACGGTGCCGAAGATCACTATTATAAGAGACTTCGGGATCGGGTGAAATTTATACTTATGGGCTGCAAAGAGTCCTATGAAAGCTGTTTTTGCGTGGATATGGAGACCAATCGGTCTGATGACTACCATGCTTCCATGGATCTTTCCGAGGAAGGAGTTCGGATTGATAACAAAAATCCAGAGTGGGATGAGCTCCTAACCGCCAACTGCACGAAGCAGGCTGACGTAACCCCTTCTTATGTAACGGAAACAGAGACTCGCGTAAATATTCCTAAATCTCTTTCCTTAGACATCATGAAATCAACCATGTGGAATCAATATGACAGTCGCTGTATTGGCTGTGGACGATGTAATTTTGTGTGTCCTACCTGCACTTGCTTTACCATGCAGGATGTGTTCTATACGGATAATGGTAAGACCGGAGAACGACGCCGAGTATGGGCTTCTTGTATGACAGATGGCTTTACAGATGTAGCCGGAGGCGGCAGCTACCGTAAGAATAACGGTCAGCGCATGCGCTTTAAGGTACTTCACAAAGTATATGATTATAAAAAACGCAATGGGATTCATATGTGCGTAGGCTGCGGCCGCTGCGACGATGTCTGCCCGGAGTACATCTCATTTTCTCACTGCATCAATCAGTTGGAGAATGGCATGAAGGAGGTAACGGAACATGAATCATAATGAATATCTTCCCTTCCGGTCTGAAATCAAAGAAGTGATGAAGCATACAGACATTGAATATACGTTTCGTATGGCCTATGAAGGAGACGTAAAACCGGGTCAGTTTTTCGAGGTCTCCATTCCAAAGTTTGGAGAGGCCCCCATATCGGTCAGCGGCATTCGTGAGGATTCCGTAGATTTAACCATTCGCCGGGTGGGAACCGTTACTGGAGAAATCTTTGAACGGTATCAGGGAGACAGCTTGTTTTTAAGAGGTCCTTACGGCAATGGATTTGACGTAGAGAATTATCGGGGAAAAGAACTGCTTGTCATTGCCGGAGGTACCGGACTTTCTCCGGTCAAAGCCGTAGTTGACTATTTTTCCGACCATATCGAAGAGACAAATGGAATGACACTAGTTGCCGGATTTAAAACTCCAAAGGATATTCTCTTTTTAGAGGATTTCGGCAAATGGAAACAGGCGATGGAAGTTATCCTGACCGTTGACTGTGCCGATGATGATACTGCCTGCCAGATTGGACTAGTCACTCAGTATATTCCAGGCTTAAAGCTTAAGAACAAGGAAGAAACTACTGCAATCGTGGTAGGACCTCCTGCCATGATGCGTTTTACCACTCAGGGACTTTTGGATATTGGACTTAAAGAAGAGAACATCTGGATCTCTCATGAACGGAAAATGTGCTGCGGAATCGGCAAATGCGGACACTGTAAAATTGATGATACCTATGTGTGTTTGGACGGACCTGTCTTTCCATATACCAAAGGCCGCAAACTTTTGGACTAGAAAGGGGAATGACGAATGGATATTAACACAAAGGAACTGAAAAAAAATGCATTCCGAATCACCAAGCACAGAGGGCTTTCTGCTTCCCGAATCCGGGTTCCCGGGGGATACTTAGATGCCAAATTACTGACTATGATTCAGAACATCGCTGAAACCTATGGTAACGGTACCGTACAAATCACCTCCAGACAGGGCTTTGAAATTCCTGGCATACCATTTGCCGATATACCAAAGGTCAATGCCCTGTTACAGCCTATTATCGAAGAACTGGATATCAATCAGGCGGAAAAGGGACAGGGATATAGCGCTGCCGGCACTAGAAATGTTACCGCTTGCATCGGCAACAATGTATGCCCTTATGCCTGCTATAACACAACCAACTTTGCCAAAAGAATCGAAAAAGCAATCTTCCCAAACAATCTCCACTTTAAGGTTGCCTTAACTGGCTGCCCCAATGATTGTGCCAAGGTGCGGATGCACGATTTTGGAATTATGGGAATGACACTCCCCCATTATGATGCGGACCGTTGCGTCAATTGTGGTGCTTGTGTCAAAGCATGTAAGAGAAAGTCAACCGGTGCTCTTACATCCGTGAATGGTAAGGTTGCTAGAAATCATGAGTCCTGCATCGGCTGTGGGGAATGTGTGCTTGCCTGTCCTACCCGCGCCTGGACAAGAAGCCGGGAAAAGTTTTACCGCCTTACGCTCCTTGGACGTACCGGTAAGAAAAATCCTCGTCTGGGTGAGGACTTCATAAAATGGGCGGATGAAGAAAGTATTCTTAAAATCATGTTAAATACCTATGACTATGTTGCAAAATACATCGATCTCACCGCTCCCGGTGGAAAAGAACACATCGGATATATTGTGGACCGAACCGGCTTTGAAGAGTTTTATAAGTGGGCCATGAAAGATGTTTCATTGCCAGAGGAGGCTGATGTTTATAAGCCACTTTACTGGAAAGGCGTGAAATATTAATCTTTGTGTTGTGATTATAATTCTATACAAATAAAAAAATGGCTTGAATCCATCTCCCGATTT